>NZ_JBVIPS010000008.1:174800-531289 GCF_055577715.1 Streptomyces sp. NPDC033177 | reverse complement strand
GAACACCCTGCCGTGGCGGATGCCGTGGTCGTGGCGCGTGCGGACGAGGCCGGGGACAAGAGCCTGGTGGCGTACGTCGTCGGCACGGCGGAAACAGCCGTGCTGCGGGAGCACCTGGGCGAGGCGCTGCCGGAGTACATGGTCCCGGCGGCGTACGTGGCAATCGACGCGATCCCGTTGACCAACAGCGGCAAGATCGACCACCGCGCCCTGCCCGCCGCCGACCAGGACGCCTTCTCCAGCGGTCGGCACATCGCTCCGCGGACCACGGACGAGGAGCGGCTCGCCGCAGTCTGGCGCAAGATACTCGGCCTTGACCGCGTCGGCGTCGAGGACAGCTTCTTCGACCTCGGCGGCGACTCCATCCGGGCCATCCGCCTCGTCGGCGCGCTGCGCGCCGAGGGGTACGACATCGGCGTACAGGACGTGTTCGAACACCGGACCGTTGCCGAACTCGCCCGCGTGATGGAGGGGCAGAGCACGGGCGCCTCGCTGACGGAGGCAGTCGTCCCCTTCGTGCTCATCGACGACGAGGACCGTTCCGCCCTGCCGGCGGACGTGGTGGACGCGTATCCGCTGTCGCGGATCCAGACCGGCATGCTCGTCGAGATGCTGGCCCGCCCGGACAGCGGCTTGTACTACAACATCAACTCGTTCCGGATCCCCGACGAGCGTCCGTACGCGGCGGACGCACTGCGCGAGGCCGTGCGCTCGGTCGTCCAGAGGCACGACATCTTGCGCACCTCCATCGCCATGACCGGCTACTCGCAGCCCTTGCAGCTGGTGCACGCCACCGCCGACGTGCCGGTCACCGCACACGACTGGCGCGGTATGGACGCGGGGGAACAGGAGCTGCTGGGCCGGGAGTTCGTGGCCCGCGAGCGATCCGAACCGTTCGACCTGACCGCCGCCCCTTTGCTGCGCTTCGCCGTGCACGTGGAGTCCGACACCGCCTGGCGTCTGACGCTCAGCCACTGCCACGCCGTCACCGACGGCTGGACCGTGAACTCTCTGCTGGCCGAGGTGCTCGACACCTACCGACGCCTCCAGAACGGCGACGGCACCGCCGATCCCGCTCCGCTCGCCGTGCGCTACGCCGACTTCATCGCGGCCGAGCTCACTGCCCTGGCGTCTGCTGAGACCCGCGCGTTCTGGTCCGACGTCGTCGCCCATGCCGCACCGACAGCTCTGCCCGCGAAATGGGCTGACGAGTACGGCAGTTCGTTCGACCGGCACTGGACACATGTGCCCTTCGCGGACCTGGAGCAGGGTCTGCGAAGCCTTGCGGAACGAGCTGGTGCCTCGCTGAAGAGTGTGTTGCTGGCGGCGCATCTGAAGGTGCTGTCGATGGTGACGGCGGAGGATGCCTTCCATACGGGTGTCGTGTATCACGGTCGTCTTGAGGCTCCGGATGCCGAGCGTGTCCTGGGCATGCACCTCAACACCCTGCCGTTCCCGGCGACTCGGCCGTCTTTGGGCACCTGGCTGGCTTTCGTCGAGCGGGTGTTCGCGCAGGAGGCGGGCATCTGGGCCCACCGCCGCTACCCGCTCCCCGCCATCCAGCGGGATTCGGGCGCCGCCGACCGTCTGCTCACCATCCTTTTCGACTACCAGGACTTCCACCAGGTCGACAGCGCGGCGGTCGACGTCGAGGCCAACCTCGGCGACGGCGTCAACGAGTTCGCTCTGAGTGCGATCGCATCTGGTGGTCACTTCAACCTCGGTACGACCACGGACGTCGTCAGCCGCGAGAACGTACGGCGTCTCGCCTCGATGTATCGGCGGGTTCTGGAGGCGATGGCTGCTGATCCGCTGGGTGATGCGGGTGCGGTGTATCTGCCGGAGGGTGAGGGGGAGCGTCTGCTGGGTGAGTGGGGTGCCGGTGCGGCGGTCGAGGTGCCTGTTGACCGGCGGGTGCACGAGGTCTTTGCCGAGCAGGCCGCCCGTACGCCCGATCACACCGCGGTCACCTGCGGCGACGACCGTCTGACGTATGCCGAGGTGGATGCTCGGGCCAATCAGATCGCCCACCACCTGGTCGGCCTTGGCGCCGGTCCCGACACTCTGGTCGGGCTTTCGTTGGAGCGGGGGGTTGATCTGATCCCGTCGTTGTTGGGTGTGTTGAAGTCGGGTGCGGCTTATCTTCCGTTGGATCCGGCGAATCCGGATGAGCGGTTGGCGACGATTCTGGAGGATGCGGCGGCGCCGATTCTGGTGACGCAGCGCAGCCTGGTCGGTCGGTTGTCTTCCTTCTCCGGGCAGCTGGTGGTCATCGACGATGACGACGACAGGGTGATGATCGAGGGGTGTCCGTCGGTGGCGCCGGTGACCGGGGGTGTGCCGGATGATCTGATCTATGTGATCTATACGTCTGGTTCGACGGGTAAGCCGAAGGGTGTTGGGCTCAGTCATGCCAATGTGCTGCGGTTGTTCAGCAGCAGTGAGCGGCATTTCGGGTTCGGTGCGGGTGATGTGTGGCCGTTGTTCCACTCGTATGCGTTTGATGTGTCGGTGTGGGAGATGTGGGGTGCGTTGCTGCACGGGGGCACGTTGGTGGTGGTGCCGGCGCAGGTGACGCGGTCGCCGGAGGAGTTCTTGGATCTGTTGGTCCGGGAGCGGGCGACAATTTTGTGTCAGACGCCGACGGCGTTTCGGTCGCTGACGGCGCTTGCGGGGGAGGGCGATCCGAGGGTCGGTCAACTGTCTTTGCGTGCGGTGGTGTTCGCGGGTGAGCGGCTGGATCTGAGTGAGTTGCGGCCCTGGGTCGACCGTGTGGGTGTCGAGGGTCCGGCGCTGGTGAACATGTATGGGATCACCGAGACGACGGTTCACTCGACCTACCACCGGATCACCGGCGAGGACCTGGCCCATCCGGCGCTCAGTCCGGTCGGGTATCCCTTGACGGACACCGCCATTCATCTCCTGGATGTGCAGGGCCGGTTGGTGCCCATCGGGGTTCCGGGGGAGATTTATGTCTCGGGTCCGGCGGTGTCGCGTGGGTATTTGGGGCGGCCGGAGCTGACGGCCGAGCGGTTTGTGCCGGACCCGTTCGGTGCGGCTGGTTCGCGGTTGTATCGCAGTGGGGACCTGGCGCTGCGGCGTCCGGATGGGAGTCTGGAGTCGCTTGGCCGTCTGGACAAGCAGGTCAAGATCCGTGGTTATCGGATCGAGCTGGGTGAGATCGAGAACCGGTTGCGTGAGCATTCGGCGGTCAAGGATGCCGTGGTCGTGGCCCGTGAGAGCCAGACCGGAGAGAAAACCCTGGTGGCGTACGTCGTCGGCGAAGCGGACGCGGCCTCGCTGCGGGAGCACCTCGCGCCGGTCCTGCCGGAGTACATGGTCCCGGCGGCCTTCGTGCCCATCGACGCCGTTCCCCTGACCACCAACGGCAAGCTCGACCACCGTGCCCTGCCCGCCCCCGACCAGACCGCCTACACCGGTGGCCGGCACGTGGCACCCCGGACGCCTGCCGAGGAGCGTCTTGCGGCGGTGTGGGGCCAGGTCCTCGATGTGGCCGAGGTCGGCGTCGAGGACAGCTTCTTCGAGGTGGGCGGCGACTCGATCAGCGTGGTGCGCCTGGTGGGTGCGTTGCGGGCCGCTGGGTACGACATCGACGTACGGGAGATCTTCGAGCACCGCACGATCGCCGCGCTGACTGCTTTGACCGAAGGGCGGTCCGCCGCCGAAGTGACGGAGGCAGTCGCCCCCTTTGCACTCATCGACGACGAGGACCGGCTCGTCCTGCCGGTGGATGTCGTGGACGCGTATCCGCTGTCGCAGGTCCAGACCGGCATGGTGGTGGAGATGCTGGCCGCGCGGAGCGAGGGCCGGGATGTCTACCACAACATCAACTCGTTCCGGATCCCGGACGAGCGGCCGCTGGATGCGGTGGCATTGCAGCGCGCGGTGGACGTGGTCGTATCCCGCCACGACATCCTGCGTACATCCGTGCATCTGGACGGCTACTCCCTGCCGCTTCAAGTGGTGCACGCTGATGCCGAGTTGACCGTGGAGATCGAGGATCTGCGTGGGCGGGATGTCGCCGTCGCCGGTGAGGGGTACGCGGCACGCGAGCGGGCCCGCGGCTTCGACCTGACCACTGCTCCGCTGATGCGGTTCTGCGCGCACGTGGAGTCGGATGACGCCTGGCGGCTGACGGTCAGCCACTGCCATGCGGTGACCGAGGGCTGGACGCTCAACACGTTGCTCATGGAACTCCTCGATGCCTATAGGCAGTTGATGGAGGGCGGTGAGGTCGGGACGTACGTGGCTCCCTCTGTCCGCTACGCCGACTACATCGCGGCCGAGCTCGCCTCCCTGGCGAGCGACGACGACCGCGCCTTCTGGCAGAACGTCGTCGGCACCCACACCGCACTGCATCTCCCGGCCACCTGGGCCGACACCAGCGGCGACAGCAGCGACCGCTACTGGGTCCAAGCCCCGTTCGGTGATCTCGAAGAAGGCCTCCAGTACCTTGCGGAACGAGCTGGCGCCTCGCTGAAGAGTGTGTTGCTGGCGGCGCATCTGAAGGTGCTGTCGACGGTGACGGCGGAAGACGCCTTCCATACGGGTGTCGTGTACCACGGTCGTCTTGAGGCCCCGGATGCCGAGCGGGTGTTGGGCATGCACCTCAACACCCTGCCGTTCCCGGCGACTCGGCCGTCTTCGGGCACCTGGCTGGCTTTCGTCGAGCGGGTGTTCGCGCAGGAGGCGGGCATCTGGGCCCACCGCCGCTACCCGCTCCCCGCCATCCAGCGGGACTCGGGCGACAGCCAGCGGCTGATCACCACCCTCTTCGACCACCAGAACTTCCACCAGGTCGACACCGATGTCGTCGACACGGCGTCGAACCAGGACGCGGGCGGTAACGAGTTCGCGCTGAGCGCGATCGCGGCCGGCGGCAACATCAACCTCGGTTCGACGACCCAGACCATGAGCCGCGAGAACATGGGGCGCCTTGCCTCGATGTATCGGCGGGTTCTGGAGGCGATGGCTGCTGATCCGCTGGGTGATGCGGGTGCGGTGTATCTGCCGGAGGGTGAGGGGGAGCGTCTGCTGGGTGAGTGGGGTGCCGGTGCGGCGGTCGAGGTGCCGGTCGGCCGACGGGTGCACGAGGCGTTCGCGGAGCAGGCCGCCCGTACGCCGGAGAGCACGGCCGTGGTGTGCGGGGACGTTCGCCTGACATACGCGGAAGTGGACGAACGGGCGAACCGGCTCGCGCATCACCTGCGGGACATGGGAGCGAAGCCTGGCGCCCTGGTGGGGCTTTCGTTGGAGCGGGGGGTTGATCTGATCCCGTCGTTGTTGGGTGTGTTGAAGTCGGGTGCGGCTTATCTTCCGTTGGATCCGGCGAATCCGGATGAGCGGTTGGCGACGATTCTGGATGATGCGGCGGCGCCGATTCTGGTGACGCAGCGCAGCCTGGTGGATCGGTTGTCGTCGTTTGCCGGGCGGCTGGTGGTCATCGACGATGACGACGACAGGGTGATGATCGACGGGTGTCCGTCGGTGGCGCCGGTGACCGGGGGTGTGCCGGATGATCTGATCTATGTGATCTATACGTCTGGTTCGACGGGTAAGCCGAAGGGTGTTGGGCTCAGTCATGCCAATGTGCTGCGGTTGTTCAGCAGCAGTGAGCGGCATTTTGGGTTCGGTGCGGGTGATGTGTGGCCGTTGTTCCACTCGTATGCGTTTGATGTGTCGGTGTGGGAGATGTGGGGTGCGCTGCTGCACGGGGGCACGTTGGTGGTGGTGCCGGCGCAGGTGACGCGGGCGCCGGAGGAGTTCTTGGATCTGTTGGTCCGGGAGCGGGCGACAATTTTGTGTCAGACGCCGACGGCGTTTCGGTCGCTGACGGCGCTTGCGGGGGAGGGCGATCCGAGGATCGGTCAACTGTCTTTGCGTGCGGTGGTGTTCGCGGGTGAGCGGCTGGATCTGAGTGAGTTGCGGCCCTGGGTCGACCGTGTCGGTGTCGAGGGTCCGGCGCTGGTGAACATGTATGGGATCACCGAGACGACGGTTCACTCGACCTACCACCGGATCACCGGCGAGGACCTGGCCCATCCGGCACTCAGCCCGGTCGGGTATCCCTTGACGGACACCGCCATTCATCTCCTGGATGTGCAGGGCCGGTTGGTGCCCATCGGGGTTCCGGGGGAGATTTATGTCTCGGGTCCGGCGGTGTCGCGTGGGTATTTGGGGCGGCCGGAGCTGACGGCCGAGCGGTTTGTGCCGGACCCGTTCGGTGCGGCTGGTTCGCGGTTGTATCGCAGTGGTGACCTGGCGCTGCGGCGTCCGGATGGGAGTCTGGAGTCGCTTGGCCGTCTGGACAAGCAGGTCAAGATCCGTGGTTATCGGATCGAGCTGGGTGAGATCGAGAACCGGTTGCGTGAGCATTCGGCGGTCAAGGATGCCGTGGTCGTGGCCCGTGAGAGCCAGACCGGAGAGAAAACCCTGGTGGCGTACGTCGTCGGCGAAGCGGACGCGGCCTCGCTGCGGGAGCACCTCGCGCCGGTCCTGCCGGAGTACATGGTCCCGGCGGCCTTCGTGCCCATCGACGCCGTTCCCCTGACCACCAACGGCAAGCTCGACCACCGTGCCCTGCCCGCCCCCGACCAGACCGCCTACACCGGTGGCCGGCATGTGGCACCCCGGACGCCTGCCGAGGAGCGCCTTGCGGCGGTGTGGGGCCAGGTCCTCGACGTGGCCGAAGTTGGCGTCGAGGACAGCTTCTTCGAGGTGGGCGGCGACTCCATCCGGGCCGTCCGTCTGGTGGGGGCGTTGCGGGCCGCCGGGTACGACATCGACGTACGGGAGATCTTCGAGCACCGCACGATCGCCGCGCTCGCCGCACGGTTGTCCGGGCAGGGCGGGGGTGCCTCACTGATCCGCGCCGTGGCGCCGTTCGCGCTCGTGTCGGCGGAGGACCGGGCCGCCCTGCCGACGGACGTGGTGGACGCGTATCCGCTGTCGCAGATCCAGACCGGCATGCTCGTCGAGCTGCTCCGGGCCGGTGAACTGCACACGTACCACAACCTGACGTCCTTCCGAATCCCGGACGAGCACGCGTTCTCGGTGGAGTCCTTCCGGGCAGCCGTGGACACCGTCGTCGCACGCCACGACATCCTGCGCACGTCGATGCATCTGTCCGGCTACTCCCAGCCGTTGCAGCTCGTCCACGCCTCGGCCGTCCTGCCCGTGACCGTGCACGACTGGCGGGGGCTCGACGCCGTTGAACAGCAGCAGCTCGGGCGGGCGTACGCGGACGGCGACCGTGCCGCCGGCTTCGACCTGGATTCCGCGCCGCTGCTGCGGATCGGCGTCCAGCTGGAGTCCGACAGCGCCTGGCGGCTGACATTGAGCCACTGCCATGCGGCGACCGAGGGCTGGAGCTATCACTCCCTCCTCATGGAGATCCTCGACTGCTACCGCGACCTGCGCGAGGGGCGTGAACCTGCCGCGTTCGTGGCGCCCGCCGTGCGGTACGCCGACTTCGTCGCGGCCGAACTCGACTCCCTGGCGAGCGACGACGACCGAGCCTTCTGGCAGGACGTGGTGCGCGGGCACGCACCGCTGACGATGCCCGACACCTGGGCCGACGAGGACGGCGACGCCGGTGACCACCACCGTGTGTACGTTCCCTTCGCCGATCTTGAGGAGGGCCTGGGGCGGTTGGCGGCCCGTGCGCGTACGTCGCTGAAGAGTGTGTTGCTGGCGGCGCATCTGAAGGTGCTGTCGACGGTGACGGCGGAAGACGCCTTCCATACGGGTGTCGTCTACCACGGTCGTCTTGAGGCCCCGGATGCCGAGCGAGTGCTCGGCATGCACCTCAACACGCTGCCGTTCCCGGCCTCTCGGCCCTCCGGCAGCTGGCTGGGGCTGGTGGAGCGGGTCTACGCCCAGGAGACGGACATCTGGGCGCACCGTCGCTACCCCCTGCCCGCCATCCAGCGGGACTTGGGCGACAGCCAGCGGCTGATCACCACCCTCTTCGAGCACCAGAACTTCCACCAGGTCGACCGCGACGCCGTGGACATGGACGCCGGACTCAACTCGTCGCCGAACGAGTTCGCGCTGAGCGTGGTCTCCGGCAACGGCCGGTTCAACCTCGGCACCTCCACCGACGTACTCGGCCGGGACGCGCTGCGCCGCCTCGGCGAGCTGTACCGGCGGGTCCTGGAGGCGATGGCGGCCGACCCGGACGGGGACGCCACGGTGGTGCCCCTCGCCCAGGACGAGCTCGACCGGCTCATGGTCGACTGGAACAGCACGAACACCGAAGTCGAGCAGCCGGTCGGGCAGCCCGTCGAGCAGTGCGTGCACGAGGCGTTCGCTGCCCAGGCCGCCCGCACGCCCGACCACACCGCCGTCACCTTCGGCGTCCGGCACCTGACATACGCCGAACTGGACGCGCGCGCCAACCGGATCGCGCACCGGCTGCGCAGCTTCGGCGCAGGACCTGACACTGTCGTCGCCGTCCTCCTGGACCGCGACCTCGACCTGATGCCGACCCTGCTCGGCGTCCTGAAGTCGGGCGCCGCCTATGTGCCGCTCGACCCGCACAACCCCGACGACCGCCTCGTCCACATCCTGACCGACGCGCGGGCCCGCATCCTGGTCAGCGCGAACGGCCTCGCGGAACGGGTGACCGATGCCTTCGAGGGCGAGCTGCTCCTCGTCGACATGGAAGACATGAGCGGCTTGCCGGCCACCGCGCCCGAGGGCCTTACCGACCCCGACGACCTGGCCTACGTGATCTACACCTCTGGATCCACCGGCACGCCCAAGGGCGTCGGTGTCAGCCACGCCAACGTGCTACGGCTGTTCCTCGCGACCCGTGAGCAGTTCGCGTTCGGCGCCGCCGACGTCGTGACACAGGCCCACTCGTACGCGTTCGACGTGTCCGTCTGGGAGATGTGGAGCGCCCTGCTGCACGGCGGCCGCCTGGTGGTCGTGCCCCCGGACGTCGTCCGCTCGCCGGAGGAGTTCCTCGACCTGCTCGTCGAGGAACGGGTCACCGTGCTGCTGCAGACCCCGACGGCGTTCCGCGCCCTCATCGCGCTGGTCGGCGACGGCGACCCCCGCTTCGACCGGCTCGCCCTGCGCCTGGTCGGCTTCGGCGGCGAGAAACTGGAGACGGCCGAACTGCGGCCGTGGGTGGACCGGATGGGCCTCGACGAGCCGGTCCTGGTCAACCTCTACGGGCCGACCGAGACCACGATGCACGCCTGCTACCACCGTGTCGGCGCCGCTGACCTCGCCCACCCCCGCCGCAGCGACATCGGACGCCCCCTGTCCGACCTGAGCGCCCACCTCCTCGACCCGCACGGACACCTCGTGCCGGTCGGCGTGCCCGGCGAGCTGTACGTGGGCGGCCCGGCCGTCGCCCGCGGCTACCTCGGCAGGCCCGCGCTGACCGCGGAACGCTTCGTGCCCGACCCGTTCGGGCCCGCGGGTGCGCGGCTGTACCGCACCGGCGACCTGGCCCGCCGACTGCCCGACGGGTCCCTGGACTTCCTCGGCCGCATCGACGACCAGGTCAAGGTGCGCGGCTATCGGCTCGAGCTCGGCGAGATCGAGAGCCGACTGCGCGAGCACCCGGCGGTGAGCGACGCCGTCGTGACCGTCACCGAGATCGCCCCCGGGCACAAGGTCCTCACCGGCTACCTCGTCCCGGCCGGCCCCGCGCCGACCGCCGCGGAACTCCGCGACCGCCTGGCATCCGTCCTGCCGGAGTACATGGTCCCGGCGGCCTTCGTGCCCATCGACGCCGTTCCCCTGACCACCAACGGCAAGCTCGACCACCGTGCCCTGCCCCTGCCCGACAGCGACGCCTTCACCACCGCCCACCGCGTGGCACCCCGTACGCCTGCCGAGGAGCGTCTTGCGGCGGTGTGGGGCGAGGTCCTCGATGTGGCCGAGGTCGGCGTCGAGGACAGCTTCTTCGAGGTGGGCGGCGACTCCATCCGGGCCGTCCGTCTGGCGGGTGCGTTGCGGGCCGCCGGGTACGACATCGACGTACGGGAGATCTTCGAGCACCGCACGATCGCCGCGCTCGCTGTGGTGGTCCAGGGGCGGTCGGCTGCCGATGTGGCGGCGGCGGTGGAGCCGTTCGCGCTGGTCAGCCCGGAGGACCGGCTCGCCCTGCCGGTGGATGTCGTGGACGCGTATCCGCTGTCGCAGGTCCAGACCGGCATGGTGGTGGAGATGCTGGCCGCGCGGAGCGAGGGCCGGGATGTCTACCACAACATCAATTCGTTCCGGATCCCGGACGAGCGGCCGCTGGATGCGGTGGCATTGCAGCGCGCGGTGGACGTGGTCGTATCCCGCCACGACATCCTGCGTACATCCGTGCATCTGGACGGCTACTCCCTGCCGCTTCAAGTGGTGCACGCTGATGCCGAGTTGACCGTGGAGATCGAGGATCTGCGTGGGCGGGATGTCGCCGTCGCCGGTGAGGGGTACGCGGCACGCGAGCGGGCCCGCGGCTTCGACCTGACCACTGCTCCGCTGATGCGGTTCTGCGCGCACGTGGAGTCGGATGACGCCTGGCGGCTGACGGTCAGCCACTGCCATGCGGTGACCGAGGGCTGGACGCTCAACACGTTGCTCATGGAACTCCTCGATGCCTATAGGCAGTTGATGGAGGGCGGTGAGGTCGCGACGTACGTGGCTCCCTCTGTCCGCTACGCCGACTACATCGCGGCCGAGCTCGCCTCCCTGGCGAGCGACGACGACCGCGCCTTCTGGCAGAACGTCGTCGGCACCCACACCGCACTGCATCTCCCGGCCACCTGGGCCGACGACGACGGTGCCCCGGAGGGCTTCCACTGGGCGCAGGCGCCGTACGCAGATCTGGAGGAGGGCCTCCGTCAGCTGGCGGCCCGTGCGCGTACGTCGCTGAAGAGTGTGTTGCTGGCGGCGCATCTGAAGGTGCTGTCGACGGTGACGGCGGAAGACGCCTTCCATACGGGTGTCGTCTACCACGGTCGTCTTGAGGCCCCGGATGCCGAGCGAGTGCTCGGCATGCACCTCAACACGCTGCCGTTCCCGGCCTCTCGGCCCTCCGGCAGCTGGCTGGAGCTGGTGGAGCGGGTCTACGCCCAGGAGACGGACATCTGGGCCCACCGCCGCTACCCGCTCCCCGCCATCCAGCGGGACTCGGGCGACAGCCAGCGGCTGATCACCACCCTCTTCGACCACCAGAACTTCCACCAGGTCGACCGCGACGCCGTCGATGTCGAGGGCGGACTCGGCGACGGCGGGAACGAGTTCGAGCTCAGCGTGGTGGCGTCGGGCGGCCGGGTCACTCTCGGTGCGGGTACTCATGTGTTCGGCCGGGAAGCCCTGCGGCGCCTGGCGGACCAGTACCGACGGGTCCTGGAGGCCATGGCCGCCGACCCGCACGGGGACGCCGGTGACCCTTGCCTGCCGGAGGAGGAGCTGACGCGGCTGCTCGTCGACTGGAACACCGCCGTCGAGCAGCCGGTCCACCACCGCGTGCCCGACGCCTTCGCCACGCATGTCGCAGCCACCCCCGACGCGGTCGCCGTCACCTGGGGGGACCGGCACCTGACGTACGCCGAACTGGACAAGCGGGCCAACCGGCTCGCCCACCACCTGATCGGCCTCGGCGCGGGCCCCGGCACCCTCGTCGGCGTCTCATTGGAACGGGACATCGACCTCGTGCCGACCCTGCTCGGCGTGCTCAAGTCGGGGGCCGCGTACCTGCCGCTCGACCCGACGAATCCCGTCGACCGTCTCGCGTACGTACTCGACGACGCGGGGGCGCCCCTGCTGATCACCAGGACCGAGCACGTCGCCACCTTCGACGGGATCCACGGGGGTCCCGTGGTGCTCCTGGACGGCGAGACGGAACGGGCCGCCCTCGCGGCACTCCCGGACACCGCGCCCGCACCCGCCGGTGCGCCGGACGACCTGATGTACGTCATCTACACGTCCGGTTCGACGGGCAGGCCGAAGGGCGTCGGCCTCAGCCACGCCAACGTCCTGCGCATGTTCACGGCCATCGCCGAGCAGATGCGCTTCGGCAGGGACGACGTGTGCACGCAGGCCCACTCGTACGCCTTCGACTTCTCCGTGTGGGAGATGTGGGGCGCGCTCCTGCACGGCGGCCGTGTGGTGATCGTGCCGACCGAGGTCGGCCGGTCACCGGAGGAGTTCCTCGACCTGCTCGTGGAGCAGCGGGTGACCGTCGTGTGCCGGATCCCGTCGGCGTTCCGCCCGCTCGCCGCGCTGGCCGCCGATGGCGACGAGCGCATCGACCGGCTCGCGCTGCGGGCCGTGGTCTTCGGCGGTGAACGCCTCGATACGGCCGAACTGCAGCCGTGGGTCGACCGGGTGGGCATCGACGAGCCGATGCTCGTCAATCTGTACGGCCCGACCGAGATCACCGTGCACTGCACCTTCCACCGTGTCGACGCCGACGACTTCCGCCACCCCGCGCGCAGCGTCCTCGGCCGACATCTGACCGACCTGCGCGTCCACCTCCTCGACGGCCACGGGCGACTTGTCCCCGTCGGCGTCCCCGGCGAGATCCACGTCGGCGGCCCCGGCCTCGCCCGGGGCTACCTCGGCAGGCCCGCGTTGACCGCGGAACGCTTCGTGCCCGACCCGTTCGGGCCCGCGGGTGCGCGGCTGTACCGCACCGGCGACCTGGCCCGCCGACTGCACGACGGACGACTGGAGTTCCTCGGCCGCATCGACGACCAGGTGAAGGTACGCGGTTACCGCATCGAGCTGGGCGAGATCGAGAGCGCGTTGCGCGAGCACCCGGCCGTCGCCGACACGGTGGTCGTCGCTCGCGAGGACCGGACGGGGGCGAAGTCCCTCGTGGCCTACGTCGTCCCGGCCGGCCAGGCAGATCCGGCAGGCAAGGCAGGCCAAGGAGGCTCGGGAGTCGAAGCCGACTCCGGCCTCCTTCGGGAGCACCTGGCCGCCAGCCTGCCCGACTACATGATCCCGGCCGCCTTCGTCACGCTCGCCGCCGTGCCGCTGATGGCCAACGGCAAGATCGACCACAGGGCGCTGCCCGCCCCGGACCGCGACGCCTTCGACACCGGCCGGTACGTCTCGCCGCGCACTCCCGTCGAGGAACGGCTCGCTGCCGTCTGGGGCGAGGTTCTCGGCCTGGACCGCGTCAGTGTGGAGGACGGCTTCTTCGACCTGGGCGGCGACTCGCTGCGCGCCGTCCGCCTGGCCGGGGCGATGCGCGCCGCCGGGTTCGACGTGTCTGTCCAGGATGTCTTCGCGCACCGCACCGTCGCCGGACTCGGCACGCACCTCGCGGGACAGGGCGGAGGTACCTCCCTGGTCACCACCGTGACCCCGTTCGCCCTCGTCGACGAGGCGGACCGGGCCCTGCTCCCGGCGGACGTGGTGGACGCGTACCCGTTGTCACAGATCCAGACCGGCATGCTCGCCGAGACGATGGCCGGCAGCCCCGACGGACGGGCCGTTTACCACAACCTCAACTCCTTCCGGATCCGCGACGAGAAGCCGTTCTCGCTCGCCGCGCTCCAGGAGGCGGTCGACACCGTTGTGGCCCGCCACGACATCCTGCGCACGTCGATGCACCTGTCCGACCACTCCAGGCCGCTCCAGCTCGTCCACGCCACCGCCGACCTCACCGTGACCCTGCGCGACCTGCGTGGCCTGGACGCGGCGGAGCAGGAGCGACGCAAGGCCGAGTACGTGGCCCAGGAGCACGCGGTTGTCTTCGACCTGACGACCGCCCCCCTGATGAACGTCTCGGCGCTCCTGGAGAGCGACGACGCCTGGCGGCTCAACTTCACCTACCACCACGCCGTTTCGGAGGGCTGGAGCTACAACGCCTTGATGATGGAGATCGTCGGGTGCTACCGGCGACTTCGGGACGGCGGCGAGGCAAGGGGGAGCGGGGCATCTGAGTACGAGGGGCCGGAGTACGAGGCGCCTTCCGTCCGGTACGCGGACTTCATCGCGGCCGAGTTGGCGTCGGTGGCGAGCGCGGAGGACCAGTCGTTCTGGCGAGAGGTCACGGACGGCTACGCCCCGCTCCGACTGCCCGAGACGTGGGGCGGCCCGGAGGGCGACACCAAGGAGCGGCACGGTCTGCAGGTTCCGTACACGGATCTGGAGGGGCGCCTGCGGGAACTGGCGCGTACGGCAGGCACCTCGCTGAAGAGCGTGCTCCTTGCGGTGCATCTGAAGGTGCTTTCGGCGCTGACGCCGGACGAGGCCTTCCACGCGGGGGTCGTCTACCACGGCCGTCTGGAAGCTCCGGGCGCGGACCGCGTCCTCGGCATGCACCTCAACACCCTCCCCTTCCCCGCGGTGCGGCCCTCCTCGGGCACCTGGCGGGAGTGGGTGGAGCGGGTCTATGCCCAGGAGACGGAGATCTGGGCCCACCGCCGCTACCCCCTCCCCGCCGTCCAGCGGGACGCCGGCAACTCCCGGCACCTCATCTCGGTGCTCTTCGAGTACCTGGACTTCCACCACGTCGACACCGACACGGTCGACACCGCTCAGGGCCTGAACGACGGCATCAACGAGTTCGCGATGAACGTCATCCCGACCAAGGGCAACTTCAACCTCGGCTCCACGACGGATGTGATCAGCCGAGAGAATCTGCGGCGGCTTGGGTCGATGTACCGGTCGGTGCTTGAGGCGATGGCGGCGGACCCGGAGGGGGACGCCGGGGTCGTGTGCTTGCCCGAGGGGGAGTTCGAGGCTCGGGCGCACGCCACCGTGTGGAGCTCGGGGCATGCGCTGGAGTTGTTCGCGGGGCAGGTGGCGGATCGGGTCGATGAGGTGGCTGTGGTCTGTGGTGAAGAGCGTGTCAGTTACGGGGAGTTGGAGGAGCGGTCGAGTCGGCTGGCTCGGCATCTGCGGGGTGTGGGTGTGGTGCCGGGTGGTGTGGTGGGGCTTGCTTTGCGGCGGTCGCCGGATGTGTTGGTGAGCATGTTGGCGGTGTGGAAGGTGGGGGCGGCGTATTTGCCGATCGACCCTGCGCTGCCGGCTGAGCGTGCCGCGTACATGGCGGAGGATGCCGGGGCTGTGCTGGTGGTCACGGATGACTACCTTGCCGCGCACCGTGCGGAGATCGGTCGTCTGCCCGCTGCCTTCGACGCGGTCTCTCCGGATCCGGAGCAGGTGGCCTACGTCCTGTACACGTCTGGTTCGACGGGGCGGCCCAAGGGTGTCGTGATCAGCCACCGGGCGCTGCACAACTTGCTGGCCTCGCTGCGGGATCACCTCGGTGTCGATCACACGGGTGTCTGGCTGGCGTCGACGTCGATCTCGTTCGACATCTCGGGTCTTGAGCTGCACCTGCCCCTCATCACGGGCGGTCGTGTGGTCCTGGCCGGTGACACCGAGGCCAAGGACGCCACCGCGCTGCGGGCGCTCGCGGAAGCGCACGGTGTGACCCATGTGCAGGCGACGCCCTCGGGCTGGCGCCTGCTGTTGGCGGCCGGGTTCAGTGACCGGTCGGTGGTGGCGTTGACCGGTGGTGAGTCCGTCAACGCCGAGCTGGCTCAGGAACTCGTCTCACGAGTGCGGCGGTTGGTGAATGTGTACGGTCCGACGGAGACGACGATCT
The DNA here is from genome assembly GCF_055577715.1 of Streptomyces sp. NPDC033177. Classification (NCBI taxonomy): domain Bacteria; kingdom Bacillati; phylum Actinomycetota; class Actinomycetes; order Kitasatosporales; family Streptomycetaceae; genus Streptomyces; species Streptomyces sp. NPDC033177. The sequence continues at coordinate 515,688 of NZ_JBVIPS010000008.1, read as the reverse complement.
GGTCGTCCTCATGGGACGTGCCGGAATCCGTCGCGCAGGTCTCCATCGGCAGCCCGCTCGTTAACACCCAGTTGTATGTGCTGGATTCGCAGGGCCGGTCTGTGCCCTCGGGTGTCGTCGGTGAGTTGTGCATCGCCGGTGACGGTTTGGCGCACGGCTATCACGGCCGTTCGGGGTTGACGGCGGAGAAGTTCGTCCCGAACCCGTACGGGCCGTCTGGTTCGCGGTTGTATCGCACGGGTGACCTGGCTCGTCGTCTGGCCGACGGCACCTTTGAGTGTCTGGGGCGTATGGACAGTCAGGTGAAGGTGCGCGGTTATCGCATCGAGCTCGGTGAGATCGAGTCGCGGCTGCGGGAGCACTCTGCTGTGGCGGATGCGGTGGTCGTGGCGCGTGCGGACGAGGCCGGGGACAAGAGCCTGGTGGCGTACGTCGTCGGCACGGCGGAAACGGCCCCGCTGCGGGAGCACCTGGGGGAGGCGTTGCCGGAGTACATGGTCCCGGCGGCCTACGTGGCCATCGACGCGATCCCGTTGACCAACAGCGGCAAGGTCGATCACCGTGCGTTGCCTGCCCCTGATCAGAGGGCTTTCGCGGGTGGTTGTCGTACGGCTCCGCGTACGCCGTCGGAGGAGCGGCTGGCCGCGATCTGGGCGGCTGTCCTGGAGCGGGACGAGGTGGGGGTCGAGGAGAGCTTCTTCGATCTGGGTGGTGATTCGATCCGGGCGGTGCGTCTGGTCGGTGCGCTGCGTGCTGCCGGTTATGACGTCGATGTGCGGGCGGTTTTCGAGCACCGCACCATCGCCGCGTTGGCGACCCATGTGACAGGGGACAGCTCTGTCTCGCTGGTCGGCACGGTGGAGGTCTTCGGGCTGTTGGGTGCGGAGGACCGGGCCTTGTTGCCGGCGGGTGTGGTGGATGCGTATCCGCTGTCGCAGATCCAGACCGGCATGCTGGTGGAGATGCTGGCGGCGCAGGAGCAGGGCCGGTCGGCGTATCAGAACATCAACTCCTTCCGGATCCCCGACGATCAGCCGTTCTCGACGGAGGCGTTCCGCGCCGCCGTCGACCACATCACACACCGCCACGAGACGCTGCGCACCACGCTCCACCTCACCGGCTACTCCCGGCCGCTCCAACTGGTGCACGGCAAGAGCGCCGTACCGGTGACGATGCACGATCTGCGCGGCGAGAGCACGCAGGGACAGCATGCGGCGCTGCGGGCGTTCGGTGCCGAGGAGCAGGCGACGGGATTCGTGTTGGCCGAGAGCCCCGCCCTGCGGATAGCGGTACATCTGGAGTCGGACGAGGCCTGGCGGATCACCTTCACGTACGTCCACGCCATCGCGGACGGCTGGAGCTACCACACCCTCCTCATGGAGATCGTGGACTGCTATCGCAGCCTGCGTGACGGCGGTGAGGCTCCGGTGCACGAGGCTCCGGCCGTCCGGTACGCGGACTTCGTCGCCGCCGAACTCGCCTCGCTGGACAGCGAGGAGGACCGCACCTTCTGGCAGGACGTCGTCGAGCGCCACGGCCCCGCCTCCCTCCCGGAGAGCTGGGCGGACGCGCGCAGGAACCTGCCGGGGACGCACGAGGAGTCGATCCCCTTCGGCGACCTGGCCGATGGCCTCCTCGCCCTGGCCCGGCAGTCCCGGACCTCGCTGAAGGCGGTCCTGCTTGCGGCGCACCTGAAGGTGCTGTCGTCCTTCACGGTGGAGGACGCCTTCCATACGGGTGTCGTCTTCCACGGCCGTCTGGAGGCGCCGGGGTCGGAGCGGGTGTTGGGCATGCACCTCAACACCCTGCCGTTCCCCTCGACCCGCCCCTCCGGCACCTGGCTGGACATGGTGGAGCGGGTCCACGCCCAGGAGACGGAGATCTGGGCCCACCGCCGCTACCCGCTTCCCGCCATCCAGCGGGACACCGGTGACGCCCGGCGTCTGGTCTCCGTGCTCTTCGAGCACCTGGACTTCCACCAGGTCGACACGTCCGCCGTCGACGTGGCCGCCGGTCTGAACGACGGCGCGAACGAGTTCGCCCTCAACGTGGTCGCCTCTCGGCGGCACATCGCGCTGATCGCCTCTGTCGAAGCGATCGACGGGACGAACCTGCGGCGCCTGGCGGCCCTGTACCGAAAGGTGCTGGAGGCGATGGCCGCCGACCCGACGGGCATGGCGGGCGAGGCGCACCTTCCGTCCGAGGAGCTGACCGCCGCGCTGTCGGCACCTGCCGCGACCGAGTGGGGTGGTGTCGGTGCGTTGGAGTTGTTCGCGGGCCAGGCGTCGGCGACTCCCGATGCCGTGGCTGTCATTTGTGGTGAAGAGCGCGTCAGTTACGGGGAGTTGGAGGAGCGGTCGAGTCGGCTGGCTCGGCATCTGCGGGGTGTGGGTGTGGTGCCGGGGGGTGTGGTGGGTCTTGCTTTGCGGCGGTCGCCGGATGTGTTGGTGAGCATGTTGGCGGTGTGGAAGGTGGGGGCGGCGTATTTGCCGCTTGACCCTGCGCTGCCGGCTGAGCGTGCCGCGTACATGGCGGAGGATGCCGGGGCTGTGCTGGTGGTCTCGGATGACTACCTCGCTGCGCACCGTGCGGAGATCGACGGTCTGGCTCCTGTGTTTGAGTCCGTTTCCGCGGATCCGGAGCAGGTGGCCTATGTCCTGTACACGTCTGGTTCGACGGGGCGGCCCAAGGGTGTGGTCATCAGCCACCGGGCGCTGCACAACCTGTTGGCGTCGTTGCGGGAGCGGCTGGGCGCGGGCTCCGCTGACGTGTGGCTTGCGTCGACGTCGATCTCGTTCGACATCTCGGGTCTTGAGCTGCACCTGCCGCTGATCACCGGCGGGCGGGTCGTCCTGGCTGGTGACAGTGAGGCCAAGGACGCTGTTGCCCTGCGGAAACTCGCGGAGGCACAGGGTGTGACCCATGTGCAGGCGACTCCTTCGGGCTGGCGACTCCTGCTGGCGGCCGGGTTCGACGATCCCGCTGTCACCGCGCTGGTCGGCGGTGAAGCCATGAGCGTCGAGCTCGCTCAGGAACTCGGTTCGCACGTAAGCCGGTTGGTCAATGTGTACGGGCCGACGGAGACCACCATCTGGTCGTCCGCCTGGGATGTGCCGCGAGCCCCCGACGGCTACGTCTCCATCGGTGACCCGCTGGCCAACACCCAGTTGTACGTGCTCGACGTGCAGGGCACGCCGGTCCCGGTCGGGGTCACGGGTGAGTTGTGCATCGCTGGTGACGGTTTGGCGCATGGTTATCACGGGCGGCCTGGGCTGACGGCGGAGAAGTTCCTGCCCGACCCGTACGGAGCGCCCGGATCCCGGCTCTACCGAACCGGCGACCTGGCCCGCCGCCTTGCGGACGGTACTTTCGAGTGTCTGGGGCGTATCGACAGTCAGGTGAAGGTGCGCGGTTATCGCATCGAGCTCGGTGAGATCGAGTCGCGGCTGCGGGAGCACTCTGCTGTGGCGGATGCGGTGGTCGTGGCGCGTGCGGACGAGGCCGGGGACAAGAGCCTGGTGGCGTACGTCGTCGGCACGGCGGAAACAGCCGTGCTGCGGGAGCACCTGGGCGAGGCGTTGCCCGAGTACATGGTCCCGGCGGCGTACGTGGCAATCGACGCGATCCCGTTGACCAACAGCGGCAAGATCGACCACCGCGCCCTGCCCGCCCCGGACCGGACCACGTACGCATCCAGTGCTCCCCGCACCGCCCCGCGCACGCCGGTCGAGAAGCGGCTCGCCGCCATCTGGTGCGAGCTTCTCGAGGTGGATGACGTCAGTGTCGAGGACAGCTTCTTCGACCTGGGCGGTGACTCGTTGCGGGCCGTGCGGATGCTGGAGAAGTGCCGCGAGGCCGGGCTGCCGGTAGCCATGTGGATGATCCTCCAGGCGCGCACCCTCGGCGATCTCGCGTCGCTGACGGCGGAGGCCGATGCGGACGACGCCCGGTTCCCGGAGGACGGGATGCCGCTGCTGCCGGCCCACATCAAGTGGCTCGACGGCTACGCGGCCGGGGCGCGCACGGTGCGGGTGCCGTGGAACGGGCGGGCCGACGCCGACGTACTGCAAAAGGCGCTGGCGGTCGTGGTCCGACACCACCAGGCATTGCGGCTGGTGCTCGAGCCCTCAGGTTCGACGGCCGTCGCGCGGCTCGCAGAGGTCGACGACGACGCCCTGTTGCGGGTCGCCGATCTCACCGCCGTACCGGCGGAGCGGCGCGCGGAGGCGGTCCGCGCGGCCGTCGCCGAGAGCGCGACGGACGTCGACGCGCGCAAGGGTGCCGCTCTGCGCGCCACGCTGATCCGCTTCGACGACACCCCGGATGACGAACTGTGGCTGTCGGGGCATGAACTTGCCCTGGACCACAGCTCCTGGTCCGTCGTCCTCGCCGACCTCGCGACGGCCGTACGACAGGTCGCCCGCGGCCGGGTGGTCCGGCTGCCCCACGTGCCGGTCCCGCTGCACGGCTTGGCGCGGCAGCTCGCCGAACGGGCCGGGAGCGAGGAACTGCTCGACCAGGCCGAGATCTGGCTGGGTCTGCCCGCGGCCTCGCCGCTGCCCGTCGACCACGAGGCCGACGGCGCGGTCCAGGGTGTGACGGGTGACGGCGACGGTATTGGCGACGGCGCCACCGTCACCGTGTCGCTCCCGGCGGACGAGACCGCCCTACTGCTGGCAGGTGACCGGCCGGAGAGGCTGCTGCTGTCCACGCTCGGGCGGGTGCTCGCGCGCTGGGCGGGCGCGGACCGCATCGGCGTCGAGGTCACCGTCGACCCGCGCCGGGAGGCGTCCGACGAGGCCGCCGCCCTGGCACGGACCGTCGGCCCGCTGACGGACCGGGTCCCGGTTTCCCTGCGGCTACCGCGCGACCGTGGCCCCGCGGCCGATCTGACGTCGGTGACCCGGCAGTTGAAGGCACTTCCCGAACCCCGCTACGGCTACGGAGTGCTGCGCTGGCTGGCTCCCGATCCGGACGTCGCGGAGGAGCTGGCGGCTCTGCCGGCGCCGCAGGTCCGATTCACGTACACGGCCGTCGAGGAAGTCGGCGACGAGGCGTTCCCGTTCGTACCGGAGCATGCGGTCATGCAGGACACGGAGCTGCCCGACGGGCTGCTCCTGGACGTCGACGCCCGCGTCCACGGCGACCGGCTGTACCTGCGCTGGACCCACCGCGAGGCCGTCCACGAGGAGTCGACCGTCCGGAAGCTGGCCGAGGGGCAGGCCGCCGAGCTCGGCGCGCTGCTGCGCGACGGAGCGCGAGGCCCGCGACGAGGTGCCGCCCGTGCGGTCCCGGATGTCCGGGACGCCGTCGAGGGCGTGATGGAGCGGCACGGTATCCCGGGCGCGAGCCTGGCCCTCGTCCGGGACGGCGAGGTCGCGGAGGTACACGCTTTCGGGGTCCAGCGCGCGAACCGTTCCGCGCACGTCACTGACGACACGGTGTTCGCGGCCGGGTCGATCAGCAAGCACCTCACCGCCTTCACCGTGCTGCGGCTGGTGTCGGACGGCCTGCTCGACCTCGACCGTGACATCAACGACCACCTGACCTCATGGCGGGTCCCCGACGGCCGCCCGGTGACCGCCAGGCTGCTGCTCGGCAACCAGGCCGGCTTCGCCGGGCACCCGGACCTGACGGAGGGCTATAGCAGGCACGAACCGGTGCCATCGGTGCTCGACGTGCTGACCGGGCGGGCCCCGGCCCGCACTCCGGCCGCGCACCGGCAGGACGAGCCCGGCGCGGTGTTCCGGCTGACGCCCGTGCACTACTCGGTGCTCCAGCAGGCGATGACCGACCTGACGGGCGAGGAGTTCCCCGACCTGGTCCGGCGGCTGGTGTTCGACCCGTTGGGGATGACCGGCAGCGGCTTCGAGCCGCGCTTCCCCGACCTGTCGGGACGGGAGTTCGCCCACGGCCACGACGCGAACGGGGCGCCGGTGCCCGACGGCTACTACGTCAACCCGGAGGCCGCCGCAGGCGGTCTGTGGAGCACCGCGGCCGACCTCGCCGCGCTGGCCGTCCAGGTCCGGCGCTGTCGGCTCGGGTTGCCGGGCGCCCTCGTCGAGCAGGAGCTCGCACGGGAGATGCTGATGCCGAAGGCGGGCAGGATGTACGGCTGGAGCACCATCGTCGACGACTCCTCGGGCGACCTGGAGTTCGGCCACGGCGGGCAGGCCTACGGCTATCAGGCCATGACCGGGATGCGGCTGCACTCCGGCGTCGGCGCTGTGCTGCTGACGAACGCGGTGGCCGGCCGGGAGCTGGTCCGGCACGTGATCGCCACGACCTGGACCGAGCGGACCCGCACGGCGGGCCTGTGGCAGCGCGCGATCGACGAGGCGGTACAGCGGGAGCACGGTACGGACGGCGCGCACGCTTCGGACGGTTCGGGTGTGCGCGGTGTCTGAGCGCCTCGAAGTGCCCGAGGCCGTCGCCTCTGCTGATGCCGTGGCCTCCGCGGAGGCCACGGACGAGGCGACATCGCCTCCCGCCCCCCTCCGCCACAACGCCGACTTCATCCGGTTGTGGGTGAGCGCCGGTGTCTCGCGGCTCGGTACGTCACTGACCATGGCGGCGTTCCCGCTGCTTGTGCTGTGGCACACCGGATCGGCCGCCGCCACGGGCCTGGTGACGTTCGCGGCGGCGCTCCCCGGCTTCCTCGTTCAGCTGCCCTCCGGGGCGCTGGTCGACCGCCTCGACCGCCGGAAGCTGATGATCGGCTGTGACGTGCTCGGCGTGCTGGTCGTCGGCAGTGTCGCCGCCACCGAGGCGGCCGGTCGGTTCTGGCTGCCGCACCTGATGGCCGCCGCGTTCCTCCTGGCGTCCGTGACGATCGTCTACCAGCTGTCCGAACGGGCCACCGTCCGGCATGTGGTGAGTCCCGGACAGCTACCGGCCGCGCTCTCCCAGAACGAGGCGCGCGGCGCGGCCATCGGCCTGCTCGGACAGCCCGGCGGCAGCGCGCTGTTCACGCTCGCCCGCTGGCTCCCTTTCACCGCCAACGCGCTGGCCGCCCTGGTCGCCCTCGTCCTGCTGCTCTCCATCAGACGGCGCTTCACGGCCGAGCGGGCGCCCGGCCCCAGGGAGCCGCTGCGCGCCGAAGTCACCGCGGGCATCCGCTGGCTGTGGCAACGCCGTTTCCTGCGCACGATGGTGGGGATCTTCGCGGGCAGCAACCTCGTCTTCCAGGTGCTGCTCCTGTCGGTGATGGTGATCGTCCACGACGGCGGCCACTCGCCCGCGATCGTCGGCATCGTCGTCGGCGCGGGCGGCGTCGGCGGCGTACTCGGCGCCCTGTGTGCGTCCTGGTGGCTGCGCAGGGCGAGTCTGTACCGGACCGTGGTGACCGGCTTCGCCGTCTGGACCGTTCTCGTGCCGCTGTCGGTGCTTGCGCGCAGCCCCCTCGTCCTCATCGGCACTCTGGCCGGTATCTCCTTCGTGGCGAGCCTTTTCAACGTCGCGGGAGGCATCTACCAGATGCGCGTCACCCCCGACGAGCTGCAGGGCCGGGTCAACGGCGCCACCGGTGCCCTGTCCTCCGTCGCGAGCGCCCTCGGCGCCCTCGGCGGCGGCTGGCTGCTCGACCGGGCCGGTCTCACCGTCACGGGCTTCGGCATCGGCGCCGTCGTCCTGCTGCTGACCGTGACGGCAGCCGTGAGCCCCGTCGTACGCACAGAGGGCCGCGAACGCCAAACCGGCGGCACACCCGGCTCGTAGACGAAGCGTCAGACGTCCGCGGCTGCCGTGCACCAGCGATATGGCCCGCATATAGAAGCGGGCGGCAGCGTGTGGGCCGGGGCCCGTACGTCTCGCCCGGGGGGGCGGTGCGTCGGCGTGCGGTACCCCACCTCAACCCCTTGCACGACCCTCAACCCCTTGCAGGCACAAGCGCCGCCCGGCGCTCCGGAAGGAATGTGATGACCGAGTCAGCGGACAGGTGGTTCCGCCGCTACCGAGCGACCACCGCACCTCGACTGCGCCTGGTGTGCCTCCCGCACGCCGGCGGTTCGCCGACCGCCTACCGGACGTGGGCCCGCCGCCTGCCCGAGGACATCGAGCTCCTTGCCACCTGCTACCCGGGTCGCCAGGACCGTTTCGCCGAGCCCTTCGCCGACTCCGTCGGAGAACTCGCCGACAGGATCGCGCAGGCGCTCGAGCCGCTCACCGACACCCCGCTCGCCCTGTTCGGGCACAGCATGGGCGCGGTCGTCGCCCACGAGGTGACCCGGCTCCTGGACGCCCGCCACGGCGTGCGCCCGCTCCGGCTCTTCGTGTCCGGTGCCGACGCCCCGGGCCGTCGCGAGCGCACCGACCTGCACAGCCGGGGCGACGCGGAGTTCCTCGCCGAGATGAGGCAGTTGGGCTCGTCCTCCCTTGCGGAGATCGACGACCCCACCCTCCTGGAGATGGTGCTGCCCATCATCAAGGCCGACTACCGCCTTGTGGAGACGTACCGTCCGGACCCGGCTGCCAAGACGCGCTGCCCGGTGGTGGCCTACGTCGGTGACCAGGACGAGCACTGCGCGATCGAGGACGTCCGCGCCTGGTCGCAGACCACCACGGCCGGCTTCGAGATGCGGGTCTTCCCCGGCGACCACTTCTATCTGGAGCAGCGGGAACCCGAACTGCTCTCCCACCTCACCGGACACCTCCGGGCCGACCTGCGCCTGCGCGCGGCCGTCGGCCGGACCGCCGGGGCCGCCGCGGAGCACGGCGCGTGACCACCGATCGCATCACAGAAAGGCCGTCCGCGCACATGAGCGACGATCGCGACGCCCTCGTGGGCCCCGACCACCTCGTCGGCCGACTCGAGACATACGCACGGGACATCCCGGACAAGCCGGCCGTGATCTTCGTCCGGCACCCCGACGGCCGGCCCGTCGAGGAGACCCTGACGTACGGAGCACTCGACCGCGAGGCCCGCAAGATCGCCGCCTGGCTGCGCGGGCGGTGCATGACCGGCGACCGGGTGATGCTCCTGTACGGCACCGGCCTTGAGTTCGTGAAGGCGCTCATCGGCTGCATGTACGCCGGTGTGGTCGCCGTTCCGTCCCCGATGCCGGGGCAGCAGCGCGGCCACGACACCCGCTCCGCCGGGATCGTGCGGGACGCCGACGTCCGGCTCGTGCTCACCACCTCCGGTGAACTCTCCTCCATCACCGCCTTCCTGGCTGAGGCCGAGGCCGAAGACGTGCCCTGCGTCGCCACCGACACCCTCGACCTGGCCGAGGCGCCCGGCTGGCAGGTGCCCGCGCTCGACGCCACCACCCTCGTCATCCTGCAGTACACATCCGGCTCGACCAGCGACCCCAAGGGCGTGCGGGTCACCCACGGCTCGCTCGCCCACAACGTGGGTGAGATGGCACACGCCTTCGACCTCGACCCCGGTTCCCAGATGGGCAGTTGGCTGCCTCAGCACCACGACATGGGCCTCATGGGCAAGCTGTTGCTGCCGCTGCACCTGGGCGCGATCACGGTCCTGATGACGCCCATGGACTTCCTGCGCCGCCCGCACCTGTGGCTGCGGCTCCTGGACACGTACCGCATCACCACCACCGTCGCCCCGAACTTCGCCTACGACCTGTGCGTCCGCCGCGTCACCGACGAACAGCTCGTCGGCGTGGACCTGTCCCGGTTGCGCAACGCGGGCAACGGATCCGAACCCGTCAGCGCCCGCACCCTGCTGAACTTCGCCGAACGCTTCGCATCGGCGGGCTTCAGGCTCGACGCCTTCAACCCCTGCTACGGCATGGCCGAGACGACCCTCCTCGTCACCGGCACGCGGCCGGACCGCGCCCCGGTCCTCGCGACCGTCGACGCCGACGCCCTGGCCCGCAAGGAGCTGCGCGCCCTGCCCGCCGACGCCGAGGGCGCCCGGCTGGTCAGCAGCGGCCGCGTCAACGACCTGACCGTGCGGATCGTCGACCCCGACACGGAGCGGACGCTGCCGGACGGCCGGGTCGGTGAGATCTGGGTACGCGGCGACAGCGTCGCCGACGGATACTGGCGCAACCCCGAGGCCACCGAGCGGATCTTCCGTGCCCGCACCGCCGACGGCGAAGGGCCTTACCTGCGCACCGGCGACACCGGAGCCCTGCGCGACGGCGAACTCTTCGTCACCGGCCGGGTCAAGGAGATGCTCGTCGTCAACGGCCGCAACCTCTACCCGCACGACTTGGAGCGCGAGGTCCAGGACCTGCACGAGGCGTTCCAGGGCCTCGCGGGCAGCGTCTGTTCCGTCCCGGCCGACGGTGAACGGGTCGTCGTGATGCAGGAGATGCGCCCGCGCCGATCCTCCGCCGTGGACCTGCCCGAGCTGGCCCGCACCGTGCGCGGCGCGCTGGCCGAGCGTGTCGGCATCCGCGTAGGCGGCGTGGTCTTCCTGCGGCCCGGACAGGTCCGCCGCACCACCAGCGGCAAGATCCGGCGCTCCCACATGCGGCAGCTGTTCACGGAAGGTTCTCTCCCGGGGGTGCACGAAGACCTCGACGCCCCGCTGCTGCGTGAGTACCGGGGAGCGGCGCCCGCCGCCCAGGCTCCTGGGCGGTCCGTGTGAGACACGCTCCGTATCTCGCCGCCGCTGACCTCGACCGGAGCCTCGGCGACCCCGCCGACGAGGGACGGCTGTTCTCGTACGCCCGCTGCGGGGCGCTGGACGACCGTGAGGAGTTCCCGCTGGAGATCTGCCGGGAACTGGACCTGTTGGGCCTGCACCAGAGTTACGTCCCGTACCTCCACGGCGGTGGACTGCGCTCCTACGAGCAGGTGCTGCAGCTGATGCGGGCGGTCGCCCGACGCGATCTGACTGTCGCCGTCGCCCACGGCAAGACCTTCCTCGGCGCCGTCTCCGTCTGGGTCGGCGGCGACGCCCGGCAGATTCGGGAGACCGCAGCGCGGGTGGCCGACGGGGCCGTGGTGTCCTGGGGGCTGACCGAGCGGGACCACGGCAGCGACCTCCTCGCCGGTGAGGTGACCGCGCGCCGGGACGGCGGCCACTACCGGCTCGACGGCGAGAAGTGGCTGATCAACAACGCCAACCGGGGCCAGCTGATCTGCGTCCTGGCCCGTACCAGGGACACCGAAGGGCCACGCGGTTTCAGCCTGCTGATGGTCGACAAGCAGCGCCTCGACCGCAGTGCGTACCGACCGCTGCCGCAAGTGAGACTGCACGGCATCCGAGGCGCCGACATCAGCGGGATCGCTTTCACCGACGCGAAGATCCCCGAATCCGCGCTGGTCGGCGCCGAGGGCGAGGGCAGCGAGATCGTCCTCAAGAGCCTGCAGCTGACCCGGACCCTGTGCGCCGCCCTGTCCCTTGGCGCCGCCGACCACGCCCTCGCGCTGGCCACCGGCTACGCCCTGGACCGGCACGCCTATGGCGACCGGCTCGCCGATCTGCCACAGACGCGCCGGCTGCTGGCCCAGTCGTACGCCGACGTACTGCTCGCCGAGGCGACGACCCTCGTCGCCGGCCGCACCCTGCACACCCTCACCGGCGAACTGGCCACCGTGTCCGCCGTCACCAAGTACTTCGTGCCGACCCTGGTCGACCGGGTCGTCGCCCGTCTCTCCACCGTGCTCGGTTCGCGCTCCCTGCTGGTGGGGGACACCTACGAGCACGGCAGGTTCCAGAAGCTGCAACGCGACCACCGGATCGTCGGCATCTTCGACGGCAACACCGTGGTCAACCTGCAAGCCCTGATCAACTACTTCCCGCTCCTCGCCCGGCAGTGGCGGCGCGGCACCGTCGACGAGGCCGGACTCGCGGCGGCCACCACGCTCGGCGCCGAGCTGCCCGACTTCGACCGTGACCGGCTCTCCCTGCTGCCGCGCACCGGGTGCAGCGTCGTCCAGGCGCTGGCACCGGGCGTTCGGGAGCTGTCCGCGCTCGCCGCGCGGGGCGAGCTGCCTGCCACGGTGGCACGCCGCGCCGAGGGTGTCCTTGCCACCGCCGAAGGCCTTGCCGCCGAACTGGACGGCTACCGGCCGACCGCCGTCGACGTACCGGCGTCCGCGTTCACCCTCGCCGAGCGGTACGCCTGGTGCTTCGCCGCCTCGGCGGCGGTCCACCTGTGGCTGCGCAACCGGCAGGCCGTCGCCGACGCGGCGGCGGACGCCGGGCACTCGGCCGATCTCTGGCAGGACGGCCGCTGGCTGGAGGCCGCGCTCGCCCGGGTCCTCGACCACCTCGGCACCTCCTGGCCCGACGCCACCGACGACGTCCTGGAGCGGCTGGTACCGACCCTGATCGCCCAGCATGAATCCGGGCAGCTGCCCTCCCTCCTCCACCACCCGCTGAAGGTGAGCGCGTGACCACGGTTCCTCACCCGCCCGCGGCGGCTTCGGTCCACTCCCGGCTGTACGAACCGGCGCCCCTGGAGGCCCTTCTCGGCAACCCAGGCGACGCGGACAACCCGCTCGGGTTCGCCGCTCTCATTGCCGCCGACGAGCGCGGCGACCTCCTGGCGACCGGCGAACGCGCCCTGGACGCCTACGGCCTGGGCGCGGAGTTCGTGCCCGGCGACCTCGGCGGACGACTCACCCGAGCCGACGAACTGGCGCGTGTGCTCCGCCCGTTGTTCCGCCGCGACATCGCCCTGGGCCTCGGGCATGGGGCGAGCAACCTGGTCGGCTCGGTGAACGTGTGGGCCTCCGGACGCCCGGACCAGCGCCGGTGGCTGGCCGACGTCCTGCTGCGCAACGGCCGTATCGCCGCCGCGTACACCGACATGTCGACCGGCAACGACGTGACCCGCACCGGTTTCCGTGCCGAGGTGCGTGGCCAGGAGCTGGTTCTCAACGGCCGCAAGGAGATCATCAACAACATCGCGCGTGCCGAGGCGGTGACCGTCCTGGCCCGCACCAGCGATGCGCCCGGCAGCCGCAGCCACTCCCTGGTGCTCATGGACCCCGCCACGGCACCCCGCGACCGGCTGCGCCACCTGCCCCGCTACCGCACCAGTGGCGTGCGCGCCATGTACCTGGGCGGGCTTGAGTTCCGCGACTGCCCGCTGCCCGTCGACACCGTCACCGGTGACCTCGGGGAGGCGATGGAGACCGTGCTGCGGGCCTTCCAGGTGACCAGGGCCGTGCTGCCCGGCGCGGCCGTGGGCACCCTGGACCAACAGCTGCGCACCGTACTGGACTTCGCGACGGAGCGGCGCCTGTACCGCCGTACTGTCATCGAGATCCCGCACGCCCGCTCTGTCCTGACCGGCGCTTTCCTGGACCTGCTGGCCGCCGATTGCCTCGGCACGACGGTGTGCCGGGCGCTGCATCTGCTGCCCGAGCAGACCAGCGTGTACGCGGCCGCCGTGAAGTTCCTCGTGCCGCTCCTGATGAGGGACGCGGTGGACGACCTCGCGGTGGTCCTGGGGGCGCGCTCGTTCCTGCGCGAGGGCCCGCACGCGGTGTTCCAGAAACACCTGCGCGACCTGCCGGTGGCCTCCCTCGTGCACGCCGGCGGCACTGTCTGCCTGGCGACGATCATCCCCCAACTCCCCCGCCTCGCCCGCCGCGCGTGGCTGTCCGACGACGCCCCTGCGCCCGCCGGTCTCTTCCACCTCGACGGCCCGCTGCCCGACCTGGACTTCGGCCGCCTGGCCCTCACCGCCGGCCGCAAGGACCCGCTGATCGCGACCCTGCTCGCCGCCGAGGCCGAGCTGCGCACCGAGCCTGTCATCGGTCCCCTGCTCGGCCGGTTCACCGACGAGCTGCGCGAACTGGCCGCCCGGTGCGGTGACTTGGCTCCTCGCGATCGCACACCGTTGGCCGGGCCCGTCAGCTTCGAGCTCGCCGAGCGCTACGCAGTACTCCTCGCCGCCGCCGCCTGCGTCGGCGTCTGGAGGCACAACACCGACCATCCCGGTGCTTTCCTGCGCGACCCAGGCTGGCTCGCCGGAGTACTCGGCAGGCTGGCCGCCCGGCTGCGCCTCGCCCCGGTAGCGGGAGCCGACGCGGCACACGCCCAGATCACGAGTGAGCTGATGCGCCGTCACCAGCGGCGCGAGGGGTTCGATCTCGTCGGCCGCCGACTGGCGTGACAGCAGGACAGCGACAGCGGCTCAGCGGCAACAAGGCTGCGACAACAGGAGGGGATGGACAGTGGCGGTATTCGTCCGGGCCGAGAAAGAGGGCCGGGTGGCGACCATCAGGATCGTGCGCCCCAAGGTCAGCGGGGTGGACCCGGCCGTACCGGAGGAGATGACCGCGGCCGCCGACGAGGTGGGCAGCGACGACGCCGTACGGGCCGTGATCCTGCGCGGCAGCAAGCGGGTCTTCGCCTCCGGCGCCGATCTGCGCGGTATGGCAGGACGGTCCCCGGCCGAGGTCCGCGCCCACACCGGGCGGTTGCAGGCAGGGTTCAGCGCCATGGCCGCCATCCCCAAGCCCGTGGTGGCCGCGATCAGCGGTTACGCTCTCGGCGGCGGCCTGGAACTCGCCCTGTGCGCCGACTACCGGATCGCCGGGCATGGTGCTCTGCTCGGCCTTCCCGAGATCCGGCTCGGCCTGATCCCCGGCACAGGCGGCACCCAGCGACTGCCTCGCCTTGTGGGCCAAGGACAGGCCAAGAAGCTCATCTTCACCGGTCGTCCCCTGACGGCTCCGCAGGCCCTGGACATAGGCCTTGTCGACGAGGTCGTCGCCGACGAGGACGTCGACCGCGCCGCCCGTGACCTCGCCGAGGAGTTCGCCCAGGGCCCCACCGCCGCCCTGGCCGCCGCCAAGCGGGCCGTGGACGAGGGACTCGGCAACCCGCTGGAGACCGGCATGGGCGTCGAACGCCGGGAGTTCGCGGGGCTGTTCACGACCCAGGACCACCGCCTCGGCATCGACGCCTTTCTCGACGACGCGGTCCCCACCTTCACCGGCCGGTGAACGCGCCGGTGAACGGGACGGCGGCACGGGCGATATGGCTGCCGTATAGATCGCCCCGGCAGCCTGGGCAGAGGCGAGCCAGGCGGTGATGAGGGCGTTCCCCACCGACCCGAACGGCCGACCACCGGCGGCGCCGACAGAAAGACAACGATGCCGACACACCATCAGCTCTCGCACGCGCAGCAGGCCTTGTGGTTCCTCCACGAGCTGGCACCCGTGAGCAGCGCCTATCACACCGGGGTCGCCCTGGCCGTGCACAGCACGCTCGATACGGCGGCCCTGGCCGAGGCCATCGCCGCGACGGTCCGCCGTCACCCCATGGCCGACGCCGCCTTCATCCGGCACGAGGGACACCCCGTACGGCTCCAGCCGGCTCCCGTGCCCGCGTGGCTGGAGGTGCGCGAGGTGCCGGGAGCCGACGACGCGGAGCTGCGCCAGGCCGTCCGCGACGCTCTCAACGAGCCGTTCGAGCTGGATACCAGGGGCGCGTTCCGGTTCGTCCTGCTGCGCCGTACACCCACGGACGCCGTCCTCCTCGTCGCAGGTCACCACATCGGCACCGACGCCACCTCCAACTGGCTGCTGCTGCGCGACGTGGTCCACGCCCACGGCCGTATCGCGACCGGCGACGAGGACGGCCTCGCGCCGGTACCCGGCGACTACGACACCTATGTCGCCAAGGAGGCCAAGCTGCTTGCCTCGCCGCGCGGCGAACGGCTCGCCGCCCAGTGGCACGCACGCTGCGACGGGGCCGTCCCCGCCGAGATCCCCACGGACCGGCCCCGCACCGCGCACCGCTCCGGCGTCGGCGCGACCCACACGATCGACCTCGACGTACCCCTGGTGGCCCGTCTGCGCGAGGCCGCGCGCACCAGCGGTGTGACCCTCTTCTCCTACCTCCTCGGCACCTTCCAGGGGCTGCTGCACCGCTACAGCGGGCAGAACGACTTCCTCGTCGGCTGCCCGACCACCACCCGTATGACACCGGCCCTGCGCGAGGTCGTCGGGAACTTCATCAACACTCTCGTCTTTCGCGCCGAGTTCGGGCCCACGACGACGTTCCGCGAAGCGGCCGCGGCGGCCGACGCCCAGGTCCGCGCGGGCATCGCCGGAGTGGGCTACCCCTTCTCGCTGCTGACCCGCACCGCGAACCGCCCGCGCAGCAGCTCGGGTGCCTCCCTGTGTCAGATCACCTTCAACATGATCGGTACCGCGGCCCCGGACCCCCTCATGCGGCTGCTGCTCGACAGCGAGAGCGGCGGCGACGCCATCGAGTACGCCGGTCTTGTGCTCGCACCGTGCCCGCTGCCGCAGGCGGAGGGCCAGCTCGACCTCTCCGTGAACATTCGGCAGAGCGCAGAGACGCTGTCGGTCGACTTCCGCTATGACGTCGACCTCTTCGACCAGGACACCGTGCGGCGCTTCGCCGACCTCTTCGTCCGCGCGGCCGACCAATCCGCCGCGGACCCGGACGCCCCCGTCTCCCGGCTGCGTCTGATGGACGCCGCGGAACTGGCACGCCTGATGGGCTTCGACGACGACACGTACGACACCGACGACATGTATGACGCCGATGACTCCGACGTGTACGAAGAGGTGGCGGGGCGTGCCTGAGATCACCCACCGCACCCTGCGCGCGGGAGGCCGCAGCTTCCACGTCGCCGAGGCGGGCGAAGGTCCCCTCGTCCTGCTGCTGCACGGGTTCCCCGAGCTGTCGTACTCGTGGCGACACCAGCTCACCGGGCTCGCCGCTGCGGGTTTCCACGCCGTCGCTCCGGACCTGCGGGGTTACGGTGGCAGCGACCGTCCCGACGGCGTCGACGCCTACACCCTTCACCATCTGGTCGGCGATGTCGTCGCCCTCCTCGACGCCCTGGGCGCCGAGCGCGCCGTGATTGCGGGCCACGACTGGGGATCCCAAGTGGCCTGGCACACGGCCCTGATGCGCCCGGACCGGGTGCGTGGGGTGGCGGGCCTGAGCATCCCCTACCGCCCGCGCAGCGGCCTGCCCCCGCTGCCCGCCCTGCGCCGCGCCTTCGGCGACCGCCACTACATGTTGTACTTCCAGACCCCGGGCCTCGCGGACGATGAGCTGTCCCGGGACCTGCCCGGCACGTTCCGCCGGATGCTGGGCGGCACCTCCGGGGGGGCCGCCGCCATCGACCCGGTGGTGCCGCAGGGTGGCTCACTGCTCGACATCTACCCGGACCACGGCGTCCTGCCCGACTGGCTGACAGAGGACGACATCGCCGTATACGCCCGGGAGTTCGGCCGCACCGGTTTCACCGGTGGTCTGAACTGGTACCGCAACCTCAGTGTGAACTGGGAGCTGACCGCTCCCCTCGCCAAGGCGCGGATCCCGGTGCCCGCGCTGTATCTGGCCGGTGCGGACGACTTCGTGATCCGCGCCCTCGACCCCGCACACCTGGAGTCCGAACTACGACGCTGGGTGCCGCACCTGCGAGATCTGATCCTGCTGCCGGGCTGCGGCCACTGGGTGCAGCAGGAGCGGCCCGGCGCCGTGACCGATGCGCTGGCCGCCTTCGCACGATCCCTCGAACCTTCCGACCCTTCCACCACCTTGGAGCACCGATGACCACCGCACAGCAGCCCTCCGCCGTCACCGCCGAGCACCAGGCCGTCATCGACTGGCTGGTGGAGAAGGTGGCCTTCTACCTAGACGTCCCGGCGAGCGACATCGCACCCGACGGCAAGCTCGTCGAGTACGGCCTCGACTCGGTGTACGCGCTGGCCCTGGTCGGCGACATCGAGGACGAGTACGAGATCGAGGTGGAGCCCACGCTGGCCTGGGACCACCCGACGATCGAGTCCATAGCCGGACTGGTGCGGGATCTGATCGCCGGTTCGCGCGCCGACGGCTGACCGGACGAGCGAGAAGAACGGCGGAGGAAGGAGTACGCCCATGCGCGCCGCGATCACCCGTGACGGAGCCCTCGTCGTCGAGGAGGTGCCCGATCCCGTACCGCAGGCCGGTCAGGTCCTCGTGCGCACCATGGCCTGCGGCATCTGTGGGTCGGACCTGCACGCGCTCGACGACCCGGAGGCGTTCATGGACATCATGCGCCGCACGGGCGGAACCCCGCACGACATCCGCGAAGGCATCGTGCTCGGCCACGAGTTCGCCGGCGAGATCGTGGACTACGGCCCTGGCACCGTGCGCGCGCTGCCGGTCGGCACGACGGTGTGCGGACCGCCGATCGGGTTCGGCCCGCAGGGCTCCGGGATCATCGGTTACACACCGGCGTTCCCCGGCGGCTTCGGCGAGTACATGATCCTGCCGGAGGCGTTCACGATGGCGGTGCCGGGCGGAGTACCGGCGGAGGTCGCCGCCCTGACGGAACCCTTCTCCGTCGCGGCGCGCGCGGTCCGGCGCTCGGGCATGGCCTCGGGCGATGTGGCGGTCGTCCTCGGACTCGGCCCCATCGGCCTCGGTGTCGTCGCCGTACTGAAGGCGCAGGGGCACGGGCCCGTGGTCGCCGTCGACTTCTCGGCCGAGCGACGGGAGCTCGCCGAACGTCTTGGCGCGGACGTGCTGATCGACCCCGCGGTCGAGTCGCCGTACGACCGCTGGAGTTCGCTCGGTGTGGTCACCGGCACGATGGACCGAATGGCCGCCGAGTACCGGGGGCTGAAGGTCCGTGACGCCGTGCTGTTCGAGTGCGTGGGTGCGCCAGGCATGCTCGACCAGGTGGTGCGGGGCGCTCCGGCCGGCTCCACCGTCGTCGTGGTCGGCGTGTGTCTGCGGCCCGACACCGTCGACCCCGGAGTGGTCGCACACAAGGAGCTGAACATCCGCGGCTCGTTCGGCGGCAGCCCGGCGGAGTACCGGCAGACCCTGCGGGACATCGCGGACGGCCGGATCGATGCGGGCGTCGTCATCACCGGCCGCACCGGGCTCGACGGCTTGGCCGACGCCGTGGCCGAGCTGTCCGGAGGGGGACGACACGCCAAGATCACGGTAGATCCGCGACTCGGCGGCACCTGACCGCGCCCTCACCCCCGACATGGCACGGGCCGCACCGAGGCACTTTCGGTGCGGCCCGTGCTTTTCTGTCGTTCGACGGATTTCCGTGAGGGCTTTTGCGTGCTCCAGGTTCCGGTCGAAATGCAAAGAGAAAGCAATGAGTCCCCCTGGGCGCGGCCAATTACTCTTAGTTAGTTCAATACCGAACTCACGGCGTGCGACCTGCGTGTGACCTGCGCTTTCATGTACCATGCTTAGCGGTGCAACGCCCTGCACATGGAATGCACCAGGGGGTAATAACAATGGATACGATTGAATTTCGCATCCTGGGGCCGATAGATGCCCTGTTGAACGGGGACGCAATACAGCTCGGTGGGACCAAGCCCAAGACCGTGCTGGCAGCGCTCCTTATGGCCGAAGGCCAGGTCGTGACCGATTCCAGGCTCGGATACCTGCTCTGGCGGGACCGGCCACCGAAGACCTGTGACGCACAGGTATACACCTACATTTCACGCCTACGTAAATCGCTGGACGGCCATGTTTCGATAACGCGTCAAGGGCATGGTTATGCGATGTCCGTCGGCGATGCCTGGTGTGATTGGAAAGTCTTCACGCGCCTTTCGCGAACGGGGCGTGACGCGCTCGCGGAGCGTCGCTTCCGCATGGCGGCGAAGTATCTCAGCGACGCACTCTCCCTGTTTCGGGGAAACGTGTTCACGGACGGCACGGAACACCTCCTCAGCGAGGAGTCCGCCAGTTTCGAAGAAGCCAAAATGGCCGCTCTGGAGGGCCGTATCGAGGCGTATCTCGCGCTCGGGGTCCACACCGACCTGGTGCCCGAACTGCTCAAAATGGTCACCACATACCCGTTTCACGAGCGGGTGCGGGCCCAGTTGATGCTTGCTCTGCACCGCTGCGGCAGGCAGTCCGAGGCCATCGCCGTCTACCACGAAGGGCGTCGACTGCTCGCCGAGGAACTCGGCGTGGACCCAAGTCACGTCCTTGCCGACGTCTTTCAGGGCATCCTCACCGGCCGCCCTGAACTCCGGCCCGCGGTGTGATCCCGCGCGCGCCCGGCGACGGCGTCCGTCCGTCTCCGTGCCTCAACTCCCGGAGTCGCGAGCGCAGATGACCGCACCCGCAAGCCACGTCGCGGCGACCGCGTACGGAGTCTCCCGCAGCAGTACCGACACCCCGCACAGGGCCGCGACGACCACGCAGAGCCGTAGCCAGGACAACCGCCGTCGGCGTGTCGCACGGATGGCGATCGCCTCCTCGACGGTCTCGTCGACGATCTCCGCGATGCGGTCGTCGATCAGATCGCCGTACCGGTCGACGAACCTGAGTAGCTCCTCACGGGAGGTGGGTTCGGCCGGGGCGTCGCTTTCGTGCAGGTCGTCGGCGATCAGCGTGTCGCCCTCAACTGCCGTCTGCTGCTTCGTCATACGGATCACTCTGGCCGACCGGGTGTGGCGTTGTCAGTCACGTGCACCCACGGACCGGGGGTGGGTTATCCCTACCCCCGACTCGTCGGTTGTCCTCGTATCGGCCGGTGCCGCGGTCTCGCTACCGTCCCGGTGGAATCAGGAAACGTCAGTCGAGGAGGGCCGCATGGTTCTGGCCGACACCCACGAAGCCGGCCACCGGTCGGATTCGGGTGACCCCGTGATCGCCGGTGAGCAACCGAAGGCACAACCGCAGGGCCCTGCCCTGCCACCGAATCCCTACCGGGCTCTGGTGTCCCCCTATCTGTGGCGTGCGAGCATCCAGCTGGCCACCGACGCGGTGATGGGCGCGGCCGGCCTGGCCGTGCTGACCGCGCTCGGCGCCGCGGTCTGCCTGGTGCCGGCCGGTCTCGTCGGCGTACCGCTGGTGATACTCGCGGGCCGGGCGCTGCACCTGCTCGGCGCGGCCGAACGCCAACGCTGGGCCGCCGTCTGCGAGGTGCACATCCCCCCGCAGCCGCGCCCTGCGCTGTCCGGACCGCTGCTCGGGTCTGCGGCGGCACTCGCCAGGAGCCGGTCGAGCTGGCACCTGGTGGCCTACTTCGGAGTGCTTGCCCCCTGGTCGCTTGTGACCCTGCTCGGCAGCCTGCTGGTGTGGGGCGTCCCGCTCGCCCTGGTGCTGCTGCCCGCCTACTATGCCCAGCTGCCCTCCGGCTCGGCTTCGTTGGGCCTGATGACGGTCGGTGACCTCGGCAGCGCGATATTGGTCTCCGCGGTCACGCTGTTGCTGTGGGCCACCCTAGCCCCGCTGGTGGTGCGCTGGCTGCTCGCCGCCGACATGCTGATCGCCCGCACCCTGCTGGCGCTGCCCCGCGACGTGTCACTGGCCCAGCGGGTCGAGTACTTGACGGAGAGCCGGGCACGCGTGGTCGACGCCGCCGAGGCCGAACGCCGGCGCATCGAACGTGACCTGCACGACGGCGCCCAACAGCACCTGGTCGCCATGGCGATGACGCTCGGCCGGGCACGCTCCCGGCTGAAGGGCTCCGGCCAGGACGCGGCGCTCGAGCTGGTGGACGAGGCCAGGGCCAGCGCCCAGGAGGCTATCAACGAACTGCGCGACCTCACCCGCGGACTACACCCGCCCGTCCTCACGGACCGGGGACTGGACGCCGCCCTGTCCGCCGTGGCCGCCCGGCTGCCGATCCCGGTCGACGTCGACGTGGATGTGACACCCAGGCCGTCGACGACCGTGGAAGGCATCGCCTACTTCGTCGTCACCGAAGCCCTCACCAACGTCGCCAAGCACGCTCAGTCCCGGAAGGCCTGGGTGCGTATCGGGCGTACCGAGGGCCGCCTCACCGTGACCATCGGCGACGACGGCATTGGCGGAGCAAAGGTATCACCGGGCGGCGGACTCGCTGGTCTGGCCGACCGGGTCTCCGGCGTCGACGGCCAACTGCACGTCTCCAGCCCGCCCGGTGGACCGACACTGATCGAAGTGGAAATGCAATGCGTGTAGTGATCGCCGAAGACTCCGCCCTGTTGCGGCAAGGCATCGTCCTGCTCCTGCGGGAGGCCGGCATCGACGTCGTCGACGCCGTCGGGGACGGGGAGGCACTGCTGCGCTCCGTCGCCGAGCACCGGCCCGACGTTTGCGTCGTCGACGTACGGATGCCGCCGACCTTCGTCGACGAGGGCCTGCGCGCCGCCCTCGTCATCCGCAACCGCTGGCCGGAGACCGGGGTGCTCGTACTGTCCCAGTACGTCGAACAGAGCTACGCCGTCGATCTCATCGAGAGCGCCACCAGCGGCGTCGGCTACCTGCTGAAGGACCGGGTCTCGGACGCGGACGAGTTCGTCGACGGCCTGCAGCGCGTTCGGGCAGGCGACACCGTCCTCGACCCTGAGGTGGTCAAGCAGATGCTTGCTCGCAGCCGCCGGCAGGACCCCATGGCCACGCTCTCGCCCCGGGAGCGTGACGTGCTGGGCGCGATGGCGGAGGGGCGGTCCAACACAGGCATCGCCGAGAAGCTGTTCATCGGCTCTGCCGCTGTCGAGAAACACATCCGCAGCATCTTTGCGAAGTTCGGGCTGCACCCGGAAGACGGCGAACACCGCCGTGTACTCGCCGTTCTACGTTACTTGGGAGCTTGAAAGACATGGCAACGCGCACGAACCGCTGGATCCTGGCCGTCGGCCTCACCGTACTTGTCGTCGTCGCGGGTACCGGCGCCTGGCTGGTCACCAGTGCCCTTCCCGCACACAAGAAGTACTCCTCCGACCACACCGCGAACGCCGCGTCCAGCACCCTGCTGCGTGTTGGTACCCGCGGCGGTGTCACCCTCCACGCCGGTCATGACTCCAAGGTCCACGTCACGGCGACCGGCGACTACGCGGACAACCCGCCGAAGGTGACGGTGAAGTCCTCGGGGAAGACGACCACGGTCGACGGCTCCTGCGGCGACGACTGCTCCCTGAACCTGGACATCACCCTGCCGGCCGACCTGGCGGCCGAGGTCAACTCCGGCCAGGGGCAGATCACCGGAAGCGATCTCACCGGACGCCTCGCCCTGACCACCGATGCCGGTGCCATCCACCTCACGAACCCGCAGGGCCCGCTCGTGCTGCACACCACCAGCGGCCAGATCGAAGTGAAGGACGCCAAGCCCGCCGCTTTCGAGGCCAGGACCCGACAGGGGGAGGTCCGTGCCACTTTCGCGTCCGCTCCCACCTCCACCGCCGTCGCCACCGAACAGGGCAGCGTCGACCTGGCTCTGCCGTCCCACGCGGGCTACTACATCCAGGCCCAGAGCAAGACGGGAACCCCGCACATCACCGTGCCCTGGAGCCGGGACGGCAAGCACACGGTCACCGTGCACACGAACGAGGGCGGAGTGGAGATCCACTGACCCCGCCCTCGGCGTGCGCGCCCTAGCTGGATCGTTGCGCCGTTCATGTCTCCAGGGTGCGACGCGAATGCGCTACACGCGGGGACGGGAACCGCTGCTGCTCTCCATTGGTCCTGGCAATCACAACCGCGACCTGGGGAGAGGCATGGCCGAAGATCCGTCCGGATGGGACGTGCTCTGGGCGCTGCTCGTGGCAGGAGCAACTGGAGCCGCGCGCGGGGCGATTGTGGTGCTTCCCGTGATCGGCCTCGGCATCTGGCTGGCAGCCCTGTTCCGTAGGCGCGGGTGCTGGCGCCGGGCCGCAGAGCAGGACTAGTCCAGCACTCCGAACTTGGTGTCCGGTCGGCAGTGCGGGCACGCGGTCGGCGGTCGGGCCTGCTCGCTGCGGAGGCGCTCGGCCTCGCGCCGCTCCTCGTCCTCGATCCACCCGCGGGTACGCGCGAGTACGCGCGAGGTCCCGCTCCTGGACGCGCTCGAGGAAGCGCAGCAGGTCGAGGCGGGTGAGCGGCGAACTTGATAACGTTCGCTTCGCGAATTTGCGTGTCGGTGCAGCCTGTTTGCTACAGCCAGTCCCTGCGCTTGAAGATGAAGTACAGGCTCACGCACACCGCCGCCATCAGCAGGATCGCGAACGGATAGCCGAACGCCCAGTGCAGCTCCGGCATCTCGTCGAAGTTCATCCCGTAGATCGTTCCCACCAACGTGGGTGCAAAGAGAATGGCCGCCCAGGAGGAGATCTTCTTGATCTCCTCGTTCTGTTCGAAGCCTGCCTCCGCGAGTGCCCGCATTTCCGCGTTCTGCTGTTGTGTGACGAGCGTGGAGTTGACCGTGAGGATGTCGGTGAGGGCCTGGCGGAAGCCGTCGACGCGTTCGCTGGTGTGTGTGACGTGGTCGGCGACGTCACGCAGGTAGCGCTGGAGTTCCTCGTCGGTGCGGTACTTCGCGAAGCCCGCCATCAAGGAGTGCAGCATGACCACCAGGGGGCGGGTCGCCCGTTGGAACTCGACCATTTCGCGGGAGAGTTCGTAGATGCGGCGCGAGACCGCCGGGTCGCCGCTGAAGACCTCGGTCTCGATCTCGTCGATGTCGTTCTGCACTCCCGCCACGACCGGGGCGTACCCGTCGACCACCGCGTCCAGGATCGCGTACAGGACCGCCTCGGGGCCGAGTTTGAGGAGGTCCGGGCTCTCCTCCATGCGGTGGCGTACGGCGGTCAGGTCCGGGGCGGCGCCGTGGCGCACCGTGATGACGAAGTCGGGGCCCACGAACACGTGCAGCTCGCCGAAGTCGACCTCCTCCGGGGCGTCCAGGTAGCGGGCCGCGCGCAGGACGACGAAGAGGGTCTCGCCGTAACGCTCCAGCTTCGGCCGCTGGTGGGCCTCCATCGCGTCCTCGACGGCAAGCTCGTGCAGGTCGAACTCGGCTGCCAGGGTGAGGAGTTCACCCTCCGTGGGGCGCGCGAGACCGATCCACGCCATGCCGTCCTGCTGCTCGCGCAGCTCCCGGAAGGTGTCGGCGAGGCTTGCGGGCGTCGCGACGCGGACCCCGTCACGGTAGAGCGCGGCCTGGACGACGCTCGCGGGTTCCGGTGGGGAGGGGGGCGTGAGCTCGGCCTCGGGGGTTTTGGCGCCCCCGTTGCCCGCAGCCGAGGAGGTCTTGGCCGGGGTGGTCCACCGCCAGCCGTGCCTCTTCGCGTTCGGTGCGGGCCGGGGCCGGCGCTCCGCCATGCTGGCTGCCTCCGATGTCGAACGTGTGTCTAGATGGCTTCGAAGCAGGATATACGTCCCAAAAGACGCGAGCCTGTCCTCCTTCCTCGCCCGGCGTGCTTGCGGACCAAAGATGTCCGCAAGCCCCGCTAGCGTGCGGTTCATGACGAAGACGCCGAGTACGCCGAGTACCCCGAGGGCCACGCAGACGTCGGGCGCCCACTCGAAGGCGGCCCGCACCAAGGCCGCCGCCAAGGCCGCCGTCAAGGCCGCCGCCAAGGACCCCGCCCCCGTACTCAGCACGCGCGCCCTCAACCGCGCCACCCTCGACCGTCAACTCCTCCTGCGCCGCTCGGCCGACCTCTCCGTCGAGGGCGCCGTCACGCACCTCCTCGGCCTCCAGGCACAGAACGTGAAGCCGCCCTACTTCGCCCTCGCCGCCCGGCTGGAAGGGTTCGACCCCGAGGGCCTGTCCGCGCTCCTCGCCTCGCGCGAGCTCGTCCGCATCGTCACCATGCGCTCCACCATCCACCTGCACACCGCCGACGACGCCCTCACCCTGCGCCCGCTGGTGCAAGGCGCGCGCGACCGCGAGCTGCACGCCTTCCGCAAGGGCCTGGTCGGCGTGGACCTGGGGGAGCTCGCCTCGCTCGCCCGCGCCGCCGTCGAGGAGGAGCCCCGGACGATGAAGCAGTTGCGGGAGGTCCTGCTGCCCCGCTGGCCCGACGCCGACCCGCAGTCGCTCGCCGTCGCCGCGCGCTGCTCGCTGCCGCTGGTCCAGGTCACCCCGCGTGGACTGTGGCGGCGCAGCGGGCAGGTCGCGCTCACCACCGCCGAGCACTGGCTCGGCCGCCCGAGCGAGCCGGTGCCCGCGCCCGACGTGACCGTTCTGCGTTACCTCGCCGCCTTCGGGCCTGCCTCGGTCAAGGACATGCAGACCTGGGCGGGCCTGACGCGACTGCGGGAGACCTTCGAGCGGCTGAGGCCCCAACTGCGTACGTTCCGCGACGAGAACGGCGTCGAGCTCTTCGACCTCCCGGACGCGCCGCGCCCCGACGCGGACACTCCGGCTCCGGTGCGTTTCCTGCCCGAGTTCGACAATCTCCTCCTGTCCCACGCGGACCGCGCCCGGATCGTGCCGGCCGAGTACAAGGGCCGCACCTGGAAGGGAAACTTCGCCTACAACGTCTTCCTGGTCGACGGCTTCCTGGCAGGTGTGTGGCGTGTCGAGGAGGGGACGGAAAAGGGTGCGGGGAAGAGCGCGGGAGAAGCTGAGGGCTCTGGCGTCCTCACCGTCGAGCCGTTCGGCACCCTGACCAAGGCACAGCGGCACGAACTGACCGAAGAGGCCGAACGGCTGCTGAGCGGGCCCATGTATCAGGGGGCGACCACCACGTACGACATCCGCTTCGGGACGGTCGTCGAGCGGTGAGCGCCATGGACGACGGAGGGCTCAGTCCGCCCTGCCCGTCGCCGCGACGCTCACGCCGAGCCCGATCATCGTGACGCCCCCGGCCCCGCCGATCATCGACAGACGTCGCTCCGAGCGCGCGAACCAGGTGCGGGCCCCGGACGCCGTAAGCCCCCACAGCGTGTCCGTGACCAGCCCGATGCTGATCGGGACAAGCCCGAGGAGCAGCATCTGCGCGGGCAGATGGCCTGCCGAGTGGTCGACGAACTGGGGCAGCACCGCCGCGAAGAACACGATGCCCTTCGGGTTCGTCACGCCGACGAGTGCGCCGTCCAGGACCGTGCGCATGTCGGTACGCGCCTCCCCGGGGGCCGCCGCTCCCATCGACTCGGCCCGCATCTCCTTGCGGTGCCGGAAGGCCTGCACGCCGAGGAAGACCAGATAGGCGGCGCCCGCCAGCTTCACCGCCATGAACACCGCCGCCGACCGCTCGACGAGCGATCCGACGCCGAAGGCGACCGCGACGACCAGGACGTACGACCCGAGGAGGTTGCCGAGCGCGGTTGCCACGGCGGTGCGTCTCCCGTGGGCCAGGGCCCGGCCGATCACGAACAGGACGCTCGGCCCCGGGATCACGATCACCAGCAGCGACATGGCCGCAAAAGCGAGAAACCGGTCCGTGGACACCATGCCCATCACCCCCTCCAGGGCCATTCAACAACCCTCACGCAACCCCGTCCGCTGCCGTGGCGGCCAGACGGGCCTCGGTTCACGGCGCCAACCACCTCGGTTCACGACACCTACCGCAGCCCACGGCGCCAACCCACCGCAGCCCCCGGCGCCAACCACGTCGGTTCACGGCGCCCATCGCCCCGGTGCACGGCGCCAACCCACCGCAACTCACGGCGGCGATCCCGCCGCAGCTCACGGCTGCGACCCGCCCGGCTCACGCCAGCCGTCAGCCCCGAGCGCCCCGCGCGGCCGCACCTCCGCGCCCCGCACGTCCGCAGCGCCCCACGTCCGCGCCCCGCACGTCCGCAGCGCCCCACGTCCGCAGCGCCCCACGTCCGCAGCGCCCCACGGCCGCAAGCGCCGCCCGGCAACACCCCCGCTCGACCGCACCCCCGCAAAGCAACAGCCCGCCCCCCCTCACGGCAACACCCCCACCCTCCGAGCCGCCACCACCGCCTCCAGCCGCGTATGCGCACCCAGCTTCCGCATGGCGGAGCGCAGATACCCCTTCACGGTCTCCGGCCGCAGGCCCAGCCGCTCCGCCGTGGCCGCGTTCGTCGCGCCCCCGGCCACACAGGCCAGGACGTCCACCTCGCGCGGCGCGAGGCGCACCGCACGCTCCCGGCCGGGCGGCACCGTCGCGGCCGAGGCCAACCGGCCGCACACCGCCAGGATGTCCGCCCGCAGGGCCGCGTCGGCGATGCGCGGGGCCAGTTCCCGCAGCGCGCCGTGCGCCTCGCGGACCTGCTCCCAGGCGGCCCCGGCACCCGCCTGCGGCTCCCGCGCCGCCGCGATCAGCGCATGCACCTCGTCCCGTACGACAAGGGCCTGCTCCACGTCCCGCGCGGCCGCCACCGCCGCCGACAGCGTCCGGTCGCCCAGCGGCTGGGCCGAGCGCAGGGCCCCGTACAGCACGCCCCGCACCCTGCGCCGCACCACCACCGGCACCGCGAGCACCGAGCGCAGCCCCTCCGCGGCCACGGCACTGTCGTACTCATGGCTGATGTGGCGCGAGTCGTGGTAATCCGTCACCGCACAGGGGCGCGAGAGCGCGACCGCCTTGCCGCCGAGCCCGTTCCCCGAGGACACCGCGAGGCCGCACAGCGCACGCGTCCCCGTGCCCGTCAGCTCACCGATCCGCACCTGGCGCTGCCCCTCGACCAGGCCCCCGAAGGCCACCGGAAGCCCCGTTCCGCGCCGCAGCCGCAGCAGCGCGGACCGCAGCTCGACCGCCTCGCCTCCGTCAGCCGTCACGCTCAGCCCTTTCGCTCCGGGACACCCCCATCCGGGGGTGGTGAGACCTGCATCACGAATTACACGATGTTACGTAGCGTCCGGCAATGACCCCGGCGGCGAGGAGAGCGCGATGACGACGACGGACACGACGGACACGGCAGGCACCAGCGGCACGGAACCGTTCCGCACGGCCCGGGACTTCCTGCTGCGGCATCGGGAGGACTACGAGGCCGCGTACGAGGGTTTCGCCTGGCCGCGGCCCGAGCGGTTCAACTGGGCGCTCGACTGGTTCGACGTCATCGCCCGGGACAACGACAGGACCGCGCTGCACATCGTCGAGGAGGACGGCCCCGCCACCCGCGTCTCCTTCGCACGCATGTCCGCACGCTCTGACAAGGTCGCCAACTGGCTGCGCGCCCAGGGCGTCCGCGCCGGCGACCGCGTCCTCGTGATGCTCGGCAACCAGGTCGAGCTCTGGGAGATCGCCCTCGCCGCGATGAAGCTGCGCGCCGTCGTCATCCCGGCGACGCCCCTGCTCGGCCCCGTCGACCTGCGGGACCGCATCGACCGCGGGCGGGCCAAGCATGTCGTCGTACGCCCCGAGGACGCGTTGAAGTTCGACGACGTGCCCGGCGACTACACCCGCGTCGTGGTGGGCGGCGAAGTGCCCGGCTGGATCGCGTACGAGGGCGCGGACGACGCCCCGGAGACCTTCGAGCCCGACGGAGTCACCCGCGCCGACGACCCCCTGATGCTGTACTTCACCTCGGGCACGACGGCCCGCCCGAAGCTGGTCGAGCACACCCATGTGTCGTACCCGGTGGGCCACTTGGCGACGATGTACTGGATCGGACTCAAGCCCGGCGACGTCCACCTGAACATCTCGTCCCCGGGTTGGGCCAAGCACGCCTGGTCGAACCTCTTCGCGCCCTGGAACGCGGAGGCGACGGTCTTCATCCACAACTACACGCGCTTCGACGCGGGCCGCCTGATGGCCGAGATGGACCGCGCGGGCGTCACCAGCTTCTGCGCGCCCCCCACGGTGTGGCGGATGCTGATCCAGGCCGACCTGACCCAGCTGCGGACACCGCCGCGCGAGGTCATCGCCGCGGGCGAGCCGCTCAACCCCGAGGTCATCGACCAGGTGCGGCGCGACTGGGGCGTCACGATCCGGGACGGCTTCGGGCAGACGGAGACCGCCGTACAGGTCGCCAACTCGCCCGGACAGGAGCTGAAGCCGGGCTCGATGGGCCGCCCCACGCCCGGCTTCGTCGTGGAACTCCTCGACCCGGTGACGGGCGAGCCGGGCGCGGCGGAGGGTGAGATCTCCCTCGACCTCGCCACGAGCCCGGTGGGCCTGATGGCCGGCTACCACGGCGACCCGGAGCGCACCGCGGAGTCGATGGCCGGCGGTTACTACCGCACCGGCGACATCGGCACCCGCGACGCCGACGGCTACATCACGTACGTGGGCCGCTCCGACGACGTCTTCAAGGCCTCCGACTACAAGATCTCCCCGTTCGAGCTGGAGAGCGCGCTCCTGGAGCACGAGGCGGTGGCGGAGGCCGCGGTGGTGCCCGCCCCGGACGCGCTGCGGCTCGCGGTGCCGAAGGCGTACGTCGTCCTCGTCGCCGGGCACGAACCCGGACCGGACACGGCAAAACTGCTCTTCGAGCACTCCCGCGCGGTCCTCGCCCCCTACAAGCGGCTGCGCCGCATCGAGTTCGGGCCGCTGCCCAAGACCGTCTCCGGCAAGATCCGCCGGATCGAGCTGCGCGAGGCGACGGCCGCGGGCTCCGACGCCGAGTACCGCGAGGAGGACTTCCGGTGAGCGGGTCGAAGAGTGGGTCGAGGAGTGGGTCGAGGAGTGAGACGGCTGCGTTGATGAGCGAGCTTTCCTATGCCCACGGCGTGAGTTCCACACCGCTGCTCGGTGACACCATCGGGCGGAACCTCGACCGGGCCGTCGCGACCTGGCCGGAGCGGGACGCGTTGGTGGACATCGCGGCGGGGACGCGTTGGACGTACGCCGAATTCGGTGACGCCGTCGCGCAGTTGGCGCGGGGTTTCATGGGCGTCGGTGTCGCCAAGGGCGATCGTGTCGGCATCTGGGCGGTGAACTGTGCCGAGTGGGTGCTCGTGCAGTACGCCACCGCTCGGATCGGCGCGATCATGGTGAACATCAACCCCGCATACCGCGCACATGAGTTGGAGTACGTGCTCAAGCAGGCCGGGGTCACGGTCCTAGTCGCCTCGCAGGCGCACAAGTCGAGCGACTACCGGGCGCTCGTGGACCAGGTGCGGCCCGGCTGCCCCGAGCTGCGGTCCGTCCACTACGTCGGGGACGGCTCGTGGGATGTGCTGCTCGACGCGGCGCTGACCGTCACGTCTGAGGAACTAGCCGTGCGTGAGGGGGAGTTGAGCTGCGACGACGCCATCAACATCCAGTACACCTCGGGCACCACCGGCTTCCCCAAGGGGGCGACGCTCTCCCACCACAACATCCTCAACAACGGCTACTGGGTGGGCCGGACGGTCGGCTACACGGAGCAGGACCGGGTGTGCCTGCCCGTGCCCTTCTACCACTGTTTTGGCATGGTGATGGGAAATCTGGGCGCCACCTCCCACGGCGCCTGCATCGTCATCCCCGCGCCGTCCTTCGACCCCGTCGCCACGCTGCACGCGGTGGAGCGCGAGCGCTGTACGTCGCTGTACGGCGTACCGACGATGTTCATCGCCGAGCTGAGTCTCTCCGACTTCGCTACGTACGACCTGAGTTCGCTGCGCACCGGCATCATGGCGGGCTCGCCCTGCCCGGTCGAGGTGATGAAGCGGGTGGTCGCCGAGATGCACATGGAGGAGGTCTCCATCTGTTACGGCATGACGGAGACCTCCCCGGTCTCGACGCAGACGCGCCGCTCGGACGACCTGGAGCGGCGGACCGGCACGGTGGGGCGGGCGCTGCCGCACATCGAGGTGAAGGTGGTCGACCCGGTCAGCGGCGTGACGCTGCCGCGGGGCGCGTCCGGCGAGTTGTGCACGCGCGGCTACAGCGTGATGCTCGGCTACTGGAACGAGCCGTCGCGGACGGCGGAGGTGATCGGCGCCGGGCGCTGGATGCACACCGGTGACCTGGCGGTCATGCGGGAGGACGGGTACGTCCAGATCGTCGGCCGCATCAAGGACATGATCATCCGGGGCGGCGAGAACATCTACCCGCGCGAGATCGAGGAGTTCCTCTACGGCCACCCGAAGATCGCCGACGTCCAGGTGGTGGGAGTCGCCGACGAGCGCTACGGGGAGGTGCCGCTGGCCTGCGTGATCCCGCGGGACGCCGACGATCCGCTGACGCTGGAGGAGCTGCGGGCCTTCTGTACGGGGCAGCTGGCGCACTACAAGATCCCGGCCGGGCTGCGCATCCTGGAGAGCTTCCCCATGACGGTGTCGGGGAAGGTGCGCAAGATCGAACTCAGGGAGCGGTACGGGGCTGGAACCCACCCGGGCTGAGCTCGCGCCGCATGGCGACGCGGGGCCAGCGGTCGAGGCCGAGCTCGGCCTCGTGGGCACGGATCTTCCGCAGCCCCGGGGTGAGTTCGGCCTCCGCGAGCACGCGGAAGCCGATGCGGGCGTAGTACGGCGCGTTCCAGGGGACGTCCGTGTAGGTGGTCAGGGTCAGGGCTTCCCTGCCTGCCTCGCGGGCGCGGTCGGCGGCGTGCTCGATCAAGGCCTCGCCGATGCGGTGGCGCGCGGCTCGCGGGTGCACGGAGACCTGCTCGACGTGCTCCGCGCCGTCCACCGGCTCGCTGAGGAGGTACGCGACGGGGCTGCCATCCCCGTCGCCGGCCACCCACGCCCGCCCTGCCCGACGAAACTCCTCCAGAAGCGCGATGCCCGGGGGTTCGTCATCGGCGACCGCAGCCATGCCGAGAGCGCGAAAGGGCTCACCCGCGGCGCGTTCGATGTCCTGAAGGACGGGGAGATCACGTGTCGTGGCGGGCCGGATGCACATGGGGTGAGTATGGCGCCCTCGCGTCCAACGCCCACGGGATTTTCCGGGTCCGGCACCTGCCCGGTCGCCCGACGGACACCGGCCCGATGCCACGAGGCGAATCCCCGCCACCGCCCGGCCACCCGACGGACGCTACCCGGCCACCCGGCGCAGTCCCGGCTGGTCGCTCGGCGAACCCGCGCCTGGCTACCGGCGGAGCACGTGCCCGGTCACCGGGCGGACACCCGTCGGGCCACCCGAGCGTTGCGCTGCCTGGTCACCTGCCCGGTCGCCCGACGGACACCGGCCCGATGCCACGAGGCGAACCCCCGCCACCCGGCCGACGCCTACCCGGCCACCGAGCCCCGCCCGGCCACCCGACGGACGCCTACCCGGTCGCCCGGCGCAGTCCCGGCTGGTCGCTCGGCGAACCCCGCCCGGCTACCGGCGGACGCGCGCCCGGCCATCCGGCGGACACCCGTCCGGCACCCGACGAACACCCGACCGTTGCGCTGCCTGGTCACCTGCTCGGTCGCCCGACGGACACCGGCCCGATGCCACGAGGCGAACCTCCGCCACCCGGCCGACGCCTACCCGGCCACCGACCCCCGCCCGGCCACCCGACGGACGCCAACCCGGCCACCCGGCGGACCCCCGTCCGGCCACCCGACGAACACCCGCCCGTTGCGCCGCCTGGTCGCCTGCCCGGTCGCCCGGCGCACACCCCGACCCGGTCACTCGCCCGATGTCCCCGCCCGGTCACCCGAGGCCCCCCGGCGGCGGTTACCCGACCGGGAGACCCGCCCGTCACCCCGCCGCGATCAGTTCCGCCGCCGCGCTGTTCACCGGCTGTGGTGTTCCCGTGAGGTCGATGACGAAGAGGGGGACGGAGAGCGCGTCAGCCCGTGTGCGGGCCCTCTGCTCGTAACCCGCTAGGGAGAAGCAGACGCACGCGACGGAGTCGGACATAGCGCTGAGCCACAGGCACTCCACGTCACGCAGGGACGTCGGCTGCACAGACGGCTCGACCAGGGCGATCACTCCCCGAGCCGACACCCGTACCCCGGAAGGCGCCCGCCTGACCGCTCCCCGTATCTCCGCGTAACCGAGCCACCGCAGATACAGCCCCGCCACCGTCACCGCGTCCCGCGCCGTGCGGACCGGCACCGGCTGGAAGGCGGGCCTGGGCGTCGGCGCCGTCCGGGGCAGCGGGATGTGCGCCGGCGGGGCCGGAGGCGTCGGAGCGGTCGGTGGCGGTGCCGCCGGGGTCTCAGGTCGCCCCGAAGTCTCAGGTTGCCCCGGACCCGTCGGTTCTCCCGGAACCGCTGGTGGAGCCGGAGCCGTCGGGGGCCCCGAAGGTGCCTGTACCGAGCGCACCGGAATGCGCAGTACCGCCCCGCACGCGCAGCCCAGCTCGGGTTGCGGCCACTGGCCGCGGCGGCCGCACATCCGGCACCGTACGGTCACCCACTCGTCCGCCCACGTCCGGTCCGTCACCGGCAGCACCGTCGCCCCGCGTGCCACCGGCGGCACCACGGGGGCGCCGCACGCGCAGGGGTAGGACGGCGGGGCGTACACATGATCGCGCCGGCAGACCGGGCACCGTACCGGGACGCCGCTCTCCGTCATCACCCTCACCCGTCACGTCAGCGCTCGCCGTCACCGCTCGACGGTTCGTGGCATCCATCGTCCACCAAGTGGGCTTGTTACGGCAGCCAGTTGGGCCAAGAGCAGGGTGCCCGCCAGGGTCAGGGAGCGGCGGCGGCTCCCCGGCAGGGGGAGGCCCGCCATGCGCGCGACGGTGCGCGGGGCGGGCCTGGCCGTGGGGTGCCCGGCGAGACAGGCGGTGACCAGCGGCAGCAGCTCTTCCGGTACGCCCGCCAGGTCCGGTACGCCCGCCAGGTCCCGGCCGTCGCCCCCGGCGTCGAAGGGCCCCCGCCCCGCCGCTGCGAAGGCGAGGACCGCGCCGAGCGAGAAGACGTCAGCGGGTGGCTTGAGCACGCCGTGAGCCCGGAGCTCGGGGGCTGTGTACCCCGGCCTCCCCCCGTACCCGGCCCGTGCCGCGCACCCGGCCATGCCGAAGTCCACGACGCGGGGGCCGTCGGCGGCCAGGAGCACGTTCGAGGGCCGGAGGCCGCCGTGCACGAGCCCCGCCCGGTGGATGTCGTCAAGCGCTCCGGCGAGGGCGTTCGCCAGCCTCCGCAGTTCCGGGACGGGGAGCGGCCCGCCGAGTGGCCCGACAAGGCCCCGTACCCGCGTGGCGAGCGTCGGCCCCGCGACATACTCCATGGCGAGCCACGGCGCCTCGGCGTACGGGTCGGCGTCGACGAGCGCGGCGACGCGGGGCCCCCGCACCGCGGCGATCGCCTGCACCTCGCACCCGAAGCGCCTGCGGAACTCCTGGTCACGGGCGAGGGACGCGCGCACCACCCGCAGTGCCGCCGCACGCCCCGCTCCGTCGTGCGCGAGGAAGACGCGCCCGAGGCCTCCCTGCCCGAGCAGGGGCCCCGCCCTCCAGCGGCCGCGGCTCGGCGTGCTCTGCCCCGCAGGGGACGCGTCCGGTGAACTGGCCACGATCGACCCCCCGATGGTGTGGCCCGAACCGATGGTGTGGCCCGAATTCACTGCTGAATTCAACGACTGGGACGCGCCGTCCGGGCAGCCCGGTTCCCGGAGAACTCTTGACGGTCTCCACCGCACCCGCCTACATTGCTTCCATATAGCAGAACTCAATTTCCACAATGCGGAAACAGAAGCTCACCGCGGGGCGCGACGGGAGCCGGATCCGCCAGCCGAACACGCCGGCCGCGAGGTCGGCGCAGCTGTCGAAGCTGTTGTCGAAGCAGGAGAACCCCATGGCTCGTATGACCGCTGTCCGCGCGGCAGTTGAGATCCTCAAGCGCGAGGGCGTCACCAACGCGTTCGGTGTCCCCGGCGCCGCGATCAACCCCTTCTACAAGGCGCTCCAGGAGGGCGGTGGCATCGACCACACCCTCGCCCGGCACGTCGAGGGCGCCTCGCACATGGCCGAGGGCTACACCCGCGCCAACCCCGGCAACATCGGCGTCTGCATCGGTACGTCGGGCCCGGCGGGCACCGACATGATCACCGGTCTGTACTCCGCGACCGGCGACTCCATCCCGATCCTCTGCATCACGGGCCAGGCGCCGACGCACCTGCTCCACAAGGAGGACTTCCAGGCCGTCGACATCGCGACGATCGCCAAGCCGGTCACCAAGATGGCCGTCACGGTCCTGGAGGCCGCGCAGGTCCCCGGCATCTTCCAGCAGGCGTTCCACCTGATGCGCTCGGGCCGCCCGGGTCCGGTCCTCATCGACCTGCCGATCGACGTCCAGCAGACCGAGATCGAGTTCGACATCGACACGTACGAGCCGCTGCCGGTCTACAAGCCGACGGCGACCCGTGCGCAGATCGAGAAGGCCATCACCTTCCTGGTCGAGTCCGAGCGTCCGCTGATCGTCGCCGGCGGCGGCATCATCAACGCCGACGCGTCCGACCTCCTGGTCGAGTTCGCCGAGATCACCAACACCCCGGTCGTCCCGACCCTGATGGGCTGGGGCACCATCCCCGACGACCACGACCTGAACGCGGGCATGGTCGGCCAGCAGACCGGCCACCGCTACGGCAACGCCACGTTCCTGGAGTCGGACTTCGTCCTCGGCATCGGCAACCGCTGGGCCAACCGTCACACCGGCTACAAGCTGGACGTCTACACCCAGGGCCGCAAGTTCGTGCACGTCGACATCGAGCCGACCCAGATCGGCAAGATCTTCGCGCCGGACTACGGGATCGCCTCCGACGCCAAGGTCGCCCTGGAGCTCTTCGTCGAGGTGGCCAAGGAGCTCAAGGCCGCCGGCAAGCTCCCTGACCGCTCCGCGTGGGTCGCGTCCCACCTGGAGCGCAAGGAGACCCTGCAGCGCCGCACACACTTCGACAACATCCCCATGAAGCCGCAGCGCGTCTACGAGGAGATGAACAAGGCCTTCGGCCCGGACACGCGCTACGTCACCACCATCGGCCTCTCGCAGATCGCGGGCGCCCAGATGCTGCACGTCTACAAGCCGCGTCACTGGATCAACTGCGGCCAGGCGGGCCCCCTCGGCTGGACGATCCCGGCCGCCCTGGGCGTCGCCACCGCGGACCGCGACACCCCGGTCGTCGCGCTCTCCGGTGACTACGACTTCCAGTTCATGATCGAGGAACTGGCGGTCGGCGCGCAGCACCGCATCCCGTACGTCCACGTCCTGGTGAACAACGCCTACCTGGGCCTGATCCGCCAGGCCCAGATCGGCCTGGACATCAACTTCCAGGTCAACCTGGAGTTTGAGAACCAGAACAGCCCCGAGCTCGGCGTCTACGGCGTCGACCACGTCAAGGTCGCCGAGGGCCTGGGCTGCAAGGCCATCCGCGTCACCGACCCGAACGAACTGGGCCAGGCCTTCGAGCAGGCCAAGAAGCTGGCCCAGGAACACCAGGTCCCGGTCGTCGTCGAGGCCATCCTGGAGCGCATCACGAACATCGCGATGAGCAAGACCGCCGACATCAGCGACGTGAGCGAGTTCGAGGAGCTCGCCACCGAGCCGGGCCACGCACCCACGGCCATCCGGCCGCTGAAGGTCTGACGCCGCACTGAGCACTGACAGGGGCGGTCCACCCGTGGGGGGTGGGCCGCCCATTTAGTGTGTGGGGATGGAATCGCTGGAGGACTTGCCGGTCATGACCTGCACGGACGCCGATGAACTGGACGCCTGGCTGACGGCACATCACGGCACCGCGCCGGGCCTGTGGCTGCTGGTCGCCAAAAAGGCCTCGGGCGTGCCGTCCGTGACGGCGGGGGAAATCATCGACGTGGCGCTCTGCCACGGCTGGATCGACGGCCAGCGCAGGTCGTACGACGACGTGTACTACCTCCAGAAGATCACCCGACGCCGGCCGCGCGGCCTCTGGTCGAAGGTGAACGTACAGAAGGTGGCGGAACTGACCGCCGCGGGGCGCATGCGTGAGGCGGGCCTCGCGGAGGTGGCGGCGGCCAAGGCCGACGGACGCTGGGAGGCCGCCTACGAGTCCCAGCGCAACGCCACGGTCCCGGACGACCTGCGGGCGGCCCTGGAGGCGAGCCCGGCGGCTCGCAGGACCTTCGAGGCCCTGGGCAAGTCGGACCAGTACGTGGTGTTGCACAGGCTGATGACGGCGAAAACCCCCGCCACGCGTGCCGCCCGCCTGGAGCGGATGGTCGCGAAGCTGGAGAAGGGCGAGAAGCTGCGCTAGGGGGCGCCCCGTTAGGGGCGCGGGGAACTGCGCGGCCAGCCCTCACGCACCCGCAGGTGCCGACGGGCCGGACGCCCAAGCCGAGTGCACGCGAAAGAGCGCCGAGTACGGGACCGTCCGTACTCGGCGCTCTGGCTTCGAAGTGCCGCACTGCCATGTGAAGTTGTAGCCGTCCGACCGCGCGCGACTGGCGGAACATGCATACGCGCTGCCGGACGGAGTCATAGGGGGCCCAGGGGGGGCAAGAGCCCAAGACCCAAGGCCCAGGGGCCAGAATCGGCTGGGACCGCGGCGGCTGCGAATGGACCGGCGGGGTTCCCTTCCCTCAGGTCGAGAAGGGAGCCGCCTGACCTTCACCACCGCACTGGCTCGCAGAGCCGCCGCGGTCCTCGTCCGGCCCGTGCACCACGGGACCACCCCTCATCCGGGTCCGTGATGCCGCGGGCGCAGCACCGGGAAACTGACCTCCCGTCAATTCCCCGGTGCAGTCCGGGAGTTATGTGAGACTTAGTCCTCGCGCAGGGCGCGGACAGCCTCCTCCACGCGCTTGCCGTACTCGGCGTCGGCAGCGTGGAAATGGGCCAGGTTCTTCTCGATGACGTCGTCGCGGCTGACCTGCGAGAGACCGCCCGCGATGTTCGCCACCAGACGCGCCTGCTCCTCGGCCGACATCAGGCGGTAGAGCTCACCCGCCTGGAAGAAGTGGTCGTCCTTGGTGTGCAGCGGCGCCTCGTGCGTGCCCGTGTGGCCGTTGACGGCGAGCGGGGCGGAGAGCGGCTGACCGGTCTCGGCCGGGCCGTCGTACGAGTTGGGCTCGTAGTTCTTGCGGTCGCGGCCGTAGGCGTTGGCGGCCATCAGACCGTCGCGGCCGTAGTTGTTCGCGGTGGTCGCCTTCGGGGCGTTCACCGGGAGCAGCGTGTGGTTGACGCCCAGGCGGTAGCGGTGCGCGTCCGCGTAGGCGAACAGGCGGCCCTGGAGCATCTTGTCGGGGGAGGGGCCGATGCCCGGAACGAAGTTGTTCGGGGAGAAGGCGGCCTGCTCGACCTCGGCGAAGACGTTGTCGGGGTTGCGGTCGAGGACCAGACGGCCCACGCGCTGCAGCGGGTAGTCGCTGTGCGGCCACACCTTCGTCAGGTCGAAGGGGTTGAAGCGGTAGTCCGCCGCGTCCGCCGCCGGCATGATCTGCACGTGCAGCGTCCAGGACGGGTTCACGCCGCGCTCGATGGCCTGGAGAAGGTCCGTCTGGTGCGAGTTGGCGTCCTTGCCCGCGAGCTCGGCGGCCTGCTCCGACGACAGGCTGCGTACGCCCTGGTTCGTCTTGAAGTGGTACTTCACGAAGAAGGCCTCGCCCGCCGCGTTCGTCCACTGGTAGGTGTGCGAGCCGTAGCCGTTCATGTGGCGGTACGACGCGGGGATGCCGCGGTCGCCCATCAGCCACGTCACCTGGTGCGTCGCCTCGGGGGAGTGCGCCCAGAAGTCCCAGACGTTGTCCGGCTCCTGCTTGCCCGTGAAGGGGTCGCGCTTCTGCGAGTGGATGAAGTCGGGGAACTTGATCGGGTCCTTGATGAAGAACACCGGGGTGTTGTTGCCGACGAGGTCGTAGTTCCCCTCCTCGGTGTAGAACTTCAGCGCGAAGCCGCGCGGGTCACGGACCGCGTCCGCGCCACCGAGGCTGTCCGCCACCGTGGAGAAGCGCAGGAAGGTCTCGGTGCGCTTGCCGACGGTGTTCAGGAAGTCGGCCGAGGTGTACGCGGTGACGTCATCCGTCACCTCGAAGTAGCCGTATGCACCCGAGCCACGCGCGTGCACCACTCGCTCCGGGATGCGCTCGCGGTTGAAGCGGGCGAGCTTCTCGAGGAGGTGCTGGTCCTGGAGGAGGATCGGGCCACCGACGCCGGCGGTGGCTGAGTTCTGGTTGTCGGCGACAGGGGCGCCGGACTCGGTCGTGAGCACACGCTTCGACATGGTGGCGGAGTTGACCTTCCATACGGACTGCTGAAACTGCTGAGGTGTCGTGAGCGTAAGTACGCCTGAACAGCTACGTCAACAGTTTGTTGAAGTTTTGGGTGGAGCTCTGGGTGGAGCTTGTTCGCTGCTTGGTGCTGCTGCTTGGGGTTCCGGGCCGCGGCGACGCCTGGGCGCGACAGGACAGGTGTCAGCGCCGCCGCGACCCGGAAGTTGAGGGAGCTCGTGCAGCCTCGTGGGGCTGCTTAGAGCTCGGCGCCCGAGAGGCGCTCCACGCCGCGCAGCAGCGCGGAGTGGTCGAGACCGCCGTCACCCTGCGTGCGCAGCGAGGCGACGAGCTGGGCCACCACGGCGCCGACCGGGAGCGAGGCACCGACATTGCGGGCGGCGTCGGTGACGATGCCCATGTCCTTGTGGTGCAGGTCGATCCGGAAGCCGGGCTTGAAGTCGCGCTTGAGGAAGTTGTCCTTCTTGCGGGTCAGGACGGTCGAGCCCGCAAGCCCCCCGTTCAGGACGTCGAGGGCGGCGGTCAGGTCCACCCCGGACTTCTCCAGGAAGACAACGGCCTCGGCGCACGCCTGGATGTTCACGGCGACGATGAGCTGGTTGGCGGCCTTCACGGTCTGACCCGAGCCGTGCGGACCGCACAGCACGATGGTCTTGCCGAGGGCGTCGAGGAGCGGCTTGGCCTCGTCGAAGTCGGCCTGCTCGCCGCCGACCATGATGGAGAGCACGGCCTCGATGGCGCCGGCCTCGCCACCCGACACGGGGGCGTCGAGGACGC
This sequence comes from Streptomyces sp. NPDC033177, assembly GCF_055577715.1. NCBI lineage: Bacteria > Bacillati > Actinomycetota > Actinomycetes > Kitasatosporales > Streptomycetaceae > Streptomyces > Streptomyces sp. NPDC033177. The sequence continues at coordinate 475,358 of NZ_JBVIPS010000008.1, read as the reverse complement.
GGATGCCCTTGTCCTTGGCGGCCTTGGCCAGGTCCACGGAGGTCTGCGGGGTGATCGACGACATGTCGACGATCAGCGCGCCCGACTTCGCGTTCTCCAGGATGCCGTCCGCGCCGTAGGCGATGGCCTCGACCTGCGGCGACGCGGGCACCATCGTGACGATGACGTCGGCGTCCTTGACGGCCTCGGCGATCGACTTGGCGACGGTGCCGCCGGCCGCGGCGAGGCGGTCCAGCTTGTCCTGCTCAAGGGTGAAGCCGGTGACGGAGTAACCAGCCTTGATCAGGTTCTCGGACATGGGGGACCCCATGATGCCGAGTCCGATCCACGCGATCTTGGGAAGGTTGCTCATGGTGAGAGCCTCTCTGAAACTTGTGTGCTTCGACGAATCGGGCTGCGGAGTAACGGGTGGGCGGGCGGGAAAAATCCGCCGCGAAGCGGCGACTAGTCCGCAGCCGGCAGCCAGCCGAAAGCCTCGGAGCTAGGACGGTCGCCCGCCTTGTACTCCAGCCCGACGTATCCCTCGTATCCGGCCTTACGGAGCTGATCAAGCAGCTCCTCCAGCGGAAGCGACCCGGTGCCCGGGGCCCCACGGCCAGGATTGTCGGCGATCTGCACGTGCGCGGTCTGAGCCACGTACCGATCGATGACGGCCGGCAGGTCCTCGCCGTTCATGGACAGGTGGTACAGGTCCATCAGGAACTTCGCGTTGCCGAGCCCGGTGGCCGAGTTCACCTTGTCGACCACGGCGATCGCCGCGTCCGCGCTGACGATCGGGCAGCGCGGCGACTCCGGCTTGTTCAGGGCCTCGATCAGCAGCACGGCACCCACGCGGTCGGCCTCACGGGCCGCCAACGCCAGGTTCTCCAGGGCGAGTTCGTCCTGGACCGCGGGGTCCACGCCCTCCACCCGGTTGCCGTACAGCGCGTTGAGCGCCTTGCAGCCGAGGGACTCGGCGAAGTCCGCCGCGACCGAGAGGTTCGCGCGGAACTTCTCGCTCTCCTCGCCCGGGATCGACAGGGCGCCGCGGTCCGGTCCGGGCAGCTGCCCGGCGTAGAAGTTCAGGCCCACCAGCTGTACGCCGGCGTCCGTGATCGCGGCCCGGAGGGCGTCGAGCTCGGACTGCTCGGGGGTGGGGGCGTCGACCCAGGGCCACCACAGCTCGACCGCCGTGAAGCCCGCCGCGGCGGCGGCCGCGGGGCGCTCCAGGAGCGGGAGTTCCGTGAAGAGGATCGACAGGTTCACATTGAAGCGCTGGTCGGAGTATCCCATGGGGCTTCCGCGCTCCTTCCGTATAGCGGAAGTTAATTTCTGTCTGATGGAAGATTGCCGTCGAGGATCCGCCCTTGTCAAGAGGGGGCTGCCGGAAAATCACCACGCGGCAGCAGCCGGCAGTAGGTTGTGCGCGTGCGATTGAGAGTGGAGTTCACGACCGAACCCTTCGACCTGGACGAGGCGCCCGCCCATGCGGTGGTGGCCCGTGACGTCATCCAGGGGGCCGAGCTCGACGCCGTGGACGTCGGCCCCTTCGGCAATACCGCGGAAGGCGGCGCGGACGAGGTCCTGACCGCCGTCGACGCGCTGCTGCGCAAGGCCCTGGAGGCGGGCGCGACCCGTGTCTCACTCCAGGTGAACGTGCTCGGAGAGTCGGGGGAGGCCGTCGAATGACCGGTGCCAGAGACGACCACGGCCCCTTCGTGGCCGCCGTCAAGCCGCTCGTGGACGCCATGGGCGGCGAGATGGTGCCCCCCGACGAGGCGGGCACCGACGACGTCGTCCTCGCCTGGCGGGGCGAGGACGTGGTCGCCGTACGCCTTCCGCAGCTCGCCGACTCCCTGGACCACATCCTGCTGGCCCTGGAGCGCAAGCGCGGCATGCCCCTGTCGGACCTTGACCGCAAGGCCAAGCAGGAGGTCGTACGGATACTCGAGGCGCGAGGCGCCTTCGCCGTGCGACACGGGGTGGAGACGGTCGCCGGCGCGCTCGGCGTATCGCGCTTCACCGTGTACAACTACCTCAACCGTTCCACCTGACCCCGCTGCCCTGATAGACCTCCCAGGTCAGAGCGCTGTGGAAGGCCGCCGTCCGTTAACCGGACGGCGGTTTTTGTTTCCCGAAGTTTTCAACAAAGTGTTGACGTGGTGTTTCGGCTGGCGTTAGCTATCCGCAGCCCGTCCAGCACAAGGCCTTATGGCCACGGAGGCACCCGTGACTTCGAGCTCGACGCCGGGCCTTGCCCGGTTCAACGCCTTGCCGGAGACTGCGGCCACCGCCGCTCTCCACGAGGCCTGCGCCTCATCGGCCTGGGGAAGCACCCTGCTCTCCCAGCGCCCTTTCCCCACCGTCGAAGCCCTCTTCGCCGCCAGCGACGCCGCCATGGCGAAGCTGACCGCCGAGGATCTGGCCGAGGCGATGGCCGGGCACCCGCCGATCGGCCGCCCGAAGCCCGGGGACCCCACGTCGTCGCGTGAACAGCGCGGCATGGCGGGGGCCTCCGAGGAACTCAAGGCCGAGATGCTCGAACTGAACCTGGCTTACCAGGACCGGTTCGGACATGTCTTTCTGATCTGCGCCACCGGGGCCACCGGTGAGCAGATGCGTGACGCGATGAAGGCACGGATCGGCAACACGGCCGAGGCGGAGCGCGAGATCGTGCGCACCGAACTCGGGAAGATCAACCGAATCCGGCTGACCCGTCTCGTAGAAGAGGACAACGACTGATGAGCACTGACACCACCGCCTCGGTGTCCACGCACATCCTGGACACCAGCGTCGGACGCCCCGCCGAGGGCGTCGCCATCTCGCTCACGGCCCGCAGCGGCCGCGACGCCGAGTGGGTGGCGCTCGGTGGCTCCGCGACCGACGCGGACGGGCGTTGCAAGGACCTCCCGGCCCTGCCGGAAGGCACCACTCACGTACGACTCGACTTCGAGGTCGAGCAGTACTTCACGAAGAAGCAAGCCGAGGCGCAGCAGGACGCCCCCCGCGTAAGGGACAGCGGTGCGAGCGACGTGTTCTTCCCGGAGGTGGCGATCACGTTCGCCGTCACGCCGGGCGAGCACTATCACGTACCGCTGCTGCTCAACCCGTTCGGCTACTCCGTTTACCGAGGGAGCTAGCAGACATGCCCACGATTCTCGGCCAGAACCAGTACGGCAAAGCAGAGAACCGCGTCGTCAAGATCACGCGGGACGGCGACACCCACCACATCAAGGACCTGAACGTCTCGGTCGCCCTCTCCGGCGACATGGACGACGTCCACTACTCCGGCTCGAACGCCAACGTCCTGCCGACGGACACCACCAAGAACACGGTGTTCGCGTTCGCCAAGGAGCACGGCATCGAGTCCGCCGAGCAGTTCGGCATCCACCTCGCCCGTCACTTCGTGACGACGCAGGAGCCGATCCACCGCGCCCGGATCCGCATCCAGGAGTACTCCTGGGAGCGCATCGCGACCTCGGACAACAACTCCAAGTTCATCGGCTCGGACGAGGTGAACCACTCCTTCGCCCGCAAGGGCCAGGAGCTGCGCACCACGCAGATCACCTTCGACGGCGAGAACTGGGAGATCATCTCCGGGCTCAAGGACCTCACGGTCATGAACTCCACCAACTCGGAGTTCTGGGGCTACGTCAAGGACAAGTACACGACGCTGAAGGAGGCGTACGACCGCATCCTGTGCACCGACGTCTCCGCCGCCTGGCGTTACAACTGGACCAGCGACGCGGACCGGATGCCCAACTGGGAGAAGTCGTACGAGCAGGCCAAGAAGCACATCCTGCAGGCCTTCGCCGAGACGTACTCCCTCTCGCTGCAGCAGACCCTCTACCAAATGGGTTCGCGCGTCATCAACAGCCGGAGCGAGATCGACGAGATCCGCTTCTCGCTGCCGAACAACCACCACTTCCTGGTGGACCTCGAGCCCTTCGGGCTGAAGAACGACAACGAGGTCTACTTCGCGGCGGACCGCCCCTACGGCCTGATCGAGGCCACGGTTCTCAGGGACGGGGTTCAGCCGAAGATCCCGGTCGACATGACCAACCTCTGACGCGGGACGCGCGCCCCCGTCCGTCCGCAGCGGACGGGGGCGCGCCACACCGGAGGGAACAGCAGCAATGGCACAGCCTGCAAAGGGGCCGGCGAAAGGCCCGTGTTCCACCCCATCGGAGCTGACCGACGGAGACGCAGACTCAACTCCCGACTGTCACCCGGTGGACGAGAAGCTCCACCCCTCGCGGCTGGTCCCCGCCGCACTCCAGCACATCGCCGCCATGTACGCGGGCGTCGTCACTCCGCCGCTGATCATCGGGCAGGCCTGCGGCCTCGACACCGTGGCCCAGACCCGGCTCATCGCGGCGGGACTGCTTATCGCCGGACTCGCCACCATCCTCCAGACGCTCGGCGTCAAAGGATTCGTCGGCAACCGGCTCCCCTTCGTCAATGCCGCCTCGTCAGCGGGCATCGCGCCCATCCTCGCCATCGCCGAGACCAACGCCAAAGGCGCACAACTCCCGGCCATCTATGGCGCGGTGATGGTCGCGGGCGTCTTCTGTCTCGCCATCGGCCCGTTCTTCGGCAGACTGCTGCGTTTCTTCCCGCCCCTGGTCACCGGGGTCGTCATCACCCTCATCGGCGTCACGCTGATGCCCGTGCCCGTGAAGTGGGCGCAGGGCGGGGACGACACCGACCCGACGTTCGGCGACATGAAGTACCTGGCGCTCGCCGCCTTCTCCCTCGTCGTGATCCTGCTCTTCCAGCGCTTCGGTCGCGGCTTCCTCAAGCAAGTCGCCCTGCTCGCAGGCATGTTCATCGGAACGCTGGCCGCGATCCCGTTCGGGATGGCCGACTTCACCTCCGTGCAGACGGCCCCGCTCGCCGCCCTGCCGACCCCGTTCGCCGCCGGCGCGCCCACGTTCCAGCCCGCCGCGATCCTCTCGCTGTGCATTGTGATGCTGGTCCTGATGACCGAGTCGGCGGCCGGCATGCTCGCCCTCGGCGAGATCTGCGAGCGCGAGACAAACGGCAAGACCATCACCCGCGGCCTGCGCACCGACGGCATCGCGACGCTCGTCGGCCCCGTCTTCGGCGGCTTCCCGACCTCCGCCTTCGCGCAGAACGTCGGCGTCGTCTCCCTGACACGTGTCCGCAGCCGCTATGTGGTCGCCGTCGCCGGTGGCGCGCTCATCGTGCTCGGCGCCTTCCCCGTACTCGGAGCCGTCGTCAACGTGGTCCCCATGCCGGTACTCGGCGGCGCGGGCATCGTCCTCTTCGGCTCCATCGCGGTGAGCGGCATCCGTACGCTCTCCGAGGCGGGTCTCGACGACAGCTCCAACATCATCCTGGTGGCCGTCGCGCTCGGAGCGGGCATCATCCCGCTCGCCGCGCCCACCTTCTACGCCGAATTCCCGGCCTGGGCGCAGACCGTCCTCGGCTCCGGAATCAGTGCGGGAGCGCTGGCCGCGGTCCTGCTCAACCTGTTCTTCAACCATCTCGGCACCCGCGGCCCCGCCGCCGCGGCACTCAAATCTTCCTAGGGTCATGCCGTGCCCACATCGCCACAATCAAGAGAAGGAAGAAGCACCATGGCAGCACCGGCAGACCTGCAGCGCATCGTCATCGAGAACTGTGCCATCGCGACCGTCGACGCCGACGACACCGAGTACGCGTCGGGATACGTCGTCGTCGCGGGCAACAAGATTGAGTCCATCGGCGCGGGGAAGGCCCCCGAGGGTCTTCAGAACGTCGTACGCCGCGTGGACGGGACCGGTCACCTCGTGACCCCCGGCCTGGTCAACACGCACCACCACTTCTACCAGTGGATCACCCGCGGCCTCGCCACCGACCACAACCTGTTCCAGTGGCTGACGGCGCTCTACCCCACCTGGGCCCGCATCGACGAGCAGATGGTGAAGGCGGCGGCGCAGGGTTCGCTGGGCATGATGGCCCGCGGCGGTGTCACCACCGCGATGGACCACCACTACGTCTTCCCGAAGAACTCCGGTGACCTGTCCGGTGCCATCATCGGCGCCGCGAGCGACATGGGCGTCCGCTTCACCCTCGCCCGCGGCTCCATGGACCGCAGCGAGAAGGACGGCGGCCTGCCGCCGGACTTCGCCGTCGAGACCCTTGAGGGCGCGCTCGCCGCGACGGAGGAGACCGTCAAGAAGCACCACGACGCCTCCTTCGACGCGATGACGCAGGTCGCCGTCGCGCCCTGTTCGCCCTTCTCCGTGTCCACCGAACTCATGAAGCAGGGCGCCGAGTTGGCGCGCCGCCTCGGCGTACGGCTGCACACCCACGGCAGCGAGACGGTCGAGGAGGAGAAGTTCTGCCACGAGCTCTTCGGCATGGGCCCGACCGACTACTTCGAGTCGACCGGCTGGCTCGGTGACGACGTGTGGATGGCGCACTGCGTCCACATGAACGACTCCGACATCGCCGCGTTCGCCCGTACCGGTACGGGCGTCGCGCACTGCCCGTCCTCCAACGCGCGTCTGGCGGCAGGCATCGCCCGCGTACCGGACATGCTGAAGGCGGGCGTCCCGGTCGGCCTCGGTGTCGACGGCACCGCGTCCAACGAGTCCGGCGAACTCCACACCGAGCTGCGCAACGCGCTGCTCATCAACCGCCTCGGCGCGCACCGCGAAGCCGCCCTGAACGCGCGTCAGGCGCTGCGTCTTGGCACCTTCGGCGGCGCCCAAGTCCTGGGCCGCTCCACGCAGATCGGGTCCCTCGAGCCGGGCAAGCTCGCCGACCTGGTCCTCTGGAAGATCGACGGCATCGGGCACTCCTCGATCGCCGACCCGGTGACCGCCATCGTCTTCGGCGCGGCGGCCCCGGTCACGCTCTCCCTCGTCAACGGCCGCCCGATCGTCGAGAACGATCGTCTGCTGCACGTCGATGAGGACGCCATCGCCCGCTCAGCGCGGGAGGAGGCGCAGCGCCTCGCGCGGATCGCCGCCGGGAGCTGAACACCTGGAACTCCGGTCAGGGGGGACGGCCCTTGACCGGACTTGAGCAGCCGAGCGGGTTGCTCAAGTGCCGCCCCGGAACGTGGCCCAAAGCTTCACGTTCCCGGGGCGGTCAGTACTACCTGGGCGCACCACCCACCGGTTTCGCCGGTACTTCTCAGCACTACTTCTCAGCACCACCCACAACTTCATACCGAGCAAGTCCTTGCACCACGCACCACCTCCCAGAAGCGAAAAGTGCCGGCAACGCCGCCCGTACTGGAAAACAACCGGAGGAGCCACAGTGGCCACTCAGCCCAGGTTCACCAAGCAAGGCACCACCCCAGGCACCACTCCAGACCCATCCGATGTCGACGGCGAGAGCGCCATATCGGGCGAGAACGCCATACATCCCGTCGACCAGAAGCTCCCCCCGCTCAAGATGGCGACGACCGGTCTCCAGCACGTGGCGGCCATGTACGCGGGCGTCGTCGCCCCGCCGCTCATCGTGGGCGCGGCGATAGGCCTCTCCGCGAAGGAACTCAGCTTCCTGACCGGCGCCTGTCTGTTCACCGCGGGACTCGCCACCTTCCTCCAGACGCTCGGCATCTGGAAGATCGGTGCCCGGCTGCCCTTCGTCAACGGCGTCACCTTCGCGGGCGTCGCCCCCATGATCGCGGTCGTCGAATCGACCGACAACAAGGACGACGCGCTCCCGATCATCTTCGGCGCGGTCATCGTCGCCGGCGTCCTCGGCTTCATCGCGGCGCCCTTCTTCTCCAAGCTAGTCCGCTTCTTCCCGCCGGTGGTGACCGGCACGGTCATCACGCTCATCGGCATCTCACTCATGCCGGTCGCCTTCGGCTGGGCGCAGGGCCCGGTTCCGGGAGCCGACGATTACGGCTCGATGAAAAACCTCGGCCTGGCGGGCATCACCTTGGTGATCGTTCTGCTCCTTCGCCGCTTCACCACCGGCTTCGTCAAGCAGATCGCCGTGCTCCTCGGTCTCGTCGTCGGCACGCTCATCGCGATCCCGTTCGGCGTCACCGACTTCAGCCCGGTGGGCGACGCGGACATCGTCGGCTTCCCGACGCCGTTCCACTTCGGCGCACCGCAGTTCGCGGCGGCGGCGATCGTGTCCCTGTGTGTGGTGATGGTGGTCTCCATGACGGAGTCGACCGCCGACATGCTGGCGCTCGGTGAGATCGTGGACCGTCCCGCTGACGAGAAGACCATCGCGGCGGGCCTGCGCGCGGACTGCCTCGGTTCGGCGGTCAGCCCGCTCTTCAACGGCTTCATGTGCAGCGCGTTCGCGCAGAACATCGGCCTGGTCGCGATGACGAAGATCCGTAGCCGGTACGTCGTCGCCGTGGGCGGCGGCTTCCTGGTCCTGATGGGCCTGTGCCCGATGGCGGCCTCGCTCATCGCCGTCGTACCGCGGCCGGTGCTCGGCGGCGCGGGTGTCGTCCTGTTCGGTTCGGTCGCGGCGAGCGGCATCCAGACGCTGGTCAAGGCGAACCTGGAGCGTGACAACAACGTCCTGATCGTGGCCGTCTCGCTGGCCGTCGGCCTCATCCCGATCGCGGCGCCGGAGTTCTACCACGCGTTCCCGGAGACCGCGAAGATCATCCTCGACTCGGGCATCTCCACGGGCTGTGTCGCGGCGGTGCTGTTGAACCTGGTCTTCAACCACATCGGCAAGCGGGGCGAGGACGACGACGTGACCAACCCGATGGAGCCCGGGGGAGAAATCGCTGAACAGAGGGTGCACGAGGGAGTTCGTGAAGGGGAGCGCGAAGGGGAGCGCGAAGGGTCTTCCCCGGCGGGGGCCCACTGACGTAACGTGCGTGACGCCGCCCGCATCGCGGAAGTTACTTTCCAGTCGGAGTAGTGGTCGGCTCCGCCGCGCGCCTTCGTGAACTCCCGCGCGGTGGGGTCGACTTCCGGCGTCACGCACACGGAAGAAGCGCCACCATGAGTTCTCAGCCTCGCCCTGCCGAGAAGGCTGTTGCAGCCGGCAAAGCCGACCCTGTCGACCCTGTCGACCCTGTCGACGCGGTCGACGCGGCCCCTGAAGTTCATCCGGTCGATGAGATCCTGCCGCCGGGCCGGATGCTCGTCGCGAGCCTCCAGCACGTCGCCTCGATGTATGCGGGTGCGGTTTCGGTCCCGCTCGTCGTGGCCGTCGCCGCCAAGATGTCGCCGGGGGACACGGCCGTACTCATGGGCGGCAGCCTGCTGATGGCGGGCATCGCCACGCTGCTCCAGACGCTGGGCATAGGCAACTTCATCGGCTCGCGGCTGCCCTTCGTGAACGGAGTCTCGTTCGCGGGCGTCGGCGTGATGCTGACGATCATCACGACCCAGGGCGGCGTCGAGGCGGGGATGCCGGTCGTCTTCGGGGCGATCATCGTCTCAAGTCTTTTCGGTTTCCTGGTCAGTTCGTACTTCTCGCGGCTCGTCCGCTTCTTCCCGCCGGTGGTCACGGGATCGGTCATCACCCTGATCGGCGTCTCGCTCATCCCGGTCGCGTACGACTGGATCGTGGACGACTCGGCCACGGGGACGCCGGAGCCGGGCAGCATTGGTTTGGCGGGCGCGACGGTCCTGGTCATGCTGCTGCTCCAGCGCTTCACGCGGGGCTTCCTCAAGCAGATCAGCATGCTCTTCGCGATGATCTTCGGTACGTTGCTTGCGATTCCGATGGGCTTGGCGGACTTCTCCAAGCTGGACGACGCGGCGCTGGTCGGCATCCCCTCGCCGCTCCACTTCGGCGCACCGGAGTTCAACATCCCGGCCATCATCTCGATGTGCGTGGTGATGCTGGTGATCCTGACGGAGTCGACGGCCGACATGATCGCTTTGGGGAAGATCGTCGACAAGGAGGTCGACGAGAAGACCATCGCCCGCGGGCTGCGCGCGGATGCGCTCGGCTCGGCCCTGAGCCCGCTCTTCAACGCCTTCCACGCGAGCGCGTTCGCGCAGAACATCGGCCTGGTCGTCATCTCCAAGGTGCGCAGCCGGTTTGTGGTGGCGTTGAGTGGAGGCATCCTGGTGCTGATCGGCCTGAGCCCGGCGGCTGCGGCGCTGATCTCTGTGGTTCCGATGCCGGTACTGGCCGCCGTCAGCCTCTTCCTGTTCGGCTCCATCGCGGTCAGCGGCATCCAGACCTTGCTCCAGGCGGACCTGCACAGGGGCGACAACGCCCTGATCGTGGTGGTCACCCTCGGCGCGGGCCTGGCCCCCGCACTCTCGGACGGCTTCTACGACGCGTTCCCGGCTTGGGCGCAGATTGTCCTGGGGTCGGGGATCTCTACGGGGTGCTTGCTGGCGGTGGCGCTGAACTTGGTGTTCAACCACTTGGGGAGTGGGGCGAGTTCGGGGAGTGCGGCTGAGGCGGAGGCTGCGGTCACGCACTGACCGGTGGTCACGGACTGAGGTGGGGTGGGTTGACGTGGGGTGGGTGGCCGGTCGGGGTGCCGCGCGGGATTCCGACGTGACCCTCGGGACGGCACGTTGATGGCGTATACGTGCCAGACCGGGGGTGGGTGGGCCTGGTGGAGTCGGAGCCATGCCTACATCTGCACCGGAGCCGCCGGGTACGGCGGCGAATGGGCCTGGGCTTGTGCCCGGGTCTGCGTCTGAGCCTGCGTGTGCGTCTGAGCCTGCGTGTGCGTCTGGTCCTGTGCCGCCTGGGTCTACATGTGGGCCGGTGTCGGCGCCGAGGCTTGCGTCCGGGTCCGGGTCCGCGTCCGGGTCTCTGGCCGCCCCCGCACCTGCGTCCGCCCCTGCGCCCGGGTCTGTCCCTGCGCCTGGGTCCGCCTCCGCGCCTGCGTCGGCCCCTGCACCCGGGTCGGCCCCTGCTCCCGGGTCCGTCCCTGTGCCTGCGTCTGTCCCTGCGCCTGGGTCCGTCCCTGCTTCCGGGTCGGCCCCTGTGCCCGGATCCGTCCCTGTGCCCGCGTCCGCCTCCGCGCCTGCGTCGGCCCCTGCACCCGGGTCGGCCCCTGTGCCCGGATCCGTCCCTGTGCCTGCGTCCGCCTCCGCGCCTGCGTCGGCCCCTGCACCCGGGTCGGCCCCTGCTCCCGGGTCCGTCCCTGTGCCCGCGTCCGCCCTTGCATCCGGTTCTATCCCCGCACCTGCGTCCGTCCCCGCACCCGGGTCCGCCTCAACAGTCGTATCTGCGCTCGCGGCTGTGTCTGCCTCCGCGGCCGCACCCCCAGCCTCGGCCACAGCGCCCCCGACTCCCCGGACTTCCGGGCGTTCGCGGCGCGGGGGGTGGGGCGCTGTACTGGCCGTGGCTGCGGGGATTTTCGTCATCGTCACCACCGAGATCCTGCCGATCGGGCTGCTCAGTCCGATCGGCGTGACCTTCGGGATCTCGGACGGTACGGCGGGGCTGATGATGATCCTGCCCGGCGTCCTTGCCGCCGTCGCTGCCCCGGTCGTGACGGTTACGACCCGACGCGTCGACCGGCGTCGCATGCTGTGCGCTCTGATGCTGGTGCTCGCCCTAGCGAACTTCCTCGCCGCGCTGGCCCCCGGCTACTGGCTGATGATGGTCTCCCGCGTACTCCTCGGCCTCGTCATCGGCGCCTTCTGGTCCATCGGCGCGAGCCTTGCGTCGCGGCTCGTTCCTGAGTCGCAGGTCGGCCGGGCGACCGCCGTGATCTTTGGCGCCGTCCCGCTCGGCTCGGTGCTCGGGGTGCCTGCGGGGACGTTGTTCGGTCAACTGGTCGGGTGGCGTGCTGTGTTCGTGGTGATGGGGGGAATGGCGGTGGCTGTTTTCGCTGCCCTCGTGGTGTCCTTGCCGCCGTTGCCGCCGCAGAGCGTTACTCGGCTTGGTGTGCTGTGCGGGCTGCTGCGCTCGGCGCGTGTACGCGCTGCTGTTGCGGTGACTTTTTGTGTTGTGGCGGCGCACTTCGGTACGTACACGTACGTCACCCCTTTCCTGGAGGACGTGATCGGTGCGAGCCCGCGAGCGATCACCCTCTTTTTGCTCGCCTACGGCGTCGCCGGCATCCTCGGCAACTTCCTCGCCGGAGCGTGGGTGAGGCGTGCGCCGCGCGGCACCTTTGGCGTTGCTGCTGGGTTGATCGCGGTGGTGACGTTGCTGCTGCCCGTCCTTGGTGCGGGTGGTGGGGGTGGTGCGGCTGGTGGGGCTGGTGCGGCCGGGTACGGTGGCGCGCTTGTACTGCTTGTGGTGTGGGGCGTCGCGTACGGAGCGGTGCCGGTCTGCTCGCAGACGTGGTTCGTGAACGCGGCGCCGCGGGCGCCTGAGGCCGCGTCGGTGCTGTTCACGTCGTCGTTCCAGGCGACGTTCGCGTTCGGTGCGTTGGGGGGAGGGGTGGTCGTGGATGCGGCATCGGTGAGTGTGGTGATGGTCCTTGGCGGGGGCGTTGCGGCACTGGCGGCCTTGATGGTTGCCGGGGCCGCCCGGTTGGTCTGAGGGTGGCGATTACGGGCCGGGAGTAAAGGGCGCTCCGCTGCGCTACGCGTCGGCTGCGCCGATTCCGCTGCGCTCCACCCTTGACACCCACCCCTCCACCGCACATGAACCCTGGGCCGGGCGGCCAGGGGGTGAGGCTCCTCGGGACTGGTGGATGGGGGCGGGGTTTGGGTGCCGGGTGCGGATTGGTTCTTCTGGGGTGGGCCGGGAGGGGCGGGGTGGGTGCAGGGAAATCCCGTGGGGGGTTGTTGGTTGTGGCGTGGGGGTGGGATTTGTTTGCGGGGCGCGTCAGGGGTGGGTTGCGTACGTCAGGAAGTGGCGCCAGGGTGCGGCGCGGAGGGCGAGTTGGGGGCCCTCGGGGTTCTTGGAGTCGCGGATGTGGATGGTGGTGGGGGAGGTGGCGACCTCTACGCAGTCGCCTGATCCACCGCTGCTGTACGTGGACTTGCGCCAGGCGAGAGCTACTTCGACGCAGTCGTCGCCCGAACCGCCGCTGTAGCTGCTCTTGAACCAGATCAGTTCAGGGGTGCTCATCATGCTCCTCGAAGTTGCTCCAACAGGCCCACCGACGCTTCCATGGAGAGAGCCTGTGACCGCATCGTGGCATACCTCAACTGCAGCATGCTCACAACCTTCGCCTCGGAGATGAACTGACCGCTCTCCTGCCCTTCGGAGTATGCGAACCACTCGCTGTCCGGCGTCTCCAGCAGCCGGATGGGGCCGTCCAACCCTGCGTGATCCTCACGTACCACCGGCATGATCTGGACCTTGACGTTCCGACGCTCGGCCACGTCCAGGACGTGAGCGACGAGCTCCCGAGTCACCGATGGGCCACCCATCCGCCGCAGGAAGAGGTGCTCTTCGAGGATGAAGCTGTACGCCGTATTCGGGCGCTCCGCCAGCAGCCTCTGCCGCTCCATCCGTACTGCGAGCTGCGCCTCGATCTGGTCGTCGCCCAGCGGGGGGAGTTGGTTGACGAACAGGGTCCGCGCGTAGGCCTCAGTCTGCAAGAGGCCGGGGATCAACCGGCATTCGTACGTGAAGAGAGTGCTCGCCTCCTGCTCAAGCGCAGCCCACTGGCGGAACCAGGACGCCAGGCCCTTCTGGCGGGAGAGCTGGTGCGAGGCCAGGCGCAGCGTGCCGAACGCGTCCAGCGCGGCCTCGCAGCGGTCGACGAAGCCCTGGGGTGGCAGGCGTCTGCCCTGTTCGACCGAGGCGAGGAAGTGTGCCGAGCAGCCGATCTCGGGGGCGAGGGACTCCTGGGTGTGGCCGGCTCGTTTGCGGAAGCTTTTCAGGACCGCGCCGAACGTCTTGAGACCGTCCGACGGTTCCGGCTCTTTGCTGCTTGACGACATCACGGGTAACCCCCGACGCTCGCGTTCAGATCCCCGCCGACTCGCCCATGATCACGGTGCGTTACTGACACTGTCTACCCTTTGCGCTCGTACGCTTACGCAGCGTACGAGTTTGGTTGCTGGTGGGATGGGGGCGCGTCCCGTCACCGTGGCCCCATGTCAGCGAGAGCCCAAATCCCCGTCCCTGTAGCCGCCTTCAGGCAACGCCTGAGTTCGACGCCCCGTGGTGCCCGGCTTGCCCGGCGGCTGGCGCGGTATCACCTCGATGAGTGGGGCGTGCCGTACGGCAGTGAGGTGTCGGAGGCCGTCGCGCAGATCGTGGCTGAGCTTGCGGCCAATGCGGTGACGCACGGTCGTGTGCCGGGGCGAGACTTCGAGCTGAGGGTGGTTCTTGGTGGGGGCGTTCTTCGGGTCGAAGTTCATGACACTCGGGGTGAGTGTGGGCCCGCGCTCACGCCGCAAGTAGCTTCACCTGACGCGGAGTCGGGGCGGGGGCTTCTGCTCGTGGCCGCCTTGGCTGATGCGTGGGGTGTTGTTGAGCGGGGGGTCGGGAAGGCCGTGTGGGTGGAGATTACGTTGCCGTCGCCGGGGCCCTGTCCGTCGCCAGCTTGATGGCTAGGGCGCCTAGCACCGTGCCCATGACGTAACGCTGGGCTCGGAGCCAGGTCGGGCGGCGGGCGAGGAAGACCGCTATGGTGCCCGCCGCCATGACTATGGCCAGGTTCACGATCAGGCTGATGGAGATCTGGAGGCCGCCCAGTGCGAAGCCCTGGAGGAGGGTGTGGCCGGCTGTCGGGTCGATGAACTGGGGGATGAGTGAGACGTACATGATGGCGACCTTCGGGTTCAGGAGGTTCGTCAGCACTCCCATGGTGAACAGGCGCCTGGGAGAGTCGGGGGCCAGCTCCTGGTGGGCGAAGACCGATATGCCGCCCGGCTTGAGTGCCTTCCAGGCGAGCCATGCCAGGTAGGCAGCGCCGGCGAGTTTCACGGCCATGTACAGCTGGGGGACGGCGAGGAAGACCAGGGACAGGCCCAGGTTGGCTGCCGTCAGGTAGATGAGGAAGCCCACGGCCACCCCGGCCAGGGAGATCGCTCCGGCGCGCCTGCCCTGGGTGATGCTCCGCGAGACGAGGTACATCATGTTGGGGCCGGGGGTGAGCACCATGCCGAGGGACACCACTGCGACGCCGAGCACCGCGTTCATTCCGATCATTCAGCAAGCATCGGGCGCTTGCACTGTCCAGCACCAGCGATGAATTCTTCATGCAACCCGTAAGCGTTGCTTCATCGGGGGTGTTCTCATCGGCGCGGGGCGCCCGATTGGTGTCGGGACCCCGCGCCGATGTGTGGGGGGTGCGGGTTAGTCGATGCGGTACGGGTCTCCGTACACCTTCCACTCCAGTGGTGTGTTCAGGTTCAGGTTGCCGTTGTTGAGGAACACCCGTTGTGCCGTGTCGACGCGGCTCGTGTCCTCGTGTGCCTCCTCCTGCTTCATCGCCCAGACGCGTGCGTCGAGGAACGCGTGGAGGTAGGCCGTCTCGTCGCCGCCCTGGGCCGGTGGCTGGGCCGAACGCAGGGCGCGCTCGCGGATGTTGCGGAAGCTGGTGTTGTCGCTGCCGTCGCCGTGCATGACGATCGCGTCGTAGTACGCGAATTGGCCGAGGACGCCGATGCCGTCCGCCTTGCCCTGTCCGACTGCCGGGTTGAAGTAGACGCGGTCGCGCTCGTCGTTCTGTGCCCGCTGGAACTCGGGGTCCTCGGCGGCCCTTTCCCAGTCGCCCTTGTACGTGGGGTCGAGGCCCTCGTGGGAGTCGGTGCCGTCCACCTCGCGCAGGGCGGGGAGGTACTTGGCGAGGACGTTGTCCGGCTTTCGGTGGGTGTAGAGCTCGACGAGGTCGAGCATGTCGCCTGTGCCCGAGCAGAAGCCGATGATCCCGGCGGTGTAGCCGCGGCCGTCGCCGATGTCCTCGCAGTAGCGGTAGTGCTCCTTCCAGTTGAGGCTCGAGTTCTCCGCGCTGCACACGATCTGCATGGCGATCTCCTTCTTCGCCGGGTCGTCGAGTCCGCCTGCCTTGGCGGTGGGCGTTGCGCCTGCCGTCCGGGAGGCGATGACGGGGCCTGCGACGAGTGAGGCGCCGAGGACTGCGAGCAGGGTGCGGCGGGAGGTGTGTATGTGAGGTGCCGGGGTGCGGTGGGGGGTGGGCACGGGGCCTCCAAGGTGGGGGTGTTCGTCGATCCGACGGTTCTTGGGTCTTCCCTGTACTGTTAGGAAGGTTTACTACCAGAGATCGGAGGTGACGTATACCCGTCAAGGAGGGGGGAGTTGGGGATCTTGGAGAGTGGGGGGTGCTCGGTCAGTTGGTCTGGGTGAGGCGTGCTTGTACCTGAACTGCGACTTTGTACGTGTCGCCCGTGGGGCGGGTCGCGAGGCGGCCGGAGTTGCGGATCCAGCCGTCCTCGATGGTGAACCAGTCGATGGTTTTCGGGGCGCGGTCCTCAGTGAGTGCTGTGCGCAATTCCTTGAAGTACGTCTCCCAGCGCAGGCGGTAGAGGCCGCCGACCAGTCCGGCCCACTCCCGGTTGGCGTAGTCATGCAGGCCCGCGTCCGCCCCGGACCGCGTGCCCCAGACGGTGAGCAGTGACAGCTGGTCGTACGCGAGGTGTTCTTGTTCCGTCGCGTCCGCGCCCCATGAGCGGGCGTCGGCCACCCAGCGGCCCAGGAGGTGGCGGGAGTCCGTGGAAATGAGTTTGTCCAGGAGGGTCATGAGGTCGAGCCAGGTTCGGGTGAGTCGGTTGAAGAGGGGCTCGTCTCGTTTGCCGTACGCCTGCTTGATCTGGGGGAGCAGTACCCGGCTGCGGTTGGAGAGCGCCTGGCGTGCCACGTCCAGGATGTCCTGGCGGTAGGCGGAGGAGTCGCGCAACGCGCGGCGTGTGGCGAGGAGTTCGGCGAGCGCCGGTTCGAAGTCCGCCGGGGTGTAGCGCATGGCCTTCGGTGACCAGGCCGCCGCCGACTTCGCGTCCAGGGCGGGTCGTGCGCCGAAGAGGCCGTCCGCGCCCTCGGCCCACTGGTCGGCGCGGGTCGTGCCGTACGCGGTGCGGCGCAGGATGTCCCAGGCGGCTGCCGCGTGAGGGTCGGCGGCGCCGTAGCGGGACACCGACCAGTCGGCGAACCAGGTGGTGAGGTTCAAGTCGCCCGTGCGCCATGCCAGTTCCGAGAAGAGCTCGAAGGCTGCCGGGTTGTTGTCCGCGGCCTCCGGCATCAGGGAGATGCCGCGCAGGGTGCTGCCCTTCTTGGTGCGCCACTTCTCGTAGAGCGCGGCCCAGTCGGGGGTGTTGGCGCCGAGCGCGGTGTGGCCGCCGAAGTTCCAGATCGAGCCGAAGGTGTAGGGGGTGTCGTTCCAGTCGGACTCGCGGTCGGTGATCTTCGAGAAGCGGTCGGAGAGGCCGTCGACCACCAGCATGCGCGACTTGTCCACGGCGTTGACGATGGCCTTGGGCGGGTTGTTCTGCCAGCCGAGAATCACCCAGGTGGCGCCGGGGTGTGCGGCCTGGAGGGCCTTCTCGACGGCCTTCGCCGCGTCCGGGACCGGGACGTCGCCCGGCTTTCCGCCCTCGTGGAGGAGGTCCATCTTGTACATCGTCGACGTACCGAACAGCTCGTTTTGTGCGCGGTAGAAGGCCGCGGCCACCCGGGTGAAGTGCTCGGTGCGCGGGTCGAGCCAGTCAGGTCGCGTGAAGCCGACCCAGTCGCCCTGCGGCACGGTGCGCGCGCCGGGATTCTTCGCGGTGAACCCGGGCGGGACCGTCCCGAAGTAGCCGGGGAACACCGGGGTCATGCCGAGCTCGCGCAGCCGGTCGGCGATGCGGCGGCCCAATGTGGCCCGGCGGGCGAGGAGTTGGGAGGAGACGGGGTGGGGGAACGATGACATGTTCTGGAGCAGCCACCATGGCTGGTGGGCCGGGGCCGGGATCCACTCGCGCATCTCCTGGTCGGAGTAGCCGAACTCCTGGAACACGCGGTGGTAGAGCGCGTCGGCGCCGACGTACACGAGCACCTCGTTGTAGCCGTGCAGTGCGAGCACGTCGATCTCGCGCTTCCAGTACGACCAGTCGTGGTACGCCCCCGTGTAGCCGTCGTTCGTGTCGTTCAGGACGAAGCGGTGAGGGGTGTTGGCACTGCCCGTCAGGGGCTTGTCGAGGCCGGGGAGGCGGTCGGGCAGGTTCAGCTGGGTGCCCGCCCAGGTGATGTTCGCGTGGGTCCTTTGCTTCAAGTAGTGCTGGAGTGCCTTGAGTTGGACTGCGGGGGTGGTGCCTGTGACGGTGATCCGGCCGGCCTCTCCTGATACGCGGAAGGTGTCGGCGGGGCCCTCGGTCGCGAACGTCAGCTGTTTGTGGTGTCCGGGCAGCAGGCGCCGGGCGGCCTTGGCCGCGGGGGACTCGGAGGGCGGGGCGCCGTCGGCGGTCGAGCCGGAGCAGGCGACGGCGGCGCCGGTCGTTCCGGCGAGGGCGGTGAGGAAGGTGCGGCGGGCCAGGGGCATGACGTAGGGATACCCTCCCGGGATCGGCTGAGCTCGGCATCGGCGGGGCGTGTCGGACGGCGCAAACGATGAACCGGGCGCGCATCGCGGTCAAGGTCGCGCGAGAGCCCCGCCGGAGCCGGGTCCGCGGACTCCGCTTCGATAGTCGAAGCCCGGTGTTACCGTCGCAGGATGACCGCACCGCTGCCCGGCCGGCCGACGCCCGCCTCCTCCACCGGCCGCCCCCTGATGGCCGCGCTCGACCTGTTCGGGCGGCGCTGGAGCCTGCGGATCGTGTGGGAGCTGCGGGCCGGGCCGATGGGGTTCCGTGCGCTGCGGCAGCAGTGCGATGCCATGTCCTCGAGCGTGCTGCGGCAGCGTCTGACCGAGCTGCTCGAAGCGCGGCTCGTGCATCAACTGCCCGACTCCTCGTATGCGTTGACTGCCCTTGGGCGTGAGGCCCATCAGGCGTTGCTGCCCCTGGACGGCTGGGCGCGGCGCTGGGCGGAAGAGGTCAGCGCGAACTCGGCAGCGGATCAGCCATAAGGGCTTCGCGCATGAGCGATACGGCGGTCCGCAGCGTGCTGAGCGGGCGGATCAGCAAGGTGGCCTCCGTGAGGCGGCCCTGGTCGTCGACCTCCTGTACCAACGCGCCGTAGACGGTCTCGTCCCGGACGCTGCCGTGGAACGTCGTCACGCTGTGTCGTCCGTCGTCGTCGGAGAACTCCTGGACCGGTTCGATCCCGGTCAGGCACTGCCCGAGCTTCGGGAACAGGTGCGCCACGTCGTCCCGGCCGCTGTAGTCGGCGACGGGGCTGTGGAACACGACGTCCGGGGCGAGATGAAGGCTCGTCCCGTCCGGGGTGTCGGGTGCGAGCAGGTCACGTACGTCGAGGCTCATCGGTGTGGATCCTCCTGAGCTGAGCGGTGCGTGGGCGCGCGGACGGCGGGGTTTATCGTGACCGCGTGATTCGATTTCCGAATCGTAGCGGCGCGTGCTCGTCACGGGAAGTCCATGAGGCCGTCCCCGGAAGTCCAGGTGTGGACGGCCTCTGCCCCGCCTGGGGCGCACTGGTTCAGTCATCGGAGCGATAGTGCGTGATCGCGCCAACATCTGCCATATCAGGGCCTGTTGAGCGCATTGACATCCGATGTATTCGACCCTACGTTCCCGAGCGACCCGTCAACCTCAGGGAGCTGCCCCCATGCGCACCCAGCTCAGCCGTACCCGGCGAAGAGTCGCCGGGATCGCCCTGTTCCTCGCCTCGGCCCTCGCCGTGACCGCCGCACCCCCGGCGGTCGCCGCCCCGACGGAACCCCCTGCCGCGACGTCCCCCACGGACGAGCGGCCCGCGGCCACCGGCCCCGGAACCGACCACGCCACCGACGACCCCTTCACCGCCGACCGCACCAACTGGTGGCGGCAGGACCGCTTCGGGATGTTCATCCACTTCGGCGCGTACTCCAACTTGGAGGGCGAGTACAAGAAGGCCGACGGCTCCGTGTGCCGTGACGCCGAGTGGATCCAGCGCCAGTGCGACATCCCGAAGGCGGAGTACGAGAAGCAGGCCGCGACGTTCGACCCCGCCGACTTCGATGCCAAGGCCGTGGTCAAGGCGGCCAAGGACGCCGGAATGCGCTACATCGTCATCACGTCGAAGCACCACGACGGATACGCGATGTGGCCCACGAAGGTCAACGACTGGAGCCTGCGCGACCACTCGTCCTTCGACAAGAAGCGCGACATCCTCGCGGAGTTGAAGAAGGCCTCCGACGACGCGGGCATCAAGTTCGGCTTCTACTACTCGATCTGGGACTGGCACGACCCCGACTTCCCAGACCCCGCCACCTTCCCCGCGTACGAGAAGCGGATGCGCGCCCAGCTCAAGGAACTGGTCGACACCTATGACCCGGCCCTGCTCTGGTTCGACGGCGAGTGGGAGACCGACAAGCCCCACAACCCCTGGACGTCACGGGACGGCGAGAAGCTGGAGGCCTACCTCCGTGACCTCGACCCGGACCTGATCATCAACAACCGCGTCGGCAAGCGCCGCGTCGTCGACGGCGACTACGGCACCCCCGAGCAGGAGATCCCCGGCGCCCCGGTCGACGGCCAGCTCTGGGAATCCTGCATGACCCTCAACGGCCACTGGGGCTTCGCGCGCTACGACACCGACTGGAAGTCGTCGACGACCCTGGTCAGGAACCTCCTCTCCACGACGTCCCGCAGCGGCAACTACCTCCTGAACGTCGGCCCCGACGCCCGCGGCCGCGTACCGGAGCCCTCCGTCGACCGCCTGAAGCAGATGGGCGACTGGCTGCGTACGGCCGGCCAGGGAAACGCGGTGTTCGGCGCGCGCTTCGGCGGGCTCGTCGAGGAGCCGTCCTGGGGCTCGGTCAGCCGCAAGGGCGACAAGCTGTACGCGGCGGTCACCCAGTGGCCCGCGTCCGGCGCCGCCCTGCACCTGAAGGCGCGTACGGACTTCGACGTCACGGCGGCGCGGGTGCTCGGCAGCGACCAGAAGGTGACTGCCACCAAGTCCGGCGACGGCTTCGACCTGAGGCCGTCGGGCGCGGCGACCAATGACACCGCCACGGTGATCGAGCTGAAGGTGGACCCGGGCCCGACCGCCCGCCCCGGCAAGGGCAAGGGCCTGAAGCAGGAGATCTTCGACAACGCCGAGCTGAGCGGCGCCCCGAAGATCACCCGCACCGACCGCTCGATCAACCACGCCTGGAAGTACGAGGGCTCACCCGCGGCAAGCATCCCCTCGGACAGGTTCGGCGTCCGCTGGACCGGCACGCTGGAGCCGCGCCGCTCGGAGACGTACACACTGACGACCGTCTCGGACGACATGGCGCGGGTATGGGTCGACGGCAAGCTCGTCATCGACTCGTGGACACCGCACGAGCCGAGGATCGACAAGGCGCAGGTCGCCCTCACTGCGGGCAAGCGGCACTCGGTCAAGGTCGAGTACGCGGAGCAGACCGGCGAGGCCCACATGAAGCTGCTCTGGTCCAGCCCCGGACAGGAACAGCAGATCGTGCCGGCGTCGCAGTTGTACGCGCGCTGAGCGAGTCGGGCCCCAAGTCCCTCGGAGTCAGGACTTGGGGCCCGGACGCAGAGGACCAACGGCAGGCACCTTCCGCTCCTCGAAATGGGCAGTGTGGATCGACGCCCGACTGGGCAGACGTCCGTTCGTCGATCCCTGACCTCCCAGGTCAGGCGGTCGATGACAGCTATTGCCGAACGAGAGTGACTGCACCGTGAGCGCGCCCGAAGCCCCCGAAATACCGGCACCGCCCGCTCCGGAGGCCCTTGCCCGGCACCGCGCGCTCTTCCGCGCGATCCACCGCCGCAAGAACCCGCGGCTGCGTCAGTCGGACATCACGGTCACCGAAGAGGCTCAGGTCAGGCGGGCGGTGAAGGCCACCGCGCTCGGCAACGCCATGGAGTGGTACGACTTCGGCGTCTACGCCTACCTCGCGGTGATCATCGGCAAGGAGTTCTTCCCCTCCGGCAACGACACCGCGCAGACCCTCTCCTCCCTGGCCACGTTCGCCGCCGCCTTCCTGGTGCGCCCCATCGGCGGCATGGTGTTCGGGCCGCTGGGCGACAAGGTCGGCCGCAAGAAGATCCTCGCGCTGACCATGATCATGATGTCCACGGCGACCCTGGCGATCGGCCTGATCCCGTCCTACGCCACCATCGGCGTCTGGGCCCCGGTCCTGCTCGTCCTCTGCCGCATGGTGCAGGGCTTCTCCACGGGCGGTGAGTACGGCGGCGCCGCGACCTTCATCGCGGAGTACGCGCCGGACAAGCGCCGCGGATTCTGGGGCTCCTTCCTGGAGTTCGGCACCCTGATCGGCTACACGGTCGCGGCGGTCCTGGTGACCGCCCTGACCATGGGGCTCAGCGACGACACCATGCAGTCCTGGGGCTGGCGCATCCCGTTCCTGGTGGCGGCGCCCCTCGGGCTCATAGGCCTCTACCTGCGGCTGAAGCTCGACGAGTCGCCCGCCTT
Organism: Streptomyces sp. NPDC033177; assembly: GCF_055577715.1. Taxonomy (NCBI): domain Bacteria; kingdom Bacillati; phylum Actinomycetota; class Actinomycetes; order Kitasatosporales; family Streptomycetaceae; genus Streptomyces; species Streptomyces sp. NPDC033177. The sequence continues at coordinate 453,062 of NZ_JBVIPS010000008.1, read as the reverse complement.
CCAGAAGATGGCGGAGGCGGAGAGCGGACCGGCCGCCGAGCGCCAGAAGAAGTCCCTCAAGGACTCCTTCTTCGGCCAGTGGAGGGCCATGCTGCTCTGCATCGCGCTGGTGGCCGCGTTCAACATCACCGACTACATGCTGCTGTCGTACATGCCGACGTACCTGACGCAGCTCGGCTTCGGCGAGACCGGCGGCCTGATGTCCATCGTGGTCGTCATGCTGATCCTGATGGCGCTCATCAACTCCGTCGGCCGCCTCTCCGACCGCATCGGTCGCAAGCCGGTCCTGATGGCGGGCTCGGTCGGCTTCTTCGTCCTCGCCTTGCCGGCCTTCCTCCTCATCAAGCAGGGCGGCACCGTCGCGGTCTTCACGGGTCTGCTCATCCTCGGACTCGCCCTGGTCTGCTACCTGGGCGCCATGTCCTCCTCGCTCCCGGCCCTGTTCCCGACGGACGTGCGCTACGGCTCCCTCTCCATCGGCTTCAACATCTCGGTCTCGCTCTTCGGCGGTACGACCCCGCTGGTGGTCGCGGCGCTGATCGGCGCTACCGGCAACGACCTGATGCCCGCCTTCTACACGATGCTCGCCGGCCTGGTCGGCATCATCGCCGTGGCCGCGATGAAGGAGACGGCCCGCAAGCCCCTGGAGGGTTCGCCGCCGTCGGTCGCGACGCCCGAGGAAGCCCGGGAACTGGTGGCGTCCCAACGCCTCTGACCGTCACGCACCGTCAGCGGCGCCCGCCCTCCAGGGCGCCGATGGCCTCGGCCAGCCACTTCTTCTCCTCCGTGCCGGTGGCGCGCGCGATCCGGAGCATGCCCTGCCGGAAGAGGTCGGGTGTCTCCTCCGCCGCCACCGGCTTTCCGTCGCGGTAGAAGAAGCTCGCCGGTGTCTCCAGGAAGGCCTGGCGACGGCGGAGCACGGCGGCCTGCTCGGCCCGGTCGGGGAGGTGGCGCAGGAACGCGAGCAGAGTGAAGAAGCGCTGCCCGTCGGTGATTTCGGCGTCCTTGGGGGCCCGGAGCCTGGCGAGGAGTTCGTCTCGTCCCGCCTCGGTGAGGGAGAGGATGCGGCGCGGCGCCGCGCTCTTGCCCGGTTCGGTGCGCTGCTCGACGAGGCCCGCCTTGACCAGGCGGGTGATCGCCGGATAGAGCGCGCCGTCGCTCACCGGGCGGATGTGGCCGCTGAGGCCCTGGATGCGGGACTTGAGGTCGTAGCCGTGCAGGGCCTCCTCGTGGAGAAACCCCAGGATCGACAGCTCCAGCATTGAGTTGAGCCCTTTCCGCGTACGAGCCCGTCGTCGGGCGCGCTCTTGTCCGGCCGTGCGGTTGATGCTATCTCTTTCCGTTGTACCTCGAATCGCGGTACAACGGAAAGAGGGGGATGGGTCATGGCGGGCACGGCGTCACCACCGACGGACCACCGGCGCAGGCTGGTCGCCCTCGCGTACCCGGTCTACTTCGAGCTGCTCGCCGGGGTCACGGCCGGGATCATCAACATGGTCTGGGTGGCCCGGCTCGGCGGAGCCGCGGTCGCCGCGGTGGCCGTCGCCACGAACGTCGAGAACCTGCTGCTCGGCGTCATCCTCATGGCCGGGTCCGGTACGACGGTCCTGGTCGCGCGGGCCAGGGGAGCGCGGGACCCGGCCGCGGTACGGTCCGCGGTGCGCGGCGGCTGGGCGCTGTGGGCACTGATCACACCGGTCGTGGCCGTCGGCGGTTACCTGTGCCGGGAGCCGCTGGCCCGGCTGGTGCTCGGCGGAGGCGGCGGGGAGGCGCTCGCCCAGACGACCGGCTACTTCGCCATCGCGCTGCCGGGCATGGCGGTCTACTTCGCCATGAATGTCGTCGACGGAATCCTCAAGGGCGCGGGCGACACCCGCACCCCGATGCGCCTCGCCCTGCTGGCCAACGGCCTCATCCTCGTCCTGGACCCGCTGTTCATCCTCGGGTTCGGGCTCGGGGTGCGCGGGGCGGCGATCGCCACGGTCATCGGCCGGGCGGCAGCTCTGATCTGCGGTTTCGTGGCCCTGCGCCGGCGGATGCGCGGGGAACCGCGCGATCAGTCACAGTCTGCCCGCGGTCGCCCGACCGTTCTGAGCCGCGCGAGGCGCCTGGCCGCCGACGCGCGCGACACGGCGGCGACGGGGCTTCCGATGTCCGCCGACTTCGTGCTCCGTATGACGGGCGCCCTCGCCCTGATCGCGGTCGTGGCCAGGATCGGCGTCGGCGAAGTGGCCGCGTACGGCATCGCGACCAAGGCGATGTATCTGGCGACGATGGCCTTCTACTCCGTGCGCCAGGCCGCGGCCATCCACACCGCCCATCTGCTGGGCACCGGCAGTGACGAACGCCGGGCCGTCGGACGCCAAGCGCTGCTCGTTGCTGGGGTGTTGGGTGTCGTCGCCGCGCTGCTGCTGCTCACCGCCGGGCCATGGATCATGCGGGCCTTCGGAGCCGAGGGTGCGGTGGCCGACGCGGGGGCGCTCTATCTGCGCTGTCTGGGGCCGTACTTGGTGCTGCTTGCCTGCTTCATCGCGCTGGGCGGGGTGTTCGAGGGCAGCGGCGGGAGTCCGGCCCTCGCCCGCATCACGGGATGCGGGGTGGTGGCACAACTGGGCCTCGCTTACGCCCTGTCGGGTCTGGGGCTGCCGGGCGTCTGCCTGGCCATGGCGGTGTCCATGGCCTTGCAGTGCGCGGCGGTCGGGCGGCTCTACCGGCGTGCGGGGCGTACGGCTCCGGAACGCCCCGTACGGTGCGAGCCGCGGGCGGGTGGTGCCGGAGTCAGTCGCAGAGGTGGCGCGTGGTGAGGGAGCCGCCCGCGTTCTCGTCGTCCGTGCCGAGGGCCGCGAGGTCGGAGCCGGGGACGCACTGCAGCGCCTCGATCTTGTAGCCCTCGAAGGTGTCCAGGAGCTCTGGCGACTCGGAGACCGACAGCCTCACCCCGCCGTCGCGGGTGACGGTCAGCTTGCCCGCGTCGCTCACGGCGGAGTCGAACGGGCCGTCGTCACCGGCGTCGGACGCCGAACTGACCAGGAGACGGCCCGACTTGGTCACCTCGATGTCCGACGCGTGGCGCACCCCCTCCCCCTTCGGGTACGGCGCACGGAGCGTCGCCTTCTGCACCTCGCCGAACTCGGAGTCACCGTAGGAGCTGATCGAGAACGGGGCCGCGTACAGCGTCGCGGGGCGGTCGTCGCCCTCGCCCCGGTCCGCCCAGACCGCCGCCATCTTCCCGTGCCGTGCGGTCAGGGTGAAGCTCTCGAAATTGTCGCCGGCGCCGATCGCGGGCAGCGGGGTGATGTCGAGGACCTTCGCGGCCTCCCCGGCGTCGGTCAGCTTTACGTGGTAAGCGATCCCGCGGCTGGCGACGGCCACGAACTCGTCGGTCGTGCCCGGCACCGCGTCGACCGCCTCAAGGTCCACGGGCTCGATGCCGTCCTGCCAAGTGATCGCCGCGACGTCGGCGGGGCGGCCGACGCGATGGGTCACCTCCGCGATGCGGTTCTCGCCGGGCTGCTTGTTGTCACGTACGACGAGGGCGCGAAGATCATCACCCGAACGGTAGGTCACGGAGAGGCCGCTGATGCCGGACTTCACGTCGTCCCCGACCTGGTGCCATCTGCCCGCCTCCGGCTGCGCCGCGGACAGGCCGGAGCCGAAGACCACGGCAACTCCCGCGCCCAGTGCGGTCATTGCGGTCAGAAGGGTCTTACGCATGGTCAGGGACCTCTCGCTCGATGTGCGACGCGCGTAGATTTTTCACGGCTGGCCGGACCGTAATCGCCCGGCCGACCGTGAGGCAAGGGGAGTACCTGGATCGGTCTAACCCGCGGATGGGCTCACGCCGTCGTGGGTTCGCGGTGTTCCTGCCCCCGCTCGCGTCCGACGGCGTCGACGGCGGCCGTCGTCCCGTGTCCGGGGCGCAGCAGCGTCGCCGCCAGGGCGAGGCCCGCGGCCGCGATGCCCGTTGCCACCCAGAAGGCGAGACGGTAGCCGCCGGCCGTGGCCGCCACGGCCTGCCCGCCGTCCGCGAGCAGGCTCTCCGTGCGTCCGGCCGCCAGCGTGGTCAGTACGGCAAGGCCCAGTGAACCGCCCACCACCTGCGTGGTGTTGAAGAGCCCGGAGGCCAGCCCCGCGTCCTCCTCGCGCGCCCCGGACATCGCGAGCCCCGTCACGGCGGGCATCGCCGCCGCGAACCCGGCGCCGAGCAGCAGCATCGCGGGGAGCACGTCGACGACGTACGAACCAGCGGCGGGCAGGCGGCCGAGAAGGGCGAGGCCGGCCGTGATGAGGACGAGCCCGGCGAGCAGCGAGCGGTACGGTCCGAAGCGGCCGATCAGCCGGGCGGACAGGCCCACCATCAGGACACCGATGACGACGGGCGCGGGCAGGAAAGCGAAGCCGGTCTGCAACTCCCCGTAGCCCAGCACGCGTTGGAAGTAGAGCGCACCGATGTACTGGAAGCCGTACATGCCCGCGATCATCAGGATCTGCACGGCGTTGGCGCCGGTCAGGGTGCGCGAGCGGAAGACACGCAGGCGCAGCAGAGGGCGGGCCGCGTGCTGCTGCCGCACGGCGAACGCGGCGTACAGGGCGAGGGACAGGGCGGCGAACGCGAGCGTGGCGGGTGTCCCGTGCTCCGCGGAGCCGACGATGGTGTAGACGGTGAGCATCAGGGCGCCGGTGACGAGCGCCGCGCCCGGATAGTCGGCGCCCCCGGAGAGTCCTGTGCCGCGGTCGGCCGGCAGGACGCGTACCGCGGCGACGAGTGCGATGACCCCGACCGGCAGGTTGATGAGGAAGATCCAGTGCCAGTTGAGGGTCTCGGTGAGCGCGCCGCCCAGAAACGTGCCGAGCGCGCCGCCCGCGGCGCCGACCGCGCTGAACACCGCGATGGCCCTGGCTTGTTCGCGCGGCTCGGGGAAGAGCGCCACCAGCATGCCGAGCACGACCGCCGAGGTCATCGCCCCGCCGACCCCCTGCACGGCGCGCGCCGCGATGAGCAGACCCTGGTCGGTGGCGACCCCGCACAGCACGGACGCCGCGGTGAACACGGCGAGACCCGAGACGAACATCCGCTTGCGGCCGATGAGATCGCCGAGCCGTCCGGCGAGCAGGAGCAGACCGCCGAAGGCGATGAGGTAGGCGTTCACGACCCAGGCGAGGCCCGGTGCCGAGAAGCCGAGATCGCTCTGGATGGCCGGCATCGCGACGGTGACGATGTTGCCGTCGATGATCGTCATCAAGAGCCCCGAGGACAGCACGGCGAGCGACGCCCGGCGGGAGCGTGATGGGATGGATGGGCCCTGAGCCCTGGCCTCGGACACGATGAAAACCTCCATGAGCTGCATAGGTGCACGACTTGTAACGGGGCTCATCGTGCGTGACCATGGAGGCCGGGAGAAGGAGGAACTTCAATGTCCCAAGGGAACACCGGTGTTACGGCGCAGGTCGTGAACGCGCAGGCGTGCCCGCTGCGCGAAGTTCTTGACAGGGTGGTGGGGAAATGGAGCATCCCGATTCTGGTCGCGGCGGCCCACGGCCCCATTCGCTTCACGGAACTGGAGCGCAGCATCGAGGGCATCAGCCGCCGCATGCTGACGCTGACCCTGCGGAATCTGGAGCGCGACGGCCTGCTCACGCGCACGGTGCATCCGACGGTCCCGCCGAAGGTCGAGTATGAACTGACGCCGGTTGCCGAGGAGTTGCACGGCACGCTGCTGACCCTGACGGGCTGGGCCGAGCGGCACCGGGTGACGATCGCGCGGTCGCGGGCGGACTACGACGAGAAGCGGGGGTTGGTGGAGGCCTGACCCCGAGGTGCGCCCCCGAGGCCTGACCCCCGCCTCTGAAGGCCGCGGGGGAGGCTAAGGCTTGCGGCCCACCGCGCCGTACGCGTCGACCGGGGTCGTGTCCTCGGATTCGGGGCGCCAACGGGTGACCTGCACCACTCCGGGTTCCACCAGCTCCAGGCCGTCGAAGAAGCCGGCGATCTCCTCGACGCCGCGCACGTGGTAGGGGATCGCGCCGCTCCTGTTGTACGCGTTCGACGCCGCGATCATGCCGTCGCTGGTGGCGGTGCTGTCACTGATGACGAGACAGCTGCCGGACGGCAGACCCGCCATGAGCCGGGACACCAGCTCGCGCGCCTGTGCGTGATCACCCACATGGCCAAGGGTGTTGAGGATCATCAGGGCGACCGGCCGGGAGAGGTCGAGCGTCGCGCGCGCACTCTCCAGGATGGCCTCGGGGGCATACAGGTCGGCGTCGATGTACGCGGTCTCGCCCTCGGGCGTGCTGGTGAGCAGCGCGCGGGCGTGGGCCAGGACGAGCGGGTCGTTGTCCACGTACACGATCCGGGAGTCGGGGGCCACGCGCTGGGCGACCTCGTGCGTGTTGTCGGCGGTCGGCAGGCCCGTGCCGATGTCGAGGAACTGGCGGATGCCCCGCTCCGTCGCCAGATGCCGGACCACGCGGCCGAGGAAGAGCCTGCTCAGGCGCGCCACGTCGACGAGACCGGGGTGGATCTGCTTGATGTGGTCGCCCAGTTCGCGGTCCTTCTCGTAGTTGTCCTTGCCGCCCACGAAGTAGTTCCAGAAGCGCGCGGAGTGCGGGGTGCTGGTGTCGATGCGCGCGCGTATGTCCGCGGCGGCGTCGGCTTGGGGGTCGCTGTCCGGCACGGGGGCCTCCGGTGAGTGATCGGGGTCGGTTGCTACTTGAATGAACGATCACCGGCCCGTCCAGTTCCCGCCACCCGTACGGAGGCCCCAACTCCCTTGCTGCAGAGGGCCGGTCAGAGGCCGATCACGCCCGGTTCGTCAGCCAGCGCCCTGAAGTACTCGCGCGGATCGGACACCATCCGCCGTTCGTTCAGGTCCAGGAGGCCACCGACGGCCCGCACCTCGGCGGCCTCGGTGCCGTCCGCCTTGCGGACGTGCTGCTCGATGCGGAACGTCTTGCGCTCGCCCCAGATGAACTCGCAGGTCACCGCCACCTCGTCGCCCGCGCGCAGCTCGCTGAAGTAACGGATGGTGTTCTCCAGGGCGACGGGGCCCACCCCCTTGGCGAGCAGATCGGCCTGCTCGATCCCGGCCGCGCGCAGCACGGACCAGCGGGCGTGCTCGGCGTACTGCAGGAAGACGGCTTGGTTCAGGTGGCCCTGCGCGTCCGTCTCGTACCCACGGACGCTGATGCTCACGGAAAACGGCTCCGACACGACATTCCCTTCGATGGTTCATCACGGTCACTTCGATGCCCGGCCTCTTCGGGGCGAGGCGAGGAGATAGCGCGCGCCACCGGCCCGCTCGGCGTGTTCACTGACCTGCCAGCCTGCCGCCTCCAGCGCGCTCGCGCAGGCCCGCAAACCCTCCGGCGACGCCTCGCGCACGGCGACGGCCTCGGGCTGCGGCGTCGCGCCCACCCGATAGCCGTCGGGCCCCGGCCGACGGCCCGCCGCCTCCAGGGCAAGGGCGGCGGCCTGCACCAGATGCGTCCGCTCCCAGGCGCAGGGGCGGTCCCGCGCGCCGTCCGGGTTGGTCATGCGGCGCATCTCCAGGAGCCCTTCCCAGGCGCTGCGTACGTCGCGTGCGCGGGCCGCCGGTCTTTCGGCGTCCGGTGGCGGCGGGGGCTCGGCGCCGGTGCGGGCGGCGAAGAGGCCGGACGGAGCGGGAGCGGCCGGGGGAGGGGCGGTGGCCTCGGCGACGGCAGGGGCCCCCGCGCCTTCGCGCAGGCGATGGCCCGTGGGCGTCAGGAAATAGGCGTGCGGCGGACGGGGGTGCCGGAATGCGAGGCGGTGGCGCACGAGTCCCGCCAGCTGTGCCTCGCTCCCCGTCAGCCGTCCCGTCGCCGGGTCGGCGGCCTCGATGATGCGCCGCTGAGCGGCTGTCGGAGGCTTCGTCATGCGCCCACCTCTTCCCCAGGTCCTGCTGCCTGGTTCCGATAGTGCCTCGCGCCACTGACAACGGCCGCCGAACACCGGCTGTCCGCGGCCTGCCGACTCAGCGAAGGGTGCCCGTCGCGGGGTCGACCACCTTCTCCACGACCAGTTCGAGCGTGCGCCGGTCGTCGTCGGCGGTGCCGCGCTCGTCGGGCGTGCCCGGGTACGTGTCGAGCAGCACGTCCGTGGCGCCGAGCTCGGCCAGCGTCTCCAGGTCGGCGCGGAGCTGGTCGAGGCTGCCGTGCCCGAGGGGGCGGTCGGCCGTGTCCGGCTGCGCGGTGAGCTTGAGCTGGAGGCGGGGCACGAGGTCGGGCGTGGGGCGCCCGGCGGCCTCGGCCTCCGCCGCGATGCGGGGCAGCGCCGTCCGCAGGACGTCGAGGCTCGGCATGAACGGGTGCCAGCCCTCGCCGAGGCGGGCGGCGCGCCGCTGTGCGGCGGGGGAGTTGCCGCCGACCCAGACGGGCAGGTGTGTCGCCGGGGCGGGGGCGTTGCGGATCTCCTCGTAGGCGACGTACCGGCCCCGGAAGGAGGTCGTCTCCTCGGCCCACGCGGCGCGTATCGCGGTGAGGTACTCGTCGGTGATGGCGCCGCGCTCATCGAAGGGGACGCCGAGTGCCTCGTACTCGGCGCGGGACCAGCCGACACCAGCGCCGAGGATGAAGCCCGCTTCGTTGAGCTGGTCGATGTTGGCGGCGAGACGGGCGGTCTGGAGCGGGTGGCGGTAGGGGATGACGGTGATCGTCGTGCCAAGTCGCAGCCCGGGTACGCGGCCCGCGAGATGCGCGGCGAGCACGAACTGGTCGTAGAAGGGGGCCGGGTAGACCGAGTGCACGTCGGGGGTGACCGTGATGTGGTCGGAGATCATCGCGAGGCCGAACCCGAGGTCACGGGCGTCGGTCGCCTGGCGGACCAGGGAGTCGGGGGTGGTGCCGGAGCCGAAGTTGAGGAGATTCACGCCGTATCGCATGGCCGCAAGTCTTGATGATCTTCGGGGGGTGTGTCGAACCGAGGCGTGGCCCCGACCGGCTGCGGCACGGCCCCGTCCGGGCCGGCCGCGGAAACCGGCCGGCCCGGACCTCTGTCGCTCCCGCTACTTGCTCATGGCGAAGCGCATCAGGGCCTGCTCGTCGCCCTGCTTGATCTTGCCGGTCTCGTTGATGACCTGGAGCTTCCAGGCACCACCCTCCCGGATCGCCTTGGCCACGGCGCAGCCGTTGTCGTTCGTGAGCAGGCTCGGCCAGATGTCGGCGACCTGCTGGGTGCTGCCGCCCGTGGCGTCGTACACCTTGAAGCTGATGTTGCGCGCGTTCTGGAAGGCGCTGCGCTTCTTGTACGCGGCGGCGACGAACACGATGGCCGTGATGTTGTCCGGCACGCGCTCGAACTCGACGGTCACCGTCTCGTCGTCGCCGTCACCCTTGCCGGTCTGGTTGTCGCCGCTGTGCACCAGCGAGCCGTTGCCCAGCGGGTCGAGCGAGTCGAGGCCCGCGAGCCGCACCGGGTCCGCGCCCGCCATCGCGATGGCGATCAGGTCGAGGTCGGTGCCGGCCTTCTGCCGGAGCTTGCCCAGCACTCCACCGCTGCTGCCGACGGTGGGGTCCCACGACACACCTATGGACAGACGGGTCACGCCGCCCAGATCCGCCGGTCCGTCTTCCTTCTTGAGCGTGATCATTCGCGATCCTTCTTGGTGGTGAGAGAGCTATATGGGACAGAGTGTGCCTGGTTTTACGGACGAATGTTCCAGCTCGCCACCACTGGGCGGCCGTGCTCCGTGCTGAGGCGGCAGACCGTCCCCGTCGCCAACTGGAACAACGCCCCGCCCGACACCGGCAGTCCGAGGCGCCGCGCCGTCAGCACGCGCAGGAAGTGGGAGTGCGCGAAGAGGACCACGCTGCTCTCGTAGTTGGCCAGCGCCGCGTCGACCTTGGCCAGCATCCGGTCGGCCCGCTCACCGACCTCCTCCGGCGTCTCACCGGGGTGCTCGGCGGGGCCCGGGGCAACTCCGTCCGTGAACAGATACCAGTCGGGGCGGCTGCGGTGGATCTCCACCGTGGTGACCCCCTCGTACGCCCCGTAGTCCCACTCGCCCAGGTCGGGGTCCACCCGGGCGTCCGGGAACCCCGCAAGCTCCGCCGTGTCCCTGGCTCGCTTACGGGGGCTCGTGAACGCCGCCCCGATCCGGAACCGCCCCACCAGCGGCGCGATCCCCCGCGCCTGGTCCCTGCCGTTCTCGGTGAGCGGGATGTCCGTCCAGCTGGTGTGCCGGCCGTTCATCGACCACTCGGTCTCGCCGTGCCGGACGAGGAGCAGGTCACCCATGGTGCGGAACTTCCTGTCTGTCGGGGGTCTGTCGGGGGTCTGTCGGTGGTGGCCGGCCCGGGACTTACGCCGGTCAGGCCACCACCGAGACTAGATCCCCGCAGGTACGCGCGCCGGGCGGCCCGACCCGCGCGTCAGGCAGTAGCCCCCGATGCCCGCCAGGGCACCGAGCACGCCGCCGCCCGCGGTCCACAGCCAGCGCGACGACCACCAGGCCGACGCCCAGCCGTCCTCCGGTTCACTGGACTCCGCCGCCATGTCGGTGCCGATCCCCGGCACCAACGGCTTCGCCAGCGAGCCGTCCACGGCCTGCGCACCGCCCGCGTCGCTCGACGTCACCAACGCCCCGGCCCGCATCGGAAGACCCAGGTCATTTGCCTTGAGGCCGGTGACCGTCAGTCGCGCGTAGTACGTGCCGGGCAGCGGGTCGTTGGCCCACGGCTCGGCCGACGCGCGCACGGTGCGCAGCGTGCAGGACAGCTCGACCGTGGCGGCGTCCTGCGCGGCCGCCTTCGTCTGCGCGCCGAACCGGCACGCCTGGCGTCGCCGCAGCCCGTCGTACACGTCGACCTGCCAGGTGGAATCGCCGTGCCTCGCGGCGTCATCGGGCAGCTTCACCGTGGCGTGCACGGTGGGGCGCTGTCCGATGTCAGCGGGGAACGACCAGTACAGGTAGTCGCCGGTGGAAGCCTCCGCCGTCGCCTCCTGGTCCAGCTGGATCGCCGTCGCCGTACGGAAGGACGTACCGGCCTCGGTGGGCGCGGCGGCCTTGTCGTCACCGTCGTCGGCGCCATCGGCGAACGCCGCTCCGGCCGTCCCGGCCAGGGCGATCAGCGCGGCACCGGACAGCACGCCAGCTCGGCTCAACACACTTGTCGTACGCATCAGTTGGTCCTCCAGACCGCGAAGCGCCAGCGCGAGAGCCAGCCCCAGACCAGACCGGCGACGAAGCCGGTGAGGATCAGCACGCCGAGCAGCCACCAGCCGTTGCCCAGGCCGAAGGACGCCACGTCCGAGGCCTCGTCGGGCGCATCCACCAGATCGACGGCCAGCTCTACGGGGAGTCCCGGGGTCGTCTTCACGGAGGAGGGCGCCGAGTAGGAGTTGCTGACCTGGAGACACACGGTCTCGGCGGCGGCCTCGCTCCCGTCCGCCGCCTCGTCGTCGGCGTCGTCGTCCTCCGGCTTCGGATAGCGCAGGCCGGTCGAGATCACGTCCGTACGTCCGTCGCCCGCCTCGGAACCCCGCACGATCTCGCGGCCGTGCACGGTCGAGGCCCGCAGCAGCACCCCGTAGTCCTTGTTCACCGCGCGGTCGGCGCCGACGCTGACGGAGGCGCGAAGCTCCTGGCCGGGCCTGACGTCGACGCGGTACCAGCGGTGCTCGCCGAACTTCTCGCGGTCGGTGTAGACGCCCGCCTTCAGCTGGGGGGCGTCGGAGCACTGGGCGGCGCCCTCGGTCGCCACCGGAGTGGCGACGGGGTCCGCGGCGCGGTCCACCAACTGCTTGACCCGACCCGAGAGTTCGTCGGTGTGCCGAACCGACGTGTACGTGCCGCCGGTGGCTTCCGCGATGCAGCTCAGCTGGTCGCGGGTCTTGGCGTCGGGCACCAGGCCGAGCGTGTCGACCGTGAGGTGGATGCCCTCGGCGGCGATCTTGCGGGCCACCTCGCAGGGGTCGAGCGGCTGACAGGTGTCCTCGCCGTCGGAGATGAGGACGATCCGGCGGCTGCGCTCGGTGTTGTCGTCCTTGAGGTCGTCGGCTGCCTTCAGGAGCGTGGGGCCGATCGGCGTCCAGCCGGTGGGCGCGAGCGTGGCCACCGCGGTCTTCGCGTCGGTGCGCCCCGCACGGTCGAGCTCCGCGACCGGGTAGAGGAGCTCGGTGTCCTTGCACCCCGTCTTGCGGTCGTCACCGTGGTAGTTGGCGCCCAACGTCCGTATGCCGAGCTGTACTTCGTCCGGCGTGGCGTCGAGCACCTCGTTGAACGCCTGCTTCGCCGCTGCCATCCGGGACTTGCCGTCGATGTCGCGGGCCCGCATCGAACCGCTGACGTCGAGGACGAGCTCGACCTTGGGTGAGGGCTGCGCGGGTTCGTCGTCACCGGCGGGGGAGGCGGCGGCCGGGCCCGCCGTGCCGAGCCCGGCGGTCAAGGCGGCGAGCAGGGCGAAGGCCCCGGCCGCCGACCGATGTCTTGTGATCATCGCCGGATCTTATTGATCTTGGCGTGCATACCCAAACCGGCGGATGGGTATGACCCTTCACCGCCTCGGTCCGGACCGCGGCTCGCTGCCCGCGACTCCCCGGGCTCACCGCCTCAGCCCGCGGCCTCCGAACGCCCCGCCGCCGTCGGCCTGCTTCCACCACGTCTCCAGGGCCGTCTGGTCCATCGTGTGCCACGCCGGTGTCTCCTCGACGAGCGCGCGGCCGAGGCGCCGTCCCAGATCGACCATCGCGGCACCGGCGACACCGCGGTCGGTGTCGTAGGTGTCGAGTGCGTCCGCCCAGGTCGTGGCCGTGGCGAAGGCGGACTCCAGGACCGTCGCGTCTTGCAGGGCCTTGACCGCGCCCGCCCCGGTGTGCGGCCGGGCGACGGTGGCCGCGTCGCCCGTCAGGAGCACGCGGCCCCTGGTGTAGCGGGGCGCCGTGTAGTCGTACATCGGCTGAAGGAAGAGCTCGTCGGGGGTGGTCGTGCGGACGAGGTCGCCCCAGTAGGGCGGCAGCAACTCGTCGCACACGTCCGTGAGATGCGAGGTGAGGGCCTGCGTGAGCCCGCCGGGCGGCAGGCTGGTGGGAGCCGTGAGCCGCAGGTCGAGGCCGAGCCCGAGGTCGAGGGATGGCGGCGGTGTCGTGTAGAGGACCCAGTTGACGCGGTGGCCGCCGACTCCGTCGGGGATGCGGTAGACGATGACATGGCCGCCGGGGAAGACGACGTACGCGCAGTCCTCCTTAGCCCACAGCCCCGGGTCCGGCAGCCGGTCGGCCGGGAAGGCGCCGCGCCAGGCGAGATAACCGGCGTACGCGGGACGCACCCCGGCGAACACCCCCGCACGGACCACGGAGCGGTAGCCGTCGGCGCCGATCACGAGATCGAAGCGCTCGGTGCCGTCGGCGGTGACCACCTCGGCACCCGCTGAGCCCTCGGCCGCTCCCGGTCGCACCTCGTCCACCACCACGCCCGCGCGGAAGTCCACGGAATCGGGCACGCGGCCCCGCAACTCACGCCACAGAGGGCCCCAGTTGTACGTGCGGAACGTGAACGGCATCGCCCCGATCTCGTGCCCGAGCGGCCCGGCCGCCGACCCGCCCCGCACATACCAGCGGCGCCTCTCCAGCTGCACCCATGGCATGTCCGCGTCCAGATACCCTGCGGAATCCAGCTCCGCGTAACGGGAGTTGTGCACCGCGAGCCCGACCCCGCGGTCCGCGAGGCGCCCTGCCGCCCGTTCGTACACGGTGATCTCCGCGGCGCCACCGCGGTACGCGGCGAGTGCGGCGGCGCATCCGGCGATGCTCCCGCCCACGACGGCGACCCTGCCTCCACGCATCATCGCGCCATCCTGGCAGCAAGGGTGACCCTGTGTCAGTGCAGCGACACCCCGCGTCCGGCGAAGAACGGCTCGAAGTCCGAAAGCGAGATGTCCGCCGTCCGCGTCCCGGCGTCGATCCCGGACGGGTTGTGCAGATGCAGACCGCCGTCCGCGGAACGCCCCGTGACCAGCACCAGGTGACCGCCCCGGCCGGGCGAGGGCCGGTGCGGGCGGCGGATCTCGAAGTGCACCGAGACCATGACCGAGCGCCCCTCGTCGAGCAGGCTGGTGATCTCGTCCACCGTGAGGTGCCGGTGGACCGTGGCGTTGACGCCGTGCACGTCGCGTACGTACTCCGCGAACGGCGCATAGATCAGCCCGCGGATCGCGCCTGCCGCGCCCTCTGCGGACTCCGTGTACGCGCCGTACTTCAGCGCGCCGTCCCGCAGCTCGAAGAGCGGGGGCGCCGACGGGCCGAGCGCCATCCGCAGGCAGGTCAGGCCGCACAGATGGCCGCACCAGCGCGCGTAGTCGTCGAGGGTGGTGGCGCCCGACTCCGCCCAGGCGGGGTCGGCCGCGCGGTCGAACCCGTCGTACACGATGGGTCCGACGAGGTCGGGCGACGCGAACTGGGTCAGGGAAGGGACCCGGCAGGCTGAACAGAGAGACACACGACCCCCGTCGTCCGGTGGCATCACCGGTCACATCACTGGCGGTAGCCGCTGAGGAAGCGGCCGATGCGGCTGATCGCCGCGTCGAGGTCGTCAGCGTAAGGGAGCGTCAGGATGCGGAAGTGGTCGGGGCGCGGCCAGTTGAAGCCTGTGCCCTGGACGACCTGGATCTTCTCCTGGAGCAGCAGGTCGAGGACGAACTTCTCGTCGTCGTGGATGGGGTGGACCTTGGGGTCGAGACGCGCGAAGGCATAAAGGGCGCCCTTGGGCTTCACGCACGAGACGCCGGGGATCTCGTTCAGCTTCCGCCACGCCATGTCGCGCTGCTCGTACAGCCTGCCGCCCGGCACGGTGAGCTCGCGGATGGACTGCCGGCCGCCGAGCGCGGCCTGGATGGCGTACTGGGCGGGGGCGTTCGGGCACAGGCGCATGGAGGCGAGCATCGTCAGGCCCTCCAGGTAGCTCTTCGCGTGCTGCTGCGGGCCGGTGACGACCAGCCAGCCCGAGCGGAAGCCCGCCACGCGGTAGGTCTTGGAGAGCCCGCAGAAGGTCAGCACGACGAGGTCGGGGGCGAGCGCGGCGACGCTGTGGTGCACGGCGTCGTCGTACAGGATCTGGTCGTAGATCTCGTCGGCGAACACCATCAGGCCGTGGCGGCGCGCGAGGTCGAGGATGCCCTCCAGGATCTCCTTGGGATACACGGCGCCCGTGGGGTTGTTCGGATTGATGATCACGACGGCCTTGGTCCGGTCGGTGATCTTCGACGCCATGTCGTCCAGGTCGGGGTACCAGTCCGCGGACTCGTCGCACGTGTAGTGGACGGCCTTGCCCCCGGAGAGGGTCGTCACGGCGGTCCACAGCGGGAAGTCCGGGGCGGGGATGAGGACTTCGTCGCCGTCCTCCAGGAGGGCCTGCACGGCCATCGTGACCAGCTCGGATACGCCGTTGCCGAGGAAGACGTCGTCCACGGAGACCTCGTCGAGGCCGAGCGCCTGGTAGCGCTGGGCGACGGCGCGGCGGGCCGAGAGGATGCCGCGCGAGTCCGTGTAGCCGTGCGCCTGGGGCAGCATCCGGATCATGTCCTGGACGATCTCCTCGGGCGCCTCGAAGCCGAAGAGCGCGGGGTTGCCGGTGTTCAGGCGCAGGACGCTGTGGCCCGCCTCCTCCAGGGCGTTGGCGTGCTCGATGACCGGACCCCGGATCTCGTAACAGACCTCGCTGAGCTTGCTGGACTGCCGGAACTCCATGCGCTGTGCCTCCCGTGACGTGAGTTACTTGGTTTTACCAAGCTGGAGCTTGGAAAGTCCAACAACTTGCATAGACTGTGCCGCATGGGTCACACGCCACCTGCCGCCAGGTCCCGCCGAAGCTACGACCAGTTCTGCGCCGCCGCCCGTGCCCTCGACGCCGTGGGTGACCGCTGGACCCTGCTGATCGTCCGGGAGCTCCTGGCCGGACCGCGCCGCTACACCGATCTGCACGCCGACCTGCCGGGCGTGAGCACGGACGTCCTGGCGTCCCGGCTCAAGGACATGGAGCGCGAGGGCCTGACGACGCGCCGCCGCCTTCCCCCGCCATCGGCCGCGTACGTCTATGAACTGACCGAGCGGGGACGCGCGTTGCTGCCGGTCCTCCAGGCGCTCGCCACCTGGGGTACGCCCGCCCTCCAGGAGCGCGCGCCGACGGACGCGGTCCGCGCCCACTGGTTCGCGCTGCCGCTGCTCCGGGTCCTGGCGGGGCTCGGGGCGGAGGGAGTGGTCCAGGTCCGCCTGGACGAGGGGGAGTTCCACGTACGGGTTGGGGGTGGGGGAGACGCGTACGGCGACGGCCCGGCGCCCGCGG
Source organism: Streptomyces sp. NPDC033177 (assembly GCF_055577715.1). NCBI lineage: Bacteria > Bacillati > Actinomycetota > Actinomycetes > Kitasatosporales > Streptomycetaceae > Streptomyces > Streptomyces sp. NPDC033177. The sequence continues at coordinate 436,767 of NZ_JBVIPS010000008.1, read as the reverse complement.
AACCGGACGCCCGGATCGTCATGGACGCCGGGACGTGCGTGTCGGTGAGCGGGGGCACCCTGACGGTGGGGGAGGGCGTGCGTGCGGGCCGCATCGAACTCACGGGCGAGGGAGTGCTCGCGAAGGCGCTGCGGGCGTCCTGAGCGTGTCACCCGGGGTACATCGGGAGCTGTACGGACTCTCCGTGCAGCCGGAGCAGCCGGTGCAGCCGTGGCGGCCATGCGGCGGCATTCCGGCTCTCGCGCCGCTCGCGTGCCGTGCCCGCCGCGTACGGCCGGTAAATAATGCTGTCCATGAGCGACCCCACGCACCCCGGCAGCACCGACAGAGGCAAGCCGGCGCACCGCCGGTTGCCCATGACGGGCCGTGACCCGCACGAGCACGGACGTACCTCCACCCCGCTGGAACTCCTCTTCGACCTCACCTTCGTGGTCGCCGTCGGCACCGCGGCCTCCCACTTCGCCGAGATGGTGGCCGAGGGGCATCCGGGGCAGGCCGTCACCGCGTTCGTGCTGGCGATGTTCGCGATCAGCGTCGCCTGGATCAGCTTCAGCTGGTTCGCCTCCGCCTTCGGTACCGACGACTGGCTCTACCGGGTCCTGACGATGGTGCAGATGATCGGCGTCGTCGTCTTCTCGCTCGGCCTGCCGGCCATGTTCCACTCCGTCGAGGAGGGCGGGCACCTCGAACTGCGGGTCATGGTGATCGGCTACGTCGTGATGCGCGTCGCGATGCTTCTGCAGTGGTGGCGCGCGGCCCGGGAATCGCCCGCGTTCCATGGCGTCGGCATGGCTAACATCCGCTGGACCGCGATCGCCCAGATCGGCTGGATCGTGGTCGCCTTCACACATCCGCCGCTCGCCGTCGCCTTCGTCGCCTTCGTCGTGCTCGGAGCCCTGGAACTGGCACTTCCGGTGCTCACCCAAGGCTCCGCGGGCGGGACGCCGTGGCATCCCCACCACGTCGCGGAGCGCTACGGCCTGTTCGCGATCATCGTTCTCGGCGAAGGCGTCGTCGGTACCGTCGCCTCCTCGGGCGAGCTGCTCGGCGGCGCGGACGGAACGCACTGGAGCGGGAACGCCGTCGCGGTGGTCATCGCCGGCGTCGGACTGACCTTCGGCATGTGGTGGGTCTACTTCGCCACCCCCTTCGGCGACGTCCTCGTGCACCGCCGCAGCCGCGGATACCTCTTCGGGTACGGGCACATCCCCCTGTTCATCGCGATCGCGGGCGCCGGCGCCGGACTGCACGTGGCCGGCCTGTACCTGGAACACCACTCCGAGCTCAGCGCCGTCGCCGTCGTCCTGTCCCTCGCCATCCCCGTGGGCCTCTACCTGCTGATGGTCTATCTGCTGCACACGTTGCTGCTGTCCGCCGCGGACCGCTTCCACCTGATCCTGATCTCCTGCACCCTCGCCGTCCTGCTCGCGGCCGCTCTGCTGGCCGCCGCCGGGGTCGCCGTCGCGGTGTGCCTGCTCGTCGTCATGCTGGCCCCCGTCGTCACCGTGATCGGCTACGAGACAGTCGGCCACCGCCATCAGCAACAGATGCTGGAGAACCTCGGGGCGCGGGACGGCTGACCGTGGCGCCCGGTCGATGTGCCCACCCCATACGCTCGCTTCATGACAGAGGAACGAAAGCGGGGAGTGGGGCCCTTGAAGGTGTTGAGGCAGGTCGTCGCGACCCGCTACGTCGAGCCGCTGCGGACCGGGGGCTCCGTGCCCGGCGTCGTCGAGACCGACGACCTGGGGACGTACGTCGTCAAGTTCACCGGTTCGGCGCAGGGCCGCAAGGCGCTGGTCGCCGAGATCATCGTCGGGGAGCTGGCCCGCCGCCTCGGCCTGCGCTTCCCCGAGCTGGTCCTGGTCCACTTCGACCCGGCGGTCGCGTCGGAGGAGCCGCACCAGGAGGTGCAGGACCTGCTGCACGCCAGCGCGGGCCTCAACCTCGGCATGGACCTCCTGCCGGGCGCCGTGGACTTCACCCCCGAGGCGCTGGACGTGGACCCGCTGGAGGCGGGCAAGGTGGTGTGGCTCGACGCGCTCACCGCGAACGTCGACCGCACGGTGCACAGCTCGAACCTGATGATCTGGCCCACGTCCGGTCTTCAGCGGCCGAGGCTCTGGCTCATCGACCACGGCGCGGCCCTGGTCTTCCACCACCGCTGGGGCGCGTCGGCGCCGGACAAGGTGTACGACTTCCGCCATCACGCGCTGGGCGGGTACGGGCCGGACACGCGGGCCGCCGACGTGGAGCTCGCGCCGCTGGTCACGGAGTCCGCGCTCCGCGAGATCGTCTCCCTGGTCCCCGACGCCTGGCTCGCCGAGGAGCCGGGGTTCTCGTCCCCGGACGAGGTGCGGGATGCGTATGTCGACTTCCTGCTGGCCCGCGCGCGGGCCTCGGCGGAGTGGCTGCCGGTGGACTTTCCCAGTCGGGGTGAGCTCGACGCCGCCGATGCTCGGCGCGCTGCCGCTACCGAGAAGGGGCGGCCTGCCTGGCTGAAGCGGGTCCCTGATCTGCATGGGAAGCCCCCGGCGGAGCAGGACTGGTCGCGGCACATCGGTTAGCCGCGGGCCGGTTGCGGCTGGTCGCGCCCACGCGGCGGAGCCGCACATGTCGCAGCCCCGCGCCCCTAAAAGCAAGGCCCCCGGCGCTGTGCGGTGCCGGGGGCCTTGCGATGTCTGCGGTCGGGTCAGCGCAGCTGCTCGTACGCCGGGAGGGTCAGGAAGTCCGCGTAGTCCGCGTCCAGGGAGACCTGGAGGAGGAGGTCGTGGGCCTGCTGCCACTTGCCGGCCGCGAAGGCCTCCTCGCCGATCTCGGCGCGGATGGCGGCCAGTTCGGCGGCGGCGACCTCGCGGGCGAGATCGGCGGTGGCGGTCTTGCCGTTCTCGAAGACGACGCCCGCGTTGATCCACTGCCAGATCTGCGAGCGCGAGATCTCGGCGGTGGCCGCGTCCTCCATGAGGTTGAAGATGGCGACGGCGCCGAGGCCGCGCAGCCACGCCTCGATGTAGCGGATGCCGACCTGGACGGCGTTGACGAGGCCGTCGTACGTGGGCTTCGCGTCGAGGGAGTCGATGGCGATGAGGTCACCGGGGGCGACGCTCACGTCCTCGCGCAGACGGTCCTTCTGGTTGGGCTTCTCGCCGAGCACCGCGTCGAACGACTTCATCGCGATCGGGACCAGGTCCGGGTGCGCGACCCAGGAGCCGTCGAAGCCGTCGCCCGCCTCGCGGTCCTTGTCGTTCTTGACCTTCTCGAACGCGACCTTGTTGACCTCTGCGTCCTTGCGGGACGGGATGAACGCGGCCATGCCGCCGATCGCGTGCGCGCCGCGCTTGTGGCAGGTGCGGACGAGGAGTTCGGTGTACGCCCGCATGAAGGGGGCGGTCATCGTCACGAGGTTGCGGTCCGGCAGGACGAACTTCGAGCCGCCGTCGCGGAAGTTCTTGACGATGGAGAAGAGGTAGTCCCAGCGGCCCGCGTTCAGGCCAGAGGCGTGGTCGCGGAGCTCGTAGAGGATCTCCTCCATCTCGTACGCGGCCGTGATCGTCTCGATGAGGACCGTGGCGCGGACGGTGCCCTGCGGGACGCCGACGTAGTCCTGCGCGAAGACGAAGATGTCGTTCCAGAGGCGGGCCTCCAGGTACGACTCCGTCTTCGGGAGGTAGAAGTACGGGCCCTTGCCGAGCTCGATGAGGCGCTTGGCGTTGTGGAAGAAGTACAGGCCGAAGTCGACGAGCGCGCCGGGGATCGGGGTGCCCTCGAACTGCAGGTGGCGCTCGTCCAGATGCCAGCCGCGCGGGCGCATGACGACGGTGGCGAGCTCGTCGGCGTCCTTGAGGGCGTACGACTTGCCGGTGCGGTCGTCCGTGAAGTCGACGCGGCGCTCGTAGGCGTCGGTGAGATTGAGCTGGCCCAGGATCACGTTCTCCCAGGTGGGCGCCGACGCGTCCTCGAAGTCCGCGAGCCAGACCTTGGCGCCCGAGTTCAGGGCGTTGATGGTCATCTTGCGGTCGGTCGGCCCGGTGATCTCGACGCGGCGGTCGTTCAGGGCGGCCGGGGCCGGCGCCACCTTCCAGGAGTCGTCCGCGCGGATCGCGGCGGTCTCGGGAAGGAAGTCGAGCGTGGAGGTGCGGGCGATCTCGGCGCGGCGCTCGGAGCGGCGGGTGAGGAGCTCGTCACGGCGGGGCGTGAAGAGCCGGTGCAGCTCGGCCACAAAGGCGAGGGCCGCGTCGGTGAGGACCTCCTCCTGCCGCGGCAGAGGCTCCGCGTCGACGATGGCCAGCGGGGACTGCGCTGGTGCGGACATGAGCTGTCACTTCCTTCAGCGAGCTTCACAGGTGGTGCCGCGGCGACCGCCGGGCATTCGCAGTGACACTCAGTGCCACCGGAGCCGAGATACGGCCGTGGACCCCACATGAGGGAACGGGTGCTTCTGAACAGTGGATACTAGTTTCCTCATAGTGGAAGTTCAATCGTCTGTTGATGTCGAGATTCTCTTCATCGACAGAACGTGTCGCTGAGTGCCATGCCGGTCACTCAAGGTGGATCAGGTCGGCGGGCGTGTCGATGTCGTACGCCTGGGCCACGTCCCCGCACTCGACGCGTGTGATTTCCCCCGCGTGTTCCTTCAGATAGGCGCGTGCCCCGCGGTCGCCTGTCGCGCTCGCCGCGATGCCCGCCCAGTGGTCGGCGCCGAAGAGCACCGGGTGCCCGCGCTCGCCGTCGTACGCGGCTGCCGCGAGGGTGGCGTGGGAGCGGTAGGCGGCGTGCACGCGGGCCACGGCGGTGGGGCCGATGCCGGGCTGGTCCACGAGGGAGATGAGGGCGGCGTCGGTGCCGTCCCCGGCGTCGCGGAGGGAGGCGATCCCCGCCCGCAGCGACGAACCCATCCCCTCCTCCCAGGCCGGGTTGTCGATCAGTACGCAGCCGGGGAGCGAGGCCTTTGCGCGTACGACATCGGCGTCCGCGCCGAGCACCACGTGCACGCGCGTGCACCCGCCCTCGCGCAAGACGCGGACCGCGTGCTCCACGAGGGGCCGCCCCTGGTGCTCCAGAAGCGCTTTCGGCCGGCCGCCGAGGCGTCGCCCGCCGCCCGCGGCGAGGAGAAGCCCGGCGATCATCGGATTCGTCATGGCTCCTGCATACCGCACCCTGTCCGCACGGTCCCGGCGCCCGGGGGACTCCTGGAGATGGAGCCGGTGTGTTCCGGCCATAAAGTGGCGCGTCCTGCTTCTCGTGGCGTTTACTGGCCCGCGGCCCTCAGGCGTCTGACCAACGCCGTCCGGGGTCGGCAAGATCTGAACGAGTACGTGCGCACGACACCGTGCGAGGGGGAGAGCTGTGTTGCGGAGCGTGGGGCAGAGGCAAGTGACCGGCAGCGATGAGGATCCGCGAGTCGCGGAGTTGGGCACCGCGGTGTCGCGACTGCGCCGTGAGCTCGCCGCGCATCCGGCCGAGTTTCCCGACCGGGGCATCGCCGAGGACGAGCTCGCGGCGCTGGCCGCGATGGCCCGGAGCGGTGCGCCGGAGGCGCCTAGGCTGCGCCGCTCGCTGCTCCTGGTCGCGGGCGCGATCGGCTCGGTCAGCGCGCTGGCCTCGGGCCTCGCCGCGGTCAGGGGAGCGGTGGAGCTTTTCGGCGACGCAAGGTAGGCCGCCTGGCCTTGACCGGCGTGTGTCACCGGCTCCGCCGGGTTCGTCCTCAAGCGCCGGACGGGCTGAAGGTCTCCGCGCTGCCTCTGCTTGTGCCCGCGCCCGCCGGGGCGCAGACCTTCACCGGCTCCGCCGAGTTCGTCCTCGAACGCCGGACGGGCTGGAACCCTCATATCCCGGACGCGCTGGAAACCCCCACTCTCCCGTCCATCAGCTCCACCACCCGGTCCGCGACTGCCAGTCGTGCCCGGTCGTGTGTGACCAGGACCGTCGCCGTCTCCCACTCTCGTGTGAGCCGGCCCAGGAGGTCGAGCACCGCGGCACCCCGCTCGTGGTCCAGTGCGCTCGTCGGCTCGTCGACCAGGAGCACCGCGGGCTCGTTCATCAATGCTCGTGCGATGCCCACCCGTTGGCGCTGACCGCCCGACAGTTGGTGCGGGCGCCGGTGTGCGAGATCCGTGAGGCCCACGGTGTCCAGGAGCCCCCGTGCCCGCCGCCGGGCCTCTCCGGCGCCGGAACGCCCGCGTCCGTCCAGGCGTGCCATCAGTTCCACCTGCTCCAACGCCGTCAGCGACGCCAGGAGATTCGGCTGCTGGAAGACGATGCCCATCCTCCGGCGCCGCAGCTCCGCCCGTTCGGCCGCCGAGAGGGACGCCGTCTCCGTGCCGCCGACCACCACCCGGCCCCGGTCGGGGGTCACCAGCGTCGCCGCCACCGCGAGCAGGCTGGACTTTCCGGAGCCTGACGGGCCGACGACCGCCGTCAGGGTCCCGGCGGGGACGTCGAGGCTGACGCCGTCGAGTGCCGTGAGGCGTCCATCGCCGTCGGCGTACGTCAGCGTGATGTCTTCGAGGGACAGACTCATCGGGCACTCCCCAGCGCGGTCAGCGGGTCTACGGCGGTGATCCGCCGGACGGACAGGCCCGCGCCCAGCGCCCCGAGGGCGATCATCACGGCGGCGGGCCACAGCACGGTAGGTGGATCGAGCACGAAGGGGACGTCCCCGCCACTGATCGCGGAACCGACCACCGCCGCGATGCCCGTCCCCAGGGCCGTCCCGGCGGCCAGCATCAGCACGGCCTGTCCGAGCGCGTCCCTGAGCAGATACGGAGTCGACGCGCCCAGCGCCTTCAACACCGCGATGTCGCCCGCGCGTTGAATCGTCCACACCGTGAAGAACGCTCCTATGACGAGCGCGGAGATGACGAAGAGGAAGCCGCGCATGAGCTGCAGCGAACCGTTCTCCGCCTGGTAGGAGCCGATCGCGGTGAGCGCGCCGTCGAGCGTCTTCGTCTCCGTGCCCGCCGCCTTGTCGCCGGACGCCAGATCGAACCCACCGCCCGTCCGCAGCGCGATGACCGTGGCCTGCTCGTCCAGCGACGTACCCCGGTGGCCGAGTCCCTGCCAGTCGTCGAGCGCGGTCCATACGACGGGGGTGTGGCTGTACGAGGCGTCCGACGCGACTCGTGCGACCCGCTCCTCGACCCGGCTCCCGCCGAGACGCACCGTGTCCCCGGCGCCGACGCCGAGCTCCGCCGCTGCCTTCTCCGAGAGCACGGCCTCGCCCGGCGCGACACCGGCCGGTGCGATCCCGGAGTCCGGCTCGACGCCGAACGCGGACACGGCGGCCGAGCGGTCGCCCGCGGTGGCGTTGAGGGTGCTGATGCCGATCGGCTTGGCGGACCGTACGCCTGGCTGCGCCGCCCACTTCTCCCAGGCGCGCTGATCCAGCTGGGAGCTGGTGAAGGAGGCGGACTGACCGGGTGGTGGCGCGGCGAAAGCGAGGTGGTCGGCCGGGAGGCCGGTGATCGCGGAGGTGTTCTCCCTGGCGAGCCCGGCGGTGAGCCCGGAAAGGAGCCCCACGAGCAGAGTGATGAGGACGACGACGGCTCCCATCAGGGCGAACCGCCCCTTGGCGAACCGAAGGTCTCTCCATGCGACGAACATGCCCCCACCCTCCGTCCGCGCGCACGCCCAGGGCATCGCGCCACAGCACGCTTCACCCGAATCGAAGGGGGGAGCCCACGATCAACCTTTCGGTTGACGGAAGCGGGGATGGCTGCGCCTACGCTGGACGGTCCGATGAACAACACCTCCGCCGAGCCTCCGCCCCCGCGCCGGCTCGACCCGTCGCCTCCACGGCGGGCCACGCTCCGGCCCCTGCCGAGGGCCCAGTCCCGGCCGACGCCGGGGTCTGAGACCCTCCGGCCGGGGCTCGACCTCCGGTCGGAGGCGCCGCACTGGGACCGGTCCGTAGGGCGCGTCGCGTCCTCGGATCCGTCTTCAGCCCTGACCCGACCGAGGCCCCGATGTTCTCCGCCGACTCCCTGACCGCTTCTCGGACCACCCCCGTGGCCCTGATCCTGCGCCTCTGCCTGCACGCGCTCCTCGCCGGGCTGCTCGCGCTCGCCGCGGTGCGGGCCGTGGCCGACGGGGTGCCGCAGGCCGGGGCCGTCGCGGGAGTCGCGCTGGGGACGGGGATCGTCTACGCGGCGGGGGCCCTCAGCCCGGCCGTCGCACGCTCGCAGCGCGCCGCGGCGGTGTGGCTCGCGGCGCTCGGCCTGTGCTGGGCGGCGCTGCTCGTCCTGTCGCCGGACGGGCTGTGGACGGCCTTCCCCCTGTACTTCCTGCAGCTGCACCTGCTGCCCGTGCGCTGGGCCCTGCCCGCCGTCGCGCTGACCGCCGCTGCCGCCATCGCCAGTTTCGTGGCGCACGGCTCGCCCCTGTCGCCCGGCAGCTTCATCGGACCGCTGCTCGGCGCCGCCGTGGCGGTCGCCACCGTCCTCGGGTACGAGGCGCTGTACCGGGAGAGCGAGCATCGCCGGAAGCTGATCGACGAGCTCGTGGCCACGCGGGCCGAGCTCGCCGCCGCCGAGCGGACCGCGGGCACCCTCGCCGAGCGCGAGCGCCTCGCCCGCGAGATCCACGACACGCTCGCGCAGGGCCTCTCCTCCATCCAGCTCCTGCTGCGCGCCGCGCAACGCGCGCTGCCCGCGGGGTCGCCCGCCGCGCCGCACATCGAGCAGGCCCGTGCCGCCGCGCAGGACAACCTCGCGGAGGCGCGGCGCTTCGTACGCGCCCTCAGCCCGCCCGACCTGGAGCACGGCTCGCTGGCCGGAGCCCTTGAACGGCTCTCCGCCACGCCCGGCTCGGACGTCCACGTCAAATTCACGGTGAGCGGCAAACCGGCCGAGCTGCCGACGCCGTACGAGGTCGCGCTGCTCCGTACCGCCCAGTCGGCCCTCGCCAACACGTTCCAGCACGCGGGCGCGGGGCGGGCCGAGATCACCCTGAGTTTCATGGACACGTCCGTGTCCCTGGACGTCGTGGACGACGGCCGCGGCTTCGACCCGGCATCGGCGCCCCGCGGGGACGGCGGCTTCGGGCTGCCCGCGATGCGGGCGCGGGCCCGGTCGCTCGGCGGGACGCTGAGCGTGGAGTCGGCCCCAGGGCAGGGGACGGCCGTCGCGGTCACCCTGCCGCTCCCAACGAGGGCCGAGCTGCCGCTTCCGACGGGGGCCGCGCTGTGAGCGCCGGGGTGCCGGAGCCCATTCGGCTGCTCCTCGCGGACGATCACCCCGTCGTACGGGCCGGGCTGCGTGCGGTGCTGGACACCGAGCCCGATTTCACCGTCGCGGGGGAGACGGCGACGGCCGAGGAAGCGGTGACGCTCGCCGCGACCGGCGGCTTCGACGTCGTCCTGATGGACCTTCAGTTCGGGGCGGGCATGCACGGGGCGCAGGCCACGGCCGCGATCGCCGCCGAGCCGGGTGCGCCGCGGGTGCTCGTCCTGACGACGTACGACACGGACGCCGACATCCTCGCCGCGGTGGAGGCGGGGGCCGCCGGATACCTCCTGAAGGACGCGCCGCCGGAGGAACTGGCCGCCGCGGTGCGGACCGCGGCCGCGGGACAGTCCGCGCTCGCTCCCGCGATCGCGCATCGGCTGATGGACCGGATGCGGTCGCCCGGGGAGGCGCTGACCGGGCGGGAGTTGGAGGTGCTTAGGCTGGTGCGGGAGGGATTGTCCAACCTGCAGATCAGCAAGCGGCTCTTCCTCAGCCAGGCCACCGTCAAGTCCCATCTGGTGCACATCTACGCGAAGTTGGGCGTCGACTCGCGTACGGCAGCCGTGGCGGTGGCGACGGGGCGCGGGCTGATCCGGGGCGGCGCCGGTCAGTAGCCGGACATCACCCCCCACGCCCCCGGGGATTACGCCGCAGGGCCCGAACTGGCCAGCGCGGCGGACAGTTCCACCGCCACCTCCTGCAGCACCGGCACGATCTTCTCCACCGCGGCCTCGGTCACGCGGCCCGCCGGGCCGGAGATCGAGATGGCGGCCGCCGTGGGGGAGTTGGGGACCGACACCGCGAGGCAGCGCACCCCGATCTCCTGTTCGTTGTCGTCGACCGCGTAGCCGGCGCCGCGGACCACTTCGAGCGCGTCGAGGAAGCCCTCGGGCGTGGTGATCGTCTTCTCCGTGGCGGCGGGCATCCCGGTGCGGGCCAGGAGCGCGCGCACCTCGTCCGGCGGGGTGTGGGCGAGGAGGGCCTTGCCGACGCCCGTGGAGTGGGGGAGGACCCGGCGGCCCACCTCGGTGAACATGCGCATCGAGTGCTTGGACGGCACCTGGGCGACGTACACGATCTCGTCGCCGTCGAGCAGCGCCATGTTCGCGGTCTCGCCGGTCTCCTCGACCAGGCGCGCGAGGTAGGGGCGCGCCCAGGTGCCGAGGAGGCGCGACGCCGACTCGCCGAGGCGGATCAGACGCGGGCCGAGGGAGTAGCGGCGGTTGGGCTGCTGGCGTACGTAACCGCAGGCGACCAGGGTGCGCATCAGGCGGTGGATCGTGGGCAGCGGGAGGCCGCTGCTCGCGGAGAGCTCGCTCAGCCCGACCTCGCCGCCGGCGTCCGCCATCCGTTCGAGGAGGTCGAAGGCGCGCTCGAGGGACTGGACACCACCGCTGGCAGCGGGCGGCTTGGAGGCGGCGACTTCGGTGGAGGCGTCGCTTGCGCTTGACGTCGGCACGGCGCAGTCCTTTCGGGGCTGACGGGCAAGGCAGCAGCCTACCGGGCGGTTCTTCGCGGAGTCCCTCTGCGGCCTTGGCGTCATCGCCGGTCAGGGCCGTTCAGGGACCGGTCGGGGCGCCTTTGTCCGCTTCTCCGCCGTCACGCCCGGTGATCGTCCGGCGGCCGGGTTGTGCGTAGCTACGTTCTGTCCTGTGGAGTTCTAATTCCACTTTGTGGAAACGTCCAGTGTGCTCGGGATGGCCTCTTGACGGTTCGGGGTCGGCCGTGAAGACTCATTCAACAGAACGTTGAATTCCGTTTAGCGGAAACGAATGGTCTGTGTAGCGGAAAAGAACGAACAGAAGAACGCACAGCCAAGCAACAGCGAAGAAGCGAAGAGAGGGCGTTGAGGACGTGGACGTAGAACTGGTGCTGCGCTCGACCCGCGTGATCACCCCGCAGGGAACCCGCGCCGCGTCGGTCACGGTCTCCGGGGGGAAGATCGCGGCCGTACTGGCACACGACGCCGACGTACCGGCGGGGGCCAGGGTCGAGGACTTCGGGGACGACGTCCTGCTGCCCGGCCTCGTCGACACGCACGTCCATGTGAACGACCCGGGCCGCACGGAGTGGGAGGGCTTCTGGACCGCCACCCGTGCCGCGGCCGCCGGTGGCATCACCACCCTCGTCGACATGCCGCTCAACTCCCTGCCGCCGACCACCACCGTCGACAACCTGCGCACGAAGCAGGACGTGGCCCGCACCAAGGCGCACATCGACGTCGGCTTCTGGGGCGGCGCCCTGCCCGACAACGTCGGCGACCTCAAGCCCCTGCACGACGCCGGTGTCTACGGCTTCAAGTGCTTCCTCTCGCCGTCCGGCGTGGACGAGTTCCCGCACCTGGACCAGGACCGCCTCGCCACCTCCATGGCGGAGATCGCCGGGTTCGGCGGGCTGCTCATCGTGCACGCCGAGGACCCGCACGAGCTGGACGCCGCCCCGCACAAGAGCGGCCCCAAGTACACGGACTACCTGGAGACCCGGCCGCGCGTCTCCGAGGACGTCGCGATCGAGGGCCTCATCGGCCTCGCCAAGCGGCTCGGCGCCCGCGTCCACGTACTGCACCTGTCGTCGTCGGACGCGCTGCCCCTGATCGCCGCCGCCAGGCGCGAGGGCGTCAAGCTCACCGTCGAGACCTGCCCGCACTACCTCACGCTCACCGCGGAGGAAGTCCCGGACGGCGCCAGCGAGTTCAAGTGCTGCCCGCCCATCCGCGAGGCCGCCAACCAGGACCTGCTCTGGGACGCGCTCGCCGAGGGCACCATCGACTGCATCGTGACGGACCACTCGCCGTCCACCGCCGACCTCAAGACCGACGACTTCGCGACCGCGTGGGGCGGCATCTCCGGCCTCCAGCTGAGCCTTCCCGCGGTCTGGACCGAGGCCCGCAAGCGCGGCCACAGCCTCGAGGACGTGGTGCGCTGGATGTCGACGCGCACCTCCGAACTGGTCGGACTCGACCAGAAGGGCGCCATCGAAGCCGGCCGTGACGCCGACTTCGCGGTCCTCGCGCCCGACGAGACCTTCACCGTGGACCCCGCGGCGCTGCAGCACCGGAACCGAGTTACGGCGTACGCGGGCAAGACCCTCAGCGGCGTCGTGAAGTCCACCTGGCTGCGCGGCGAACGCATCCTGCACGGCGGCGAGTTCAGCGAACCCGCAGGCCGACTTCTGGAAAGGAAGAACTGATCACCGTGACGGCGATACCCACCTTCACCGGCGACGCCAGCCCCTACGGCGGCGGCGACCCCTACGCGGACTACCGCACCGCGGACTTCCCCTTCACGCAGTACGCCAACCTTGCCGACCGGCAGCTCGGCGCCGGTGTGATCGCCGCCAACGACGAGTTCTTCGCGATGCGCGAGAACCTCCTCCTCGCGCACCCGGCCGTGTTCGACCCCGAGCACTTCGGCCACAAGGGCAAGGTCATGGACGGCTGGGAGACCCGCCGCCGCCGTGGTGTCTCCGGCGAGCACCCGTGGCCCACCGCCGACGACCACGACTGGGCGCTCGTACGCCTCGGCGCCCCCGGTGTCGTACGCGGCATCGTCATCGACACCGCCCACTTCCGCGGCAACTACCCGCAGGCCGTGTCCGTCGAGGGCACGAGCGTCGACGGTTCGCCGACCCCCGAGGAACTCCTCTCGGACGACGTGAAGTGGACGACTCTCGTACCCCGCACGGCAGTCGGCGGCCACGCGGCCAACGGCTTCGCCGTCGATGTCGAGCAGCGCTTCACGCACCTGCGCGTCAACCAGCACCCGGACGGCGGCGTCGCGCGCCTCCGTGTCTACGGCGAGGTCGTCGCCGACCCCAAGTGGCTCGCGGCGCTCGGCACGTTCGACGTCGTGGCCCTGGAGAACGGCGGCCAGGTCGAGGACGCGTCCGACCGCTTCTACTCCCCGGCCACCAACACCATCCAGCCGGGCCGCTCCCGCAAGATGGACGACGGCTGGGAGACCCGGCGCCGCCGCGACAACGGCAACGACTGGATCCGCTACCAGCTGGTCGCCCAGTCCGAGATCCGCTCCGTCGAGATCGACACGGCCTACCTCAAGGGCAACTCCGCCGGCTGGGCGGCCCTTTCGGTCCGCGACGGTGAGGACGGCGAGTGGGTCGAGGCGCTGCCCCGCACCCGACTGCAGCCCGACACCAACCACCGCTTCGTCCTGGACGCCCCGGTCGTCGGAACGCATGTGCGCATCGACATCTTCCCGGACGGCGGCATCTCGCGCCTGCACCTCTTCGGTTCGCTGACCGAGGCGGGACAGAGCCGCCTGACGGCACGTCACCAGGAGCTGGGCGGCTGAACCGGAGCCGCTGAGGCCCGCTGAAGAACGTGGGGCGCACCGGGTGGAAAGCCCCGGTGCGCCCCATCACCATGCCCGCGTGCGGTTACGCGGAGTGCCCGCCGTCGACCACGAGCTCCGTGCCCGTGATGAACGAGGCGTCCTCACCGGCGAGATAGGCCACGAGCGAGGCCACCTCGTCGGCGGAGCCGAACCGGCCAAGGGCGGCCGCCGCCTTCTGCGGCTCGGCGAACGGCCCGTCGGCCGGGTTCATGTCCGTGTCGATCGCTCCCGGGTGGATCACGTTCACGGTGATCCCCCGCCCGGCGAGCTCCCGCGCAAGGGGCTTGGTCATGCCGGTGAGCGCCGCCTTGCTCATCGCGTAGAGCGTGCCGCCGCCCCCGCCGGAGTACTGGGTGAGCGCCGAACCGGTGGAGATGATCCGGCCCCCGTCGGCCAGCCTGCCGGCCGCCGCCTGCGAGGCCAGGAAGACCGCGCGTACGTTGATGTCGAGCACCCGGTCGACGTCGGAGAGCGACAGGTCCCCGATGGGGCCGAGCACTCCGATGCCCGCGTTGTTCACCAGGATGTCCAGGCGGCCCAGGTCGTCGGCCGCGCGCTCCACCGCTCCCGCGGCGTCCCCGGGGTCCGCGGCATCGGCCTTGACGGCGAACCCGCGCCGTCCCGTCGACTCGATCTTGGCCACGACGTCGAGAGCGGCGGCCTCTTCCTTGACGTACGTGATCGCGACGTCGGCTCCCTCCTGGGCGAGCCGCAGCGCGATCGCCGCGCCCATGCCGCGGCTGCCACCGGTGACGAGAGCGGTCTTGCCGTGCAGAGAAGACATGTCCGTGAACCTCATTCGCGTGGTTTTGTTGCGTAATGCCTGAGAAGTGCTTGTGGGTTCAATGAAAGCGGGCGGCGTACGCCACCGCTGGCGGGAAATGGACACCGTTTTTCCGGCAGAGGGAATGCAGAGGGGATACGGTGATCGACCGCGTGAGAGCCGCTGAAGTCTCCACACCGCCGCATCCGTTGGAGACCGCGCCCGTGTCGACGCTCACCGTTCCCGCCGCGCCGCCCGCCGCGCGCCGCGCCTGGCTCACCGATCTGCCCGTCCTGCTCGTGGCCGTGGTCTGGGGTGCCAGCTATCTCGCGGCGAAGGGCATCACGACGACGCACACGGTCGTCGCCGTCCTGGTGCTGCGGTTCGCCGTCGTGCTGCCCGCGCTCGTGGTCGCCGGATGGCGCGGCCTGCGCACGCTGACGGCGCCGCAGTGGCGCGGGGCCGGAGCGCTCGGCCTCGTCCTGAGCGGGATCTTCCTCCTGGAGACGTACGGCGTCGTCCACACCTCGGCGACCAACGCGGGCCTCATCATCAGCCTCACCATGATCTTCACCCCGCTCGCCGAGGCCGCGGTGACGCGGAGGAGGCCGCCGCGCGCCTTCCTCGCCGCGGCCGGGCTCTCCGTGCTCGGCGTGGTCCTGCTGACCCAGGGCGGCGGCTTCACGCGGCCCTCGGTGGGCGACGGTCTGATCTTCCTGGCGGCACTCGCGCGTACGGTGCACGTCCTGGCGATGTCCCGGATCAAGGCGCTCCGGGACGTCGGTGACTCGGCTTCGCTCTCGCTCACCACCGTTCAACTGGGCACTGCTGTCGGCGTGTTCGCGGTGCTCGCCGCCGCGGGCACCGGCGCGACGCCCTGGTCGGTGGCCGCGGACTTCGGTGCGCGCGAGTGGGCCGGGCTGCTCTTCCTCTCCGTGTTCTGCACGTTCTTCGCCTTCTTCGTGCAGATGTGGGCGGTGCGACGGACGTCTCCCTCGCGGGTGAGCCTGCTGCTCGGCACGGAGCCGCTGTGGGCGGCCGCGGTCGGGATCGCGCTGGGCGGGGAGCGGCTGGGTGTGGTGGGTCTGGTGGGGGGTGTGCTGGTTCTGGTGGGGACCAGTTGGGGCCGTGGGGTGCGGTGGTAGCTTCCGGGGTCGATCAAACACAGGGAGCGATCGATCACTCAGGGGGAGCTCATGAACGAGTACTTCGAGCAGGATTTCACCGCGGCCGCGGAGAAGCGCCGCATCGGGGGCGCGGTGCTGTTCCTCGCCGCGGGTGTCATCTGGGCCGTGCTCGCCTGGCAGTTGATGGTGCCGTTCAGCGACGGGGACGACGACTCATCGAGCAGCCGCGAGTGCCAGTCGGTGCTCTTCTACGAGGGGGACGCCCCGACATGGCACGACTCCACGTGGGAGGACTGCCGCGCGCAGCGCCGGTGGCCCGAGATGCTGGGCTGGCTGGGGCTCTCGGTGCCGCTTTCGGTCGCCGGCGCGGTGCTCTACACCGGCGGGACCACCAGTCTGCGGATGCGGGAGTACATGGCGCAGCACCGCATCGCCGCCGCGAAGAGCGCCGCCAAGAGCGCAGCCGCCGCCGCGAAGAAGGACTGAGGAAGAGCCGGCGGCGCTCGGTTAACTCCCGGAAAATTCACCGCACTTGGCGTTGACACCACGACCTCTACGCGCGTCACACTGGTCGCATGCGAATCCCCCCACGAATCGTGAGCATCACCGCCCTCGCCGCCGCCCTGCTCGTCGGCGGCCCCGTCGCCGCCTCCGCGAGCGCGGTCCCGGACCACCACGCCCCCACCTCGACGGCGTACTCCATCACCGCCGTCGGCGACATCTGCTACTCCGCGCTGCCCGCCCAGGCGCACGACACCCTGGACCTGATCGAGGCGGGCGGCCCCTACCCGTACCCGCAGGACGGCACCGTCTTCCAGAACAGGGAAGGCATCCTGCCCTCCCAGGGCTCCGGCTACTACCACGAGTACACCGTGAAGACGCCGGGCTCACCGGACCGCGGCGCCCGCCGCGTCGTCACCGGTGTGGAGAACCAGGAGGACTACTACACCGCCGATCACTACGAATCCTTCGATCTGGTCGACTACGCCTGCTGAGCCCGCCCCGATCCGGCACGGTACTCACCGACCGGCCTTCCGGCTCTCCGCGACCGCGAACAGCGCGAGCGCCAGCACGATCAGCGTGACGCCCGCGTAGATCTCGTACCCGTCGAGGAACCCGATCCGCCGCACGATTCCCCAGCCGCGCAGTCGGCCGGTCAGCCCGTGCGCCAGGGCGACCACGCCCTGGACCAGGAGAAGGACGCCAAAGGCCTCAAGTACTCGCTTCATGCCGAAGAGCCTCGCCCCATGGACCCCCCACGCACATCGGCCACGGGGCGAGGCATCTTCCCCCGCCACCCTCCCAAAGTCTCCGCGTACGCGACTTTGGTAGACGATCACGCCCGGAGTGCAGCCCTTGCCCCCGGCAGTGCGTAGATTTGTCGACCATGAGCGGCAACCAGCCTCCGTCGGACCCCTCGGCCCCCTTGGCGAGGCGCCCATGGGCGCTGCCCTCGGCCGTGGCCGCCGAGTTCGACCCGGACCACACGGCACGCGAGGGCAAGCGCGGGCACCGGCGGACCGCGCGCGACTGGCTGGTCGACTTCGCCTGCTTCTTCGTGGCCGTCGTCATCGGCATGGTGGGCGCGGACGCGGTCAGCAGCAACCCGAACGTCTCGCACGGCGTGGCCGAGGCCGACCAGCTGATCGGCGCTCTGGCCTGCGCCGCCGTCTGGCTGCGCAGACGCTGGCCGGTCGGCCTCGCCGCCGCCCTGGTCCTGGTCAGCCTCGCCTCGGACACCGCGGGCGGCGCGGGCGCCGTGTCACTGTTCAGCCTCGCGGTGCACCGGCCCTTCCGGTACGTCGGCTGGATCGGCGGGGTCTCGATCTGCCTGATGCCGTTCATCTACTGGATGCGGCCCGACGCCGACCTGCCCTGGCTGGCCGCCGTCGTCATCGGCATGCTGATCAACGCCTCCGTCATCGGCTGGGGCATGTTCGTGCGCTCGCGCCGCCAGCTCCTGCTGAGCCTGCGCGACCGCGCGATCCGCGCCGAGAACGAGGCCGCGCTCCGGGCCGAACAGGCCCAGCGCCTGGCCCGCGAGTCCATCGCCCGCGAGATGCACGACGTGTTGGCCCACCGGCTCACCCTGCTCAGCGTGCACGCGGGCGCCCTGGAGTTCCGCCCGGACGCGCCACGCGAGGAGATCGTCCGCGCCGCCGGTGTCATCCGGGAGAGCTCGCACGAGGCGCTGCAGGATCTGCGCGAGGTGATCGGCGTCCTGCGCGGCGGCGGCGACGGCGAGGCGTCGGGCCGGCCGCAGCCCACCCTCACCGCCCTGGAGACCCTGGTCGCCGAGTCACGCGACGCGGGCATGAAGGTCGCACTCGACCAGGGCGTCACCGACCCGGCCGCCGTGCCCGCCGCCGTGGGCCGCACCGCCTACCGCATCGCCCAGGAGGGCCTGACCAACGCCCGCAAGCACGCCCCCGGCGCCGAGGTGACCGTCTCGGTGTCCGGCGCCCCCGGCGAAGGCCTCACCCTCTCGGTGCGCAACCCGCCGCCACCCGGCGATGTGCCGAACGTCCCCGGTTCCGGCCAGGGACTGATCGGCCTCACGGAACGGGCCACGCTGGCGGGCGGCCGCATCGAGCACGGGCCCGCGGGGGACGGCGGCTTCCGCGTCGACGCCTGGCTGCCGTGGGACTCGCCCTCCGCTCGCGCCGGCGAGCTGTGAGACGCAGCGGGGCAGTGACGTCCGGGGATCTCGTTACTGTGGGCCCATGAACCCGATCCGCGTGCTTCTCGTCGACGACGACCCGCTGGTCCGTGCCGGTCTGTCCTTCATGATGGGCGGCGCGGAGGACATCGAGATCGTCGGCGAGGCCGCGGACGGCTCACAGGTGGCCCCGCTGGTCGGCGAACTCCGCCCCGACGTCGTCCTGATGGACATCCGGATGCCCACGATGGACGGTCTGGCGGCGACGGAGGCCCTGCGCAAGCGCCCCGACGCACCCGAGGTCATCGTCCTCACCACCTTCCACGCCGACGAACAGGTGCTGCGGGCCCTGCGGGCGGGAGCGGCCGGGTTCGTCCTCAAGGACACTCCGCCCGCCGAGATCGTCGCGGCGGTACGTGCGGTCGCGGCGGGGGAGCCGGTGCTCTCCCCCACGGTGACGCAGCAGCTGATCACCCGGGTGACGGGCGTGGACCCGCAACAGGGCCGCCGCGAGCGGGCGTTGAACCGCCTCGAACTGCTGGGGGAGCGGGAGAGGGAGGTCGCGGTCGCCGTGGGCCGGGGCGCGTCGAACGCGGACATCGCGGCGGAACTCTTCCTGAGCGTGGCCACGGTCAAGGCCCACGTCTCCCGCATCCTGACGAAGCTGGACCTCAACAACCGCGTACAGATCGCGTTGCTGGCGCATGACGCGGGGCTGTTGGACGAGGTGGAGTAGCACCCGCGCCGTCCCAGGGGCCGGCGGGCGGTCAGAACCCTTCGATCTCCGCCATCAGCACCAACCGCCCCTCCCTGCGCGACAGTTCGCACGCCTCGGCGACCCGCAGTGCCTCCAGGGCCTCCCGTCCGTCGCAGGGGTTGGCCCGCTCGCCCCGTACGACATCCACGAACGCCGCGAGCTCCGCCTCGTACGCGGGGGTGAAGCGTTCGAGGAAACCGGGCCACGGCTTCTCGGGGGGCGGCGGGCCCGAGGGTTCCACGGACGACAGGGGAGTGCGGTCGTCGAAGCCGACCGCGATCTGGCCCTCCTCCCCGGCCAGTTCCATCCGTACGTCATAGCCCGCGCCGTTGCACCGCGTGGCCGTAGCCGTCGCGAGTGTGCCGTCGTTCAGGGTGAGGACCGCCGCCGCCGTGTCGACGTCGCCCGCGTCGCGGAACATCGAGGGACCGGCGTCCGACCCGGTCGCGTACACCTCCGTCACCTCGCGGCCCGTGACCCACCGCAGCATGTCGAAGTCATGGACCAGGCAGTCGCGGTAGAGCCCGCCGGAGAGCGGGAGATACGCGGCCGGCGGCGGCGCCGGATCGGAGGTCATCGCCCGGACCGTGTGCAGCCGCCCGAGCCGCCCCGACCGCACGGCCTCACGCGCCGCCGCGTACCCCGCGTCGAACCGCCGCTGGAAGCCCAGTTGCAGCACCGTGCCCGCGGCCTCGACCTCCCGGAGCGCGGCGAGCGTGCCGGGCAGATCGAGGGCGATGGGCTTCTCGCAGAAGACCGGAAGGCCCGCACGCGCCGCCTTGCCGATCAGCTCGGCGTGCGCGGAGGTCGCCGCGGTGATCACCACGGCGTCCACGGCGCCCGTCCGGCTGCTGCCCGTGAAGACGTCGTCCACCGAAGGCACGGAGGCCGCGCCGATCCGTGCGGCGAGCCCGGCAGCGCGCCCGACGTCGGCATCGGCGACGACCAGTGCGTCCACCTCCGGATGCCGCTGCAGAGCGGCAGAGTGAAATGTCCCGATACGGCCCGTTCCGATCAATCCGATGCGCATGGACCAACCCTCGCGACGCCCCGCGATCCTGTCAATCCTTTGTCCGGACAACAGAACTTCAGAACTTCCCGTCATCATTCCCTGCGACTACGCTCGCCACGTGCCCAAATCTGCCGACAAACCAGCCGTGGACCCGACCGTCTCGCTTCAGCTCGGCGTCGACCGCAGCAGCCCGGTCCCGCTGTACTTCCAGCTCTCCCAGCAGCTGGAGGGGGCGATCGAGCGCGGCGCCCTGACCCCGGGCACCCTGCTCGGCAACGAGATAGAACTGGCCGGGCGCCTCGGGCTCTCCCGCCCGACCGTCCGTCAGGCCATCCAGTCCCTCGTCGACAAAGGGCTGCTCGTGCGCCGCAGGGGCGTGGGAACCCAGGTGGTGCACAGCCAGGTCAAGCGCCCGCTGGAGCTCAGCAGCCTCTACGACGACCTGGAGGCGGCGGGCCAGCGCCCCGAGACCCGCGTCCTGCGCAACACCGTCGAGCCCGCGTCCGCCGAGGTTGCGGCCAGGCTCGGCATCGCGGAAGGAGACGACGTCCACCTCGTCGAGCGGCTCCGCCTGGCCCACGGCGAGCCCATGGCGTGCCTGCGCAACCACATCCCGTACGGGCTGTTCGCCCTGGACACCGCACACCTGGAGGCGACCGGTCTCTACCGCCTGATGCGGGCCGCGGGCATCACCCTGCACAGCGCGCGCCAGTCCGTGGGGGCCCGCGCCGCCACCGCCGACGAGGGCGAGCGGCTCGGCGAACCCGTGGGGGCCCCGCTGCTCACGATGCAGCGCACGACCTTCGACGACACCGGCCGCGCGGTCGAGTTCGGCTCGCACATCTACCGGGCCTCGCGCTACTCCTTCGAGTTCCAGCTCCTCGTACGCCCATAAGGGCAGACCGGCCGGGCATACGTCGGCGGGGGGGGGGGGGGGAGGGGGGGGGGGGAGGGGGGGGGGGGGGGGGGGAGGGGGGGGGGGGGGGTGGGGGGGTGGGGGGGGGGGGGGGGGGTGGGGGTGGGGGGGGGGGGGGGGGTGGGTGTGGTGGGGGGGTGGTGTGGGGGTGGTTGTTTCCCCCCCCCCCCCCCCCCCCCCCACCCCACCTTCGTATGTGGGCCTCCGCACACTCTCCCGTCGCAGGTCAACGGCGAGTTGACGGGCCTTCGCGGGGCGTGGTGGACTGCCGGAGCCAATACGGCAGCAGGAGAGGAAGCCGGTGCGAATCCGGCGCGGTCCCGCCACTGTCACCGAGGAGCTGACTCCTCGGAAGCCAGGAACTCTCGCCGCCGATCACGTCGAACCAGGGCGCGGACACCCTGAGTGAGGACATATCGCCATGCGCGGCCGCCCGTTGCCGGACCAGTTCCCGAGCGTGAGCTCTCTTCTCGGCACGACGACCGGCTGAAGCCATGCGTGCCGATCGCGACTTCGCGTACGGCGCCGCCGCCGGCCTTCTCGGTGATCTGTTCCTCGGCGATCCCCGCCGCGGGCATCCGGTCGCCGCGTTCGGGCGGGCCGCCGGTGCCGTCGAGCGTGTCCTGTGGCGTGACCACCGCGGGTGGGGCGCCCTGCACGCCGTGGTGTGTGCCGGAGGCGCTGCCGGTGCCGCCGTCCTGGCCTCTTCTCTTGTACGTGACTCACGCGCCGCGTCCGTCGCGCTGACCGCCGCCACCACCTGGGCCGTGCTCGGCGGGACCTCGCTGGGGCGTGAGGCGCGGGCCGTGGGCGGGGCGCTCGCCGCCGGGGACATCGAGGTGGCGCGGGAGCGGCTGCCGCATCTGTGCGGCCGGGATCCGCAGGCCCTCGACGCCGACGGCATCGCGCGTGCCGTGGTCGAGTCCGTCGCCGAGAACACGTCCGACGCCGTGGTGGGGGCCCTCGTGTGGGGTGCCGTCGGCGGGGTGCCCGGCCTGGTCGCCTTCCGCGCCGTCAACACACTCGACGCCATGGTCGGGCACAAGTCCGTGAAGTACCGGCGCTACGGCTGGGCTTCCGCCCGTCTCGACGACGTACTGGGGTGGCCGGGCGCCCGGCTCACCGCCGTGCTCGCGGCTGCCGCCGGGGACTCTCCGCAGGGTGCCGTGCGCGCCTGGCGCCAGGACGCCGCCAAGCATCCGAGCCCCAACGCCGGGCCCGTAGAGGCCGCCTTCGCGGGGGCGTTGGGCGTACGCCTCGGGGGGACGCTCTCGTACGCGGGGCGTGTGGAGCACCGGCCGGTCCTGAACGGCGGCGGGCGGGGCGTGGAAGTCGCGGACATCGAGCGGGCCGTGAAGCTGTCGCGCCGGGTCGGGCTGCTTGCCCTGGGCGTCGCGGCCGCCGTCAGCACGCTACGGAAAGGCAGGGCCTCATGAGTGGTGGACTCCTCGTCGCGGGAACCACGTCCGACGCGGGCAAGAGCGTCGTCACCGCCGGGATCTGCCGGTGGCTGGCCCGCAAGGGGGTCTCCGTCGCGCCCTTCAAGGCGCAGAACATGTCCCTCAACTCCTTCGTCACCCGCGAGGGTGCCGAGATCGGACGCGCCCAGGCCATGCAGGCGCAGGCCGCCCGGGTCGAGCCGACCGCGCTGATGAATCCGGTCCTTCTCAAGCCGGGCAGCGACCGCAGCAGCCAGGTCGTCCTCATGGGCAAGCCGGTGGGCGAGATGAGCGCGCGCGGGTTCTTCGGGGGGTCTGGGGGGTCGTCCCCCGGGAAGGGGCTGCACGGTGGGCGGCAGGAAGCGTTGTTGTCGACCGTCGTGGGATGCCTGGAGGAACTTCGGGGCAGCTATGACGCCGTGATCTGCGAAGGGGCGGGCAGTCCCGCCGAGATCAATCTGCGGCGTACGGACATCGTGAACATGGGGATCGCGCGGGCCGCCCGCTTCCCTGTGGTCGTGGTGGGAGACATCGACCGCGGGGGTGTCTTCGCCTCCTTCTTCGGGACGACGGCGCTGCTGAGCGCGGAGGACCAGGAGCTGGTCGCCGGGTATCTCGTGAACAAGTTCCGGGGCGATGTCTCGCTGCTCGAACCCGGGCTCGACATGCTGCAACAGCTCACCGGGCGGCGCACGTTCGGTGTGCTGCCGTTCCAGCACGGTCTCGGCATCGACGAGGAGGACGGGCTTCGTGTCTCCCTGCGGGGCGCCGTGCGGGAGTCCGTGGTCGCTCCCCCGGTCGGTGAGGACGTGCTGCGGGTCGCCGTCTGCGCCGTACCGCTGATGTCGAACTTCACGGATGTGGACGCGCTGGCCGCCGAACCCGGCGTCGTCGTGCGGTTCGTGGACCGGGCCGAGGAACTCGTCGACGCCGATCTCGTGATCGTGCCGGGGACGCGCGGCACCGTCCGCGCCCTGGAGTGGCTGCGCGAGCGCGGTCTCGCCGAGGCGTTGGCGCGGCGCGCCGCCGAGGGGCGTCCCGTCCTCGGGATCTGCGGTGGCTTCCAGGTGCTCGGCGAGCACATCGAGGACGACGTCGAGTCGCGGGCGGGGGCCGTGGACGGGCTCGGCCTGCTGCCGGTGCGCGTGCGGTTCGAGCGGGAGAAGACCCTCGCGCGGCCGGTCGGCGAGGCGCTCGGCGAACCCGTCGAGGGGTACGAGATCCATCATGGCGTCGCTCAAGTCCTGGGCGGAGAGGCCTTCTTGGACGGCTGCCGCGTCGGCGAGGTGTGGGGCACCCACTGGCACGGATCGCTGGAGTCCGACGCGTTCCGGCGCCGCTTCCTCACCGAGGTGGCCCGCGCCTCCGGGCGCCGCTTCGTGCCCGCGCCCGACACCAGTTTCGGGGTCCTGCGCGAGGAGCAGCTCGACCTGCTCGGCGACCTGATCGAGGAACACGCGGACACGGACGCGCTGCTCAGCCTGATCGAGACCGGCGCACCCGCCGGTCTCCCCTTCATCGCACCGGGGGCACCCTCATGACCGTCCTGCTTCTGTCCACCGCCGACACGGATCTCCTTGCCGCCCGTGCCTCCGGCGCCCCCTACCGCATCGGTAACCCGACCCGGGTCGACGCGCAGGCCGAGCTGCCCGCCCTGATCGAGGGCGCGGACATCGCCGTCGTACGCCTGCTCGGCGGGAAGCGGGCGTGGGAGGACGGGCTCGCGGCGCTGAAGGCCGCCGGGATCCCGACGGTTCTGCTCGGCGGCGAGGCCGTGCCGGACGCGGAACTGATGGCCGAGTCCACCGTGCACGCGGGGTCCGTGGCGGAGGCGCTGCGGTACCTCGTCGAGGGCGGCACGGAGAACCTGCGTGAGCTGGCGCGGTTCCTCAAGGAGGACGTCCTCGCGGCGGGGCACGCCCGCTCCGGCGAGGCCCACGAGCGGCAGAGCGCCGAGCCGCGGAAGATGCCCGAGTACGGGGTGCACGGCTCGCGCGCGTACGTCGAGGGACGGCCGACGGTCGGCGTGCTCTTCTACCGCGCCCACCAGCTCTCCGGGAACACCGGCTTCGTCGACACGCTGTGCGACGCGATCGAGGCGCGAGGCGCCAACGCCCTTGCCGTGTACTGCGGTTCGCTGCGCGGCGCGGACGCCGGCCTGTACGAGATCCTCGGGAAGGCGGACGCCCTGGTCGCCACCGTCCTCGCGGCGGGTGGCGCCCACGCCTCGGGCGCGAGTGCGGGCGGCGACGAGGAGGCGTGGGACATCGGCGCCCTCGCCGACCTCAACATCCCTGTGCTGCAGGGACTTTGCCTGACCTCCTCACGCGCCACGTGGGACGCGTCGGACGCCGCGCTCTCTCCCATGGACGCCGCCATGCAGGTCGCGATCCCCGAGTTCGACGGCCGCCTCATCACCGTCCCGTTCTCCTTCAAGGAGCAGGGCCCCGACGACGTACCGGTGTACGTGGCCGACCCCGAACGCGCTGCCCGCGTGGCCGGAATCGCCCTGCGGCACGCCCAGTTGAAGCACAAGCCGAACGCCGAGAAGAAGCTGGCCCTGGTCTTCACCGCGTACCCGACGAAGCATTCGCGCGTCGGCAACGCGGTCGGCCTCGACACTCCCGTCTCGGCGGTGCGTGTGCTCGACTCCCTGCGGGACGCGGGGTACATCGTCGAGGGCCACCCCGACAACGGCGACGAGCTGATCCACCGGCTCATCAACGCCGGTGGCCACGACGTCGAGTGGCTCACCGAGGAGCAGCTGGCCGCCGCCCCCGCGCGCGTGCCGCTCGCCGACTACCGGGCGTGGTTCGACACGCTGGACCCGGAGCTGCGTGACGGCATGCTGGAGGCGTGGGGCGAGCCGCCCGGCAATCTGTACGTGGACGGCGACGACATCGTGCTCGCCTCCCTGCAGTTCGGGAACGTCGTCGTGATGATCCAGCCGCCGCGCGGCTTCGGCGAGAACCCCATCGCGATCTACCACGACCCCGACATGCCGCCCTCGCACCACTACATGGCGGCCTACCGCTGGCTTGAGATGTCCTTCGGCGCCGACGCGGTCGTCCACATGGGCAAGCACGGCACGATGGAGTGGCTGCCGGGCAAGGGCCTTGGCCTGAGCGGTGGTTGCGCGCCGGACGCGGTGCTCGGCGAGCTGCCGCTGATCTATCCGTTCATCGTGAACGACCCCGGTGAGGGCACCCAGGCCAAGCGGCGCGGGCACGCCACGGTGGTGGACCACCTGGTGCCGCCGATGGCGCGCGCGGACACGTACGGCGACCTGGCGAAGCTGGAGCAGCTCCTCGACGAGTACGCACTGGTCAGCGACCTGGACCCGACGAAGGCCCCCGCCGTCCGCGCGCAGATCTGGACGCTGGTGAAGGCCGCGGAGCTGCACCACGACCTGCACGTGGACGAGCAGCCCGACGACACCGCCTTCGACGAGTTCGTCATGCACATCGACGGCTATCTGTGCGAGATCAAGGACGTGCAGATCCGCGACGGCCTGCACATCCTCGGCGGCGGCCCGGAGGGTGAGGCGCGCGTCAATCTGGTCCTCGCCGTCCTGCGGGCCTCGCAGGTGTGGGGCGGTCAGGCCAACGCCCTGCCCGGACTGCGGGCCTGCCTCGCCGAGCACTTCGGGCTCAGCGAGAAGGAGCTGCTCGCCGAGCCGGGCGCCGCGGTGAAGGTCGCGGACGGCCTGACGGCGCTGGTCGACGGGCCAGCGCGGTCCGGCGCCGACGCCCTGGACCTCCTTGAGCAGCTGTGCCGCCGGCTCGCCGAGGGCATGGAGGAGCGCGGCTGGGAGCTCGGCGCCGTGCGAGGGCTCGTACGGGATGTGGTCGGCGTCGAACTGCCGTCCGCCGTTGCCGTGTTGGGGTTCGCGTGCGAAGAGGTCGTGCCCCGGCTCGCCAAGACCACGGACGAGATCGGGCACATCCTGCGGGCGCTCGACGGCGGTTATGTCCCGGCCGGTCCTTCCGGGTCGCCGACGCGCGGGCTCGTGAACGTGCTGCCGACCGGCCGCAACTTCTACTCCGTCGACCCCAAGGCGATTCCCTCGCGGCTGTCCTGGGAGGTCGGCCAGTCGCTCGCCGACTCGCTGATCGCCCGCTATCTGGCGGACACCGGCGACTACCCGAAGTCGGTCGGCCTGACCGTCTGGGGCACGTCGGCCATGCGCACGCAGGGCGACGACATAGCGGAGATCCTGGCGCTGCTCGGCTGCCGTCCCGTGTGGGACGACGCGTCGCGGCGCGTGACCGGGTTCGAGATCGTGCCGGTGGAGGAGCTCGGACGGCCCCGCATCGACGTGACGGTGCGGATCTCCGGCTTCTTCCGTGACGCGTTCCCCCATGTCATCGCCCTGATCGACGACGCGGTGCGGGCGGTGGCGGAACTGGACGAGGCCCCGGAGTCCAACTACGTACGGGCGCACTCCGACGAGGACACCGCCGAGCACGGCGACCGGCGCCGGGCCACCTCCCGGATCTTCGGCTCGAAGCCCGGGGCCTACGGCGCGGGCCTCCTTCCGCTGATCGACGCACGCAACTGGCGCAGCGACGCCGACCTCGCCGAGGTGTACGCGGTGTGGGGCGGTTACGCCTACGGGCGCGGGCTCGACGGGAAGGCCGCGCGCGGGGACATGGAGACCGCGTTCCGGCGGATCAACGTCGCGGCCAAGAACGTGGACACGCGGGAACACGACCTGGTCGACGCCGACGACTACTTCCAGTACCACGGCGGCATGGTCGCCATGGTGCGCCATCTGACGGGCGAGTCCCCCGAGGCGTACGTCGGCGACTCGGCAACGCCCGACCAGGTGAAGACGCGCACCCTGGGCGAGGAGACCCACCGCGTCTTCCGGGCCCGCGTGGTCAACCCCCGCTGGATGGCGGCCATGCGGCGCCACGGCTACAAGGGCGCCTTCGAGATGGCCGCCACCGTGGACTACCTCTTCGGGTACGACGCGACCGCGGGCGTGGTCGACGACTGGATGTACGAGAAGCTCTCCGCCGAGTACGTCTTCGACCCGGAGAACCGGGAGTTCATGCAGAAGTCCAACCCCTGGGCGCTGCGCGGGATTTCGGAGCGGCTGCTCGAAGCGGCCGAGCGTGGCCTGTGGGCCGAACCGGACGCGGGGACGCTGGAGCGGCTGCGGGCCACCTACCTGGAGCTTGAGGGCGAGCTGGAGGGCGACGGGTGAGGCCCGCCGTTCCCGTCCCCTGCCCCGCCCTGGAACACGCAATGGAGGCCTTGTGAGTACCCCCTATCCGTTCACCGCCCTGGTCGGCCAGGACGACCTGCGGCTCGCCCTGCTGCTCAACGCCGTGTCGCCCGCCGTCGGCGGTGTCCTCGTACGCGGCGAGAAGGGCACCGCCAAGTCCACCGCGGTGCGCGCCCTTTCGGCGCTCCTTCCGCAGGTGCCCGTCGTCGCCGGCTGCCGGTTCTCCTGCGACCCGGCCGCCCCCGACCCCGCGTGCCCCGACGGTCCGCACGAGGCGGGCGGGGCCGCCGTGCGGGACGCGCGCATGGTCGAGCTGCCCGTCGGCGCCTCCGAGGACCGCCTCGTCGGGGCGCTCGACATCGAGCGGGCGCTCGCCGAGGGCGTCAAGGCCTTCGAGCCCGGCCTGCTCGCCGATGCCCACCGCGGCATCCTCTACGTCGACGAAGTGAACCTGCTGCACGACCACTTGGTGGACCTGCTGCTCGACGCCGCCGCCATGGGCGCCTCGTACGTCGAGCGCGAGGGCGTCTCCGTACGCCATGCGGCGCGCTTCCTGCTCGTGGGCACCATGAACCCCGAAGAGGGCGAACTGCGCCCGCAGTTGCTCGACCGGTTCGGGCTCACCGTCGAGGTCGCCGCCTCGCGCGAGACCGACCAGCGGGTGGAGGTCGTCCGGCGGCGGCTCGCGTACGACGACGACGCGGAGGGGTTCGCCGCACGCTGGCACGACGAGGAGGCCGCGCTGCGCGACCGGATCGTCGCGGCCCGCGCACTGCTTCCCCAAGTGCGGCTCGGCGACGCCGCGTTGCGGCAGATCGCCGCCACCTGCGCGGCCTTCGAGGTCGACGGGATGCGGGCCGACATCGTGATGGCGCGTACGGCGACCGCGCTCGCCGCCTGGGCGGGGCGCGAGGACGTGCTCGCCGAGGACGTGCGCCAGGCCGCGCTCCTCGCGCTGCCGCACCGGCGCCGGCGCAATCCGTTCGACGCGCCGGGGCTCGACGAGGACAAGCTCGACGACACGCTGGAGCAGGCCTCCGACGGTACCCAGGGCGACGACGACCCAGACCCCGACGGCCCCGACGGCGGTGGCAAGCCCCCGGAGAGCGGGCCCGACACCCCCGACACCCCCGGCTCGCCCGAGTCGCAGAGCGATGCGGGGCAAGAGGACGAGGCGGGCCAGGAGGACGAGGCGTCACCCGCGCAGGCGCCCGCCGCCGGTGGCGGGGAGCAGCAGCCCGTGCGGGCCGCGGAGCCGTTCCGCACCAAGATGCTGAGCGTGCCCGGCCTGGGCGAGGGTGCCGCGGGGCGGCGTTCCCGGGCGCGGACCGAGCACGGGCGGACCACCGGGGCCCGGCGGCCCCAGGGGGCGCTCACCAAGCTGCACCTGGCGGCCACCGTGCAGGCGGCGGCCCCGCATCAGCGGGCGCGCGGGCGCTCGGGGCGGGGGCTCGTCGTACGGCGTGACGATCTGCGGCAGGCGACGCGGGAGGGGCGTGAGGGCAACCTCGTGCTCTTCGTCGTGGACGCTTCCGGGTCCATGGCCGCGCGGCAGCGGATGAGCGCCGTGAAGGGTGCGGTCCTCTCGCTGCTGCTCGACGCCTATCAGCGCCGGGACAAGGTCGGGCTCGTCACCTTCCGGGGCGCCGACGCCGAGGTGGCTCTGCCGCCCACGTCGTCCGTCGACGCGGCTGCCGCCCGCCTGGAGATGCTGCCCACGGGTGGGCGTACGCCGGTCGCGGCCGGGCTGCTCAAGGCGCACGAGGTGCTGCGGGTGGAGCGGCTGCGTGATCCTGCGCGGCGTCCGCTGGTGGTGGTCGTGACGGACGGCCGGGCCACGGGTGGCGTGGAGCCGGTGGCCCAGGCGGGGCGTGCGGCGCGGCTCTTCGGGGCCGCGGGGATCGCCTCTGTGGTCGTGGACTGCGAGTCGGGGCCCGTGCGGCTCGGGCTCGCCGGGCAGCTCGCGGGTGAGCTCGGCGGGACCGCCGTGACGCTCGACGAGCTGCGGGCGGAGTCCATCGCGGGGCTCGTCAAGGATGTACAGGGAACTCGTATGAGGAGCGTGGCCTGATGCCGCAGGGGCAGCCGAGTGTGGTGCCGGACGACGGGCTCACCACGCGTCAGCGGCGCAACCGTCCGCTGGTGGTCGTGCACACCGGGATCGGCAAGGGGAAGTCCACCGCCGCCTTCGGGCTCGCGCTGCGGGCCTGGAATCAGGGGTGGCCCATCGGGGTCTTCCAGTTCGTGAAGTCGGCGAAGTGGAAGGTCGGCGAGGAGAACGCCCTCAAGGTCCTCGGGGCCTCCGGTGAGGGCGGGTCCGTCGACTGGCACAAGATGGGCGAGGGCTGGTCGTGGATCCAGCGCGCGCCCGCCGAGGGCGAGCAGAGCAACGAGGAGAAGGCCCGCGAGGGCTGGGAGCAGGTCAAGCGCGACCTCGCCGCCGAGACGTACCAGCTGTACGTCCTCGACGAGTTCGCCTACCCCATGCACTGGGGGTGGATCGACGTGGACGACGTCATCGAGACGCTCCGGGCACGGCCGGGGCACCAGCATGTCGTCATCACGGGGCGCAACGCACCTGCCGAGCTGGTCGAGTTCGCCGATCTCGTCACCGACATGTCCAAGGTCAAGCATCCGATGGACGCCGGTCAGAAGGGCCAGAGGGGCATCGAGTGGTAGCTCGGCTTGTGGTGGCCGCGCCGTCTTCCGGAAGCGGGAAGACGACCGTCGCCACGGGGTTGATGGCCGCGTTCGCCGCGGCCGGGCTCGCCGTGTCCCCGCACAAGGTGGGGCCCGACTACATCGACCCCGGCTATCACGCGCTGGCCACGGGCCGTCCCGGGCGGAACCTCGACGCGTACATGTGCGGGCCGGAGTTGGTCGCGCCCTTGTTCGCCCACGGGGCGCGGGGGTGCGATCTCGCCGTGGTCGAGGGCGTCATGGGTCTCTACGACGGGGCCTCCGGGCAGGGTGAACTCGCCTCCACCGCGCAGGTGTCGAAGCTGCTGCGGGCGCCGGTGGTGCTTGTCGTGGATGCGTCGTCGCAGTCCCGGTCCGTGGCCGCCCTTGTGCATGGGTTCGCCTCATGGGATCCGGAGGTGCGGATCGGGGGCGTGATTCTGAACAAGGTGGGGTCTGCTCGGCATGAGGGGTTGCTGCGGGAGGCGCTTGATGAATCGGGGGTGCCTGTTCTGGGGGCGCTGGCCCGGGTGGGGGAGGTTCGTGCTCCCTCCCGGCATCTGGGGCTCGTTCCTGTTGCCGAGCGGCGGGCTGAGGCACTTGAGTCTGTTGCGGCTCTGGCTTCGCAAGTGCGGGAGGGCTGCGATCTGGACGCGCTGCTTGCCTTGGCCCGGAGCGCTCCCCCGGTGGGGGGTGACGCTTGGGATGCGGGTGCGGCTCTTGCCTGCGGCGCTTCTCTCCCCAATCCCGCCCCTTCCCGAAACTGGGGCTCCGCCCCAGACCCCGCTCCTCAAACGCCGGAGGGGCTGGATGTGCCACCGGGAGGGATGACGAACCCCGTCATCGCCATCGCCGGTGGCCCCGCCTTCTCGTTCTCCTACGCGGAGCATGCCGAGCTGCTCGCCGCCGCGGGAGCCGACGTCGTCACCTTTGATCCGTTGCGCGATGAAGAACTGCCGCCCGGCACCGCCGGGCTCGTCATCGGCGGGGGGTTCCCCGAGGTGTACGCGCCCGAGCTCTCCGCCAACGAGCCGCTTCGGAAAGCCGTTGCCGAGTTGGCGTTGAGCGGGGCGCCCGTCGCCGCCGAGTGTGCCGGACTGCTGTACCTGACCCGGGAGTTGGACGGGAAGCCGATGTGCGGGGTGCTTGACGCGCACGCGCGGATGTCCGAGCGGCTCACGCTCGGGTACCGCGACGCCGTGGCCGTGTCCGACAGTTCCCTCGCCGTCGCCGGGACCCGGATGCGCGGGCACGAGTTCCACCGCACCGTCGTCGAACCGGGCGCGGGGGCGGTCGCCGCCTGGGGGATGCACGTTCCCGAGCGACGCCTCGAAGGCTTCGTACAGCAAGGTGTGCACGCGAGTTACCTGCACACGCATTGGGCCGCCGAACCCGGTATCGCCCGTCGGTTCGTAGAGAGGTGCAGAGGATGGGCAGCAGCATGAGCAGCAAGCTGGTCGGTGTCGGCGTCGGGCCCGGCGACCCCGAACTCGTCACCGTCAAGGGCGTCAACGCGCTGCGTGCCGCCGCTGTCGTCGTCGTGCCCGTCATGGCCGCGCCCGACGGCACGGACGGCGGGGAGCGCGGGCGCGCGGAGTCGACCGTGCTGCACTACGTCCCCGAGGACAAGGTCGTACGCGTCGTGTTCGCGCTCAACGAGCGCAGTGACCGGCAGCGCCGCGAGGCCGCCTGGGACGCCGCCGGTGAGCGGGTCGCCCAACTCCTGCGCGAGCAGGGGTCCGTGGCCTTCGCGACGATCGGCGACCCCAATGTGTACTCCACGTTCACCTATCTCGCGCAGACCATCGCGGAGCTCGTGCCCGGCGTCGAGGTGGAGACCGTGCCCGGCATCACCGCCATGCAGGACCTCGCCGCGCGCAGCGGCGCCGTTCTCACCGAGGGCACCGAGCCGCTGACGCTGGTGCCGGTGACCGCGGGCGCCGCCGTGCTGAAGGACGCCCTTGCCGGGCCCGGCACGGTCGTCGCGTACAAGTTCGGGCGGCTCGCCCATGAGGTGGCCGCCGCGCTGCGGGAGACCGGGCGGACCGAGGACGCGGTGTGGGGCTCCGCCCTGGGGCTACCCGAGGAGTCCATCCAGGGAGCCGGCGAACTCGGCGACGCGCCGCTGCCGTACCTGTCCACCCTCATCGCTCCCGCACGGCGCGAGAGCGGCCGGGGCGGGAAACTGTGACACCCTCCGCGGGCGCCTCACTCCGCGATGCCCACCACCAGCCAGATGAACGCCGCCCCTGCCACCGTGCACAGCAGCGTCGGGCGGGCCGGGTGCTCGTGATGGGCCTCCGGCAGGATCTCCGCGGCGGCCAGGTAGAGCAGCGCTCCGCCGAAGAAGCCCAGATATCCGCCGAGCAGTTGCTCCGGGATGGTGAACAGGAGCGTCGAGGCGGCCCCCGCCACGGGGGCCACCGCGTCCGCGAAGAGCATCGCCAGGGCCTTGCGGCGGGCGTTCCCGTACAGGCTGGTGAGCGTGTACGTGTTGAAGCCGTCCGCGAAGTCATGGGCGATGACCGCGACGGCCACCGCGAGGCCCATGCCGCCGCCCACCTGGAAGGCCGCGCCGATCGCGATGCCGTCCATCGCGCTGTGGCCGACCATCGCGGCGGCCGCCGTCAGACCCACCTGAGGGACCCGGCCGTTGGTGTGCTCCTCCGCCCCGTGCGCGGCGTGCCGGCCCGCCAGGAGCCGCTCCACCAGGTGCGCGGCGAGGAAGCCCCCGACGAACAGGAGCAGCGCCGCCGGTACACCGAAGACCGGGGCGCCCGCGGCCTCCAGAGCCTCCGGCAGCAGATCCAGGCCGACCACGCCGAGCATCAGCCCGCCTGCCAGCCCCAGGACGAGGTGGCGCCGGTCAGTGACCCGCTGGGCCGTCCAGCCGCCCACCAGGGTCATCACAAAAGCGCCGAGCGCCACGAACACCGCCATGCGCCCTTGCTAGCCGATCGACCCCCCGCCCCGCACATCCGGCGCGGGGCGACACCCATTGTTTTTCTGTTTCGTACGAGAGGAACCCACCCATGGCCGACGCCGAAGCCACCACCGGCAAGGTGACCTTTGTCGGGGCAGGGCCCGGCGCCGCCGACCTGCTCACCTTCCGCGCCGCCCGTGCGATCGCGGACGCCGATGTCGTCATCTGGGCCGCCAGCCTCGTACAGGCCGAAGTCCTCGAACACGCGCGTGAAGGCGCAGAGATCCTCGACTCGGCGACGATGTCCCTCGAAGAGGTGGTCTCCGTCTACGAGCGGGCGGCCACCGAGGGCCTGAAGGTGGCCCGCATCCACTCCGGTGACCCGGCCCTGTGGGGCGGCACGCAGGAGCAGGTCGACCGGTGCGCCGACATCGGCGTGGAGACCGAGATCGTGCCCGGCGTCTCGTCGTTCTCGGCGGTGGCGGCCATCGCGCAGCGCGAGCTGACCATCCCCGAGGTCGCGCAGTCCGTGATCCTCACCCGGCTCGGCGGCGGCAAGACGCCGATGCCGCCCGGCGAGGAGGTGCGGGAGTTCGCCCGGCACGGCACGACGATGGCGCTGTTCCTCTCGACGGCACGCAGCGGCCAATTGGTGCGGGAACTCCTGGAGGGCGGCTACCCGACGACCACGCCCGTCGTCATCGCGTACCAGGTGACGTGGCCCGAGGAGCTCGTGCTGCACTGCACCATCGAGACCCTCGAGGAGACGGTCAAGGAGCACAAGCTCTGGAAGCACACCCTCTTCCTGGTCGGCCCCGCCCTCGCCGCGCACGGCACCCGCTCGCACCTGTACCACCCGGGCCACTTCCACGGCTTCCGCAAGGCCGACCCGCAGGCGCGGGCCGCGCTACGCGCCGAGAAAGCCACTTCATGATCACCGTCGTCGGTACGGGCACGGGGGCGCCGCTCGACGCGGCGGCCCTGGACGCCGTGCGCGCCGCGGGGCTCGTGGTGGGCGCCCGGCGGCACATCGACGCCGCCCAGGTGCCGCCGGGGACGGCCCGGGTGGTGATGGGGCCGCTCGCCCCCGCGCTCGACGCCATCGAGGAGCAGCTGGTCAAGGCGGAGAAAGCGGCGGGCGGCGGTGTCGTCGTGCTCGCCTCCGGGGACCCTGGGTTCTTCGGGATCGTGCGGGCGCTCGCGGAGCGGTTCGGGTCCGCCGCCCTTGACGTCAGGCCCGGCGTCTCGTCCGTCGCCACCGCCTTCGCGCGGGTCGGGCTCCCGTGGGACGACGCGGTGGTGGTGAGCGCGCACGGACGCGATCCGCGCACCGCGGTGAACGCCTGCCGCGCGCACCCCAAGGTGGCCGTCCTGACCGGCCCCGGCAGTGGCCCCGCCGAGCTCGGCGCCGAGCTGATGCGCCGCGCCGACACCCGCACCCTCGTCGTCGCGTCCTGCCTGGGCGACCCGGAGCGCGAGCGCATCGAGCGGGTCACCCCGGCCGAGGCCGCGGGCCGCGACTGGGGGGCCGCGGTGAGCGTCGTGCTGTGCCTGGACGAGGAGCGGGCCCTGGCACCCGTACGCACCGTCGCGGGCCCCCGCCTCTCCCCCACCCGATGGGCGCTGGAGGAGGACGAGTTCACGCACCGCGACTCGATGATCACCAAGTTCGAGGTGCGGGCGCTCGCCCTGGCCCGGCTCGGGCCGCGCACCGGTGACCTCGTGTGGGACATCGGCGCGGGTTCGGGTTCGGTCGCCGTCGAGTGTGCGCGGTTCGGCGCGGCCGTCGTCGCCGTGGAGAAGACCGCCGACGGGGTCGAGCGGGTGCGGGCCAACGCCGCCGCGCACGGTGTCGACGTACGCGCGGTGCACGGGTCGGCGCCCACCGTCCTCTCGGATCTCTCGGATCCGGACGCCGTGTTCATCGGGGGCGGCGGCCGTGAGCTGCCCGCCATAGTGACCGCGTGCGCGCGGCGGGCGCGGCGGACCGTCGTGGTCGCCATGGCGGCGATCGACCGGGTGCCCGCGGTCCGGGCCGCGCTGAGCGGTGCCGGGTACGACTGCGACGGCGTGCTGCTGCAGTCGTCGCGGCTCGCACCGCTGCCCGGTGAGGTGTCGCGTCTCGCCGCGGCCAACCCGGTCTTCCTGGTGTGGGGCACCCGCCCCTCATCTTCCATGTCTGATTCCTTGCCTGAAGGAGAAGTTCAGTGATCGGCCTGATCTCCGCCACGTCGGCGGGCGGCGCGGCACGCGACCGCGTCGCCGCGGCGTGGCCCGCGCGGACGCGGGTGTACGAGGGTCCCGTGCGGGAGGCCGTGGAGCTGGCCTTCTCGGAATGTGACCAGGTGGTGTGCTTCCTCGCCACCGGCGCGGTGGTGCGCCTTGCCGCGCCGCTCCTGCGGGGCAAGGACGTCGACCCGGGTGTCGTCTGCGTCGACGAGGCGGGGCGTTTCGCCGTCGCCCTGCTCGGCGGGCATGAGGGGGGCGCGAACTCCCTCGCCCACGAGGTGGCGGACGTCCTGGGGGCCACGCCTGTCGTGACGACGGCGACCGATGCCGTGGACGTGCCGGGGCTCGACACGCTCGGCCTGCCGGTCGAAGGGGATGTCGCCGGGGTCTCCCGCGCAGTCCTCGACGGCGAACCGGTCGCCCTGGACGGGGAGTTCACCTACCCGCTGCCGCCACTGCCGTCCAACGTCACGGCTCAGCAGGGGCAGCGGCTGCCGGGTCTGCCGGTCATCCGGGTGACGGACCGGGTGCTCGAACTCGGCCCGGGTGAGGTCGCGTTGCGGCCACCGTCCCTCACCGTGGGGGTGGGAGCCAGCAAGGGCGCGCCCGCCGAGGAAATCCTCGGGCTCATCGAGGACACCCTGCGCGACGCGGGGCTCTCCCCCGCATCCGTCGCCGCCCTCGCGACCGTCGACGCGAAGGCCGAGGAGCCCGGCATCGTCGAGGCGGCGGCGCGACTCGGGGTGCCGCTCGTGACGTACGCGGCCGGCGAACTGGCCACTGTCGACGTCCCGAACCCCTCCGACGCGCCGCTCGCCGCCGTCGGTACGCCCTCGGTGGCGGAAGCCGCCGCACTGCGCGGCGGCGGTGAACTCCTCGTGCCCAAACGGAAGTCGGCGCCCGATGGCCGTGCGCCCATGGCGACCTGCGCGGTCGTGCGCCGCACGACCCGCGGGCGACTGGCCGTGGTCGGGCTCGGCCCCGGCGCACGCGATCTGCTCACGCCGCGCGCCCGCGAGGAGCTGCGCAGGGCCTCGGTCCTGGTCGGCCTCGACCAGTACGTCAACCAGATCCGCGACCTGCTCAGGCCGGGCACCAAGCTCATCGAGTCGGGGCTCGGCGCCGAGGAGGAGAGGGCCCGTACCGCTGTCGCCGAGGCCCAGAAAGGGCAGGCGGTCGCGCTGATCGGCTCCGGTGACGCGGGCGTGTACGCGATGGCCTCGCCCGCGCTCGCCGAGGCGAGCGACGACATCGACGTCATCGGCGTACCCGGCGTGACGGCCGCGCTCGCCGCGGCGGCGATCCTGGGCGCGCCGCTCGGCCACGACCACGTGTCCATCAGCCTGTCCGACCTGCACACCCCGTGGGAGGTCATCGAGCGCCGGGTGCGCGCGGCGGCCGAGGCGGACATCATCGTCACCTTCTACAACCCGCGCAGCCGGGGCCGCGACTGGCAGCTCCCGAAGGCCCTGTCGATCCTCGCGGAGCACCGCGAGCCCACGACGCCCGTGGGTGTCGTACGCAACGCGTCCCGCCCGGACGAATCGGCGCGTCTGAGCACGATCGGTGAACTCGACCCGGCAGTCGTCGACATGATGACGGTCGTGACCGTCGGCAACACCGCGACCCGCGAGATCGCGGGCCGCATGGTGACCCCGCGCGGCTACCGCTGGCAGCAGGCCGACGAGTCGGAGGTGGCCAAGTGACCCGTGTCGTCCACCCCGTCGAGCAGGAGTCGTTCCGGCGGCTGCGGGCCAGTCCGGACACCTCGCACTCCGCGGCGCCGCACGCGGGCGCGCCGGTGGTCGCCGACGTGGAGATGCTCGCGGCGGGCATCACGAAGCAGCGGACGGTCGGCCGCCTCAAGGGCGCCAAGTCCCGTGCGGGGTTGACCCGTTCGCCCCGCACGATCTGCCTCGCGTACGAGGAAGTGGGCCCCGGAGCGCTCTGGGCGATCGGTCTGCCGGCCGGTTTCGCGGGAGCGGCCGAGTCCAAGGCGGCACTGAACGCGCTGCTGCACCACCCCGCTCCAGGTCGGCCGTCGCCTCGTACGAATGAAACAACCGAAGCAATCAAGGAGTCCCAGTGACCACCCCGCCCGCACTGCTCATCGCCGGACACGGCACCCGTGACGACGCCGGGGCGGCCGCCTTCCGGGACTTCGTGCAGGAGCTCGCCCGCCGCAACCCCGAACTCCCGGTCGCCGGCGGCTTCATCGAACTGTCCCCGCCGCCGCTGGGCGACGCGGTCACCGACCTCGTGGACCGGGGCGTCAAACGTTTCGCGGCGGTCCCGCTGATGCTGGTGTCCGCCGGGCACGCCAAGGGTGACATCCCCGCGGCGCTCACCCGCGAGAAGGAACGCCACCCCGGCATCTCGTACACCTACGGCCGCCCGCTCGGCCCGCACCCCTCGCTCCTCAAGGTCCTCGACCGCCGCCTGGACGAGGCGCTCGGCGGCTCGGCCCGCACGCCCGAGGACCGCGCGGACGTCACGGTGCTGCTCGTGGGCCGCGGTTCGACCGATCCGGACGCCAACGCGGAGGTGCACAAGGCGGCGCGGCTGCTGTGGGAGGGGCGCGGTTACGCGGGCGTGGAGACGGCGTTCGTGTCGCTCGCGGCGCCGGACGTGCCCTCCGGCCTCGACCGCTGCGTACGCCTGGGCGCCAAGCGGATCGTGGTCCTGCCCTACTTCCTGTTCACCGGCATCCTGCCGGACCGGGTCCGCCAGCAGACGGACGGCTGGGCGGCGGCGCACCCCGACACCGAGGTCCTCTCGGCGAACGTGATCGGCCCCGAGGAGGAGCTGCTCGACCTCGTCATGGAGCGCTACCGGGAGGCCGTCAAGGGCGACCTGCGGATGAACTGCGACTCCTGCGTCTACCGCATCGCGCTGCCCGGCTTCGAGGACAAGGTGGGGGCCCCGCAGCAGCCGCACTTCCACCCGGACGACGACGGGGACCACGCACACGGGCACGGCCACGGCCACGGGCACGGCCACCACCACGGTTCGCATGCGCACTCCCACTGAGGGCACGTACGAGGGCGGGCCGGACCTGCGGCATCACGGGGATGCCGAGGTCAGGGGCACCGCCGGCCTCACCGACCTCGCGGTGAACGTCCGCGCGGACACGCCTCCCGCGTGGCTGAAGCGGCACATCGCCGCCTCGCTGGACGGCCTCGCCGCCTATCCTG
The DNA here is from genome assembly GCF_055577715.1 of Streptomyces sp. NPDC033177. NCBI lineage: Bacteria > Bacillati > Actinomycetota > Actinomycetes > Kitasatosporales > Streptomycetaceae > Streptomyces > Streptomyces sp. NPDC033177. The sequence continues at coordinate 398,260 of NZ_JBVIPS010000008.1, read as the reverse complement.
ACGGCCGGGCGGCGCGGGAGGCAGTGGCCGAGCGGCACGGGATGACGCCGGACCGGGTGCTGCTCACGTCGGGCGCGGCGGAGGCGTTCGTGCTTCTCGCACGGGCCTTGAGGGTACGTCAGCCGGTCGTGGTGCACCCGCAGTTCACCGAACCGGAGGCCGCGCTGCGGGATGCGGGGCATGAGGTGGAGCGGGTGCTGCTGAGGGAGGAGGACGGCTTCCGCCTGGCGGGGGCGAAGATTCCCGAGGATGCCGACCTGGTGGTCATCGGCAACCCGACGAACCCGACGTCGGTCCTCCACCCTGCTTCTTCGATTGCTGAACTCGCCCGTCCCGGGCGGGTTTTGGTGGTGGACGAGGCGTTCATGGACGCGGTGCCGGGGGAACGGGAGGCGCTGGCCGGCCGTACGGATGTACCGGGCCTCGTCGTCCTGCGAAGCCTCACCAAGACGTGGGGGCTTGCGGGGCTGCGGATCGGTTACGTCCTCGCCGATCCGGAGACGATCGCCGCGTTGTCGCGGGCGCAGCCTCTGTGGCCGGTGTCTTCGCCTGCCCTCGCGGCGGCGGAGGCGTGTGTGGCTCCTGCGGCGCTTGCCGAGGCGTCGGCGGCGGCGGTGCGGGTGGCCGATGACCGGGCCCATCTCCTGGGCGGCCTGCGGGAGTTCGCCCCCCTCGGGGTGCGGGCCGTCGAGCCTGCGGAGGGGCCCTTCGTTCTGCTGCGGGCCCCTGATGCCGCGGCTCTCCGCGAGCGGTTGCGGGAGCGGGGGTTCGCCTTGCGGCGGGGGGATACGTTTCCCGGGCTGGGAGCTGAGTGGCTTCGGGTTGCGGTGCGGGATGGGGGGACGTCGGATCGGTTGCTGGGGGCGATGCGGGGGTTGTTGCGGGGTTGATTTTCCCCAACCCCACCCCTTCCCGAGAACTCGCTCGGCGCGAGGGCCTTGGCCTTGCGTGCCGTCATCACCGGCTTCGCCGAGTTCGTCCTCAAACGCCGGACGGGCTGGAAGTATCCGGCCGGGCTGGATAGTTCCAGCCCGGTCGGCGTTTGAGGCCATCTTTTCGGGGGTCCAGGGGGCGGAGCCCCTTGGATTCGGGAAGGGGTGGGATTGGGGAAGGCCCCGCAGGGACCGCCCTACCTCAGCTCTTCCGCCCCCGGCGAGTCACCGCCACCGCCCCGCCCCCCGCGGCGAGAAGCAAGGCCCCGCCCGCCACCAGGTACGGGGTCGATGAGTTCCCCCCGGTCTCCGCGAGGTTCGCCTCGGCCGGCTTCGCGGGCTTCTCCGCGACCGGCTTCTCCTCCGCACCCCCCTGCGGCTTCACGGGAGCCGAAGGCTCAGGCTTGGCGGCGGCAGCCCGCGGCGCCTCGCAGGACGCCCCCGCCAACGTCACCGTCCCCTCCACCTCGGCGACATTCAGCTTCAGCGGGTTCACGGACACCGTCAGCTCCAGCGCGGACGCCGCAGCCGTACGCGACGTCGTATGCGTCTTCGACAGGTCGAGCCGCACCTCCCCGACCCCCGGCACCTTCACCTGGGTCGTTCCCCCCGCCGACAGCGTGACCTTCTTGCCGAGCACCGTCACGCCGCCCAGCACATTCGACTCGGCGACCGGCCGCTTGCCCGCCGCGCAGACCGCCTTGGACGTCACCTGCTCGACCTCGATCAGGGAAAGGAGCCGCAGGCCGGGCACATGCACCTTCGCCCGCGCGATGTTGCTGTACCCCTCCGACTTGCCCTTCTCCGCGGTCGCCTTCGCGGTGGCCACGTCGGCACGCAGCACGCTGAACGGCTGCCCGCCGTTGACCCCGTCCAGCGTGGCGGTGAGCGCGGTCTTCTCGGCGTTGGCCGGCGCCTGGACTTCATTGAGCGAGACCTTGAGCGGGACGTTCAGGGTCTTGTTGAGCAGAGACACGTCGAGCCCGGTGCGCAGCACGACGGCGTTCGCGCGGCCCTTGTCGCCGCCCGTCGCCGCGGCGGGTCCCGCGGTGGCGAGCGCCGCGGGACCCGCGACGAGCACCGTGGCGGTGGCGATCACGCCGAGGCGACGTGCGGGCAGGCGGAAGGCGTTGCTGTTCAAGGTGGTGGAACCCCCACAAGAGTTACGGAGTCGCCGGCGGCCTCGCGCTTCGCTGGATGGGGACATCGCATGAGCACGACACCGGCAACATCGACAGGGGGAATCTTTACGCACTGAGAGTGAATAGCCAGCGACGAAGCGTGAGTTCACTCCAAAGGGAGGTTTCCGCCCCTGCTTTCGAATCTTGCGGCACGGGCGTCCCCCCGAGCCACCCGGGCAACTCCCTGGCTCGAACACGTCGGTTGACGCCGACGCCATGGCCGAATGAGGTCCAACGACCCGAGGCCCTTGTGCGTAACGCTCCGTCAATATGAGTCCCATGGGACGGACGAGGCACGAGCATGGCGATCAGTGGTCCGCGCAGGGCGAGTACGCGGTGCGGTTCGAGTGGGGACCGGAGGGGGCTCGGCGCCTCATGGCGGGCGGGGATGTGGACTGCCTGGTCGTGGTCGACGTGCTGTCGTTCACGACGGCGGTGTCGGTCGCCGTGGACGCGGGGACGAAGGTGTTCCCGTACGCGTGGCGGGACGAGAGTGCCGTCGCCTTCGCGCGCGAGCGGGACGCGGCCCTGGCGGTCGGCCGACGCGGGGTGACCGAAGGGTCCCCGTGGTCCCTCTCCCCCGCCGCCCTGCGCCGTGCCCCCTTCACGCCCCGCCTCGTGCTGCCCTCGCCCAACGGTTCGGCGATCGCCGCGGCGGCGGGTACCTCCGGTCTTGTGGTCGCGGGGTGCCTCAGGAACGCGGCGGCCGTGGGGAGTTGGCTGGCCGGGCAGGGGTACGGGCGGCCCGACCGGCCGGTCGCCGTCGTCGCCGCCGGTGAGCGGTGGGGCGACGGGAGTCTGCGCCCCGCGCTGGAGGACCAGCTGGGGGCGGGGGCGATCGTCTCCGCGATCCAGGGGGCGGAGCTCTCACCGGAGGCCTCGGTGACGGCCGCCGCCTACACGTCGTGCGGCGACGTCGCTTCGGCCGTCGCCGACTGCGCGTCGGGGCGGGAGCTGCGGGCTTACGGCTTCGCGGCGGATGTGGCGGTGGCGGTGGAACTGGGGGGTTCGGAGGGGGTGCCGGTGCTGGTGGACGGGGCCTTCTTCTCCCCCACCCCGCCCCTTCCCGAGGCTGGGGCTCCGCCCCACACCCCGGCCCTCTGGGAGCGGGGATGAGGCAAGAGGAGCGAGCGCCCTACCCCACCACCCTCCCGTTCAGCACCACCCTCCGCGGCGCGGCCAGTACCCCGACGTCCTCCCGCGGGTCGGCGCCGTACACCACCAGGTCCGCCGGGGCTCCCTCCACCAGACCGGGGCGTCCCAGCCAGGACCTCGCTCCCCAGGTCGTCGCCGACAGGGCGTCCACCGCCGGGATTCCGGCGAGCCGCAGCTCGGCCACCTCGCCGGCGACCAGGCCGTGCGCCAGCGAACCGCCCGCGTCGGTGCCCGCGTACACCGGCACGCCCGCGTCGTAGGCGGCCCGCACGGTGTCGTAGCGGCGCTCGTACAGCCGCCGCATGTGCCGCGACCACTTGGGGAACTTCGACTCGCCGCCATCGGCGAGCTGCGGGAACGTCGCGATGTTCACCAGGGTCGGGACGATCGCGACGCCCCGCTCGGCGAAGAGCGGAATGGTCTCCTCGGTCAGGCCGGTGGCGTGCTCGATGCAGTCGATGCCCGCCTCCACCAGGTCCCGCAGGGAGTCCTCGGCGAAACAGTGCGCCGTCACCCGTGCGCCCAGGCGGTGCGCCTCGGCGATCGCCGCCTCCACCTCGGGCCGGGGCCAGCACGCCGTCAGGTCTCCGGCGTCGCGGTCGATCCAGTCGCCGACCAGCTTGACCCAGCCGTCACCGCGCCGGGCCTCCTGGGCGACGTACGCGACGAGGTCGGCGGGCTCGATCTCGTGGGCGTAGTTGCGGATGTAGCGGCGCGTACGCGCGATGTGGCGGCCCGCCCGGATGATTCGGGGCAGGTCGTCGCGGTCGTCGATCCAGCGGGTGTCGGACGGTGAACCCGCGTCACGGATGAGGAGGGTGCCGATCTCGCGGTCGGTCAGCGCCTGCTTCTCGGCCACCTCCGGCTCCACCGGGCCGTGCGCGTCCAGGCCCACGTGGCAGTGCGCGTCGACCAGGCCGGGAAGCGTCCAGCCCTCGATCGTCGTGATATCCGCCGCCCGCGACGGGCGGTCGTACGTCACCCGGCCCCCGACCACCCACAATTCGTCCCGGACCTCCTCAGGGCCGACGAGCACCCGCCCCTTCACGTGCAGCACCGTGTGATCGCTCATGTACAGCAGCTTAGGAGCCTGTCGGTACGCTCGGTCCGGCAGCCCGAACGAACTCGTGAGCGAAGTGAGCAGCGAAGTGAACAGCACCGTGACGACACATGTGACGACGCATCCATTCCTTGACCTGGCCCCCTTGAGTGCCCGGCACTTCGCCTCCATCGAGGAGCGCGTCGCCGGGCTGCTCTCCACCGAGCAGGACGTCGTGATCATGCAGGGCGAGGCGCTGCTGCCCCTGGAGGGCTGTATCCGGGGTGCGGCCCAGCCGGGCACGACCGCGCTGAACGTCATCACCGGCCCTTACGGGCAGACCTTCGGGAACTGGCTGCGGGACTGCGGCGCGACCGTCGTCGATCTCGCCGTGCCCTTCCACACGGCCGTCACCGCCGAGCAGGTGCGCGAGGCCCTCACCGCGCACCCCGAGATCGACTTCGTCTCGCTCGTGCACGCCGAGGCCGCGACCGGCAACACCAACCCCGTCGCCGAGATCGGTGAGGTCGTGCGCGAGCACGGCGCCCTCTTCATGCTCGACGCCGTCGCCTCGGTGGCCGCCGAGCCGCTGCTTCCGGACGCGTGGGGCGTGGACCTGTGCGTGATCGGCGCGCAGAAGGCGATGGGTGGCCCTGCGGGTGTCTCGGCCGTCTCCGTGAGCGAGCGGGCCTGGACGCGCCTGGCCGCCAATCCGCGGGCGCCGCGCCGCTCGTACCTCTCCCTCCTGGACTGGAAGGAGCGCTGGATCGACGGTGGCCGCAAGGCGCTGCTGCACGCCCCGGCCCAGTTGGAGATGCTCGCCCTCGAGGCGTGTGTGGAGCGCATCGAGGCGGAGGGTCTTGACGCGCTGACGGCACGGCACGCGACCGCCGCCGCGGCGACGCGCGCGGGCGCGCTTGCCCTGGGCGGCGGCCTGACCCCGTACGTCCATGAGGCGAAGGACGCGGCTCCGGTCGCCACGACCCTGCGGGCCCCGGAGGGCGTCGACGCCTCGCTGCTCGTCACCAAGGCACTCGCCGCGGACCCGGTGCTTCCGCTGGTCGCCGGTGGTGGCGCCCTCGCCGCGGAGATGATCCGGGTGAACCACTACGGTCCCGACGCGACCCGTGGCGTCGTGCACGCCTCGCTGGCCGCACTGGGCGCCGCGATGGGCGAGGCCGGGCTCACGGTCGACCTCGAAGCGGCCCGGCGCGCGGTGACGGCCGCCTGGCGGTAGGCGGCAGGTGGCCGACGGGGAGCTTCACCCTGGGCCTGAGGCGCATGTGCGAGCAGGAAGTGGTCGTAACGGGGCCGTAAATACTCTACGTAAATTCACGGACGAATTCTCACCGCTTCTTTATCCACTTCTGGGCACAGCCCACTTATGAGCACAGCCCTCTTTATCAGCACAGCTTCCCGTATTCTTCTGCCCGCTTTCCGGAGACCTAAACACTAAGGTTTCAACAACACCAAGTCTCACAATCCGGACATGCTTCGAGGGAGTTACGGTTCTGTGACGTACTCCACATCGTGCCCGCTTTGTTCCGTATGACCCCATCAAATCAGGCCAAACTGCCGAGGTTTCCTGCGGGCGCGCACCCCCGCGTGATAACACATCGAACGCTCTTACGTAACCCCTCCCGCCGATGCAATTCGAGAAATTGCTCGGTAAATTCAATCCGCATGACCGCTGCACAAGCCGATCTACCGACCGACCTGCTAGCGAATTCCCTGGAAATGCCCGAGGGGTTGCGCCTCGACACCCCCGACGTCGCCGACGGTGCCGCCATCTGGCGCATCGCCCGCGACTCGAAGGTGTTGGACCTCAACTCCTCGTACAGCTACCTGCTGTGGTGCCGTGACTTCGCGGCGACCTCCGTGGTGGCCAGGGACGCGAACGGTGAGCCCGCCGGGTTCATCACCGGCTACATCCGGCCCGAGCGGCCGCGCACCCTGGTGGTCTGGCAGGTGGCCGTCGACCAGGCGCACCGCGGCCGCGGCCTTGCCGGTGCACTGCTCGACGGCCTTACCGCCAAGGTCGCCGCCGACCGGGAGCTGGTCTCGGTCGAAACGACCATCACGCCGGACAACGCACCGTCCCAGCGGCTTTTCACCTCGTACGCACAGCGCCACGGAGCGTCCGTCGAGCGCACGGTGCTCTTCGACGCCGGGCTCTTCCCCGACGAGGGGCACGAGCCCGAGGTCCTGTTCCTCATCGAGCCGATAGCCCAGACCGGGAAAGTCGCGCAGATCGAACCGGTCGAGCCGGTCGGCTGAGTTCCGCCGATCCCCCCACGCACCACCAGTCATCCCCCCACCTCCCACGTCTTTCCATCTCCCAGGAGATCTGCTGTGACCATCACCCAGCCCGACCTGAGCGTCTTCGAGACCCTGGAGTCGGAGGTGCGCAGCTACTGCCGCGGTTGGCCCACTGTCTTCGACCGTGCGCAGGGCAGCCGCATGTTCGACGAGGACGGCCACTCGTACCTCGACTTCTTCGCCGGGGCCGGCTCGCTCAACTACGGCCACAACAACCCGGTCCTCAAACGCGCCCTGATCGACTACCTGGAGCGCGACAGCGTCGTCCATGGCCTCGACATGTCGACGACCGCCAAGCGCGCGTTCCTGGAGTCGTTCCAGAACATCATCCTGCGCCCCCGTGACCTGCCGTACAAGGTCATGTTCCCGGGCCCGACGGGCACCAACGCCGTCGAGTCCGCGCTGAAGCTGGCCCGCAAGGTCAAGGGCCGCGAGTCGATCGTGTCGTTCACGAACGCGTTCCACGGCATGTCGCTCGGCTCGCTCGCCGTGACCGGCAACGCCTTCAAGCGCGCCGGCGCCGGCATCCCGCTGGTGCACGGCACGCCGATGCCCTTCGACCGCTACCTCGAGGGCACGACCCCCGACTTCGTCTGGTTCGAGCGTCTGCTCGAGGACCAGGGTTCCGGCCTCAACCAGCCCGCCGCCGTGATCGTCGAGACGGTGCAGGGCGAGGGCGGCATCAACGTCGCCCGCGCCGAGTGGCTCCGCAAGCTCGCCGACGTGTGCGAGCGCTGGGACATGCTGCTCATCGTCGACGACATCCAGATGGGCTGCGGCCGTACCGGCGCGTTCTTCTCCTTCGAGGAGGCGGGCATCACGCCGGACATCGTGACGGTGTCCAAGTCCATCAGCGGCTACGGCATGCCGATGGCCCTGACGCTGTTCAAGCCCGAGCTGGACATCTGGGAGCCGGGCGAGCACAACGGCACCTTCCGCGGCAACAACCCGGCGTTCGTCACGGCCGCCGCCGCCCTGGAGACCTACTGGTCCGACGGCCCGGCCATGGAGAAGCAGACCCGTGCCCGTGGCGAGCAGGTCGAGGAGGCCTTCGCCGCGATCGTCGACGAGAACCCCGGCGCCATCAAGGAGTACCGCGGCCGCGGCCTGGTCTGGGGCATGGAGTTCATCGACAAGGCACGCGCGGGCGCCATCGCCAAGCGCGCCTTCGAGCTCGGTCTGCTGATCGAGACCTCCGGCCCCGAGAGCGAGGTCGTCAAGCTCCTCCCGGCGCTGACGATCACCGCCGACGAGCTGGACGAAGGACTTCGTACGCTCGCCCGCGCTGTGCGCGAGACCGCCTGAGCGGCCACAGGGCCGCGTCCTCACCCCCGTAAGAGAAAAGGAACCAACTCACCGTGATCGTCCGTTCGTTCAAGGACATTGAAGGCACCGACCGGCACGTGAAGTCCGCGTCCGGAACCTGGGAGAGCAAGCGCATCGTCCTCGCCAAGGAGCGGGTGGGCTTCTCGGTCCACGAGACCATCCTGTACGCGGGTACGGAGACGTCGATGTGGTACGCCAACCACATCGAGGCCGTCGTGTGCACCAAGGGCGAGGCCGAGCTGACCGACGACACGACCGGCGAGAAGTACACGATCACGCCGGGCACCATGTACCTGCTCGACGGGCACGAGAAGCACACGATGCGGATCAAGGAGGACTTCCACTGCATCTGTGTCTTCAACCCGCCCGTCACGGGTCGTGAGGACCACGACGAGAACGGCGTGTACCCGCTGCTCACGGAGCCGGAACCGGCCTAGCCGGAGCACGCCCCAAGAATCTCCCTCGCCGCCCTTTCCTCTGGGCGGCGGGGGTGTACATCCCGGAAAGGGCCGTACGAGAGGAGAGGCAGGCAACACCATGACCACCGCACCCGAACGCACCGCCGATCTGTACCCGACGCGAGGCACCGAAGAGGTCCTCATCGAGCGCAAGGACCCCGTCGTGTGGTCCGAGCCGGGTACGCCGGGGCCGATCACGGCCGACGAACTGGCGGGGTTCGACCGGGACGGATTCCTGGCGATCGACCAGCTCATCACCCCTGACGAGGTGAGCGTCTACCACGCGGAGCTCTCGCGGTTGATCGACGACCCCACGATGCGGGCGGACGAGCGCTCGATCGTGGAGCCGCGCTCCCAGGAGATCCGCACCATTTTTGAGGTGCACAAGATCAGCGAGCTGTTCGCGAAGCTCGCCGCCGATCCGCGCGTGGTGGGTCGGGCCCGGCAGATCCTGGGTTCCGACGTGTACGTCCACCAGTCCCGGATCAACGTCAAGCCCGGCTTCGGGGCCTCGGGGTTCTACTGGCACTCCGACTTCGAGACCTGGCACGCCGAGGACGGACTCGCGAACATGCGGACCGTCTCCGTCTCCATCGCGCTCACCAAGAATCACGACACCAACGGCGGCCTGATGATCATGCCGGGGTCGCACAAGACGTTCCTCGGCTGTGAAGGCGCGACGCCGAAGGACAACTACAAGCGGTCCCTGCAGATGCAGGACGCGGGCATTCCCTCGGACGAGACGCTCACCAGCCTCGCCTCGGACTACGGCATCCGGCTCTTCACCGGTGAGGCGGGCTCCGCGACCTGGTTCGACTGCAATGCCATGCACGGTTCGGGGGACAACATCACGCCCTTCCCGCGAAGCAACGTCTTCATCGTGTTCAACAGTGTGGAGAACACGGCGGTGGAGCCGTTCGCGGCGCCGGTCCGGCGGCCGGAATACATTGGGGCTCGGGACTTCACCCCGGTGAAGTAAGCAGTCTCGTACGCGAGTTGGCCCGGCACCTGGGGGTGCCGGGCCACACTTGCTTGTTGGCTCTGGGGTTGTGGGCTCCGGGCTCCGTGCTTACAGCGACGGGTAGTCCGTGTAGCCCTTCTCCGTGCCGCCGTAGAAGGTGGACGGGTCAGGCGTGTTGTACGGGCCTTCGGCCTTGAGGCGGGCCGGCAGGTCCGGGTTGGCCAGGAACAGCGCGCCGAACGCGATGACGTCGGCGGTGCCGTCCTCGACGAGGGCGAGCGCGTCGGGCCCGGTGGAGCCCTCGGTCGCGGGGTTCAGGATGAAGGGCCCGTTGAAGCCCTGGCGCAGGGTGGTCACCAGGTCGCGGATCGGGCCCACCTCCATGACGTGCAGGTACGCCAGGTCCAGGGCGCTCAGCTCCTTCACCAGCGCGGTGTACGTCGCTTCGAGCTCGTGCTGCGGCTCGGAGATGTCGTTGAAGGGGTTGCCGGGCGACAGGCGCAGTCCGGTGCGGGCGGCGCCGATCTCGGCGGAGACGGCCCTGGCGGTCTCGACCGCGAAGCGGATGCGGTTCTCGGGGGTGCCGCCCCATTCGTCGGTGCGCTTGTTGGAGCCGGGCGCCAGGAACTGGTGGATCAAGTAGCCGTTGGCGCCGTGCAGTTCGACCCCGTCGAAGCCCGCGTCGATGGCGTTGCGGGCCGCGGTCACGAAGTCGGCGATGGTCGCGCGGATCTCCTCCCCTGTGAGCTCGCGGGGCGTGACGAAGTCCTTCGGGCCCTCGGCCGTGTAGACCTGGCCCTGGGCCGCGACGGGCGAGGGGGCCACGTTCACCAGGCCGTCGGGGAGCAGTACGGGGTGGCCGATGCGGCCCACGTGCATGATCTGGGCGAAGATCCTGCCGCCCGCGGCGTGCACCGCGGAGGTGACCTTGCGCCATGACGCGACCTGTTCGTCGGAGTGCAGGCCCGGGGTGTCCGGATAGCCCTGACCGACCGCGGAGGGCTGGATGCCCTCCGTGATGATCAGGCCGGCCGACGCGCGCTGGGCGTAGTACTCGGCGGTGAGTTCCGTGGCGGTGCCGCCTTCGCCCGCCCGGCTCCGGGTCATGGGAGCCAGGGCGATGCGGTTGGCGAGCGGGGTGCCCGCGAGGTCGAGGGAGTCGAACGCGGTGGTCATCTGATGCCCCCAGGGGAAAGTTATTGGTCGGCCAAGTAATGGAACCGAGCGCCACTGTAACTCATTCCTTGGCCGACCAAGCTAATATTCTGGAACACGTGGAACGCCACCGCTGACCCCACTGCTGGAGCCCCGATGAACGACTTGGCCGCCCCCGACTCCGACCCCGCCTGTACCGAGCTCCCTACCGCCGCGCGGCAGGGGCCCGTCAGTCACACCGTGAGCCGTGTCGCCCGGCTGCACCGGATCGCGGCGGGCAAGGCGCTGAAGGGGCTCGGGCTCTACCCCGGCCAGGAGTTCGTGATGATGTACCTCTGGGACGCGGGGCCGGTACGGCAGTCGGAACTCATCAGGGCGGTCGACCTGGACCCGTCGACGGTCACGAAGATGCTGCAGCGCCTCGAACAGGCGGGACACGTGCGCCGCCGCCCCGATCCGGACGACCGCCGGGCCGTCCTGGTCGAGGCCACGGACACGAGCTGCGGCCTCCTGGCGCAGGTGGAGCGGGCCTGGGGCGAACTGGAGACCCACACGCTGGCGGGCCTGGACGAGACGGAGCGGGCGGAGCTGGCGCGGCTCCTGGGCAAGGTGGAGACCAACCTGTGCACGGAGACGGCGGACTGCCCCCTGGAGGCGAGACGCGGCGGCGCATAAGGGCCGGGGCCCCTGCGGCGGCCCTAGAGCCAGGCCAGGGAAGCCGCCCGGGTCAGGACATGCCCCGCGCTCGCCGACTCCGCCCCGCTCCCCAGGATCCAGGCCATCTCGGCCCCTCCCTCGCGACGGTCAGGCACGCCAGGGTTCAGCCGGAGAGCACGTCGAGGATGCGGTCCACGTCCGCCTCGGTGTTGTACAGATGGAACGAGGCCCTCAGGTGTCCCGCCCGTGCGGATGTAATGATCCCGGCCCTGCTCAACTGCTCCTCCCTGTCGGCGAGTCCGGGTACGGAGACGATGGGGGACGCACCGGGCACCGGCTCGTGGCCCAGCTCCGCGAGCCCGGCGCGATAGCGGGCCGCAAGCGCCGTGTCATGGGCGTGGACCGCTTCGATTCCGGTCTCCTCCAGGTATGCGAGCGCCTGGGCCGCGCCGTGGTAGGCGAGGAAAGCGGGCGGTTCGTCGAACCGGCGCGCGTCGGGGGCAAGTTGGGCGAGCGGGCCGTAGGTGGCGTTCCAGCTCTCCGCCGCCGCGAGCCAGCCGCCGTGCAGCGGGACGAGGGACTCCTGCGCCTCCTCGCTCACCGTGAGGAACGACGTGCCGCGCGGACAGAGCAGCCACTTGAAGGCACCGGTGACGGTGTAGTCGTACAGGCTCGCGTCGAAGGGCAGCCAACCCGCCGCCTGCGTCGCGTCGTTGAGGGTACGGGCGCCGTGGGCGGCGGCGGCCTCGCGCACCGCCGCGTCATCGGCGATCCGGCCGTCGGCCGACTGGACGACGGAGTACACGACGAGGGCCGTGGTGGGGCGGATCGCCCCGGCGAGGTCCTCCAGGGGCGCGTAGCGGATCTTGAGGTCGCCGCGCACCACGAAGGGGTTGATGATCGAGCTGAAGTCGCCCTCGGGGAAGAGGACTTCGGAGCCCGGCCGCTGCGCCGCCGCGATCAGTCCGGCGTGCACGGCGACCGATCCGCCGTTGGCCACGCGCGCGTGCGGCACTCCGACGAGCCGTGCGAAGGACTCACGGGCGGCCTGCACGATCCCGAAGTCGCCCGAGCCGCCGCGTCTGCCCGCGCCGTTCTCCGCCGCGAGGCCCTGGATCGCCTCGACGGCCCTGGCCGGCAGCAGGCCGCAGCTCGCTGTGTTCAGATACGTCGACGTGGGCGCGAACTCAGCGCCGTTGATGTTCCCCATGGGAACAACTCTCGCGCCCCGTCGCACCCACGTCCATCACCGATGGGTTCAGGCCTGCGGGACCGCGCAGCCGTCGGGGCCGCAGGCGTCGCCGTCCGCGAGCGTGGTGAGCGGCGAACGGCTGTCCCACGCCTGCTCCAGGGCCTGCGTGAAGACATCGGCGGGCTGGGCGCCGGAGATGCCGTACTTGCGGTCGAGGACGAAGAACGGCACGCCGTTAGCGCCGAGCTCGGCGGCCTCGCGCTCGTCGGTGCGTACGTCGTCGGCGTACCGGGAGGGGTCGGCGAGCACCTCGCGGGCCGCGTCCGCGTCGAGACCGGCCGCGACCGCGAGCTCCACGAGCCGCTCGTCGTCGTCGAAGACGGAGCGCTCCTCGGCGAAGTTGGCGCGGTAGAGGAGCCCGAGCAGCTCGTCCTGCCTGCCCTGCTCCTTGGCGAAGTGCAGCAGGCGGTGCATGTCGAAGGTACTGCCGTGGTCGCGGCCCTCGGTGAGGTAGTCGAGTCCTTCGGACGAGGCGTTCACACCGAGGTTCCGCTCGGCCTCCCGGGCCTGCTCCTCGCTCATGCCGTACTTCTTGGCGAGCATCGGGATCACGAGCCCGCTGTCGCCCTTGGCGCGCGAGGGGTCCAGCTCGAAGGAGCGGTGCACCACCTCGACGTCGTCGCGGTGCGGAAAGGCGGCGAGGGCCTTCTCGAAGCGTGCCTTGCCGACATAGCACCAGGGACAGGCGATATCGGACCAGATCTCGACGCGCATGTGACTAGCTCTCTTCAATCGAACGGTGTGCGGAGGGTCCCTCCGGTCAGTTGAAGAACGTACGACTTGTCCCGCTCATTCCCCGTCCCCGGCCGGCACGGAAAGCCGCATCCGCAGATGCGTGCCCGCGCCCTCGCCGGGCTCCGCCTCCTGCCAGCCGTGGCGGGCGTAGAAGGCCTGGGCCCGCGTGTTCTCGCGGTGGACGTCCAGGGAGGCCTCCCGGATGCCGTCCGCCCGCCACTCCTCCACGCACGCGGCGTGCAGCGCCGCGCCGACCCCCGCACGCCAGCGGTCGGGGTCGACGTGGAACTGGAAGAGCGTCACGCTGCCCGCGGCCTCGCCGTCGGGCGTACGGAACGAGGCGATGCCCACGATCCGACCCTCGCGGACCGCGCACAGCACATGCCCGCCGCGGCGCTCGATGCCCGCCCGCCACATCGCCGCCCCGTCGACGGCTTCGTCCGGCAGCCCCTCGGGGTAGTACGTGGCGCGGGCGCGGGCATGCAGGGCCGCGAGGGCCGGGGCGTCGGCGGCGAGGGCGCTGCGTATGACGGTCGGCATCATGGTCCGCATCGTCGTGGGGAGTACTGAGTGGATCACGCTGCCATAGACGTGATCCGGGCGCCTTGAGTTCCGAGGCGGCCCGAACCGGGCGTGCGAACGCCGGGCGGGCCGGAGCCCCGCCCCTACGAGCCGTCCCGCAGACCCTGGGGCCAGTTCGGGCGGAACTCGATGCCGTCGTACGTCACCACGCATCCCTCCCCCACCGGCGACTGCGCCATGAAGCCGACCAGGGCCGCGCCCGCCGCCTTCTCCTCGCCCAGCGAGAAGATCCGCACGAACGTCCAGCGCTCGCCGTCCAGGGAGGCGTGGAAGGCGAACGCCGAGCCCGTGCGGCTGATCCGGAGCCAGACGCTGCTGCCGTCCACCACGAACGCGTTCGCGTCGTCGGAACGGCCGCGGGTGACGACCGTGCAGACCGTCGCCTCGTCCGGTGACCGCTCCAGGCAGAGCTTGGCCCACTCCCGGTCGCCCACGTGCAGGTACAGGACGCCCGCGTCGAACGCCGCCGCGAAACCGACCGTCACCCGCGCGATCAGCTGGAAGTCGCCCTCGGGCGCACCGAGCAGGCGAGGCGCGTCCGACGCGGGGTCGAGCGCCTCGCCCGTCGGCGGCACGAAGCGGTCCTGCCGGGCGCCCGCCCAGCCGGTGAGCACACCGTCCTCGTACGACCAGTTGCCGTCGGGTCCGTACGTGCGCAAGGAGAAGGGCAGTTCGGGGATGTTGACGTCCATGGACGTCAGTGTTCCAGGCGCCCTTCGTAGCGCCGCGGGAGCCCCAGCGGATTGTCGTCACGCAACTCGGGCGGGAGCAGCGCTTCCGGTGTGTTCTGGTACGCCACGGGCCGCAGCCAGCGCTCGATCGCCGTACCGCCCACGGAGGTGGAGGTGGACGTCGTCGCGGGGTAGGGCCCGCCGTGGTGCTGCGCGGGCGCCACCGCGACCCCGGTCGGCCAGCCGTTGACCAGCAGGCGTCCGGCAAGCGGCGTCAGTTCGGCGAGCAGCGCGGCCCCGCGCCCCTGGCCCGCGGCCTCCTCGGCGGACAGCTGCACCGTGGCCGTGAGGTTGCCGGAGAGCCGGGTGAGGGCGGCGGTGATCTCCGCGTCGTCCTCGTACCGCGCGACGACCGTCACCGGCCCGAAGCACTCCTCCAGGAGCAGGTCGTGCTCGCCCTCGGAGGCGAGCTTCGCCGCGGGGACCGTCAGGAAGCCCGCGCTCACCGTGTGCTCGCTGCCCGCGCCCGGCGTCACCGGCGCGTCCACGTCCGGCAGTTCGACGCGCTCACGCACGCCCGCCACGAAGTTGTCCCGCATCCGGTGGTCGAGGAGCACCCCGGCCTCGGTGTCGCTGACCGCCTCCGTCAGGGACTTCAGGAGCCGGTCGCCGCCCGCGCCGGCCGGCGCGAAGACCAGGCCGGGCTTGACGCAGAACTGGCCGACGCCGAGCGTCATCGAGCCCGCGAGACCGGAGCCGATCTCCTCGGCGCGTTCGACGGCCGCGGCCTCGGTCACGACGACCGGGTTGAGCGAGCCGAGCTCCCCGTGGAAGGGAATCGGCACGGGGCGTGCCGCCGCCGCGTCGAAGAGGGCGCGGCCGCCGCGGATGGAGCCCGTGAAGCCAGCGCCGGACACCAGGGGGTGCTTGACGAGCTCGATGCCCGCTTCGAAGCCGTGCACGAGGCCGAGGACGCCCTCGGGGATGTCGTGCCGGGCCGCGGCCCGGCGCAGCGTCGACGCCACCAGCTCGGAGGTGGCCGGGTGGTCCGGGTGCGCCTTGACGACCACGGGGCAGCCCGCGGCGAGCGCGCTCGCGGTGTCGCCGCCGGGGACGGAGAAGGCGAAGGGGAAGTTGGACGCGGAGTAGACGGCCACGACGCCCAGCGGGATCTTGTAGCGCCGCAGGTCGGGGATGGGTGGCGTGGCGCTGCTGTCGGGGTGGTCGATGACGACGCCCAGGAAGCCGCCCTCGTCGACGATGTCCGCGAAGGCCCGCAACTGGTAGCAGGTGCGGGCGAGTTCACCGGTGAGCCGGACGGGACCGAGCGCGGTCTCCGCGTCCGCTGCCTCCACCAGGTGGTCCTTGGCCGCGTCGAGCAGTTCGGCCGCGGAGCGCAGGAAGGCGGCGCGTACGCCGCGGTCGGCCAGGGCGTCCTTGGCGGCCAGGGCGGCACGCACCGCCTGGTCCACCTCCTGGACTGTGGCTTCGACCGCAACCTGTTCGCGCTGCTTCCCGGTTCGGGGGTCGACACTCCAGACTGGTGCTGCTGCCACCGCGGGGTCCTCCAGAGGTGATGCCACAGATGTGCTGCCACCCACCTGGGCTGTTCGATATGCTGAACGCTGTCTCCGATGATGAACCGGAGACTTCGGAGACTATTTCTCGTCGAACTAAGGGGTCAAGGGCGATGTCGGCTGGCGAGACTGGCGGGGCACAGGTCAAGTCCGCTGTGCGGACGGTTGAGTTGCTCGAGTATTTCGCGGGACGTCCCGGAATGCACTCTTTGGCCGCCGTCCAGGAAGCCGTCGGTTACCCCAAGTCCAGCCTCTACATGCTCCTTCGTACGCTGGTGGAGCTCGGCTGGGTCGAGACGGACGCGACCGGCACGCGGTACGGCATCGGGGTACGGGCCCTCCTTGTCGGCACCTCGTACATCGACGGTGACGAGGTGGTGGCGGCGGCGCGGCCGACGCTGGACCGCCTCTCGGACGACACCACGGAGACGATCCACCTGGCGCGCCTGGACGGCACGAACGTCGTCTACCTGGCCACGCGCCAGTCGCAGCACTACCTGCGGCCCTTCACGCGGGTGGGCCGCCGCCTCCCCGCGCACTCGACGTCCCTGGGCAAGGCGCTCCTCGCCACCCACACCGACGAGCAGGTCCGCAAGATGCTCCCGGAGACGCTGCCCGCGCTGACCGAGCACACGATCACCGACCGCGAGAAGCTGATCGATGAGCTGCACACGGTCCGCGAGCAGGGCTTCGCGGTGGACCGCGAGGAGAACACGCTCGGCCTGCGCTGCTTCGGCGTCGCGATCCCGTACCGCACGCCCGCGCGGGACGCGATCAGCTGCTCCGTGCCGGTGGCGCGGCTGACGCCGGCGCACGAACAGATGGTGAAAGACGCGTTGTTCGACGCTCGGGACCGGCTGACACTGGCGACTCGTAGGCTCTGAGCATGGAGAGCCCGAGCAGGAGCACGATGAGCATGGATGTCAGTCTGCGACCGGTGCACGACAGTGATCTCCCGGTCTTCTACCGGCAGATGAACGATCCGGAGGCCACCCGCGTCGCCGCGTTCACGTCGCCGAAGTCGGCGGACCGCGCGCTTTTTGAAGCCCATTGGAAGGGGCTCAGGGAGTCGGCCGACGTGGTCGTGCGGACGGTCATCGCGGACGGCGACGTGGTGGGCAGCGCGGCGGTGTACGGGGAGCCGGGCGAGCGGGAGGTCACGTACTGGATCGACCGCTATTACTGGGGCCGGGGGCTGGCCACGGCCGCGCTGCGGGCTCTCCTCACGGAGGTGCCGGAGCGCCCGCTGTACGCACGGGCCGCGGCGGACAACGCGGGGTCCTTGCGGGTACTGGAGAAGTGTGGCTTCCGGGTGACCGCCGCGTCGCGGGGCTTCGCGCATGCGCGGGGCGAGGAAATTGACGAGGCGGTGTTGGTGCTGGCGTAGGAGCCTCGCGCACCGTCGATCACCGGCTCCGCCAAGTTCGTCCTCGAACGCCGGACGGGTTGATCGATCCGGCCCCTCCCCCGCACGGCGGACCCGGATCATCGCCTGGCAGGAGGTGCCCGGGTCCCTCCGCCGGAAGGCTGGGGCGCATGAGACAGGCCCTGCGCACCGTCGCCATCCTCGCCGCCCTCCCGTACCTCACCCTGAAGATCGCGTGGATCGCGGGAAGTCACATCGGCATCCCCGAGGACAGCAGCCTCCTCGAGCACCGCACCACCATGATCTTCGCCAACGGTCTCACCCTGCTGATGGACGCGAGCGTCATCGTCCTCGCGCTGCTCCTGACCCGCCCCTGGGGCCTGCGCACCCCCGCCTGGCTGCTCGCGTTCCCCATGTGGGCCGCCACCGGTCTACTCACGCCGATCATGGCCGGGTTCCCGCTCCAGCTCCTGGTCAAGGCACTCGGCGGCAGCGTCAACAGCCCCTCACAGGGCGGCGGCGACAGCGGGGCCTTCCTCCACGAGTGGGTCTTCGGCGTCGTCTACGGCGGCTTCATCATCCAAGGCCTCGCCCTCGGCGCTTTGTTCGTGCTCTACGCGCGAGACCGCTGGGGCCACGTGTGGCGGGGCCTCGTCCGGGACCTGCCTGGAGCGCCCGGCCGCCGGAGCCTTCCGCGGGGTGTCGCCCTCGCCGCCGCCCTCCTCGCCCTCGCACCCCTGGTCATGCACCTTCTCTGGGTCACCGGCTCCACGGCCGGCCTCAGCGAGGCGCGGATCGACGAGCGTACGACCGACTTCTACGTCCTCGAAGCGATGGACATGATCTACCTCGGCTCCGCGGTCGCCGGCGGTCTGCTCCTCACCTTCCGGCGGGCTCCCGCGCTGCCCGTCAAGGTGCCGCTCGCACTGGCCTGGCTCGGCTCGGGCGCGGTCGCCTGCTGGGGCGGCTGGCTGCTGTTCGCCTCGGTCCTCGGCGAGGAAGACATCGCCCGGCAGCCGACGGCGGCGATGCTCCTGACCTACTCTGTCCAGATGATCGTCGGGGCACTGGTGGCCACCCTCGGGGTGGTCTTCTTCAAGGAGCGGGCGGGCGCGGCCGTCCCTGCCCCGCGGCAGCCGGCGTGAGGACACTCGCGGCAGCCCTCCCGGCCCTGTTCGGGCGGCGGACGCGGCGCCGCTGGATTCACCTGATCCTCGGCGGCGCGCTCGCCATGCCGTACGTCTTCGTGGGCTCCGTCGTGGTCGGGCCGCTGCTCGGCGAGGACAACGTGCTCGGCTCGCTCACCTCGCAACTCACGGCGTTCGCGGTGGGGTTGCCGCTGGCCGCGATCACCGCGCTCTTCCCGCTCACACGGCCCATGTCGGTGGCCGCCGTACGCGCGTTGTGCGACGTGCCGGGCGACGCGCTCGCCGACGGGCCCGCACGGTCCCGGCAGGCGCGCGGCCGCACCGTCGCGTGGTTCACGCTGCACCTCGGGTTCGGCGGGGTCATCAGCGGAATGTCCCTCGCCCTGCCGCCGTTCGCGGCGGTGCTGATCGCGCTGCCGTTCGCCGCGGCACTGCGGGACAGCCGGATCGGGATGCCCGAAGTCTTCGGCGAGACCTGGATGCTGGCGCTCGCCCCGGCCATCGGGATCCTCTCCCTCGTCGCGCTCGCTGGGTGCGCGGCGGCGGCCGGGGGCCTGCTCGCGCGCTGGGCGCCCGCACTCCTCGGGCCCTCGTCCGCCGACCGGCTCGCGGCGGCCGAGCAGCGCGCCGCGGACCTCGCCGTGCGCAATCGCCTCGCCCGGGAGCTGCACGACTCGGTGGGCCACGCCCTGAGCGCGGTCACGCTCCAGGCGAGCGCCGCCCGCAGGGTCCTGGACCGTGACCCGGAGTTCGTCCGCGAGGCCCTTGCCGCCATCGAGGAGACGACCCGGCGCACGGTGGGCGAACTCGACGCGGTGCTTGGGGTGTTGCGGGAGGGCGGCGGCGACCGGACGAGTCCGACCGCACCCGCCCCGACGCTCTCGGCCGATCTCGACGGGCTCCTCAAGCGCACCCGCGCGGGCGGCCTGCGGGTGCGGGCCACGGTCGATCTCGGCCCCGAAGGACCGGACGCCCTGCCCGCGATGGTGTCCCGCGAGGCGTACCGCATCGTCCAGGAGAGCCTGAGCAACGCGCTGCGCCACGCGGACCCCGACGCCCCGGTGACCCTCCGGATCGCGCTCGACGGCACCGACCTGGAGATCCTCGCGGAGAACCCGCTGCCCCACGGCGCCCCCGCCTCCCGCCCCGGCGGCGGCCACGGCCTGCGCGGCATCACCGATCGTGCCCGGCTCCTGGGCGGCACCGCCCAGGCAGGACCGGCGGACGGCAGCTGGCGACTGAACGTACGACTTCCCCTGAAGGGACCCGCATGACCGAGACGGCAGTCGGCCCGATCCGCATCGTGCTCGCCGACGACGAGCGCATGGTGCGCACCGCCCTGCGCGTGATCCTCTCCGCCGAGCCCGATCTGGAGGTCGTCGGCGAGGCGGCGAGCGGCGCCGAGGCGGTGTCCGTCGTGCGCGAGCTGCGGCCCGACGTGGTGCTCATGGACGTGCGCATGCCGGAGATCGACGGCATCCGGGCCACGGAGCAGATCCTGCGGACGCAGGCGGAGCCGCCGCGCATCGTGGTCGTGACGACGTTCGAGAACGACTCCTACGTGTACGAGGCGCTGCGCGCCGGCGCCTCCGGGTTCCTGCTCAAGCGGGCCGACGCGGACTCGCTCGTGCAGGCGGTGCGGCTCGTCGCGCGCAGCGACTCGCTGCTGTTCCCCGCCGCGGTGCGCGCCCTGGCCGCCGAGCACGCGCGTGCGAAGCCCGCGCCGCCGGCCTGGGTGGGCAGGCTGACGGGGCGCGAGAGCGAGGTGCTGCGGCTGATGGCCGCGGGCCTGACCAACGCGGAGATCGCGGGGCGGATGGGCGTGGGCCCGGCGACGGTGAAGACGCACGTGGCCTCGGTGCTCGCCAAGACGGGGGCGCGGGACCGTACGCAGGCGGTGATCGCTGCGTACGAGGCGGGCTTCATGAACACCGACTGAGACCCCCGTTGTGGCGGCTCCGCAGTATGAGGAATCTCTAAGAAACCCGGCAGAACGGAACGAATACCTCCGCGCCGCTCGTCCTTTCACGGGATGAACAAGACGATCAGGCACGCCTCGGTCTTCACGCTGCTGCTCGTCGTCGCCCTCCTGGCGCGGGCGACGTGGGTGCAGTTCTACGACTCGAAGGCGCTCGCGGAAGACAAGCTGAACCGGCGCAACGCGATCGAGCAGTACGCGAACCCGCTGGGCGACATCGTCGTGGGCGGTGCGGCCGTCACCGGCTCCGAGCGGACGAAGGGCGGCGACCTCAAGTACAAGCGCACGTACAAGGACGGTGATCTGTACTCGTCCGTCACGGGCTACAGCTCGCAGGTGTACGGGGCCACGCAGCTGGAGGGCATCTACAAGGACGTCCTCGACGGCACCGACAACCGGCTGAAGAACCCGATGGACACGCTCACCAACAAGCGCGCCGACCCGGGTGACGTGGTCACGACGATCGACCCGGCCGTACAGAAGGCCGCGTACAAGTCGCTCGGCGACAAGAAGGGCGCGGCCGTCGCCGTCGACCCGAAGACGGGCAAGATCCTCGGCATGGTGTCGACGCCCTCGTACGACCCCTCGGACATCAGCGGTTCCACGGACTCCAAGGAGTGGCAGGCGCTCCTGAAGGACAAGGAGAAACCGCTGGTCAACCGCGCGCTGCGGCAGCCGCTGCCGCCCGGCTCGACGTTCAAGCTGGTCGTCGCGGCGGCGGCCCTGGAGGACGGGCTCTACGGCTCGGCGGACACCGGGACCGACAGCCCGAACCCGTACACGCTGCCCGGCACGCGCACGGTCCTGAAGAACGAGAGCGCGAGCGCGCCCTGTGAGAACGCCACGATCCGTACGGCGCTGCAGTACTCGTGCAACAACGTCTTCGCGAAGATGGCCGTCGACCTGGGCCAGGACAAGGTCAAGTCGATGGCCGAGAAGATGGGCTTCAACACCGACAAGCTGGACGTGCCGGTACGCGCGTCCGAGAGCGTGTATCCGTCCGACATGGACAAGGCCCAGACGGCGCTGACCGGCATCGGCCAGTTCGACGTCACGGCGACTCCGCTGCAGATGTCGATGGTCTCGGGGGCGATCGCCAACGGCGGCGAGCTGGTGTCGCCGCACATGGTGTCCCAGATCACCGACTCGAACGGCGACGTGCTCGACTCGTTCGACGACGCGGACTCGGAGCGTGTGATGAGCGAGAGCACGGCGAGTCAGCTGCAGTCGGCGATGGAGACGGTCGTCGAGAAGGGCACGGGCACGAACGCGCAGATCAGTGGCGCGGACGTGGGCGGCAAGACGGGCACGGCCCAGCACGGCGAGAACAACAGCAAGACGCCGTACGCCTGGTTCACGTCGTACGCCAAGGGCAGCGACGGCAAGGAGGTCGCGGTGGCGGTCATCGTCGAGTCCTCGGACGCGGCGAGGTCCGAGGTCAGCGGCAACGGCCTGGCGGCACCGATCGCGAAGGCGATGATGTCGGCGGCGCTGAAGTCGTAGCCGGAGTGCCCGCGGGGTGCCGGTCGGGAGTGACGGCACCCCACGGGGGTCAACGGCGCGAGCGCCAGACCTGCCGGCCCCACAGGGCGACCACTGGCAGAGCCCCCACGAGAAGCCCCCCGGCGAAGCCGAGCCCCGAGTCGGTGTCGCCGTCCTTCATGGCAACGGCCGATCCCGCCAGAACGACGACAACGACCATCACGGCCACCAGGAGGTAGAACTTGCGGCTCAGAAAGTTCCGCCGCCCCGGCGCAGGCGGCGGCGACCCCACCTCCGCCCCCGGCCCGAGGCTCGCAGCCAGCGGCCGCTTGAACCACGCGTAGACGATCCAGTTCCCGCAGGCCTCCCAGCCGTCGGGAGCCAGCCGCTCGTCGAGCCCCTCACGCCCCCGCGTGACCAGCTCACGGCGGTACTCCCAGCGCTGCGGGCGCTCCAGGTCACGGTGGCTGACGAAACGGCCGAGCGCGTCGACGCGCTCGACCTCCCAGCCCTCACCCCCGAAGCGGTTCAGCAGCTCCTCGTCGACGTACGTGTCGGCGGTCCACCGCCATGTCTCGACGTGCGCCCCGGGGGCGTCGGGCCGCTGCACCCCGGCCGGTGCCAGTTCGCGGGCGAACTCGTCGACCGGGCCGAACTCGGCCTCCGGATCGGCCCCGCCCGACTCGTCCAGATGCGCGCCGAGATCCGTGACGGTGGCCTCGACGCGGTCGGCGGGCAGCCCGAGTTCCCGCAGCCGGTCGGCGAGGTCGAGGAGGTAGCTGTCGCGCACGTAACCCTCGTTCATCGCACACCCGCCTTCGCCAGAACCTCACGTACGGAGCCGTCGAAGGCGAGCCACAGCCCGCCCTGCTCGCCGAGCGTGGCGCGGCCGTCGTCCGTCAGGGAGTAGTAGCGCCGGCCCGGCCCCTTCTCGGTGGCCCGGAACTCGGCGGCGACCAGGCCCGCCTCTTCGAGGCGGTTGAGCACGGGGTAGAGCGTGCCGCCCTTGATCTGGCCGAAGCCGGCGGCGCCGAGCAGCTTGGCGATCTCGTACCCGTAGCTTTCGCCGTCGGTGAGGCTCGCGAGGACGAGCAGGTCGAGTACGCCCTTGAACCAGCTGGCCCGGCGGTCGGTCTTCGCGCCCCCGGAGGCGGGTGCGGTCATGGTCAGTTGCCCTTCGGGATCGGCTCGTACGTGGGGAAGCTGGTGACCGGCTCCGGCTCGGGGAGCGTCAAGTCCCTTACGGAGAGGGCGATGTGGACGGCGATGGGCAGCAGCAGGCTGCCGGTCGACACGTACAGCCCGGCGAACAGCGCCCCGACGAGGCCGAAGGCGATGACGCCGCTGCGGCCCTGGTAGACGCCGGCGGCGGCGTAGATGAGCGCCGAAAGCGCTGCTGCCACGTAGAGATTGAGGTCGAGCACGCCGACGGCGAAGGCGATCAGGAGTCCGCGGTAGACGAGTTCGGCGCAGATGCCGTCGGTCACGGCGACGGCGATCGCGAGGCGCCGCTCCTGTGCCGTGCGCGGCAGCATCGCGCGGATGGAGGCGAGCCCCGGCACGTTCCTGCCGCCCGCGGCGAGGGCGCGCATCTTGCGTCCGGACACCAGCGTGACCGCGCCCATCGTGACGATGACGACGACCGTGGTCACCGGCGACTCGGGCGCCACGATGCCGAGATCGGCGGCGGCCATGGCGGGCGAGAGCAGCAGGACCACTGCGGCGAGCGCGGCGAGGACCCACCAGAAGACGAGGACGAAGGTGAAGTAGCCGACGAGGGCGCGCGGTTCGGTGTCGCGGCGGCGGGCGAGCGAGCCGTAGAGACGGCGGCCGAGCCAGGGCTCACCGAACAGCAGATAGGCGCCGAGTGCGGCGGTGATGACCGTGGAGGCGGCCGAGAACTCCGGTGAGAGCGAGGCGGTCATGGTGGGGTCCCCCTTCCCGAAGGGGCCGCGCGACGCGTGCCGCACGGCCCCATGAGCATGTGAGCTACCTAGACCGTAGAGCGACCTAGTCAGGAATGCAACCTATCTAGTTATGCCGAGCGCCCGCCGAAGCTGCCGGGGGGCTACTGGGGCTACTCCACGAAATACGTGGGGTTCGGCAGCTTGTAGGTCTTGTCCGCGTATCCACCGGCGAGGTCGGAGACCTGGTCGCCGAAGCTGCCGACGATGTTGTGGCCGGTCGACTCGATGTACTTGCGGGTGCCTTCCTTGAACTGCACGGTGGTGCACTCCCACTTGGCGGGCGTGGCGCAGCCGCTCAGGTAGGCGGGCGGGGCCGTCTTGTCCTTGGTGAAGACGTGGGTGGTGTCGAGCTGCGTGTCGTACCCGGCCCTTGCGAGGTTCGTGACGGCGCCCTCGCGCTGCGACTCGCTCAGACCGGTGAGGAAGAAGACCTCGACGCCCTTGCTCTTGGCGTACTTGACGAGTTCGGGCATGCCGAAGACGGCGGGACGCTTGGCTGCCTTCACATACGCGTCCCAAGTGGCGCTGTCGTAGGTGTAGTTGGTGCGCTTCTCGTAGTCGAGGCTGAGCAGCGAGGTGTCGTCGACATCGAGGACGATCGCGGGCTTCTTGCCGTGTCCGCCGCCCTCTCCGCCGCCGTGCGCGACGGCCTTGCGGATGTCCTTCTTCGCCTTCGCCTGAATGCGTGCCAGATCCTTGGCGTACGGGCTGTCGGGCGAGGAGTGCCAGATGCCGTCGGCGTCCTCGTAGGCGCCGTAGTAGTCGTCGATCTCGCCGACGAGCAGGCCGATGTTCTGGGGTTCGGCGGTGTGCCGCGCCGAGGAGTTGTCGGCGGTGGCCGCGCCGGTGCCGTACAGCGCTGCGCCGGCGACGGCACAGGCGGTGGCGATGCCGACCGCCCGAAGGGACGTGTGCATAGAGCGATTCTCCGGATCAGGGTCTGTCTGTGCGGGGGCGTGTGTTCAAGCAGGTCAAGGCCTGTCTACGCGCATCACACGCCACCCCGCGAGACCCTTTACCCGATCAATACCTGATCCGGGGAAAGCTTGGAGGCCCTGGGGGTCACGCTCCGGGCGCCCACCCCGGGTCGCGGCCGCTGAGGCCGACCACGCGGTCGAGGAGAGAGGCGTCGTCCGGCACCGGCACCGGGGGCCCGAACGGGCTGTCCTCAGAGGCGTCGCCCTCCTGGGGTGTGAGCAACTCCCGCGCCACGGCGAGGCTCGCCTCGTCAGGTGCGTACGCCTGCCCCGTCGCGCGCGCCAGGTCCCAGCCGTGCACGACGAGTTCGTCCATGGCCACGGCCCCGGCGACGACACCCGGCAGATCGACGCCGCCCGCCCTCGTCATGCCCTCGTACGCGGCCGGGTCCCGCCACGCCTCCACCAACTCGTCGAGCAGCTTTGGCAGTTCGGCGCGCCACTCGGGGCCGACGTCGGGAAGGGAATCCCCCGGGTTCTGGTCGAGCTGCGGTCCCAGGTTCTTGCGCCCGGCGTCCCGGAACGCGCCCGTGAGACCGACCAGGTGACCCAGCAGGTGGCGTACTTGGTACTCCGGGCAGGGGGTGGGCCCCGCGAGCTGCTCGTCGGTGACGCCTTCCGCGACGGCTGCCACCAGCCGGGCCTGCGGCGCGAAGTCGATCGTCTCCGTCATGAATCCTCCAGAATCTCGCCCTGAATCTCGGCGGTCCTTCCCCAGACACCGCTGTCCTGCCCTGTAGACCGGCCGGAACCCCGGAACTCATCGCCCAGAAGCCGCTGGACAGCCGGCCAGCTGGACAGACGAACGAGGACCACATCTACCGCACCTGCCCTATGCCGGGCCGGGGTCCTTAGAACCACGATCACCTGCCATGACATCCACGATCACGCGGGTCCTGCGCAACCGCGACGCGAGCCTCTGCCTGGGCGCGGTGCTGGTCTCCGGTTTCGGGAGCTCAGCGATGTGGCTGGTCTCCGGGATCTGGGTCAAGGAGCTGACCGGCTCGGACGGCCTGGCCGCCCTCTGCACCTTCGCCCTCTGGGCCCCGGCCCTGATCGGCCCCCTCCTGGGCACGGTCGCCGACCGCACCCGCCGCAGGCCCCTGCTCATCGGCACGAACCTGACCCTGGGTGCCCTGCTGACCTCGCTCCTGTTCGTCGACTCCACGGGCACCCTGTGGGTCCTCTACGCGGTGCTCTTCCTGTACGGGGCGTGCGGCGCCGTCACCGACGCGGCGGAGGCGGCGCTGGTGACGGCGGCGGTCGGCAAGGAGCTGACCGCGGACTTCAACGGCCTGCGGATGGCGGCGAACGAGGGCATGAAACTGGTCGCGCCGCTCGCCGGAGCGGGCCTCTTCGCGGCCTACGGTGGCGCCGAGGTGGCACTCCTGGACGCCGCCACCTTCGTGCTCGCGGCGGGGATGTTCATGCTGCTGCGGGTACGTGAGGACGTCCCCGTGCCGGACGCGAGGAACTGGCGGGCACAGACGGCCGAGGGGGCACGCTACTTGTGGGACCACCCGCGGTTGCGCCCCCTCGTCGTCGCGGGCGGCCTGACGATGCTGACCTCGGGGATCAGCGGGGCGGCGGTCTACGCGGTCGTGGAGGGCATCGGCCACTCCCCCGCGTACACCGGCGTGCTGTACCTCGTGCAGGGCGCCGGATCGGTCGTGGCGGGCGTCGCCTCAGGGGCGTTGATGCGCCGCTTCGGGGCGCGCCGCTTCGGCGGGGCGGGCATCGCGCTCACCGCTCTCGCCGCGGCCCTGCACGCGCTCCCGTACGACGCGTCGGCCCTGGCAGGCAGCCTCGCGAACGGCCTGGGGCTGCCCTGCGTGCTCATCGCGGGCATGACGACGGTGCAGCGCGAGACACCACGGGCGCTCCTGGGCCGCGCGGCGGCAACCGCGAACACGCTGATGTTCACACCGACGGCACTGGGCATCGCCCTGGGCGCGGCCCTCATCGAAACGATCGACTACCGCGCCCTGCTACCAACCCTGGCAGGAGCCCGCCTACTGATAGCCGCACCCCTGCTCAAGTCCATCCCACGGCGGACTACTTCACGTCGGCCCAGCGCTTGATCGTAGCGATGGCCTTCGTCTGGTCCGCCGCCGGGAGCTTGGCGATGGAGGCGCCGTGGTTGGAGGCGGGGGCCTCGTAGCGGTAGGAGTCGCGGTGGCTCGGGGTGAACTTTTCCGCGCTCCACGGGTCGTTCTCGCCGTAGATGAACATCATCCGCTGGCCGCGGGTCTTCACCCAGCGGTCGACGTCGGCGATGGTCCTGTTGTTGTACGTGCCGCGCATCGACTCGGGGAGGACCGAGTTGGGCTGGTAGATGTCCGGGTAGCGGCGGACGTCCCTGAGATGGTTGAACTTCAGGTCGGCCCAGCCGAGTTGGGCGGCGGCCTGGCGGTAGTAGGGGCCCGTGCCGTTCGTGCCGAGGGTCTCGTCCTGGTAGACGCTGAAACCGTGCTTCTTCGACCAGTCGTAGAGCTCGTCGTCGGTGGCCTTCTTGGCGTCGGGCACGGTCGGGCAGTTGTCGACAGTGCCGCTCTGCCAGAAGTTCCACACCTGGTCGAGCACCGCGAACTCGTAGGCGCGGTCGGTGGTGCCCAATGTCTCCTCGAAGGTGTCGCCCGCGGCCTTCGCGTCCGCCTCGAACTTGGGCAGCAACGCGTCACGGCGTACCAGCATCTCGCGCTGCACGGCGTCGAGCGCGGAGCGGCACTCGGCCGTGCCGACCGTCCTGAAGAAGTGCTCGTAGCCGCTGTCGTCCCTGTTGTTCGCGTCGTTCGGGGCCACGAAGGCGACGACCGCGTCCAGGTCGTCGGGGTAGAAGCGCTCGTGGTACGTCGCCGTCATGCCGCCCTTGCTCGCGCCCGTGCCGAGCCACTTGCCCTTCTCGATGCCGCGCAGCGCCTGGGTGAGGCGGTGTTCGTCGGCGGCCTCCTGCTGGACGGTGAGCTTCGACCAGTCGGAGCCCGCCGCGCCCGAGGGGCGGGACTGCTCGAAGTAGCGGTGCTCGACGCTGACCTGGTTGGCGTCGATCAGCTTGGTGAGGGCGGTGGTGTTCGAGGCGAGGGTGTAGCCGCCGGTGTAGAGGACGGTCGGCTTGTCCGTGGCCTTGTGCCAGAGCGTGGCGCGCTGGGTGAACGTGCCGGCGCGGGGATCGCCGTGATCGACGGGCTGCGTGTAGGTGAGCGTGTAGAAGGGGTGGCCCTCCCTGTCGGCCACGGAGACGACCTTCATGCCGGGGATCTTCTCCAACCGCTCCCGGATGTCTGCCTTGGTGGCCGCCGCCGGACTCGCGTCGCCCTGCGCGGCCGCGGGCACCGCCCCGCCGAGCACGGCTGCGCCCGCCATGAATCCGGCGCAGACCAGCGCGGATATCCCCTTGTTGCGCACCTTGTCTCCTCGTACTGGAGCGAAATGGTTGCGCGGATGGTAACCGCTTCCACTCCCGGTGCGACAGGGTCTATGTGAGCCGCGCCAGGGCCGTTCCCACGTGTGCGAGGTCCGCATCGGACGCCAACCCGGCGTGGTAGAGGCGCAGTTCGTCCGCGCCGCGCGTGAGCGCGTGCTCGGCGTCGGCGGTGAGGGTGGCGGGGCTGCCGCCCATGCCGGAGACGACGGTGAGGTTCGCGGCGAGGGTGGTGCGGGCGGTGCGGTGCGCGTCGAAGGGCGTCAGCGCCTGAGCGCCGCCTGTGCAGGGCACGACCACGCCGTCGGCCACGGAGAGGATGTGCTCGGGGTCGACTCCGGCGTTGGCGCCACAGTGGTACGCCACCGGGTCGGCGTGCAGCAGCACTTGGAAGCCGTCCGGGGCAGCGGCGCGCACGGCCGCGATCGTCGCCTCCTGGAGCGTGCGGGCGGTTTCCTCGCGCCACGCGCGCGTGGCGGCCGCCGTCTCGGCCCCCAGGAGCTTCTCCACGGCCTCCCAGCCACCGGGGGGCTCCTCGCCGCGCCACACGGACTCCAGGGCGTGGCGGACACCGTCCGCCAACGCGTCGGGGGCGAGGCCCTGCCGGGCGTACCCCGCTCCGCAGTCCGCGCAGAAGCACAGGGACATCAGGTACTGCCCGGCCTCCCCGAGCGGCACTCCGCCGATCTTGTCGTGAGCGTGCAGATGCGCGAGGCCGTACCAGCCGAGGGACTCCAGTTCGGTGCCGCGCGCGCCGGGCCGGACGGCGGCCTCGGCGGCGAGATCGACGAAGTACGCGCGCGTGGCGGGCTGCGCGATGCAGGGCGCCCAGGGGTAGCGGTCTCCGTAGGCGTTGACGACGGAGGTGTCCGGATGGTCGGCGCCCATACGGGAGTTGTGGGCGAGGACGACCCAGGTGTGCACGTCGAGCCCGGCGGCGGCGAGGGCTTCGGCGGCCTCTCCGTAGGCATCGCCCGGAGCCCAGCTTCCGGCCACGTGCGGGCGAAGGGCGCGCCCCTGCCACCGGCCGTCCGGCTCGTACAGCACCGCCGCGTACTCGGCGGTGACGATGCGGTGGCGCGGGTGGCGGGGGGTGAGCGCGCGGGTGGAATGGTAGGCGGAGGCGAGGGTGACCTGCTGGACGCCGAGGCCGGCGACGCGCGCGGGCGCCGCGGGGTCGCCGACGACGTCCCAGGGGTACAGGAAGGCGGAGGTCCTCACGCGCTCTCCCCCGGCCCTCACGCGCTCTCCTCCGGCCCTCACGCGCTCTCCTCCCGCAGCAGGGCGCGCCCGCGCTCCGTCAGCTCGGCGAGGCGTTTGATGTGTTCGTCGGCAGGTTCGTGCAGCGGCGTCCGCACCCCGCCGACATCGAGCCCGGCCAGGCGTACGCCCGCCTTGACGAGGGAAACGGCGTATCCCCTGCCCTCGGCGCGCAGCTCCACGAAGGGGCGGTAGAAGCCGTCGATGAGGCGGTTCACGGTGGCGTCGCCCTCGGCGGTCCCGGCGTTGAAGGCCCGGTGGAAGGCGAGCGCGATGTCGGGCGCGAAGCAGAAGACGGCCGAGGAGTAGAGCGTCACGCCGATGCCGCGGTAGGCGAGTCCGGTCAGCTCGGCGGTGGGCAGGCCGTTGAAGTAGAGGAATTCCTCCAGGACTTCCGTGCGTACGGCGCTGACGATGCGCTGCATCAGGTCCATGTCGCCGAGGCCGTCCTTGAACCCGATGATGCCTTCGGTGCGAGCGAGTTCGACGACGGTCTCCGGGGTGAACACGGCGTTGTCGCGCTGGTAGACGATGACGTCGAGGGAGGTGGCCGCGGCCAGTTCGGCGTAGTGCCCGAGCAGGCCCTCCTGCCCGGCCACGACGAGGTAGGGAGGCATCGCGAGCAGCCCGTCGGCGCCCGCCTCCTCGGCGAGCTTCGCGTACCTGACGGCGAGCGCGGTGCCGTAGCCCGCGCCCGCGACGACCGGGACGCGGCCCGCCGCCTCCTCGACGGCGGCGGCGACGCACGCCCGGAACTCCTCGGGCGTCAGGGCGTGGAACTCACCCGTACCGCAGCAGGCGAACACGGCCGCCGCACCCGCCTCGACCCCCGCGCGCACGTGCGCGCGAAAGACGTCGAGGTCGATGGAGCCGTCCGGCGCGTAGGCGGTGACCGGGAAGAACAGCGGCCCGCTGGGGATGTCGAGTCGAGCGGCGAGGGGTGCTGACGTCACGGGCTCTCCCTTAGCGTGCACGTTTTCCGATCCATGTTTCTGATCCATGTCCATATTTCTGAACAGCTCCACGCTAAGGCGCCCGCTGAGCCCCGGTCAAGCGTCAAGGTCGCCAAGGAAATCGCGATTTGAGAGCGATTCGAGAGCGGACCACCCGCCTCCGTACGACACTTGACGCGGCGAGCCGCCGATCTCTAGCGTGTCCACAGATGTGAATGCTGTACGTACACATACACACACAGGAGACCCCCTCATGTCCGCTCCCCGCACCGTCCTGCTCACCGGCGCCGCAGGCGGCCTCGGCACCCTGATGCGGGGGCTGCTCCCGGCCCACGGCCACGACCTGCGGCTGCTCGACATGCGCCCCATCGAGGGCGAGCCGGACGCGATCACGGCGGACCTCGCCGACAAGAAGGCGCTGCGGGAGGCCGTACGGGGTGTCGACGCGGTCATCCATCTCGCGGGCATCTCCCTGGAGTCCTCCTTCGACAAGATCCTGCGGGCGAACATCGAGGGGACGTACAACCTCTACGAGGCGGCGCGCGAGGAGGGAGTCCGCCGGATCGTCTTCGCCTCGTCGAACCACGCGGTCGGGTTCACGCCGCGACCTGTCGGCGACGATCCGCTGATCGCGGTGGACACGCCGCGCCGCCCCGACACGTTCTACGGCCTGTCGAAGTCCTTCGGCGAGGATCTCGCCCAGCTCTACTGGGACAAGCACGGCGTGGAGACCGTCTCGGTGCGGATCGGTTCGTGCTTCCCGGAGCCGACGAGTGTGCGGATGCTGTCGGTCTGGATGTCGCCGGGCGACGGCGCGCGCCTCTTCCACGCGGCGCTGACCGCTCCCGCGGTGGGGCACACGGTGGTGTACGGCTCGTCCGCCAACACGCGGCTGTGGTGGGACCTTTCGTCGGCGCGTGCGCTGGGCTACTCGCCGGAGGACGACTCCGAGCGGTACGCGGCGAAGCTGGTCGCCGAGCAGGGGGAACTGGATCCCGCCAACCCGGACCACGCGAACCTGGGGGGCCACTTCTGTACGCATCCGCCGGTGTGGCCGTACTGAGGCGATTTTTCCCCAACCCCGCCCCTTCCCGAAAACTCGCTCGGCGCGAGGGCCCTCCTCAATCGCCGGAGGGGCTGAATTTTTCAGCCCCTCCGGCGATTGAGGAGCGGGGTCTGGGGCGGAGCCCCAGGTAGGCCCGGGGCGCAGGCACGGTTTTCGGGAAGGGGCGGGGTTGGGGAAATAGAAGCCCCGTACTCGCACCCGGGCACCGAACGGGCACCCCCCACCCCCAGAACGGGCACGGGCCAAGCCCGAAGCAGAGGCCCAGGCCCCGCCAAACGGGCACAGTCGGGCACCATACCCCCGGCCCCGAGCCTGTTCACACACCCCGCCCCGCTGTAGAACTTCCCCACAGGGCCCGAACGGGCACAGCGAGGGAAGGGAGGCGGCGGCCATGACCGCGGAAGAGCGCCAGCGAGAAATCGTCCGGGCCGCGAGGACCTCCGGCTCCGTGGACGTCACCGCCCTCGCCACCGAACTGGGCGTCGCCAAGGAAACCGTCCGCCGCGACCTCCGCGCCCTGGAGGACCACGGCCTGGTCCGCCGCACCCACGGCGGCGCCTACCCCGTGGAGAGCGCCGGTTTCGAGACGACCCTCGCCTTCCGCACCACCATGCACGTCCCGGAGAAGCGGCGGATCGCCACCGCCGCCGCCGACCTCCTCGGTGACGCCGAAACGGTCTTCGTCGACGAGGGCTTCACCCCGCAGCTCATCGCCGAGGCACTCCCCGAAGCCGCCAAGGGCCGCCCTTTGACCGTCGTCACGGCGTCCCTGGCCACCGCCGGCGCCCTCGCCGAGGCCGACAACATGTCTGTCCTCCTCCTCGGCGGCCGCGTCCGCCCCGGCACCCTCGCGACCGTCGACCACTGGACGACGCGCATGCTGGCCGGGTTCGTGATCGACCTCGCCTACATCGGGGCCAACGGCATCTCCCGTGAGCACGGCCTGACCACGCCCGACCCCGCCGTCAGCGAGGTCAAGACGCAGGCCATCCGCGCGTCACGGCGCACCGTGTTCGCGGGCGTGCACACCAAGTTCGGGGCGACGAGCTTCTGCCGGTTCGGGCACGTCGGCGAGCTGGAGGCGATCGTCACGAGCACGCAGCTGCCCGCCTCCGAGGCACACCGCTACTCGCTCCAGGGCCCCCAGGTCATCCGCGTCTGACACGCCCCCGTCCGCTCACCCGCCCCCGGCACCTCTCGTGATCCCGCACGCCCGAATTCACCCCTCACGCATCCCACAAGTCCCCATACGTCCAGGAGCATTCATGCGAACCCAGAGCCGACGGAGGCCGCGCGCACTCGCCGCGGCAGCCGCAGGGACGCTGCTTGCCCCGCTGCTCTCCGGCTGCTGGGCCGGGGCGGGCGGGACCGGTTCAGGCGGCGACTCCATCAACGTACTGATGGTGAACAACCCGCAGATGGTCGAACTGCAGAAGCTCACCGCAGCCCACTTCACCAAGGAAACGGGCATCAAGGTGAACTTCACGGTCCTGCCCGAGAACGACGTCCGCGACAAGATCAGCCAGGACTTCGCCAACCAGGCGGGCCAGTACGACGTCGCCACGCTCAGCAACTACGAGATCCCGATCTACGCCAAGAACGACTGGCTGCACGAGGTCGGCTCGTACACCCGCAAGGACACGGCGTACGACGAGAAGGACGTACTGCCGTCGATGCGCCAGTCCCTCACCGGGGACGACGGCAAGCTCTACGGACAGCCCTTCTACGGGGAGTCGTCCTTCCTGATGTACCGCAAGGACGTCTTCAAGAAGGCCGGTCTCACCATGCCGAAGAAGCCCACCTGGCAGCAGGTGGCCAAGCTCGCGGCCGATGTGGACGGCGCCGAGTCCGGGATGAAGGGCATCTGCCTGCGCGGGCTCCCGGGCTGGGGCGAGCTGATCGCACCCCTGACGACGGTGGTGAACACCTTCGGAGGGACGTGGTTCGACAAGGGCTGGAAGGCGCGCCTCGACTCCCCCGAGTTCAAGAAGGCGACACAGTTCTACGTGGACCTCGTCCGCGAGCACGGCGAGTCCGGGGCCGCCCAGTCCGGCTATGCCGAGTGCCTGAACAACCTCACCCAGGGCAAGACCGCCATGTGGTACGACGCCACGGCCGCTGCCGGGTCGCTGGAGTCCGCCAAGTCCCCGGTCAAGGGCAAGATCGGCTACGTACCCGCGCCGGTGGAGAAGACCGAGAGCTCCGGGTGGCTCTACACCTGGGCCTGGGGTCTTCAGAAGGCGTCGCGCAACCCGGACAAGGCCTGGAAGTTCGTCTCCTGGGCGTCCAGCAAGGAGTACGAGGAACTGGTCGGCGAGAAGATCGGCTGGTCCAACGTCCCCGCGGGCAAGCGTGCCTCCACGTACGACAACCCCGAGTACCGCAAGGAAGCCGCCGCCTTCCAGGACGTCACCCATGCCGCCATCGAGGGCGCGAAACCGCGTGACCCGGGCGTGCAGCCCCGGCCCGCGCCCGGCATCCAGTTCGTCGGCATCCCCGAGTTCACCGACCTCGGCACGAAGGTCTCCCAGGAGATCAGCGCGGCCATCGCCGGACGCCAGTCCGTCGAAGCGGCCCTCAGGAAGTCACAGAAGCTCGCCGAGAAGATCGCCGAGGAGTACGAGGGACGATGACCGCCACCGCGAGTACCCCCGCCGTCGCGCCCAAGGCCGCACGCGTGTCCGGAGCCAAACCCCCGGGAGGCAGGCTGCGCGCCTGGGCCACCAGGGCCCCGCTCCTGCCCGCCCTGATCTTCATGGTCGTCGTCACCCAGCTGCCGTTCGTGGCCACGCTGGTGATCTCCTTCTTCGACTGGAACGCCCTCTACCCCGACGCCCGCAGCTTCGCCGGGCTCGACAACTACTCCGAGGTCCTCACCGACCCTGACCTGCGCAAGTCCGTCCTGACGACCATCGTGCTCACGGCCACCGTGGTGCTCGCGAGCCTCGTCATCGGGCTCGGGCTCGCCCTGCTCCTGGACCGGAAGTTCCGGGGCCGGGGCGTGGTGCGTACGTTGCTCATCGCGCCGTTCCTGCTGGTGCCGGTGGCCGCGGCGCTGCTGTGGAAGCACGTGCTCTACAACCCCGAGTACGGGCTCTTCAACGGCCTCCTGAACTGGGTGGGCGGTGACGGCACGGCGCAGCCCGACTGGGTGTCCAACACCCCGCTGATCGCCATCGAGGCCTCCCTGATCTGGCAGTGGACGCCCTTCATGATGCTGATCCTGCTCGCCGGGCTGCAGAGCCGCGACAGTGAGCTCATCGAGGCGGCCCGGATGGACGGCGCGGGCAACTGGCAGGTGTTCCGGTATCTGACGCTGCCGCATCTGCGCCGCTATCTGGAGCTGGGGGCGCTGCTCGGCTCGATCTACATCGTGCAGAACTTCGACGCCGTCTTCACGATCACCTCGGGCGGTCTGGGCACCGCCAACCTGCCCTACACCGTGTACCAGAGCTTCTACCAGGCCCACGAGAACGGTCTGGCGTCCGCCGCCGGTGTCCTCGTCGTCATCGGTTCCCTCATCATCGCGACCTTCGCGCTGCGGGTCGTCTCGTCCCTGTTCCGTGAGGAGGCGTCCCGCGCATGAGCACCGCCGTGACGCAGACACGTACACGCACACAGCCACAGCAACAGCCCGCCGGCCGGTTCCACGTCCGGGGGTCGGCGGGCCTCGGCCTCGCCGCCTGGCTGGCCGGCATCCTGTTCTTCCTGCCCATCGCCTGGATGACGCTGACCTCCTTCCACTCGGAGGAGGACGCGGCCACCAACCCGCCTTCGCTGGCCGCCTCGCTCACCCTGGACGGCTACCGCGACTTCTTCGGTTCGGGCGGCGGCGCGAGCCCCTGGCCCTCGCTCATCAACTCGACCGTGGCATCGGTCGCATCGACACTGCTGGTCCTGCTCCTCGCACTCCCTGCCGCGTACGCGCTCTCCATCAGGCCCGTGAAGAAGTGGACGGACGTCCTGTTCTTCTTCCTGTCGACGAAGATGCTGCCGGTCGTGGCGGGTCTGCTGCCGATCTATCTCTTCGCCAAGAACACGGAGATGCTCGACAACATCTGGCTGCTCGTCATCCTCTACACGTCGATGAACCTGCCGATCGCGGTGTGGATGATGCAGTCCTTCCTCTCCGAGGTGCCGGTCGCGATCATCGAGGCCGCGCAGATCGACGGGGCGCGGCTGCCCACCATCCTCGCGCGCGTGGTGGCCCCCATCGCGCTGCCGGGCATCGCGGCGACCTCCCTGATCTGCTTCATCTTCAGCTGGAACGAACTCCTCTTCGCGCGGGTGCTGACGGGCGTCGTCGCCCAGACCGCGCCCGTGTTCCTGACCGGCTTCATCACCAGCCAGGGCCTGTTCCTGGCGAAGGTGTGCGCCGCGTCGCTCGTGATCTCCCTGCCGGTGCTCGCCGCGGGGTTCGCCGCCCAGGACAAGCTGGTCCAGGGCCTGTCGTTGGGAGCCGTCAAGTGAAGGCCGCCATCATCGAGTCCGTCGGCAAGGCTGTCGTCGGCGAGGTGCCCGACCCCACGCCGGGGCCGCGCGAAGTCGTCGTCGAGGTCGCCGCGTGCGGTCTGTGCGGGACCGATCTGCACATTTTGCAGGGCGAGTTCGCGCCCACGCTGCCGGTGGTGCCGGGGCACGAGTTCGCCGGGGAGGTGGTGGGTCTCGGCCGCGAGGTCACGGAGCTCGCGGTCGGCGACCGGGTCGCCGTCGACCCCTCGCTCTACTGCTACGAGTGCCGCTACTGCCGAACCGGCCACAACAACCTCTGCGAGCGCTGGGCCGCGATCGGCGTCACCACGGCGGGCGGCGCCGCACAGTACGCGGTCGCGCCCGTCGCCAACTGTGTGCGGCTCCCGGAGAACGTGCGCACCCAGGACGCGGCCCTCATCGAGCCGCTGTCCTGCGCGGTGCGCGGCTACGACGTGCTCCGCGCCCAGCTGGGCGCCCACGTCCTGATCTACGGCTCCGGGACGATGGGCCTGATGATGCTGGAGCTCGCCAAGCGGACGGGGGCGGCGAGCGTGGACGTCGTGGACCTCAACCCGGACCGCCTCGCCACGGCCCGGCAGTTGGGTGTGTCGGGGTCGGCCGCGGGCGCCGACGAGCTCGACCGGCCGCAGGGCTGGGACATCGTGGTCGACGCCACGGGGAACGCGAACGCGATCCAGGACGGCCTCGGCCGTGTCGCCAAGGCGGGGACGTTCCTGCAGTTCGGCGTTGCCGACTACGCGACGCGGGTCAGCATCGACCCGTACCGCATCTACAACCAGGAGATCACCATCACCGGGTCGATGGCGGTGCTGCACAGCTACGAGCGGGCGGCGGAGCTGTTCGCCGGGGGCGTGCTGGATCCGGACGTGTTCATCAGCGACCGGATGCCGCTGGATGCGTACCCTGCGGCGCTTGACCGGTTCGCCTCCGGCGTCGGCCGGAAGATCGTGGTGGTGCCGTAGGGGCGTTCCCTGCGGGGCTTTCCCCAACCCCGCCCCTTCCCGGCTGTATCTATTGGCGGCTCCGCCACGGAAGGGCTCCGCCCCAGACCCCGCTCCTCAAACGCCGGAGAGACTGATCCTTCAGCCCGTCCGGCGTTGAGGACGTACTCGGCGAAGCCGGTGATGACGGCGACCAAGGCGCCCCCGCCAGAAACTTCCGCAGGTAAGGGAACGGCAAAGGCGGGACGTTCGTTACCCCGTGCATGACCGCTATGACCCCCGGCTCGAACATCCCTCTCACCGCCACCCGCGTGGCGGTTGACGTCGCCGCACCGGTGCGGCTCGACGTATCGGGCCTGCTGCTCACCGCCGACGGCAAGGTTCGCTCCGACGACGACTTCATCTTCTTCAACCAGCCCTCGGGCCCCGGTGTGACCTACCAGTCGGGCGGCGGCACCACGCCCGACAAGATCACGGTGGACACCAGCGCCGTGCCCGCGGGCATCGAGAAGATCGTCGTCACCGCGAGCCCGGACGCGGCGGGCCAGTCCTTCCAGGGCATCGAGCCCACCGCCACCATCCGCAACGCGGACGACGGAACCGTCCTCGCCTCGTTCACGCCCCCGCAGCTCGGCGGCGAGACCGCCCTGGTGATCGTCGAGGTCTATCTGCGCAACGGCGCGTGGAAGGCCCGAGCCGTCGGTCAGGGGTACTCGAACGGCCTGGCCGGCATCGCGAC
This sequence comes from Streptomyces sp. NPDC033177, assembly GCF_055577715.1. Classification (NCBI taxonomy): domain Bacteria; kingdom Bacillati; phylum Actinomycetota; class Actinomycetes; order Kitasatosporales; family Streptomycetaceae; genus Streptomyces; species Streptomyces sp. NPDC033177. The sequence continues at coordinate 360,468 of NZ_JBVIPS010000008.1, read as the reverse complement.
GGACTTCGGCGTCTCGGTCGAGGAGCCCGCGGCCCCAGCCGCTCCGGCCGCCGCCGCTCCCGCCGCCGCCCCGATGGCGCCGCCGTCCGGTGCACCGGTCCAGGGCCCGCCCCCGCCGGTCGCGGACCCCCGCGTCGCCGCACCCGCCGCCCCCGCCGCTCCCCCGGCGGCCGCGGCCCCCGCGCCCGGCGCCGGGAAGATCAACCTGGACAAGGGCCGGGTCAGCCTCCAGAAGAACCAGACCGTGTCCCTGGTCAAGGGCGGCAAGCCGCTGCTCTCGCAGGTCAAGATGGGCCTCGGCTGGGAGCCGGCGTACGGCGGCAAGGACATCGACCTGGACGCCTCGGTCATCGCGTACGGCCCGCAGCGCAACCACGTCGACAGCTGCTACTTCGGCAAGCTGTCGATCGTGAACGGCGCGATCAAGCACTCCGGCGACAACCTCACGGGTGAGGGCGGCGGTGACGACGAGGTGATCGTCGTGGACCTGGGCCGGCTGCCGCAGGACGTGACGGGTCTCGTCTTCACGGTGAACTCGTTCTCGGGCCAGAAGTTCACGCAGGTCGCCAAGGCGTACTGCCGTCTGCTCGACGCGGCGACGGGTGAGGAGCTGGTCCGCTTCGACCTCACGAACGCCGAGGCGCAGACGGGCGTGATGATGGCCAAGCTGATCAAGCAGTTCACCGGAGAGTGGGAAATGACCGCCATGGGTGACTTCGTCAAGTCACGCACCGTGCGCGGAATGGTGAAGCCCGCGGCGCAGGCGCTGTAGCCACCCCGCGGGCGTCCGACGGCCGCGAGGGGCCGCCGGAGGCGCGAGAGGGCGCTGACGGCAAGCGCAGGGGCGGCCGACGGGGAAGGGATGAACCTTCCCGTCGGCCGCCCCTTGTCGTACGTGGGGACGTGCGCGCAGGCGTACGTCAGGTCAGAGCTTGGCCAGCTTGGGATAAGGGCTCAGGAACCTTCCCTGGCGGCCTGCGAAGTCGATGACCACTGCTTCCTCGCCTTCCACTCCGACGATCCGTCCGAGTCCGTACTGATCGTGGGAGACCCGGTCGCCCACGGCGAACTGCTCGATGGGCGGTGCGGGGGGCGGCGGAACGTTAAAGGGGCTGTTCGGCAGGTGGCGTCGGGTACCGGGGGGCCTCGTCATGTTCTGAGTATGCGCCCTCCGGACCCCGGCGCACCATGCTCCGAGCTCACACGGTCCTCACATCGGCATCAAACCGACACACAAATTCCCATTCCCCGTAGCGTTACGTAGTTATCCCGTTGCAACGCGCGCACATGTGTGCCCCAGAGGCCTCGGTCAGAACAGAGCGCTGTAGGCATTCAGGGCGGGCTGCCCGCCGAGGTGGGCGTACAGGACGGTCGCGTCGCGCGCGATCTCTCCCCGGTCCACCAGGTCGATCATCCCGGCCATCGACTTCCCCTCGTACACCGGGTCGGTCACCATGCCCTCCGTGCGGGCCGCGAGCCGCATCGCGTCCAGGGTGGCCTCGTCGGGGAGTCCGTAGGTGCCCGCGTGATAGCGCGCGTCCAGCTCGATGTCGGCGTCCTTCACCTCTGCCTGTACGCCGATGAGTTCGGCGGTCCCGCGGGTGATCCTGGCGATCTGCTCGCGGGTACGGCCGGGGTCGGCGGAGGCGTCGATGCCGAGGACGCGGCGGGGGCGGGCGCCCTCCTCCGCGAGCGCGGCGAAGCCGGCGACCATGCCCGCCTGCGTGGACCCGGTCACCGAACAGACCACGACGGTGTCGAAGAACACCCCCAACTCCTCTTCCTGCTCGGTCACTTCGTACGCCCAGCGCGCGAAGCCCAGGCCACCGAGGCGGTGCTCGGAACAGCCCGCCGGGATCGCGTACGGCGTGCCGCCCGCCTCCTCGACCTCGCGCACCGCCTGCTCCCAGCTCTCCTTGATGCCGATGCCGAATCCGGCACGGACGAGGCGTACGTCGGCACCCGCGAGCCTGCTGACGAGGATGTTGCCGACCTTGTCGTAGACGGAATCGGGCCAGTCGACCCAGCTCTCCTGGATCAGCACGCACTTGAGTCCGGCGCGGGCGGCGACGGCCGCGACCTGGCGGGTGTGGTTGGACTGGACACCGCCGATCGACACGAGGGTGTCGCAGCCCTGGGCGAGCGCGTCGGCGACCAGGAACTCCAGTTTGCGCGTCTTGTTGCCGCCGTATCCGATCCCGGAGTTGCAGTCCTCGCGCTTGGCCCAGAGCGCGGCGCCGCCGAGGTGGTGGGTGAGGCGGTCCAGGGGGTGCACGGGCGAGGGGCCGAAGAGGAGGGGGTAGCGGGAGTACGAGTCGAGAGGTGTGGACACGTGGGCCTCCGGCCGGTTCAGGGCTGGCTTCAGGGGTGGGCGAGTTCTTCCAGGACGCGCCAGATCTCCGAGGAGATCGCCGCCGCGGCTGCCGGGGCGCCGTCCGCGCACGCGTCGATGAGGCGCTCGTGCAGTTCGGCGGAGCCGCAGGCCACTCCCTCGCCGAAGCGCTGCCTCTCCAGGCGGCGGATGAGGGGGGTGTAGCGGGCGATGGTGGCCGCGGCGGCGCCGTTGCCGCAGGCCGTGACGAGGACGCCGTGCAGCTCGTCGTCGGCCCGCAGGGCGCCCTCCACGTCGCCGCACGCCACAGCTGCCGCGAACCGGCGGTTGGCCTCCCGCATCGCGTACAGGTGCGCGGGCTCCAGGAGGGGCACCGCGCTGCGGGCGGCGAGTTCGTGCATGGCGCGGACGACGGCGGCCCGTCCCGTACGTCGGCCGCGTCCAGCGGCGTCACACGGGTGTGGCTCTGCGATTTCGTCTCCAGGAGCCCTTCGTCGACGAGCCGCGCGAACGCAGGGTGCGGCGCACCGGTTGCATGGCTCCCATGCGATAAATGCTAGATGTCAACTCACTGTGCGGGCAATGCCCTTGGGCGCTCGCACCCACGGCCGGTCGCTCGAAGGCCCCGTCCGCTTTTCGGCGCGGACTGCGGTCCGTCCCGCGGTCAGTGACGCCGGCGCCGCCACGGCCCCGTGATCGCCAGCAGGATGCCGGGGCTCTGGATGCTGGCGTAGAGCGTCTTGCCGTCGGGGGAGAACGTGACGCCGCAGAATTCGCTGTAGGAGGGCTTCTCGGGGGTGCCTGCGTTGAGTTCGTTACGTGCGATGGGGTACGTGCGGCCACGCTCGGTCGCCCCGAAGAGGTGCTGGACACCATCGCCGTCCTCGGCGATGACGAGGCCGCCGTACGGGGAGACGGTGATGTTGTCGGGGCCGTCGAAGGCGCCGTCTTTGGAGGGGTCCGGATTGACTCCGAGGAGGACCTTCAGGGTGAGGGTGCGGCGCGAGGGGTGGTAGAACCACACCTGCCCGTCGTGCGCGACGGGGCTCTCGTCACGGGCGAACGAGGCCACGATGTAGACACCGCCGTCGCCCCACCACATGCCTTCGAGCTTGCGGGCGCGCGTGATGTCGCCGTCGTCGAACTGCTCGCGCACCGGGACCGTGCGGGCGTCGCGGTCCGGGACCTCCACCCAGTCCACGCCGTACACGGTGCCGATCCGGGTGGCGCGGGAGAGGTCGTCCACGAAGCGGCCGCCGGAGTCGAAGCACTTGGGCGCCTTCAGGACGCCCGCGTCGTCGGCGAGGGTGCGCAGCTTGCCGCGGCCGTGCTCGAAGCCCTGCGGCGGGGTCCAGCGGTAGAGCAGGCCGTTGGGGCCCGACGCGTCCTCGGTGAGGTAGAGGTGGCCGCGTCTGGGGTCGACGACGACGGCCTCGTGGGCGTAGCGGCCGAGGGCCTTGATCGGCTTGGGCGCGCGGTTGGCACGCCGGTCGTAGGGGTCGACCTCGAAGACGTAGCCGTGGTCCTTGGTCATGCCGTTCTGGCCGGCCCGGTCCTCGGTCTCCTCGCAGGTCAGCCAGGTGCCCCAGGGAGTGCTGCCGCCGGCGCAGTTGGTGGCGGTGCCCGCGATGCCGACCCATTCGGCGACGTGTCCGCCGCGGCGGACCTCGACGACGGTGCAGCCGCCGGCCGCGGCCGGGTCGTAGACGAGGCCCTCGGTCAGCGGGACCGGGTGCGCCCACTTGGAGCGGGGTCCGCCGAGCTCGTGGTTGTTGACGAGCAGCGTGACGCCGCGCGGGCCCTCGAAGGTGGCCGTGCCGTCGTGGTTGGACGGCGTGAACTCGCCGGTCTCCAGTTTCGTCTTCCCGCTGTGGGTGAGGACGCGGTACGAGAATCCGGCGGGCAGCGCGAGCAGGCCCTCCGGGTCGGGGACGAGGGGGCCGTAGCCGGGATCGCGGTCGAGCCGGTCGGCCCCGCCCTCCGTCGCCTCCTCGGCGGCGAGCGCGCCCGGGGCGGTGGCGAGCGCGCCGACGCTGCCGGTCAGCGCGACCCCCGCGCCGGTGATCGCGGAGCGTCTGGCGAAGTCCCTGCGGGTGAGCGACATGATGTCTCCTGGGGCGGGTTCCGGCCGGGCTGCTGTCGGCGTCACGTTCCCGCTCACGTATAAACGGCGGTTGAACGCCGTCCGACGTCGAGGGGCTTCCTTCCATGAACCTGCCAGGGAACCTGCCGGGCACCGACCGCCGCGTCCTGATCAGCGGGGCCTCCCGAGGCCTGGGCAGAGCCCTGGCACGGGCCTTCGCGGCGAACGGTGACCGGGTCGCGGTGCACTACGGCTCGCGTGAGGAGGAGGCGCGCGCGACGATCGCCTCGCTCGATGGCGAGGGCCACGTCCTGGTGGGCGGCGACCTGTCGGATCCGGCGGGCGCGGCGGACGTCGCGGGGCGGGCCGGCGACGCGCTCGGCGGCCTCGACGTGCTGGTCAACAACGCCGCCGTGAATGTGCCGCACCCCCTCGCCGAGACGTCGTACGAGGACTGGGCTGCGCTCTGGCAACAGCACGTATCGGTGAACCTTCTCGCGACGGCGAACCTCAGCCACCTGGCGGCGCGCCGGATGATCGACCAGGGCACGGGCGGCCGCATCGTGAACATCGGCTCGCGCGGCGCGTTCCGCGGGGAGCCCGACCACCCGGCGTACGGGGCGACCAAGGCGGCCGTGCACGCGCTCGGCCAGTCCCTCGCGGTGTCACTGGCGCCGTACGGGATCGCGGTGGCGTCGGTGGCCCCCGGGTTCTTCGAGACGGAGAGGGTCGCGCACCGGCTGAGCGGGGACGAGGGCGCGGCGATCCGCGCGCAGAGTCCGTTCGGGCGGGCCGGCACGGCGGAGGAGATCGCCGCGGCGGTGCTGTGGCTGGCTTCTCCGGTCGCGGAGTGGGCGTCGGGTACGGTCCTCGACCTGAACGGCGCCTCACATCTGCGTACGTGAGCCGGAGGTTCGCGGGCCCCTGAGCCAGCGGTCGGAAGACGCCGCGCTCGGCGGCCGATCACGATCGTCGGCGAGCGAGCACCAGAACCCTCCGGCGTACCGGGGGACGTACGGCTTCGACGGCGCCACGTCGTCGTTCAAGCACACGACGCTGTATCAGTGCTGAGCTGATCCGGCACGAAGCCGGTCGGGCCGGTATCCCGGCCCGACCGGCTTCGGCGCGTCACATCCCTTGCTGCGAACGGGCCTTGAAGGCCGCCTTGCGGGCTTCCTTGGCCACCTTCTTGTCGGGGTGCAGCCGTCCCATCGCCTCCAGGACGTCCGCGGTGGCGGGGTGTTCGACCCGCCAGGCCGCGGCGAAGAAGCCGCTGTGCTGCTCCGAGAGACCCTCCACGAGGCCCTGCAGCTCGTCCGAGTTGCCCTCGGCCGCGAGCTGCGCGGCGATCGTGTCGATGGTCAGCCAGAAGACCAGCGCCTCGGAGGGCGCGGGCACGTCCGCCGCCCCGTGCTCGGCCAGCCACACCCGGGCGAGCCCGCCGAGCTCGGCGTCGTCGAGCACCTCCCGCAGGGCGGGCTCCGCCTCGTCACCGACCAACGAGAGCGCCTGCTGGCACCGCAGCCGCCGCAGCGGCGCACCCTCGTCGCCGCCCCGCGCGGCGGCCAGCAACTCCCGTGCCGCGCCCTGCGTTTCGTGCCGGGCGAGCCACTGCTCGATCTCGGCCTGCGCGGCGGCCTGCGGGAATCCTGCGGTCCCTTCGAGCAGCGCGTCGGCGCCCTTGTCCGCGAGATCGCCGACCGCGGGGGCGTCCACGCCCGCCTCCAGCATCCGCGCCCTGATGCCGTACACACCGAGCGGGGTGAGCCGGACCATGCCGTACCGCGTGACGTCCTCGTCGTCGTCCGGGAGCGGCGCCTCGGCCTCGTCGATGTCCACCATGAGGGCCTCGTCGACCGGCTGGTACTCGACGAGCCCGAGCGGCTCGAAGAGCCGGAACTGGTCGTCGAGCTTCATCATCGCGTCCGACACCTGCTCCAGGATGTCGTCCGTCGGCTCGCCCATGTCGTCGGGCACGATCATCGACGCGGCGAGCGCGGGCAGCGGCACCGGGCCCTCGCCGGCCCCGGCGTCACCCGCGGTGAGCAGGTAGAGGTTGCCGAGCACGCCGTCCAGGAAGTCCGCCTCGGCCTGCGGGTCCCAGCCGAGCTCCTCGAAGTCGACCTCGCCCTTCTCCTCCAGGACGTCGAGGAGGTTGTCCATGTCCGGCACGGTCGCGTCCGAGTAGACGGTGTCCAGGGCGCCGAGCCAGACGGCCAGGATGTCCTGCGGGCTGCCGGAGGTGAGCGCGGCGAGGTCCTCGCCCGCGGCCACCGTGCCCGGCGCGTCCTCCCCCTCCGACTCGTCCGCGTCCGTGACGTCCACCAGGCCCGTGTCGACGGCGATCCGCCAGGCCTCGCTCGCGTACGCGGCGGCGTCCGGGTCGTCCGCCGCGAGGCCCAGCTCGGCCGCGGCGGCCGGCAGCTGCTCCTCGATGAGCTCACCGCCCGCCCCGACGCGCGTCTCGGGGCCCGCCCAGCGGGCGAGCCGTGCGGCACGGGAGAGCAGCGGCGTGGCGAGCGCGGCCCGCGCGAGTTCCGCTTCGGAGTGCAGCAGCACCGGCGGCAGGGTGGCGGGACTTACGGACATCGGCTGGTTCTCCTCCGAAGGATGGGGCGTCCCCTGCTCGGGCGGAGCCGAGCACCCGGGGAAAGGTCTGCTGGACCGAAGCCTAGACGGATTTCGACCCATGCCGCCCGGTTCATGTCCCTGTCAGGAGACATACATGGTGAGAACACCCGCCGAACCTTGACAACTCCCCTGGTCACGCAAGAGATTGACGCGCGTAGAGCGCTGGGCGCCCACCGGCCCTCCCGCTCGCTCTCACCCTCTCCATACGACCTCACCCTCATCCGGAGTTTGTCGATGCCGCACATATCCCGTGCCACCCGGCCCGCCGTGAGATCGGCCGCCGTCTCCGCCGTCGTGGCCACCGCCCTGGCCGCCGGTCTGCTCGCCGTGAGCACCTCGTCCGCGTCCGCCGCCGAGGTGCGCGTCCACGACATCCAGGGCACCACCCGCCTCTCGCCCCTCGCGGGGCAGCAGGTCACGGACGTGACGGGCATCGTGACCGGCGTCCGTACGTACGGCTCGAAGGGCTTCTGGATCCAGGACCCGAAGGCCGACGCCGACCCCGCGACCAGCGAGGGCGTCTTCGTCTACACCGGCTCGGCCGCCCTGACCGTGCAGGCCGGTGACGCGGTCCGCGTCTCCGGGACCGTCGGCGAGTACGTCCCCGGCGGCGAGGCGTCCGGCAACCAGTCCCTGACCCAGCTCACCAAGCCGACGGTGACGGTCGAGTCGTCCGGCAACAAGCTGCCCGCGCCCGTCACGGTGACCGCCAAGTCGGTGCCTTCGGCGTACGCACCCGACGGCGACCCCGGTGAAGGCGGCAGCATCAACGCGCTGCCCCTGAAGCCCCGCTCGTACGCCCTCGACCTGTACGAGTCCCTGGAGGGCATGAACGTGCGCGTCGGCACCTCGCGCGTGGTCGGCGCCACGGATCCGTATTCGGAGCTGTGGGTCACGGTGAAGCCGCACGAGAACGCGAACCGGCGCGGCGGCACGGTGTACGAGTCCTACGACGACCAGAACACCGGGCGTCTGCAGATCCAGCAGCTGGCTCCGGTCTCCGAGCGCCCCTTCCCGAAGGCGAACGTCGGCGACTCGCTGTCCGGTGGCGCCGAAGGGCCCCTGGACTTCAACCAGTTCGGCGGTTACACGCTGGTTGCGCGGACGCTCGGCGAGGTCGAGGACAAGGGGCTCGTACGGGAGAAGACGCGGCGCCAGGCCAAGGGTGAGCTCGCCGTCGCGACGTACAACGTGGAGAATCTCGACCCGGGCGACCCGCAGACGAAGTTCGACGCGCTGGCCGGTGCCGTCGTCTCGAACCTCGCCTCGCCCGACATCCTCGCCCTTGAGGAGATCCAGGACGACAACGGCGCGAAGAACGACGGGACCGTCTCGGCGGAGGCGACCCTGAAGAAGTTCGCGGACGCGATCGTCGCCGCGGGCGGGCCGCGCTACGAATGGCGGACCATCGACCCGGAGAACAACAAGGACGGCGGGGAGCCGGGCGGCAACATCCGCCAGGTGTTCCTCTTCAACCCCGAGCGGGTCTCCTTCACCGACCGTGGCGCGGGCGACGCGACGACGGGCACGGGGGTCGTACGGTCCTCCGGGCGCGCCGCGCTGACGCTCTCCCCCGGGCGCGTCGACCCCGCGAACACCGCGTGGGCGGACAGCCGCAAGCCGCTGGCCGGAGAGTTCCGCTTCCGGGGGCGCAGTGTGATCGTGGTCGCGAACCACTTCGGGTCGAAGGGCGGCGACGAAGGTCTTACCTCACGGCACCAGCCGCCGGTGCGGTCCTCGGAGGCGAAGCGGCTGCGGCAGGCGCAGGCCGTGAACGCCTTCGTGCGGGACGTGCGGAAGATCGAGAAGAACGCGGACGTGGTGGTCGTCGGGGACGTGAACGACTTCGAGTTCTCCGGGACGACGGCCGCGCTTGAGGCCGGGGGCGCCCTGAAGGCCGCCGTCAAGTCCCTTCCCCGGTCGGAGCGTTACTCGTACGTCTACCAGGGCAACTCCCAGGTCCTCGACCAGATCCTGACGAGTCCCGGGGTGGGGAAGGGCTTCTCGTACGACAGCGTGCACATCAACGCGGAGTTCGCCGAGCAGAACAGTGATCATGACCCGCAGGTGCTGAGGTTCAGGCCGTAGTCAGGGTTACGCGTAGAGCCTGAGCAGCCAGTCCCGCCACGCCATTTCGGTGCCCTTGGCATCCGCCTGCGACGCGAAGTCGTGGATGCTGATGCCCACCGGGGCACCGAAGTGGTTGCGGCCGAAGAAGCGGTAGAGCGCGGTGTCCGTGCGCAGGCCGATGAAGTGCCTGCTGCGGAAGTCGACCATGGCGTCGAGGGCTTCGCCGGGGGCGTCCACGCGTACGCGGGCGCCCTCGGACGCGTCGTCGGGCAGGCCGAGGCGGCGGCCCAGTTTGGTGAAAGCGTGCGGGGCGGTGGAGGGGGCGGGTCCGTCGAGGGCGGTGAAGGTGACGGGCAGGCCCGTGAAGTAGGTCAGGTACTGGCGCAGGGTGTGCAGGTAGAAGTCGGTGTGCTTGCTGGCCCCCTCGTACCGGTTGGCCCAGTCCTCGGTGAGGATGCCGCTGTGCACGTAGCGGACCCAGGAGCGGCGGCCGCCGTCGCGGGGCTCGATGACGCGGTCGAGCCGGTTGACGGTCTGGCCGGGCGGGAGGCCCTCGGGGTCGTCGACGCGGTCGGTGAGCCGGTGCGGCGGCTCCCAGTGGGTGACGGTGCCGCCGTGGGGGGCGGCTCCGCCCTCGCGGGGTTCGTACTCGACCATGGGCCACAACCAGCCGCCGGTGCCGGTGGTGAACGCCTCCCAGACCTCGGCGGGAGAGGCATCGACCTCGAACTCCCTCTCGATCTCGAACTCCTTGCCTGCGGCCATGGCGACCCCCTGACGTCCGGAATCGCTTCAACATCCCACCGGCACCCCTTCCCGTCCAGGGCACCGGTGGTGCCGGGGACGGGATGCGCGACGACGGGGCAGGGAGTGCGTGGTGGGTGAGAAGTCGCCACGCTCCGTCCGTACGGCGGTGAGAGATCAACGGGACTCGATCCCGTACGCCAGGCGGTACTTGCCCGCATCGGGCAGCCCCTCGCCGCTCTCCCACTCCTCGTAGCGGATCACCCGTCCGCCGTCCGTCGTCACGTGGAAGTGGGCGGAGATCAGGCCCGGCGCCGCCACCGTCCCCGCTCCCCCCTCGGCGATCACGACCACCCGGGCCACCCGGCCGTCACCGGCCGCCCGCGCCGTCCCGTCCCGCAGCCGCGTCTTGTGCAGCCCGAGGCGCTCGATGCCCGGCACGGTCTCGTCGATCTCGGCGTTCCGCTCGTCCCTGCCGTGGGCGAAGAAGTCCTGGTACGCCTCGTCGTCCCGCCAGTGCGAGCGGTGCGCCACCGTCGAGCCGTCCGCGCCGGCGTACACGGCGTACGAGAGCAGGCCCTCGTGCGGCCACGGACGGCTCCCCCAGGCGTCGGCGATCGCGTCGACCGTCGCCCGCTGCCGCTCCGGCGTACCCGTGCTCCAGGTGCTGAAGAAGACGAGGCCGCCGTCCGCGCGGGCCGGGTCGGGGAGGGTGGTGGCGTCGACGTGTGCCTTCATGACCTGCTCCTTCAGCGTGTGGACGGGCCCTGCTCGGCCCGTTGCCCCCACACTGCGACCTCAAGTTTGCTTGAGGTCAAGCTCGTTCGGGAGAGACCACCGGGGCGAGGTCCGGCCGCTTGGCCGCACGCCCGTCGCCCGACGAGCGCCCCCGGACGCGTCGCCACAACCACGGGCCCATGAACCCCGCGAACCACGCCGTCTCCGCCGCCACCGCACGCAGCGCGGAGACCGGCGGTGGCGGGGGCAGCAGCGGCCGTACCCAGTCCTCGTGGCCGGGGACGCCCAGCGCGTCCGCCATGCCCGCGGCGATCCGGGCGTGCCCCAGCGGGCTCGCGTGCAGGCGGTCGGTGCTCCACAGGCGGGGGTCCGTGGTGACCCGGTGCGGGAACGTGTCGAGGACGACGACTCCGTGGCGGTCCGCGGCCGCGCGGATGCGGGCGTTCAGGTCGAGGACGCGGGGCAGCGCCCTGCGCGCGAGCGGCGAGATCCGCCCGAGGTCGGGGAACGTCACGGTGGCCACGCGCGCGCCCGCCGCGGTCAGCGCGGTGAGCATGTCCTCGATGTCACCGGCCACCTGGGCCGCGTCGAAGCCGGGGCGCACCAGGTCGTTCATGCCCGCCATGACCGTGACCAGGTCGGGGCGCAGCGCGAGGGCCGGGGCCAGCTGCTCGGCCTTGATGCGGGCCGTCAGCCTGCCCCGTACGGCGAGGTTCGCGTATCCGAACCCCGGGTTCCCCTCGGCCAGGGTCTCGGCGAGCCGGTCGGCCCAGCCGCGGTATCCGCGCGCCTCGTCTCCGTCGCCGACCCCTTCCGTCTGACTGTCGCCGATCGCGACGTAACGGGCGTACGCATGCGTCGTCATGGCCAGAGCCTCCCCTCGAAGGCATGGCACGTCAACGCGACGCCGACGGCGGGCCGCGCCGCTGCCGTTCCTTGCCGTGGCTGGGCGTTCCGCGGGGGCCGCAGCCTCACCGGGCCGCCGGGACCCCGAGCGCCGGGACGTCGACCGTCGACTCCGCGGCCGCCCGACACAGGGAGGAGCCACCTCGACCGACCACTTCTCAGCATTGCTGTCGCATACCTCGTAGCAGAATTAAGTGGAGCTTCAGCGTCGGCGTACCGACACTGCCCCCTATGACCTCACCCTCATCGACGGCTCCGGCTCCAGCTCCGGCCCCTCCCCTCGGCCGTGCCCTCTGCGCGATGGTCACGCCCTTCACGGACGATGGCGTGCTCGATCTCGACGGCGCCCAGCTGCTCGCCGACCGCCTGGTGGCCGAAGGCTGCGACGGGCTCGTCCTGTCCGGCACCACCGGCGAGTCCCCCACCACCTCCGACGACGAGAAGGCCGCGCTCGTACGCGCCGTCGCCGAGGCGGTCGGCGACCGGGCCTCGATCGTCGCGGGCGTCGGCAGCTACGCCACCCGGCACACGGTCGAGATGGCGCTGCAGGCCGAAAAGGCGGGCGCGGACGCCATGTTGGTGGTCACGCCCTACTACAGCAAGCCACCGCAGGACGCCGTCGAGGCACACTTCCTGGAGGTCGCCGACGCGACAGGACTTCCGCTCGCGCTCTACGACATCCCGGGGCGCACCGGGACGCGCATCGAGCCGGACACGATGCTGCGGCTCGCGGAGCACCCGCGGATCGTCGCCGTGAAGGACTGCGCATACGACCTGATGGGCACTCAGAAAGTACTGGCGCGAACCGACTTGGCGTACTACACCGGCTGCGACGAGTTCATCCTGGCGCTGTACGCGGTGGGCGGCGTCGGTTACATCAGTACGGTGGCCAACGTCGCGCCACGCCGACTCCGCTCGATCGTCGACGCGTTCGACGCGGGCGACACGGCCGGGGCCCGTCGTCTCCAGCAACAGGCCATGGAACTCGTCGAGTCGATGATGGGCGCGGGCCTCCCGGGCACGGTCACCTCCAAGGCACTCCTGAACGCACTCGGCCTGCCCGGCGGCCCGGTCCGCGCACCCCTGCGACCCGCCGGCCGCGAGGCGACCGAGAGGCTGCTCGCCGCGTACGAAGCGCTGTGACGCGGCCGGCTGCGGTGGGTCAGCCCGCGGCGGGGAAGCCGCCACCCTTGGTCCACAGGAGCGTTTCGCCGCCCCCGCTGAACGTGACCTTCTTGCCCCCGGCGGCGACGGCGATCTTCTCCCAGCCGTCGAAGTCCTTCGTGAGGTGCGTGGCCCACTTCGTCAGCGGGCCCGTGGCGACCGCGGCGACCGACTCGGTCGGCGGCTCGCCGTCGGCGCAGTACACGCCGAAGTCCCCGAAGGCCGCGACGGTGCCGTCCTTGGCCTTGAGCGTGATGCCCTGACAGGCGTCGGTCTCCGTCTTGTACACGAGGGCCGACTTGGACCAGCCCTTGGCCTTGGGGCTGTAGTCCTGCACGAGGAGCCCCTTGCCCTTCATGTAGTGCATCGCCACGCGTCGCCCGTCGGCGAGCTTGACCTGCGCGTTGAAGGGGCTGGGGCTGCCGCTCCAGGGGATGTCGCTCTTCTCCAGCGGATGGCCGTGATCGCCGGTGGCGGCGGCCCGGTCCATGCTCTGCGCCGCCTTCCGGTCGGCGCCCTCGCCCTGCCCCGCACTCTCGCCGCACCCGGCCACCAGGCCGAGTACCGCCACCGCGCCCAGGACGACGGCCCTGGTCCCCGTTCCGCGCATGTCAATCTCCTGTCGTCCCGCGCAGCATACTCAGCCGCGCGGGACGAGAGGGATACGCGGTACGTCAGTTGTGACTGTGCAGCACGTCGTTCAGGCCGCCCCACACCGCGTTGTTCGGGCGGGCCTCGACGGCACCGGTGACCGAGTTGCGGCGGAAGAGGATGTTCGAGGCACCGGAGAGCTCGCGGGCCTTCACGATCTGCCCGTCGGGCATGGTCACGCGGGACCCGGCGGTGACGTAGAGCCCGGCCTCGACGACGCACTCGTCGCCGAGTGCGATGCCGACGCCCGCCTCGGCGCCGATCAGGCAGCGCTCGCCGATGACGATGCGGACGTTGCCGCCGCCGGAGAGGGTGCCCATCGTGGAGGCGCCGCCACCGATGTCGGAGCCGTCACCGACGACGACACCGGCGGAGATACGGCCCTCGACCATGGAGGTGCCGAGCGTGCCCGCGTTGAAGTTCACGAAGCCCTCGTGCATGACGGTCGTGCCCTCGGCGAGGTGCGCGCCGAGCCGTACACGGTCGGCGTCGGCGATGCGGACGCCCTTCGGCGTGACGTAGTCCGTCATGCGCGGGAACTTGTCGATGGACGTCACGGCGAGGTGCAGGCCCTCGGCGCGGGCGTTCAGCCGCACCTTCTCGACGTCGTCCACGGCGACCGGGCCGAGCGAGGTCCAGGCGACGTTGGCGAGGAAGGCGAACTGACCGTCGAGGTTCACGCCGTGCGGCTTGACCAGGCGGTGCGAGAGCAGGTGCAGGCGCAGGTAGACGTCGTGGGCGTCCACCGGCTTCTCGTCGAGGGACGCGATGACCGTACGTACGGCGATGGTCTCCACGCCACGGCGGGCGTCCCGGCCGATGGCCTTGGCCGCGCCCTCGCCGAGCAGCTGCACGGCACGCTCGGCGGTGAGCCGCTCGGTGCCTGCGGGGCCCGCTTCGGCGACGAGCTCGGGCGCGGGGAACCAGGTGTCGAGGACGGCGCCGTCGGCGGTGAGGGTGGCGAGGCCTGCGGCGACGGCGCCGGTGGTGCGGGAAGCGTTCGTGTCGGTCATGGGGAAAACCTAACCGGCGCCGCACCACCCGAGCGAACCGGTCTCAGCCTCCGGGCCGTGCGGCACCTGCGCGATTGCCGCCCTACGGAATCAGCCGGCCCAGCATCTCGCGGGCGTACCCCTCGTCGTACACGCCGTCCGTGAGCAGCACCTGCAAGCAGATTCCGTCCATCAGGGCGACCAGGGCCCGCGCGGTGGACGGGTCGGTGCGTTCGGCGAACACCTCTGCGAGTCCGTCGCACCAGCAGGCGGCGACCGGCCGCAGTGCGGGCCTGCGCAGGGCGGCCAGATACAGCTCGTACTCGAGCTCGATCCCCGTGCGTTCCTGGCCGAGCCACATCCCGAGCACCTCGGCGATCTCACCGGCGAGGTCGACCCTGGGGTCCTGGAAGCCGCCGCGACTCGCGACGACCTTCGCGAAGCCCTCGTTGGCCTTCTCCAGCGCGGCGAGGAGCAGCTCGTCGAGTGTCTTGAAGTGGTAGGTGGTGGACCCGAGCGGCACGTCGGCCTCGGCGGCGACCGAGCGATGGCTGAGCCCGCCTATCCCCTTCTCCCCCACCACCCGGATCGCGGCGTCGATGATGCGGGTACGCCGCTCGGGGTCGTAACGGCGGGCCATCAATGTGCCCCGCCGAGGTTCAGCAGAACGACGCCCGCGATCACGAGAGCGATCCCCGCGATCTTGGCCAGACCCGCGGACTCACCCATGAAGATCATGCCGATGGCGGCGACCGCGGCGGTCCCGATCCCGGCCCAGATCGCGTAGGCGGTGCCGACGGAGAGCGTCTTCAGGGTCTGCGCGAGCAGCGTGAAGGCGATCAGATAGCCCGCGACGGTGATCAGCGAGGGCCAGAGCTTGCTGAACCCCTCGCTGTACTTCATGGCCGTGGTCCCGGCCACCTCCGCCACGATCGCCCCGGCCAGCAGTCCGTATCCCATGCGTACGAGTGTACACATCGTTGCGTACGGCCGTACATAACGACGGGGCCCGGAGCGGGCTATGGTGACGCGATCACTGTGGGGGGCCACAGGGGCGACGCGGCGAGCACCGCACGAGACCACGGAGCGCAAGAGCGATGTCAGACACGTCGGGGTGGGGACCACAGGCGCCGTACGGCGGACCGCCGGGGCCTTACGGAGCGCCACCCGGCTGGGGCTGGAACGGCTACGGCTGGACCCCACCACCGCCGCCGCCCAAGCCCGGCGTCATCCCCCTCGCACCGCTGGACATCGGCAGCATCCTCGGCGGCACGTTCGCCACGATGGGGCGGTACGCGAAGCCGCTGTTCGGCACCGCGGCCGCGGTGTACGGCCTGCTCGCCGTGGTCGTGACGGCGGCGGCAGCGCTCGCCTACATATCCGTACGTGAGCACTTCCAGGCGCTGATCGACTCCGACGCGGCGTTCACCTGGGACCACGGCAGGCCGCTGCTCATCGCCTTCGGCGCGGTGTGGATGGTGGGCCTGCTCGCCACGCTGGTGGTCAACTCGTTCATCCAGGCCTCGTGCGCGGCCACACTGCACGAGGCGGTCCTCGGCCGCCCGGCGACGTTCTCGGCGGTCTGGCGCAGGGCGTGGTCGCGGACGCCCTCCGTGGTGGGCGTGACCCTGCTGCTCGCCCTCATCCTGATGCTGCCGTTCGGTGTGGGCGCGGCGCTCTTCGCCAGCCTCTTCGTCCTGATCCTGAACGGGTGGATCGTCCCGTTCCTCGTGTTCTTCCTGCTGATCATCATCGTGACCCCGCTGGCGGCCTGGCTGTACGTCCTGTTCGCCCTCGCCCCCGCCGCGGCGACCCTCGAAACGGCGGGCCCGCTCCAGGCGATGCGCCGCTCCGCACAGCTGGTCCGCGGGGCCTGGTGGCGCACGTTCGGCATCTCACTGCTGGCCGCGGGCATCGTGGCCGCCGTGTCCCTGGCGGTGCGCATGCCCCTGCAGTTCGCCATGCCGACCCCGTCCCCGGTGGACCCGGACAGCTCCGCCTCCGCCGTCCTGCTCGACCAACTGCGCTCCCAGGTCGGCCTGTACGCCCTGTTCACCCTGGTCGTCATGTTCCTCACGCAGCTGGCCGCCAGCGTGTTCCTGCCCCTGGTGACGGCCGTGCTCTACGTCGACCGGCGCATCCGCAAGGAAGGGCTCGCGCACACACTGGCGCAGGCCGACTCCCCGCAAGGGGGCTGAACGCGGTTCGGCCCCCCGCGCACCAGCGCAGGGGGCCGAACCAGAAGAACTACCTGTCGGACCTCAAACGTTGAACCCGAGCGCGCGCAGCTGCTCGCGGCCGTCGTCCGTGATCTTGTCCGGGCCCCACGGCGGCATCCAGACCCAGTTGATCCGGAGTTCGTTGACGATGCCGTCGGTGGCGGACTTGGCCTGGTCCTCGATGACGTCCGTCAGCGGGCAGGCCGCCGAGGTGAGCGTCATGTCGATCGTCGCGATGTTCGCGTCGTCGACGTGGATGCCGTAGATCAGGCCGAGGTTGACGACGTCGATGCCCAGCTCGGGGTCGACCACGTCGTACAGCGCCTCGCGGACCTCTTCTTCGGAGGCCGGCTTGGTCAGGGTCTCGTTCTCGCTCATGCGGTCTTCCTCTCAGCGACGTCGTCGGTACCGAGTGCCTGCGCCGTCGCGTCCTTCCACGCCATCCAGCTCAGCAGAGCACACTTCACACGCGCCGGGTACTTCGAGACCCCGGCGAACGCGACGGCGTCCTCCAGGACCTCCTCCATCGCGTCGTCCGGCTCCAGCTTGCCCTTGGACTGCATCAGCTCCAGGAACACTTCCTGGATCTTCTGCGCGTCGGCGAGCTCCTTGCCGACCAGCAGGTCGTTCAGGACGGACGCGCTGGCCTGGCTGATGGAGCAGCCCTGCCCTTCGTACGACACGTCGGCGATCGTCGACCCGTCGTACTTCACGCGCAGCGTGATCTCGTCGCCGCACGTCGGGTTGACGTGGTGCACCTCGGCGTCGCCATCGCGCAGACCACGCCCGTGCGGGTGCTTGTAGTGGTCCAGGATGACTTCCTGGTACATCGAATCCAGCTTCACGTTCCCGGTCAGCCCCTCAGCCGAAGAAGTTCCGTACGTGCTCCAGGCCGTCGACGAGCGCGTCGATCTCGCCGGGCGTGGAGTACAGATAGAACGACGCTCGCGTGGTCGCAGGAATTCCGTAGCGGAGGCAGACCGGGCGGGCGCAGTGGTGTCCCACGCGGACCGCGATGCCTTCCTCGTCCAGGACCTGGCCCACGTCGTGCGGATGGATGTCGCCGAGCGTGAAGGAGATCGCGGCGCCGCGCTCCTCGGCCGTGGTCGGGCCGATGATCCGGAGGTCGGGGACCTCCAGGAGGCGCTTGACCGCGTACTCGGTGATCGCGTGCTCGTGAGCGGCGATCTTGTCCATGCCGATCGAGGAGAGGTAGTCCACGGCCGCGCCCAGGCCGACGGCCTGGGAGATCGGGGGCGTGCCCGCCTCGAACTTGTGCGGCGCGGGAGCGTACGTCGACGAGTTCATCGACACGGTCTCGATCATCTCGCCGCCGCCGAGGAAGGGCGGGAGGTCCTCCAGGAGCTCCTGCCGTCCCCACAGGACGCCGATGCCGGTCGGGCCGCACATCTTGTGGCCGGTGAAGGCCACGAAGTCGGCCTGCAGCGCCTGCACGTCCAGCGGCATGTGCGGGGCGGCCTGCGACGCGTCGATGAGGACGAGCGCGCCGACCTCCTGCGCACGCCGGACGATCGCCTCGACGGGGTTCTGCGTGCCCAGGATGTTCGAGACCAGGACGAAGGAGACGATCTTCGTCTTCTCCGTGATGATCTCGTCGATGTTGGACAGGTCGAGCCGGCCGTCGTCGGTGAGACCGAACCACTTCAGCTTCGCGCCCGTGCGCTGCGAGAGCAGCTGCCACGGCACGATGTTGGAGTGGTGCTCCATCTCCGTGATGACGATCTCGGTCTCGTGGTCCACGCGGTAGGGCTCGTCGGCCCAACCGAGCATGTTGGCCACGAGGTTGAGCGACTCCGAGGCGTTCTTGGTGAAGATCACCTCGTCGCGGCTCGGCGCGTTGATGAACGCCGCGACCTTGTCACGGGCGCCCTCGTAGAGCGCCGTGGCCTCCTCCGCGAGGACGTGCACGCCGCGGTGGACGTTGGCGTTGTGCTTCTCGTAGTACTCGTTGAGTACGTCGAGCACCTGGCGCGGCGTCTGGGACGTCGCCGCGTTGTCCAGGTAGACGAGCTTCTTGCCGTCGTGGATCGTGCGATCCAGGATCGGGAAGTCCTTGCGGATCGCCTCGGTGTCGAGGAGGCCGGAGAGCCCCTGGTGGGCCACTGTCACGCGGATACGCCACCCTTCGTGTAGGCCTCGTAGCCCTCGGCCTCGAGCTTGTCGGCGAGCTCGGCGCCGCCGGACTCGGCGATACGGCCGTTCGCGAAGACGTGCACGAAGTCGGGCTTGATGTAGCGCAGGATGCGCGTGTAGTGCGTGATCAGCAGGGTGCCGACCTCGCCGGTCTCACGGACGCGGTTGACGCCGTCGGAGACCTGGCGCAGGGCGTCGACGTCCAGGCCGGAGTCGGTCTCGTCGAGGATCGCGATCTTCGGCTTGAGGAGCTCCATCTGGAGGATCTCGTGGCGCTTCTTCTCACCGCCGGAGAAGCCCTCGTTCACGTTGCGCTCGGCGAAGGCCGGGTCCATCTGGAGCTGCTCCATCGCGGACTTGACCTCCTTCACCCAGGTGCGCAGCTTGGGGGCCTCGCCGCGGATCGCCGTCGCCGACGTACGCAGGAAGTTGGAGACCGAGACGCCGGGGACCTCGACCGGGTACTGCATGGCCAGGAACATGCCGGCGCGGGCGCGCTCGTCGACGGACATCTCCAGGACGTCTTCGCCGTCGAGCGTGACGGTGCCCTGCGTGATCGTGTACTTGGGGTGACCCGCGATGGAGTAGGCGAGCGTCGACTTGCCGGAGCCGTTCGGGCCCATGATGGCGTGGGTCTCGCCCTGCTTAACGGTCAGGTCGACACCCTTGAGGATTTCCTTGGTGCCGTTCTCGACCTCGACGGTGACGTGCAGGTCGCGGATTTCAAGCGTTGCCATGTGCCTCAGGACTCCTGGGTGAGGGAGACGAGCACATCGTCCCCTTCGATCTTTACGGGGTATACGGGGACGGGGCGCGTCGCGGGAAGGCCGGACGGCTTGCCGGTGCGGAGGTCGAAGCTGGAGCCGTGCAGCCAGCACTCGATCTGACAGTCCTCCACCTCGCCCTCGGAGAGGGAGACGTTCGCGTGCGAGCAGATGTCGTGGATCGCGAACACCTCGCCCTCGGTGTGGACGACCGAGACCGGCGTGCCGTCGAGTTCCACCCGCTTCGGGGTGTCCTCCGACAGCTCGCTCAGGCCACAGGCGCGTACGAATGTCATGCCGCCGACGCCTCCAGCTCCTCTTCGATCTTGGTGAGGAGACGCTCTTCGACATCGGGCAGGCCGATCTGCTGGATCAGCTCGGCGAAGAACCCGCGGACGACCAGGCGGCGCGCCTCGCCCTCCGGGATACCGCGCGACTGCAGGTAGAAGAGCTGCTCGTCGTCGAAGCGGCCGGTCGCCGACGCGTGTCCGGCGCCGACGATCTCACCGGTCTCGATCTCGAGGTTCGGCACGGAGTCGACGCGGGCGCCGTCGGTCAGAACGAGGTTGCGGTTCAACTCGTACGTGTCCGTGCCCTCGGCGGCGGCCTCGATGAGGACGTCACCGATCCACACCGCGTGGGCGTCGTCGCCCTGGAGCGCGCCCTTGTAGACGACGTTCGACTTGCAGTGCGGCTGGTTGTGGTCGACCAGGAGGCGGTGCTCCTGGTGCTGGCCGGCGTCGGTGACGTACAGACCGATGAGCTCGGCCTCGCCGCCGGGGCCCGCGTACTCGACGCGGGGGTGCAGGCGCACGACGTCGCCGCCGAAGGTCACGACGACCGACTTGAAGGAGGCGTCCCGGCCGATCAGCGCGTTGTGCTGGGCGACGTGGACGGTCTTCTCGTCCCAGTCCTGGACCGAGACCACGGTCAGCTTGGCGCCGTCGCCGACGATGAAGTCGACGTTGGCCGCGAGCACGGCGTCACCGGTGTGGTCGATGACCACGAGAGCCTCGGCGAACGCGCCCAGCTCGATCACCTGGTGCGCGAAGGCCGTACCGCCCTCGCCGTGCACCGCGATGCGGATCGGCTCGGTCAGGACCGTCTCCTTGGGGACGGTCACGACCGAAGCCTTCTCGAAGGACGAGTAGGCCTGCGCGGCCACGCGGTCGACGGGCTTGCCCGCCTTGCCCACGCGCGCGTCGTCACGGCCGACGGTCTCCTGGGTCACGCCCGCCGGGGCCGTCACCTCGACGCGGATGCCGCCGGTGGCGACCGCGGTGCCGTCGTGCAGCCCGCGAAGGCGCTCCAGCGGCGTGAACCGCCACTCCTCCTCGCGGCCGTGGGGGACGGCGAAGTCCGCCACGTCGAAGGACGGGGGAGCGCTCATGCGGGTTGCGACGGTCGACTCGGCGGCCACCGCGATCGATCCGGCAGTGGTGGACCCCACCGGGATGTTCTGAGCCTCAGCCATGGCTGTCGTCGTGCTCTCTCTCTGGGTCAAGAAGTCAGTCGCTGCGGGGACGGTCGGCCGGTCTTAACCGACCGAACCCTCCATCTGCAGCTCGATCAGCCGGTTCAGCTCCAGGGCGTACTCCATGGGCAGCTCCTTGGCGATCGGCTCGACGAAGCCGCGCACGATCATCGCCATGGCCTCGAACTCCGTCAGACCGCGGCTCATCAGGTAGAAGAGCTGGTCGTCGGAGACCTTGGAGACGGTCGCCTCGTGGCCCATGGACACGTCGTCCTCGCGCACGTCCACGTAGGGGTACGTGTCCGAGCGGGAGATCGTGTCGACGAGCAGCGCGTCACACAGGACGTTCGACTTCGATCCGGCGGCGCCCTCGCCGATCTCGACGAGACCGCGGTAGGAGGTGCGGCCGCCGCCACGCGCCACGGACTTCGAGACGATGTTGGAGGACGTGTTGGGAGCCATGTGGACCATCTTCGATCCGGCGTCCTGGTGCTGGCCCTCGCCCGCGAAGGCGATGGACAGCGTCTCGCCCTTGGCGTGCTCGCCCATGAGGTAGACGGCGGGGTACTTCATCGTCACCTTGGAGCCGATGTTGCCGTCGATCCACTCCATGGTCGCGCCCTCGTACGCCACGGCGCGCTTGGTGACCAGGTTGTAGACGTTGTTCGACCAGTTCTGGATCGTCGTGTAGCGGCAGCGGCCGCCCTTCTTCACGATGATCTCGACGACGGCGGAGTGCAGGGAGTCCGACTTGTAGATCGGCGCCGTGCAGCCCTCGACGTAGTGAACGTACGCGTCCTCGTCGACGATGATCAGCGTGCGCTCGAACTGGCCCATGTTCTCCGTGTTGATGCGGAAGTAGGCCTGGAGCGGGATCTCGACGTGCACGCCCTTGGGGACGTAGATGAACGAGCCACCGGACCACACGGCGGTGTTCAGCGACGCGAACTTGTTGTCGCCGACCGGGATGACCGTGCCGAAGTACTCCTTGAAGAGCTCCGGGTGCTCCTTCAGCGCCGTGTCGGTGTCCATGAAGATGACGCCCTGCTCCTCCAGGTCCTCACGGATCTGGTGGTACACGACCTCGGACTCGTACTGGGCCGCGACACCGGCGACGAGGCGCTGCTTCTCCGCCTCGGGGATGCCGAGCTTGTCGTACGTGCTCTTGATGTCCTCGGGCAGGTCCTCCCAGGACTGTGCCTGCTTCTCCGTGGACCGCACGAAGTACTTGATGTTGTCGAAGTCGATGCCCGACAGGTCCGAGCCCCAGTTGGGCATGGGCTTCTTGCCGAAGAGCCGCAGGCCCTTGAGGCGCAGCTTCGTCATCCACTCGGGCTCGGACTTCTTCGCCGAGATGTCCTTGACGACGTCTTCGTTGATGCCGCGCTTGGCGGAGGCCCCGGCCACGTCGGAGTCGGCCCAGCCGTATTCGTACGTGCCCAGACCCTCGAGTTCGGGGTGGGCAGTCTCCGTGGGGAGCGTCATGCGGGGTTCCTCCCGGCCTTGCTTGCGGATGCTTTATCAGTGGTCTGTGAAGACTTTGGGGTGTTGCGCGGGATGAACGTCGTGCAGACGCCGTCGCCGTGGGCGATGGTGGCGAGCCGCTGGACGTGCGTCCCGAGGAGGGCGGAGAACATCTCTGTCTCCGCCTCGCAAAGTTGTGGGTACTGCTCGGCGACGTGGGCGACCGGGCAGTGGTGCTGGCACAGCTGCTCGCCTACGGGGGCCGTGCGGGCCGTAGCAGCGTACCCGTCGGCGGTCAACGCCTTCGCGAGAGCCTCCGTGCGCTGCTCGGGGGGCGCCGCGTCCATCGCCTTGCGGTAGGTCTCGGCCTGGGCCGCGATCCGTTCGCGGGCGAATTCGACGACCGCTCCCTCGCCGTGCCGCTCGCTGATCCAGCGCAGGGCGTCGGCGGCGAGCTTGTCGTACGACTGGTCGAAGGCGTCCCGGCCGCAGTCGGTGAGCGCGAAGACCTTGGCGGGTCGCCCGCGCGTACGTGCGCCGTAGATCC
The DNA here is from genome assembly GCF_055577715.1 of Streptomyces sp. NPDC033177. Classification (NCBI taxonomy): domain Bacteria; kingdom Bacillati; phylum Actinomycetota; class Actinomycetes; order Kitasatosporales; family Streptomycetaceae; genus Streptomyces; species Streptomyces sp. NPDC033177. Next base: position 337,535 of record NZ_JBVIPS010000008.1, on the reverse strand, counting down.
GCTGCTCACGGGGCTCGACCACGTTCTCGTGGGCGAGGGTGTCGAGGTGCCGGCGCACGGCGGCCTGGGTCAGCTTGAGGCGGCCGGCGAGGTCGGCCACCGTGGAGGGGCCGTGGTCCAGGATGGACCGCGCGACCCGGTTGCGCGTCGAGTGGTCCGAGCGCACCCCAGCCGCGAGTTCCTCCTGCGGAGCCTCGCCGACGTTTTTCACAACGCCATTGTTGCGTAATTCCTCAGAGCCTGACAACCCGCGTCGGGATCACGGTCCGGTGCGCTGCATCACTTAGGCATACCTAAGCTGACCTGCGGAAATGATCACTGATCGATCAAATCGGTGGCGCGCGAGGACGGGGCCGTGGAGACTCCCTGACCATGTCGACACCCCCTCCGACCGGCCCTTTGTGCACGCGCGCGTCCCTCGCGGCCGACCTCACCGAGCTCGGCGTGAGCCCCGGTGAGACCCTCCTCGTGCACTCCTCGCTGAGCGCCCTCGGGTGGGTGAGCGGCGGTCCGGTCGCCGTCGTCCAGGCGCTCCTGGACGTACTGGGCCAAAAGGGGACCCTGGTCGTCCCCACGCAGTCCAGCGACAACTCCGATCCCGCCGAGTGGGGAAACCCGCCCGTGCCCGAGTCCTGGTGGCCCGAGATCCGCGCCTCCATCCCCGCCTACGACCCACGCACCACCCCCACCCGAGGCGTCGGCGTGATCCCCGAGACCGTACGGACCTGGCCCGGCGCCCTGCGCAGCGCCCACCCCCAGACGTCCTTCGCGGCGGTCGGCCCCCGCGCGCAGGCGCTCCTGGAGGGGCATGCCCTTGACTGCCGCCTCGGTGAGCGCAGCCCGCTGGCCCGCCTGGAGGCATCGGGCGCCCGGGTCCTGCTGCTCGGCGCGGGCTTCGACTCCTGCACCTCCTTCCACCTGGCCGAGTACCGGCTCCCGGCGCCCCAGGTCGAGAACTCCTTCGCGGTCATGACCCCGGAAGGGCGCCGCTGGATGACGGTGCGCGAGACCTCGATCTCCGAGGAGCGCTTCGACGAACTCGGTGCGGACTTCGAGCGGGACCGCCCCGTGGTGTGCGGCAAGGTGGGCGCCGCGACGGCCCGCCTCTTCCCGGTGGCCGACGCGGTCGCGTACGCCGAGCGCTGGCTCGACACCCACCGCTCGCGGGCCGAGTGGGCCGGGTAGCAGCCCCCTGCCCACCGGTCCCCCGCCCCTCTCTAGACTTCCCGGCATGGGAATTGAGTCCGTCGTCCAGGTCACCGGCCTGGTCAAGCGGTACGGCAAGAAGACCGCGGTGGACGGCCTCGACCTCCGGGTCCGCGCGGGCACCGTCACCGCGGTCCTCGGGCCGAACGGCGCAGGCAAGACCACCACGATCGAGACCTGCGAGGGCTATCGCAGGCCGGACGCGGGCACGGTCCGCGTCCTTGGCCTCGACCCGGTGCGCGAGGCCGGCGCGCTGCGCCCCCGCATCGGCGTGATGCTCCAGTCCGGCGGCGTCTACTCCGGCGCCCGCGCCGACGAGATGCTGCGCCACATGGCGAAGCTGCACGCGCACCCGCTCGACGTGGGTGCGCTGATCGAGCGCCTGGGCCTGGAGAGCTGCGGCCGCACCACCTACCGGCGCCTTTCCGGCGGCCAGCAGCAGCGCCTCGCGCTCGCCATGGCCGTGGTCGGACGGCCCGAGCTGGCCTTCCTCGACGAGCCGACCGCGGGCCTTGACCCGCAGGCACGCCGGGCCACCTGGGACCTCGTACGCGATCTGCGTGCCGACGGCGTCAGCGTCATCCTCACCACGCACCACATGGACGAGGCCGAGCAGCTCGCCGACGAGGTCGCCATCATCGACGCGGGCAAGGTCATCGCCGAGGGCACCCCGGAAGAGCTGTGCCGCGGCGGTGCCGAGAACACCCTGCGCTTCTCGGGGCGCCCCGGCCTTGACGTCGGCTCCCTCCTCAAGGCACTCCCGCCGGACTCCGCGGCGGCCGAACTCACCCCGGGCGCCTACCGCGTGAGCGGCACGGTCGACCCGCAGCTGCTCGCCACGGTCACCTCCTGGTGCGCCCAGCACGGCGTGATGCCGGAAAAGATCGCCGTCGAACGCCACACCCTGGAAGACGTCTTCTTGGAGCTCACAGGCAAGGAGCTGCGCGGATGAGCGCCGCCGGTACGTACACGCCGAAGCCGGGCGCCGCCCCGCTCCCCCGCATGATCGCCGCGCAGGCGGCACTCGAGACGAAGATGCTCCTGCGCAACGGCGAACAGCTGCTGCTCACGGTGGTGATCCCGACGCTGCTGCTCGTGCTGTTCAGCGCCGTCGACATCGTCGACACGGGCGACGGCAAGGCAGTGGACTTCCTCGCGCCCGGCATCCTCGCCCTCGCCGTGATGTCCACGGCGTTCACCGGGCAGGCCATCGCCACGGGCTTCGAGCGCCGCTACGGCGTGCTCAAGCGGCTCGGCGCCTCGCCCCTGCCCCGCTGGGCGCTGATGGCCGCGAAGACCCTGTCGGTCCTGGTCACCGAGGTCCTGCAGATCGTGCTCCTGACGGTGATCGCCTTCGCGCTCGGCTGGTCACCACACGGCAACCCCTTCGCCGTGCTCCTCCTCCTGATCCTCGGCACGGCGGCCTTCTCGGGCCTCGGCCTGCTGATGGCGGGCACCCTGAAGGCGGAGGCGACGCTCGCCGCCGCGAACCTGGTCTTCCTGCTCCTGCTGGTGGGCGGCGGGGTCATCGTGCCGCTGGACAAGTTCCCGGACGCGGCCCAGTCGGTGCTCGGCCTGCTGCCGATCTCCGCCCTCTCCGACGGCCTGCGGGACGTGCTCCAGGACGGTGCGGGGATGCCGTGGGGGAACCTCGCGATCCTGACGGTCTGGGCGGTCGTCGGTCTCGGGGCCGCGGGCAAGTTCTTCCGCTGGGAGTAGCGACCGGGAGCCACCTGCGTAAGCCGCGTCACAGAAGCACCGGATACGTCCCCCTCGTGAAGCCGTGCACAAGCGGCCCCCTACGATGGTCCCCGTGCCAAACGTGACCCGAGCCGACGCCGTCTCCGCCGTGCGCAACCCGCTCGCCTTCATCGCCGAACGCTGGACCCCGCAGCAGCGGACCGTCCAGCGCGCCGCCCTCATCTCCCTCGCGATGACGGTGTGCATCGTGGTCACCGGCGGCGCCGTCCGGCTGACCGGATCGGGTCTCGGCTGCCCGACCTGGCCCAAGTGCACGGACGACTCCCTGACGGCAACCCACGAGATGGGCTTCCACGGAGCCATCGAGTTCGGCAACCGCATGCTGACGTACGTGCTCTGCGCGGCCGTCGGCTGGGCCATCATCGCGGCGCGCTCGCAGAAGCCGATGCGGCGCAGCCTCACCCGGCTCGGCTGGGTCCAGTTCTGGATCGTCATGGGCAACGCCGTGCTGGGCGGCATCGTGGTGCTCGTCGGCCTGAACCCGTGGACGGTCGCGGCGCACTTCCTGCTCTCCACCGCCCTGATCGCGGTCGCCGTCACGATGTGGCAGCGCACCCGCGAGGGCGACGGTGATGCGCGCCCGCTGGTCGGCAAGGCCGTGGTGCAGCTGGTGTGGTTCCTGGTCGCGGCGTCCGTGCTGCTCATCGCGGTCGGCACGATCGTGACGGGCTCCGGGCCGCACGCGGGTGACTCCAGTGAGGTGCCGCGGATGGGCTTCGACTGGGAGACCGTCAGCAAGCTGCACGCCGTGCTCGCCTGGATCGTGGTGACGCTGACGTTCGCCCTGTGGTTCGTCCTCAAGGCGGTCGACGCCCCCAAGGGCCCGCTGCACCGCACCCGCGACCTCTTCCTGATCCTGCTCGCCCAGGGCGCGATCGGCTACGTCCAGTACTTCACGGACCTGCCCGAGGTCCTGGTCGGCCTGCACATGTTCGGCTCGTGCGTGGTCTGGATCGGCGTGATGCGCGTCCTGCTTTCGCTGCGCGAACGGCCGTACACCACCGCCGGCCTGCCGGCCCAGGCCGACGACTCGCAGCTCTCGGCGGTCTGACCTCAGCCGTCGTTCAGGCCGTAGACGCGGCGGGCGTTGCCCGCCGCGATGAGCCCCGCCACCCGCTGCGCGTCCGGCAGCGACCACGCGCCCTCCGCGACCCACCCGCCGAGCACGCGCCCCAGCGCCTCCCCGAAGAGCCGCGCGCCCACCACGTGCAGCTCGGGAAGCCCGTGCGCGCCGCTGGAGAACAACAGCTTGCCGAAGGGCGCGAGCTCCAGGATCTCCGCGAGCACGGCGGCCGCGCGAGCGCCCGTGCGCACCAGGGCGGGACCCAGGTCGGCGTACACATGCGGGAAGAGGCCGGCCAGGTCCGCGGCATTGCGGTGGTACGGATAGCCGTGCAGCAGGACCAGATCGGTGCCGAGCCCCGCGGTCGCCCGCGCGAAGCCGCCGAAGTGTGACTCCGGGTCCCCCGCCCCCGCGTGCAGTTGCAGCGGCCGCCCCGACGCGACGGCGATCCACAGCAAATGTCTGAGCAGCACGGGGTCTTCGAGCGCCCCGCCCACCTGCCGCCGGGCCAGCCAGCGCCCCGCCGCTCCCCGCACCTCCCCGGGACCCGGCGGTTCGGGCGCCAGGGCGAGGCTGCGCCGGACGCCCGCCACAGAGGTGAAGGCGACGGCGTTGGCGGCGGCCGCGTGCACGGACTCGGCGAGGTTGGCGAGGAACGAGTCCACGGTGCCGGAAGTGTCGGCCACCTGTTCGGCCAGTAATTCGAGGCGGACGATCTCACGGGCGTCGGCGTCCCCGGCCGATGCCATCTCGCCGGGCCCCGTCAGGTCGCCGGGCAGCCCCGTGTCGACGAGATACGTCGTGATGCCGCTCCCCCGCAGCAGCCGCCGACCCGCTTCGAGGACGCCCAGATCGCGGCGGCGGGCGAGGTAGCGGGCGGGCGGGCAGTGCGGTTCGAGGCCGAGCAGCGGCGGGCACCAGCGGCGCACGGCGAAGCCCGTCTGGGTGTCGAAGAAGGTGGTGCCGGGCGCGGGCGGGCCCTCACCGCGGCCGAGGTGGGCCTCGAAGGTGCCGAGGCCCAGCTCCGTACGCAGCACACCGTGGCAGTACTGGTCCACCAGGGACGGCGTTTCGATCATCCGGGCTCCCCGTAGACGGACGTGCTCCTACCGTCCTAACGGGTGACCCGGGTGTCAGGTGTTGCTCACGGCCGTTCTGTCCGCCACGGCCTCGACGCCGTCAGCCGTTGCTCTTGCCGCCGAGCTGGATGCCGGCCATGCGCGACCACTCGTACGGGCCGGTCTCCACCTTGGCGGCGAAGTCGCCGTCGAAGTCCTCGTGGACGGTGATCCCGGCCTTCTCGACGGCGCTCCGCGCGATCGCGTAGGTGGGGGCCACCAGGTCGCCCCAGCCGCCGTCGTCGCCGACCAGGACGATGCGGGTGCCCTCGTGCCCGATGTACGCGACCTGCCCCTCGGCACCGCCGTGCGCCTGGGCGAAGGCACCGATCTGCTTGGCCAGCTTTGCCGCCTTCTTGTCCGCGCGGGCTGCCTGCTTGCTGTCCTCGACCTGCTGCGTCTCTGCCATGAGCAGGATGCTACCGACGGGTAGATCAACTGGCGACGGGCGGGGCACGTGGCGTTCAACACCACGCACCCCGCCCGTCGGGAAAGTCTTCGGCTCAGCGTAGGAAGGGGTCCACCGCGACCGCCACGAACAGCAGCGAGACGTAGGTGATCGACCAGTGGAAGAGCCGCATCTCCTTGAGCTTGCCGCCCGTGACCTCGGCCTTGGCGCGGTTCTGCAGGCCGTGCGCCTCCCACAGCCACCAGCCGCCGGTCACGAAGGCGACCACGGTGTAGAACCAGCCGGTGTAACCGAGGGGCTGCAGCAGCAGCGAGACGGCGACCATCACCCAGCTGTAGAGGACGATCTGACGCGCGACCACTTTGTTCGACGCGACGACCGGCAGCATGGGCACGCCCACGCGCGCGTAGTCGTCCTTGACCTTCATCGACAGCGGCCAGTAGTGCGGCGGCGTCCAGAAGAACATCACCAGGAAGAGGATGACCGGCGCCCAGGAGAGGGAGTTGGTCACCGAGGACCAGCCGATGAGCACGGGCATGCAGCCCGCGATGCCGCCCCAGACGATGTTCTGCGAGGTGCGGCGCTTCAGGATCATCGTGTAGACGACCACGTAGAAGAGCAGGGCGCCGAGGGCGAGCCAGGCGGACAGCCAGTTGACGGCGAGTCCGAAGAGCAGCGTCGAGCCGACTGCCAGCGCGATGCCGAAGGCGAGGCACTCGCGGGGGCTGACCATTCCCGTGACCAGGGGCCGCTGGGACGTACGGTCCATGAGGGCGTCGATGTCGCGGTCGATGTACATGTTGAGCGCGTTCGCGCCGCCCGCCGAGAGGTAACCGCCCAGGCAGGTCACGAAGACCAGCCACAGGTCGGGCACCCCCTGCTCGGCGAGGAACATCACCGGAACGGTGGTGATCAGGAGGAGTTCGATGATTCGCGGCTTGGTCAGCGCCACGAACGCCATGACACGGGCCCCGAGCGGCCGGTGGCTTGGGCTAGAGCTCGTCCCAATTGCTCCCGCTGGACGGGATTCAACGGCCGTCACGCACACCCCTGACAGAGACTTCTCAGCAAGCCGCGTCGGACGTTCAGACATGAAGATCCGGTAAAGGCTCGCGCGTACCACGCCACTGTAGACGTTGCCCATACCTCGCCCTTCGCGGGGGTGGGGTCGTGTTGAGCGGCGTGTTGGTGCGCCCGAAACACGGCCCGACACCCGTTCAGATGAGCGGTCCCGCACTCGTTGTGAGAGTCCAGATGAGCGGCTTGCGGATCACATGGTGAACACCGTGGATCCCTTTCGGGAGGCGGATGACGGCACACCCCGGCACTCTGGAATGACTCGAAAAAATGCACGTCTTTACAGCGGTAGGCTCGACATCGGCCGGTGGGATCTACATCGCCGGCATTCGACATGTGGAGAGGAGCCCTGACTCAGGGTGAGCACCAAGCCGACCACCACAGACCTCGAGTGGACCGAACTGGACCAGCGGGCTGTTGATACTGCCCGCGTCCTGGCCATGGACTCCGTACAGAAGGTCGGCAACGGCCATCCTGGTACGGCCATGAGCCTCGCGCCCGCCGCGTACACCCTCTTCCAGAAGGTGATGCGGCACGACCCCGCGGACGCCGAGTGGACCGGGCGCGACCGGTTCGTTCTTTCCGCGGGCCACTCGTCACTGACCCTCTACATCCAGCTCTACCTGGCCGGCTTCGGCCTGGAGCTCGATGACCTGAAGGCGTTCCGCACCTGGGGCTCGAAGACCCCCGGTCACCCGGAGTACGGGCACACCACGGGCGTGGAGACGACGACCGGGCCGCTCGGCCAGGGCGTCGCGAACGCCGTGGGCATGGCGATGGCCGCCCGTTACGAGCGTGGCCTGTTCGACCCGCAGACCGCCGCGGGCGAGTCGCCGTTCGACCACCACATCTTCGCCATCGCGGGTGACGGCTGCCTCCAGGAGGGCATCTCCGGCGAGGCGTCGTCGCTGGCCGGGCACCAGAAGCTCGGCAACCTCGTGCTGCTGTGGGACGACAACCACATCTCCATCGAGGGCGACACGGAGACCGCGGTGTCCGAGGACACCATGAAGCGGTACGAGGCCTACGGCTGGCACGTCCAGCGCGTGGAGCCCAAGGAGAACGGCGACCTCGACCCGGCCGCCCTCTACAAGGCGATCCTGGCCGCGAAGGCGGAGACGGAGCGCCCCTCCTTCATCGCGATGCGTTCGATCATCGCCTGGCCCGCGCCGAACGCGCAGAACACCGAGGCCGCGCACGGCTCGGCGCTCGGCGACGAAGAGGTCGCGGCCACCAAGCGCGTCCTCGGCTTCGACCCGGAGCAGACCTTCGAGGTCCCGGACGAGGTCCTCGCGCACACCCGTGCGGCGCTCGACCGCGGCCGTGACGCCAAGGCCGAGTGGGAGAAGGGCTTCGCCGCCTGGCGCACCGCCGACTCCGCGCGCGCCGCCGAGTTCGACCGCGTCGCCGCGGGCGAGCTCCCCCAGGGCTGGGAGGAGAAGCTCCCGGTCTTCGAGGCGGGCAAGGGCGTCGCGACGCGTGCCGCGTCCGGCAAGGTCCTGCAGGCGCTCGGCGCGGTGATCCCCGAGCTGTGGGGCGGCTCCGCCGACCTCGCGGGCTCGAACAACACCACGATCGACAAGACGTCGTCGTTCCTCCCGGCAGGCAACCCGCTGCCGGAGGCGGACCCGTACGGCCGCACGATCCACTTCGGCATCCGCGAGCACTCCATGGCCGCGGAGATGAACGGCATCGCGCTGCACGGCAACACCCGCATCTTCGGCGGCACCTTCCTGGTGTTCTCCGACTACATGCGCAACGCCGTCCGTCTCTCCGCGCTGATGCACCTTCCGGTGACGTACGTGTGGACGCACGACTCCATCGGTCTCGGCGAGGACGGCCCGACGCACCAGCCGGTCGAGCACCTGGCCTCGCTGCGTGCCATCCCGGGCCTGAACGTGGTCCGCCCGGCGGACGCGAACGAGACCGCCGTCGTGTGGCGCGAGATCCTCAAGCGCTTCACCAAGGAGTTCGGCAAGGGCGCCCCGCACGGCCTCGCGCTGACCCGTCAGGGCGTGCCGACGTACGACCGCGAGGTCACCGAGGGCGCCGTCAAGGGTGGCTACGTCCTCTTCGAGGCCGACGGCGGCACCCCCGAGGTCGTCCTCATCGGCACCGGCTCCGAGGTGCAGCTCGCCGTCGAGGCACGCGAGCAGCTGCAGGCCGCGGGCGTTCCGACGCGCGTCGTCTCGATGCCGTGCGTCGAATGGTTCGAGGCGCAGGACCAGGGGTACCGCGACAGCGTCCTTCCGCCGTCCGTCAAGGCGCGCGTGGCGGTCGAGGCGGGCATCGGCCTGACCTGGCACCGCTTCGTGGGTGACGCCGGGCGCATCGTCTCGCTGGAGCACTTCGGTGCCTCGGCCGACGGCAAGGTGCTGTTCCGCGAGTTCGGCTTCACCGCCGATCACGTGGCGGCCGCAGCCCGGGAATCGATCGACGCCGCTCAGCGCTGACGCCGACATACGACCAAGTAGGAGATGTAATCCTCATGACAGACGCACTCAAGCGCCTTTCCGACGAAGGCGTCGCGATCTGGCTGGACGACCTGTCGCGCAAGCGGATCACGTCCGGCAACCTCGCCGAGCTGATCGACCAGAGCCACGTCGTGGGCGTCACGACCAACCCGTCGATCTTCCAGAAGGCGATCTCGCAGGGCGACGGTTACGACCAGCAGCTCTCCGACCTCGCATCGCGCGGAGTCACCGTCGAAGAAGCCATCCGCATGATCACGACGGCGGACGTCCGTGACGCCGCCGACATCCTGCGTCCGGTCTTCGACGCGACGGGCGGCCAGGACGGCCGCGTGTCGATCGAGGTCGACCCGCGCCTGGCGCACAACACGAAGTCGACGGTCGCCGAGGCCAAGCAGCTCGCCTGGCTGGTGGACCGCCCGAACACGCTCATCAAGATCCCGGCGACGAAGGCGGGCCTGCCCGCGATCACCGAGGTCATCGGCCTCGGCATCAGCGTCAACGTCACGCTGATCTTCTCGCTGGAGCGTTACCGCCTGGTCATGGACGCGTACCTCGCCGGCCTGGAGAAGGCCAAGGAGCGCGGCCTGGACCTCTCCAAGATCCACTCGGTGGCGTCCTTCTTCGTGTCCCGCGTGGACACCGAGATCGACAAGCGCCTGGACGCGCTCGGCACCGACGAGGCCAAGTCCGCCAAGGGCAAGGCCGCGCTCGCCAACGCCCGCCTGGCGTACGAGGCGTACGAAGAGGTCTTCTCCTCCGACCGCTGGGCCGCGCTCGACAAGGCGCAGGCCAACAAGCAGCGTCCGCTGTGGGCCTCGACCGGCGTCAAGGACCCCGCGTACAAGGACACCCTGTACGTCGACGACCTGGTCGCGCCGAACACGGTGAACACGATGCCGGAGGCCACCCTGGAGGCCACCGCCGACCACGGCCAGATCACGGGCAACACCGTGGCTGGGACGTACGACACGGCGCGCGGCGAGATCGAGGCCGTCGAGAAGCTCGGCATCAGCTACGACGACGTGGTGCAGCTGCTCGAGGACGAGGGCGTCGAGAAGTTCGAGGCGTCCTGGAACGACCTGCTCAAGTCCACCGAGGCGGAGCTCAAGCGCCTCACCCCTTCGGAGGGCTGACCATCTTGTCAAGCAGCAATCCGCTGCGTGACGCCGCAGACCGACGGCTCCCGCGTATCGCGGGGCCGTCGGGCCTGGTCATCTTTGGCGTCACGGGCGATTTGTCCCGTAAAAAGCTGATGCCCGCTGTCTATGACCTCGCCAACCGTGGCCTGCTGCCGCCGGGCTTCTCGCTCATCGGCTTCGCGCGCCGCGACTGGGAGGACGAGGACTTCGCCCAGGTCGTCCACGACGCCGTCAAGCAGCACTCGCGTACGCCGTTCCGTGAGGAGGTCTGGCAGCAGCTCATCCAGGGGATGCGCTTCGTCCAGGGCAACTTCGACGACGACGACGCGTTCGAGCAGCTCAAGGCCACCATCCAGGACCTTGACAAGGCACAGGGCACGGGCGGCAACTTCGCCTTCTACCTGTCGGTGCCCCCGAAGTTCTTCCCGCAGGTCGTCCAGCAGCTCAAGAAGCACGAGCTCGCGGACGCCCCGCAGGGTTCCTGGCGCCGCGCGGTCATCGAGAAGCCCTTCGGGCACGACCTGACGTCGGCCAAGGAGCTCAACTCGATCGTGCACGAGGTGTTCGACCCGGACCAGGTGTTCCGGATCGACCACTACCTCGGCAAGGAGACCGTCCAGAACATCCTGGCGCTCCGCTTCGCCAACCAGATGTTCGAGCCGATCTGGAACCGGTCGTACGTGGACCACATCCAGATCACGATGGCCGAGGACATCGGCATCGGCGGCCGTGCCGGTTACTACGACGGCATCGGCGCGGCCCGTGACGTCATCCAGAACCACCTGCTCCAGCTGATGGCGCTGACCGCGATGGAGGAGCCCGCCTCCTTCGACGCGAACGCGCTGGTCGCCGAGAAGGCGAAGGTCCTGGGCGCCGTGCGGCTGCCGAAGGACCTCGGCGAGAGCACGGTCCGCGGGCAGTACGCCGCGGGGTGGCAGGGCGGCGAGAAGGCCGTCGGCTACCTCCAGGAAGAGGGCATCGACCCCAAGTCGAAGACCGACACCTACGCGGCCATCAAGCTGGAGGTGGACAACCGCCGCTGGGCGGGCGTCCCCTTCTACCTTCGTACGGGCAAGCGCCTGGGCCGCCGCGTCACCGAGATCGCGGTCGTCTTCCAGCGCGCACCCCACTCCCCCTTCGACCACACGGCGACGGAGGAGCTGGGCCAGAACGCGATCGTCATCCGCGTCCAGCCCGACGAGGGCATCACGGTCCGGTTCGGCTCGAAGGTGCCCGGCACCTCGATGGAGATCCGCGACGTGTCGATGGACTTCGCCTACGGCGAGTCCTTCACCGAGTCCAGCCCGGAGGCGTACGAGCGCCTGATCCTGGACGTCCTGCTCGGCGACGCCAACCTCTTCCCGCGCACGGAGGAGGTCGAGCTCTCCTGGAACATCCTCGACCCGATCGAGGAGTACTGGGACAAGCACGGCAAGCCCGCGCAGTATTCGTCCGGGACCTGGGGCCCGTCCGAGGCGGACGAAATGCTCGCACGAGACGGACGGAGCTGGCGTCGCCCATGAAGATCGACCTTACGGACACCACGTCCAGCAAGATCAACAAGGCGCTCGTGAAGGGGCGCAGGGCGATCGGCACCCCGGCCGTCGGCATGGTGCTCACCCTCGTCATCGTCACCGACGAGGAGAACGCCTACGACGCCCTGAAGGCCGCCAACGAAGCGTCCCGCGAGCACCCCTCGCGCAAGCTGGTCGTCATCAAGCGCGCCGCGCGCTCGCCCCGTGACCGCACGACGTCGCGTCTCGACGCAGAGGTGCGGGTCGGCGCGGACGCGGGCACCGGCGAGACGGTGGTCCTGCGTCTGTACGGCGAGGTCATCAACCACGCCCAGTCGGTCGTCCTGCCGCTGCTGCTCCCCGACGCGCCCGTGGTCGTGTGGTGGCCGGTCAACGCGCCGCTCGACCCGGCCAAGGACCCGCTCGGGGCACTCGGCCAGCGCCGCGTCACGGACACGTACGCGGCCGAGCAGCCGATCCACGAGCTGACCGCGCGCGCCGAGGCCTACCACCCCGGCGACACGGACCTCTCCTGGACCCGGATCACCCCGTGGCGCTCGATGCTCGCCGCCGCTCTCGACCAGATCGCCTGCAAGGTGACCTCGGTCGAGGTGGAGGGCGAGGAGTTCAACCCGAGCTGCGAGCTGCTCGCCATGTGGCTCGCGGACCGGCTCGACGTACCCGTGAAGCGCTCGCTGTCCGCGGGCCCCGGTCTCACCGGCGTACGCATGGACACCGACTGCGGTCCCATCGTGCTCGGCCGGGCCGACGGCTCGCTCGCCACGCTCTCCATCCAGGGGCAGCCCGACCGCGCGGTGGCGCTCAAGCGCCGCGAGACGGCCGAGCTGATCGCCGAGGAGCTGCGCCGTCTCGACCCGGACGACACCTACGCGTCCGCGCTGAGGTACGGCGTGGACCGCCTGGGCGAGTACGAGGAGACCGCGGTCCCCGCGGTGGAGGAGCCCGCGGAGGCGGCCAAGAAGACCGCTCCCGCGAAGAAGGCCCCGGCCAAGAAGGCGGCGACGAAGTGAGCGCGGCCCCGCAGCTGGTGGTGCACCGCGACAAGGAGCTGATGGCGCAGGCCGCCGCGGCCCGCCTCATCACGAAGATCGTCGACGCGCAGGCCGCCCGCGGCTTCGCGTCGGTGGTCCTCACCGGCGGACGCAACGGCAACGGCCTGCTTGCGGCGTTGAGTTCCTCCCCGGCGAAGGACGCGATCGACTGGTCGCGCCTGGACCTGTGGTGGGGCGACGAGCGCTTCCTGCCGGACGGCGACCCGGAGCGCAACTACACCCAGGCCAAGGAGGCACTGCTCGACTCGGTGCCCCTGAACCCGGCCCGGGTGCACCCGATGCCCGCGTCGGACGGCGCGTACGAGGTGGACGCGGCGGCCGGGATGTACGCGGCCGAGCTCACCGCGGCCGCGGGGCCCGAAGACCATGCCCCGGTGCCGACGTTCGACGTGCTGATGCTGGGCGTCGGTCCGGACACCCATGTCGCCTCGCTCTTCCCGGAGTTGCCCGCGGTGCGTGAGACGGAGCGGACGGTGGTGGGCGTGCACGGCGCGCCCAAGCCGCCGCCCGTGCGCATCACGCTCACGCTCCCGGCGATCCGGGCGGCGCGTGAGGTGTGGCTGCTCGCGGCCGGCGAGGACAAGGCCAACGCCGCGGCGATGGCCCTGTCGGGCGCGGGCGAGGTGCAGGCGCCCGCCGCGGGCGCGTACGGCAGGTCGCGGACGCTGTGGCTGCTGGACAAGGCGGCGGCCTCGCAGCTGCCGCGGGACCTGTATCCGCCGGCTTCTCCCTGAGCGGTCGGCACAGCGCCACGGCCCGGCCCGCCTCTCGGCGGGCCGGGCCGTGGCGCGTACGGGCAACTCCCGTACTCACGGGCTCACTTGACGGAGCCCGCCATCACCCCCTGCACGAAGTGCCGCTGGAACGCGAAGAACACGACCACCGGAACGACCAGCGAGAGGAACGCGCCGGGCGCGAGCACATCGATGTTGCTGCCGAACTGCCGGATCTGCGACTGCAGTTCCACGGTCAGCGGCTGCGCCGAACTGTCGGCGAAGAGCAGCGCCACCAGCATGTCGTTCCACACCCAGAGGAACTGGAAGATGGCCAGGCTTGCGATGGCCGGACGCCCCACCGGCAGCACGAGCCGCGTGAAGATCCGCCATTCGGTCCCGCCGTCCATCCGCGCCGCCTCCAGCATCTCCTTCGGTATCTCGGCGAAGTAGTTGCGGAGCAGGAAGACGGCGAACGGCAGTCCGTAGGCGACGTGGAAGAGCACCACGCCCGGAATGGTGCCGAAGAGTCCCAGCTGACCGAAGAGTTTGGCCACCGGGAGCAGGCCGATCTGCATCGGCACCACCAGAAGCGCCACCACGAGCAGGAACAGCGGGTCGCGGCCCGGAAACTCCAGCCAGGCGAAGGCGTACGCGGCGAGGGCCGCGAGGACGACGACCAGGGCGGTGGCGGGCACCGAGATCAGGACGGTGTTCCAGAACGCCTTCGTCATCCCGGTGTTGGCGAGCAGCGCCGAGTAGTTGTCGAAGGAGAGCTGCGCCGGGCTGGTCAGGGAGGTCCACCAGCCGCCCCGCGCGTTGTCCTGGGAGGAGCGCAGCGAGGAGAGGAAGAGCCCGGCGAGCGGGGTGATCCAGACCAGCGCGACGACCACGAGGAACGCCTGGATGAGGCTGCTGCCGAGCCACCGGCCGATCCGGCCCTTGGGGCGGGGTCGTGCGGGTGCGACGGCCGCCGGTTCCGTGTCCGGCGCCACGGTCTGCCGGTCGGGAGTGGTGACGGTCATGACTGACTCCTGCGGAAGCGGCGGACGTTGAACACCATGGCGGGAATGACCAGGAGCAGCAGGAGCATGCCGAGCGCACTGCCGAGGCCCTGGTTGTTGCCGCCGCCGAAGGAGACGAGCCACATCTGGGTGGCGAGGACCGTGGCGTCCTCCTGCACGGGGCCCGGCGCGATGATGTAGACGAGGTCGAAGACCTTCATCACGTTGATCACCAGGGTCACGAAGACCACGGTGAGGACGGGCGCGAGCAGCGGCACGGTGATCCGGCGGAAGACCTGCCACTCGCTGGCGCCGTCCATCCGGGCCGCCTCCAGGGCGTCGCGCGGCAGGGAGGCGAGCCCGGCGCCGATGAGCACCATGGCGAAGCCCGTCCAGATCCACAGGTACGCGCCGATGATGGCGGGGGTGACCAGGGCGGGGCCCAGCCAGGAGACGCCCTCGTAGGGCGGGGCGAAGTTCTTCGCGGGCAGCCGCACGGTGTACGTCGCGCCGGGGTCGAGGTCCGTGAAGCGGAAGGAGCCGTCGGCGCCGGTGGTGGCGCTCCCGACCGTCTTGCCGTCCCGCACCGCCTCGACCCGCATCTGCGGCAGTCCGCTCTCGGCCCGGTCCGTCCTGCCCTGCTTCCCTCCCCCGCCGGGCACGAAGTCCAGGTAGACGACTCCGCGCAGTTCACGCGCGGCGGCCGACCGCCCGGCCGCCGCGTAAGCGGGCTCGGCGTCCTCGGGCACGTCCTTGGGCGCCACTCCGACGAGCCCGAGACCGACCGTGTGGCCCGGGGTCGCGGCGGTGGTCGTGCGGTACGAGCCGTCGGCGCCCTTGGTCAGGCCCTGGCCGTCGCGGGCATGCGCGGTCGGATAGGAGGAGGTGCCCTCGAAGGCGTCGTGCACGCCCACCACGGCGGCGTTCAGGACACCCTTCTCGGGGTCCTCGTCGTACGCGAGCCGGAAGATGATGCCCGCGGCGAGGAACGAGACCGCCATGGGCATGAAGAGGAGCAGCTTGAACGCGGTGGCCCAGCGGATCTTCTCGACCAGGACGGCGAGGACAAGACCGAGCCCGGTGAGCAGGGTCGGGGCGATGACGACCCAGATGACACTGTTGCGGATGGCCTTGAGCGTGGCCGGGTCGCGGAACATCTCCGTGTAGTTGTCGCCGCCGACGAACTTGCTGCCGGAGGCGTCGAAGAGGCTGCGTCCCGCCGAGAACAGCACGGGGTAGACGACGAGGGCGCCGAGCAGGAGCAGGGCGGGCAGGACGAACGCGACGGCGATGACCCGCCCCCGGCGCCGGCGCCGGGCGGCCTCGGTGGCCGGGGGTCTCGGGGTCCCGGCGGAAGTGACGGTCATGGCGATCAGCCCTTGTCCGCCTTGGCCGCCGCGGCCTCGAGCCGCCGCGCCGTGGCCTTCGGGTCCGACGGGTCGCGCAGGAAGTCCTGGAGGAGCTTCCACTCGCCCATGCCCTTGGTGCCGCCGAAGGCCGCCGGGGCCTGGTCGGACATGTCGAAGCGGACCGAATCCCCGGCGCCGACAAGGGACTTGGCGGTCTCGCGGGTGACGTCGTCACCGTACGAGGCGAGGTCGACCTTCTTGTTCGGGGAGAGGAAGCCGCCCGCCTCGGCCCAGACGGCCGCCGCCTCGGGGGTCGCCAGGTACTCCAGGAACTTCATGGCGCCCTTCTGGTTCTTGCCGTCCTTCAGGGCGACCGCGGCGTCACCGCCGCTGACCACGGGCGCCTTGCCGCCGTCGACCGCGGGGAAGGGGAAGAAGTCGGCGTCCTCACCGATCTTCCTGTCGAACTGGTCCTTGGCGACACCGGCCACGAAGTCGCCCTCGTAGACCATGCCCGCCTTGGGCTCGGGCCCGAAGACCTTCTCGACGGAGCCCGGGAAGTCGGTGCTCAGGGCCTCCTTGCGGCCGCCCGCGATCAGCTGCTCGTCCTTGAAGAGCTTGCCGAGGGTGGTGAGCGCGTCGACTACGGAGGGGTCGGTCCACTTGATCTTGTGCGCGGCGAGCTGGTCGTACTTCTCGGGCCCGGCCTGCGAGAGGTAGATGTTCTCGAACCAGTCGGTGAGGGTCCAGCCGTCCTGTCCCGCGACGGAGAAGGCGTCGAGGCCCGAGTCGGAGACCGTCCCGCCGGCCTTGAGCATCTCCTCGTACGTCTTGGGGGGCTTGACGCCCGCCTGGTCGAGGGCTTCGGGGCTGTACCAGACGGTCGACTTGTGCGCGGCCTTGAAGTACAGGCCGTAGAAGGAGCCGTCGACACTGCCGTACTTCTTCCACACGTTCGCGTAGTTGGCGTCGACGGCCTGCTCGGTCGTCCTGGAGAGGGGCTTGAGCCAGCCCTTCCTGGCGAACTGCTTGAGGACGCCGACCTGCGGGACCATCACGACGTCGGGGGCGTTGCCGCCCTCGATCTTGCTTCCGACGACGGTGGAGACGTTGTCACCGGTGGAGGTGAACTGGACCTTGGCCCCGGTCTCCTCGCCGAAGGCGTCGAGCACCTTCTGGAAGTTCTTCTGCTCGCTGCCGGACCAGACGCCGGCGACGGTGATGGTCTGACCGTCGAGCGACTTGTCACCGCCGCCGGCGCTGACGTCGCCCCCGCCGCAGGCGGTGGCGCCCATGGCCAGGGCGAGGGCGGTGCAGCTCGCGAGCGTGATACGTCGTCGCATCATCGTTGATGTCCCTTCGGAGGCAAAAGAGTTGACGGTCAGGGGGTGGTGCGGTCGCCGATCCACCAGGCGGCGGTGGAGCCGGGAAGAACGCCGGTCGGGCACGGACCGCTGGACAGCAGCGGGGCGCCGGAGACGGGCGCGGGTACCGGGGCCGCGGTGAAGTTGACCGCGCACACGAGGCCGTCGCCGCGCACGAAGGCGAGGACGCCGGGCGGCGTGTCCAGCCAGTGCAGGGGCCCCTCACCCAACTGGGGCAGTCCGGCGCGCAGTTGGAGTCCGTCGCGGTAGAGGTGCCAGAAGGACCGGGTGTCGGCGAGCGCGCGGTCGGTGGCGTGCTCGGCGAACCACGCGGGCTGCGGCAGCCACGGCTTGGCGCTCTCGGCCCCGGAGGTGAAGCCGAACGGCGACGCGTGCCCCGACCACGGCAGCGGCACCCGGCAGCCGTCGCGGATCCGGGCCCGGCTTCCGGTGCGGTGGAAGATCGGGTCGGTGAGGACCTCGTCGGGCAGATCGTCGACCTCGGGAAGGCCGAGCTCCTCGCCCTGGTAGATGTACGCGGCTCCGGGCAGCGCCAGCATGAGCAGCGCCGCGGCCCGCGCCCGGGTGGCGCCGAGACCGCTGCCCTCGGTGCCGGACTCGCCGTACCGCGTGACCGTGCGTACCTGGTCGTGGTTGTTGAGCACCCAGGTGACCGTGGAGCCGGTGCCCGCGATGTCCCGCATCGCCTCGGTGATGACCTTGCGGAAGGCGTCCGCGTCCCAGGGCGCGCCCAGCAGGTCGAAGAAGAAGGCCTGGTGGAGCTCGTCGGGGCGTACGTACTGAGCGTGTTCGCGGGCGGTCGGCACGGAGACCTCGCCGACGAGGAGGCGCTCGTGGCCGTCGCGCGCCGTGTACTCCTCGCACACCGCCCGCCAGTGCCGCCACACGTCGTGGACCTCGGGCTGGTTCCAGGCGAGGGGGTTGACGGAGTCGCGGGTGCGGGCGTCGGCCTCGGGGTCCGGCGAGTCGGGCAGGTCGGGGTGCTTGAAGAGCCCTGCGGCGACATCGATGCGGAAGCCGTCCACGCCCCGGTCGAGCCAGAACCGCAGGGCGTGCTCGAAGTGGGCGCCCACCTCGGGGTTGCGCCAGTTCAGGTCCGGCTGCTCGGGCGTGAACATGTGCAGGTACCACTGGCCGGGGGTGCCGTCGGGATCGGTGACACGGGTCCAGGCGGGGCCGCCGAACATGGCGTGCCAGTTGTTGGGCGGCTCGTCGCCGTGCGGGCCGCGGCCTTCGGCGAAGTGGAAGCGGGCGCGCTCGACGCTGCCGGGCTTCGTGGCGAGCGCGGCACGGAACCAGGCGTGCTCGCTGGAGCAGTGGTTGGGGACGATGTCCAGGAGCACCTTGACGCCGAGGCGCCGCGCGTCGGCCATCAGCAGGTCGAACTCGGCGAGGCTGCCGAAGATCGGGTCCACGTCGCAGTAGTCGGCGACGTCGTAGCCGTGGTCGCGCTGGGGCGAGGGGTAGAAGGGGCTCAGCCAGATCCCGTCGACGCCGAGCTTCTTCAGATACGGCAGTCCCGCGCGAACCCCCGCGAGGTCGCCGATGCCGTCACCGGTGCTGTCCAGAAAGCTGCGGACGTACACCTGGTAGATCACCGCGTCCCGCCACCAGTGGTGCGTGTGGAGGCGCGCGAGGCCGTCGCCGGCCGGGGCTGTGAGCATGACCCGTTGACCTGTCTACGTGAAGTGCTGGAAGTGCTGGAAGCGCTGAGAAGGCGCGTAGAAGTACGCGAGGGGTGTGCGGCCGAGAGCCGACCGCGACCCGTGCGGTTATGCATGCATGTTAAGTAGGCATGTCGCAGAGGTGTCAACGAGTAGACGGAAAGCCGTGCTCAGTTGAGTTGGTATGTCCGGAGTTTTCGGTACCGCTGGGGCCTCTGAAGCCCACCCCGGCTACCTAACATGTAACTAGCGCGAGAGGGCAGCAAGCTCCCGGGCGAGGCGCCGCACCGCAGCCGCGGGCGTCTGATGTCCCGCCATGGCGTCGTACACGGCGGCCTGCACGGCCAGGCTCACCTGGTCGTAGCGAGGGCTCTTGGGACGCGGCGCCGCCGCGAGCACGCTCGCACGCAGCGTCGGCAGATACGGGAACTTCCGGATCAGCGCGGGGTCCTGGTAGAGCGCGGCCCGCACGGGCGGCAGCGCGCCCCGCGTGAGCACCTGCCGCTGCACCTTCTCGCCGGTGAGATACGCGAGCAGGCGCGTGGCGGAAGCGGGGTGCCGCGCATGGGAGCTGACGGCGAGGTTCGAGCCCCCGAGCACACTCGTCCCCGGGCCGTCGGGACCTGGGAGCGGCAGGGCGCCGACCTTCCCCGCGACCGCGGACTTCTTGCCGGACGCACTCACGTAGGCATAGGGCCAGTTGCGCAGGAAGAGGAGCCTGCCCTCCTGGAAGGCCTGCCGGGACTCCTCCTCCGTGTACGTCAGCGCCTTCTTCGGGATCCAGCCCTCGCGCACCCCGCGGGCGAGGAACCCGATGCCCTCGCGGGCCGCCGCGGAGTCCACGGTGACGCGCTCGCCCTCGTCGCCGAGGATCGTGCCGCCCGCCGAGTAGACCGCCTCGGCGGCGTTCACGGTGAGCCCTTCGTAGGGGAGGAGCTGGCCGGCGTATCCGTCGAGTCCGTGCTTGGGGGCGCTGGTCTTCGCCGCCCGTTCCAGGTCGGCCCAGGTGCGCGGCGGCGCGATGCCTTCCTCGGCCAGGACGTCCTTGCGGTACAGGAGCAGCCCGGCGTTGGTGACGTAGGGGACGGCGTACAGCTTCTCGTCGTACGTGGCCGTGTCCACGACCGGCGGCAGGAAGCTCTTCAGCGGGAAGCTGTCGCGCCTCAGCGGGGCGATCCAGCCCGCGGCGGCGAACTCCGAGGTCCAGGCGACGTCGATGTTGAGCACGTCGAAGCGGCTGTCGCCCGAGCGCAGGTCGGTGGTCATCTGCGCATGGGTCTCGTCGGCGGAGTCCGGGAGCTCGACGAGGGTGACCTTCTCGCCGGGGTGAGTACGGTTCCACCCCTTGAGGAGGGGCCCCAGATAGCCGGTGAGGTCGCCCGCCGTCGCCAGCGTCAGGGGGCCGCGACCATCACCGCGTGCCCCGTCGGAGGGGGTTCCCGAGGCGACGTAACCGGACAGGACCACGGCGACGACCAGGAGTCCCCTACCCGCGGCACGCGTCCACCGCATAGGTTCCTCCCTGTACACCGGCGCCCGGCACCTTCGCCCTGCGTCAGGGGCCATGTATACCCGTTAGGTATGGGCGATACTAGGGCCTGGAGCACAAAGCGAGAATGCGAGGAGGAGAGCACGAGTGCGGCTGCCCCTCCTGGCTCTCCTGGCGCGAGGCCCGGCCCACGGCTACGAGCTCAAGCAGGACCTTGAGCAACTCCTCGGCTCCGCGTACCCTCAGCCGAACGTCGGCCAGATCTATGTGACGCTGGGCCGCCTCGAGAAGTCGGGACTGATCGAGGGCGAGGAAGTCGAGCAGTCGAGCCGACCCAACAAGAAGATCTACCACCTCACCGACGCCGGGCGGGAAGCGCTGCACGCCTGGTACGAGGAGACGGCGGACGAGCCGCGGGTACGGGACGAGTTCTTCATGAAGCTCGCGCTCGCCCCGCGGACCGGTCTCGCCGACCAGATCGCCCTCATCAACAAACAGCGGCGCCAGTACCTGAACACCATGCGCGATCTGTCGAAGCTGTCCGCGGCCGAGAACCGGGACAACCGCATGTCCCAACTCCTGATCGAGGGCGCCATGCTGCACCTGCAGGCCGATCTCGACTGGCTCGAGCGATGCCAGGAAGAGCTGGAGGAGCCGTAGTGAAGAGCCGTCCCTCCGCGCCGTCTCCCGTGCCTCCCCTGCTTGAGGCCGAGGGCCTGGTCAAGACCCACTACGGCGAGGGCGCACCCGCCCCTGCCGTACGCGGTGTCGATCTCTGTGTACGGCACGGCGAATTCGTCGCCGTCACCGGTCCTTCCGGCGCCGGGAAGTCGACCCTGCTGCACCTGCTCGGCGGGCTCCAGCGGCCGGACAGCGGCAGCATCCGCCTGGACGGCGAGTCCACCGACTCCTACAGCGAGGCGCGCTGGGCGGTGGAACGCCGGCGCCGGATCGGCATCGTCTTCCAGTTCTTCAACCTCGTCTCCAATCTGTCGGTCGCCGACAATGTGGAGCTGCCCGCGCTGCTCGCCGGGACCTCGCCGAAACAGGCGCGCGCCGAACGCTCGGAGCTCCTGGCCGAGCTTGGCCTCGAGGGCAAGGAGCGCAGCATGCCGGGCGAGCTGTCCGGCGGCGAGCAGCAGCGCGTCGCACTGGCCCGCGCCCTGGTCAACCACCCTTCCCTCCTGCTCGCCGACGAGCCCGCGGGCAGCCTGGACAGCAAGGGCAGGCGCGAGGTGATGCGCCTGTTGTCCCGCTTCCACCAGCGCGGTCAGACGATCGTCCTTGTCACCCATGACGCACGGCTCGCGAGCTCCGCGGACCGCGTCATCAGCTTCTTCGACGGCCGGATCGCCGACGACGCCGATCTCGGCGGCACACCGCCGCGCGGCACCGGCATATCCGGCGTGCTCGAACTGAAGGACTGACCCCGCGTGCACGCCCTCCTGCCGACGAGCCACCCCGCCGCCGTACGCGATCTCGGGCCGAGGGGCTGAGGGCATGTGGGCCACCCTGCGCTGGGCGCACGCCGATCTGCGGACGCATCGGGGCGAGGCGCTGTTCATCGTGCTCGCCACCACCGGGATCGTCGCCTCGCTGCTGCTCGCCGCGGCCCTCTTCGGGTACGCCACCAACCCTTGGCAGCGCGTCTTCACCCAGTCACGGGGCGCCCATGTGTGGATCCACACCGGGGCCTCCACCGACGCGGGCCGCCTTGCCCGTCTCGGCGGCGTCGAATCCGTGTCGGGGCCGTACCGGACCGCCGCGGCCGCCGTAGAGTCGCGCGGCGCCCGTGCCTCCGTCGAACTGCGCGGAATCACCGGCGGGCCACCCGCCACCGGGCGCCCCCTGCTCACCTCGGGCCGCTGGCTCGACCCGGCCACGCCGGACGGCGTCGTCCTCGAACACGGCCTCGCCCGTGCGCTGTGGGCCGAGCCCGGCGACACCCTGAAGCTGCCGGGGACCGCACGCACCCTGACCGTCCTCGGCATCGCCGACAGCGCCGAGCCCGGCTACAGCCCCGGGGAGCGCGCCGGACTCGTCTGGGCGCCCCCGTCCGTCGTGCAGCGGACCGACGGACGCCCTGGCAAGGTCGTCGGGCTGCGCCTCACCGACCCGGACGACACGAACTACGCCGTGCAGCGCGCCGTCACGACTCTGGGCGCGGGAGCGGTCACCCAGGTCTCCCACTGGCAGCAGGCGCGCGCCGAGGCCCAGGGCGGCAACCGGCTGCTCGGCCAGGTGCTCGGCCTCTTCGGCCTGGGCGCCCTGGTCGCCGCCGCCCTCGCCGTGTACGGGGCCATCGAGACCCGGATCCGCGGTCATCTGCGGGACGTCTCGATCCTGAAGGCCATCGGCTTCACACCCGGCCAGGTGGTACGCAGCTTCCTCGTCCAGCATCTGGCGTACGCCCTGCTCGGCGCCGCGACGGCGACGGCTCTCGTCCAGACCCTGGGCAGCCGTGTCCCGGGGCGGCTCGGCGACGCGATCGGCGTGTGGCAGGGGCTGCCGGGGCATACGGCGGCCCTGTTCGGGGTGCCGGCCGCCGTGGTGCTCTTCATCGGCGCCATGACAGGGGTCGCCGCGTGGCGGGCCGGGCGCGTGCCCTCGGTGCCGGTGCTGCGGGCCGCGGCGGCGCCGGGCGGGCGCCTGTCCGGCGTGGCCCGCCAGGCACTGGGGCTGCGGCTGCCGCCCGCGCTGGTCCTCGGCTGGCACAAGGCGTTCACGCGGCGGCCACGCTCGCTGTCCGCCATCGCCCGCCTCGCCCTGCCGTTCCTCCTGATCGTGGTCGCGCTGAGCGCCTGGACCACCATCGACCGGTTTCACGACGAGCCCCAGGAGCTCGGCTTCGCCGCCGCGCTCACCGCACGCGCCGACGAGAACCTGGCCGACTCCGGGGCACGGGACCTCCTCGCCGGAAACCGGCAGGTCACCGCGGTCCACCCGGGCATCGAGGTGGCGGCCCTGGTCCCCGGCCAGACCGGCACCATCGCGCTGCGCGGCCTCGGCACGCACCAGAACCCGTACCCCTACACGCTGGCCGAGGGCCGCCCGGCGCGCGGCCTCGACGAGGCGGTGGCCGGGCAGGGGCTCCTCGACGCGCTGGACGTACGCGTCGGTGACTGGGTGCGGATGACGGTGGGCGGGCGTCCGCAGATCCTGCACATCGTGGGCCGCAACATCGAGCCGGAGAACGGCGGCCGGGTCATCTCCACCTCGCTCGACACGCTGCGCGAGAACGACCCGAAGCTCCATCCCACGCTCTACCAGCTCCAGTTGCGCCCCGGCGCGGATCCCGCCGCGGTCGGCGCCGAGCTGACGGAGACTTCGCGGGGGCATCTCGACGTCCACGCCGTGACCAACCCGGCCGACGGGCTCTCACCCCTGCGTTCGGTGGTCATCGGCCTGATCGCCGTCCTTGCCCTGATCGGGCTCATCGAGCTGCTGACCGCGATCGGCGGCACAGTGCGCGAGGGAGAACGCGATCTGCTGGCCCTCAAGGCGATCGGTCTCTCCCCACGGCAGATCACGGCGGTCACGGTGACGGCGACCGGGTGCACCGCCCTCGCCGCCGTCCTCACCGGCACGGCGCTCGGGCTGCCCCTCGCGCACTGGCTGATCGACGCCCAAGGGCGGTCGAACGGCATCGGCGCCGGTATCGCCCGGTCGCCGTCCCCCGCTCTGCTCATGCTCTTCGGCGGGGCCGCGGTTCTGGGAGCCGCCGCGCTCGCCGCTCTCCCGGCGTCGCGAGCGGCCCGCCGCCGCCTCGCGGACACGCTGAGCGCGGTCGCCTGAGAACTGAGGCGGCGACAGCCTCGGGGTCACCCCGGGCCGGGGTGACCCCTTGGGCTCAACGCCCGCGCAGAGTGCGGTACTTGGCGACCAGAGCCGTCGTCGACCCATCGAGGTCCGCCACGTCGGCGCCCTCCGTCAGGGCCGGCTCGATGCGCTTTGCGAGGACCTTGCCGAGCTCGACGCCCCACTGGTCGAAGGAGTCGATGTTCCACACGGCGCCCTGCACGAACACCTTGTGTTCGTAGAGCGCGATGAGTTGACCGAGAACCGACGGTGTCAGTTCCTTGGCGAGGATCGTCGTCGTCGGGTGGTTGCCCTTGAACGTCTTGTGCGGAACCAGTTCGTCCGGCACACCCTCGGCCCGCACCTCGTCGGGCGTCTTGCCGAAGGCCAACGCCTGTGTCTGCGCGAAGAAGTTGGCCATCAGGAGGTCGTGCTGGGCGACAAGCCCCGGCAGCAGATCGGCGACCGGCTCGGCGAAGCCGATGAAGTCCGCCGGGATCAACTTCGTGCCCTGGTGGATGAGTTGGTAGTACGCGTGCTGGCCGTTGGTGCCCGGGGTGCCCCAGACGACCGGTCCCGTCTGCCAGTCGACCGGCTCGCCGTCGCGGGTCACGGACTTGCCGTTGGACTCCATGTCCAGCTGCTGGAGGTAGGCGGTGAACTTGGAGAGGTAGTGCGAGTACGGCAGGACCGCGTGCGACTGGGCGTCGTGGAAGTTGCCGTACCAGATGCCCAACAGGCCGAGCAGCAACGGCACGTTGGACTCGGCGGGCGCGGTGCGGAAGTGCTCGTCGACGAGGTGGAAGCCGTCCAGCATCTGCCGGAAGGCGTCCGGGCCGATCGCGATCATCAGCGCGAGACCGATCGCCGAGTCGTACGAGTAGCGGCCGCCGACCCAGTCCCAGAACTCGAACATGTTGGCCGTGTCGATGCCGAAGTCGGAGACCTTCTCGGCGTTCGTCGACAGGGCCACGAAGTGCTTGGCGACGGCGCTCTGGTCGGCGCGCAGGCCGGTCAGGAGCCAGTCGCGCGCCGAGGTGGCGTTCGTGATGGTCTCGATCGTGGTGAACGTCTTCGAGGCGATGACGAAAAGGGTCTCGGCCGGGTCCAGGTCCCGCACGGCCTCGTGCAGGTCGGCGCCGTCGACGTTCGACACGAAACGCACGGTGAGGTCACGGTCGGTGAAGGAGCGCAGCGCCTCGTACGCCATGGCGGGGCCCAGGTCGGAGCCGCCGATGCCGACGTTCACGATGTTCTTGATGCGCTTGCCGGTGTGCCCGGTCCACTCGCCGGAGCGGACCTTGTCCGCGAAGGCGCTCATCTTGTCGAGCACGGCGTGCACGGCCGGCACGACGTTCTCGCCGTCGACCTCGATCACCGCGTCCCGCGGGGCGCGCAGCGCCGTGTGCAGGACGGCGCGGTCCTCGGTGGTGTTGATCTTCTCGCCGCGGAACATGGCGTCCCGCAGGCCGAAGACGTCGGTGGCCGCGGCGAGCTCGCGCAGGAGCGTCAGCGTCTCGTCCGTGACGAGGTGCTTGGAGTAGTCGACGTGCAGGTCGCCGACCTGGAGCGTGTACTGCGTGCCGCGCGCCGGGTCCTTGGCGAAAAGATCACGCAGCTGCACCTCCCCCAGCTGCTCCCGGTGCTTGCCGATCGCCGCCCATTCGGGCGTCTGGTTGAGCCTGGCGCGGCTTTCTGCGTTCATCTCGGACTTCAGCCTTCTCTCGTACCTGTGTACGTACCTTGCCCCGCTGCACGTTCCAACCTAATTGATCAGGGCCCGATATGAGATCTCTGAAGCTGTCTGTCCGCACACGTGCCAGTAAACGCCACGTGAAAAACACAGCGGCCGGACATCCACAGATGTCCGGCCCTTCTCACGCTCTAGATCTCGCCCCGCAGTTTTGCCAGCGCCTCCGCGAGAATCGCCTCGCCGTCCGCGTCGGTGCGCCGCTCCCGCACATACGCCAGGTGCGTCTTGTACGGCTCGGTGCGGGGCGGGTCGGGCGGGTTGTCCCGGTCCTGACCTGCCGGGAAGCCGCAGCGGGGGCAGTCCCAGGTATCGGGGACCTGCGCGTCGCTGGCGAAGCTGGGCACCGTCTCGTGTCCGTTGGAGCACCAGAAGGAGATGCGCAGACGCGGCGCGGACTCACCGCGCTCGGCCTCGCCCATCGGCCCCGCCCCGACCCGACTTCCTCGGATCGCGTTGCCACTTGCCACGGTCGTAACTCCCTGCGTGATGGTGCTGCTGCGGGCGCCTCAGTCTACGTAAGGCCCAACGCGCGTCCAGTGTTTGGAGTTACACCCCGCCCCGAGACGCAAGCCCCATGATAATCCGCGCCGTGCGGCGCGCACCGTACATGGGGCTTTAAGCGAAGCTTTCGCAAGGTGGCAATCAAGCCGCTTTCGCGGTCAGTTGTTCACCTTCATCAACAGGCCGAGCACGACAATGCACGCGAACCAGAGAAGACCGACCACGACAGTGATGCGGTCGAGGTTGCGCTCGGCGACCGACGAGCCGCCGACGGAGGACTGCATGCCGCCACCGAACATGTCGGAAAGGCCGCCGCCCTTGCCCTTGTGCATCAGCACAAGGAGCATCATCAGCCCACTGAAGACGATCAGGGCGATCGAGAACCCCATAACCACGGCTGGACCAACTTCCTCGGATCTGGACAGACGACGGGGGCCGGAGCCTCTTGATTCGAAGCCGCCCGGCCCCCGCAAGGGTACGACGTATCGGCGCTACCGCATACTCACTGGTCGCGGAACCGGACGATCTTGACGAACTCGTCCGAGTCGAGCGCCGCGCCGCCCACCAGGGCGCCGTCGACATCGGCCTGCGCCATGATCGCGGCCACATTGCCGGACTTCACGGAGCCGCCGTACTGGATGCGGACCTTGTCGGCGAGCTCCTGCGAGTACAGCTCGGCGAGGCGGCCGCGGATCGCGCCGCACACCTCCTGGGCGTCCTCGGGGGTCGCGACCTTGCCGGTGCCGATGGCCCACACCGGCTCGTACGCGATGACGATGGACTCGGCCTGCTCGGCGGGGAGGTCCTTCAGGCCGCCGTCGAGCTGGGCGAGGGTGTACTCGATTTGCTGGCCGGCCTCGCGGATGTCGAGGCCCTCGCCGATGCAGAGGATCGGGGTCAGGCCGTGCTTGTAGGCGGCCTTCACCTTCGCGTTGCAGATCTCGTCGGTCTCGTCGTGGTACTGACGGCGCTCGGAGTGGCCCACGGCCACGTACGTGCACTTCAGCTTGGCGAGCATCGGGCCCGAGATCTCACCGGTGTAGGCACCGGTGTCGTGCGCCGAGATGTCCTGGGCGCCGTACTTGATCTTGAGCTTGTCGCCGTCGACCAGGGTCTGCACCGACCGCAGGTCGGTGAAGGGGGGCAGGACGGCGACCTCGACGGCCTCGTAGTCCTTGTCGGCCAGGGCGAAGGCGAGCTTCTGGACGTGGGCGATGGCCTCGAGGTGGTTGAGGTTCATCTTCCAGTTGCCCGCCATCAGCGGGGTACGCGTAGTCATCAGGTGTCAGTTCTCCAGTGCGGCGAGGCCGGGGAGCGTCTTGCCCTCGAGGTATTCGAGGGAGGCGCCGCCGCCGGTGGAAATGTGGCCGAATGCATTCTCGTCGAAGCCCAGCGTGCGGACGGCCGCGGCGGAGTCGCCACCGCCGACGACCGTGAAGGCCGGGGAGTCGAGGAGTGCCTGGGCGACCGCCTTGGTGCCCTCGGCGTAGTCGGGGTGCTCGAAGACGCCCATCGGACCGTTCCAGAAGACGGTGGCCGCGTCGGCGAGCTTCGAGGCGTAGAGCTTGCGGGTCTCGGGACCGATGTCGAGACCCTCCTGGTCGGCCGGGATGGCGTCCGCGGCGACCGTGGTGGGGTTGGCCGGGGCCTTGGTCTTCAGGTCCGGGAACTCCGTGGAGACCAGCACGTCGACGGGGAGGACCAGCTCGACGCCCTTCTCCTCGGCGCGCTTGATGTACTCCTTGACGGTCGGGACCTGGTCCTCCTGGAGGAGGGAGATACCGACCTCGTGGCCCTGGGCCTTGAGGAAGGTGTATGCCATGCCGCCACCGATCAGGAGACGGTCGGCCTTGCCGAGCAGCTGGTCGATGACGGCCAGCTTGTCGGAGACCTTGGCGCCGCCGAGCGCGACGACGTACGGGCGCTTGACGTCCTCGGTGAGCTTCTTCAGGACGCCGACCTCGGTGGCGATGAGGTAGCCGGCGTAGTGCGGCAGGCGCGCCGGGAGGTCGTACACGGAGGCGTGCTTGCGGTGCACGGCGCCGAAGCCGTCGCCTACGTAGACGTCCGCGAGAGCGGCGAGCTTGTCGGCGAACTCGCCGCGCTCGGTGTCGTCCTTGGAGGTCTCGCCCGCGTTGAAGCGGAGGTTCTCGATGACGGCGACCTGGCCGGACTCGAGGCCGTCGACCGCGTCGTGCGCGGCGGGGCCGACGGTGTCCTGTGCGAACGCGACGGGCTTGCCGAGGAGTTCACCGAGGCGCTCGGCGGCGGGAAGCAGCGAGAACGCCGGGTCCGGGGCGCCCTTGGGGCGGCCGAGGTGCGAGGCGACGATCACCTTGGCGCCCGCTTCGGCGAGCTTGGTGACGGTCGGCAGGACGGCGCGGATGCGGCCGTCGTCGGTGATGGTGCCGTCGGCGAGCGGCACGTTGAGGTCGGCGCGGACGAAGACCCGCTTGCCTTCGACCCCTTCGGCGAGAAGTTCGTCGATCGTCTTCATGGCTGGACTCCAGGACTCCTTAAAAGGGCTGACGTGCAACAACAACAAGGCCCGGACCACGCAGTATGCGCGATCCGGACCCTGTGCTCACATCGAGGTGCCTGCTCTGGTGATCAGAGCTGGCCGCCGACGAAGACCGTGAGGTCGACGAGGCGGTTGGAGTAGCCCCACTCGTTGTCGTACCAGCCGAGGATCTTCACCGTCTTGCCCTCCTGGACCATGGTCAGGGAGGAGTCGAAGGTGCAGGAGGCCGGGTCGCCGACGATGTCCGACGACACGATCGGGTCCTCGGTGTAGGTGAGGAAGCCCTTGAGGGCGCCGTCGTCGGAGGCCTTCTTGAACGCGGCGTTGACCTCGTCCTTGGTGACCTCGCGCTGCAGGTCGACGACGAGGTCGGTGGCGGAACCGGTCGGGACCGGGACGCGCATCGCGATGCCGTCGAGCTTGCCCTTGAGCTGCGGAAGGACCAGAGCGGTGGCCTTGGCGGCACCGGTCGTGGTCGGGATGATGTTCTCGGCGGCGGCGCGGGCGCGACGCAGGTCCGAGTGCGGGAAGTCCAGGATGCGCTGGTCGTTGGTGTACGCGTGGACCGTCGTCATCAGGCCCTTGACGATGCCGAAGTTCTCGTCGAGAACCTTCGCCATCGGCGCCACACAGTTGGTGGTGCAGGACGCGTTCGAGATGACGTGGTGGTTGGCCGCGTCGTACTTGTCCTGGTTGACGCCCATCACGATGGTGATGTCCTCGTCCTTGGCCGGAGCCGAGATGAGGACCTTCTTCGCGCCACCGGCGATGTGCTTCTCGGCGTCGGCCTTCTTGGTGAAGATGCCCGTCGACTCGATCACGATGTCGACGTTCAGCTCGCCCCACGGGATGTCGGCGGGGTTGCGCTCGGACAGCACCTTGATGGTGTGGCCGTCGACCGTGATGGTGTCCTCGGTGTGCGACACCTCGGCCTTGAGACGGCCCAGGATGGTGTCGTACTTCAGAAGGTGCGCGGTAGTCGCGGTGTCACCCAGGTCGTTGACAGCCACGATCTCGATGTCCGCACCCTGCTCAAGCAGCGCCCGGAAGTAGTTGCGCCCGATGCGGCCGAAGCCGTTGATGCCTACGCGGATCGTCACGAACCGATCTCCTCGTTGGTACGCCGGTTTCAGACGCCGGCGAGTTGTATGGGATGTCCCCGACCGCCTCCGACCCTACCTCTCTGATGGCCTTTGGGTGACATCGACAGGGGGCCCGGACGGCACGGTGGTCCGTACTCCCGAGTAGGGAACACGGACCACCGCGATCTCGGCTTTGATTACGCAGCGTCAGCGGCGCAGATGTGCAAGGGATGCGCCCATAAGAGCGGCCCGTTCGGCACTTCCGGGTACATGCTCGAACCCGAACCCGAGCAGCACGCTGTCACGCGCTGTGACGGCCGCATAGGGCTTGTAGAGCTCCCCTGTACGGGCCCAGTCACCCGTGATGTTGGGGCTTCCGGGGGGTGCCGGAGCGACCGCCCAGGTGCCCAGCGAGGACTCGAATCCCTCGGTCTGCGTGGCGTTGCCCCCTATCACGAGCTGAGCGTTGTCGGCAAAGAACCCGCGGCCCCCGCTGGAGGGGTCGGTGATGGAGCTGAGCGAGACCTCGACCGTCTTGCCCGCGTAGGCGCTCAGGTCGAAGGAGACGTTCTTCCAGCCGCTGGAGGACCCGGTGAAGCTGTTCCAGGCCCCGCTGGTGCCGGACGCCGTGCAGCCGGTCGCCGACTGCGTCAGGTAGTGGCGCAGGAACGGGTGGCCGTTGATGAAGAACCCGGCCCCGCACTCGGCGGGCACGGCCTGGGACGAGTTGCCGTTGGAGTCCGGCAGCGTGGTCCAGTCGTCGGCTCCGGCGGTGTGTGCCTCGAGCACGCCGTGGTCGTAACCGGTCTCGAGGTTCCAGTTGAGCGCGAACCGCAGCTGCGGCTGGTCCGCGGCCGTGACCCCGGTCAGGTCGATGGTGCGGGTCAGCCGCTTCCAGTCCTGGTCGGCGTGGGACGCCGACGCCATGCCCTGCCCCTCGAAGGGCGCGTACGGATTGGCGAGCCCGGGGTAGCTGCCTGCCGCCGCGCTCTTGAACTGCGGGAACTCGTCGGCGGGCAGACTGTCGGACGTGACGGTGTAACGGCCCGCCTTGTCCAGGGGGTTGGCTTCGGCCGCGGCGAGCGGCGTCTGTACGCCGTCGAGCGCGCCGCTGCCGGTGAAGCTGGTGGCGCCTGGTGCGGAGAGGCGTTCGTAGGCGCCGAGGTAGTACTGCGCGAAGTCGTCGGTCAGCGCGTCCCCGAGGTCCACGTTGCCGCCCGTGCGCTCACCGGACTCGATCAGCTTGCCGCCCTCGTTGAGGTAGGCGCGCAGGGCGAGTTGGGTGGCCGCGCCGGGCACCGGGTCGCCGGTGTAGTGCACGACCGCGGAGAAGTGCGACAGGACGCCGAGCGGATGCGGGGCGCCCTTCTTGGCGACGTCCCAGACCACGGCGGAACGGCCGTTGGCCTTCAGGGCGTCGACGTACTTCTGGGCCTGTGTGGCGGGGGCACCCTCCTCGGCGACGACGAGGGTGTTCGCCTTGGCCCGCTCGGCGACGGTGTACGTGAAGTGCGGGCTCTCCGTGCGGCCCTTCTTGTTGCGGCCGGTGAACCACACCTCGACCTTGTCGCCCGCGCGCGTGTCCTCGATCTCGGCGCGGTACTGGTCGAAGTGGAGGTTGTCCTCACCGCCGTACGTCTCGCCGCCCTTCCATGCCTTGAGGTTCTCGTCGTGCGTACGGCCGCCGTTGACGCGGTAGTTGAGCTCCTTGTCGCGCACCGACTTGCGGGCGGTGACGGCGACTTCCTGGTCACCGCCGCGTGCGTACGACTCCGTGAAGGAGTCCGGCGTGAAGTCGGGGGCCTCGATGCCGGTGACGGAGACCGGCTGGTCGGGGTGGGTGGCGGTCTCGGCAACGGCGAGCGCGAACGGGACGTTCTTCGCGAACTCCTGTTGGATCAGCTTCTCGTCGTCCGGGAAGGTGAAGATCGAGGCGCAGTCCTCGGGTTTCCAGGCGTCATTGGGGTCGACGTTCGAGGCCGTCTGGCAGGTGGACATCTCCGGCGTGAACATCGAGATGCCGTTGATGTTGCCCGCGTGGCCGTCCGCCTCACCATTGGTGGTGTAGAGCTCGGAGGAGACCTGCGGGTGGTAGCCGGGGACGGCGGGCTTCTCCGGGGTGCCGTTCAGCGCCTTGTAGAGGACGTCGTCCGGGCTCGGCGTGGCGACCTGCCAGCCGATTCCGTAGAGGAGCAGTTCGGCCGCCGAGTGGTAGTTGATGCCGTACGTGAAGCCGATGCGCTTCTGGAAGCGGTCGATCGCCTTGGTCTCGGGCTCGGACATGGGGCCGGTGCCGCGGTAGGTCTCCGAGGACGGCTCGGGGGACGAGCCCTCGTTGTCGTAGCCCCACTTGTAGGCGAAGTTGCGGTTGAGGTCGACGCCGTCGCCCGCCGCGATCTTGCCGTCGCCGTCGATGTCGCGGAGGTTCTTGCGCCACTGGCGGTCACCGTCGGCGGCGTGCGTGAAGTCGTATCCGTCGGGGTTGGCGGAGAGCACGAACCACAGCTCGGTGGTGTTCACGAGCTTGGTGATGCGCTTGTCCTTGCCGTAGTTGTCCAGGTAGTGGTGCATCAGGCGGCGCGTCATCTCGGGGGTGATCCACTCGCGCGCGTGCTGGTTGGACATGTAGAGCGTGGACGGCTTGGAGCCGTCCTTGGCCTTGCTCGCGCCCTTGGAGAGCTTCAGGGCGAG
The DNA here is from genome assembly GCF_055577715.1 of Streptomyces sp. NPDC033177. Classification (NCBI taxonomy): domain Bacteria; kingdom Bacillati; phylum Actinomycetota; class Actinomycetes; order Kitasatosporales; family Streptomycetaceae; genus Streptomyces; species Streptomyces sp. NPDC033177. Next base: position 304,751 of record NZ_JBVIPS010000008.1, on the reverse strand, counting down.
GATGTCCTGGCCTTTGAGCGTCTTGCCGATGGAGACGACCTTGGTGAGGCCCGGGTGGGCCTGACCGGTCTTGACGATCTCCTCCTTGAGGCCGCCCTTGCCGCTGTACGGGCGGAACACACCGTCCCCCGCGGCCTTGAGCTTCTGCTGCGCAGCGGCCGAGACCTTCTGCTCGGTGAGCTTCACGCCCTCGTGCTCGACACCCTTGGCCTGCGCCTCGGTCAGATAGACCTCGACGCGGGCGGTGCCGCGCTCGCGGGTCTGCCCGGCGAGTTCGTGGACGTCCTGACCCGCCTGCACGAGGATCGGGATCTGCTTCTCGGTGACCACGGCCTCGTAGACCTTCACGGCCGCCGGGTCGTCGGCGGCCGGGGCCTTGGCCCCGCTGTCGGCCTGGGCGTGCGGCACTGCGACAAGGCCGCCGACGAGCAGTGCGCCCGCGGCGACGACGGATCTGAAACCGGCTCTGGATCTTTTGGATCTCTCTCTTGGTCTCATGAGCCCCCCTTGCGGTTGTCCGGCACATTTGTGCGCGAACGCCAGGCTCGTGACACTTCATGATCATGTCAATATGGCGTGAAGGGTCAGCCGCGAGGGAACACGAAGAAGCCGCCGGGGCCTCAACGGCCCCGGCGGCTTGCTCGCGTACGACGGCGGTCAGACCGCCATGTTGTCGGCGAGCTCCTCGCTCAGGTTGGACTCCGTACCCGGAATCCCGAGGTCCTGGGCCCGCTTGTCCGCCATGGCGAGCAGCCGGCGGATACGACCCGCGACCGCGTCCTTCGTCAGCGCCGGGTCGGCGAGCGCGCCCAGCTCCTCCAGGGAGGCCTGCTTGTGCTCCATGCGCAGCCGTCCGGCCGCCGCGAGGTGCTCGGGGACCTCGTCGCCGAGGATCTCCAGGGCGCGCTGCACACGGGCGCCCGCGGCGACGGCCGCGCGGGCCGAGCGGCGCAGGTTGGCGTCGTCGAAGTTGGCCAGGCGGTTGGCGGTGGCGCGCACCTCGCGGCGCATCCGCCGCTCCTCCCAGGCGAGCACCGACTCGTGGGCACCGAGCCGGGTGAGCAGGGCGCCGATCGCGTCGCCGTCCCGGACAACCACGCGGTCCACGCCGCGCACCTCACGGGCCTTGGCCCCGATCTGCAGCCTGCGCGCGGCGCCGACCAGGGCGAGGGCGGCCTCCGGCCCCGGGCAGGTGACCTCCAGGGAGGAGGAGCGGCCCGGCTCGGTCAGCGATCCGTGCGCGAGGAACGCCCCGCGCCACGCGGCCTCGGCGTCACAGGTGGCCCCCGAGACCACCTGTGGCGGCAGCCCTCTGATGGGGCGTCCCCGGCCGTCGACGAGACCCGTCTGGCGGGCCAGCTGATCGCCGCCCGCAACCACCCGAACGACGTAGCGCGAGCCGCGCCGCAGTCCGCCGGGGGCCATCACGATCAGCTCCGAGCTGTGCCCGAAGATCTCAAGAATGTCCCGCTTCAGCCGTCGCGCGGCCATCGCCGTGTCCAGCTCCGCCTCGATCACGATGCGGCCGCTCACCAGGTGAAGGCCGCCCGCGAACCGCAGGATGGCCGAGACCTCTGCCTTCCTGCAGCAGGTCCGGGTGACGGGAAGCCGGGAGATCTCGTCCTTCACCGCTGCCGTCATCGCCATGGGCCGATCCTTCCATGCATCCGAAAAATACGGTCGTACGCGGTGGCCAGGAGCTCCGGATCGTGCCTCGGAGTGCCATCGTGCCTGGCCACCGGCGCCAGCTCGACCGTGGCGCCGAGCCGCTTGGCGGCATCGGTGAGTGACTCACGGTCGGGCACGGCGGCGTCGTCGGCCAGCACCACGTCCAGGGCGAGTTTAGGGGCGTGTCGGGCCAAAACCTCCAAATGACGCTGCGGAGAGAACCCATCGGTTTCACCGGGTTGTGGCGCGAGGTTGAGCGAGAGGACCCTGCGGGCCTTCGTCTGGATGAGCGCGTCGAGCAGTTCGGGGACCAGCAGATGCGGGATCACCGAGGAGAACCAGGAGCCCGGACCGAGCACCACCCAGTCCGCGTCGAGCACCGCGGCGACCGCTTCGGGGACGGCCGGCGGGTCGTGCGGGACGAGGTGCACGGACTGCACCTCACCCGGGGTGAGCGCCACCGTGGCCTGCCCGCGCACCGTGTCCACCTCGTCCGGGCGCTCCGGGTCGTGTCCCTTGACCAGGGCCTGCAGCTCCAGCGGGACCGCGGACATGGGAAGGACCCGGCCGTGCGCGCCGAGAACCTTGCCGACCAGGTCGAGGGCCTGCACGTGGTCGCCGAGCTGTTCCCACAGGGCGACGATCAGCAGATTGCCGACCGCGTGCTCGTGCAGGTCACCCTTGGACTGGAAGCGGTGCTGGATGACACGGGACCAGGTCTGACCCCAGTCGTCGTCCCCGCACAGCGCGGCGAGCGCCTTGCGCAGGTCCCCCGGGGGCAGCACGCCCAGTTCGTCGCGGAGCCGCCCGCTGGAGCCGCCGTCGTCGGCGACGGTGACCACGGCGGTGAGGTCACCGGTGATGCGGCGAAGACCGGCGAGTGAGGCGGACAGGCCCATCCCGCCACCGAGCGCCACGACCTTGGGCTGAGTGCCCCGCTTGCGGCCCAGACGGTTCAGCCGCAGGGAGGACTTCACTCTCGCCCCATGTCCCGATGGACGAGGACGGTCTCGACGCCCTCGGACACGAGGCGCGCCGCGAGCTTCTCCGACATGGCGACGGAGCGGTGCTTGCCGCCCGTACAGCCGACCGCGATCGTCACGTAACGCTTGCCCTCGCGGCGGTATCCCGCGGCGATGAGCTGGAGCAGCTCGGCGTACCGGTCGAGGAACTCCTTGGCGCCCGGCTGGTTGAAGACGTAGCCCGACACCTCCTCGTTGAGCCCCGTGAAGGGTCGCAGCTCCGGCACCCAGTGCGGATTGGGCAGGAAGCGGCAGTCCACGACGAGGTCGGCGTCGACCGGCAGGCCGTACTTGTAGCCGAACGACATGACCGTGGCCCGCAGCTCGGGCTCCTCGTCGCCCGCGAACTGGGCGTCCATCTTGGCGCGCAGCTCGTGCACGTTCAGGCTGGAGGTGTCGATCACCAGGTCGGCGTCGCCGCGCAGCTCGCGCAGGAGCTCGCGCTCGGCCGCGATGCCGTCGACGATGCGGCCGTCGCCCTGCAGCGGGTGCGGGCGGCGGACCGACTCGAAGCGGCGCACCAAGGCGTCGTCCGAGGACTCCAGGAAGACGATCCGCCGCGTGACGTGCTTGGCCTCCAGGTCCGCGAGGGACTGGCGCAGATTGTCGAAGAAGCGGCGGCCACGCACGTCGACGACGACCGCGATGCGGGCGACGTTCCCCTGCGAGCGGGCGCCGAGCTCCACCATGGTGGGGATCAGCGCGGGCGGCAGGTTGTCGACGACGAACCAGCCGAGGTCCTCGAGACACTTCGCCGCGGTGCTGCGGCCGGCTCCCGACATGCCGGAGATGATCACCAGCTCGGGGACCACCTCGGCGGCCTCACCTGGCGTGATGGTCGTGCCCGTACTCACTTGCTCGCCGCCTTCGTCGTGCTCGGTCATGGCTCCTGCCCCCGTCGTTCTTCTGAGGTGCCCGCGGTCACGGGCCCCTCGCCGTCCTCCGAGGTTCCCGTGCGCGCGGGCTCCTCGTCTTCAATGATCTCTCCGGTCGCCGTGTTCACGGCGGGGCCGGCGGGAGTCGCTCCGGCCAGGGCCACGATGATGGCCTCGGCCGTCTTGCGGCCTATGCCCGGAACCTCGCAGATCTGGTCGATTGTCGCGGATCGCAGCCTCTTCACCGAACCGAAGTGCTTGATCAGCGTCTGCTTGCGTGCGTCGCCGAGGCCCGGCACGGCGTCCAGCGGTCCGGCCTTGAAGCGCTTGGCCCGCTTGGCGCGCTGATACGTGATCGCGAAACGGTGCGCCTCGTCGCGTACCCGCTGGAGAAGGTACAGCCCCTCGCTGGTGCGCGGCAGGATCACCGGGTCGTCGTCGCCCGGCACCCAGACCTCTTCGAGGCGCTTGGCCAGGCCGCACACCGCGATGTCGTCGATGCCGAGCTCGTCCAGGGCCCGCTGGGCCGCCGCGACCTGCGGCTGCCCGCCGTCCACGACGACGAGCTGGGGCGGATAGGCGAAGCGCTTGGGACGGCCGTCCTCCTCGGTGAGGCTGTTCGTCTCGGCGCTCACCTCGCCGCCCACGTCTCCGCTCTCGGCGCCCGTCTCCTTGGGGTCCCACTCGCCCGTCTGCTGCTTGTCGGAGAGGTAGCGCCTGAAGCGGCGCGTGAGCACCTCGTGCATCGAGCGGACGTCGTCCTGGCCCTCGAAGCCCTTGATCTGGAAGCGCCTGTACTCGCTCTTGCGGGCGAGGCCGTCCTCGAAGACGACCATCGAGGCCACGACGTCGTCGCCCTGCAGATGCGAGATGTCGTAGCACTCGATGCGCAGGGGGGCGCTGTCCAGTTCGAGCGCCTCGGCGATCTCCTCCAGGGCGCGGGAACGGGTGGTCAGGTCGGAGGCGCGCTTGGTCTTGTGCAGCACGAGCGACTGCTGTGCGTTGCGCGCCACGGTCTCCATGAGCGCCTTCTTGTCGCCGCGCTGCGGGATGCGCAGCGAGACGTTCGAACCGCGGCGCTCGGTGAGCCACTCCTGGACCGGCTCTATGGGGTCGGGGAGCGCGGGGACGAGCACTTCCTTCGGTACGGAGTCGCCGCTCTCCTCTCCGTACAACTGCTGGAGGGCGTGCTCGACGAGGTCGCCGCTGGTGACCGCCTCGACCTTGTCGGTGACCCAGCCGCGCTGACCGCGCACCCGGCCGCCGCGGACGTGGAAGATCTGGACGGCCGCCTCCAGCTCGTCCTCGGCGAGGGCGATGAGGTCGGCGTCCGTGGCGTCGGCGAGGACGACGGCGCTCTTCTCCATGGCCTTCTTCAGGGCCCCGACGTCGTCGCGGAGCCGGGCGGCCTTCTCGTACTCCATGTCCTCCGCGGCGTCCGCCATCTGCCGCTCGACCCGGCGGATGTACGTGGCCGTGCGGCCCGTCATGAAGTCGCAGAAGTCCTCGGCGAGTTCACGGTGTTCCTCCCGGGAGACCCGCTCGACGCAGGGCGCCGCGCACTTGCCGATGTAGCCGAGGAGGCAGGGGCGGCCGGTGCGCTCGGCGTTCTTGAAGACGCCGGCGGAGCAGGTGCGGACGGGGAAGACGCGCAGGAGGAGGTCGACGGTGTCGCGGATCGCCCACGCGTGGCCGTAGGGCCCGAAGTAGCGGACGCCCTTCTTCTTGTGGCCGCGCATCACCTGGACGCGCGGGAACTCCTCGTTCATCGTCACCGCGAGGTACGGGTAGCTCTTGTCGTCGCGGTACTTGACGTTGAACCGGGGGTCGAACTCCTTGATCCAGGAGTATTCGAGCTGCAGCGCCTCGACCTCGGTGGAGACCACCGTCCACTCCACGGAGGCGGCCGTCGTCACCATCGTGGCCGTACGCGGGTGCAGATTGCTGATGTCCTGGAAGTAACTGTTCAGTCGCTGGCGCAGGCTCTTCGCCTTGCCGACGTAGATCACCCGGCGGTGTTCGTCGCGGAACCGATAGACCCCCGGCGAGTCGGGGATCTGTCCCGGCTTGGGGCGGTAGCTGGAGGGGTCTGCCATGCTCCACACCCTACTGGCGGGGGCTGACAGTCAGGGGCCGGCCACCACCCACCCGCCTGAGGAGGCGGGTGGGTGGGCAAGGTCAGCCGTGCTGCCGGGTGCGACGGCGCAGGACGGCCGCCCCGGAGAGGCCGAGGGCGGCCAGGGCTCCCGCTCCTGCCACGGAGGAGGCCACCGTGACGGGGCCGTCAGCCGAAGCCGGAGCCACGACCTCCGGGCGCTCCGCGGCCCGCTCCTTGGCGGCGAAGCCCCCCGCCTCGCCGGACTTCGCGTACGCAGAGCCCGGCAGCTTGTCGGCGTACGCGGCGTGCACCCGCTTCTGATAGGCGGTGACCGAGACCCCGCCCGAGCCCACGGCACCCCTCGCGTCCGCGTCCAGCGGCAGCACCCGGCCCCGCCCGTGCACGTACCAGGCGTTGATCTGCGGCTCGTGGAAAACGGTGCCCCCGGGGAGCCTGTCGGCGCCCACGCGCGCGTAGTGCGTCTCATCGTCCCCGGTGGCGATGTTCACGACCTTCCAGGAGCCGCCCTGTTTCACCGTCCACAAGGAGGCTTCCTGGCCGTCGGAGGAGACGGCCTTGCTGGCGAGGAACTCCACGCGGGCGATCTGCGCTCCCTTCTTCCCGGCGACGAACTCCGCGGAGAGATAGCGCACGGGTACGGCGTCGCCCTGGACGCGGGGGTCGGCCGCGGCCTTGCTGACGGCCCCTTCGCGCGCGAAGAAGCGGGAGAGCGTGTCGAGGGTCCCGGGCGCCCCCGCGGCATCGTGGGCCGCCTCACGCGAGGCGTCCGAAGGCCCGGGGTCCGCGCCGGCGGACGGCGCCGCGAGGCCGAGCAGCAGGGTGGCCGCCGAACCGGCGAGCGCGCCACGCAGCAGCTGACGGGGAAGGTGACGGTTCATCGCGCTCACGCCCCGATCCGGTAGAGCGAGTGGGTCCAGGAGAAGGTGTTGTTGTTGACGTACCAGCTGTGCGAGGCCCAGTTGTAGCGGTCGCTCGAGGGCCATGGGTCGCCCCAGTAGACCCAGCTGCTCGCGTCGTCGTACCCGTACAGGACGTGCATGTGACCGCCGCCGTTCGACCACTGGATGCGGGTCTCGACCGGACGGCCCGCGTTGATCTCGGCCTGCACGGTCGGGTAGCGCAGCCAGCCGCTGACGTACGAGCCCGCGTTGATGCCCGCCCAGTCGAGACCGTTCTGCACGTCGCCCAGCGTCGCCTGCGAGTTGGGGCACTCGGTGTTCTGGTTGCGCCCGAAAGCGGCGTTGCAGAACTGGTTCTGGCTGTACTTCTTGCCGTAGAAGGTGGCGATCGTGTTGCCGGCCGCTGCCCAGCACCAGTTGGTCTTCTGCTGGGCCTGCATCGTGATGTTCAGCCGCTTGGCCGCGAGAGCGGACGGATCGTCGGGGGCGGCCGTGGCCGTGGCCGCCGGTGCGGTGACCAGGGCGGCCGCCACGAGGGCGAGCGCGGACAACCGTCTGCGTCCGCCGTACCTGCTGATTCTGTGGCGCATCGCGTTCCTCCCATGCGGGGGGTGGGGTGGTGGAGGAGCGCGTCCGGACGCTGCGATTGAGCATCGAGTGTTGTCGGGTGCAGGTCAACAAGGTTCAATGCGGGATTACTTGGGCCGTGAACGTCGGCGTACGTATGTGAACACCCCTCGTACGCCCACCTGGTGGCCCGCTCCGACCGGCGCGTACGCCCGGACGGCCGATGTGAATGTTCACGGAAGGGCCTTGCGATGGGGCACGGCACGATGCGGCACGGCACACAGCTCGCGGAGGGCGCGCCCGCGGACCTGGAGACCGCCCTGCGCACCGGCCCCTTCCACGTGGCGCTGCGGGCCGCGATCGCCGCACGGCGCCTGCCCCTGCAACGCGTACGCCACCATCTGGCGCGGCAGGGCGTCAACGTCGGTGTGACGAGCCTGAGTTACTGGCAGCAGGGCGCGCGACGCCCTCAGCGCACCGAGTCCCTCCGTGCCGTGCGCGCCCTGGAGGAGATCCTCGGTCTCCCCGAGGAGTCACTGATCCGGCTCCTCGCCAAGCCCTCCGAGCGCCCCGACTGCGAACGCCCCGCCGCCCGCTCCTACCGCTCCCTCCTCGACGCCTCCGACGTCCTCCAGGAGCTGATCACCGAGCTCGGCTCACCACTCGACGGCGGTCTGCACACCATCGGCCACCACGAGCGGGTGCGGATCGGTGCACGCCGTCAGCTGCTCGGCCGCGACTCGCAGCATGTCGTGCGCGCCCACCGGGACGCCGTGGACCGCTACCTCGCGATCTACCACGGCGACCCCGGCTGCGTACCGGAACGCGTCGCCGTGCACGCACTGGAGAACTGCCGTACGGGACGTGTGCGGTGGCACCACGAGACGGGGGTGCTCGTCGCCGAACTGCTCTTCGACACGCGCCTGCGCGCGGGCGACACGCATCTGTTCCGCTACGGCTTCGAGGACGGCACGGCGGGGGCGGCCACCGAGTACTTCCGGGGCTTCACCTTCGCGGGCGGGCAGTACGCGCTCCAGGTGCGCTTCGACGAGCGGGCGCTGCCCGTGCGCTGCCACCGCTTCACCCGGCATTCGGCCGCCGCGCCGCGCGGCGGGCGCCAGGAGCTGACGCTGAGCGGCAGCCACCGGTCGGTGCACGTCGTGGAGCCGCAGGTGCGGGCGGGGATCCTGGGGATCGCCTGGGACTGGGAGTGAGCGGCCGGACTGCCGACGAGCGGTCGTGCTGGCCCTCAGCCCGCGACGATCTTGCCGTCCTCCACCTTCACCGGCAGCTCGGCGAGCGGCGTGACGGCCGGGTCGTGCAGCACCTTGCCGTTCGTGGCGTCGAACTGGCTTCCGTGGCAGGGGCAGATGAGCTTGTGCCCCTCCAGCTTGTTGATGGGGCACTTGGCGTGCGTGCAGATCGTGCTGAACGCCTTGTACTCGTCGTCGGAGATGCGGCTCACGACCACGTTCTTGTCCTTGTAGAGCTTCGAGGCCCCTACCTTCACCTCGTCGGACGTGCCGAGGTCCGTCGGCGCGGTCGGCGCCGAACGGCTGGAGCCGTCACCGTCACCGCCACCGGACGAGCAGGCGGCGACCCCAAGGCCCGCGGCCGGGACGATGGCTGCGGCGCGCAGCACGGTGCGGCGGGCGGGGGGCGGCGTGCCGGGCATGGAGTCTCCACAGGTCAGGCGCTTCGGTGACGGATCAGACCATACCGGCGGGGAGCCGCTTGCCCGCGTTGGGCGCGACCGTGCCCGAGTGCCGCCCGTACCGGGCCACGGCCGCCGGGAAGCCCTAGCCTGTGGCGAAAGCGCGAGAGGGCGAAAGCCGGACGGGCGCCGCAGCGGAGCCGTGATCGCAGAGCCGAGAGGAACCACCCGTGATAGTCGTCGCTGGAGAGGCCCTGATCGACCTCGTCCCGCAGGGTCCCACCGACGCCGGGCTGCCCGCGCTCGCCCCACGGCTCGGCGGCGGTCCGTACAACACCGCGGTGGCCCTCGGCCGTCTCGGCTCCCCCGTCGCCTTCTGCTCGCGGATCTCGACGGACGCGTTCGGCGACGCGCTGATCGACACGTTGCGGGCCGCGGGTGTCGAGGTGTCGTACGTGCAGCGGGGCGCCGAGCCGACCACCCTCGCCGTCGCCTCGATCGGCGCGGACGGCTCCGCCGGTTACTCCTTCTACGTCGAGGGCACGGCGGACCGGCTCTTCACGGCTCCGGAGCAACTTCCCGACGCCGTACGCGCGGTGTCGTTCGGGACCTGCTCGCTCGTCCTGGAACCGGGCGCGAGCGCGTACGAGGAGCTGATGCGCCGGGAGTCTGCGCGGGGTGTCTTCACGGTGCTCGACCCGAACATCCGGGCGAGCCTGATCCCGGACGCGGACGCCTACCGGGCCCGGTTCAAGAGCTGGCTGCCGTCGGTCTCGCTGCTCAAGCTGTCGGAGGACGACGCGAGCTGGCTCGGCGGCACGCCGCGCGAGTGGCTCGCGTCCGGGCCCGGCGCGGTGGTGGTGACGCGGGGCGGCGAAGGTCTCACCGTGTTCACCCGGGACGGCGGGGAGTGGTCGGTGCCGGGTGAGGCGGTCGACGTGGTGGACACCATCGGCGCGGGCGACACCGTCAACGCGGCGCTGCTGCACGGGCTTCGCGCACGGGACGCGCTGTCCGTGGACTCCCTGTCCGCGCTGGGCGCCGACAGTTGGGGCGAGGTCCTGCGCTTCGCGGCGCGGGCGGCGGCGGTCACCGTGTCCCGCGCGGGCGCGGAGCCTCCGTACGCCGAGGAGTTGGGGTGACGGGGGTGACGGCTGGGGGTGACGGCTCTCAGCCGGTCACCGCGCGCAGGGCGCCGGGCTGGCGGCCGTTGAGGCGGTCGAGGGACGCCGACGTGGCCTCATCGGCGGGCAGGTGGACGACCAGACGCTGACCGTCGCCTTCGGGCAGCGTCAGCGTCTCGTACGACAGCCGCAGCGTCCCGGCCTCCGGGTGCGTCATGCGTTCGATGCCGCTGGCCCGGGGCAGCCGTGGCACGGCCGCCATGCGGTCGGCGAACGGCGCGCCGGCCATGACGGTCAGCTCGTCGGCGAAGCCCTCGGCGTGCGGGTCGCTGAGCATGGACCCGGCCCGGAGCGACGCGATCTGCTCGTCGGCGACGCCGTCCCAGTCGGGGTAGGCGGCGCGGGCCCGCTCGTCGGTGAACAGGAACCGGATGAGATTGGGCTGCTCGTCGTCGAGGAGGCCGACGGGCCCCATGATCCGCTCGTAGCCCGAGGTGTACGCGAGGACGTCGCCGAGCCGGTTGAACAGGACGGCGGGGGCCGGCTCCAGGCGATCGACGAGCGCCCGCACGGTGGGCCGCACCGACCGGGACGGCACGCTCGCCGCCGGGCAGCAGGGGTCGCCGACCGTCTCCTTCTCCAGGCGGCGCAGGTGGAAGCGCTCCTCCATGGACAGCCGCAGGGCGTCCGCGAGCGCCCCCATGACCTGCGGGGACGGGTGCCGGTCGCGGCCCTGTTCGAGCCGCGCCAGGTACTCGACGCTGACCCCGGCGAGCGTGGCGACCTCGGAGCGGCGCAGGCCCGGCGTGCGGCGCCGGGGCCCGGTGGGCAGCCCGACTTCGGCGGGCGTGACCGCCTCGCGGCAGGTACGCAGGAAGGTGCCGAGCTCGTTGTCGCTCACCGGCCGAACGTACCAGCAGGCACCGGACCGGATCGTGGCCCTGTCACTACCAGCCTTGGCTCGGCCTTCCTCGCCCGTGGGCGGGCTCGCATGGTGGGCGGCATGACTTCCGACACGAACACCGCCCCCACGACAACCACGCTCCCCCTCCCCGCCGGGAGCTGGGAGATCGACCCCTTCCACTCCGCCGTCAACTTCACCATCCGCCACCTCGGGATCTCGAAGGTGCGCGGACGGTTCACGGAGCTGTCGGCCGGTCTTGTCGTGGGCGAGAGCGCCGCGACCTCATCCGTGACGGCGACCATCGCGCTCGCCTCGATCGACACGGGCAACAAGGACCGTGACGCGCACGTCAAGGCGCCCGACCTGCTGGACGTCGAGAGCCGCCCCACGATGACGTTCCGTTCGACGCGGGTCGTCGGCGAAGCGGACGAGTGGACCATGGAGGGCGAGCTGACCATCGGTGACGTGACGAGGCCGATCACCCTCGCCGTCGAGTTCGGCGGGCTCCAGGCGTTCCCGGGCGACCCACGGCGCCACGCGGGGTTCGAGGCGACCGGCCAGATCAAGCGCAGCGACTACGGCCTCGATTTCGGGGCCGGGATGCTCGGCGACGTGGTGAAGATCCAGCTGGACATGCAGTTCCTTGAGCCCGCCGAGTCCGCCGCGCCGCAGGGGTGAGCCGACGGCTCAGTCGTCCGTGAACGTGCCGTGCCGGCCCGCCCCGGCGGCGAACCGTGCGGCACCGTCCGCCGCCTCGGTGAGGGACCGCAGGCCGTGGCGCAGCTCGCCCGCCATCGCGGCCTCCTCGGTCAGGCCGCCCTGTTCCCGTACGGAGAGCCGGTCGTTGCGGAGGCAGGCCTGGGGGAACGCGGCGATCTCCGCGGCGAGGCGTTCGGCGGCGGCGCGGCAGGTGCCCGGCGGCTCGGTCCGGTTGACCAGGCCCATCGCGAGCGCCTCCGCCGCGGGGACGGGGCGGCCGGTGAGCACCAGGTCCATGGCCCGGCTCTCGCCGATGAGCCGTGGCAGCCGCACCGTACCGCCGTCGATGAGCGGGACGCCCCAGCGGCGGCAGAAGACTCCGAGTACGGCGTCGTCGTCGGCGACCCGCAGATCACACCAGAGGGCGAGCTCCAGGCCTCCGGCGACCGCGTGGCCGGAGATCGCGGCGATGACGGGCTTGGAGAGACGCATACGGGTCGGCCCCATGGGCCCGTCGCCCTTCTCGGTCACCTCGTTCCCGTCCGGTGTTCCGATGGCCTTGAGGTCGGCGCCGGCACAGAAGGTGCCGCCCTCGCCCCACAGCACGGCGACGGCGGCCTCGGGATCGGCATCGAAGTCCCGGAACGCGTCGGCGAGGGCCCTGGCCGTGGGCCCGTCGACGGCGTTGCGCACATCGGGCCGTGACAGCACGATCGTGGTGACGGGACCTTGGCGTTCGCTGCGTACGGGCATGCCGCCAAGACGAACACGCGAACGGGCCGCCGGACAAGGGAACTTGTCCGGCGGCCCGTTGCCGTCGCCCCGAAGGGGCGCGGGGAACTGCGCGCTCAGCCACAGCGGACCCGCAGATCCGCCCGGCTGCATCAGGCCTTACGAGCCCTGGTGGCCTTCTTGGCGGGGGCCTTCTTGGCCGCCGCTGTCTTTGCGGCGGCCTTCTTGACCGGCGCCTTGGAAGCGGCCTTCTTCGCGGTGGCCGTCTTCGCGGTGGCCTTGGCCGTCGACTTCTTCACCGCCGAGGAGACCGCCCGCTTACGCCCCTGCGAGGCCCCGTCACTGATGCTGTCCGCCGCGAGGATGTCCCGCAGGAACTTGCCCGTGTGGCTCGTCGGGACTCCGGCGACCTCCTCGGGCGTGCCCTCGGCGACCACCAGACCGCCGCCGTTGCCACCTTCGGGGCCCATGTCGACGACCCAGTCCGCGGTCTTGACGACGTCGAGGTTGTGCTCGATGACGATGACCGTGTTGCCCTTGTCGACCAGGCCGGACAGGACCGTGATCAGCTTGCTGATGTCCTCGAAGTGCAGACCGGTGGTCGGCTCGTCCAGGACGTAGACGGTCCGGCCCGTCGAGCGCTTCTGGAGCTCGGAGGCCAGCTTCACGCGCTGCGCCTCACCTCCGGAGAGCGTCGGCGCGGACTGGCCGAGCCTGACGTACCCAAGACCCACGTCGTTGAGCGTGCGCAGGTGGCGGGAGATGGCCGGCACGGCCTCGAAGAAGTCGAGCGCTTCCTCGATCGGCATGTCCAGGACCTGGGCGATGGACTTGCCCTTGTAGTGGACGTCCAGCGTCTCGCGGTTGTAGCGCGCCCCGTGGCAGACCTCGCAGGGGACGTACACATCCGGCAGGAAGTTCATCTCGATCTTGATCGTGCCGTCGCCGGAGCAGTTCTCGCAGCGGCCGCCCTTGACGTTGAAGGAGAAGCGGCCGGGCAGATAGCCACGGACCTTCGCCTCCATCGTCTCCGCGAACAGCCGGCGGACGTGGTCGAAGACTCCGGTGTACGTCGCCGGGTTCGACCGCGGGGTGCGGCCGATGGGCGACTGGTCGACGTGCACGACCTTGTCGACGAGGTCGTCGCCCTCCACGCGCGTGTGCCGTCCCGGGACGGACCGGGCGCCGTTCAGCTCGCGCGCCAGGTGCGTGTAGAGGATGTCGTTGACCAGCGTCGACTTGCCGGAGCCCGAGACACCCGTGACAGCGGTGAGGACGCCGAGGGGGAAGGAGACGTCGATGTCCTGGAGGTTGTTCTCCCGGGCGCCGTGCACCGTCAGCTGACGGGTGGGGTCCGCCGGGCGGCGGATGTCCGGCACCGGGATGGACCGCTTGCCCGACAGATACTGCCCGGTGATCGACTTGTCGTTGGAAAGCAGCTCCTTCATGGAGCCGCTGTGCACGACCTTGCCGCCGTGCTCGCCCGCGCCGGGGCCGATGTCGACGACCCAGTCGGCGACCTTGATGGTGTCCTCGTCGTGCTCGACGACGATGAGCGTGTTGCCCATGTCGCGCAGGCGCACGAGGGTCTCGATCAGGCGGTGGTTGTCGCGCTGGTGCAGGCCGATGGACGGCTCGTCCAGGACGTACAGGACACCGACCAGGCCCGAGCCGATCTGGGTGGCCAGGCGGATGCGCTGGGCCTCGCCTCCGGAGAGGGTGCCCGCCGCGCGGTTCAGCGAGAGGTAGTCCAGGCCGACGTCGACCAGGAAACGCAGCCGTTCGTTGACCTCCTTCAGGACGCGCTCGGCGATCTTCTTGTCGCGGGCGCCCAGCCGCAGCTCGGCGAGGAAGTCCGCGCAGTCGCTGATGGACATCGCCGACACCTCGGCGATGGACTTCCCCATGACCGAGACGGCCAGGACGATCGGCTTGAGGCGCGTGCCCTCACAGGTGGGGCAGGGCACCTCGCGCATGTAGCCCTCGAAGCGCTCGCGGCTCGCGTCGCTCTCGGCCTCGCTGTGGCGGCGCTTGACGAAGGGGACGGCGCCTTCGAAGGCCGTGGTGTAGACCCGCTCGCGGCCGTACCGGTTGCGGTAGCGGACCTCGATCTGCGTCTTGTGGCCGTTCAGGAGGGCCTTCTTGGCGCGCTGCGGAAGTCCGGCCCAGGGCATGTCGGTGGAGAAGCCGAGGGCGTCGGCGAGGGCTCCGACGAGCCGCCCGAAGTACTCCTTGGTGTGGCCGTGCGACCAGGGGTGGATGGCGCCCTCGTCGAGCGACTTGTCCTCGTCCGGGATGATCAGCTCGGGGTCGACCTCCATGCGCGTGCCGATGCCGGTGCAGTCCGGGCAGGCGCCGAAGGGCGAGTTGAAGGAGAAGGAGCGGGGCTCAAGCTCCTCGAAGGACAGGTCGTCGTACGCGCAGTACAGGTGCTCCGAGTACATCCGCTCGCGCTCGGGATCGTCCTCGGGGAGGTCGACGAAGTCGAGCACGACCATGCCTCCGGCGAGGCCGAGCGCGGTCTCCACGGAGTCGGTCAGGCGGCGCTTGGCGGAGTCCTTCACCGTGAGGCGGTCGATGACCACCTCGATGGTGTGCTTCTCCTGCTTCTTCAGCGTGGGCGGCTCGGAGAGCTGGATCGTCTCGCCGTCGACCCGGGCGCGGCTGTAGCCCTTGGTCTGGAGGTCGGCGAAGAGGTCGACGAACTCGCCCTTGCGCTCGCGCACCAGCGGCGAGAGGACCTGGAAGCGGCTGCCCTCGGGCAGCTCCAGGACCTTGTCGACGATGGCCTGCGGCGACTGCCGGGCGATGGGGCGCCCGCACTCGGGACAGTGCGGCTTGCCGATGCGCGCGAAGAGCAGGCGGAGGTAGTCGTAGACCTCGGTGATGGTGCCGACCGTGGAGCGCGGGTTGCGCGAGGTCGACTTCTGGTCGATGGAGACCGCGGGCGAGAGGCCCTCGATGAAGTCGACGTCCGGCTTGTCCATCTGACCGAGGAACTGCCGGGCGTACGAGGACAGCGACTCCACGTACCGCCGCTGGCCCTCGGCGAAGATCGTGTCGAACGCGAGCGAGGACTTGCCCGACCCGGAGAGCCCGGTGAAGACGATGAGGGAGTCACGCGGGAGGTCGAGCGAGACGTTCTTGAGATTGTGCTCGCGCGCGCCACGGACGATGAGACGGTCGGCCACGCCGGTCCGCACCTTTCTTGAGAGAAGTGACAGGGGCGGGACCCCCGTCATTCACAGACTAGGGCGAGCCACTGACAACGCCGGGGCGGTTGCCCTGGTTGATAACAAACCCGGACCACCAAGAATGCCCGATGCCGCACTCGACCATATAGCACGTGCATTCGATTTGCGGTGCCGCTCAGACGCCTTCACCCGAACGTGTGGCGCGACTATCGTCGGACGCATGATTGATCATGTGCGCGACCTGGCGTCTGTACGTGACGCGACCGACCGGCTGCTCAGCGCAGCCGCGAAACTGAACAACGATTCGACCGCCGAGCCGTCACGCCTGCCGGGCTGGACCCGCGGTCATGTCCTGGCTCACATCGCCCGGAACGCGGACGCGCTCGTCAATGTGCTGTCCGGTCGGCCCATGTACGTCAGTGGTGACGCACGCGACAACGACATCGAGCGTGACGCGCCCCGGCCGCTGACCGAGCAGCTCGCGGACGTGCGCGAGTCCGCCGAGCGCTTCGAGGCCGTGGGCACGATCCCCTCCGACTGGTCCCGCACGGTCGAGCTGCGCAACGGCGTGACCGACTCCGCGTCCCGGGTGCCGTTCCGACGGTGGGTCGAGGTCGAACTGCACCACGTGGACCTGGGGATGGGGTACGAGCTGGAGGACCTCCCCGGGGAGTTCGTGCAGCGGGAGATCGCGTTCCTGACCGCCCGTTTCTCGGGAAACCCCGATGTGCCCCCGACGCGGGTGACGGACGGCACGCACGCGTGGAGCACCGGTCGCGACGGCGATCCCGAGGTGACGATTTCCGGCCCCGCACCGGACGTGGTCGGGTGGCTCTCCGGCCGTCGTGACGGCTCCGCGCTGACGGCCGAAGGCGGCCTCCTGCCCTCCCTGCCCCCGCTATAGGCTGAGAGACATGACGTACAGCGGAGCAGTGAAGGTCGGCGGCGGTGCGGACGTGCACGAGCTGCAGGACCTGATGATCTCTAAGGTCGCGGTCGGCCCGATGGACAACAACGCCTATCTGCTGCGCTGCCGGGCCACGGACGAACAGCTCCTGATCGACGCGGCGAACGACGCCGCGACGCTGCTCACGCTGGTCGGTGACGACGGCATCACCTCCGTCGTCACCACCCATCAGCACGGCGACCACTGGCAGGCACTCGCCGCGGTCGTCGAGGCCACCGGCGCCCGGACCTACGCGGGCCGCGAGGATGTCGCCGGCATCCCCGTGGCCACGGACATCCCGCTCGCGGACGGCGACACAGTGAGTGTCGGGCACGTCTCCCTCACCGCGCGGCACCTGGTGGGCCACACGCCGGGCTCGATCGCCCTCGTGTACGACGACCCGCACGGCCACCCGCACGTCTTCACCGGCGACTGCCTCTTCCCCGGCGGCATCGGCAACACGCACC
This sequence comes from Streptomyces sp. NPDC033177, assembly GCF_055577715.1. NCBI lineage: Bacteria > Bacillati > Actinomycetota > Actinomycetes > Kitasatosporales > Streptomycetaceae > Streptomyces > Streptomyces sp. NPDC033177. The sequence goes on along the minus strand of NZ_JBVIPS010000008.1, from coordinate 287,881 downwards.
AGGACCCGAAGGCCTTCGCGAGCCTGCTGCACGACGTCGAGACGAAGATCTTCGGCACGCTGCCCGACGAGACCTGGGTCTACCCCGGCCACGGCAGCGACACGACGCTGGGCGCCGAGCGCCCGCACCTGGCCGAGTGGCGCCAACGGGGCTGGTGAACCGCGTACGTGGACGTGGCCAGGCCGCGCACGCAGACGTGGCTAGGCCGCGTCGAGCAGCGCCGCCACCCGCTCCACCGCGAACACGTACCCCTGTACGCCGCACCCGGCGATGACCCCGTCGGCGCGCTGGGAGACGTACGAGTGGTGCCGGAACGCCTCGCGCTGATGGATGTTGGAGATGTGGACCTCCAACACCGGCATTCCGTCACAGGTGTTGAGCGCGTCCAGGATCGCCACTGACGTGTGCGAGTAGGCGGCCGGATTGATGATGATGCCCGCGTGGTGCTCGCGCGCCTCGTGGATCCAGTCCACCAACTCCCCCTCGTGGTTGCTCTGCCGCAGGTCCACGGTGCCGCCGTGCGCCGCCGCGGCCTTGGCGCACAGCGCCTCGACGTCGGCGAGGGTGTCCGATCCGTAGATCTCGGGCTGGCGCTGACCGAGCAGGTTCAGGTTGGGGCCGTTCAGGATCATGATCGGGGCGTTGGCAAGAGTGCGCGTCATGCCGTCAGCGTACTGAGAGACCACTCCGCGCCTCCGTATGCCCCTGCCACGGCCGTCACGGCGTGACCGCGAGCTCCAGGTACGCCGCGAACAGCACCAGGTGGACGCCGCCCTGCAGCAGGGTGGCGCGTCCCGGCACGACCGTGAGCGTGCCGACGATCAGGGTGAGCGCGAGCAGCACCATGTGGGTCGGGCCGAGTCCGAGCACCAGCGGTCCGGAGAGCCAGACGGAGGCGACCGCGACGGCCGGGATGGTCAGGCCGATGCTGGCCATCGCGGAGCCGAGGGCGAGGTTGAGGCTGGTCTGCACCCGGTCGCGGCGGGTGGCGCGCACGGCCGCGATGGTCTCCGGGAGCAGCACGAGCAAGGCGATGATCACGCCGACCACGGCGTGCGGCATGCCGGCGCTCTCCACTCCGGACTCGATGGTCGGCGAGACGCCCTTGGCGAGTCCGACCACGCCGATCAGGGCGAGGGCGAGCAGGCCGATGCTGAACATGGCGGCACGGGTGGTCGGCCCCGCGTCGTCCTCGGAGTCGATCACCTCGCCCTTGCGGGTGATCGGCAGGAAGTACTCGCGGTGGCGCACGGTCTGCGTGGTCACGAACAGGCCGTACAGGACGAGCGAGGCGAGGGCGGCGAAGGTGAGCTGCGCCGTGGAGAACTCCGGGCCCTGCTTGCTCGTGGTGAACGTCGGCAGGACCAGGCTGAGCGTGGCGAGTGTGGCGACGGTCGCGAGGGCGGCGCCGGTGCCCTCGGACTGGAAGACGACGACACGGTGGCGCAGGGCGCCCACCAGGAGGCACAGGCCGATGATGCCGTTGCAGGTGATCATCACGGCGGCGAACACGGTGTCGCGGGCCAGTGTCGCGCTCTTGTCGCCGCCATCGGCCATGAGGGTGACGATCAGGGCGACCTCGATGATCGTCACGGCGACCGCGAGGACGAGGGAGCCGAAGGGTTCGCCGACGCGGTGCGCGATCACCTCGGCGTGGTGCACGGCGGCGAGCACGGCACCGGCGAGCACGAGCGTCACCACGGCCACGATGACGCCCGGCAGATCGCGACCCCAGGTGAAGGCGAGCAGTACGACGGCGAGGACCGGTACGGCCGCGGTCCACTGAGTGGCGAATGCCCCGAGCCGAGTGATCATGCCTCCGATGCTGCACCGGGCGCCGGGGCCCCGCTACTTCGGTTCCGTGCTCCCCCGCCACGTCCGCACTCTTGCGCGGCAAAGGGAGTGGCCCGCGGCGATGCCGCGGGCCACTCCCTTTGCTGGTGACTCTGTCGCTGAGTCCTGCGTGCGACGCCGTCAGGCCTCGATGCTGTCCTTCGGGGACTCGTCGGCCGCGTCCTTGCCCTCGGCCGCGTCCTTCTCTGCCTGCTTCTTGGAGGCGATGAGGCTGGTGATCGTGGTGATCACCAGGACACCGCAGATGACGCCGAGCGAGACCGGGATGGAGATCTCGGGGACGTGCACGCCGTTCTCGTGCAGGGCGTGCAGGACCAGCTTCACGCCGATGAAGCCCAGGATGACCGAGAGGCCGTAGCTGAGGTGGACCAGCTTCTTGAGCAGGCCGCCGATGAGGAAGTACAGCTGGCGCAGACCCATCAGGGCGAAGGCGTTCGCCGTGAAGACGATGTACGGGTCCTGGGTGAGGCCGAAGATCGCGGGGATCGAGTCCATCGCGAAGAGGATGTCCGTGGTACCGATGGCGAGCATGACGATCATGAGCGGCGTCATGATCTTCTTGCCGTTCTTCTTGATGAAGAGCTTGGTGCCGTGGTACTGGTCGGCGACGCCGAACCTCTTCTCGGCGGCCTTCAGGAGGCGGTTCTCCTCCCACTCCTCCTCGTCGTCATCGGCGCGCGCCTCCTGGATGAGCTTCCAGGCGGTGTAGATCAGGAACGCGCCGAAGATGTAGAAGACCCAGGAGAAGTTGGCGATGACCGCGGCGCCGGCGGCGATGAAGATCGCTCGCAGGACCAGTGCGATCAGCACACCGAACAGCAGCACCCGCTGCTGGAGATGGGTGGGCACCGAGAACTTCGCCATGATCAGGATGAAGACGAAGAGGTTGTCGACGCTCAGTGACTTCTCGGTGATGAAGCCCGCGAAGAACTCGCCGGCCGGCTGACCGCCGCCCCAGATCAACAGGCCCACTCCGAAGAGCGCGGCCAGCACGATCCAGACGACCGTCCAGATTCCGGCTTCCTTGATCGATACGTCGTGCGGCTTGCGGCCGATGAAGAAGTCGACCGCGATCAGGGCGATGAGACCAAGAATGGTCAGCACCCAAAGGGTCATTGAAACGTCCACTGCGCCTCCGGCGTCGTACGGCTACTGATCAGCGTCGTCGCTGCCGGAGGTCTCTTCCACCCGAGGCGGCTCACCGCCCCGCGGGCCGACGCCCCGGGATCGATGGCGATCCGTATTGACGGGCACGTCGCGTTCGGGAGTACTCCCCTCCGCTGCAAGAAGAGTACGCGAAACACCAAGGGTTGGTAAAGGAGAATCCAAACTGGAGCCAAAACCCCAGGTCAGGGCCGACCAAAAGTCGCTTTACCGTCAGCGTCCACCGGTGCGCCTGGCGTGCGCGACCTGGTTCAGGATCTGCTCGATCACCCGGCTGCCGGGCGGCGCCATCGGCGGCTCGTACGTCCACGCGTGACCGACCCAGGGGTCGGCGAGGTGGTCGTCGGCGACCGGGGTCAGGCGCATGAGGGCCCGCCAGAGAGGGTCGAGCAGCGGGCCGTACTCCGCGGCGTCCTCGCGGTCGGCGACCATCATCAGGTGCACGCCCACCGCCGGGCCCTCGTCCGCGAGATAGCGCAGCTGCGTCACCGCGCGGTCGTCGAAGCCGTGCGGGAAGTCGTTGACGATCAGGAGCTGCTCGGCGGTGTCCAGGTCCGGCGGCAGCGCGTCGGCGGCACCCGCGCGGATGGCCATCTGTACGAGGTCCACGCGCTGGGTGAGCTTGGCGAGCACGGCGGAGACGCCCGCGGCGCCTGCGGCCGGGGCCGCGTCGAGCACGCCCGCCGCCACCAGCGGGGAGAGCGCGCCGGCCGCGGAACCCGCCGCGTCGATGACGTGCACCGTGAACTCGCCCGCGGGATAGACCGCAAGCAGCCGCGCGGCGTGCGCGACCGCACTGTCCATGGCGAGGCGGCGCAGCTGGACCGTGTCGGCCAGGGAGTCCGTGCCCGACGAGCGGCCGCTGTCGATCCACAGGCCGCGCTCCAGGGGCAGCCGGACAAGCAGCGGAATGCGCAGGTCGGGGCGCTCGGGCAGATGGAGGTCGCCGAGGCGCAGCGCCATGGGGATCTCCATCGGGGAGCGGTAGGCGTGCCAGACCGGGCTGTCCCAGCCGGCGAACGCCATGGGCAGGGCGGGCTCGACGACCTCGGACTCGGCGGCGAGCTGCCCCAGGTCGCGGTCGAGGGCTTCCCGAGCCCGGTCGACGAGGAGGCCGTGCTTCGTGCGGGCGGCCTCGCGCGCGATGTTCCCGGTGTTGCCGATCCGGCTGCGCGGGTCGGAGAGAACCTTGTCGAGCTCCTGGTCCATGCGGGACTCGGCGAAGTCGACGGCACTGCGGTACGCGGCCGTGGAGCGGGCCAGGTCCTCGAACATGCCCCACACCTGGTTGTAGAGGCGCTCCTCCATGGACCAGCCGGTCGCGTCGCCCGCCACGGGCTGGGCGGCCCTGCCCGGTTCGGCCGGGGCCGCGGCCGGCGGGGGCGTCGGCGGTGCGCTGGTCTGGCGGCCGGGGTGGGTGTAGTTGACCGGGCCGCCCGTAGCTGCGCTCGCGTCGCCCGGCTGGTGCGGCGGGGCCGGCTGCGGGGACGCGGCGCTGTCCGGGCTCGGGCCCGGGGGCGCTGCCGGGCCGGGTGCGGCGGTCTGTCCCGTCGTCCGCACGCGGGCCTCGTCCGAGGAGCGGGGCGGCGGCGCGGCCACCGACCGGGCCAGGCCCTGCGCCACCGCTTCGTTGATGGAGCCCGCCAGTTCGTGGGCCTGCGGGAGGCCCTGGTCGGTGAGCATGTCGGCGAGGCCGCCCGCGTACCCCTGGCCGACGGCGCGCACCTTCCAGGCGCCCTGCCTGCGGTAGAGCTCCAGGGCGACGACGGCGGACTCGGCGTCCAGGTCGGTGATGGTGTAGCTGGCGACCTCGGAGCCGTCGAGCGCGGTGACGGCGACGAAGGGGGCGGCGAGGGAGCCGAAGCTGACCGGTCCCCCGACGCCGACGGGCAGCGCGAGGAGGACGTTGACCCGGTGCACCGCTTCCGGGACGGCGCCGAGGTCCACCGCGAGGCGGTGGTCGGCGGCCGCCTGCCGGGGCACTTCGAGCCCGGGCAGTGTGGGCGAGCCGGGGTGGGCCACCCAGTCCGTGCCGCGCACCTTGCCCTGCTCGTCGCTGAGCGTGACCCCCGCCACGATCGGCTTGCCGATCGAGACCCGGATCTCCAGACGGGTCTCGGGAAGCGGGTGGTTCTGCCCCCGGACCAGCTCGGCCGTCATCGCCTTCGTCCCCCTCGTGCCCTTTGAACTTGTTGGTGCCGCGTTGCGTGCCGTGTGCTTACAGGTGCGGCAGGATCGACGGCATCAGGTCCTGGAACGTCCGGCCGTTGGCGGGATTGCCGATGGCCGTCATCTGCCAGCCCGTGCCCGCGCGGTGGACCTTCGCCATGATCTGCGCGGTGTACTGACCGCCGCCGTCGAGTGTGTACCGGGCGAGCTCCTGGCCGTTGGTCTCGTCGACCAGGCGGCAGAACGCGTTCTGCACCTCCTGGAACGTCTGGCCCGTGAAGGAGTTCACCGTGAAGACGATCTGGTCGATGTGGACCGGGATGCGCGCCAGGTCGACGAGGATCGCCTCGTCGTCCCCGCCCTGGCCGACACCGCCGACCAGGTTGTCACCGGTGTGCCGCACGGAGCCGTCGTCACTGACGAGGTGACGGAAGAACACCACGTCCACCGGCTGCTTGTCGGCGAACAGGACCGCCGACGCGTCCAGGTCGACCTCACGCGTGCGCGTGCCGAACAGGCCGCGCCTGGGGGCCGCTTGCCAGCCGAGTCCCATGCGCACCGCGGTCAGGGCGCCCCCGTCGTCCTTCTGCAGGTTGATGGCCTGACCCTTGGTCATGTTGACCGTCACGCGCTGTCCCCTCTCGAACTGCCTGGGCAACCGCCGGTCTGTGCGGTTGCCCAGCACCCTATGCAGAGGCACTGACAGTGCCGCACCGCGGGCAGCACTTTGTGTCGGTCTTGCAACACACCAGGCAGTACGCCTACGCCTGCCCCGCCTCCCTCATCTGCCTGAGCTCCTTCTTCATCTCTGACACCTCGTCACGCAGCCGTGCGGCGATCTCGAACTGGAGGTCCGCGGCTGCCGCGCGCATCCTGGCCGTCATCTCCTCGATCTGTTCCGCCAGTTCGGCCGCGGGACGGTCGGTGGGCACCTTCCCGGCGGCCTTGCCCTTGGCCGCCTTGTCGGCCTTCCCGCCGAGCGCGGGCACCGGAGCCTTGGCGGCTGTTCCCGCGTCGGCGCCCTTCCCCTTGCGGTAGTCGGTGCCGAGGAGCTGCTCCGTGTCGACCTCCTCGCGCGCGATCGCCGACACGATGTCGTTGATCTTCTTGCGCAGCGGCTGGGGGTCGATCCCCTTCTCCTTGTTGTACGCGATCTGCTTTTCGCGGCGGCGGTTGGTCTCGTCGATGGCCTGCTCCATCGCGGGGGTGACCTTGTCCGCGTACATATGGACCTGCCCGGAGACGTTTCGCGCCGCGCGGCCGATGGTCTGGATCAGGGAGGTGCCGGAGCGCAGGAAGCCCTGCTTGTCCGCGTCGAGGATGGAGACCAGGGAGACCTCGGGCAGGTCGAGTCCCTCCCGCAGGAGGTTGATGCCGACCAGGACGTCGTACTCACCGGCGCGCAGCTCGCGCAGGAGCTCGACGCGGCGCAGGGTGTCGACGTCGCTGTGCAGATAGCGGACCTGGATGCCCAGCTCGAGGAAGTAGTCGGTGAGGTCCTCGGCCATCTTCTTGGTGAGCGTGGTGACCAGGACGCGCTCGTCCTTCTCGGTGCGCGTGCGGATCTCGTGCACCAGGTCGTCGATCTGCCCCTCGGTGGGCTTGACCACGACTTCCGGGTCGATGAGGCCGGTGGGGCGGATGATCTGCTCGACGAAGCCGTCGCCGCGCGAGAGCTCGTACTTCCCCGGGGTCGCGGAGAGGTAGACGGTCTGGCCGATGCGGCCGAGGAACTCCTCCCACTTCAGCGGGCGGTTGTCCAGCGCGGACGGCAGCCGGAAGCCGTGGTCCACCAGGGTGCGCTTGCGGGACGCGTCCCCTTCGTACATCGCGCCGATCTGCGGGACCGTGACGTGCGACTCGTCGATGACGAGGAGGAAGTCCTCGGGGAAGTAGTCGATGAGGGTGTTCGGCGCGGAGCCGGGCTCACGGTCATCGAAGTGCATCGAGTAGTTCTCGACGCCGGAGCAGGAGCCGATCTGGCGGAGCATCTCCAGGTCGTACGTCGTGCGCATGCGAAGGCGCTGGGCCTCCAGCATCTTGCCCTGCTTCTCCAGCTCGGTGAGGCGCTCGGCGAGCTCCTTCTCGATGTTGGTGACGGCCTTCTCCAGGCGCTCCGGACCTGCCACGTAGTGCGAGGCCGGGAAGACGTACAGATGGTCGTCGTCGCTGATGACCTCGCCGGTGAGCGGGTGCAGCGTGGAGAGCGCCTCGATCTCGTCGCCGAACATCTCGATGCGCACGGCCAGCTCTTCATAGACCGGGAAGATCTCGATGGTGTCGCCGCGCACCCGGAAGGTGCCGCGGGCGAAGGCCAGGTCGTTCCGTGAGTACTGGATGTCGACGAAGCGGCGCAGGAGCTGGTCGCGGTCGATCTCGTCGCCGACCTTGAGCGACACCATCCGGTCGACGTACTCCTGCGGGGTGCCGAGGCCGTAGATGCAGGAGACGGAGGCGACCACGATCACGTCACGCCGGGTGAGCAGCGAGTTCGTCGCGGAGTGGCGCAGGCGCTCGACTTCCTCGTTGATCGAGGAGTCCTTCTCGATGTACGTGTCCGACTGCGGGACGTACGCCTCGGGCTGGTAGTAGTCGTAGTACGAGACGAAGTACTCGACGGCGTTGTTCGGCAGGAGCTCCCGGAACTCGTTGGCCAGCTGGGCGGCCAGCGTCTTGTTCGGCGCCATCACGAGGGTGGGGCGCTGGAGCTTCTCGATCATCCACGCGGTGGTGGCCGACTTGCCGGTGCCGGTCGCGCCGAGCAGGACGACGTCCTTCTCACCTGCGTTGACGCGCCGCTCCAGGTCGGCGATGGCCGCCGGCTGGTCGCCGCTTGGCTGGTAGTTGCTGACGACCTCGAAAGGTGCCACCGTGCGTTCGATCTTGGATACGGGCCGCATGGAACCAACCGTACGACCCCCCACTGACAACGGGGTCGGATCACCGGCTCTGCGGGGTTCTCGGGCCGGGTCGCTGCGGGGGCCTGCGGCCCGCCCGCGGGGCGTGGCGGTCGCCCGAGCGGGGGACGGGGTAGGGGGCGTGCTGCCCCTGCGCGGCGGCCTGGAGCTCGGCCTTCCCCATCACCATCAGCGGGTCGAACATCACGATCACTCCCGCGAGGAGCAGGAAGGCGAGCGGCCCGATCATCATGGGCGCGAGCAGCTCGGCGGGCGAGTCTCCCCCGGTGGGCGCCGCGGACGAGCCGTGCAGATGGACCTTGAGGGCGGCCATCCCGGTGTAGTGCATGCCGCTGACTGCGAGACCCATGACGAGGCTCGCGCCCAGGCTCCAGAGGAAACCCCTGACCTGCGCGGCCGCCCAGAGGGCCGCGGAGGCGGCCACCACGGCGATCACGACGGACGCGGAGACGGTGAGGGTGTTGTACTCCAGCGTCCCGCGCAGACGCATACCGGCCATTCCCAGATAGTGCATCGAGGCGACGCCCAGACCGGTGATCGTCCCGCCGGTGAACAGGGCCGTCCCGGTCGCGCCGCGATATCCCACGATGAAGATCCCGATGCCGACCATGACGATGGCCACGGCGAGACTCGCGAAGGTCAGCGCCTTGTCGTAGTGGATCGGGGCGTGATCGACGGTGAAGCCCATCATCGCGATGAAGTGCATGGTCCAGATGCCGGAACCGATCGCCGCCGACCCGAGCGCGAGCCAGCCGGGCCGCCAGGAGTGCGCGACAAGGAGCGACCTGGTGGTGCAGCGAAGGCCGAGCGCTCCGCCGAGACAGGCCATGAGGTACGCCGCCACCGGCGTGACAAGTCCATAGCTGAATCCGTCGACCGTGCCCTGCATGCGCGGTAGCCCTTCCGCCCGTTGTAACCGAATGCCCGGGATTGCCCCCAAGTGGCCCCAGCCGACCCCGTACTGACAGGCCATGGGCTGACGCAGAGAGTAAAGCTCACTCCGGAACTTGCGAATGATTTTCCGGGAAAGAGTCCCGGCTGTCTCCGTTCAACCTGTGGCCATCCTGCACCTGTCTCGCGTTGGCCGTGGACTGTCACTCTCATCCGGTCCGTGCCCGAACATCGCGAGGAGTCACCGTTGTACGCACGCGTTGCCGCTGCCACCACTGCCGCTCTTCTTGGAGCCGGTGCACTGGCTCTCCCTTCCGCCTCCGCTCACGCCGCCGACCGGAATCCGGCACAGCCGTCCACGCGGGCGTCCGCACAGACGTCCGCCCTGCACGACACCCCGCTGGTCGTCGCGCACCGGGGCGCTTCCGCCTACGCGCCCGAGAACACTTTCGCAGCCATCGACAAGGCGGCTGACATGGGGTTCCGGTGGGTCGAGAACGACGTCCAGCGCACCAAGGACGGCGAGCTCGTGATCATGCACGACGACACCCTGAAGCGGACGACGAACGTCGAGGAGCTCTTCCCCGACCGTGCGCCGTGGAAGGTCGTGGACTTCACCGCCGCGGAGATCGCCCGGCTGGACGCGGGCAGCTGGTTCAGCCCGAAGTACAAGGGCCAGCGGGTACCGACGCTGAAGCAGTACATGAACCGCGTCTCGCGCAACCATCAGAGTCTGGTCTTCGAGTTCAAGAAGCCCGAGCTGTACCCGGGCATCGAGAAGCAGGGCCTCAACGTCCTGCGCAAGACGGGCTGGCTGGGCAAGCACCACGTCAGGAACAAGCTGGTCATCCAGAGCTTCAGCGCGGACAGCGTCAAGACGGTCCACAAGCTGCGGCCCGACATCAAGACCGGCTTCCTCGGCACGCCCGCGGTCGCCGATCTGCCCGAGTACGCGAAGTTCTCCGACCAGATCAACTCGACGCACGGCTCCATCTCCCGTGAGTACGTCTCCGCGATCCACTCGCTCAAGGGGCCGCACCGCAAGCGCCTGGAGATCTTCACGTGGACCGTGAACGACGCGGCCGCCGCCAAGCGGGTCGCCGGGTTCGGGGTGGACGGCATCATCACGAACACGCCCGACGTCGTGCGCAAGGCCGTCTCCGGCTGACGCCGCTCCGACGCGGACGGCGTTGTCAGTGCCCGGTCGTACGGTGGTCCACATGAACGCCAACGGGCAGCACGGGCAGGACCGGCCGGGTCAGGACGGGTCGCGGCAGGTGGTGTGGGCCGTCGTCGCCAGCGACATCGGCCCGCTGCTGCTCGCCGCGACCGACGAAGGCCTGGTCAGCGTCGTCTTCCACGCCACGGACGAGATACGCGACAAGGCGGTCGAGCGGCTCGGCTCCCGGCTGGGGGCCGAGCCGGTCGAGGCCCCCGGGTCCCCGCTCCTCGCCGAGCCCATACGCCAGCTCTCGGCGTACTTCGCGGGCGAGCGGCACGACTTCGAGCTGCCGCTCGACTGGTCGCTGATCTCCGGCTTCAACCGCCAGGTCCTGCGCGAGCTGACCACCGTTCCGTACGGCGCCGTCGTGGGGTACGGAGACCTCGCCCACCGCGTGGGCCAGCCCGGCGCGGCCCAGGCGGTCGGCATGGCGATGGGCGCCAACCCGCTGCCGGTCGTGGTGCCGTGTCACCGGGTGGTCGAGAGCGACGGCGGCATCGGCGGTTTCGGCGGCGGCGTCGAGACCAAGCGCCTGCTGCTCGCCCTGGAGGGGGTACTGCCACAGCCGCTGTTCTGAGGTTCCCGCGCTTGTGCGGGGCGAGCCGTGAAATCCCTGTTTCCCGCGTTCGAACGTGCTGGCACACTGCGTCAGTGACTTCGACCCTCGACGCTCCTGACATACCCGCGCCGGAAGCGCTGCCCGCGCTGCGCCGCCGGACCACCGCGGTGCTGGTCACCAGTCAGATACTGGGCGGGCTCGGGGTCCCGATCGGCATCGCCCTCGCGCCGATGCTGGCGACCGAGGTGAGCGGGACGGAGGCGCTGTCCGGCCTCGCGCCCACCGCGTCCGTGGCCGGCACGGCACTGCTCTCGCTGCCGCTCGCCGCCCTGATGACGTCGCGCGGACGGCGGCCCGGCCTCGTCCTCGCGTATCTGATCGGCGCGCTGGGAGCGGGACTCGTGGTCCTTGCCGCGGTCGTCGAGAGCTTCCCTCTGCTGCTGCTCGGCATGGCCGGCTTCGGGGCGGGTTCGTCGGCCAACCTGCAGGCCCGCTTCGCGGCGGCCGACCTCGCCGAGCCCGACCGGCGCGGCCGCGCCATCTCCCTCGTCATCTGGGCCACCACCATCGGCTCGGTCCTCGGCCCGAACATCGCCGCTCCCACGAGCCGCGCCTTCGCCGGCACCTCCATCCCCGAGGCGGCGGGCCCCTTCCTCTTCGCCGCCGGGATCTTCGCCGTCGCCGGCCTCGTGGTGGCGGTGCTGCTGCGTCCGGACCCGCTGCTCACCGCCCGCGCGCTCGCCCCGCAGGAGGACCACTCCGCGCAGAGCCGCTCCCTGCGGGCCGGTGTCGCCGCGGTGGCCGCGTCGCCGATGGCCAGGCTCGCCCTGGTGACGGTGGCCGCGTCGCACACCGTGATGGTCTCGATCATGGTCATGACCCCGGTCGACCTGGGGCACCACGGGGCGAGCCTGCAGTTGGTCGGCCTGGTCATCAGCGGCCACATCGCGGGCATGTACGCGCTGTCGCCGGTGATGGGCTGGCTCTCCGACCGGTTCGGGCGGCTCTCCGTGATCGGACTCGCGGTCGGGCTGCTCTGCTGTGCCGCGCTCCTCGCCGGTACGGCGGGGCCGAGCCACGGCCAGACCGCCACCGGTCTCTTCGTGCTCGGCCTCGGCTGGTCCGCGGGCCTGGTGTCGGGCTCCGCGCTGCTCACCGACTCGGTCCCGCAGCCCGCGCGCGCCGCCGTGCAGGGTCTCTCGGACCTGACCATGAACACGGCGGCGGGCGTCGGCGGCGCGGCGGCCGGCCTGATCGTCGCGCGGGCGAGCTACGGCTGGCTCAACCTCATCGGGGTCTGCGTCCTGCTGCCCATGGCGGCCCTCGCGCTCCGCAGGGCGGTCAAGAAGGCCTGACCGGCGACAAGGGGTCAGGGCAGCGTGATGTGGTAGGCCTTGCGCAGCGTCTCGTGCACGGTCCACGTCGTACGGTCGCCCTCGCGCAGGACGGCCGCGTCGCCGGGGCCGATCTCGAGCACGTCGCCGCCCTCGACCTCGATGGTGGCGCGCCCGCTGACGACGACGAAGAGTTCGTTCGCCTCGGTGTCGGTGACCACTCCCGGCGTGATCTGCCAGATGCCGCGCAGCTGCTTGCCGTCGGCCGACTCCCACAGGACCTTGCCGGTGACCTCCGGGGTGCCGGACACGATCTGCTCGGGGTCGAGGGGCTCGGCCTCCAGGTCGGCATCCGGAATGTGCACGGCAAAGGACGCAACGGCTTGATCATTCGTGGTCATGGCCGGTCACCTTAGCTGGGCTCGCCGCGGCGCTCCGGCGGGGGTCACCCCCTCCTCCCCCGCGCCCGTCCACTCCTCTCCGTAGGGGGAACGCGACCTTGTAGAGGGAACGCGACCTTGCCCGCCGTGAAATCGGCGACGCGCAGGGGTTCGAGGCCCAGCCCCCGGCGCCGCAAGGGTTTGGCGCGGCGCGCCGGTCGCCAGGGATGAGAGGAGACCCGACAGGCAGGAGGCAGGCCCGTGTTGGTGGTGTCCGACGAGGTACAGGCGGCTGTGGCGGACCGGCGGCCCGTGGTCGCCCTGGAGTCCACGATCATCGCGCACGGGCTGCCACGCCCGCGCAATCTCCAGGTCGCGCGTGAGCTCGAAGAGGTCGTACGCGAAGAGGGCGCCGTTCCCGCGACGATCGCCGTCCTGGACGGGCGCCCTCATGTCGGCCTGGACAAGCAGCAGTTGGAGCGGATCGCGAACGAGGACGGGGTCCGCAAGCTGGGCCACCGTGACCTGGCCCTCGCGGTCGCGGCGGGTGCGAGCGGGGCGACGACGGTGTCCGCGACGGCGCTGCTCGCGGCACGGGCGGGCGTACGGGTGTTCGCCACGGGTGGGCTCGGCGGGGTGCACCGGGAGTGGGCCGTGACCCAGGACGAGTCCGCCGACCTGGGGCTGCTCGCCCGGACGCGTATCACGGTGGTGTGCGCGGGGGTGAAGTCGATCCTGGACGTGGCGGCGACGCTGCAGCGCCTGGAGACGCTGGGTGTGGCGGTGGCCGGATACGGGACGGATCGTTTCCCCGGCTTCTATCTCACCGACTCCGGTCACCCGGTGGACTGGACTCTGCGGACTCCGGCGGAGGTCGCGGCGGTGATGCGGGCCCAGGACGCGGTCGGCGGTCCGGAGTCCGCGCTCCTTGTGGCGAACCCTGTGCCGGAGGCTGAGCAGCTCGATCCCGCGCTCCACGCGCGCGTGCTGGCCGAAGCGTTGGAGGCGTGCGCCGAGCGGGGCATCGTCGGGCAGGCGGTCACGCCCTTCCTCCTGGACCAGCTGGTGCGGCGCACGGAGGGTGCCTCGCTGAGCGCCAATCTCGCGGCGGTGCGGGGCAATGTGCGTCTCGCGGGGCGGATTGCGACGGCTTGGACGGGGCGGTGAGCCCGGGGCGGGGCGGGGCTCTGTTGGTGGTCGGGGATGTCATCACCGATGTCGTCGCCCGGCACCGCACGCCGCCGCTTCCCGGCACGGACACGGCGGCGGCGATCCGTACGGTGCCGGGTGGCGCGGGCGCCAACGTGGCGTGCTGGGCGGCTTCTTGGGGCTGCGGCGACGTGTGGTTCCTGGGGCGAGCCGGAGCGGACTCGGCGGCATGGCACGAGGAGGCGCTCACGCGCGCGGGGGTGCGCCCGCGCCTCGTGGTCGACCCCGAGGCGGCCACGGGGACGGTGATCTGCCTGGTCGACGAGGGTGCCGGGGCGGAGCGGACGTTCCTCACGGACAGCGGCGCTTCGCTGCGTCTGTCGGCCGCCGACTGGTCGCCGGGGCTGCTTGACGGCGTGGGGTGGCTGCACCTGTCGGGGTACCTGTTCTTCGCCGGGCCGAGCAGAGAGGCGGCCGAGACCGCTTTGGCGGCGGCACGCGCGCGTGGAGTGCCGGTCAGCGTGGACCCGGCGTCAACGGGCTTCCTCGCCGAGCTGGGGGTGGAGCGGTTCCTGGCGGCGGTGGACGGGGTGGACGTGTTGCTGCCGAGCGAGGGAGAGCTGAGGCTGCTGGAGCCTGCGGGCGACCTGAAGGAAGCGGCGGCAAAGCTGAGCCGCCGCTTCCGCACGGTGGTGGTCAAGCGGGGCGCCGAGGGGGCGCTGGTCGCCCGGGAGGGTGAGGTAACGGCCACGATCCCGGCACTGCCGACCACGGCGGTGGACTCGACGGGTGCGGGCGACGCGTTCACGGGAGCTTTCCTCGCGTCACGCCTAGGGGGCGCGGGGCTCGGGGAGGCTGCGGCGGAGGGGTGCAGGGCGGGAGCCAGGGCGGTGGAACGCGTGGGCGGCAGACCGGCATGAGGGACGCGGCGCTTCTGACCCGGCGCTCACTCCCCCGCCCCGCCCTCTTCCGACGGCTCGGGGAGCGCGGGGCTGACGGGCGGTGAGCGGCGGGGCCGCAACGGAAGGGTGCAAGCCGCGAGCCACGACGGTCGAACTGGCGAGGGCGTGGCGCTCGGGGCGGTGGGCCCACTCGCCCCGCCCCTCCCGGTCAGCGGGCCCCTCCTGGCTGGCGGGCAGGTGTGCGGCGGAGCCGCAACGGAAGGGTGCAAGCCGCGACCCACGACGGTCGAACTGGCGAGCCGCAGATCGTCTTAAGGGCGTGGCGCTCGGGGCGGTGGGCCCACTCACCCCGCCCCTCCCTGCGGAGCCGCAACGGAAGGGGGCGAGGCAGGAGCCACGGCGGTCGAACTGGGATGCGGTAGACCGGCTTCAGGCCGCGGCGCTCCCGGCGGGGGGCGCGGCCCCGGCCCGCCCCTCCCGGCCAGTCGGCACCACAGGGATGACGGGTGGGTGGGCGGTCGACCGGCCCAGGGTGCGGTACCCCTGGCCGGGGCCCCGCCCGGGAGCCCGCCGCGGGGCTGACTGGCAGGTGCGCGGCGCGTCCGGGCGTCGGGGTACCGGCGGGTGGGAGGCGGGTGGAGTGCCGCAGGGTAGGGCGGGGAGGGTTACGGTTTGCGGCCCCAGGCTGAGATCAGTGGGGGTGTGGCCAGGTCCAGCGGCTCCGCGGTGATGTTCGTCAGATGGTCGGCGATGTCCGCCTCCGTGGCGAGCCCCGCGGCCGTCAGGGCCGCGCGGGACTGCTGGATCGTGGCCGTCTCCAGCGCCGCGCAGGCGGGCGAGGTCAGGGGAAAGTACGCGTCGGCCTCCACCTGGCACAGGCCCGCCGCACGGAGCAGGCGGGGCAGCCCGCGGCCGTACGCGAGGTCGGTGCCGCGCTGGGTGAGCAGGGCGTGCCGGATGCGGTTCGCCAACTGCTGGGCCGGCCCGTGTTCGTCCGGGCAGGACAGGGGCTGCAGGGCGGGGTCCACCTCCTCGACCAGCAGGCGGCCGCCCGGCCGCAGGGCCCGGATCATCGAGCGCAGGGCCCGCTCCCGGTCCGGAACGCGGGCGAGGACGAGCCGCGCGTGGACGAGGTCGAAGCCCCCGCCGGGCGGCGCCGCCTCCGCCCCCACGTCGTGGATCCGCACCTCGACCGGCGGTCGGGCGGCCGACGTGTGCCAGGAGATGTCCGCGTCGGTGGCGAGGACCCGCCCGGTCGGGCCGACGCGCTTGGCGAGCCAGGAGACGACGGAGGTGCCGCCCGCGCCGACCTCCCAGCAGCGCCACCCCGGCCCGATGCCGAGCCGCTCGATGTGCCGGAAGGTCGTGGGGTCGAAGAGCGCGGAGAAGGCGTCGGAGCGCTGCCCCGCACCCGCCCCCTCGGCGTGCCGTTTCCGATTACCGGTCAGATAGCCGTCGATGAGCGTCATGAGGCAATTATCGCGATTGTCTGGCTTGCCCCGGGGAGGCAGCTCCGAACACCCGGAGCGGAGTCTTCCGTTCCCCCAGGCTCCGGGCGCTGCGTCGCAGCTCCCTGGCACACTGGCACGTCAAGTCACCAGAACGAGGAGCCACGCATGTCGATGGCAGGCAACCTGCGAAAGGTAGGAAACCTCCGCAAGGTAGGCGGCCTGCGGAAAGTCGCGCGGGTCGCCCAGTTCGTGCGCAAGCACAGCCGCGTCGACCTGAGCCACCCCGCCCGCTCCCCCCTGGGCTCGGCGGTGGTGAACTGCGTGACGTACCGGAAGGGCGTGCGCCAGGACGGCGGCCACGACCTCGTCGAGGAGGTCGAGCGCGTCCGCAGGAGCGGTGACGGATTCGTGTGGCTCGGCCTGCACGAGCCGACGGAAGAGGAGTTCGCGGGCATCGCCGAGCTCTTCGACCTGCACCCGCTCGCCGTGGAGGACGCGGTCCACGCCCACCAGCGACCGAAGGTGGAGCGGTACGACGACACGCTGTTCGCGGTGTTCAAGACCGTTTGTTACGTGGAGCATGCCGAACTCACCGCGACCAGCGAGGTGGTGGACACCGGCGAGATCATGGTCTTCGTCGGCAGGGAGTTCGTGATCACCGTGCGGCACGGCCGCCACGGTTCGCTCGGCCCGCTGCGCGAGGAGCTCGAATCGGCGCCCGAGCAGCTCGCCCAGGGCCCCGCGGCGGTCCTGCACGCGCTGGCGGACCACGTCGTGGACGACTATCTCGAAGTGACGGACGCGGTACAGGCGGACATAGACCAGGTGGAGATGGACGTGTTCTCCAAGGAGGGGGAGCGCGCCGACCCCGGCCGGATCTACCAGCTCAAGCGCGAACTCCTCGAACTGAAGCGGGCCGTGGTGCCGCTCGGCCGCCCTCTGCAGATCCTCTCCACCCAGCCGATGCGGGCGATCGCCCCGGAGATACAGGCCTACTTCCGGGACGTCGACGACCACCTCAAGCGGGTCACGGAGCAGATCGCCGCCTTCGACGAGCTCCTGAACTCCATCCTCCAGGCCCACCTCGCGCAGGTGACGGTCGCGCAGAACGAGGACATGCGAAAGATCACCGCCTGGGCCGCCGTGATCGCCGTGCCGACGATGGTCTGCGGTATGTACGGAATGAACTTCGACCACATGCCCGAACTGCACTGGAAGTACGGGTACGGCCTGGTGATCGGCGTCATCGTCACCACCTGCGTCGCGCTCCACCGCGGCTTCCGCCGCAACGGCTGGCTCTAGGCTGTACGGGCCATGCCAATGAGGCCGTGACAACTAACAATCACGCCATGACAACTACGGGGAAACCGGGGGACGGGGACCGACGCCTCTGCGCGAGGATGATCCGGAGAGGGCGAGTTGAGTGCGTCGCCCACGGCGACGTACACGGCGTACGACCCTCGGTCGGGCCGGGAGCTGTGGCACCACAAGGTGACGAGCGACTCGGCGGGCGCGTTCTACGCGGGCCCGGACGGGACGCTCTTCGCCGATCTGCGCGCGGCCGGCCGCAAGGGCGATCCCGGCTCCGGCTCGTCGGAGATCGCCCGCTACGACGCGCGATCCGGCCGGAAGCTGGGCGGGACCACGGCGCCGAAGGGTGACCTGTGGCTGGCCACGGTGCACGACGGCAAGGGGTACTTCGCGCGCTGGGAGGACGATTCAGGTGTGTCGTCGCGCTTCTTCATCCAGGACCTGACCTCGGGGAAGGTGCGCGGCATCGCCTTCCCCTGGGCGGTCGAGCCGGAGGCGCCGCCGCTGGTGCGCGGCGACGCCATGTACCTCTTCGACTACGCGAACGAGACCGTGCTCGCACTCGACCTCGAGCGCGGCAAGCCGCTCTGGACGACCTCCCGCGAACTGCGGATCTTCAGCGAGCCGTCGGTGCGGGGCGACACCTTGTACGCCACGATGCCCGACAGCAGTGTCATCGCCATCAATACCCTCACGGGCAGGGAGCGTTGGCGTTCGGAGCCCTCGTTCGAGGATGCCAAGGACTCCAAGAACTCCGAGGCCGGCTCGATCGAGCACCGCTCCCCCAGCGGGGTGGCCCCGCTGGCACAG
Source organism: Streptomyces sp. NPDC033177 (assembly GCF_055577715.1). Classification (NCBI taxonomy): domain Bacteria; kingdom Bacillati; phylum Actinomycetota; class Actinomycetes; order Kitasatosporales; family Streptomycetaceae; genus Streptomyces; species Streptomyces sp. NPDC033177. The sequence goes on along the minus strand of NZ_JBVIPS010000008.1, from coordinate 269,767 downwards.
GGGGGCGTGCTCTACGGGGTCACGGACGAGGGGACGTTCTCGGTGGCCGCCAAGCGGTGAGGCGGCCGAAAGGTGAGGCGGCCGAGAGGTGAGGCGGCCGAGAAGTTGGACGGTCAGCCCTTCGCGTACACGCTCTCGACCCAGCTCGCGAGCTGGGTGTCGTCGAGGTGCGTGGCGAGGTCGGCTTCGCTGATCATGCCGACCAGGCGCTTGTTCTCGATGACCGGGAGCCTGCGGATCTGACTGCCCTTCATCTCCTGGAGGACCTCGTCGACGCCCGCGCCCGAGTCGATCCAGCGCGGCGTGCCCTTGGCCATGTCGCCCGCGGTCACCCGGGACGGGTCGTGGCCCATCGCCACGCAGCCGATCACGATGTCACGGTCGGTGAGGATGCCGCAGAGTCGCTCGTTCTCGTCGCTGATGGGCAGCGCGCCCACGTCGAGCTGCCGCATCAGTTGTGCGGCGCGGTCCAGGGTCTCGTGTGCGGGGATCCACTGGGCGCCCCGGTGCATGATGTCTCCGGCGGTGGTCATGTGGTACCTCCCGGTGCCGGACGGCCGGCGCGGCGCGGAGGCACCGCTAGTCCCGGCGCCCCTCATTCTCGCCGGGCCTCCGGAGGCCCGCACTCCGGAGGCGGGCGCCCCAGGCGGGAGAGGGGTTCGGGCGTGCGACCCGGACATCCGCACCCGCACATGCATGCGCATGGGCATGGGCTCGGGATCTCACGCCGAGAATCCGACGATCTTCTCCGGGATCACCTTGATGATCACCCGAGCCTCCTCGTCCTTCTCGCCGGGCGGGTCGATGCCCAGGTACTTGTGCGACAGCTCGTGCGGAAGCCGCTTCTCCGGATCGGGCAGGATCTCCGCGACGCCACGGATCTCGGTCGACGTGTACGGGTTGGCCAGGTCGTAGACCGAGATGCTGATGCGCGGGTCGCGTTCGAGGTTGCGGACCTTCTGACGCCGCGCGGTGGACGAGAACAGCACGGTGTCGCCTTCCCGTTTGATCCACACCACCGAGTTCTGGGGTGCGCCGCCGGGACCGAGGGTCGCGACGCTGGCGAAGTTCTTGCCGTCGAGGAGGGTGCGGACCGATTCGCTGAAGTGGAGCGCTGTCGTTGCCATGCCCAGACTCTAACTACATGCACGTGCATATAAAAGGGTTTCGGCGAATGTCCCTCCGCGGGCCGTCTCACGCCCTCAGCCGCTCCAGGCCGGATGCCGTGGATCGTCCGCACGCACGACGACATCAGCCACCGCCTCGGGGTCCGTCTCCGTCTCGTACCGCTCGAAGGCGGGCAGGGTCCACCGCTCGCTCTCCGCCGTACGCCGTCGCAGAGCGGCCGGCGAGAGGCTCGTGTGGACCGTCAGGTCGAAGGGGAACCAGTGGCCGAGCAGGAGCGGGCCATGCACCAACAGCGGTGCTCCGGGCTGGAGTTGGACGTACGGGCTGCGCGTCGCGCGGTCCGACTCCGGGTCCCACAGGTCGGGCAGTACGCGCCCGGTGCCGCCCGGGTCCAGCGGTCCGAAGACCTCGCGCCAGAGGGCGCCGGTGTCGAACCAGCCGCTGTAGTACGCCTCCACGTCCTCGCGCCCGTATTCGAGGCGCAGCGAGGCGGGGCGCAGGAAGCCTTCCGTGCCGACGACGAGCGCGGACCGTCCGCGCACCCGCAGCGCCTCGGCCACGCTGCGGGCCAGCTCGCCCGGCCTGCCCGCCGGGGCCCCGTCGAAGGCGACGCGGGGCCAGGAGCCCCCGTCGGCCGTCTTCAGGTCGAGCAGCCGGTCGGCGAGGGTGGCCGTGAGCCGGTCCCAGGTGATCGCTTCGAGTCGCACCCGTCCCATGATGCCGCGCGCTGCCCGCCGTGGCGTCGGACCTTGTCCCGCGGCGATAGCCCCGGCCGTTCGGGGGAATCCTTTCCGCATGGCACCAACCCCCCTCATCCGGAGAGCACTTCTCGCCATCCAGCCCCTCAGGCGCCGGCACTGTGCGGAGTGCCGCGGCGGGCCGCTCGCCCTCCTGGTCGTCCAGGAATCCGAGCCGCGCTGCCTGGACTGCGCCGACCTGGGCCATCTCGTCTTCCTGCCGCGCGGCGACACCGCGCTGACGCGTCGGGCCCGCGAGGGGAGCGGGCTCTCGGCGGTGGTCGTGCGCCTCAACCGGCGCCAGGGCCGGTACGAGCGGCAGGGCGTCCTCGTCGAGGAGGCGGCGCTCGCGCGGGCCGAGGAGCGGTGCCTCGCGGACGCGGAGGCGCGGGCTCGCCGCCGGGCGCGGGACGCGGCGCGTCGGGCCATGGAGGACGTCCGCTTCACCGCCGCTTTCACGGAGGAGATACGGCGGCTCTTTCCGGGGTGCCCCGATGAGCAGTGCCGGGCGATCGCGGCGCACGCGTCGGTGCGGGGCAGCGGGCGGGTGGGCCGGAGTGCGGCGGGCCGGGCCCTGTCCGCATCGGCGGTGACGGCGGCGGTGGTGGCCGCCGTCCGGCACACGGAGACGCCGTACGACCGCCTCCTCATGAGCGGGGTCCCTCGCGGGGAGGCGCGCCGGCGGATAGCCCCGGCGGTCGAGGCGACGCTTAGGGCCTGGCGGCCGGAGCGGGATGAACTGGCGGTCTGAACACCACCGGGCCCTCCGCACCCCTGGCGCCCTTCCCCCGAGGCACCCGAGCCACCCGATGCACCCGAGCCACCCCGAGACCCCCGCCGGACGCCCCCGTATGCAGGCGCGGGCCCCGCGTATGGCCCAGGACCCCGTCCGGGCAATTCACTTGTGATGCGGCGCCGCGCCATGGAGGATCACTGCGGCTCGCTCACCTGTCGGCTGCCATACACAACGCGGGAGTTGCCATGATCGAGGGACCGTACTTCGTGCTCGTCGTCCTGGGCGCGCTCGCCTGCGGCCTCGTCGCGGGCGCGTTCGTCGCGTTCTCTACCTTCGTGATGCGGGGCCTCGCCGCCCTGCCTCCGGCGCAAGGCATCGCCGCCATGCAGTCGATCAACGTCAAGGCGGTCACCGCCGGGTTCATGACCGTGTTCATGGGCGCCGCCGGCCTCAGCGCGGTTGTCGCCGTCGTCACCTTCGTGCTCTGGCCCGACGACGGCACCGTCGAGTTGCTGCTGGGGGCCGCGCTGTATCTGTTCGGCTCGTTCGGAGTCACCATCGCCGCGAACGTCCCCCGCAACGACGCCCTCGCCAAGCTCGACCCGCAGGCCCCGGAGAGCGCGGACCGCTGGCGTACGTACGTGCGTGAGTGGACGATGTGGAACCACATCCGGGTCGGTGCCTCCCTGGCCGCCTCGGCGTCGTTCATCCTGGCCCTGACCTGAGCCGATTGCCCGCACGGCAGCCCCAACCCCTCGCGAACATGCCCGCCCCGCCCTCCCGTCGTACAGTGGCCGAAAGCCCGCAGAACCACGCGAGTAAGCACGCACGAAGGCACGCGAGAAGGCACGCGAGGGAGACGGCCATGGCCGACCCCAAGGGCTTCCTCACCACCGCCCGTCAGGAATGGCCGCGCCGGTCCGTCGGCGAGCGGGTCAAGGACTGGGACGAGGTGTACGTCCCCGGCGCGCTGCTGCCCATCGTCGAGCGGCAGGCCGACCGCTGCATGGACTGCGGCATCCCGTTCTGCCACGAGGCCTGTCCGCTGGGCAATCTGATCCCCGACTGGAACGACCTCGTCTCGCGCGCCGACTGGCGTGCCGCGGCGGACCGGCTGCACGCCACGAACAACTTCCCCGAGTTCACCGGCCGCCTCTGCCCCGCCCCCTGCGAGGCGGGCTGCGTCCTCGCGATCAACCAGCCCGCGGTGACCATCAAGAACGTCGAGGCGGCCATCGCCGACCGCTCCTGGGCGGACGGTCTCAATCCGCCCCGCGCCCCGGACCGGCACTCCGGCAGGACGGTCGCCGTCGTCGGCTCGGGACCGGCCGGACTCGCCGCCGCACAGCAGCTGACACGCGCCGGGCACACCGTCGTCGTGTACGAGCGCGACGACCGCGCGGGCGGGCTCCTGCGGTACGGCATCCCCGCGTTCAAGATGGAGAAGCACCACGTGGAGCGGCGGCTCGCGCAGCTGCGGGACGAGGGCACGGTCTTCCGTACGTCCGTCACGATCGGGCAGGACATCGGCGCCGACGAGCTGCGGACCCGGCACGACGCGGTGGTGCTCGCCACCGGCGCCACCGCCTGGCGCGACCTTGACGTGCCGGGGCGGGAGTTGAGCGGCATCCACCAGGCCATGGAGTATCTTCCGCTCGCCAACCGCGTCTGCGAGGGAGACCTCGGCACCTCCCCGCTGACCGCCGCCGGAAAGCACGTCGTGATCGTCGGCGGCGGTGACACCGGAGCGGACTGCCTGGGCACCGCGATACGCGAAGGGGCCGCTTGCGTCACGCAGTTGGACATCTACGGGCGGCCCGGTGACGCACGCGACGAGCTGGCCGAGCCCTGGCCGACGTACCCGAAGGTCTACCGCCTCTCCCCCGCGCACGAGGAGGCGGGCGAGCTGCGCACGGCCCCCGCCGCGGACGCGGACGCCGACGCGCGGCTGTTCGCCGCGTCGACCCTGCGCTTCACCGGCGACGCGGCGGGCCGGGTGAACGCCCTGCACCTGACCGAGGTCGACGCGGACCGCCGCCCTCGCCCCGGGACGGACCGTGAGCTCCCCGCCGACCTGGTGCTGCTCGCGCTCGGCTTCACCGGGCCCGAGCGGACCGCGGGCGGCCTGGTCGACCAGCTCGGCCTGGACGTCGCGGACCGCGGCACGCTCGCCCGCGGCGCGGACTTCGCGACCAATGTGCCGGGGGTCTTCGCGACGGGCGACGCGGCCCGCGGCCAGTCACTGGTGGTGTGGGCCATCGCCGAGGGCCGCGCGACCGCCGCCGCGGTCGACCGATGGCTGACCGGCGCGACGGAGCTCGCGGCACCGATCGGCCCGTACGACCGGCCGATGACCGCCTGAAACCGCCTGGGACAGCCGCACCGGCCCCGCGAAGGACCGGAGCAGCTCACGACAGCAGGAAGTCGGCCTCCCCCGCCTTCGCCCCCTGGATGAACGCGTGGATCTCGCCGTATGTGTAGATCAGCGCCGGGCCGTCCGGATCCGCCGACTGGCGGACCGCCACCCGGCCGTCGGCCAGCTTCATGGCCTCCAGGCAGTTGCCGCCGTTGCCACCGCTCCACGGCTTGTGCCAGCCCTCGCTGCCGAGTTCACGGGCGGGCATGCCGTTGTAGATCCGGGAGTCGTCCCGGGAATCGGGACGGGTCCCGGCTCCGGGTTTGGACCCGGGTCGTGTACCGGCTCGGTGTCGATCCATTCACAGCTCCTTGCGGAGATCCCGGAGGATCTCCTTTGTGCGATGTGCCGTCGCGGCTTGCGCCGCCATGCGGTCCATGACCTCGAGGTGGGTCGCCACCTCGGTGCGCGCGTCCAGATAGACGGCGCCGGTCAGGTACTCGCTGTAGACCATGTCCGGCAGTTCCGCCATGGCGAAGCGGAAGAGCACGAACGGTCCGTACGTGCCCGGGTGCGGACCCGCCGCGAACGGCGCGATCTGCAGGGTCACATGAGGAAGTTCGACGGCTTCGAGGAGCTTGTCGATCTGCTCGCGCATCACCTCGGGACCGCCCACGGGTCTGAGCAGGGCGGTCTCGTCCATCACGACCCAGACCCGTGGCGCGTCCTCGCGGGTGAGCAGCGACTGGCGCTCCATGCGCAGCGCCACGTACCGCTCGATGTCCTCGGGGTTGGTCTGGCCGATCGCTCCGGAGCGCATCACACCACGTGCGTACTCCTCGGTCTGCAGCAGACCCGGCACGAAGTGCGGTTCGTAGGACCTGATGAGGCTGGCCGCCCCCTCCAGGCTGACGTACATGCTGAACCAGCCCGGCAGGATGTCGTGGAACCGCTGCCACCAGCCCGGCTTGTTCGCCTCCTCGGCGAGCGTCACGAAGGCGTCGGCCTCGTCGTCGCCGACGCCGTAGGACTTCAGGAGGAGCTGGAGATACGGGATCTTGAGCGCGACCTCGGCCATCTCCATGCGGCGGACCGTGGCGGGGGCCACGCGGAGAATCCGCGCGGCCTCCTCTCGTTTGAGGCCCGCGCGCTCACGCAGGTCCTGCAAACGACGGCCTAGGACGACCTGGCCGACGGTCGGCGCGGACCGCGGTTCGCTCACGTCCTACCTCCACGTACTCCATGACATGCCAATTCACTCCGCACCTGGAGCCGTTGCCAGCAGTGTGCCATGTGCCGTCTCGAAGGAACACGCCACTGTGCACTTTTCAGAGTGGGTCTTGCCAAGGTGTTCCCGGCGGGGCGATAGTGGATGGCGTGACTCCGCCCGCGCCGTTACACACAGCTGCCGCCGAAGCCCCTGTTGGCATGTCCGCCGACGCGTGGGTCGAGGGCGGCTCCGAGCTCTGCGTCAGCTTCGCGCTGGTGCCACGGCCGGGCTCCGCCGCACAGGCCAGACGGCTTGCGAACGCCCAGCTCCTGGGCTGGGACATAGGCGAGGACTGCCGCGACGCCGCGGCCCTCGTGGTCTCCGAGCTGGTCACGAACGCGATCGTGCACACGGCGAGTCACCGCATCGTCTGCGAGCTCTGCACCAAACCCGGGTCACTGCGCATAGCTGTGCGTGACGACGGATATGGATCGGGCGTCCCGCGGCCCGCCCACGAAGGGCCCGACACCGACGAGGAGCACGGGAGGGGATTGCTTCTCGTCGAGGCGGTGAGCAACGCGTGGGGCGTGCGTGACGAGGGCCCCGGCGCCGGTCTCACCGTATGGGCGGAACTGCGGGCGTGACGTGACAGTGGGTGCGGGCGTGAGGACGACGTGGACAGGGGGCGTGTGAGCGCGGTGACGGTGCGGCGGCTGTTGGACCTGGACACGCTGGTCCGCCTCGAACGGAGGCGGTCCGCCGCCGCCTCCCCACCGGCGCCGACACGGCTCGCCGTCCCGGCCGGGATGTCGCAGCCCCTGGGGTGCGACGCGGTCTCGGTGCCCGCGCGGTTCGGCCCCCGGCTGATGGCGCGGCTGCCGCGCGTGGGGTGTGTGTACGAGGACACCGGGGATGCCGGGGACACAGCCGCGGCACGGTGGTGGTGGATCGTCCCCGCGGACTCCGATGTCGCGCTCGAATGGCCTTCCCCCGCCTATTACGCCGCGGGAGCCGTGGTGCCGGGCGCCCGACGCGCTCCCTCGCTGATCCACAGCCCGTCCGGGGGCGAGGTCCCCTATACTCCGCCGATTCCGCTGTATCTGGCGTGGTGCAGGGCCACGGGGACCACGCCGGGGTGGTCACGGGCGGTCCGGGCGTAGGCCCTACGGCGCTTCTGTCCTCGCCCTCACGAATCTCCCTCGCCTGCGCGGTTGCGGAGTCGTCCGCATGGGGTATGGCACTGCGGCCCGGGTGAAGCGGCAACCGTTGCCCGGGTTACGACCCGCACAGGTCGTACGCACCCGGCGAAGGAGAAGCAGACGGACGACAAACAGAGCCACTCCCAGAAGCACAGCAACGCGCGTAAACAGAGCGGGACTTCGGAGTCGGAGAAGCTGCTCTTCGGCGGCCCCCTGCGCTATGACACCGGCTGGGCCCAGTACGAGGAGGCGTTCCTCCAGCTGGGGTTCCGGTCCATGCTGAAGCGGCTTCCCGCGCTGCTGGCCGCCAGCTTCCGGCTCGCGTGGCAGGCCGACCGGTCGGCGGCGCGCATCGTCGTCACCGCCGAGGTGGGCCGCGGCCTTGCCCAGGCGGTGAGCCTCCTCGCGGTCAACAGCGTGCTCGCGCGCCTGCTGACCGACGCCCCGATCGCCGACCGGCTGCGCGGCGCGACGCCCGCCCTGGTGACGGTGGCGTCCGTGCTGTTCGTGGCCGCGCTGCTGCGCGCGGCGTCGACGTACGCGACGGGGCGTCTCGAACCGAAGGTCGAACGCGTCGCCACCGAGCAGTACTTGGAGAGAGCGGCGTCGGTGGAGCTCTCGGCCATCGAGGACGACGCGTTCCACAAACTGCTCGACACGGCGCAGTACGGGGCCGCGTCCGCCCGCCGCATGATCGGCATCGCGACGCGCGTGGTGAACGCGATGATCTCGCTTATCGCCGCGGCGAGCGTGCTGACCGTCCTGCACCCGGCGCTGCTTCCGCTCCTGGTGACGATGACCCTGCCGAGCGCGTGGAGCGCCCTGACGATCGCCCGGCGCCGCTACGTCTCCTTCCACGCCTGGGTGCAGCACGCCCGCGCGGGCCGTCTCATCGGCAGCCTGCTCACGGAGGAGCGTGCGGCACCGGAGATCCGGGTGCACGGCGTGGGTCCGTTCCTGTTGCGGCACTTCCGGTCCATGTCGGAGGCCGCGGAGGAGGAACAGGCGCGCCTGGCACGTCTGGCCGCCCGGACGGGTCTGATCGCGGCGGCCTGGACGGGAGTCGCCACCGCGGCGACGTATGCGACGCTCGGCGGCCTGATGCTCGCCGGGGCGATGGCGCTGTCCGTCGCGGGCACCGCCGTCATCGCGATCCGCACCGGTGCGTCCAATCTCGACACACTCGTCGTGGAGATCAACTCCCTGCATGAGGACGCCCTGTTCGTCGGCGACCTGGAGCGGCTGTTCGTGGAGGCGGCGCAGCGCGAGATCCCGGTCGGCGGCGCCGAACTGCCGCCGGAGCCACGGGAGATACGGTTCGAGAACGTCACCTTCCGCTACCCGGGGGCCGCGGAGAAGGACGCGCTCAGCGATGTCTCCCTCACTCTGCCCACCGGGAAGATCGTCGCTCTCGTGGGCGAGAACGGCTCCGGCAAGACCACGCTGGTGAAGCTGCTGGCCGGTCTGTACGCGCCGAAGGGCGGCCGGATCCTGTGGGACGACGTCGACGCGGCGACGGCGGACCGGCAGCAACTGGCGGAACGCATCGCGATGGTGGCGCAGGACTTCAAGCGCTGGCCGTTCACGGCGCGCGTCAACATCGCGGTCGGCCGGTCGTCGGTGCCGCTGACGGACGACCGGATCGGCGCCGCGGTCGGGGAGGCCGGCGCCGAGGACGTCGTGGCCGATCTGCCACGCGGGCTCGACACGCTCCTGGCCCGCGCGTTCACCGGCGGGCACCAGTTGTCCGGTGGTCAGTGGCAGCGGCTCGGCATCGCGCGCGCCGCCTACCGGCGCGGCAGCATCCTCATCGTGGACGAACCGACGGCGGCGCTCGACGCCCGCGCCGAGCTCGAGGTCTTCGAGAAGATCCGGGCCCTCGCCGGGACGGGCCAGACCGTCATCCTCATCACCCACCGCCTGGCGTCGGTGCGCCACGCCGACCTGGTCCATGTCCTGGACGGCGGGCGCCTGGTGGAGTCGGGCACACCGGACGAACTCCTGCGGGCGGGCGGTGTCTACGCGGAGCTGTACGCGCTGCAGGCCGACCAGTTCACGGCGAAGGTTCCCTCGCCGAACGAGCGCGCCGAGCGCTGAGTGGCGTGCTGAGCGCTGAGTGGCGTGCCGAGCCGAGCGCTGAGCATGGTCATGCTCGGGCCTATGCCGCGGCGGCTATCTCCGACAGGTCGGTGACGGCGGACTCGCGCGCCACGGGCTCGCGCACGATCACCAGGAAGGCGTCGGACGCGAGGTCCATCACGACCTCCGCCCGCTGTCCTTCCATGCGGCGGGCCCGCGCGAAGTCCTCCGCGGGCCACGATCCTCGCGGCCCACCGGCCGGAAAGCGTTCCAGTACGACTCGACTGTTCATCATCGTCCTTCTGTTCCCCCGTTGGCAGTCCTTATGGACTCTTTCGGAGAAGAACGCGCCGAGGGGTGGAAAGGACTCGCAACGTGACGGACCTGACACCTGGTTGTACCGGTTCCTCACATCTCGTACTCGTCGTGATACCTGAGCCGGTCGCTGCCCGCGGGCGCCCCGAGTCCTGTCGCCCGGCCCTTCGGCTCCTCCCACTCCTCCTGGCGGCCGAGGGCGGTGAGGTCGAACAGACTGGAGTAGGAGGCGACCCAGTCGGTGCCGCGGGCGTACGTCGAGTACGTGTGGAAGACGCGGTCGCCGTCCCGCAGGAAGCAGCTGAGGCCCGGCTGCTCGTAGGAGTCCTCGCCCTCGCCGACGGTGGCGTCGAAGTCGTGGTTGAAGTCGCCGCCGTGCGAGGAGTACCACGGCACCGTCCAGCCCATCCGGGCCTTGAAGGGCAGGATCTTGGTGAAGGGCGCGCGGGAGACGGCGATGAAGTTGGTGCTGCGGGCCCGCAGATGGGCCAGGTGTCCGATCTGGTCGAGGAAGGCCGAGCAGCTGCGGCAGCCCGCGTCCCACTCCGGTGCGAACATGAAGTGGTAGACGATCAGTTGGGTGTCGCCGTCGAAGAGGTCGAACAGCGTGGCCTTGCCGTCGCAACCGTCGAAGAGGTACTCCTTGCCGATCTCGACCATCGGGAGCCGCCGCCGCTCGGCGTTGAGCGCGTCACGCGCCCGTGTCTCCGCCTTCTCCTTGGCGAGCAGTTCCTGGCGCGCGGCGAGCCACTCCTCGCGCGTGACGATGTCGGGAAGTCGCATGATCCCTCAGTCCCTCCTGCGGACCCGCCACTCGGATCCGTACCTCTGCGAGGGGTGACCCGCGCGGTCATCGGAACTCATCGGTCGCGGCGAAGAAACTTCGGAGAATTTTTCAGCCCTCGTGGTCCTGGATTTCAGCCCTCGTAGTCCTGGATCCGCTTCCCGTGGCTGCGGTCGATCAGAGCGGGCAGTTCGGCGGCCAACTCCCGCACGATTTCCGGGACATCAAGGGTCAGCAGCTGTCGGTCGCGCATCAGGATCCGCCCGTCGACGATCGTCGTGGTGACGTCCGCCGAGCGGGCGCTGTGCACCAGCGTGGCCGCGAGGTCGTGCACGGGCTGGGTGTGGGGGCCGGCGAGGTCGACGAGGACGATGTCGGCGCGGCGGCCCGGCGCGAGGCTGCCGATCTCCTCGCCCAGGCCGACGGCTCGCGCGCTCTGCAGGGTGGCGTGGCCGAGTGCCTGGCGCGCGGTCAGCCAGGCCGGGTCGCGCCGCGTGGACTTCTGGACGAGTGCGGTGAGCGTCATGGACTCCCAGACGTCCAGGGTGTTGTTCGACGCGGCGCCGTCCGTGGCGAGCCCGACGGGGATGCCGATGTCGCTCAGGGCGCGCACGGGCGTGGTGTCCCAGCCGAACTTCATGTAGCCGCGGGGCGCGGACGCCACCGCGACGCGGCCCGTTCCCTGAGCGAGGACGGGCAGGTCGCGGTCGAGGATTCCGGTGCCGTGGGCGATGAGGACGTCGACGTCGAGCAGTCCGGCGCGGTGCAGGATCTCGATGGGGGTGCGGCCGTGGCGCTCCAGGCTGTTGTCGGTCTGGGCGCGGTTCTCGGCGGCGTGCAGATGGACCATGAGGCCGTGCTCGCGCGCGAGTTCCGCGGTCGCGGCGAGGTCCGCGTCGTCGACGGTGTACGGGGCGTGCGGGGCGAGCGAGGTGGTGATGCGGCCGTCGGCCGCGCCGCGCCGGCGCAGCGCGAACTCCAGGGACGCGGCGCGGCCCTCGGGCCCCTGCGAGGAGAAGAAGGCGGCGCCGAGGTTGGCGCGCAGACCGCTCTCCGCGACGACATCGGCGACGGTGTCCATCGCGAAGTAGTGGTCGGCAAAAGTCGTCACACCGCCCCGGATCATCTCGGCGCAGGCAAGACGCGCGCCGTGCCCGACGACCCGCTCGGTCAGGTTGGACTCGATGGGCCAGATCCAGTCGTTGAACCACTCGTGCGCCGGCAGATCCTCGGCGAGGCCGCGCAGCGCCACCATCGGCGTGTGCGTATGACAGTTGATCAGCCCCGGCAGTGCCGCCTGGCCGCGGGCGTCGATGCGTTCGGCGGCCTGGAGTCCGGTGACCTCGGGGGTAGTGGTGACGGCGTCGATGCGACCGTCGCGTACGACGACGGCGGCGTCGTCGAGGAATCCGATCCGGCCCTCCGTGTCGTGGACGAGGGCCGTGCAGCCCGTGATGACGAGATCGGCGGGGCCGTGCGCGGGAGGCGGCGTCATCCCTTCAAGGTACGGGGAGTGCGCATCCCGTGCCCTGTCGCGTCACCGGTTTCGCGGGCACGCTGACGTCAACCCGCCGACCACGCCGAACAGTTGGAGCCCGCCATGCTCGTCGGCACCTGGAACCTGGAGAACCTCTATCGGCCCGGCGGAAAGTTCGGGCCCAAGGACAAGGCCGCGTACGAGGCGAAGCTGGCCTCTCTCGCGGCGACGATCACGGAGCTGAACCCGAGCGTGCTCGGCGTGCAGGAGGTCGGCGACCCGGAGGCCCTCGCGGACCTGGCCGGGATGCTGGAGGGCACCTGGCACACCACGCTGTCGGAGCACGCTGACGAGCGTGGCACCCGCGTCGGCTTCCTCAGCTCCCTGCCGGTGTTCGTCGTGGCCGACGAGGTCCGCTTCCCCGAACCGCTGCGCCAGGTGCAGTCCGGTGACGCGGGCAGGCCGGTGACGCGCGCGGGCCGCGGGGTCCTCGCGGTGACGGTGACGACGCGCGCCTTCTTCTTCGACGTGGCCGTATGCCATCTGAAGTCGAAGCTGCTGTCGTACGGCAACGGCAGGTTCCAGCCGCGCGACGAGGGCGAGCGGGCCCGTTTCGGGGCGTACGCGCTCTACCGGCGTGCGGCGGAGGCCACGCTGGTGCGCTCGCTGTCCGACCGCCTCCTGAAGGGCGACGGCCGTCAGCACGATGTCGTCGTACTCGGAGACCTGAACGACGAGGTGTCGGCGGCGACGACCCAGATCCTGCTCGGCCCGCCCGGCTCCGAGATCGGCACCCCCGGGTTCGACAAGGCGGACAAGGGCGACACGCACCGGCTGTGGAACGTGGCCCCGCTCATCCCGCCCGAGCAGCGCTACTCCCGTATCCACGCGGGGCGCCGCGAGCTGATCGACCACGTCCTGGTGAGCCGCGGCTTCCTGGACCTGGTCAAGACCGCGGGCACGGGCGTACCGGGCTCGACGGCGACCGCGCTGCCGTCGGTGGAGGACGGGGATCCGGCGGTACGGCAAGACGCGAGCGGCTCGGACCACGCACCAGTGTGGGTACGGATCGAACGCTAGCCGCGGGCCCGTGCGGGTCAGCCGCGCGGAAGCACCGTCGAGAGGACGCCCGGCAGCGGGTACCAGTCCGACGAGACGATGCTGGCGTTGCCGCGCGCGAGCAGGGCGACGCGGTCGCGGGCCTGGGCCTCGGTCGGGTTCATGGCGTCGATGGCCGGGGCGACGTTGTGGGCGTCGGACATGACGACCAGATAGCGCCGGTCGGCGTACCACTTGGTGTCGATGGTGCCGCTGGCGTACGTGGACGCGTCGCCGTCGAACAGCACGAACCAGGGCCGGATCGCCGCGTCCGCGTACCTCCCGCGCGGGTCGCCCGCCTCGGCGCCGAGCACGGCGGGGAAGGCGGCGGCATCGTCCAGGCGCCCGGCGGCCTTGAGGTCGCGCAGATGGGTGGCGTACTCGCGGTCGGTCCACAGGGTGTCCGCCGGGTTGCCCTGTTCGACGGTGCCGGGGATCAGCTCGACGATGAACTTGCCCGCGAGAGCACTCCGCGCGGGCCAGCCGTCGCTCCGTACGGCGTCGTCGAGGGTGGCGTGCCCTCCGATGAGCTGGCCGGGGCGGTAGACGGCGTCGCCGAGCTTGCTCTTCAGGAGGGCGTCGAGGGCGGCGGGCCCGCGTCCGTTCCTCCCCTGAAAGCCGTCCTTCAGCTCCACCTTGAGGAGGATGGGCCGGTGGCCGGGGTGGGCGTCGTGCCAGGTCTTCATGTCCGTCAGGCACCCGGCGAGGCTCTGGTTGCGGGCCTTGGTGCGCAATTCGGCCGGAGTCGCTGCGTTCTCGCAGTTGTTGTCGTTGCCGACCGGGTTGCTGTGCGAGACCCGCCAGCCGCTGCCGAACACATTGGTCCACAAGTCGAGTTCGAGCATCCCTGCGCCGGAGTCGAGCGCGTCCGCGAAGTACGGGTACTTCGCCTTCTCGTAGGCGTTGTGGACGCCGACGCCGGTGGTGGACGCGTACGGCGACTGCGGGGCCGGGTCGGCGGTGGCCGAGGCGGCGGTGCCGCTCGCGGACCCCGCGGTTCCGAACGCCAGTACGCCTGCCGCCGCGAGCGCCAGGGCGAGACCTGTCCCCGTACGTGCCCCAGCGCGTATCCCGGTACGTGTCCTCATGCCCGCCGTCCCCTCCATCACTCCGGTCAAGTCCCCCGCAACGTATGGGGGTTGAGTGTCGTAAGGGAAGACGGCGACTTACGGGAGCGGAGAGAAATCCAGCCGTACGGCCGTACGGGAGGGAGCGCGGAGCGTGGCGTGTCGACTACCGTCTGCGCCCGTCATGGATCAACGTACGCAGAGATCCACCCGCTCGTGAACCCTGATCTACCCCCCGCCGAAAGGGATCAGCAGCCATGCCCCGCGCCCTCTCCCGCACCTCCCGCGTCTCCCGCACCCGTCTCACGGTGACCGCGGCAGCCGCGGCGGTCCTCGCCGTCGGCGCCCCGGCGGCGTACGCCTCCTTCGAAACCGACACGCGCTCGCCCGGCACGACCACCACGTCGCAGATCTCCCAAGGTCACGCGTACACCGAGACCCGCCTCTTCTTCGGGACCGAGCGCCCTGACGGCGGCCCCGACGTGACCGACAGGCAGTTCATGCGGTTCATCGACGTCGAGGTGACGCCGTCGTTCCCCGACGGGCTCACGGTGCAGGAAGGGCGCGGCCAGTGGCGCGACTCGAACGGCCGGATCGAGCGTGAGCGCTCGTACGAGTTGATCCTGCTGTATCCGACGTCGCAGGCGCACAAGCGTGACGCCCGCATCGAGGACATCCGCGAGGACTACGTGAAGAAGTACGAGCAGGACTCGGTGGCGCGACTCGACGACCGGGTGCGGGTGGACTTCTGAGACTCGCCGGGCCCGCGGGTCCGGCGCCCGGAGTCACGCCACCGCGGTGAGCTCCAGTTCCGCGAGCAGCGCGTCGATGTGCTCCGCGTGCCGCCGCGGCAGGCGACCCGTGTCGTCGACGTGCACCGCGCAGGCAGTCGTGGTGTCGACGAGGCGTTCGAGGGTGGCCGCCACCTGCTCCGAGCCCCGGGAGTGCCGGGCCACGGCGGGAAGTTCGGCGGCCGCCAGGTCGATCGCGGCGCGGGCCTCGGCCAGCGTCCGGTAGGCCTCGCGCCGCAGGGCCCAGCGGGCGGCGCGGTGGTGGCCGCCCGCCGGGCCGTCGGCGCCGCTCATGACATGGCGCAGATAGTCGTGCGCGGACGTGTGGGCGGCGGCCAGCCGGTCCTGTACGCGACCACCGCGCCGCACGGGCCACGGCAGATGCCCGACGAGCAGGACGATGCCGCAGGCGAGCAGCGTTTCCCCGATCCGCCCCCGGGCGGCCTGCGGCTCCCCGCCCACCATGACCAGGGCGAGGACGAGGACCGTGACGACGGCGGTCTGGGCGGCGAAGTGCCGGGTGGCCACGGGGATCAGCGCACCGCACACGGCGACGAGGGCTACGAGTCCGGCGGGGCGTGGCAGCAGGGCGGCGAGCGCCGCGAAGAGGACGGCGCCGATGACGGTGCCGAGGGCGCGGCACAGGACGCGGGACGCCAGCGGGCCGAGGTCGGGCTTGACCAGGAAGACGGCCGTGGCGGGCAGCCAGTACCAGTGCGGGTGGTGCAGGGCCTGCGCGACCGCGGCGCTCGCCCCGAAGCAGAGCGCGACCCGCACACCGTACTCGCGCCCACCGGGTCCGGCAGCCGTGCGCAGTACGCCGACGGGGCCGCGCCGCCGGCCGTGCGGGGGCCGCGCGGTGCCGCTGTCGAAGGCTTCGGCGGCGTGCAGCAGTGCGTCGTCGAGGGCGCGGAGCCCGGCGCCGGAGCGGGCGGGCGCGGGCAGCGGCCCACTGGGGATACCGTCGCGGAGGGCGGCGGCGAGGCGGCGCGGCCCCTCGCCCGTGCGCGGCGGGAGCGGCTCACCGGCCCAGGCGAGCGCGGTCGCCGCCTCGCCGAGCGGCAGTGCGGCGAGGTACTGCGCGTGCAGCCGCCGCTCGGCCGCGGAGGCGGCGTGCCTGCGCAGGCGCGGCCCGGAAAGGGCGTCCTGGGCGTGGTCGAGCGCGGCGGTGAGGGCTGCGCGGCGGGCGGTCGCGTCGGCGGTGCCCGCGGAATCGAGAAGGTCGGCGACGGCTTCGTAGACGGCGGCCACGGCGGTGCGTTCGCCGTCGAGGCGGTAGGGCCGGGCGGCTCCCTTGCGGCTGTCGGGCGACGGCAGCAGGAGCCGCAGCACGATCAGCCACGCGGCTCCGCCCAGGAAGAACAGCGCCCGCTGCCACCCGGGTTCGGGCAACGGCATCCCGGCTCCGATGGCGGCGGCGACGAGCAGCTGCGTGCCGCCGGCGGAGGCGACGGGCCCCACGGCACTGAACGCCCCGGCGACCAGTCCGAGCAGGGCGAACACCACAGGCAGCAGAAACGGCCCTCCCCCTGCCCCGACGACGTACGCCCCGAGAACGAGCCCGCCCGCGCCGGCGACCGCGGGCACCCCGAGCCGCCGCACGGCGACCCGACGGCTCCCGGGCCGGTCGTTGATCCCCGCCAGCATGGCCCCGAGCGCGGCCACCACCCCCACGGAGACCCACCCGAAGACCACGCCCGCGCCCAACCACGGCCCCGCGGCCAACACACCCCGCAGAACGGCATGCCACGGCACGGGCCCACGCTGCATACGCAGGGCATGGCCAAGCCAAGGCGGAAGAGAAACTGCGCGCGGGATCACCGTGCTCACCGTGCTCCTGGGTCGTCGTCGGGCGGACATGGACGGGCGGGCGCCGCCGGACGACATCGGCCTGGGCTCGTGATCAACCGTAAACGCCGATTCTGGAGAAAGTGGAACGGGCGCGTTGCATCGATGTGACGGTTCACGAACGCTCGACGGACGGGAATCACCGGCGGCGGCATCCCGACGCCCCGCGCGAATGGTGCGTGGCACCTCAACTGATGTGCACCAGGACCTAGTTGTCCGCCACATCCCCCGGCACCATTGCAGCCATGAGCAGCGGCACCGGACCCACGCCACCGTCACCTCCCCCCTTGCCGCCGGTGAGGCGACGCAACATGGTGCTCAGGCTCATGGAACGCAATCGCACCGCCCACGGCGACAAGCCGCTCAGCCAGCCCGAGTCCGCCCTGCGCGTGGCGGAGTGCAGGGAATTCCTGGAACACGCCCTGAGGGCAGCCCAGTTTCTGGAGGAAATTCCCTGGCTGTGCATCGCGTCGTGTGACTACCGGGAGCGAACGCGGAACTTCCACGTCGTGGCGCGGAACGCGACCGGCGACCACCCTGTCTTCGAACGCCAGACGTATGAGTGGGACGAGCCCGTGGCCGGCGACGCGTTCTACTTGCTCGTACCGAAAGGCCGAGTACCCCTCTCCCCCTTCGTCAC
Organism: Streptomyces sp. NPDC033177; assembly: GCF_055577715.1. NCBI lineage: Bacteria > Bacillati > Actinomycetota > Actinomycetes > Kitasatosporales > Streptomycetaceae > Streptomyces > Streptomyces sp. NPDC033177. Next base: position 252,302 of record NZ_JBVIPS010000008.1, on the reverse strand, counting down.
CTAACGGTCAAGAGCTTCAGCCGAGGCCACGAAATTGCCGTACCAGAGCTGGGGGACGAAATCCGCGGGTTGCCGAGCCGAAGGTGAGGACATGGAACTGTGGCTGGGCCTGTTGGGTGCACTGACCGCCACCGGCGGGATGTACTACGCGTGGCGCGCGCTCGATCGCGCCGCCGTCGAGCAGTCCCACGCTTCCTTCGTCAAGGAACGCGCAGACCTCCGTCAACGCTTCGTCCCGCTCTGCGAGTTGGCCGCCGAGATGCACATGCTCGCCCGCCCCTCCTTGGAGCGCATCGGTGGCACCTCGCTGCTGTGGGAGGAAACCATGCGCCCGCCGGCTCCTGTGCCGCTGTCGGCGGTGTCGATGGAGTGGCAGGACACGCCACCACCCGTCAAACTGCCTTTGCTGCGCACGGCACAACTCTGCCTGCCGAAGGAGTCCAGAGCGCATCGCTACGAACGCTATTCCTCGGCCATGGGTGACCTGGCGCGACCGGCCCTCTTCGAGGACCGCCCGTCCTTTCGTCTCGCGTCCGCCGACTGGTCTGATCCCGAAAGATCTCGCCTGACATTCGGCGCCGGACAGTACTTCGACCTCATCGACCAGAACGAAGCCGTTGCCCACGAATTCGCCGCGGCCACGCGGCAGAATCCGCAAAAGACGCCGCGCTGGCGGAAATTGCCCATGCGCAAGCTGCTGGCAACCGATCCGCTGCTGCTCGGGGAACGCGTCGTACTTCCCTCCGTCGCCACGCTGACCCTGCGCCGTACGCCCGACGGCCACGGCAGGTTCTTCCTGCTCCTCCGAGAAGCCGGGCAGGTCGCGACGGGCGAGGGTATTTACGGCCCGCTCCCTGCCGGCATGGTTCAGCCCGCGTCGTTATCGCCTCTCGCCCACCGCCGGGACCTGGACCTGTGGCGCACCATCATGCGCGAGTACAACGAGGAACTGCTCGGCGCACCGGAGGCCAAAGGGGACCTGGGCACAGAGGTGGACTACGAGCAGCCCCCTTACAGCTCCTTCAACACCGCTTTGGCCGATGGCTCATTACGTGTGTGGTGCCTGGGCATGGCGCTGGAACCCCTGAACCTCGCCGTATGCATTCTCACCGTGGCCGTCTTCGAAGCGGACACATTCGACGCGATCTTCGCCGAGGCGGTCGAGCGCAACGAAGAAGGTCTGGTGATCGGCGGCCCACGCGTCAACGGCACCATCACCGGCCTGCCCCTCGACGCCACAGCCGTCGACGACCTCGCCGCGAACAGCATGTCGCCTCCCGCCGCGGGCCTGCTCCGGCTGGCCCTGCGCCATCGGGACCTCCTGCTTTCGTGACGTTCCGGCTCGGAGTGATCCGGCTCTGAGAAGCTCCCCCGCTGCGCGCCGGCAGCCGACGGAGCGGGATCATAAGGCGATGACCAACAGGCTCAAGGAGGCGGACCCGGTGGAGCAAGATATTCCGGAACCGGGGCTTTCCGCGTACCAGCGCGCCCTGCGCGAGCGGCTTCTCGCCGCCCCCGTGGTGCCCGCGCCCGAACCCTGGCGGCCTGTGTACGAGAGCAAGTACGGCCGACCTGTCGGCGGGCTCCTCGGGGTCGGCTTCGCCTCGCATCCCGAGAGCGGCCGTGACCTGGTGATGGTTGTCTCCGGGGACGGTCACGGGCTTCTCGATGCCGTCACCGGGGAGAAGATCGCCAGGGATCGCGACCCCGAACCCGATCCCGATGACAGCACCCCCGACGCCGGCGCCGACCTGTCCTGCCCGGGGCTGGGGCCGATCACAGGCACGCGCGTCCACATCGCCGGCCTCTTCGGCGGAGGGCTGCACACCACGACCGGAGACGGGTGGACCCTGGAGGCCGTCACCCCGGCCTGGCCCAACCACCGCGTGCTCCTCTCGACCGACGGCGGTCTCCCCCACTCCGGGCCCCACGGAGAGCGGTGGTGGCACATCTTCCACTCCACCTACTCGGAACTCCGGGCCTTCGGCTTCTCCCCGTCCGGGGAGACCATCGCCGTCGCGACGAGCAGTGACGTGATCCTGTGGACCCGCCGGGCGGGAGAGGAGAGCGTGTGACGCACTGCCTGCGGTTCTTCTTCGAGGCCGGTGTGGACACTCCGTTGTGGCCGGAGGACATGGCCAGTCCGTACGGGTACCCGTGTGAGCCGGCGCGGCTGCCGATCAGCCCGGCACTCCAGACCGAGCTGGCCAGGTTGTCCCAGTTGTATCAGTCGTCCATCGACTGGGACTATCCGCCGAATCCGTCGCCCTGGTCCGATGATGAGCGACAGCTCTTCTCGCAGCAGGCACGCGCGGCATTGGCGGCACTGCGGGGCGAGTTGGGCCCAGGGTGGACCGTGCGGGACGAGAGTCTTCTCTGAGGGGCTGACCGTCGAGTTCCTTGCGTACGTAGACCGCCCGCCGCCGCTCGTTGAGGCCACGGCCCGCCTTGTGCACTACGGTCCGACCATCGCCGTCAGGGCTCCCACCGGATCCACGTCCGCCTCCCCCTCCGGCCACCAGTCGTCGCGGCCCGGCTCGCTTCGGTACGGGTACCAGTGGCCGTCCCGGCCGAAGCGGAGTTGCAAGGAGCCCTGGGCGTCCGTGAGTTGGTTCCGGTGGATCGTCATGCGCGGGAGGTCTGCCGCGAGCAACGCGCCCCTCGCCCGGTCGAAGGGGCCCGCCGGGGGGTCCCACGGGGATTCCAGGACCGCCAGGCCCTCCTCGCCGCCCTGGCGCCAGGCCGCAGCCGCGCGGGCGAGGTCCGCCGGGGTGTGGTCCACCGACTGTGCCAGTTCGGCGAATTGGCGGCTGAAGCTGCGGCGGCCCGTGAGCCCGGGGTGGGAGGCCGCGAGGCGTACCGCGTCGTGCCAGGGGTCAGCGGTGGGGAACGGGTCCGCGCCCGTGGTCAGGTACGCGTGGGCTCGGTTCGCCGTGTCCGTGGCCAGGAACTCCAGGGAGGTGGGGCTGGGGGCGCCCGGGACCGACGGGAGGAGCGGGGGTTCGCCCGGGTGGGCGGGGGGTGCCACCGGGGGCGGAAGCGGGGGGCGGTACTCCGTGGACAGGACGTCCCGGGCCAGGGTGCCGGGGAGCGCTTCGGTGGTCGCGCCCCGCGTGGAGGCGGACTGCTCGCGCGCCGTGTGGTGCGCGTTGCGCTGAGCCAGCTCGTCGAGGAGCGCCTGTTCGTCCCCGCCGCGCATGAGGAGGAGCACGAAGGGGTCGGCGTCCAGCAGCCTGGCCGTCTGGTAGGTGAGGGCAGCCGCGTGCTTGCAGGGGCGGCCGCCATCCGGGCAGGTGCAGGAGGGGACCAAGTCACCCGGGCCCGGCAGGAGACGCACCCCGGAGCGTTCGGCCGCGTCCACCAGCGTGTGCGGCATGTCCTTGTCCAGGAGCGCCGCGATGTGCGCAGGTTCCGTGGCCACCGCGTCCAGGAAGCGGTCCCAGTCCTCGGGCGTGAGGGTGCGCATACGGATCTCGGCGCGGTAGGGACGCGGGCGGCTTCCGTGTACGTACGCCACGATGCGGCCCGGGGCCACCGTGATCGTGTCGACGTGCCCCGTGCGGGCGTAGGCCCGGCCACGGGTGAGCCGCCCCGCGTCGAGCGACGTCCCCTCCAGCGCGTCGATCCAGGCGTTCCCCCACCAGGAGGTGGCGAACGGCGCCTGAGGATCGGGGTGTTGGGGCAGCGGAGGGAAGACGCGCCCGGCGCCCGTGGCGCGAGCACGACTGGCGGCCGACATCCCGGCGCGGCCCGCGCCGTTACCCTGCCCCCGCTCGCCGCCGCCTGGCTCCCGCCCGCCCGCACGACCGCCCCTCACGACACCCTCCGCAACGACACCAGGTCCGCCAGGTCCGCGTCCGACAGCTCCGTGAGCGCCGACTCGCCGCCCTCGCCGAGCACCGCGTCCGCCAACGCCTGCTTCGCTGCCAGGAGTTCGGCGATGCGGTCCTCCACCGTGCCCTCCGCGATCAGGCGGTGGACCTGGACCGGCTGGGTCTGGCCGATGCGGTAGGCGCGGTCCGTGGCCTGTTCCTCCACCGCCGGGTTCCACCAGCGGTCGTAGTGGATGACGTGGCCCGCCCGGGTGAGGTTGAGGCCGGTGCCGGCCGCCTTGAGGGAGAGGAGGAACACGGGGACCTCGCCCGACTGGAAGCGGTCCACCATCTCCTCCCTCCGCTTGACCGGCGTACCCCCGTGCAGGAGTTGGGTGCCGATGCCGCGCCCCGACAGGTGCGATTCGAGGAGGCGGGCCATCTCCACGTACTGCGTGAAGATCAGTACGGAACCGTCCTCGGCCAGGATCGTGTCGAGCAGTTCGTCGAGGAGTTCGAGCTTCCCCGAGCGCGAGCGGCCCGCGCGCGTGGCGATCGCGCCGTCCTTCAGGTACTGCGCCGGGTGGTTGCAGATCTGCTTCAGCGCCATCAGCAGTTTCATGACCAGGCCTCTGCGCGCGATGCCCTCGGACGCCTCGATGCGGGCCAGCGTCTCGCGGACGACCGCCTCGTAGAGCGACGCCTGTTCGCGGGTGAGCGTCACCGGGTGGTCCGTCTCCGTCTTGGGAGGCAGCTCCGGGGCGATGCCCGGGTCGGACTTCTTGCGGCGCAGGAGGAAGGGGCGCACCAGGCGGGCGAGGCGGGCCATCGCCTCGTCGTTCTCGGCGAACTCGCCGCCCTCCGCCAGACGGGCGTGGCGGGCCCGGAACGCCTTGAGCGGGCCGAGCAGGCCCGGTGTCGTCCAGTCAAGGAGGGCCCAGAGCTCGGAGAGGTTGTTCTCGACCGGCGTGCCGGTGAGGGCGACGCGTGCCGCGGAGGGGATCGTGCGCAGCGCCTTCGCCGTCGCCGCATGGGGGTTCTTGACGTGCTGCGCCTCGTCCGCCACCACCAACCCCCACGCCTGGGCGGCCAGTTCGGAGGCGCTCGTACGCATCGTTCCGTACGTCGTCAGGACGAAGCCGCCCGCCAGGTCGCCGTCCAGGCTGCGGCCCGTCCCGTGGAATCGGCGCACCGTGACCCCCGGCGCGAATCGCTCGATCTCCCGCTGCCAGTTGCCGAGCAGCGAGGCCGGGCAGACCACCAGCGTCGGCTCCGTCCTGGCCCGGTGCAGGTGGAGGGCGATCAGCGTGACCGTCTTGCCGAGGCCCATGTCGTCGGCGAGGCAGCCGCCGAGGCCGAGGGACGTCATGCGGTCCAGCCAGGCGAGGCCCCGGAGCTGGTAGTCGCGGAGGGTGGCGGCGAGCGCGGGCGGCGGGGTGACGGTGCGCAGGTCGTCGGTCAGGCGTTCCCGCAGGCGGGCCAGGGCGCCGATCGGGACCGCCTCGACGCGCTCGCCCTCCACCTCCGCCGTTCCCGTCAGCGCGACGGACAGCGCGTCCACCGGGTCCAGGAGTCCCAGGTCCCGCTTGCGCGCCTTGCGTACGAGTTCGGGGTCGACCAGGACCCATTGGTCACGGAGGCGTACGACGGGGCGGTGCGCCTCCGCCAGGATGTCCATCTCCGCCTCGGTGAGGGGGCCGCTGGCACCGTCACCCTCACCGCCCTCCGAGCCGAGCGCCAACTGCCAGCGGAATTCCAGCAGTTGCTCGGTCTTGAAGAAGTCGAAGTTGTCGGCCGCCGTGCCGGGCGCGGGGCGTACGACCGCGGTCGCCGTCAGGCCGCGCGTCAGCTCGCGGGGCCAGTGCACGGCCACGCCCGCGGCGGCGAGCCTGGTCGCCGCCGTGCCGAGGAGCTCGTACAACTCCCCCTCACTCAGGGGCAGTACGTCGGGGCGGGGCCGCTCAAGGAGTCGGTTCAGCGGCGGCCACACGCGGGCCGCGCGGCGCACCGCGAGGAGCGTGTCCACGCGGGCCCGCGGGCCGAAGTGGTCGGCGCCGGACCACAGTTGGGCCGCGTCCGCCACAAGGGTGGGGTCAGCGAGGCTGTGCACCTGCACGACGGCCGCGGCCGGGCTCGCCATGCTCTCACCGGTGACCCCCGTCCGCCCGCCGCCGGGAACGTCGCCAGGCGCGCCGCCGGGTACGTCGTCTGTCGCCCCGTCGAACACCTCGTGCGCCTGAAGGTCGAGCCGCAGTGACACGCGTACGCCGGCGTCCATCCCGGCAGCCACCTCCGCGGCCCACTCCCGCGCGCCCGGCAGCCGCTGCGGCTCGCGCGCGGCGAAGGGTGCGCCGACCGCGTGCGCCGCGGCGGGCGTACGCGGCAGGGTGTCCACCACGGCGTCGACGAAGGCCCTGACCAGGGCGAAGGGCTCGGGGAGCAGGAGGGGCCTGCTGCCGGGCAGCGGTACGGCGTGCGCCTCGGCCGGCATCGCCGCTGCGATGGCCCGCAGCTGCGTGACATCGGCGGCGTCCAGCGGCCCCGCCCGCCACGCGTCGAGATCACCGCCGGTCAGCCCTGGCAGCAGCCTGCCCCGCGCGGCCAGGTGCAGGGCATGCCGGGCGGCGGCGGCCCAGCAGGCAACCGCGGGGTGCAGGGGCGCGGCGCGCAGCAGCAGCGGGAGGGCCTCCGCCACGGGCAGGGTCAACGCGGGGACGGTACGCGTACGGACGCCTTTGCCGTGGCGTCGTACAACGGCGATGTCCTCCTCGACGGCACGGGCCGGCGGATTCCCCCCGCCGGGAGGCACGCCACGCCTGACGGCGCCACCAGCGGCGGCTGCCTCAGCCGTGGCTCCGGCAGCATGGGCCACACCGGCACCAGACACTCCGCCCCCGGCAGAACCGAGAAGCTGGGCGTTGCCACCACCGGGCGCCCCACTCCCGCCAACGCCAGACGGCCTCGCCGCGCCGGCTCCAGGCTCCTCACCCCCGGCAGCTCCAGGCGGCCTGACCCCAGCGGCACCGTACTCCCCACCCCCCGCAGAACCAGCCGGCCCGCCCCCGGCAACGCCACGAACCCCGGCCAGACCGCTTCCGGAAGTACCCTCCGGGGACCAGAACGCGATCCGGCCCTCCCTCGGTGGCTCGGCCGGAAGGAACACGCCGGCGCACGAGCGCACCAGCTCCGCGAGCAGCGACTCGGCGTCAGTGGAAGGCCCGACGTCGGCGGCGTCCGTGTGCGTGGCGACCCCCGCCCTCACGTGCACCACCTCGCTCACCCTCAGTCACTCGCGCGCCATTCCCGCACCTCAGCCTAGGCCAGCCGTCCCGGGGCCGACGCCGCCCGCCCCGGCGGAATTCGGATGCGCCCCCGCACCTCGCTCCCCCAGGATCAGGCCCATGACCACCACACAGCGCACCATCGTGCCCACCCTCTTCCCGCCGCCCGGTTACGCCCACGCCGCCCTCGTCGAGGCCGGCACCACGCTCGCCTTCATGGCGGGGTCCGTGCCGCTGGACCCCGAGGGGAACCTCGTCGGGGAAGGAGACATGGCGCGCCAGACCGGGCAGGTCATCGCGAATCTCGACGAGGCCCTGCGCGCGATCGGCAGTGACCTGACGCAGGTGGTGGCCAGCACGGTGTACGTCGTGAGCGACGAGCCCGGCCCGCTGAGCGAGGCATGGGACGTGATCCGCGCCTCCGACCTGCTCGCGAAGGGCCCGCACACCTCGACACTGCTCGGTACGACGTGTCTCGGCTACCCCGGCCAACTGGTCGAGATCACCGCCACGGCCGTGGTCCCGCAGGCACCCCCCGCCGCTTGAGGCAGCGCACCTACCCCCGTGCCCTGCTCGCGAGCCCGAGTGCGTACTCCGGCCACCACTGCCCGGCCTTCGGCCCACCCCGGCACGTCCCGTCGGACTCGCCGGGGCGCTTGATCCACAGGTAGGCATCGAGGGCGGGGTCGCCGGTGGCGGTGGTGGGCGGGGTGCCGAGGGCGCGGTCCGGCGGGTTGCACCAGGGCTCCTTGTCGTCGCCGGTGTAGGGACCGTTTCCGTTGCGGCTGCTGTCCACGACGAAGTGCTTGGCACCGCCGAGCGCCGCGGCGATGCGGTGTCCGTACGCCGAACTCTCGGCGTTCGTGTGGTAGTTGGACGTGTTGACGGCGAAGCCGTCGGCCCTGTCGACCCCGGACTGCCGCAGCGGGGCGACGAGGCGCCGCTCGTCGGGGATCCAGCCGGAGTTGCCCGCGTCCAGGTAGACCTTGGTGTGCGGGCGGGCCTTGAGCCGGTCGACGACGTACGCGAGGAGGCCGTACCGCTCGTCGGCGTCGGCCTTCGCGCAGCCCGCGATCTCCTGCGCGACGGCGTCCGGTTCGACGATGACGTACGCGGCGCGGTCGCCGATGCCCGCGGCGAGTTCGTCGGCCCACGTCCGGTACTCCGCCGCGGTCGCCGCCCCGCCTCCGGAGTAGTCACCGCAGTCGCGGTGCGGGATGAAGTACGCGACGAGTACGGGGGTGCGCCGCGCCTCGGTGGCCGCGAGCGTGACCGCACGGGCGGTGGGCCCGGGGTCGGCGCCGTACAGCCAGACGGCCTGGGGGCGCCCCGCGATGCGCTGGATGAGCTGGGCGTCGGCGGTCCGGCCCTGGCTTCGCCATGCGGTGACCTGGCGGGCGGCGGCGCTGGCCGGGTCGACCCAGAACTCGGTGGCCGCCGGGGCGGACGCGGGCCCGTCCTCGTCACGGGGGCCGATTCCGTCCGCCTGGGCCGCGCCCGACGCCGCCAGGCTCACCAGGAGCGTGGCGGCGAGGAGCCGGGCGACGTGGGGGCGGGCTCGGCCGGGTGATCGGAAGGGCGGCTGCGACTGCGACACCGGGCACCTCCAGTTGCTCGGCGCCGGACGGGCCCGGCGCGCTCCCCGGAGTCTGCGGTGGGCAGGGCGCCACCGTGCCGCTTGCACCGCCGGACGGGCGACACATCACCGGAAGAATCACTCCGACGGCCGCCCCAAGTCCCCGCCGACGGCGAATGCTTGCCATGCCCACCGACACGCCCCCGCCCACCCCGGGCCCGACAACCGACCCCCGACACCCGACCACCGGCAACGTGCGGGCGGTAACCAGCAACCGACGACCGACAATCGGCAACCAGCAACCGACCACTCACGAAAACCACCCCCCACCCCCAAGTCCGCGCCTTGGCCAGGGATTTGGCGTAGCAGCCCGCTCGGCTCGTGGTCAGGCCCAGGGTGACGAGTGACTTGGCGAGCTTCACCGCTGCCGCCACTCCGTCGACCACCGGCATGTCGTGAGCCGTGCCGACCTTTTCCTGCAGGCCGGTCATCCCCGCGCACCAAGCGCCGGCCCACGTGCGGACCAACTACCGCTCGACGGTGTGGCATCTCTTCGGCGAAGAGGAACAGGGTTAGTCCTACGCGGGACTCCGCCCCAGACCGCAGCCGGCCCATCCAGCCGGGCTACGAGGCCCGCAGCCCCCGCATCCGCCCGTACGCGTACACGCAGCCCGCGAGCGCCAGGTCCGAGAGCAGCATGAACCCGATCGAGTACGAGTCCTTGGCGCTGTAGATCGCGCCCATGACGAGCGGGGGGACGAAGCCGCCGAGGCCGCCCACCGCTCCCACGATTCCCGTCACGGAGCCGACTTGCGCCTGTGGTGTCACCTGGGAGACGAGGGCGAAGACGCTGCCGCTCGCTGTGCCGAGCCCGGCCGCCATGACCAGGAAGCAGATCGTGCCGCCCGGGTTCAGTGACGGTTCGAAGGCCTGGGCGATGGCGAAGACGGCGACGACGGCGAGCGCGACCGAGGTGACGGAGGCGGGGTGGACACGGTCCGAGAGCCAGCCGCCGATGGGCCGGAAGATGACCGTGACCAGCGCGAACCCGGCCGCCTTGGTGCCCGCGTCCGTGGGCGAGAGGTCGTACCAGGTCTTCAGGTAGGTGGGCAGATAGACCCCGAAGGCGACGATGCCGCCGAAGCCGATCGCGTACAGCGCGGAAAGCTCCCAGGTCACCCGAAGTCGTCCTGCCTCACCGAGGCGGGTGGTGAGGGGGCTCGTCGGCACCGGCCGGTCGGGACGGTCGGTGATGAGCAGCGCCGCGAGCACCGCGAACGCCGCGAGGCCGATCGCCACGACCAGGAACGGGAGGTTCTCGCCGTGCCTGGCGATACGGGGCGTGAAGTAACCGGAGAGCGCCACACCGCCCATGCCCATGCCGAAGACGCCGAGCGCGAAGCCGCGGTGCGCGGGCGGGAACCAGGAGTTGACCAGCGGGATGCCGATCGCGAACGTCGTCCCGCCGAGGCCGAGCAGGAAGCCGACCGCGAGCATCGCGACGTAGTTGTCCTTGGCCGGGATGATCAGCAGCACCGGCACGATGGTGAGCGCCGAGACCAGCGGGAACATCAGCTTGGCGCCGTAGCGGTCGGTGAGCGCGCCGACCGGGACGCGGCCGAGCGAGCCGACGATGACCGGCACGGCGACCAGCAGGGACTGCGAGAACGAGGAGAGCCGGAGCCGCTCCCCGAAGTCGCTGCCGAGCGGCGCGATCAGGTCCCACGCCCAGAAGGTGAGGGTGAACCCGACGGTGGCCACGGCGAGGTTGCGGTAGGCGGCGGCCGAAGGGCGGGCCGCGGCGGGCGTGGCTGTGGCTGGTGCGTTCGTTGTCATGTGAGAGCCGCTCCAAGCGCCACGAAGGCGCAGATCAGGACGAACAGGATGGCGAGCAGCGGCCACACGAAGCGCAGGTACTTGTCGTAACCGACCTTCGCGAGTGCGACGCCGCCGATGGTCACGGCCGTGGTCGGGACCCACAGATTCATCCAGCCGCTCGCCGCCTGCCAGGCCGTGACGACGACGGAGCGCGAGACCCCGGCGAAGTCGGCGAGCGGGGCGAGGATCGGCATGGCGAGGGTCGCGTGGCCTGAGGTGGACGGGATGAGGAAGGCGAGCGGCAGGTTCACGACGAAGACGATGATCGCGAAGAGGCCGGAGGACGTGCCCTTCACCACGCCCTCGATGGAGTGCAGGACGGTGTCCGTGACCTTCGAGTTGTTCATGATCACCGTGACGCCGCGGGCGAGCACGATGACCAGCGCGGGCGAGATGAAGTCGGCCGCCCCCTGGGTGATGGTGGAGCTGAGTTTCTGCTCGCCCATCCGTGCCACGCACCCGACGAGGACGGCCGCCACGAGGAAGAGCGCCGCCAACTGCGGGAAGGACCAGCCGAGTTCGAAGCCGTACGGTTGCGCGTCCGCGTCGCCCGTGAGCGCGCTCGACCAGGGCACCACCGAGAAGATCATGAACGCGAAGACGAGCGCGACCAGGACGAGCACGGCCTTGTGCAGGCGTGTCAGCTCGGGCACCTCGCCCGCGTCGGCGGCGGTCTGCTCCCGGTCGCCGGGCAGGAAGCCGGAGAGGGAACGAGCCGGGTTCTTCTGTACGCGCTTCGCGTAGCGGATGACGTAGGCGATGGTGACGGCGGTCAGGACGATCCACATCGCGAACCGCAGGATGATGCCGTCGCCGAGCGAGATGTCGGCGGCGGACGAGGCGACGCCGGTCGCGAACGGGTTGACCGTCGAGCAGAGCACGCCGATTCCGGCGCCCAGGATGATCGCACCGACCGCGACCATCCGGTCGTAGCCGAGGGCGAGCATCAGCGGCACGATCAGGCCGTAGAAGCCGAGCGTCTCCTCCGCGAAGCCCTCGACGGTGCCGAGGACGGAGAAGACGAGCATCACGCCCGCGATCAGCATCGCGCCGCGCTCGCGCAACCGGTGGGCGAGGCGGCCGATGCCGCGGTCGAGGGCGCCGGTGGCGAAGACGACGGTGATGAACGCGCCGATGGCCAGCACGAACAGGAAGACGCCCGCGCTGCCGTACAGCTCACCGGCCAGGTCGGGCCCGACCACGCCCGACTTCTCGTCCTGGATGCCGTACAGGCCGTTGACCGGGGCGAGGAAGAGGTCGTTGAGCCGGTCGACGAAGGTCTGGCCCGAGTCGACACGGTGGTAACTGCCCTGGACGGGGGCGCCCTTGTCGTTCCGGTCGTAGGCGCCGGACGGGATGAGGAAGGCGAGCAGCCAGACGGCGACGGTGACGATCGCGAGGATGGTCAGGGCGCTGGGGAAGGTGAACTTCCTCTTGTGCTGCGGCTCTTCGGTGCCGGGGTCGGTCGCGGTGGTACTCATGCGCCGCTCTCCGCGGAGGCACCGGAGCCGCCGAAGCCTGCCGCGTACTCACGCACGAAGGCCGCCATGGCGACGACCGTGTTGCGCAGCTCGGAGAAGAGGACTCGTTCGTTCGGGGCGTGCAGATTGCACATGCTGTCCTGGGCGCCGAAGAGCAGGACCTCGGCGCCGGGTGCCGCCTTCGCGAGACCGTTGACCAGCGGGATGGAGCCGCCGGTCGCCACGAACGAGGCCTCTTCGCCCCAGGCCTCCTTGAGCGCGGCGCGGGCGGCGCGGTAGGCGGGGCCGCCGGTCGCGGCCTCGTAGCCGGGGCCGGTGTCGCCGGGCGTGACGGTGAGGGGGACGCCGAAGGGGGTGAGCGAGCGCAGGTGGTCGACCAGCTTCGCCTGGGCCTCCTTCGCGCCCTGACGGGGGTGGAAGCGGAGGTTCAGCTTGGCGCGCGCGTACGGCACGACGGCCGACGCCGCGTGCTCGACGCTGGGCGCGTCCAGGCCGACGACGGTGATGGCTGGGCCGCTCCAGAGCCGCTCGCCGAGGCTGCCGCTGCCGACGAGCGGCACCCCGTCCACCACCCCGGCGAGCTCGCGGAACTCCCCGTCGGTGTAACCCGTGCCGCTCCAGTCCTCGCGCCGCAGCCCCTCCACGGCCACATCGCCGTGTACGTCGTGCAGGGTGGCCAGGGCCTTGAGCAGCACGAGCAGCGCGTCGGGCGCCGCGCCGCCGAACTCCCCGCTGTGGCGCGGCTCGTCGAGGGTGCGCACCTCCACCACGACCTCGGACGCGCCGCGCAGGGCGGTGGTGAGGGTGGGGGTGCCCGGCCGGAGGTTGCCGAGGTCGGCGACGACCATGGCATCGCAGGCGAAACGCTCGGGATCGGTGGGCGGGTAATTGTCGAAGGCGCTGCCGTACTCCTCCTGGCCTTCGATGACGATCTTGATTCCGACGGGCGGGCGTCCGCCGTAGGCCCGCAGCATTCCCAGGTGCGCGATGACGTTGGACTTGTCGTCCGCGATGCCGCGGGCGCGCAGGCCGCCCCCCGCCTCGTCGATGGGGGTCGGCTCGAAGGGCGGCGACTTCCACAGGCTCTCGTCGCCGGGCGGCTGGACGTCGTAGTGGCCGTAGAGCAGGACCGTGGGCGCTTCGGGGGTCGGCGGCGGGATCTCCCCGTAGATCACGGGTGCGGTGTCCGGCAGGTCGAGCCGCTCGACATGGGGCACCCCCGCTTCCCGCAACAGCTCGGCCACCAGGGCGTGTGCCTCGTGCACCGGTGCGGCCGGGAAGCCGGGGAAGGCGATCGACGGGATCGCGGCGAGGCGTACGAGGTCGGCCCGCAACGTGTCCATCAGGCCATCGACGGTGGCTTCGAGCTTCATGGGCGGCACCCCTCGGTCTACATCCCGCTTTGCGGCGAATAGACCGAATTATCGGACTCCGAGGGGAGCGGTTTCCGTGCGGCTCGCCGGGCGGGCGGGGATGCCGCACTGCTGCCGCACAGCCATGACACCGGCCTTGAACCGCCGGGCAGGCAGTAAAGTCGGGGCATGGCTTCGCAGAATTCAGGCGGTGCGGGCAGCGGTGACGGGACCGGTGGAGCTCCGGCGGGCACGGCTCCGGGCGCGGGTGCGGCCGGAGGCTCGGTGCGTGTCGACGCCTGGATCTGGTCCGTACGCCTGGTCAAGACCCGCTCCGCGGGCGCGGCGGCCTGCAAGGGCGGCCATGTGCGGGTCAACGGCGAGCGCGTGAAGCCCGCTTACGGCGTCCACGTCGGTGACGAGGTGCGCCTGCGCCACGCGGGCGGCCGCGAACACGTCGTCATCGTCAAGCGCCTCATCCGCAAGCGCGTCGGCGCCCCGGTGGCCGTCGAGTGCTACGTCGACAACAGCCCTCCCCCGCCGCCCCGCGAGGCCGTGGCCCCCGCCGGCATCCGGGACCGGGGAACGGGTCGCCCCACCAAGCGCGACCGCCGTGAGCTGGAACGCCTGCGCGGCATCGAGGGCTGACCACGCCCCTGTCCCGGTGTCCCGGCTTTCACTTCCCGCGCCGTGCGAGGAGACGGACCAGCTCCGTGGTCTGCCCGCGCCGCGCCCACGCGATCCACGCGAGCGGCAGGATCAGGATGAGCGGCGTGGCGGCGTTCTCCCCGCCGAGCGCGGACACGCTCGCGATGAACGCACCGATCATCAGCCCGACCAGGGCCGTCGCGCCGACGGAACTGAGCACCGGAATCAGCAGTGCGATCCCGCCGAGCACCTCCAGCACGCCGATCGAGTACATTCCCGGGGCGCCCCACCCGAGTCTCTCGAAGGTCTCGACCGCCGTGGAATGTGCGGTCAGCTTCGGCGTACCGCTGGCGAGAACGAAGAACAGGCCGAGCACCACCTGGACCGTGCGCAGGGTGATGCGCACGGAGCGGCGGCCCGCGACGGTGGGCGTGGCGGAGGCGGCAGTGGCGGAGGCGGCGGTCGTGGTCATGGTGATCTCCTCGGTGAGCAGGGGGTGTTGTGCTTGCTGTCACCTGGATAGACCGGGCCGCCGCACGGAACTCATCGCCCGTCAGCACACCATCTCCGCACCACGCCGGACTACCTGATCGGCAGCGCCCGGACCCACGTCCCGTCCTCCGTCAGGTACTTGTCGACCCTGAGTCCCGCTTCCTCCAGCGCATGCTCGAACTCCTCCTTCGTGAGCGGCCGGGCGCGGAACGTCTGGGTCCATACGGCGTCCGGGAAGACGTACTCCGCGCGCACCTCGTTCACGCCGTCGCCGAGCGGCTCCGCCGACAGGATCCGCACCGTGTAGCCCGCCGGGTCGACCCGCTCCCTCGGCAGGTTCGTGTGGTAGTCCGCGCCCTCCCGCTGGATCAGCACACAGCCGTCGTCCGTCACATGGCTGCGGCAGGCCCGCAGCATCCCGCGTCGCACCGCCGTGTCACCGTCGTGCACGAGGAACGACGCGAGCATCACCACCTCGAACCGCTCCCCCAGGTCGAGTGTCTCGATCGGGCTCCGGATCGTGCGCACCCGACCGTCGAGCGCGGAGACCTTCTCCAGCATCTCGGCGGACTCGTCCACCGCCGTGACCCGGAACCCCCGCTCAAGGAGCGGCCGCGTCACCCGTCCCGCGCCGCAGCCCAGCTCCAGGATGTGCGCCCCGGCCGGCACCGCCCCGGCGACGACATCGGGTTCGTCCCCGACGGACAGGCGCGTGTAGAGCTCGACCGCGCAGCCGTCCGGCGTGATCGCCCCGGGCCCCGTCCCCTCGTATCCCTCACGCATCTCCACAGTCATGCCACCTCAACGAAGCGCTCCGGGGGCCCGGTTCCCGCCTCGCCCGAAGGTCCCGCCGTCTACAGCGGGAACCAGCCATGCTCCCCGTACCAATGGCCGCCCGCCCGCAGATGGTCGCCCACGGCCCGCTCGACCCTTGTCCGCCTCGGCAGTTCGGCCACGGGCCGGTCGCGGTCGCCGAAGACGAAGGCGACGGGGGTCGCGTCGTCCGGCCGACGCTCATATCCGGCCGCCAGGCGGAAGCGCTCCTGGAAGCGGACGATGTTCGAGTCCGCCGGAAGGTACTGCCTCAGTTGCGGGTCGAGCAGCCAGGAGTGGCACACGGCTGTCTCATATCGCTCCTCCGGATAGTGCCGCGCGAAGAACTCCCGGGCCAGCGCCATCGAGCGGTCGCAGGACTCCGGGGACAGCGGCCCCCGGAAGTCGGCTATGTGGAGGTTCAGACAGGGGTCGCCCCGGCCCGCGGAGTGCCCCGCCGCGCCCACCGCCCCGCCCATCCGCTCACCCAGCACGGCGCGCTGGAACTGCAGCCGCCCCAGTTGGTAGAGCTCGCCCCGGAAGTGGAGGGCGTTCCAGCCCGGGTGCAGCAGCCCGGGGCCACCACGCGCCCGGCGGTGGACCGCCATGTGCCGCCCGAGGTCCGCGAGCGTACGCCGGGAGATGTCGTCCGGGATGCCACGGCTCCGGTGATACGCGCGTACGTGCGGCACGGTCGCCACGAAGACGAACACGTAAAAGAAGGTCCCGAGCGCGCCCAGCTCCGCCGGCAAGGGTGGGTACTGGGGGTCATCACCGACCTTCCCCATGTCCCGCACCATCGCGTCGACGCCACGGTCGAGCAGCCACCGCGCCTCCGGGTCCCGCAGCAGCCGCCCGCGCAGGGCCACCAGGTCGTTGATGTCCTCGTGCGGCACGGCCAGGTCGAGCAGCACGTCCGGCAGCTCGTCGGCCGTGGGCAGCACCGCCTCGGCCCGTGGCTCCCCCGCGGCCTCAAGGCCCTCCAGCCACTCCGCGAGCCACTTGTCGGTCCTCGCCCGGTTCCTCAGTACGTCCAGCACAGCCATACCCCCGATCGTCGCATCTACGATCTTGAAGCCTCGGGCCCTTCCGGTCCACCGCCCCCGGGTGGATCCTGGAAAGTGGAGACGTCCGGGGAGCACGGCGGACAGGGAGGAGATGACCTCTCGTGATGCGCACAGGCAGTGAACCGGTGACCGCGCGCAGTCCGCTGCGCATGCGTTTCTGGCTCAGCGTGTGGGGTCTGGTCTGGGCCACGTTCGGCACCGTCGCCTTCGCCATGACGGGCCGTCCCGGGTGGGCCGCCGTGTGCGGCGCGCTCTGGCTGATCGTCACCGCCGACATGGCGATGATCCTGCGCCACATGCACCAGGGCCCGCACTACCAGCCGGGCCGTGACATCCCGCCGTACGAGCCTCCGAGGGCCGGATAGCCCTTGGTCAGCTCTCCGGCAGCCCTCGGGAAGCTCTCGGTCAGCTCTCGTCGTCGAAGCGCGCCGCCGCCAGGTAATCCGGCTGCGGGTCGAGCGCCGCGGCCAGCCGGAAGTGGCGTCGCGCCTGGTCGGGCCGCGCCGCGCGTTCGTACGTGCGGGCGAGGGCGAAGTGCGCGAACGCGTTGTCCGGCTCACGCTCCAGGACGATGCTGAACTCCAGCTCGGCAGCACGCAGTTGGGCGGCGGCGAAGAAGGCACGAGCCCGCAGCAGCCGCGCCGCCGTGTTCTCGGGGTGGGCCGCGATGACCGTGTCGAGCAGCTTCACGGCGCCTCTGGGATCCCGCGCGGCAAGGAGCTGCTCCGCCGCACGGAAGTCGATGACATGGGTCTCCGGGGTTATTTCGGGCACGCGTGACTCCTTCCCTCGCTGCACTGTGTCAACGCCCCGCACGCCGACACCTATTCCAAGGACAGAGCCAGTACGCCCCTCTAGGCCGCCCGCGCCCGCCCCGCGAGGTCCGCCCACACGACGCCGACCCGCTGCTCCAGGCCCTCCAGCGGGCCGTCGTTGTCGATCACGAGGTCGGCGATCTCCAGACGCTTCTCGCGCGTGACCTGGGCGGCCATCCGCGCGCGAGCATCCGCCTCGCTCATGCCGCGCAGCCGTACGAGGCGGTCCAGCTGGGTCTCGGGGCTCGCGTCGACGACCACCACCAGGTCGTACAGGGGTGCCAGGCCGTTCTCCGCGAGCAGCGGCACGTCATGGATGACCACCGCGTCGTCTGGAGCCGCGTCCTCAAGATCGGCCGAGCGGGCACCGACCAGGGGGTGCACGATGGCGTTCAGCGCGGCCAGCTTCTCGGGGTCGGCGAAGACGATCGAGCCGAGCTTCTTCCGGTCGAGGGTGCCGTCCGGAGCGAGGATCTCCTGGCCGAAGGCTTCAACGACCTTGGCGAGGCCTGGAGTTCCGGGCTCCACGACTTCCCGCGCGATCTTGTCGGCGTCGATCAGCACGGCTCCCGACGCGACGAGGAGACGCGATACTTCACTCTTGCCGGCGCCGATACCGCCGGTCAGGCCCACCTTCAGCATGACCGGCAGCTTAGGGGGTGGCCCCCTGCGCTACGCGTCGCCCTCCCGCTCGGCGAGGAAGCGCTCGAATTCCTGACCGATCTCGTCGGCCGACGGAATGTCCATGGGCTCCGCGAGCATGTTCCCGCGCGCGTCGCCGCCCGCCGCCGCGTCGTACTGGTGCTCAAGTCCCTGCACGAGGGCGACCAGTTCCTCGTCGCCCTCCTGGATCTGCCGGTCGATCTCGGTCTGGGTGCGGTGCGCCTCCGTACGCAGGCTGTGCGCGACGCTCGGCAGCACGAGGCCCGTCGCCGCGGTGATCGTCTCCAGGACCGTGAGGGCGGCGTCCGGGTACGCGGAGCGCGCGATGTAGTGCGGGACGTGCGCGGCGACACCGAGCACGTCGTGGCCCGCCTCCAGGAGGCGGTACTCGACGAGTGAGGCGGCGCTGCCCGGCACCTGCGCCTCGTCGAAGGGGCTGCGGTGCCCCGGCACCAGGTCGGTGCGGTTGCCGTGCGGCGTGAGGCCCACGGGGCGGGTGTGCGGCACGCCCATGGGAATGCCGTGGAAGTTCACCGCGAGGCGCACGCCGAGCCGCTCCACGATCTGCTCGATCGCCGCCGCGAAACGCTCCCACTCGATGTCCGGCTCGGGTCCGGACAGCAGCAGGAAGGGCGCGCCCGTGGCGTCCTGGAGCAGCCGCACCTCGAGCGTGGGCACCTCGTAGTCCGTCCAGCGGTCGCGCCGGAACGTGAGCAGCGGGCGGCGCGCGCGGTAGTCGACGAGACGGTCGTGGTCGAAGCGTGCGACCACCTGTCCCGGCAGGCTGTCCGTGAGGCGCTCGACGATCTGGTCGCCGGTCTCACCCGCGTCGATGTAGCCGTCGAAGTGGTAGAGCATGACCAGTCCGGCCGATTCCTGGGCGAGTGCCATGTCGACGACGGCAAGGCCCTTCGGCTCCCATGCGTACAAATCCTGCGGATCAAGCACTGTGACCGCTCCTCGCCCTCTTCGTCGTGACTCGTACACCAGAACGCCCGCGACGACGCGCGCATTCCCTCCGCCGCCTCTTCACGACGGCTTCTTGTGTCACGGCGAACACCCGTAAGGGGTGGCCGAGTTCACGACGGCGGCGAGCGAACGCACTGCGGGCCCGCACCTCCGAAGAGGTACGGGCCCGCAATTCTCAGCTGTTACCGCCTAGCGGAGAGCCTCAGCTCTGGCCGCCGGCGAGCTTCTCGCGCAGAGCGGCGAGCGCCTCGTCCGACGCCAGGGCGCCGGAGTTGTCGTCCGACTCCGAGGAGTACGAACCGCCGCCGCCGCCACCGCTGCCACCGGCAGCCGGGGCACCGGACGAGGACGCGGGAGCCGCAGCACCCTCGGCCTCGGCCTGGGCGTCCGCCTCGCGGGACTTGATGACCTGGGCCTGGTGCTGCTCGAAGCGCGTCTGCGCCTCGGCGTACTGACCCTCCCAAGCCTCACGCTGGGTCTCGAAGCCCTCGAGCCAGTCGTTCGTCTCGGGGTCGAAGCCCTCGGGGTAGATGTAGTTGCCCTGGTCGTCGTAGGACGCGGCCATGCCGTACAGGGTCGGGTCGAACTCGACGGCCGACGGGTCGGCGCCGAAGGACTCGTTGGCCTGCTTCAGCGACAGCGAGATCCGGCGACGCTCGAGGTCGATGTCGATGACCTTGACGAAGATCTCGTCGTTGACCTGGACGACCTGCTCCGGGATCTCCACGTGGCGCTCGGCCAGCTCGGAGATGTGGACCAGGCCCTCGATGCCCTCGTCGACGCGCACGAACGCACCGAACGGAACGAGCTTGGTGACCTTGCCGGGAACAACCTGCCCGATCTGGTGCGTACGGGCGAACTGCTGCCACGGGTCTTCCTGCGTCGCCTTGAGCGACAGGGACACGCGCTCGCGGTCCATGTCCACGTCGAGAACCTCGACGGTGACTTCCTGGCCGACCTCGACAACCTCGGAGGGGTGGTCGATGTGCTTCCAGGAAAGCTCGGAGACGTGCACGAGACCGTCGACGCCGCCGAGGTCCACGAACGCACCGAAGTTGACGATCGAGGAAACGACGCCGGAGCGGACCTGACCCTTCTGCAGGGTCGTGAGGAACGTCTGGCGAACCTCGGACTGGGTCTGCTCGAGCCAGGCACGGCGGGACAGGACCACGTTGTTGCGGTTCTTGTCCAGCTCGATGATCTTGGCCTCGAGCTCCTTGCCCACGTAAGGCTGGAGGTCGCGGACGCGGCGCATCTCGACGAGGGAAGCCGGCAGGAAGCCACGGAGGCCGATGTCGAGGATGAGACCACCCTTGACGACCTCGATGACGGTACCGGTGACGATGCCGTCTTCTTCCTTGATCTTCTCGATCGTGCCCCAGGCACGCTCGTACTGAGCGCGCTTCTTGGACAGGATCAGACGGCCTTCCTTGTCCTCCTTCTGGAGGACCAGGGCCTCGATCTCGTCACCAACCGCGACGACCTCGTTCGGGTCGACGTCGTGCTTGATGGAGAGCTCGCGGCTCGGGATGACGCCTTCGGTCTTGTAACCGATGTCGAGCAGGACCTCGTCCCGGTCGACCTTCACGATGACGCCGTCGACGATGTCGCCGTCGTTGAAGTACTTGATCGTCTCGTCGATCGCGGCGAGGAAAGCTTCCTCGTTACCGATGTCGTTGACCGCTACCTGCGGAGTGGTGGCGGTGGTCTCGGTGCTGCTCGTCATGTGGGAAAGGGCTCCGGTACGGACAGAAGTCGTAGGTACTGCTAGCGCCAGAACCGATTTCGCTCTGAAGAAGCCGGACAGCCTGGGAAGCGCCGATTCCTGAGTTTCCGAAGAAACGGAAGGCGCCTCGACAACCGAGGGGACATACAACAGATGCGAGCGCGTCCTGCTAGGTCTGAGGACGGCAGGCTCGCAGCGCAACTTGTAGCATACGGGGGCAGCCGGACAGGGTCAATGCGCGAAGGCGCACACCCGGGGCGGAACGCCGCAAACCCGGCACAAATGCTGTCGCGTGAGGCCACATGGGCCGCACAGCGCCCTGTCGCGACGCCTTCGCGGCGTCCCGCGAGCGCCTCACCGCGACGAGCCTCGACGAAGCCAGACGGAAGAGTACGACGATGGAGCCGATCATCCAAGAGTCCGAGCTGCCCGAGACGCCCGAGACATCCGAGCCTGAGGCCACCCGCCGTGACGCTGGGGTCACGGAGAGCAGCCGCGCCAATCGTGGCTGGTGGGACAGGAACGCCGACGACTACCAGATCGAGCACGGCACCTTCCTGGGTGACGACCGGTTCGTGTGGGGTCCCGAAGGTCTCGACGAGGTGGAGGCCGAGCTGCTCGGCCCGCCCGAGGAGCTGAAGGGCAAGGACATCCTGGAGATCGGCGCGGGCGCGGCGCAGTGCTCGCGCTGGCTCGCCGCGCAGGGCGCGCGTCCGGTCGCCCTCGACCTCTCCCACCGCCAGCTGCAGCACGCGCTGCGGATCGGCGGGAGCGTTCCGCTGGTCCAGGCCGATGCCGGGGTGCTGCCCTTCAAGGACGGCGCCTTCGACCTCGTCTGCTCCGCCTACGGGGTGATGCCTTTCGTCGCCGACCCCGTGCTGGTCCTCAAGGAGGTGCGGCGCGTCCTGCGCCCCGGGGGCCGGTTCGTGTTCTCCGCGACGCACCCCATCCGCTGGGCGTTCCCGGACGAGCCGGGTCCCGAGGGGCTCTCCGTGTCGGCCTCCTACTTCGATCGCACTCCCTATGTGGAGCAGGACGAGAACGGGAACGCGGTCTACGTGGAGCACCACCGGACGCTCGGCGACCGGGTGCGGGACATCGTGGCCTCCGGTCTGCGGCTGGTCGACGTGGTGGAGCCGGAGTGGCCCGCGTGGAACACCCAGGAGTGGGGCGGCTGGTCCCCGTTGCGCGGGAACCTGATCCCGGGGTCGGCGATCTTCGTGTGCGTACGAGACTGAGTGCGTGACCCGTCTGCGTAACGAAGCCCTGGATCTGCCCGTGAGCGGCGCGCTGCCCGCGCTGCGTTCCGCTCTGGAGGGGCCGGGCGGCGCCGTTCTGTGCGCGCCTCCCGGTACGGGCAAGACGACGCTGGTGCCGCTGGCCCTGGCGGGGCTTCTGGGGGACGCGCCCGTACGTCGTGTGGTGGTCGCCGAGCCCCGGCGCATCGCCGCCCGGGCCGCCGCGCGGCGGATGGCGTGGCTGCTCGGCGAGAAGGTCGGCGAGAGCGTCGGGTACACGGTGCGCGGTGAGCGTGTCGTGGGACGCCACGCGCGCGTGGAGGTCGTCACGACAGGTGTCCTGTTGCAGCGGCTGCAGCGGGACCAGGAGTTGGCCGGTGTGGACGTCGTGATCATCGACGAGTGCCACGAGCGGCATCTGGACGCGGACACCGTGGCGGCGTTCCTGGTCGACGTGCGGGCGGCGCTGCGGCCCGAGCTGAGCCTGGTGGCCGCGTCCGCGACGACGGACGCGGAGGGGTGGGCGCGGATCCTGGGGGACGCTCCCGTGGTGGAGGCGCGGGGCACCTCGCATCCGGTGGAGGTCGTCTGGGCGCCGCCGGCCCGTCCGGTGCGGCCGCCGCACGGGATGCGGGTGGATCCGGCGCTGCTCACGCATGTGGCGTCGGTGGTGCGGAGGGCGCTCGCCGAGCGGGACGGGGACGTGCTGTGCTTCCTGCCCGGCGTCGGCGAGATCGCGCGGGTCGCGGGGCAGTTGGGGGACGTGTCCGCGGAGGTCCTTCAGGTGCACGGGCGGGCGCCCGCTGCGGTGCAGGACGCGGTGCTCGCGGGGTCGGACGGCACCCGGCGGGTGGTCCTCGCGACCTCGGTGGCCGAGTCGTCGCTGACAGTGCCCGGGGTGCGGGTCGTCGTCGATTCGGGGCTCGCGCGTGAGCCGCGCGTCGACCACGCGCGCGGGCTGAGCGCGCTGACGACCGTACGGGCTTCGCAGGCGGCGGGACGGCAGCGGGCCGGCCGTGCGGGACGTGAGGCGCCGGGGGCCGTGTACCGGTGCTGGGCGGAGGCGGAGGATGCCCGTCTGCCGCGCTTTCCCGCGCCGGAGATCAAGCTGGCGGACCTCTCCGCGTTCGCGCTGCAGGCGGCCTGCTGGGGCGATCCTGACGCCTCCGGTCTCGCGCTGCTCGATCCCCCGCCGGGTGGGGCGATGGCGGCGGCTCGGTCCGTCCTGACCGCGGTCGGCGCGGTGTCCCCGGAGTCGGGGCAGGTCACGGACCGGGGCGCGTGCATGGCGCGGGTCGGCCTCCACCCCCGCTTGGCGCGGGCCCTGCTCGACGCGGCCCCCCTCGTGGGCGCGCGCCGCGCGGCCGAGGTGGTGGCCCTCCTCAGCGAGGAGCCGCCGCGTGAGTACGGGGACGACCTCGCGGCGGCCTGGCGCGCTGCCCGGCGGGGCGGGGACGGGTACGCGGCGCGGTGGCGCACGGAGGTGCGGAGGCTGGTCGCTGCGGCGTCGCTGCCGGGAGCTGGTACGCCGCCTCCGGCAGCTTCGGAGCCCGCGCCTCCGGCGCGGGATCTCTCCCACCCGCCCACCCGAAACCCCAGAGCCGACGGAGATGCTCCGGAGGTAGCCGAGTTGCCGCTCGAAGCCGGAGAACGGGCGGGCGGGCGGGAAGAAGACGGTGCCGGATCATCCCGGGGAAGTGGCGGGCGGGCGGGGCGAGAGCCGCAGGGTCGCTGGAGCGACGACCACGTCGCCGGGCTCGTCGCTGCGCTCGCCTTCCCCGAGCGGGTCGCCCGGAGCCGCGGCGACGGGGCGTACCTCATGGTGAACGGGACCCGTGCCGAGGTGCGGTCCGGGTCCGCGCTGACCGGTGCGGAGTGGATCGCCGTGGCCGTGGCCGACCGGCCGGTGGGCGCGGGGCACGCGCGCGTGCTGCTCGGCGGGCACATCGACGAGGACGTCGCCCGGAGCGCGGCCGCCTCGCTCCACGGCGAGGGGGACGAGGTCGCCTGGGACGACGGGGATCTCGTCGCGCGGCACGTGGAGCGGCTCGGTGCCGTGGAGCTGACGGTGCGGCCTCTCAAGAAGCCCGCCCCTGAACTCGTACGGGAAGGGCTGCTCGCGGGGCTCAGGGAGGAAGGGACCGCCCTCCTGAACTGGTCCCAGGGCGCACGGGAGCTGCGGGAGCGGCTCGCGTTCCTGCACCAGCATCTCGGCGCGCCCTGGCCCGACGTGTCCGAGAGCGCCCTGCACGCGCGCGTGGACGAATGGCTGGAGCCCGAGCTGTCGAAGGCGCGGCGCCGGGCCGACCTGCGGCGCATCGACGCGGGGCAGGCCCTGAACCGGCTTCTTCCCTGGGCGACCGGCGAGGCGACGCGCCTCGACGCGCTCGCCCCGGAAAGGGTGGCGGTGCCCAGTGGTTCCAGGATCCGGATCGACTACTCCGACCCCGAACAGCCCGTGCTCGCGGTGAAGTTGCAGGAGATGTTCGGGCTCGCCGAGACCCCGCGGATCGCGGACGGCAGCGTGCCCCTCCTCGTGCACCTGCTCTCCCCTGCGGGGCGCCCCGCCGCCGTCACCGCCGATCTTGCCTCCTTCTGGCGGGACGGCTACCGGGCCGTGCGGGCCGAGCTTCGCGGGCGGTATCCGAAGCATCCGTGGCCGGAGGACCCGGCGGCCGCCGAGGCGACGCGGTTCACCAACGCCCGGCTCAGGCGTTGACCGGTTCCGGCTCGGGCGCCGCCGTGGCCTCCGGATCACCGGGCCTGCGGCTGCGGGCCTCCAGCCACAGGGAGAGGGCCAGCAGGAGCAGGCCGAGGCCCAGGAAGCCCCAGGGGAGATACGACGTCATGAGGAGGACGAGGACGCGCTGGGACTTCACCAGGTCGACCGTGTCCCTGATGTAGTCCTCGCGCATCTTCACGTGGCCCGCGAAGACCGTGACCTTGTCGCGGTCACCGAGGAGCGTGCCGCCGCGCAGCTCGTTCTTCTGGATCTCCTCGCCGTAGACGGGCGCTCCGGTGGTCGGCTCGACCCAGAACTTGCGGACGGTGGTGTACCAGCGCGTGGTGCCGGTCTTGGCGAGGGACTCCGGGGTGATGCCCTTGACCGGCATGGTCTTGGGGAAGGGCACCTTGGTCCAGGGGATGGTCTGCTCGAAGTAGTAGACGTCGACGCCGCGGAAGGTCTGCGTGCCCTTGTAGTGGATGGGTTTGGTGACGCGGGCCTGGGCGTCGAAGTACTCGTAGTCCCGCTTCTCCGTGAGGAAGGGCCACTTGAACTCGATGCCCGCACGCTTGACCGGGTCTCCGTCGACCATCTCGCCGGTGGCGTGCACCGGTTCCTGGCTGTGCGCGTCGAAGATGTAGCGCTCGGGGACCTTGGACACCATCTTTCCGTCGCCGTCCTGCACGTAGGAGAGGGCGTCCCAGACGACGACGTCACGATCCGCGCTCTTCTCGATCTTCTCCGAGGCCTCCACGTTGCCCTTGAGCGTCTGCACGATGGTGACCTTGTCGATCTTCTTGGCCTGCATGCTGCCGTAGTCGATGAGGGTCGGGTTCTTCGCCTCGAGCACCGCCTCCTGGTACTGGCTCGGCGGGATCTTGGCGAGGCGCGGGAAGGCGTACCAGCGCATGAGCGGGGACATCGCCGTGAAGAACACGGCGAAGGCGAGCAGGATCAGGCTGGCCTTGCGGCGCATCGCGGCGGCCCTCCCTAGGGAGTCAGGGGTGCTTGGGGACGGTGGTGAGCAGCGGCTCCGGCGAGGTCTCGCCGGGCGGGGCCCCCATCGCGGTGATGGTCAGGACCAGGGCGAAGGCGACGGCAAGACCGGTCGCGGCGGCGATGAGAGCGCGCATGCGGATCCTCCCGAGGCGGAAGACGGACGGCATCGTGGGTGCCGACCATGAACTGACAGGGCGTCAGGGCTGGGGCACCGTAGCAATGCGGCGGCCAGATGAGAACACGTTGCACACACAAGCAACGCCCCTGCGCCGGGCGGGCGCAGGGGCGTTGCTTGTGTGCGGTGCGTGCGGGTGGTGCGTGCGGCTAGGCCGCGGGTGCCGCCACCTTCAGTTCGACCGTGAGCGTCGCGCCGCCCGCGGTGGTGACGCGCAGCAGGTACGTGCCCGCCGCGTCGTCGGCGTACATCTTGGGGAGCTTGAGCACGCCGTTCGCGTCCGTCTTCAGGGCCTTGAGGGTGCGGACCGGCTTGCCTTCCGCGTCCTTGAAGTACGGGCCCTTGTCGTTGGCCGTGGCGTCCGCCGCCGACTTGATCATGGTGGCGGTGGCCGCCACGCGGTCGGCGGCCTCTCCCTTGTACGTCGCCTTGACCTCGACCTGCTCGGCGAATTCCTTGCCCGGCTCGCAGGTCAGCGCCGTGTCGCTGGTCCTGGTCAGGGCGTCGGCCTGGCGCGCGGTGACCGTCGCCGTGTAGGTGAGGCCGGGCAGCGACCGGCCGACGACGGTGGCCCGGACCGTGAACTGACCGGTCTTCTCGCCCGACTTGAGTGCCGGGGCGGTGGCCTTGCCGGTGGCGCTGGTGGTGACGGTCGCGCTGGTGGCGCCGCCGGAGAAGCGTGCGTCGGTGTCGCCGACGATCACGAACCGCACCTTGGCCTTGGCCACGCCGGAGCCGGAGGCGGCCTTCGTGCGCACCTCGACGCGCTCGGCGAAGGTGTCGCCCGCCGTCGCGGCGAGCTTGCCGGTGCCGGCGTCCTCCAGGCGTGCGACCCGGTCGGTGGGCGGCGGGGAGGGCGTGGGGCTCTCGGTGTCGCCGCCGTGCGGGGGAGGCGTGGTCGAGCCGCCGCCGCCGTTGCCGGGCTCGGAGGGCTTGTCGCTCGGCTTGTCGTCGCCGGACTTGGGCGGCTTCGGCGAGGGCGAACCGGATGCCGGGGGCGTAGGCGTGGGGCTCGTGCCCGGGACGTTGCTGTCGCTGCGGTCGCCCGGCAGGTCGCCCGTGCCGTCGGGGATCTCGCTGATGCCCTTGCGGTAGTGCTCCAGCCACCTCAGGACCGTGTTCAGGTAGTCCGTCGAGTGGTTGTAACTGAGGATCGCCTTGCGCAGATCGGCGTCGACGGACAGGTCGCGGTCGTTCGCGCAGAGGTAGCTTCCGGCGGCGAGCGCGGCGTCGTAGATGTTGTTCGGGTCCGACTTGCCGTCCGCGTTGCCGTCCTGCCCCCAGGTCTCCCACGTCGAGGGGATGAACTGCATGGGGCCGACCGCGCGGTCGTGGGTCTTGTCGCCGTCGTACGCGCCGTTGTCGGTGTCGGTGATCTTCGCGAAGCCGTTGCCGTTGAGAGGCGGGCCGAGGATCTCTCCGATCGTCGTGCCGCTCGCGTCCACGCGGCCGCCACGCGCCTGCCCGGACTCGACCTTGCCTATCGCGGCGAGCAGTTCCCAGGGGAGGTTGCAGCCCGGCTTGGAGGTGGCCAGGGAGGCCTCGGCCTTCTTGTACGCGTCGAGGACGGTGGCCGGGATCTCCGAGTCGGTTTCCGCGTCGCCGGTGCCGCCGTCGGGCGCTCCGGTCGGCGGGACCGGGCTCTTCAGCTCCGGCAGATCGGTGTAATAGGGGGAGTTGCCGGTCGCGGAGTCCTCGGCCGGCGGCGTGGCGCCTGATGCCCCCGCCCGCTCGCCGCGAGGGACGTCCGTCACGCCCGGGGCCTGGGAGGCCGCGAGCGCGGCCACCGCCGCCGCGGCCACCGCGGTGGTCACCGCTCCCCTGCGCAACCGCCTGCCGAATACCGCCGCCATGACCGTGGACCCCTCCCCTTGACGACTGTGCGTGTCGCCGCCCGCTCGGTTGGTTCCCCGTGCTGCTCCGCAGCGGGCCGACGCAGGCGACACTACGACAACTTCCGGCGCCCAGACACCCGTTCGTGCCCGATTTTCACCGGTTGGCCGCGTCCTGTTCGGACGGGGCCCAACCGTCGGGCACTTGGCTGATCTCGCTCTCCGCGTTGAGCCCGTCCGGCGATTGAGGACGAACTCGGCGAAGCCGGTGAGGGGGCGGTGCGCCGAGAATGCCGCTCAAGCCCGTCGCGATCAGTGTGCTGCCGACTCCCAGTCCGGCCCCACGCCCACCGACACGTCCAGCGGCGCCCGCAGCGACACCGCGCCCGCCATCTCGCGGCGGACCAGCTCCTCCACCTCGGTGCGCTCGCCCGGAGCGATCTCCAGGACGATTTCGTCGTGCACCTGGAGCAGCATGCGGGAGTCGAGCTTCGCCTCCGTCAACGCGCGGTGCACGTTCAGCATGGCGATCTTGACGATGTCCGCGGCCGTGCCCTGGATCGGGGCGTTCAGGGCCATCCGCTCGGCCATCTCGCGGCGCTGGCGGTTGTCGCTGTTGAGGTCGGGGAGGTAGCGGCGGCGGCCCAGCATCGTCTCCGTGTACCCCGTCGCGCGGGCCTCGTCGACGGCTCGGCGCAGATAGTCGCGTACGCCGCCGAACCGCTCGAAGTAGGTGTCCATCAGGGCACGGGCCTCACCCGCCTCGATGTTCAGCTGCTGGGAGAGGCCGAACGCGGAGAGGCCGTACGCCAAGCCGTACGACATGGCCTTGATCTTGCGGCGCATCTCGGCGTCGACGGCGGAGCCCTCGACGGAGAAGACCTGGGAGGCGACCGTCGTGTGCAGGTCCTCGCCCGAGCCGAACGCCTCCAGGAGGCCCTCGTCCTCGGAGAGGTGCGCCATCACGCGCAGTTCGATCTGGCTGTAGTCCGCGGTCATCAGGGACTCGAAGCCCTCGCCGACCACGAAGCCGCGGCGGATCGCCCGGCCCTCGTCCGTGCGGACGGGGATGTTCTGGAGGTTCGGGTCGGTGGAGGACAGGCGGCCCGTCGCCGCGACGGTCTGGTTGAACGTCGTGTGGATACGGGTGTCCGCGGCGATCGACTTGATCAGGCCCTCGACCGTGACACGGAGCTTCGCCTGCTCGCGGTGGCGCAGCATGATGACCGGCAGTTCGTTCTCGGTCTGGGCCGCGAGCCAGGCCAGGGCGTCGGCGTCCGTGGTGTAACCGGTCTTGGTCTTCTTCGTCTTGGGGAGGTTCAGCTCGCCGAAGAGGACTTCCTGGAGCTGCTTGGGCGAACCGAGGTTGAACTCGTGGCCGGCCGCCGCGTGCGCCTCCTTCACCGCCTGCTGCACCGCGCCCGCGAACTGCTGCTCCATCGCCTCCAGATGGGCGCGGTCCGCCGCGATGCCGTGCCGCTCCAGGCGGGCGAGGAGGATCGACGTGGGCAGTTCGATGTCCGTGAGGAGATTGCCCGCGCCGACCTCCGGCAGCTTCTCGCCGAAGGCCGTGCCCAGGTCGAGGATCGTGCGGGCCTGCGACATCAGTGCGTCGGCCTCGGCCTGGTCGTCCTCTTCCGTGCCGAAGGCGAGCTGCCCGTCGGCCGCCCCGGCGGGAGCGAGCTCCCGGCCCAGATACTCCAGGGACAGGGCGTCCAGGGCGAAGGAGCGGCGGCCGGGCTTGACCAGGTACGCGGCGAGCGCCGTGTCCATGGAGACGCCGTCCACCGACCAGCCGTGCTCGGGGAAGACCCGCATCGTGGCCTTGGCGTTGTGCAGGACCTTGGGCTTCTTCGGGTCGGCGATCCAGGCGGCGAAGGCCTTCTCGTCGGCCTCGTCCAGGCGGGAGGGGTCGAACCAGGCCGCCGCTCCCCCGGCCGTGGCAAGGGCGACCTCGGTCACCGAGCCCGTGCCGAGCTGCCAGGTGTCGACCGTGGCCATGCCGAGGACCGCGTTGCCGTGCTCGGTGAGCCACGGGGCGAGCTCACCCGCGCCGATCACCGTGCCGTCCAGCTCCACGCCGGGCTCGGCCGGGGTCTGATCGGCCTCCTCCGCGCCGGGGTCGACGGCCAGGAGCCGCTCCCGCAGCGAGGGGTTACGGATCTCCAGGGTGTCCAGGACCATGGCGAGGGCCGTGCGGTCGTACGGAGCGCGCTCCAGGTCGGTGACCTGCTTGGGGAGCTCGACGTCGCGGACCATCTCCGTGAGGAGGCGGTTCAGCTTCACCGCGTCCAGGTGGTCGCGGAAGTTCTGTCCGGCCTTGCCCTTGACCTCTTCGGCGCGCTCGACGAGGTCGGCGAAGGACCCGAACTGGTTGATCCACTTCGCGGCGGTCTTCTCGCCCACTCCGGGGATGCCGGGGAGGTTGTCGGACGGGTCGCCGCGCAGGGCCGCGAAGTCCGGATACTGGCTTGGCGTGAGGCCGTACTTCTCCTCGACCTTCTCCGGGGTGAAGCGCGTCAGCTCCGATACGCCCTTGGTCGGGTACAGCACGGTCACGTGGTCGGTGATCAGCTGGAAGGAGTCGCGGTCGCCGGTGACGATCAGGACGTCGAAGCCGGCCGCCTCGGCCTGGGTGGCGAGGGTGGCGATGACGTCGTCGGCCTCGAAGCCGTCCACCGCGAACCGCACGGCGTTCATCGCGTCGAGGACCTCGCCGATCAGCTCGACCTGCCCCTTGAACTCGTCCGGGGTCTTGGAGCGGTTCGCCTTGTACTCGGGGAACTCCGTGGAGCGCCACGTCTTGCGCGAGACGTCGAAGGCGACCGCGAAGTGCGTGGGCGCCTCGTCGCGCAGGGTGTTCGCCAGCATCGACGCGAAGCCGTAGATCGCGTTCGTCGGCTGGCCCGTCGCGGTCGTGAAGTTCTCCGCGGGCAGCGCGAAGAACGCCCGGTAGGCCAGGGAGTGCCCGTCCATGAGGAGCAGGCGCGGACGCTGCTCACCACTCGGCTTCGTCGCGGTCTCGGACTTCTTCTTCGCTGCTTTTTCTGCCACGTCCCCGATCCTGCCACGCCCCACTGACACTCAGGCCCAACCCTCACCCGCGAGGGCTCCGACGGCGGCGCGTGGGAGGATCGGAGACATAGCTCACGCACGTGCTCGAAGGGGAGCCGACCATGGCAAGGAAGTCGCCCAAGGGTGATCCGGTCCAGGACGCGCCGCAGGTCGCGCAGGCGCAGCACTCCGCGGCGGGCATTCCCGCCATCGGGCACTCGCTGCGCATGGCCCAGCAGCAGATGGGTGTGCGCCGCACGGCGCTGACGCTGCTGCGGGTCAATCAGAAGGACGGCTTCGACTGCCCCGGCTGCGCCTGGCCCGAGCCCGAGCACCGGCACACGGCGGAGTTCTGCGAGAACGGCGCGAAGGCGGTCGCCGAGGAGGCCACGCTGCGCCGCGTCACCCCCGATTTCTTCGCCGCGCACCCCGTGGCCGACCTCGCCACCCGCAGTGGGTACTGGCTGGGTCAGCAGGGCCGCCTCACCCACCCGATGTATCTGGCGGAGGGCGCCGAGCGCTATGAACCCGTCCCCTGGGAGCGGGCCTTCGACATCATCGGCGAGGAACTGGCCGCGCTGGACAGCCCGGACGAGTCCGTTTACTACACCTCGGGCCGCACGAGCAACGAAGCGGCGTTCCTGTACCAACTGTTCGCCCGTGAGCTGGGCACCAACAATCTGCCCGACTGCTCGAACATGTGCCATGAGTCGTCGGGCTCCGCGCTCACCGAGACGATCGGCGTCGGCAAGGGCAGCGTCCTCCTGGAGGACCTCTACAAGTCGGACCTGATCATCGTCGCGGGGCAGAACCCGGGCACGAACCACCCCCGCATGCTCTCCGCCCTGGAGAAGGCGAAGAACAACGGCGCGAAGATCATCACGGTCAATCCGCTGCCCGAGGCCGGCCTGGAGCGCTTCAAGAATCCGCAGACCCCGCAGGGCATGCTCAAGGGCACCGCCCTCACCGACCTCTTCCTGCAGATCCGCCTCGGCGGCGACCAGGCCCTGTTCCGCCTCCTCAACAAGCTCATCCTTCAGACGGAAGGAGCCGTGGACGAGGAGTTCGTCCGCGAGCACACCCATGGGTACGAGGCGTTCACCGAGGCCGCGCGCGGCGCCGACTGGGACGAGACCCTGGCCGCGACCGGCCTCCCCCGCGAGGACATCGAGGAAGCTCTCGCCATGGTCCTCGCCTCCGAGCGCACCGTCGTGTGCTGGGCGATGGGCCTGACCCAGCACAAGCACGCCGTGCCGACCATCCGCGAGGTCGTCAACTTCCTTCTGCTGCGCGGCAACATCGGCCGTCCGGGCGCGGGCGTGTGCCCGGTGCGCGGGCACTCGAACGTGCAGGGCGACCGCACGATGGGCATCTTCGAGCGGCCCGCGCCGGCGTTCCTCGACGCCCTGGAGAAGGAGTTCGGTTTCGCGCCTCCGCGCGAGCACGGCCTGGACGTCGTCCGCGCCATCGAGGCGCTGCGGGACGGCAAGGCGAAGGTGTTCTTCGCGATGGGCGGCAACTTCGTGGCGGCCTCGCCCGACACGGAGGTGACGGAGGCGGCGATGCGCAAGGCCCGCCTGACCGTCCACGTGTCGACGAAGCTGAACCGCTCGCACGCCGTCACGGGCGCGCGCGCCCTGATCCTGCCGACGCTCGGCCGCACCGAGCGGGACGTCCAGGTCGGCCCGAACGGGAAAAGCACAGAGCAGTTCGTGACCGTCGAGGACTCCATGGGCATGGTGCACGCCTCGCGCGGCCGTCTGGAGCCCGCGAGCCCACATCTGCTCTCCGAGCCGGCCATCGTGTGCCGCCTCGCCCGCCGCGTCCTGGGCCCCGGATCGGCCACGCCCTGGGAGGAGTTCGAGAAGGACTACGCCACGGTGCGCGACCGCATCGCGCGCGTGATCCCCGGCTTCGAGGACTTCAACGCGCGCGTGGCCGACCCCGCGGGCTTCACCCTGCCGCACGCCCCGCGCGACGAGCGCCGCTTCCCCACGGCCACCGGCAAGGCCAACTTCACGGCGGCGCCGGTGGAGTTCCCGGCCCTTCCGAAGGGCCGTCTGCTCCTGCAGACACTGCGCTCGCACGACCAGTACAACACCACGATCTACGGTCTCGACGACCGCTACAGGGGCATCAAGAACGGCCGCCGGGTCGTCCTGGTGAACCCCGACGACGCGCGAGAGCTGAGCCTCGCCGACGGGTCGTACGCGGACCTCGTGAGCGAGTGGAAGGACGGCGTCGAGCGGCGCGCGCCGGGCTTCAGGATCGTGCACTATCCGACGGCCCGGGGCTGCGCCGCGGCGTACTACCCGGAGACGAACGTCCTGATCCCGCTGGACGCGACCGCCGACACCAGCAACACCCCCGCCAGCAAGTCCGTCGTCGTGCGCCTGGAACAATCGGGGACCGACTGAGCGTTCGCTCAGTGACGGTGAGGACGACGAACGGAGCCGGGTCCCCATGGGCGAGCAGCACAGCGTGAAGTTTCCGCAAGAGGTCATCGACGAGTACGCGGCGCTCGGTGTGGACCTGCCCGCCCTCTTCTCCGCGGGCGACCTCGGCACCCGGATGGGCGTCGAGATCGTCGAGGCCTCCGCAGATCGCGTCGTGGGCACCATGCCGGTCGAGGGCAACACCCAGCCGTACGGCCTGCTGCACGGCGGGGCCTCCGCCGTCCTCGCCGAGACCCTCGGCTCGGTCGGCTCGATGCTGCACGGCGGGAGCACGAAGCTCGCCGTCGGCGTCGACCTGAACTGCACGCACCACCGCGGCGCGCGTTCGGGCCTGGTCACCGGCGTGGCGACGCCCGTGCACCGCGGCCGCTCCACGGCGACGTACGAGATCGTGATCACCGACGAGCAGGACAAGCGGGTGTGCACCGCGCGGCTGACCTGCCTGCTGCGCGACGTGCAGCCCAACGGCGCCGCCGCATAAGGCGGTTGAGGGCGGGCGCGGCTCGCACCTGACCGGGCCAGGCGCGCCCCACGCATTGTCGGGGCGTGCGGCCCCGGTCTAGCGTCGGTGCATGAGGCACCGGAAACAGCTCTGTGCGCTCGCCCTCACCGCTCTCCTCGCCACCGCCGGGTGCGAGAACGAACCTGTCGCCGAGACCCCCGCGCCCTCCCCCGCCACCACCTCCCCCGAGGACCTCTACACGGCCCTGATCACCAAGTGGGCGCGGCAGATCTACGACTCGGGCAAGGAGACCTACGGCGACTACCAGTCGATGGGCCTCTCCAACGGTCAGTACATGATCCTGCGGGACACCCTCGACCTGGCCCGCGCCGAGCGGAAGCGTCAAGGGACAGACGCGGGGCGCGAGTTGATCACCCGTCAGGCCCGTGAGCGCTGCGCGGAGCGCTACCGCCACGGGGAGCCGAGCGGCGGGCCGTGGGTGTGAACGCCATCGGCCCCATCGAGCCCGGCGACGACACCTACGAGACCCGGGCCACCCGCGCCACCATCACGGATCCGGCCACCGCTCCCGCCCGCCCCCGCCCGCTCCTCACCCGGCGCCGCCGCACCCTCCTGGCCCTCGCCGCGGCCGTGATCGTCGCCGCCGCCGGCCTCGGCCTCTATCTGACCCGCCCGCGACCCCCGGCACCCCCGCCGCCGCTCCATCCGTCGCAGACCGTGTCCGTGACTTACCGGGGCGACATGACGCACCCACGGGCCGGCGACCGCACGTTCAGCTTCACCGTCGCCCTGCGCCAGGACTCGGGGCCCCCGGTGTCCGTCAGGCGGATCACGCAGCCATCGGCGGCGCTGTCGGTCACCGTCGCCCCCCATACCCCATTCACCGTGAAAACGGGAACCCCTCGTACCGCACGCATCACGATGCACATTCGCGAATGCGGAAAGGTGCAACGGAATGCCGGACTCCCTTTCTTGGTCGTAACACTGCGTAATGTGCGCGCAATGCAGTTACAGGCCTTCATCCTCGGCGAGAGCTACGCAAAAGATCTTTCTCGGGCCCTGACAGCCGCATGCCCCCCGAACACTGATGTCATGAGTAAAACACCCTGACAGTCCTGCAAGTTCTCAGCATGCGGGATACGCCGAAGATGGCTTATTCCACCCCAACCACCCCCTGAGTTCCACCGCGGAATACTCCGTGGCATAACAAGAGCGTCACACCTTTGGCCTGACCACTCCACCTTGAACAAAGCGGCCCTTAGAGTCACGGCCAGTCACCGCGCCCACCGGATTCCTGTCAGTTCGGTTCCGCGCTCGACTCGGCCACCCAACAGGGGACGGCCGTGCCAGGGGAAAGGACTGATCGTGCGTCAACGTTCGCTCATAGCCATCACCGCTGCACTCACCGCGGGGGCACTCACCCTCACCGCCTGTGGCTCACGCGACGACAAGGACAAGGAAGACTCCGCGGGCGGCGGAACCACCGTGGTCATCGGCGTCGACGCGCCGCTGACCGGCGACTTGTCCGCGCTGGGCCTCGGTATCCGCAACTCCGTGCAGCTCGCCGCCAAGCAGGCCAACGAGAAGAAGCACGTCGACGGCATCACCTTCAAGGTGGAGTCCGCCGACGACCAGGGGCAGCCCGCCTCGGGCCAGACGAACGCGACCAAGTTCGTCGCGAACAAGGAAATCCTCGGCGCCGTCGGCCCCCTGAACTCCTCCGTCGGCGAGTCGATGCAGAAGGTCTTCGACGACGCGAAACTCGTCCAGGTCTCCCCCGCCAACACCAACCCGGCCATGACCCAGGGCCAGGACTGGAACGGCGGCAAGAAGGTCCGCCCGTACAAGGCCTACTTCCGTACGGCGACCACGGACGCCGTCCAGGGCCCGTTCGCGGCGCAGTACCTGTACAACGACGCGAAGAAGAAGAAGGTCTTCGTGGTCGACGACAAGAAGACCTACGGCGCCGGCCTGGCCGCCACCTTCACGGACGAGTTCAAGAAGCTCGGCGGCAAGGTCGCCGGCACCGAGCACGTGAACCCGGACACCAAGGACTTCGGCGCCGTCGCCACCAAGATCAAGAACTCGGACGCGGACGTCGTCTACTACGGCGGCGAGTACCCCGCGGCCGGCCCGCTCAGCAAGCAGATGAAGAAGGCCGGGGCCAAGATCCCGCTCGTCGGCGGTGACGGCATCTACAGCGCCGACTTCGTCAAGCTCGCCGGCAAGGAGGGCAAGGGCGACATGGCCACCTCCATCGGCCAGCCCGTCGAGCAACTGCCGTCCGCCAAGGAGTTCATCGCGAACTACGAGAAGGCCGGCTACAAGGAGGCCTACGAGGCTTACGGCGGCTACTCCTACGACTCGGCCTGGGCGATCATCGAAGCGGTCAAGAAGGTCGTCGAGGACAACGACGGCAAGCTGCCCGACGACGCCCGCGCCAAGATCGTCGAGGCCATGCAGGACGTCTCCTTCGACGGTGTGACCGGCAAGGTCTCCTTCGACGAGTACGGCGACGCCACGAACAAGCAGCTCACCGTGTACGAGGTGAAGTCCACCGAGGACCCGACCAAGGGCTGGAAGCCGGTCAAGTCCGGCACCTTCACCGGCTGATCCACCCCGCAGCACGACACCACCGCGGGGGGGGGGGGGGGGGGGGGGGGGGGGGGGGGGGGGGGGGGGGGGAGTAGGGGGGGGGGGGGGGGGGGGGGGGTGGAGGGGGGGGGGGGGGGGGGGGGGGGGGGGGGGGGGGGGGGGGGGGGGGGGGGGTGGGGGGTTGTTCCGTGGGGGGTCGGGGGGGGGGGTGGGGGGGTGGGGGGTTTTTTTCTCCCCCCCCCCCCCCCCCCCCCCCCACCGCGCGATACATCAACGGCAGCTTCAAAGCTGCAGCTTGAAGCCCACATGCGACGCCGTGAACCCGAGGCGCTCATAGAAGCGGCGGGCATCGGTGCGGGTGGCGTCGGAGGTCAGCTGTACCAACTGGCAGCCCTGGCGCCGGGATTCGTCGACGGCCCACTCGATGAAGCGGGTGCCGAGGCCGCTGCCCCGCTCGTCCGCATGGACGCGTACGCCCTCGATGATCGAGCGCAGCGCTCCCTTCCGTGACAGGCCCGGAACGATCGTGAGCTGCAGGGTGCCGACGACGCGTCCCTCGCGCACGGCGACGACCTGCTGTTGGTTCGGGTCCGCGGCGAGGCGTTCGAACGCGGCGAGGTACGGGGTGAGGTCGTCCGGCGACTCGCGCGTGCTGCCCAGGGGATCGTCGGCGAGCATCTCCACGATGGCGTGGATGTCGTCGGTGACCGCCGGGCGTATCTCAAGATCTCCCATGAGGCGCAGCCTATGCAGCCACCCGATTTTTCGGGAGGCCACCGCTTCTCTCGGGGCGCACCGCGTAGTCGGCTGCCCCTACGCCGGGACCCGCACCGCTTCCACGGCCCTGACCAGCGGCGCCAGCTCAGGATTCAGTGCCGCCTCGTCGAGTGCCTCGCGCAGCGCGGTGTCGTTGGTGGGGCGGGCCTCAGCGAGCAGTGAGGCGCCCGATTCGCTGACGTCCGTGTAGATGCCGCGGCGGTCGGTGGGGCAGAGGTAGCGGGACAGCAGCCCGCGGTCCTCGAGCCGGGTGACCAGGCGCGTCGTGGCGCTCTGGCTGAGTACGACGGCGTCGGCGACCTGCTTCATCTGCAGATGACCGCCCTCCCCGTCGTGCTGGCGGCTGAGGACGTCCAGCAGGGAGTACTCCCGCACGCTCAGGTCGTGCTTGGCCTGCAGGGCGCGCTCGATGTGGGTCTCGATCTTCCCGTGGAGCAGGGAGAGCGCACACCAGCCCTGCGCAAGGGCGGTCAGTGCGGGGTCCGTCGCTGTCATGGCTCTTGTTCCTCCGTCCCGGAGCTGCTGAGGCCAGGATAGTCCACCGATGCAATATCCAGCGTTTGCAATTAACCCGCGCATGCAACTATTGTGGACGCAAGCTAAGCGCACCTGCAACCATCTTGGAAGGTAGAACCATGCCTCTCGCGCTACTGGCCCTCGCGATCGGGGCCTTCGGAATCGGGACCACAGAGTTCGTGATCATGGGACTGCTCCCTGAGGTCGCGGGTGACTTCGGCGTCTCCATCCCCACGGCCGGTCTCCTCGTGACCGGCTACGCACTCGGCGTCGTACTCGGCGCTCCCCTGATGACCGTCCTCGGCACCCGCATCTCTCGCAAGCGCATGCTGATGCTGCTCATGGGCCTGTTCATCGCGGGCAACCTGCTCTCCGCCGTGGCGCCGGTCTTCGGCGTCATGCTGGCGGGCCGAGTGGTCGCCTCGCTGGCCCACGGAGCCTTCTTCGGCATCGGCTCGGTCGTTGCGGCGGAACTGGTCGCACCGCAGAAGAAGGCCGGAGCCATCGCCATGATGTTCACGGGCCTGACGGTGGCCAACGTGGTCGGCGTACCGCTCGGCACGCTCGTCGGGCAGACCCTCGGCTGGCGCATCACCTTCGCCGTCGTCGCTGGCCTCGGCGTCATCGGCCTGGCAGGCATCGCCAAGCTCGTGCCGGACCTGCCCAAGCCCGAGGGCGTACGGCTGCGCCACGAGCTGGCCGCCTTCCGCAATGTCCAGGTGCTGCTCGCCATGGCGATGACGATCCTCGGCTTCGGCGGGGTCTTCGCGGCCGTCACCTACCTCGCGCCGATGATGACGGACGTCGCCGGCTACGCGGACTCCTCCGTGACCTGGCTTCTCGTCCTCTTCGGCCTCGGCATGGTCGCGGGCAACCTGATCGGCGGAAAGTTCGCGGACCGTGCCCTGATGCCGCTGCTCTACATCTCGCTCAGTTCACTGGCCGTCGTGCTCGCCCTCTTCACCCTCACCGCGCACAACAAGATCGCGGCAGCCGTGACCATCACCCTCATCGGCGCCCTGGGCTTCGCCACCGTGCCGCCGCTGCAGAAGAGGGTGCTCGACCAGGCCTCCGGCGCTCCCACGCTCGCCTCGGCCATGAACATCGGCGCCTTCAACCTCGGCAACGCGCTTTCGGCCTGGCTCGGCGGCCTCGTGATCTCCGCCGGCCTCGGCTACACCGCCCCCAACTGGGTGGGCGCGGTACTGGCGGGCTCCGCTCTCCTCCTGGCCGTCGTCTCGGCCGCGCTCGAGCGCCGCTCGGCCGCTGCCCGTCCGGTCGTCGCGGGCTCCGCCCCCGTCGAGCAGGGGACGCTCGTCCACCACTGACCCCCTTCCCTCCCCTCAGAAGCACCACCGCGCAAGGAGAAACCCCATGAGCACCACCATCCCCGCCGCCGCTCCGCTCACCACGCAGGACGCCGAGGCACTTGTCACCGCGGCATACCGCGCGGCAGAGGAGGCCGGCGTCACGGTCAGCG
Source organism: Streptomyces sp. NPDC033177 (assembly GCF_055577715.1). Lineage (NCBI taxonomy): Bacteria > Bacillati > Actinomycetota > Actinomycetes > Kitasatosporales > Streptomycetaceae > Streptomyces > Streptomyces sp. NPDC033177. Next base: position 213,419 of record NZ_JBVIPS010000008.1, on the reverse strand, counting down.
TCACCGTTCTCGACGCGGGCGGCCATCTGCTCGCCTTCCGGCGCGATGACAGGGCCGTGCTGATCTCCGGCGAGACCAGCACCCGTAAGGCGTACACGGCGCTTCAGCTCAACGCCCCGACCGCCGACCTCGTCGACCTGGTCAAGCCGGACGGCCCTTTCCACACCCTGCCCACCGCCCTCGACCGGCCGCTGCTTTTCATCGCCGGTGGTGTCCCGGTCCACCGTGACGGCCGGCTGATCGGCGCCATCGGTGTCGGCGGCGGAGCGCCCGAGCAGGACCACGGGTTCGCCACGACGGCGGTGGAGGCCCTCGCGTAGTACGGCAGCGGGAACACACAGAGGCCCGCCTCCGGAGGCCGGATACTCCCGGCGCCCGGAGGCGGGCCTTCGTCGTGCTCTCCGGTCAGCCGGCAGCGACCGTCAGCGGCGCGAAGCGACGGGTCCAGTCGCCGGGCAGCTCGGGGATGCCGTACGTCATCACGGCATTGAAGGCGATCGGCTCCAGGCCGCGGTCCTTCACCCAGGCGAGCAGCTCTTCATGGCGTACGTCGATGTCGGTGCGCAGCGGACGGTCCGAGCCCTCGGCGAGGGAGGCGATCAAGGCCTTCGCGGTCTCCGTGTCCGGAGCGATCAGGGGGCCGATGACATGGGTCTCCATGTTCGGCCAGGCGCCCGCGTAGCCCGTGATCGTGCCGTCCGTCTCCGCGACCCGCAGTTGGTCGACGAAGGCGCGAAGCCGGGTGAGCACGTGCGTGCGGTCGAGGCCGAAGACCTCGGTGTCGAGCCGGACGATCGCGGGCAGGTCTTCCGCGGTCGCCGGACGGGTGGCGACATCCGGCAAGGGGCCGCCGGCGGTGAACCGGCCGCGGACCATTTCGGCACGACCGGTGGTCTTGAATCCGAGCTGTTCATAGAGGGGTTGGCCGTTCGGCGTCGCGTGGAGGGTGAGTGGGGTGGTCCCCGCTCCCTCGACGACGTACTGCATCAGGCGGCGGCCGAGGCCCTTGCGGGCGTGGCGCTCGGCGACGAGGACCATCCCGATCGCTTCTAGGCCGGGGCGCTCCTGTGGTCCGTACGTGGTGACCACACAGGCGGCGGCGAGGCCGTCACCGGCGGGGTCGTCGATGCCGTAGCCCGTACCGGCCGAGAGCAGGAGCCCCCATTTATGGTCCTCGCGTGGCCAGCCTCGATCCTGCGACAGGTCGGCGCAGGCGGTGAGATCGCGGAGGGTCAGCCGGCGGATGGGCAGAGCGGAGAGGGAAGGTGTCGACACTCGGCTCAGGCTGTCTGACGCATGACCTTGGCGTCCACCGGTTTGTGGGCAGAAGCACGTCGGATTTGGCCACGCCGCTTCTGGCCACGGCGGGTCAGACCCCAGGGCTTGAGCACCGAGAGGACCATCATGAAGAGATAGGCGCTCAAGGAGACGATGGGTCCGGCGATCAGCCCGGTCGGATCCGTCACCGGATCGCCCGCGGAAACGATGGCGACCGTGTCGTTGATGCCCGGACGCAGCGCGAACGCCGACGCGGCGGTGGTGGCCAAGGTCAGCCAGAACTTGGTGTAGACCCAGCGGTGCCTGGCAAGTCCCCAAGGGGTGCCCAGGGACAGCAGCAGACCGCTCAGCAGCGTGAGCAGCGCGAGCGGCAGCACCAGCCAGTCCGCGAAGAGCTTCATGGAACGGGCGGCGGCCTCGGTGACCGAGGCGGAATCCGTGGTGATGGCTGCGGAAGCAAGCGCCAGCAGGCCGAGCGTGAGCCCGAGCCAGCCTGCGGCGGCGATGACATGGACGACAAGGGTGGCCCGGCGAGCGGGGCGGCTTAGTTTCACGTGAAACACGGTGCCGCGAGCGGCGGCCGACGGCGTCTGACAGCGGGAGTAACCGCGGGTACTAGCCTCGGCGTACATGGCACGCCTTCATCTCTTCGACCTGGACGGAACGCTGCTGTACGGCACGGCGGCTCCCGTGGAGATCTCGCGCCAGCTCGGCCTCGACGCGGAGATCGCGGAGCTGGAACGGGACTTCGTGGCGCAGCGGATCGACTCCCCTCAGTACGCGGCCCGGGTGCACGCTCTGTGGGCGGACCTCACGGACGCGCAGGTCACCACCGCCTTCGAGGGCGCCCCGTGGCTGACTGGGATCCGGGAAACCTGGGCCGAGATCCGGGAGGGCGGCGACTACTGCGCGGTGATCTCGCTTTCGCCGTCGTTCTTCGTGGAGCGGTTGCTCGGCTGGGGTGCGCATGCCGCGCACGGCTCGCGTTTCCCCTCCGTGCCTTTCACCGAGCCGGTGAATCCGACGGGCATTCTCAATGCCGCGGCCAAGGTGAAGATCGCGAACCGGCTGTGTGAAGAGTTCGGGGTGGGGCAGTCCGATTGCATCGCTTATGGCGACTCGCTCTCGGACCTGGACCTGTTCGCAGCGGTGCCTGTTTCGGTCGCTGTCAATGCGGATCGTCGGCTCGTCGGGCTCGCCACCCACTCTTATGTCGGGCGTGATCTGCGTAAGGCGTATGAATTGGTGCGTGGCGCCGCGTAATTGGGGCAATTGGAGGGCGTCGATCCCTGAATTCCCGGTGAAGGGCGGCGGGACTTGTGCGCCGGACGGCTGCCGGTATGGTCGAGTCCGGTTCGGGCCGGGTGCATCTCAGCGCACCCCTGGGGGGCGCGGGCGGAGGTCAACGAAGCCTAACGGGACGAAGAGATCGAAGACCTGAACTTTCCGTTACGCGACCGGCGTCACGGTGCGGGATGGGACGCTGCGGTGAGGTGGCTGCGGGCAATGTCACATTTATTGCCTACTTGTCCGTAGGGTCCGGTAATCCGAGGTTCAATGTGGCCACATCGGCTGCCGAGGCGGAGCGGGGAAAAGCAAGCAGCTTCCTTCAGGGAAGTGCACGGACCGACTGAGAGATGTTCGAGGCGAGGCACAGCATGGACGCTCCGACCACCACGTCGGCGGGCAACGGTACTTCCGGCGACAGCGGCGGTGGAGGCGGCTGGTTCACCCCACGGAAGGCGCCGAAGCCGTCGGAGGGCGGCGAGCAGCCGACAAGGCCCGAGGGCGGTGAGCCCGAGGCGACCGAAGGACGCCGGGTGTCCGCCATACGCCCGGTGGGCAGGCCCGGGACGCCCGGCCCCGGCCCGGAAGTCCGGCCCGCGCCTGAGCAGGAGCGCGCGGCCGCGCCTGAACACGCCGGCGTACCCGAGCACGCGGTAGCGCCCGAGCACGCGACAGTGCCCGAGCACGCAGCTGAAGAGCGAATACCGGCAGCCAGAGGCGCGGCGGCACCGGCGCCCGCACCGGCCGCGCCGCACGGCACACCTCAGGCCCTGGCACCTCACCCCGAGTTGCGCTCCGAGCGCATACCGGAGCCCCGGAAGCCCTCCTCCCCCTCGGGGTCTCCCGACGCGATCCGCGTCCAGCGCACGATGGCCGAGATAGCCCCCGTGTCCGACAAGGTGACCTCGTACTTCTACGCGCTGCTCTTCACCCGCCACCCCGACCTGCGGCCCCTGTTCCCCGCCGCGATGGACACCCAGCGCGACCGGCTGCTCAAGGCGCTCCTGACCGCGGCCGAGCACATCGACCATCACGACGTACTCACGGCGTATCTGAAGAACCTCGGGCGTGGACACCGCAAGTACGGCACGCGGCCCGAGCACTACCCGGCCGTCGGTGAGTGCTTGATCGGCTCGCTCAGCCGGTACGCGAGCGCGGTTTGGGACGAGGAGACCGAAGCCGCCTGGGTCCGCACGTACACGACGATCTCTCAGATCATGATCGACGCGGCTGCCGCGGATGAACTGCGCGCGCCCGCCTGGTGGTTGGCGGAGGTGGTCTCACACGACCTCAGGACGCCTGACATCGCTGTCGTCACCGTCCGGCCCGATCAGCCCTACCCCTTCTTGGCAGGCCAGTACACAAGCCTGGAGACCCCCTGGTGGCCGCGGATCTGGCGGCACTATTCGTTCGCGTCGGCGCCGCGCTCCGACGGGCTGCTCTCGTTCCATGTGAAGGCCGTCCCCGCGGGCTGGGTCTCCAACGCCCTGGTGCATCACGCACGCCCCGGCGACGTTCTGCGGCTCGGTGCGCCCGCCGGTTCGATGACCGTCGACCACACCACCGACAGCGGCTTGCTCTGTCTGGGCGGGGGCACCGGCATCGCCCCCATCAAAGCGCTCGTCGAGGATGTCGCCGAGCACGGCGAACGGCGGCCGGTGGAGGTCTTCTACGGCGCCCGCAGCGACCACGATCTGTATGACATCGACACGATGCTGCGCCTCCAGCAGACCCACCCCTGGCTTTCGGTCCGCCCGGTGGTGGACGGCCACGCCCACTTCCCGGACGCCGTGCGGGAGTACGGCCCCTGGAACGAGTACGACGCCTATCTCTCGGGTCCGCCCGGCATGATCCGCAGCGGAGTCGACGCGCTGCGGGACGTCGGCATCCCGGCCGGCCGCATTCGCCACGACTCCGTCGAGGAACTGGTCGCCGCGGGCGATTAGCCCAGATCAGGGGCGTGCATCGCGCGTACGCCCTCGATGTTGCCGTCCAGGTAGTGCCGCAGTGACAGCGGTACGAGGTGGACCGAGGCGATACCGACCCGGGTGAAGGGCACGTGGACGATCTCGTACTCGCCGCACGGCTCCTCCATCTCCGGGCCGTGCCGCAGCGAGGCGTCCATGGACTCCAGGCGGCAGACGAAGAAGTGCTGGACTTTGACGCCGGTCGCGCCGCCGTCCTCGCCGATGTGCTCGACGGTGTCGACGAAGCAGGGCACCACATCGGAGATCTTGGCGCCGAGCTCCTCGTGCACCTCACGATGGAGCGCGTCGACGACGGTCGCGTCCTCCGGCTCCACACCGCCACCAGGGGTGAGCCAGTAGGGATCCATGCCGGGTTTGGTCCGCTTGATCAGGATCAGGTCGTCGCCGTCGAGCAGGACGGCACGGGCGGTGCGCTTGACCACGGGTCGGACGGTCATGGGAGGAATGTGGCCCGGACTGTTCCACGTGAAACATCGTGAACCAGCCGGAGTCCTGCTCAAGCCCAGTCGACGGCAGCGCGCAGCAGCCACTCGTGCGCCCGCGCGATGTGCGTCATCGCGAGCGTGCCGGTGCGTACGACGAGGAAATACGTGCGCAGGGGTGGCACCGCCGGGTCCAGCAGGGCCACGACCTCGCCACTCTCCAAGGCGGGCGCACAGAGATAGCGCGGCAGCACGGCGAGTCCCGCCCCGGTGGAGACGCAGGCGAGCACCGCCCTCAGGTCCGGCACAATGACGGCGCCCGATGCGGCCGGACGGGTGTCGAAGACGGCGGCCCAGTAGCGGGCGACCAGCGGCAGCGACTCGTGCACCTCCACCACGGGTAGGTTCTCCAGCACCGCCGCGCCCTTGCGGCGCAGCTTGCCGGGGCCGACGCGGGACGCCAGGCGCGGGCTCGCGACCAGGACGTGCTCCTCGTCGCACAATGGGGTCGCGGTGAGCAGGGTGCCGCGCGGTCGCACAGTGGTGATCGCCAGGTCGTGGTGCCCCGCGGAGAGCCCTTCCAGGACCTCTTCCGCGTTCCCGAACGAGGCCCGCAGTGCGAAGCCCTGCCCGTCCTCCCCGGTCAGCGCGGTGAGAGCGGGTAACGCGCGGGCGGCAGTGAACTCGGGAGGCCCTGCGAGGTGGAGCGTACGTACCGAAGAGTCCTCTTCGAGCCCTGTCTCCGCGATCTCCACCAAGGCATCGAGATGCGGCGCGGCCTTGTGGGCGAGCTCGTCCCCGATGGTCGTGGGGGTCACGCCGCGCGCCTGGCGCAGGAACAAGGGGCGGCCCAACTGCCGCTCAAGGGTCCGAATCTGCGAGGTGACAGCGGGCTGGGACAGGCCGAGCAGGGCGGCGGCACGCGTGAAGGAACCGGCCCGGTGCACGGTCACGAACGTGCGCAGCAGGGCCAGATCCACGGCGGCGCCCTCCCCTCCCGGCCCTCGGGCCGAGGCCAACTATAAATATGTCGATAGGTCTCTGCCGCTACTGTGATTGGACACTGACACACAGTCAACTAGCCTTGTGCGCGCGGTTCTTCGCGCGCAGAACCGGAACGGTCCGAGCCACGAGGGGGGAGGCTCGGACCGTTCGTTGTGCGTAGGCCGGTACTAGCCGGGAGCCCTCCGCGGGCACGCAGAGCGTTCAGCCCGCCGACTCGTCCAGCGCGCGCAGTACGTCCGCGACCAGGTCAACGGCGTCCTCGGAACCGGCGGAGAGGCGGACGAAGCCCTCCGCGACGGCGTCCCCGCCCCAGCGGCCACGCCGCTCCGCGGTGGAACGCACGCCGCCGAAGCTCGTCGCGTCGTCGACCAGACGCAACGCGTCCAGGAAACGGTCGGCACGCTCGCGCGAGGGCAGCGTGAAGGAGACCACGCACCCGAAGCGCCGCATCTGCTGCGAGGCGATCTTGTGCGAGGGGTCGTCGGGCAGCCCCGGATAGCGGAGCCCGGTCACCTCGTCGCGGGCGCGCAGCGCCTCGGCCAGGGCCAGGGCGTTGGCGTTCTGGCGATCGGCGCGCAGTTGGAGCGTGGCGAGCGAGCGATGCGCCAGCCAGGCCTCCATGGGCCCCGGGATGGCCCCGACGATCTTGCGCCAGCGCCGCACGGAGGCGGTCAGCTCCGCGTCGCGGCAGGCAACGTATCCAAGGAGGATGTCACCGTGGCCGGTGAGCATCTTGGTGCCGCTGGCCACGGAGAAGTCCGCGCCGAGTTCGAGGGGCCGCTGGCCGAGCGGCGTGGCCAGAGTGTTGTCGACCGCCACGAGGGCGCCACGCGCGTGTGCCGCGTCGGCGAGGCGCCGTACGTCGCACACGTCGAGGCCCGGGTTCGACGGCGTCTCGATCCACAGCAGCTTGGCGCCGTCCAGGACGTCGAGCTGGGCGTCACCGCCGGTCGGGGCGGTGCGCACCTCGATGCCGTACGCGGTCAGCTGCTCCCTGACGAGGGGCAGCGCCTGATAGCCGTCGTCCGGCAGGACCACCACGTCACCGGCGCGCAGCTGCGAGAAGAGCACCGCCGAGATGGCGGCCATCCCGGAGGCGAAGACCAGGGTCTCGACGTCCGGGCCCGCGGCTCCGCCGCCGCCCTGCTCCGGGGCCTCGAGCTCGCCGATGGCCTGCTCGAGAAGCGTCCAGGTCGGGTTGTCGTCCCGGCCGTAGGTGTACGGCCCGGTGGGTTCGCCCGGCAGGTGGAAATGCGCGGCGAACACCGGCCCGGGGAGGGTCGGCTCGTACTTCACCGGCTCGGGGAGGCCGGCCCGCACTGCTCTCGTGCCGTCACCCGTCCCGCTGCCTGCTCCCGCGCCGTCACCTGCGCTTATCGCTGCGGAGTCCGTCATGCCGCCGCCCTTCCCTTGCTTCGCGTACAGCGTCGAGCAGACCGTCGCTCGCCGCCTCCACCATTCTCAGGCACGGGTCAGCTCCCCGAGCCCGGCGGCGACGGGCCTGTTGCCGCCGCACACGAAGCACACGGAGAAGGCCATGGGGCGGTCTCAGTCCTTGTCGTCGGGCAGGACGACGTTCATCGCCCAGGACACGATCGTGATGATCAGGCCGCCCAGGACGGCGGTCCAGAACCCGTCGACGTGGAAGCTGACGTCGAGCTTGTCGGCCAGCCACGAGGTGAGCAGCAGCATCAGGGCGTTGACCACGAGGGTGATCAGGCCGAGGGTCAGGATGAACAGGGGGAAGGTGAGCACCTTCACGACCGGCTTGACCAGGAAGTTCACCAGGCCGAAGAGCAGTGCGACGACGATCAGCGTGAGCGTCTTCTTGCCCGTGCTGTCGCCGGTCAGCGTGATCTTGTCGAGGAGCCACACGGCGACGGCCAGGGCCGCCGCGTTGGCGATCGTCTTGACTACGAAATTCTTCATGTGTGTGATCGTTGCAGACGGACGGCCAGAACGGCCGGTTCGCGGGCTGGGGCAAGGGGTGTACGAGGACGATGAAGGCATTCCGGCTGGATGAACTGGAGACGGAGCGCGCCGCGAACGACGGCGCGTATCTGCAGTTTCTGCGCGAGCGGAACATGTCGGTCGGGCTGTACGCGCTCGACGCCGGGGAGCCGGACCCGCAGCAGCCGCACCAGCAGGACGAGGTGTACATGATCGTCAGTGGCCGGGCGTCGATCACGGTCGGCATGGAGACCACCCAAGTCGCGCGCGGCAGCGTGGTCTACGTGCCCGCTGGGGTGGCCCACAAGTTCCATCACATCAGCGAGGACCTGCGGGTGCTGGTCGTGTTCTCGCCGCCCGAGGGCTGATCCCCTGCCTGCCGGCAGCCCTGCGGAGGGGTGCTCCTGTACGCCGCAGGGCTGACTTCTCGGGGCTGCGACCTCGGGGTTCCCTAAGGGGCGGATCAGGGGAGGACAAGGGATGCGAGGCCCCCGTCGGGCCCTCCGCCGCCCTAGCATCGAATGCAAGAAGCAGGACGTATGCGGAGAGAGGTAAGGACGATGGCTGCGCAGGAGATCTTCTCGGGATTGCCGTGGTGGGTGAAGTGGATCGCGGTGCCTGTCATCGCCCTGGTCGTGTTCGGCGGCCTGATAGCGAGCGTCGTGGGTTTCGTGGTCGGCCTGCTGTTCAAGGCGCTGCTTTTCGTCGCCTTGGTGGGTGGACTCATCTACGTCGTACGGAAGTTCATATCCGGTTCGACCTCTTCGCGCAGCGACTGGTGACTTCCCGCAACAGTTCGCTCGGGTGGGGGAAGTTTCCTGGTGCGGCGCCTTGGTCCGGCGGCCAGCGGTTAGAGTCCGAAAACCGACGCGGGGCGAGCCCCGCGTGCGGGCGCACTGCGCTCCCACCCGTGTAGCCCCGGGCACGGGCGGAACCCCCAGCCGCTTTCGGGAGTGAACCTTGGCCACGGTTGACGCCACACCCGCCGACATCCCGTCCGACGACCCCTCGTACGCGGCGTCGCCGACCGGTCCGGCCTCAACTACGGCCGCGCCCACCCTCATTGGCTCGGTACAGCGGGCGATGCGCCTCTTGGAGGCCGCGTCCGCGCACCAGGAGGGGGCGCCCGCCAAGCAGTTGGCGCGGGAGGCCGGGCTCGCTCTCCCCACGGCGTATCACCTGCTGCGCACGCTGACGCACGAGGGCTATCTGAGCCGGGAGAAGGGCGTGTTCGTGCTCGGCGAGGCGGCCGAGCGGCTGAGTGCGAGCGGGGCCCAGCAGAATCGTCGCGGCATGATCGGTGAGGCCCTGGAGCACTGGCGGGACGCCATCGGCGTGCCGGTGTACTTCGCCGTCTACCGCGAGGGCGAGATCGAGGTCGTGGCCGTCGCGGACACGCCGGGGAATCCGGCGGTGGAGGAGTGGGCCGACTTCCGCGAGACCGGACACGCCCATGCGATCGGGCAATGTCTGCTCGCCCAACTCGACGACGAACAGCGCCAGGACCACCTCTCCCGTTATCCGGTGCAGTCGATCACTCGATACTCGGTCCGTGACGACCGCACATTCATCCGCCGCCTGGACGCGATGGACCGGATGCGGCCCGTGGTGGAGCGCCAGGAGTACGCGTTGGGGACGGTCTGCGCCGCGATTCCGATCACTGCGGGTAACACGGCCGCAACGATGGCGATTTCAGTTCCGGCCTATCAGTCGGACCGTCTACTACCTGCGGCCGAGCGTTTGCAGGGGGAGATCGGAAGGCTGCTAAGGACACTTGCTTTCTCTATCAGCATCTGAAAACTCACTCCTTGTGATCTGATGTGTACGTTAAGCAAGATGCCATGAGTGTCAGGGAGTTGGTTCCTGGCCAGTCGAGGTTTAGCGACGGGGTAGGCGGGCGATGCGCGAGTCGGTCCAGGCAGAGGTCATGATGAGCTTCCTCGTTTCCGAGGAGTTGTCGTTTCGCATCCCGGTGGAGCTGCGTTATGAGACCGGCGATCCTTACGCCGTCAGGTTGACCTTCCACCTCCCCGGCGACGCCCCCGTCACCTGGGCCTTCGGCCGTGAGCTGCTGGTCGACGGGGTGGGAGAGGCGTGCGGAGACGGGGACGTGCACATCGCTCCCACCGACCCCGAACTGCTCGACGAGGTGCTCATCCGGCTCCAGGTCGGCCCGGACCATGCGCTGTTCCGGGTGGGGATTCCGCCCCTGCTCGCCTTCCTCGACCGTACGGACAAGCTGGTTCCGCTGGGGCAGGAGCGGGCGCTCGCCGACTTCGAGACGCACCTGGACGAGGCGCTGGACCGGATCCTCGCCGAGGAGCAGAGCGCGGGCTGAGCTCCGCGGGCCAAGGGGCGCAGCCGTACGGCAGATTGGTGCATTTCATGGCATCAGCTGATACGGCCCAGAGCTTCGCCGCCCAGAGCCTCGTCAGGTTTCGCCGCTCAGCCTCATCGCGCAGCCTCGTCGCTCAGGCCTTGCGGCGGCGGCCCTTTCCGCCCCGGCTCTGCTTGGGGGCGGGGGTGGCACCGCTTCCGGGGCCGGCCGCGGCCTCCGTCCGCCCCGCAGGGGCCGTACGGTCGGCCGAGACCACCAGGGCCGCGAGCGCCGTCGTCACCGGCACCGAGGCGACCAGGCCGATCGAGCCGACCAGGGTGCGCACGATCTCCTCGGCGACCAGCTCACTGTTGGCCACCGTGCCCACGCTGCTCTGGGCGATGGAGAAGAGCAGCAGCAGGGGCAGCGCGGCGCCCGCGTAGGCCAGGACCAGGGTGTTGACGACCGAGGCGATGTGGTCGCGGCCGATGCGGATGGCGGCGCCGTACAGACCGCGCCAGCCCATCGTGGGATTGGCCTGATGCAGTTCCCAGACCGCGGACGTCTGTGTCACCGTCACGTCGTCGAGCACGCCGAGGGAGCCGATGATGACGCCGGCGAGCAGCAGGCCGCTCATGTCGATGGACGGGTACAGACCGTGGATCAGACCGGTGTTGTCGTCCGTGTTGCCGGTCAGCGAGGCCCAGCCGATGAAGAGCGAGCCGAGCAGACCGATCAGGAGCAGGGAGATCAGCGTGCCGAGGACCGCGACCGACGTTCGCGCCGTCAGGCCGTGGCACAGATAGAGCGCGATCAGCATGATGGCACTCGCCCCGATCACCGCCACGACCAGCGGGTTCGAGCCCTGCAGGATCGCGGGCAGGATGAAGAACGTCAGCACCAGGAAGCTCAACGCCAGCGCGACCAGGGCCATGACGCCGCGCAGCCGCCCCACCGCGACGACGACGAGCGCGAAGATCCCGGCGAGCAACGCCATGGGGAACTTCCGGTTCACGTCGGTGACCGAGTACTGCAGCGCCTCGGGGGCCGTGGGCTCGTAGGCGACCACCACCTGCTGGCCCTGGCGCAACTGCCGCGGTGAATCCGGCTGCACGATCTCGATGAAGGTGCGGCCCTTGTCCTTGCCGCTCGTCACCTCGATCGTCGCCTTCTTGCAGACGCCCTTCGCGCGGGACTCCGCGGACTGGCCCTCGGCGGTGGAGGTATCGCCGTTGGGAGGAGTCTGCGAGGCGTTCACGTCCTTGCAGGGCAGCTCCTGCACCTTCGTCACGTCGGCCGACTGCGTCTGCCGGTCGAAGCCGACGCCGGTGCGCTCATGGCCAGGCGCGCCACCGGGCCACAGCACGATGAGGCCCACGACCACCGCCGTGGCGAAAGGAATCAGCACGGCGGCGATGACCTTGCGCAGGTGCTTCGACACCGGCGCGGCCGGACCATGGCTGTGGGAGTGCCCGTGCGGGTCCGGAGGACGGTTCGGGACGGGCGGCTGGGACGGCGGCTGTGTGGTGGTCACTGCCCGATCATCGCAAGAACGGCGGGGGCCCTCTGTTCAGCGCGCCCGACATGACGCTAGCGTGGAGCCACCTTTGCAATCGCGGGAGCTCGGAGCACCGGGCTGAGAGGGCGCTGACCTCCGTACGGATCGGCACAAGAGTGCACGAACAGTACGGAATCCGCTGCGTCGACCGCCGAACCTGTTACCGGGTAATGCCGGCGTAGGGAGTAGGTCTCATGACCACAGCGGACGCACGCACGCCTGCCTCGACGCAGAACACACAGAACCAGAGCGACGAGGCCGGGAAGTCCATCGGCTGGCACAAGGCGTACGTCGAGGGCTCGCGCCCCGATCTGCGGGTGCCTGTCCGCCAGGTGCACCTCACCAACGGCAAGGCCGTGACCCTGTACGACACTTCGGGGCCTTACACCGACGAGTCCATCGACACCGACGTCCGCAGGGGCCTCGCGCCGCTGCGCGAGAACTGGATCATCGCCCGCGGCGACACCGAGGAGTACGTGGGCCGCCCGCCCCGTCCCGAGGACGACGGCATCAAGCACACCTCGCCGCGCGGGGGCCTGAAGAACCTCGACGCGGTCTTCCCCGGCCGCCCGCGCCAGCCGCGCAGGGGGCGTGCGGGCCAGGCGGTGACGCAGCTCGCGTACGCCCGCCGCGGCGAGATCACCCCCGAGATGGAGTTCATCGGGATCCGCGAGAACCTCGACCCCGAGGTCGTGCGCGCGGAGGTCGCCGCGGGCCGCGCGGTCATCCCCGCCAACGTCAATCACCCGGAGATCGAGCCGATGATCATCGGCAAGAAGTTCCTGGTGAAGGTCAACGCCAACATCGGCAACTCCGCGGTCACCTCCTCCATCGAGGAGGAGGTGGACAAGATGACCTGGGCGACCAAGTGGGGCGCCGACACAGTCATGGACCTGTCCACCGGGCGCAACATCCACACCACCCGCGAGTGGGTCCTGCGCAACTCCCCCGTGCCCATCGGCACCGTGCCGCTCTACCAGGCCCTGGAGAAGGTCGACGGCCAGGCCGAGGCGCTGACCTGGGAGATCTACAAGGACACGGTCATCGAGCAGGCCGAACAGGGCGTGGACTACATGACGGTGCACGCGGGCGTGCGCCTTCCGTACGTCCCGCTGACCGCCAACCGCAAGACCGGCATCGTCTCGCGCGGCGGCTCGATCATGGCGGCCTGGTGTCTCGCGCACCACAAGGAGAGCTTCCTCTACGAGAACTTCGAGGAGCTCTGCGAGATCCTCGCCTCGTACGACGTGACGTACTCGCTCGGCGACGGTCTGCGTCCCGGTTCGATCGCGGACGCCAACGACGAGGCGCAGTTCGCCGAGTTGCGCACCCTCGGGGAACTCAACACGATCGCCAAGCGTCATCACGTACAGACGATGATCGAGGGTCCCGGTCACGTCCCGATGCACAAGATCAAGGAGAACATCGACCTTCAGCAGGAGATCTGCGAGGAGGCGCCGTTCTACACCCTCGGCCCGCTGACCACCGACATCGCGCCCGCGTACGACCACATCACCTCCGGCATCGGCGCCGCGATGATCGGCTGGTGGGGCACGGCAATGCTCTGCTACGTCACGCCCAAGGAACACCTCGGCCTGCCCAACCGGGACGACGTGAAGACCGGCGTCATCACGTACAAGATCGCGGCCCATGCGGCGGACCTCGCCAAGGGGCACCCGGGCGCGCAGGACTGGGACGACGCGCTCTCGGACGCCCGTTTCGAGTTCCGCTGGGAGGACCAGTTCAACCTGGCCCTCGACCCGGTCACGGCACGGGAGTTCCACGACGAGACACTGCCGGCGGAGCCCGCGAAGACGGCGCACTTCTGCTCGATGTGCGGGCCGAAGTTCTGCTCCATGAAGATCTCGCACGACATCCGGCGTGAGCACGGCGGCACGCAGGACGAGATCGCGGCGGGCATGGACCAGAAGTCCAAGGAGTTCGCGGCAGCAGGAAACCGCGTGTACCTGCCCATCGCCGACTGAGCGATGCCACGCGCCGCGCTTCGGGCGGGCACCGCGCCCGCCCGAAGCAGCGTCGCGTACTACTCCGGCTTGTGGTCGGGACCGCCGAAGTCCGGGCTCGAGAAGTCCGGACTGGAGAAGCTCGGGCGCGGTCCCGCCGCCGGGCCGCCCTCCGGGCTGCTGAACCCCGGCCTGTTGTAGCCGAGTTGCGGCATGCGGCCGCCCGGGTCCGACGACGGTGTACGAGCCGCGTGCGCCGCCCCCGGGTCCGCGAGCGCCTCCCGCAGGAACGGCAGGACGCCGCGCTCCATCAGTGCCTCGCCCCAGGCTTCCCTGGCGCGAACCACCTCCTCGTTCCGTTCCCCGTGCGCACCGGCCTGGAGCGACGTGGAGCCGTTGCGCAGGGCGGTCAGGAGCAGGCCGATCGCGGCGATCAGGATGCCCCCTGCGGTGAGCGCGCCGAACAGCCACCCCGCGGTGAGCAGGGTCTCCGCGAAGGCGGGCTCGGGATTGAGCATCTTCAGGATGTAGCCGACGAGCAGGAAGATCGCGGCGGCTGCCCCGGCCAGGACCGGTGCGAGCACCGCGACGACGGCGATGGCCCCCGCCCCGGAAGCCTGGGTGGTGACCTCCCCCATCGTGGTGGCGAGACCGAGGCCTCCGGAGCCGGCTTCCGCCGGACCCTCGGTGCTCCGCTCCCTGATGGATGGTGCGGCAGATCCGCCTTCGCGCAGTTCCTCGCGGACCTTCACATAGTGCGTGTACTCGGTCGTGGCGGCGGCAGTGATCAGCGCAGTGGCGTTCAGGGCCATGGTGCGCAGCTGCTCGGGATTGAGCCGTTCGCCCACTGCGGCGAGATCAGGACGATTCGGTGCCGTGCGCAGCGCCTCATCGAGGATCCGCTCGTACTCGGGGCGGTCCTCATTGAGCAGGTGTGGAGCGCTGTTCATGTGCATCCCCCGATGCTCCGTAGGGCTTGGGGCTCGCATGGGTGCGAGCCGTCGGGCAGGAACGGAGGGGAGCCTGCTACGGATAAGCCGATGGTAGAGCCGTGGAGGCACGCGGTGACAGGGGGTTTCCAGAAATAGACCCCCTGGCCAGCGTGATCCTGTAGTGGTGCGCCTGCCCGGCGAACGCTCAGTTATCCAGGGGCAGTTGGCAGACCAGCAGCTTTCCGGCCATGGTCACGCCGCCGTCCATGGCGATGGCCAGTCCGCCTGCGTAGATGTGTGGGCCCTCGATGACGGGACCGCCGCCGTCCGAGTCATC
Source organism: Streptomyces sp. NPDC033177 (assembly GCF_055577715.1). Classification (NCBI taxonomy): domain Bacteria; kingdom Bacillati; phylum Actinomycetota; class Actinomycetes; order Kitasatosporales; family Streptomycetaceae; genus Streptomyces; species Streptomyces sp. NPDC033177. The sequence goes on along the minus strand of NZ_JBVIPS010000008.1, from coordinate 198,381 downwards.
CTCGGAGCCGACATCGCCGAGCAGATACGGGATAGGGCTGTGGCCATGCACGATGCGGTGGCCGCCGTACATGTCGAGGAGTTCGCGTACGGCTGAGGGGCCCGACTCGTCGCGGAAGGCGAAGCGCTTGGTGAACTTCCGGAAGAGGTCCCAGCACTCGTCGGCGTCGTTGCGCGTGAGGGTCTCGCGGACCGTGTCGTTCACGGCCTCGATCGAGTCGCCGTAATCCAGATAGGCGGTTGTGTCGGAGTGCATCAGGAGGTGCCCGTCCTCCGACTCGATCGCGTCGAGGCGCGCCATCCACTGCAGATGGTGGTCCTCGAGGCGCTCCATGTCGGTCTTCTGGCCGCCGTTCAGGAGCCAGGCGGCCTGGAAGGTGGCCGTACCGGCGCCCGAGTTGACCGGGGTGTCGCCGAACCGCTTCGCGCCGAGCAGGAGCAACTCGTGGTTGCCCATGAGCGCCTTGCAGTAGCCGCCCGCGGCCGCCGCCTGGGCGGACAGGCGCATCACGAGGTCGATGACGCCGATGCCGTCCGGGCCGCGGTCGGTGAAGTCGCCGAGGAACCACAGGCGCGCGTTGCCCGCGGACCAGTCGCCTTCGGCGTCGATGAGGCCCTGCTCCTGGAGCGCCGCGAGCAGCTCGTCCAGATAGCCGTGCACGTCGCCCACCACGAACAGCGGGCCGTGTTCGTCGGACGCCGGCGCCTGCGGAGGCTCGGGCATGGCCTGCACCTCCACTTGCACGGTGTCTGTGCGGTTGATGACCGGCAGGTCGCGCTGGGTTGGGGTGTAACCGTCATCCAGCGATCCGGGGGCCTCCCCGGGGGCGCCCGGAACGGCCACGCCCGCCGGGTCCCCCTGGACCGGACCGGTCTCGTGGACGTACGCCGGAACGCGGAAGTCGCGCAACGTCGCCGTCCGCACATCGGGTCCCTGACCGGCCCCCTGAGTCATCGACCCCTCCACCACCATTGCGCCGCATCTGCACCGAGATCGGACTGCCTGGTCGCAGCGGCCCGCGGTGTCGTCCGCCCATCATAGGAATGCGGCTCGCGCTGTGTGGTGCACCAGGGGTGGTGAATCAGTGCTGAACCCCGGTTCACCGAGGTTTTCTCCCGAATTGGGTGGGGGTTTCCCCCCAAGCCACGGCCGAGATGCGCCAGGCAGTGCTGGTTGACGGCCGGACGACGGCCGATTGACGGGGTTCTCCCCGCGGGGCGGCCCGCTCAACCGGGTCCCGGTGAGCGGGGTGGGCTGACCGTCGTACGCGGTGGACGTCGCTCGGACGAGGTGCGCACGATCAGCTCCGTCGGTATCACCTGCTCGACGGGCCGGCCCGAATCCAGACCTTCGATGGCGTCGATGAGGAGTTGGACGACGGCTGTGCCGATGCGCCGGGGTTTGAGCGAGAGCGTGGTGATGGGCGGTTCGGTGGTGGCGTAGACGGTGGACTCGCTGCAGCACACGAGCAGCAGGTCGTCCGGGACACGCAGTCCGTACCGGCGGGCGGCCGCGAGGAGATCGGTGCCGTTCGGGTCGAAGAGGCCGTACACGGCGTCGGGACGGTCGGGCCGGGCGAGCAGCCGGTCGGCCGCGACCGCGCCGGCACACGGGTCGTGGGCCGGGTAGGACTCGTAGACCGGGTCCTGGCCGACGCGCTCGCACCAGCGCAGATAGGCGGTGGTGGACAGATGGGTGTAGGTGTCCGTGGTGGTCCCGGTGAGCAGCCCGATGCGGCGCGCTCCGGACGCCGCGAGGTGGTCGAGGATCTCAAGGACCGCCGCTTCGTGGTCGTTGTCGACCCAGGCGGTGACCGGGAGGGACCCGGCAGGACGTCCGTCGGACACGACGGGTAGGCCCTGGCGCACCAGTTCGCTGACGACGGGGTCGTGGTCGGACGGATCGACGACGACGGTGCCGTCGAGCGCGACGTTCGACCACACGTCGACCGGGCTGCGCCGGGAGGTGGCGGGAAGGATGACAAGGGCGTAGCCGCGGGCCAGCGCGGCCGAGGTCGCGGCTCTGGCCATCTCCGCGAAGTACGCGAATTCGGTGAAGGTGAAAGGTTCATCCCCGTAGGTCGTCACAGTCAGGCCGATGAGGCCCGACTTGCCGGTACGGAGCGTTCGGGCCGCCGCGGAAGGGCGATAGCCCAGCCGTTCGGCGACCTCGCGGACATGGCGTCGGGTGGCGTCCGGGAGCCGGCCCTTGCCGTTGAGAGCATCGGAGACAGTCGTGATGGAGACACCGGCTGCTGCGGCGACGTCTCTGATGCCCGCTCGGCTCTGCCGGTTGCCCCGGCGGGCGGTCTCCGCTCGGCTCACCTGGTGGTTCCCTGCTGCTGTCATGGCGAGCCGATAGTAGGGCTCATGAGGGTGGGTAGTGCGGACGCATATTCACTCGTTGACAGGCACGTTTCTGCATGATCAAAGTTGGGCAACGGCCTTGGATTGCATGGGAGTTGGGCCTCCTTGAGGTGGACGGTCCCTTGTCGCTGCGCACAGGCCTGCCAAATGAGCGATGTCTCGAAGAGGTCTCAACTCACCTTCACGGGTGATGCGCGCCACGGAGTGAGCCACGGGCGCGCGCTGGAGAAGGGAGCGCTCCCCCCTCGTTGCGCGCCCGGAGGAGCGGATACCGCTGACCCATTCGCACCAGAGCTGAATCCTCATAAGGTGAGGAGTATTGAAGTCAGGGTGTTCAGGTGTTCAAGAGGAGGACTGCGGTGAGCGAGACGAGCCCGAGGCTGCGTGCCGAGCTGGAGGGTATCCCCACGTACAAGCCGGGGAAGCCCGCCGCGGCCGATGGCCCGGTGGCCTACAAGCTGTCCTCGAACGAGAACCCCTACCCGCCCCTGCCGGGCGTCATGGAGAGCGCGCTGGCCGCCGCGGGCGCGTTCAACCGCTACCCCGACATGGCGTGCACGAGCCTGATGAGCGAGCTCGCCGAGCGCTTCGGGGTGCCGGTGTCCCATGTGGCGACGGGGACCGGTTCCGTCGGTGTCGCGCAGCAACTGATCCAGGCCACCTCCGGTCCGGGGGACGAGGTCATCTACGCCTGGCGGTCCTTCGAGGCGTACCCGATCATCACGCAGGTGAGCGGGGCCACGTCGGTCAAGGTGCCGCTGACGCCGGGGGACGTCCACGACCTGGACGCGATGGCCGACGCCATCACCGACCGGACGCGGCTGATCTTCGTCTGCAACCCGAACAACCCGACCGGCACCGTGGTCCGCAGGGCCGAGCTGGAACGATTCCTCGACCGGGTGCCGAGCGATGTCCTTGTCGTCCTCGACGAGGCCTACCGCGAGTTCATCCGCGACCCCGAGGTGCCGGACGGCGTCGAGATCTACCGCGAGCGTCCGAATGTCGCCGTGCTGCGTACGTTCTCCAAGGCGTACGGCCTCGCGGGGCTGCGCGTCGGCTTCGCCATCGCCCATGAGCCGGTGGCGGCCGCCCTGCGCAAGACGGCGGTGCCCTTCGGGGTGAGCCAGCTCGCGCAGGACGCGGCGGTGGCCTCGCTGCGGGCCGAGGACGAGCTGATGGGCCGCGTCGGCTCGCTGGTCGGCGAGCGCACGCGGGTGGTCGAGACGCTGCGGGGGCAGGGCTGGACGGTGCCCGAGACGCAGGCGAACTTCGTGTGGCTGCGGCTCGGGGAGCGTACGGCCGACTTCGCGGCGGCGTGCGAGAAGGCCGGCGTGGTGGTGCGGCCGTTCGCGGGCGAGGGGATGCGGGCCACGATCGGGGAGACCGAGGCCAACGACATCTTCCTGCAGGCAGCGGAGGCGTTCCGCAAGGAGCTCTAGCCTCCAGATCTAGTGGAAGAGAAGGCCCCGGGGCGTGTGCTCCCCGGGGCCTTCTCGCGTTCCCCCGAGCGAGGGTCCCCGAGTAAGGGGGACCCCCCTTACCAGGCCGATAAGCAGTACGTCATAATTGCTTGTGAATGTGAACGCGTTCACAAGCGTGTCCCGGTTCCTCCGAAGATCAGAGGGATTTAAGGGGCAAACCGCCGAGTGATCACGGCCGTAAGGAGAAGTCGACGTGGACCTGGCTCTGGCGCCGGAGACCCTGGCGCGATGGCAGTTCGGCATCACCACCGTCTACCACTTCCTGTTCGTCCCGCTGACGATCTCTCTGGCCGCCCTCACGGCGATCCTGGAGACGGCCTGGGTGCGTACGGGCAAGGAGCACTACCTCAGGGCGACCAAGTTCTGGGGAAAGCTGTTCCTGATCAACATCGCGATGGGCGTCGTCACCGGCATCGTCCAGGAGTTCCAGTTCGGCATGAACTGGTCCGACTACTCGCGCTTCGTCGGTGACGTCTTCGGGGCGCCGCTCGCCTTCGAGGCCCTGATCGCCTTCTTCTTCGAGTCGACCTTCATCGGTCTGTGGATCTTCGGCTGGGACAAGCTCCCGAAGAAGCTGCACTGCGCCACGATCTGGATCGTCTCCGCCGGGACCATCGCGTCGGCGTACTTCATCATCGCCGCCAACGCCTTTATGCAGCACCCGGTCGGTTACAAGATCGCGGAGCGGGACGGCACCAAGCGCGCGGAGCTCACCGACTTCGCGAAGGTGCTCTTCCAGGAGACGGCGCTGGTCAACTTCTTCCACGTCATATCGGCGGCCATCCTCGTCGGCGGCGCCTTCATGACCGGCATCGCGATCTTCCACCTCCGTAAGAAGCAGCACATTCGCACCATGCGGATGTCGATGCGGCTCGGACTGGTCACCGCGTTCGTCGGCACGCTGCTCACCGTGGTCAGCGCCGACACCCTCGGCAAGGTCATGTACGAGCAGCAGCCGATGAAGATGTCGGCCGCCGAGGCGCTGTGGGAGTCGGAGAAGCCGGCGCCGTTCTCGCTCTTCGCGTACGGCGATGTCTCCGAGGGCCACAACAAGGTCGCCATCGAGGTCCCGGGGGTGCTGTCCTTCCTCGCCAAGAACAACTTCAGCGCCGAGATTCCCGGCATCAACGACCTCAACCGGGAGGCGCAGGAGAAGTACGGTCCCGGCGACTACCGGCCCAACATCCCCACCGCCTACTGGTCCTACCGCTGGATGATCGGCTTCGGCGGGGTCTCGATGGCCCTGTGCACCGCCGGGCTGTGGCTCACACGGAAGAAGTTCTGGCTCGCTCCGGAGCACCGTACGGGCGCGGACGACGTGCCGAAGCTGATGCTCACCAAGAACAGGGAGCTGACGCCCAAGCTCGGCAACTGGTGGTGGCGGCTCTCCCAGTGGACGCTGATCTTCCCCCTCATCGGCACGGCCTGGGGCTGGATCTTCACCGAGACCGGGCGGCAGCCCTGGGTGGTCTACGGCGTCCTGAAGACCCAGGACGCGGTCTCGCCGGGGGTCTCGCAGGGTGAGGTGATCACCTCGCTGGTCGTGTTCACCGGGATCTACGCGATCCTCGCGGTGATCGAGGTGAAGCTGCTGCTCAAGTACATCAAGGCGGGTCCGCCCGAGCTCACCGAGGCCGACCTCAACCCGCCCACCAAGATCGGCGGCCCCGGACCGGGATCGGGTTCCGATGACGACGCCGACGCCGACCGGCCCATGGCCTTCTCGTACTGAGGGAGTTGATCGACATGGAACTTCACGACGTCTGGTTCGTGCTGATCGCAGTCCTGTGGATCGGCTACTTCTTCCTGGAGGGCTTCGACTTCGGGATCGGCATCCTCACCAAGCTCCTCGCCCGTGACCGGACCGAGAAGCGGGTCCTGATCAACACCATCGGTCCCGTCTGGGACGGCAACGAGGTGTGGCTGCTCACGGCGGGCGGCGCGACCTTCGCCGCCTTCCCCGAGTGGTACGCGACGCTCTTCTCGGGCTTCTACCTGCCGCTTCTGATCATCCTGCTCTGCCTGATCGTGCGGGGCGTCGCCTTCGAGTACCGGGCGAAGCGGCCCGAGGAGAAGTGGCAGCGCAACTGGGAGCAGGCCATCTTCTGGACCTCGCTGATCCCGGCGGTGATGTGGGGCGTGGCCTTCGCCAACATCACGCGCGGCGTGAAGATCGATGCCCACAAGGAGTACGTGGGCAACTTCTGGGACCTGCTGAACCCGTACGGCATCCTGGGTGGCCTGGTCACCTTGACGCTGTTCACCTTCCACGGCGCGGTCTTCGCCTCGCTCAAGACGGTGGGGGACATCCGGATGCGGGCGCGGAAGCTGGCGTTCGGGCTCGGCCTGGTGACCGCTGTCCTGGCGCTCGGATTCCTGCTCTGGACGCAGGCGGACAACGGCAACGGCAAGAGCCTGGTCGCGATGGCCGTGGCCGTGGTCGCGCTGGTCGGTGCCATCGGGGCGATCAAGATGGGGCGCGAGGGCTGGTCGTTCGCGCTTTCGGGCATCACGATCGCGGCCGCCGTGGCGATGCTCTTCCTGACGCTCTTCCCGAACGTCATGCCGTCGTCGCTGAACGAGGAGTGGAACCTCACGGTCACCAATGCCTCGTCGAGCCCCTACACCCTGAAGATCATGACCTGGTGCGCGGGCATCGCGACGCCGATCGTGCTGCTCTACCAGTCGTGGACCTACTGGGTGTTCCGCAAGCGGATCGGCACGCAGCACATCGCGGATGCCGCGCACTGAGTGCTTGTTCCTTGATCCCTTTTCCTGATCCCTGAGTTCTTCGGCAGTCTCTTCCGGCCCTTGAGCTCCTCGGCAGTCTCTTCCGGTCCCTCGGAGGGTGTGTTTCACGTGAAACCAATCGACCCGCGTCTGCTCCGGTACGCCCGCGCCACCCGGTTCTTCCTGGCCGCGGTGGTGGTCCTCGGCGTCGCCGGGGCGGGCCTGGTCGTCGCCCAGGCGATGCTCATCGCCGAGATCGTGGTCGGGGCCTTCCAGAAGGGGCTCGCCCTCGGTGACCTGCGGACGCCGATCGTCCTGCTCGTGGTCGTCGCGGTCGGGCGGGCGTTCGTCGCCTGGCTGACCGAACTCGCCGCTCACCGGGCGAGCGCCGCGGTGAAGTCGGAGTTGCGGGGGCGGCTGCTCGACCGGGCGGGGCAGTTGGGTCCCGGCTGGCTGAGCAGCCAGCGGACGGGTTCGCTGGTGTCGCTGGCGACGCGAGGCGTGGACGCACTCGACGACTACTTCTCGCGTTATCTGCCGCAGTTGGGGCTCGCGGTGGTGGTTCCGGTGGCGGTGCTCGCGCGGATCGTCACCGAGGACTGGGTGTCGGCGGCGATCATCGTCGTGACGCTGCCGCTCATCCCGGTCTTCATGATCCTGATCGGCATGGCGACCCAGAACCGGATGGACCGTCAGTGGCGGCTCCTCTCGCGCCTGTCGGGCCACTTCCTGGACGTGGTGGCGGGACTGCCGACCCTGAAGGTGTTCGGGCGCGCGAAGGCCCAGGCCGAGTCGATCCGGCAGATTACGGGCGAGTACCGGCAGGCGACGATGCGTACGCTGCGCATCGCCTTCCTGTCGTCCTTCGCGCTCGAACTCCTCGCGACGCTGTCGGTGGCGCTGGTCGCCGTGACCATCGGGATGCGGCTCGTCCACGGCGACATGGATCTGTACGTGGGTCTGGTCATCCTGATCCTCGCGCCCGAGGCCTATCTGCCGCTGCGCCAGGTCGGGGCGCAGTACCACGCGGCGGCGGAGGGGCTCTCCGCCGCCGAGGAGATCTTCGAGGTTCTGGAGGCTCCCGTACGGGTCGCGGGGCAAGCCGCAGCGCCTGCGGGGACGCTGAGCGTGGAAGGCGTGACGGTCCGGTATCCGGGGCGGTCCTCTGACGCCGTCTCCGGGGTGTCGTTCGCGGTGGAGCCCGGCGAGACCGTGGCTCTGGTCGGGCCCAGCGGCGTGGGCAAGTCGACGCTGCTCGACACGATCCTCGGGTTCGTCGAGCCTGCCGAGGGCCGGGTGTGCGTCGGGGGCGTCGACCTGGCCGAGGTGGCGCCGGAGCGGTGGCGGGAGCGGATCGCCTGGGTCCCGCAGCGACCGCACCTGTACGCCGGGTCCGTCGCGGAGAACGTACGCCTTGCGCGGCCGGACGCGGACGACGCCTCCGTGCGGGACGCGTTGGAGTCGGCGGGGGCATGGGAGTTCGTGTCCGCGCTGCCGGGTGGCGTGGAGACGCAGCTCGGGGAGGACGGCGCGGGTCTGTCCGCCGGGCAGCGGCAGCGCCTGGCCCTGGCGCGGGCGTTCCTGGCCGACCGCCCTGTGGTCCTGCTGGATGAGCCGACGGCCGCCCTGGACGGGGAGACCGAGGCCGGGGTCGTCGAGGCGGTGCGGCGGCTGGCCGTGGGGCGGACCGTGCTGCTCGTCGTGCACCGGCCGGCGTTGCTGGCGGTGGCGGGCCGGGTCGTACGGCTTGGCGCTTCCCGGCAGCGTGGGCTGGACGGGGCGGCGCTTTCGCGGGCTGCGGTGGACGCGGGGGTGGGCGACGGGGCCTTGGGGCACCTGGAGTCGTCCTTGGGGCGCCCGGAGACGCAGGCCGCCCCGGGGGACGCGTACGAGGGCCCCCTGCCGAAGAGTTCGTACGAGAGCCCCCGGCAGAAGGGCGACGTCCTTGCCCGGGTGCGGGGTGCCGCGCAGGCACGCAAGGGCAAGCTCGTGCTCGCCCTGCTTCTGGGCGCCCTGGCGATCGGCAGCTCCGTGGGGCTGATGGCCACCTCGGGGTACCTGATCAGCAGGGCGTCGGAGCAGCCGCCGGTGATGTACCTGATGATCGCCGTGACGGCGACCCGCGCCTTCGGCATGGGCCGTGCCGTCTTCCGTTACGCGGAGCGCCTCGTCTCGCACGACGCCGTCCTGCGCATGCTGGCCGACACCCGCGTGGCCGTCTACCGGCGCCTTGAGCGCCTCGCCCCGGCCGGGCTCAGGAAGACCCGCCGCGGCGACCTGCTCTCCCGCCTGGTCGCCGACGTGGACGCCCTGCAGGACTACTGGCTGCGCTGGCTCCTGCCCGCGTCGGCCGCCGCGGTGGTGGGCGCCGGAGCGGTCGGCTTCACCGCCTGGCTGCTGCCCGAGGCCGGCGCTGTCCTCGCCGCCGGTCTGCTCCTCGCCGGGGTGGGCGTACCGCTGCTCTCCGGAGCCGTCGCCCGCCGGGCGGAGCGCAAGCTCGCCCCCGCCCGCGGGGCGCTGGCCACCCGCGTGGCCGATCTCCTCACCGGTACCGCCGAGTTGACGGTCGCGGGCGCACTGACCCGGCGCACGGCCAAGGCGAAGGAGGCCGACGCCGAGCTGACCCGGATCGCGTCACGGACCGCCACGGCCACCGCGCTCGGCGACGGGCTCGGCGCGCTCGCCACCGGACTCACCGTGACCGCCGCCGCCGTGGTCGGAGTACAGGCGCTGCACGACGGACGGCTCAGCGGCGTAGCGCTCGCCGTGGTCATCCTCACCCCGCTCGCCGCCTTCGAGGCCGTCCTGGGGCTGCCGCTCGCCGTGCAGTACCGCCAGCGCGTCAGGAAGAGCGCCGAGCGCGTCTATGAGGTCCTCGACGCACCCGAACCCGTACCCGAGCCCGCCGTGCCCGCACAGCGCCCGCAGACGCCCTTCCCGCTCCGCGTCGAGGGACTGTACGCCCGGTACGAGGGGCAGGGTCGGGACGCGCTCGCGGGCGTCGGCCTGACCCTGGAGCGCGGGCGGCGTGTCGCGGTGGTCGGCCCCTCGGGTTCCGGCAAGACGACGCTCGCCCAGGTGCTGCTGCGGTTCCTGGGGGCGAGCGAAGGCACGTACAGCCTGGGCGGCACGGACGCGGCCTCCCTCGACGGCGACACCGTGCGTGAACTCGTCGGGCTGTGCGCGCAGGACGCGCACATCTTCGACAGCTCCGTACGCGAGAACCTGCTCATCGCGCGGAAGGGTGCCACCGACGACGAACTGCGTGGCGCCCTCGCGCGGGCCCGGCTGCGGGAGTGGACCGACTCGCTCCCGGCGGGGCTCGACACCCTGGTCGGCGAGCACGGGGCCCGTCTCTCCGGAGGCCAGCGCCAGCGCATCGCCCTGGCCCGCGCGCTGCTCGCGGACTTCCCCGTCCTCGTCCTCGACGAGCCGGCCGAACATCTCGACCTGCCGACCGCCGACGCCCTCACCGACGACCTCCTCGCCGCCACCGAGGGCCGTACGACGCTGCTCATCACGCACCGGCTCGCCGGGCTCGACGCGGTGGACGAGGTGATCGTCCTGGACGCGGGTCAGGTGGTGCAGCGCGGTGCGTACGCGGACCTCGTCCTTGTGGACGGGCCGCTGCGGCGCATGCTGGAACGGGAGCGGGCGGCCGATCTGCTGATGACGGCGGCTGGATAGGGAGCGGGGCGAGGGGGCCTGCGCCAAACCGCGTGTGACCAGTTCGGGGCACGCCCCGACTTTCCTCGCCAAATAGGACTAACTACTCTCAAAGGCATGTCAGCGCCCTCGGCCTCCGCCGCCTCTCCGCAACCCGACGGCTCATCGGACGCCATAGAGGCCGCGAAGAAGGCGACCCGCAGCCTGCAGGGGCTCTCCCCCGAGCTCACCGCGCGCGTGCCGCAGCTCCTGGAGGCGATGCGTTCCGTCGGCGCCGGGCTCGAACTGCACACCACGCTCGACCGCATCTGCGAGACGGCGGCCGAGCTCGCGGACGCCCACTACGCGGCGATCGGCGTCGTCTCGGAAGACGGCAAGGGGCTCTCCGACTTCGTCCACGTCGGGATCGGCGAGGAGACGGCCGAGCGGATCGGGCGGTTGCCCGACGGGCACAAGGGCATCCTCGGCGCCCTCATCCACCAGCCGGAGACCCTGCGTCTCGCTGACCTCTCCGCCGACCCGCGCTCGTGCGGCTTCCCGGCCCACCACCCGCCCATGCGGACCTTCCTCGGTGTCCCCATCCGCGTCCAGGGCGAGATCTTCGGCAACCTCTACCTGACCGAGAAGCGTGGCGGCGCCGACTTCAACGAGTACGACGTGCACATGGTCCGCGTCCTCGCGACGGAGGCGGGCATCGCCATCGGCAACGCCCGCCTCTACGAAGCCGCCATGCAGCGCGAACGCTGGATCGACGGCTCCGTGGCGGTCACCACGGCGCTGCTCTCGGGCAGCGACGCGGAGGAGTCGCTCGCCGTCGTGGCCGAACAGGCCCGCCATCTCGCCGACTCGGCAGCCGGGATCGTGCTCCTGCCCGACGAGGAGGGCGGCATGGAGATCGTCGCCGTCTCCTCGGACGAACCCTCCGGAATGCTCGGCGTGATCGTTCCCCCGGAGAGCCGCATCATCACCGATCTGCTCGCCGGGGACTCCGTGTTCATCGACGACGCGGCCACGGACCCGCGCGTCATGACCGACCTGGCCCGCGGCTACGGACCCGTCATGATGCTGCCGCTGCAGAGCGACGGCCGCGTCATGGGGACGCTCGTCACGCCACGCGCGCGTGGCGCCCGGCCGTTCAGCGAGACCGAGCGGACCCTCGCCACCCAGTTCGCCTCGCAGGCCGCGCTCGCTCTGATGATGGCCGAGGCGCAGCGCGACCGTGAGCGGCTCGCGGTGTACGAGGACCGCGACCGGATCGCGCGGGACCTGCACGACCTCGTGATCCAGCGCCTGTTCGCCACCGGGATGATGCTGGAGAGCGCGCAGCGCAGGTCCGTCGTGCCCGAGGTGCAGACGGGTGTGGGCAAGGCCGTCGACGAGCTGGACGTGACGATCCAGGAGATCCGGACGGCGATCTTCGCCTTGCAGCAGGGGCCGGCCGAGGCTCCTTCGGGGCTGCGGACGCGGGTCCTTCGCGAGATCAACATGGCTGCCGTGCCGCTGGGCTTCAAGCCCTCGCACCACTTCGTCGGACCCGTCGACACCGTCGTCGGCGAGCTCACCGGGAAGAACCTCATCGCGGCCCTGCGCGAGGCGCTGTCCAACGCGTTCCGGCACGCGCGGGCCGACCGCATCGACGTCGTCGTCGACGCGACGGTGCTCCTGCCCGACGGGCAGCAGGGCGTACGCCTGACCGTCTCGGACGACGGGGTCGGCATCGCGGAGGGCGGCCGGCGCAGCGGCCTGAAGAACCTCAAGAGGCGCGCGGAGTCGCTCGGCGGGGACAGTTGGTACGGGCCCGGCATCGGCGAGAACGGCGGGGGCACGGCCGTGGTGTGGCAGGCGCCTTACTAGGAGGGGGCCCGTCGTGTTACTAGGAGGGGTCCCGTCGTCCGTCGTGGGTTACCAGGAGGGGTCCCGTCGTGGGTCTCGCTACAGGTCCTGCTGTTCGCGCAGGATCCGTTCGATGACGACCGCGACGCCGTCCTCGTTGTTGGCGACCGTGCGGCCCGAAGCGGCGGCGAGCACGTCCGGGTGGGCGTTGCCCATCGCGAACGACGTGCCCGCCCAGGTGAGCATCTCGATGTCGTTCGGCATGTCCCCGAAGGCGACGACCTCCGCGGGCGTGATGCCGCGCTCGGCGCAGCACAGCTCCAGCGTGCTGGCCTTGGACACTCCCGGGCCGCTGATCTCGAGCAGGGCGCTCGGGCTCGACCGGGTGATCTCCACCTGGCCGCGCACGGCCTCGCGGGCCACGACAAGGAAGTCGTCGGGCGCGAGCTCGGGGTGGAAGGCGAGCACCTTCAGGATGGGCTGGGTCGCGTTCTCGGAGTCCTCGGCGAGCAGCTTCTCCGCGGGGGCGATGCTCTCGCCGGGCTCCAGGTGCAGGGGCGGGTACGTCGGCTCGTGGTGCAGTCCGCCGGTCCGCTCGACCGCGAAGGACGTGCCGGGGGCCGCCGCGCGCAGCAGCCGGACGACGTCGAGCGCGTCCTCGCGCCGCAGCTCCCGCACCTTCACGAAGCGATGGCCGCCCGACCCGTCGTGCAGGTCGACCACGGCTGCGCCGTTGCCGCAGATGGCGAGGCCGTGGCCGTGCACGTGAGCGCTGACGACGTCCATCCAGCGTGCCGGGCGGCCGGTCACGAAGAAGACCTCGATCCCGGCCCGCTCGGCGGCGGCGAGTGCGGCGACGGTGCGGTCGGACACGGACTTGTCGTCACGAAGGAGGGTGCCGTCCAGGTCCGTGGCGATCAGCCGGGCCTTGGGCCGGTGGGGGGCGGGGACGGCCGGGGTCTTGGGCCGTGGGGTAGCTGAGGTCACGCCATCGATTGTCCCGCACTTGCGTGCACGGGCGTGCGCTGGGGCGCACATCTGAGTGCCTTTATGCCTCTGCTGTGCTGCCGCCCAGCTGCACCAGTGCCTCCGTGGCGATCCGTTCGAAGATCTTCTCGTCGGCTGCGAAAGCCGTTCCCGGCAGCGGCCAGTGCAGCACGATCTCGTTGAAGCCCAGCTCAGCGTGGTTGCCGGCGAAGTCGACGAAGGCGTCGAAGGAGTCGAGGGGACGGTCCGGGGTGAACCCGGTGAGCAGGATCTTGTCGAGCTCGGCGACGTCCCGGCCGATCGCGTCGCAGGCGGCGGCCAGCTTGTCGGCCTGTCCGCGGATGGCTCGAAGTGATTGCTCCGGGGTGCCGTTCTCGAAGAGTTTCGGGTCGCCCGTGGTCACCCAGGCCTGTCCGTGACGCGCGGCGAGCTTCAGGCCGCGCGGTCCGGTGGCGGCGACCGCGAAGGGCAGCCGGGGACGCTGGACGCAGCCCGGGATGTTGCGCACCTCGGATGCGGAGTAGTACTCGCCTTCGTACGAGACGACGTCCTCGGTGAGAAGGCGGTCGAGCAGCGGCAGGAACTCGCCGAAGTGATCGGCCCGTGCGCGCGGGGTCCAGGGCTCCTCGCCCGCCTTGAGCAGCGCGGTGGCGTCGAAGCCGTTGCCGCCCGCGCCGATGCCGAGGGTGATCCGGCCGTCGGACACGTCGTCCAGTGTGATCAGGTCCTTGGCGAGGGTCACCGGGTGCCGGAAGTTCGGCGAGGTGACCAGGGTGCCGAGGCGCAGATGGTCGGTGGCGGCCGCGGCGGCGGTCAGGGTCGGCACCGCGCCGAACCAGGGCCCGTCACGGAAGGTCCGCCAGGAGAGGTGGTCGTAGGTGTACGCGGTGTGGAACCCCAGCTCCTCCGCCCGCTGCCAGCGCTCCTTGCCCCCCCTCGTGCCAGCGGCGGACGGGCAGGATCACGGTGCTCAGACGCAAACTCATGGATCAGAGCGTATGCCCCTGGAAACCGCGCCCTCGCAGCTCACTCCGGTCGAGCCGGTGTGTGGGGGTAGGTCAGTGGGCGGCCGGGAAGCGGATATATGCGGTGGGCACGGCGGCGGTGAGCCAGACGCCGTTGGCGCTGACCTGGAAGACGTGCCCGTCGCGGTGCATCGCGCCTGTGTCGACGGAGAGAACGACCGGCCGTCCGCGACGGGCCCCGACGCGGGTGGCGGTCTCGCGGTCGGGTGACAGGTGCACGGCGTGACGGTTCATGGGCCGCAGGCCCTCGGCGCGGATCGCGGCGATGTTGTGGACCACCGTGCCGTGGAAGAGATAGGTGGGCGGGGTCGCCGGAGGCAGCTTCAGGTCGACGTCGACGGAGTGGCCCTGACTGGCGCGGATCCGGCTGCCCTCCACGGCGAAGCGCTGTTTGTCGTTCACGGCCACCACGTGCTCGAGCTCGGCACGGGTGAAGCGGAATCCGTGGGCGGCGGCTGCCGCGACAAGGGCGTCGATCTCCACCCAGCCGTTCTCGTCGAGCGTGAGACCGATTCTCTCCGGCTGATGGCGCAGGTGTTTGGAAAGGTATTTCGACACCTTCACGGTGCGCCGCTCGTCCGCCGCGTCGGCGGAGGGGGCTTCTCTATTCATCCGTTCAGCCTCGCTCCGAACCGTTCTCCCCGCACTTGATTTTCGTCCACCGACTCTTCATCCACCACTTTTCGTCCACAGGTTTGATCCACAACCAAGTCCGGTTATCCACAGGCTAATTGGCGATTCTGTGGACAACGCGCGCTCAAATTAGGCCTTTTGCTCAACAATGCGCGCATTGTTCTGGCTTGTCGCTAGCGCATCCAATGTCCTGGCCTGCACTTCTCGTTCAGCCGCCGCGGTGACGAAGGCCGCCGCGTTCTCCCGCCCAACCAGCGCCTCCACGGCCTGCATTGTTGCCGCGGGTAGCGCCACCGGGAGCGGCCCATTCGTACGGTCGGCCGGATGCCCCGCGGCGAGGTGGTGCTGCAGATGACGCGTCGCGAACAGGCGCATGGCCCGCGCCAGTTCGGCGTCCACCGACTGCTGGGCCAGCGGCCTCAGGCGCCGGACGAGAGCGGCCGCCTCCGCCGCGTCCGCCTCGCTCGGCGGATGCTGACCGAGATAGCGCGCGAATACATGCTCGGTGGTGAACTCCAGGAAACGGGCGGCTATGTGCTCGACCTGCCCCCTCAACTCCCGTAGATGGCCCGAGATCGCGGACAGTGGAACCCCGGCAGCATGCAACTCCACCGCAACCGCGAGTTCTTGAGGGCTCGGCACCAGGAATTCGTCGTCCCGCCCGGAAACGGGCTCAAGCACTCCGAGGGCGATCGCGTCGGCCACCGCGGCCTCGTCCGGCTCTCCGCCGAACGCCGCGTCCAGCTCCGCCCGGGTCATCCGGTCGGCCTTCTCGTCCGTCCACGGGCCGCCGACCTCGGCTACCAGGCCCAGGACGCCACCGAGCCCCCGGCCCGCGTCCCAGGCCTCGAGCAGCTCCTTGATGGAGGCCAGGGTGTAACCCCTGTCGAGCAGGTCGGCGATCTGTCTCAACCGGGCCAGATGCGTGTCGCCGTACACGTTGGCCCGGCCGCGCCGCTCGGGCCGGGGGAGCAGGCCGCGGTCCTGGTAGGCGCGGATCGTGCGGACCGTGGCGCCGCTGTGGTGCGCCAGGTCCTCGATGCGGTACTCCGCCGGCCTGTGCCCGGTGCCGTGAGCCACGAGTCCCTGCCCGGCGTCCGACTGCTCGTCCACGCTCCCCGCCTCCGTAAACCCTCGTGCTAGGCGATGGCCGCTCGGCCGACCGCAGCGGCCGCGGCCCGCGCCGCGGGTGACTCCGCCAGGTAGTCGACGGCCTTGCGCAGCGAGCCTTCCTGCGAGGGATGGTACGACCGCCGCAGGTAGCGGGGTATGGCCGTGCCGATCTCCCGCCACGTGGGCAGAAGGCCCTTCCTGACGGCCTTGTTGTGCCCGGCCAGGGAGTAGCGGAGGCGCCCCGCGAGCTGGGGGTCCCGGCGCATCAGATAGGCGGTGCCCCAGATCCACAGGTACAACATCACGGGCGCCGTGACCGTCATGCCCGCGATGCGGCGGGCATAGCGGGGCAGACCCTCGCCCCCGCAGTGCTGGTACATGTCGAAGGCGACCGAGCGGTGCTCGACCTCCTCCGCGCCGTGCCAGCGCAGCAGGTCGAGCATGACCTCGTCGGCGTCCGCGCGGTCCAGACCCTCGGCGTGCAGCACCCAGTTCCCCAGGACCGCCGTGAACTGCTCGATCGCCGCGACGACCGCGAGGCGGAACCGCAGCCACTCCTGCGTCGGTATCAGAGCGCCCAACGGCGGCCTCTCGCCGAGGAGTTTCTCGAAGAGGAAGTCGACGTACTTGGTGAACGCGGCGGTGTCGAGCCGCTGCGCCGCCAGGTGGTCGAGCACATGCGCGTGCTGCACGCTGTGCGTGGCCTCCTGGCCCATGAACCCCTTGACGTCCTTCAGGAGCACCGGATCGGTGACCAGGGGCAGGCCTTCCTTGAAGACCTTCACGAACCACCGCTCTCCCGCGGGGAGAAGCAGATGCAGCACGTTGATCACGTGGCTGGCGGTGGGCTCGTCCGGTATCCAGTGCAGCGGGGTCCGCTCCCAGTCGAACGAGACCCGGCGCGGAACGATCGTGTAGTGCTCCTCGGTGTTCGTGCCGGTGCTCTTCTCCGTGCTCACAGCGGCGGCTCCAATCGGGCTATCGCGCGCAGGGCCTTGGGCGTGAAGCGGGACATGAGGTGGGCGCCACGGGCCTCCGGGGTGACCGGTACCACGGCCTGGTTCTTGACGACCGCGCGCAGGATCGCGTCCGCGACCTTCTCCGGCGGGTAGTTCCGCAGGCCGTACAGGCGCGACGTCTTCTTCTGCCGGCGCTTCTCCTCCTCGGCGTCGACGCCGGCGAAATGCGTGGTCGCCGTGATGTTCGTGTTCACGAAGCCCGGGCATATCGCGGAGACCCCGATGCCCTGGCCCGCCAGCTCCGCGCGCAGGCACTCGCTGAGCATCAGGACCGCGGCCTTGGAGGTGCTGTAGGCGGGCAGGGCCTTGGACGGCTGATACGCCGCCACGGACGCGGTGTTGACGATGTGGCCGCCCTGACCGCGCTCGGCCATCTGCTTGCCGAAGAGCCGGCAGCCGTGGATCACGCCCCACAGATTGACGTCGAGGACCTTCTTCCAGTCCTCGGCGCTCGTGTCGAGGAACGAGCCGGAGAGCCCGATCCCGGCGTTGTTCACCAGGACGTCGACGATGCCGTACTCCCTGGCGACCTTCTCGGCGAGCTTCTCCATGGCCTGCTCGTCGGTGACGTCGACCGTCTCGCCCCAGGCCTCGGGGGCACCGATCAGACGCGACATCTCCGCCGTGCGGGAGGCGCTCTCCGCGTCCCGGTCGACGGCCACGACGCGTGCGCCCGCCTCGGCGAACGCGAAGGCGGTGGCGCGGCCGATGCCGCTGCCCGCCCCTGTGACCAGGACCAGCTGGCCGCCGAAGCGATCGGCGTGCTTGCCCGTGGCCACGCTGTCGTTCGTGGGCACGCCGTCCTCCTTCGACGTGACGAAATCGGTGATCCAGGCGGCCAGTTGGTCCGGGCGCGTGCGGGGCACCCAGTGCTTGGCCGGAATGCTGCGGCGCACCAACTCCGGTGCCCAGAACTCCAGCTCGTCGTAGAGCCGCTCGGACAGGAAGATGTCGCCTGACGGCGTGATGAGCTGGACGGGGGCGTGCGCGTACGCATCGGCGCGGGGCCTGCGCATCCGGGCGCGGACGTTGTCGCGGTAGAGCCATGCTCCGTGCGCGGCGTCCGACCGCAGCGACGACGTCGGGTAGTCACCCGCGGGTACCTTCTCCATGCGCTGGAGGATCTTCGGCCACTGCTTGCCGAGCGGCCCGCGCCAGGCGAGCTCGGGGAGCACCGGCGTGTGCAGCATGTACACGTACCAGGACTTGGCGCCCTGGCCGAGGAGCTGGCCGACCTTGCGGGGTGTGGGCCGGGTCATCCGCTTCTTGATCCAGTGCCCGAAGTGGTCGAGCGAGGGTCCCGACATCGAGGTGAAGGACGCGATGCGCCCCTCGGTGCGCTTGACCGTGACGAACTCCCAGGCCTGCACCGAACCCCAGTCGTGACCGACCAGATGCACCGGCTTGTCCGGGCTCACCGCGTCGGCGACGGCCACGAAGTCATCGGTCAGCTTCTCCAGCGTGAAACCGCCGCGCAGCGGCTGCGGAGCCGTCGACCTGCCGTGGCCACGTACGTCGTACAGCACGACGTGGAAGCGGTCGGCGAGGCGCTCGGCCACCTCCGACCAGACCTCCTTGGAGTCCGGATAGCCGTGCACGAGCAGCACCGTGGGCTGCGTCGCATCGCCGAGCTCGGCGACGCACAGCTCCACCCCGCCCGTGCGCACCCAGCGCTCGCGAGCGCCCTTGATCCCCTTGGTGATTCCTCCCGTGGTCATGCGGCGGCCCTCTCCTCAGCCCAGCGCCGCACATGCGGCAGATCGTCGTCCAGCCAGAACGCGCTCTGCTCGGGGTCCTTGGAGTCGGTGACGACCAGGATCTCCTCGAACTTCGCGCCCGTACCCCTGAATCCGAGGTGCGGTTCGACCGCCCATAGCCCCTTCTGGGGCGGGTGGTCGGAGAATTTGTACGGCGACCAGAGCGGCGACCAGCCGTCCCGGTGGCCGTGGATCGCGTCGCTCGCGAGGCCCTTCAGGGACTGCGTGCCGAAGCCGAAGACGTTCGGCGAGAGCCGGCGCTCCTTGACCCGGTCGACCTTGTGCGCGATGACGCCGAAGGGATACGCGCGATGACGGTTGGCATAGCCCTGGCGCACCATGAGCCGGTCCACGTCCTCGTAGATCTCGCGCAGCGGGCGGCGCTCACGGACCTCGCGCAGGAGGAGCTCGCGGTGTGCTTCCAGGTCGGCGAGCAGCTTGTCGTGCACGGGGTTGAGACCGAGGCAGCCCGAGTAGCCGATGTCCGCCGTATATCCCTTGTAGACCGGAGCCATGTCGAGGATGAAGGGCATCCCCGGCTCCAGGCGGCGGTTGGTGGGGAAGAACTGCAGCGGTATCCGGAAGTTCACGAACGCCGTGCGGTCCCCGAACCAGGCGAAAGGCAGGTGGAACCAGTCGCGCACACCCCGCTCACGCAGCCAGTCACGCTGCATCCGAGCCGCCTCGCGCTCGGTCACCCCCGGCCTGAGCTGAGCCGCGACCGCCTCCGCGCATTCATACGCGAGGGTCTGCACTTCCCTGAACCCCCGCAGCTCCGCGGAGAGTTCACCTGCCACTGCTGAGGTCATGCCACCGTCCGTCCGTGTCCGTCATCGCCATACGCGTGTCCGGTCCATCGCAGTACGCGTCCGTAACTTGACACTGATGAATGTGACAATGCTCGGCGGCTACGTCAATAGCTGCGCACGAGCCGGGCCCGACTCCAGGGCCGACTGCGGGACATCCCCCAGGGGTCGACCTCAGGAGGACCCTTACGGGCCCGTAATACCGGAGAGTGAGGCGAGGACAAGACCCTGGTCTGACGCCCGATGTGGCCTGCGCCACTACCTTCGAATCGTGACTGTGATCGCGACCGAAAGCCTGAGCAAGCGGTTCCCGAGGGTGACCGCGCTTGACCGGCTCTCCATGGATATCGGACCCGGTGTGACCGGACTCGTCGGAGCCAACGGAGCCGGCAAGTCCACACTGATCAAGATCCTGCTGGGTCTTTCCCCCGCCACGGAGGGCACCGCCGCCGTGCTCGGCCTCGACGTCACCACCAGTGGCGGCCAGATCCGTGAGCGCGTCGGCTATATGCCCGAGCACGACTGTCTGCCACCGGACGTCTCGGCCACCGAGTTCGTCGTCCACATGGCGCGCATGTCGGGGCTGCCTCCCACGGCCGCCCGCGAGCGCACCGCGGACACGCTGCGGCACGTCGGTCTGTACGAGGAGCGCTACCGCCCCATCGGGGGTTACTCAACGGGCATGAAACAGCGCGTGAAGCTCGCGCAGGCCCTCGTCCACGACCCCGACCTGGTCTTCCTGGACGAACCGACCAATGGCCTCGACCCCGTGGGCCGCGACGAGATGCTCGACCTCATCCGCCGCGTCCACACGGACTTCGGCATCTCCGTCCTGGTCACCTCGCACCTGCTCGGCGAACTGGAGCGCACCTGTGACCACGTCGTCGTCATCGACGGCGGCAAGCTCCTGCGCTCCAGCTCCACCACCGACTTCACCCAGACCACCACGACGCTGGCCGTCGAGGTGACGGACACCGACGAACACCCCGACGGCACCAAGGTGTTCCGCGACGCACTGCAGGGCCGGGGGGTGGCCACCCACGAGGGAAGCGGCCTGCCCGGCGCCGGGCACACCGTGCTGCTCGAAGCGACCGGCGACGAGACGTACGACCTGATCCGCGACCTCGTCGCGGACCTCGGCCTCGGCCTGGTCCGGATGGAACAGCGCAGGCACCACATCGCCGAGGTCTTCCAGTCCGAACAAACCAAACGAACCGAGCAACCCGAGCAGTCCGAGCAGACAGATGCGCGAAAGGAGGCGGTCCGCCATGGCGGTTGAGCAGCCCCCGGCACACGCCGGTGAACAGACCCAGATCCACAACATCGGCTATCGCAAGTACGACGGCCCGCGCCTGGGCCGCGCCTACGCCCGACGCTCGCTCTTCTCACAGAGCCTGCGCGGGGCGTACGGACTCGGCCGCTCGGCCAAGTCCAAGGTTCTCCCCATGATCCTCTTCGCGGTGATGTGCGTCCCCGCCGCGATCATGGTGGCGGTCGCCGTGACCACCAAGGCGAACGACCTGCCCGTCGAATACACCCGATACGCGATTCTGCTGCAGGCCGTCGTCAGCCTCTACCTCGCCGCCCAGGCCCCCCAGACGGTCTCCCGCGACCTGCGCTTCAAGACCGTCCCCCTCTACTTCTCCCGCCCCATCGAGCACAGCGACTACGTACGCGCCAAGTTCGCGGCGATGGCCTCGGCCCTTTTCATCCTCACGGCCGCACCGCTGCTCGTCCTCTACGTGGGGTCGCTGCTCGCCAAGCTCGACTTCGCCGACCAGACCAAGGGCTTCGGCCAGGGGCTCGTCTCCGTGGCACTCCTCTCGCTCCTCTTCTCCGGCATCGCCCTCGTCGTCTCGGCCGTCACACCCCGCCGCGGCTTCGGGATCGCCGCCGTCATCGCCGTACTGACCATCAGCTACGGAGCGGTGTCCACGGTCCAGATCATCGCCTACGAACAGGGCAGCATCGACGCCCTGCCCTGGCTCGGCCTCTTCTCGCCGATCACGCTCATCGACGGCGTACAGTCCGCCTTCCTCGGCGCGACCTCCGCCTTCCCCGCAGGGGAAGGCCCCTCGTCCGGCACGGGCGCGGTCTACGTGATCGTCGTCCTCGCCCTCATCGCGGGCTGCTACGGCGCACTGCTGCGCCGCTACCGAAAGGTCGGGCTGTGAGCACGATCAACATCGACCACACCAGCCGCTGGTTCGGCAACGTGGTGGCGGTAAACGACATCACGATGAACGTGGGCCCGGGCGTCACCGGCCTCCTCGGTCCGAACGGCGCGGGGAAGTCCACCCTCATCAACATGATGGGCGGATTCCTCGCCCCCTCCACCGGCAGCGTCACCCTCGACGCCAAGCCGATCTGGCGCAACGAACAGATCTACAAGGACATCGGCATCGTCCCCGAGCGCGAGGGGATGTACGACTTCCTCACCGGACGGGAATTCGTCGTCGCCAACGCCGAGTTGCACGGCCTGGACGAGCGGGCCGCGCACAAGGCCCTCGCCACGGTCGAGATGGAGTACGCGCAGGACCGCAAGATCTCGACGTACAGCAAGGGCATGCGCCAGCGCGTGAAGATGGCGTCCGCCCTCGTCCACGAACCCTCCGTGCTCCTGCTCGACGAGCCGTTCAACGGCATGGACCCCCGCCAGCGCATGCAGCTGATGGACCTGTTGCGGCGCATGGGGGACGAGGGCCGAACGGTCCTGTTCTCCTCGCACATCCTCGAAGAGGTCGAGCAACTGGCCTCGCACATCGAGGTGATCGTGGCCGGCCGCCACGCGGCGAGCGGTGACTTCCGCAAGATCCGGCGTCTGATGATCGACCGTCCCCACCGCTACCTCGTGCGTTCCAGCGACGACCGCGCCCTGGCCGCCGCCCTGATCGCGGACCCGTCGACGGCGGGAATCGAAGTCGACCTCAAGGAAGGCGCCCTGCGCATCCAAGCCATCGACTTCGGGCGCTTCACCGCCCTGTTGCCACGCATCGCCCGCGATCACGACATCCGGCTCCTCACGGTCTCGCCCTCGGACGAGTCCCTCGAGTCGGTCTTCTCCTACCTCGTCGCGGCCTGAAGGGAGCCATCGTGTACGACCCCACTGTCGCCCGGCTCACCTACCGGGCCCTGCTCGGTCGCCGCCGGGCCTTGATCCTCTTCTCCCTGCCCGTCCTGCTGATCGTCATCGCCGCCGCGGTCCGCGGTTTCAGCGGCGCCGACGACCAGGTCGCCTCCGACCTCCTCGGCGGCTTCGCGCTCGCCACGATGGTGCCGATCATCGGCGTCATCGCGGGCACCGGAGCCATCGGCCCGGAGATCGACGACGGCTCCGTCGTCTATCTCCTCTCCAAGCCGATCAAGCGGCCCACGATCATCATCACCAAGCTCACCGTCGCCATCGCCGTGACCATGGCCTTCTCCGCGGTTCCGACCTTCATCGCGGGCATGATCCTGAACGGCAACGGCCAGCAGATCGCTGTGGCGTACACGATCGCCGCCCTGGTCGCCTCCATCGCGTACGCCGCGCTCTTCCTGCTCCTGGGCACCATCACCCGGCACGCGGTCGTCTTCGGGCTCGTCTACGCCCTCGTGTGGGAGACCCTCTTCGGGTCGCTGGTCGCTGGTGCACGCACGCTCAGCGTCCAGCAGTGGTCGCTCGCCGTCGCCCAGAAGACGGCGGGCGGCGACCTGGTCACCTCGGACGTCGGACTGCCGGTCGCCACGGTGCTCCTTGTCGGCGTCACGGTCCTCGCCACCTGGTACGCCGGGCAGAAGCTGCGGTCGCTGACGCTGGCCGGGGAGGAGTGATTAATTGGGTGGCGGGCACATCAGGGCGCGGGCACAGTAGTTGTGTCACCGCGCCACGACCCTGGCGCCCGCTTACCGGGAGAGGAGCCGACGTGTTGTTCATCAGTCCGTCGAGTTCCCGGCAGGGCAGCCCGCGGCAGGCTTCGGAGTAGTCACTCGCTCCGTAGAGCCCCGCCCACGGGGGAGCTGTCCGGGGCGGCCGCTTCGAGCGCGCACTTCGCTGCGCGGGCCGCCCACCCGACCACGCAGTGGGGGGGGGGGGGGGGGGGGGGGGGGGGGGGGGGAAGGGGGGGGGGGGGGGGGAGGGGGGGGGGAGGGGGGGAGGGGGGGGGGGAGGGGGAGGGAGAAATGC
>NZ_JBVIPS010000008.1:29452-174790 GCF_055577715.1 Streptomyces sp. NPDC033177 | reverse complement strand
CCGCTGCGCTCCACCCTTGACACCCTCCCCTCCCCCCCCCCCCCGCCCCCCCCCCCCCCCCCCACCTCCCCCCCCCCCCCCCCCCCCCCCCCCCCCCCCACTGCGTGGTGCTCAGAACTACTGGCCGAGAAGCTTCTCCAGGACCACCGCGATGCCGTCGTCCTCGTTCGACGTCGTCACCTCGTCGGCAACCGTCTTGAGCTCCTCATGGGCGTTGGCCATCGCCACGCCATGGGCGGCCCAGCCGAACATCGGTATGTCGTTGGGCATGTCCCCGAAAGCGATCGTGTCCGCGGCCTTCGCGCCGAGGCGGCGTGCCGCGAGGGACAGGCCCGTCGCCTTGGAGAGGCCGAGGGGAAGCAGCTCGACGATGCCCTCGCCGGCCATCGTCACGCCGACCAGGCCACCCGCCACCTGACGCGCCATCGAGGCCAGCTCGTCGTCGCTCAGGCCCGGGTGCTGGACGTACACCTTGTTCAGCGGAGCGGCCCACAGCTCGGCGACATCCGTGAACGGCACGGCGGGCAGCGGGCCGTCCTGCACCGCGTACCCAGGGCCGACGATCACTTCGCCGTCGAGGCCGTCACGGCTGGCGGCAAGCGCCAGCGGACCGATCTCCGCCTCTATCTTGGCGAGGGCGATACCGGCGAGCTGCCGGTCGAGCGTGACGGACGTGAGCAGCCGGTGCTCGCCCGCGTGGTAGACCTGCGCCCCCTGCCCGCACACCGCCAGGCCGTCATAGCCCAAGTCGTCGAGGATGTGCCGGGTCCAGGGCACGGCACGGCCGGTGACGATGATGTGCGCGGCGCCCGCCGCGGTGGCCGCGGTGAGCGCGTCGCGCGTACGCGCCGAGACCGTGTCGTCGGAGCGCAGGAGCGTTCCGTCGAGGTCGGTCGCGACGAGCTTGTACGGGAAGGACGGCGTGGCGGGAGCAGGGTGGCTCACTTGTTGATGGGCTCCAAGATCTCTCGTCCCCCCAGGTACGGACGCAGTACCTCGGGCACCCACACGGAGCCGTCGGCCTGCTGGTGGTTCTCCAGAAGGGCGACGATCGTGCGCGGAACGGCGCAGAGCGTGCCGTTCAGCGTCGCGAGCGGCTGCATGACCTTCTTGCCGTCGCTGTTGTCCCGCATACGGATCGACAGGCGGCGGGCCTGGAATCCGTCGCAGTTCGACGCGGAGGTCAGCTCGCGGTACTTGCCCTGCGTCGGGATCCACGCCTCGCAGTCGAACTTGCGCGAGGCCGAGGCGCCCAGGTCACCCGTGGCCACGTCGATCACCTGGAAGGGCAGGCCGAGGCCCGTCAGCCAGTGCTTCTCCCACTCCAGGAGCCGCTGGTGCTCGTTCTCCGCGTCCGCCGGGTCGACGTACGAGAACATCTCGACCTTGTCGAACTGGTGCACGCGGAAGATGCCGCGGGTGTCCTTGCCGTACGTACCGGCCTCACGGCGGAAGCAGGGCGAGAAGCCCGCGTACCGCAGGGGCAGCTTGTCGGCGTCGATGATCTCGTCCATGTGGTAACCGGCGAGCGCGACCTCGGAGGTGCCGACCAGGTAGTAGTCGTCCTTCTCCAGGTGGTAGACGTTCTCGGCGGCCTGGCCGAGGAAGCCCGTGCCCTCCATGGCGCGCGGGCGGACCAGCGCGGGCGTCAGCATCGGGATGAACCCGGCTTCCGTCGCCTGCGCGATCGCCGCGTTCACCAGGGCCAGTTCGAGCAGGGCGCCGACACCGGTCAGGTAGTAGAAGCGCGAGCCGGAGACCTTCGCGCCGCGCTCGACGTCGATGGCGCCGAGCGCCTCGCCGAGTTCCAGGTGGTCCTTGGGCGTGAAGCCCTCGGCCGCGAAGTCGCGCGGGGTGCCGATCGTGTCGAGGACGACGAAGTCCTCCTCGCCGCCGACCGGGACGTCCGGGTGGACCAGGTTGCCCAGCTGGCCAAGGAGGCGCTTGGTCTCCTCGTCGGCCTCGTCCTGTGCGGCGTTGGCCGTCTTGACGGCGGCGGAGAGTTCGCCGGCCTTCCTCAGGAGGTCGGCCTTCTCGTCACCCGAGGCCTTGGGGATGAGCTTGCCGAGCGCCTTCTGCTCGGAACGGAGCTCGTCGAAGCGGAGCCCGGACGACCTGCGCCGCTCGTCGGCGGAGAGCAGGGCATCGACAAGTGCGACGTCCTCTCCACGGGCGCGCTGGGAGGCGCGAACACGGTCGGGGTCCTCACGGAGCAGGCGAAGGTCAATCACCCCACCAGGCTACCGTCGAGCGGTTCCGGCTCTCGACTCGATATTCCCCTGCGATGCGTTATGACCGATTTGCCGGAATGGGAATTCCCGACGCGGTCCACCTCGCGATCTACCCCGTGAGCATCGGGCTCAGGGTCAATGAAATGGGCCCCATTCCCCGAAATGGGGCAGAGGGGACTCGCTGCCTTGACCCGATCTCCTTGCGGGAGACGGGACTTGGGGCCTCGTTGTCCACAGGAATATCCCCTGCCGAAAAGTTATCCACAGGCTGTGCGAAAGATCTGTGGATGCCGGAAGAGATCGTTCCGAAAGCCGCATGCGCGACGAAGGATTCCCGTCCCAAACCACCCTCACACCCACTTTCGAGTGGAAATGGTTCGCTCCAAAGAGTTGATCAATGGAAAAGAGTGGACGAGGGGTGACGTGCGCGACTGTGGACGGACTTGTGGGTTGTAGGCCGATTTGTCGACCATGTCACGCTTCGTTGTCGACTTGTCCCCAGGTCGAGAACGGGCCCTGTGGATAACTTTGTGGACAACGTAAATCAGCAGGTAAGACCGCCCGCCCGACCCGACGGTCGGCTCAGAACCGGCCGTCCTGGCACTGGGTCAGCCAGTCCGACGCCGCGAGGAACTCGCCGTCGGTGGTCCCCGGCCGCGGCGGCCGCAGATCGGCGGGCGACACTCCCGCACGCGGGTACGAACCGAGGAAGCGCACCTGGGGGCAGATCCGCTTGAGGCCCATCAGGGCCTCGCCCACGCGGCGGTCCGTGATGTGGCCCTCGGCGTCCACGGAGAAGCAGTAGTTGCCGATGCGCTGGCCGGTGGGCCGCGACTCGATCCGCATCAGGTTGACGCCGCGTACGGCGAACTCCTGGAGCAGTTCGAGCAGGGCGCCGGGATGGTCGTCGCCGAGCCAGATGACCACCGAGGTTTTGTCCGCGCCGGTCGGCGCCGCGGGGCGGGCCGGACGGCCCACCAGGACGAAGCGGGTCTCGGCGGTCGCCGCGTCGTGGATCTCGCTGACCAGCGGCTCAAGGCCGTACGTCGCCGCCGCGAACTCGCCCGCGAAGGCCGCGTCGAAGCGTCCCTCCTGGACCAGGCGCGCGCCGTCCGCGTTCGAGGCCGCCGACTCCCACAGGGCGTCCGGCAGGTTCGCGGCCAGCCAGTTGCGGACCTGCGGCTGGGCCACCGGGTGGCCGGTCACCGTCTTGATGTCCTTGAGCTGCGTGCCCGGCCGGACGAGCAGCGCGAAGGCGATCGGCAGGACGACCTCGCGGTAGATCATCAGGGGCGCGCCTTTGGCGAGCTCGTCGACGGTGGTCGTGACCCCGCCCTCGACGGAGTTCTCGATCGGCACCAGCGCGGCTGCCGCGTCGCCGCTCCGGACCGCGTCCAGCGCGGCCGGCACGGACACCATCGGGACGAGCTCCCTGGTGGCCGCTTCCGGGAGCGTACGGAGGGCGGCCTCGGTGAAGGTGCCCTCGGGACCGAGATAGGTGTAGCGCATCGCCGACATACCGTCACCCTAATGGCCTGCCCGTGGCACGGCTCACGCGTCTCACCAAGCGGCGCCCGCCTCACACACGCGCCTCACACACGTCCCGCCTCACACACGTACGCCACCCGGGGCTACCCCTCCAGCAGCCGCTGCCCCACGTACTCGCCCTTCGCTGCCCCGCCCGGCACGGCGAACAGCCCGCTCGCCTCGTGCCGGATGAACTCCGACAGCGCGTCCCCGCGGTCGAGCTTGCGCTGCACCGGCACGAAGCCGCGGAGCGGGTCGGCCTGCCAGCAGACGAAGAGCAGGCCCGCGTCCGGCTCCGCGTCCTTGTCGAAGCCATCGTGGTACGAGAACGGGCGGCGCAGCATCGCGGAGCCGCCGTTCTGGTCGGGCCGGGTGATGCGGGCGTGGGCGTTGAGGGCGATGACGTACTCGCCGTCCGCGCCCGCCTTCTCCAGCTTCGGCTCGGTGGTCTCCGTGCCGCCGGTCAGCGGTGAGCCGTCCGACTTGTGACGCCCGATGACCGCCTCCTGGTCCTTGACGCCGAGCTTCTCCCAGTCGTCGAGGAGCATCCGGATGCGGCGTACGACGACGTACGAGCCGCCGGCCATCCAGGACGGGTCCCCCGTGGCGGGCACGTAGATCCGCCGGTCGAAGTCGTCCTCGGACGGCTTCGGGTTGTTCGTGCCGTCGATCTGGCCCATCAGGTTGCGGGTGGTCATCGGCTGCGCGGTCGCGCCGGGCGAGCGGTTGAAGCCGTTCATCTGCCAGCGCACTCGCGCCGCGTCGCCCGCTTCCTTCTGGAGTGCGCGCAGCGCGTGAAAGGCGACGAGCGGGTCGTTCGCGCCGATCTGCACCCACAGGTCGCCGTCGCTGCGCGCCTTGTCGAGATGGTCGGAGGAGAAGTCCGGCAGCGGGTCGAGCGCAGACGGGCGCTGCTTCTCCAGGCCGGTGCGTCCGAAGAAGCTGTGCCCGAAGCCGAAGGTGACGGTCAGCGACGACGGGCCGGCGTCCCGGGCGACATCCGTGTCCTCGCCCGCGGGAGCCTTGCCCGCCATCAACCGCTCGGCCGTTGCCGACCAGCGGCGCAGCAGCGCGGCCGCTTCCTTGCGGCCCGCTCCCGCCTTCAGGTCGAAGGCGATCAGGTGCCCACGGGACTGGACGGGCGTGGTGATGCCGGGCTGATGTTTCCCGTGAAACATGACCGTGTCCGCGCCAAGGGACGCCAGCGACGCCGCCTTGCCGGGGGTGTCCGAGGGAGCCGCGGCATACCCGGCCGCACCGCCCGCCGCGCCGAGCGCGAGACCGGTGGCGCCGGCGGTGCCGAGCAGCCGCCGCCTCGAAATCCCGTTGTCCGCCATGGTGGTTCCGTTCAGCCGATCTGCGCGTTCTTGTTCACGGTCACTTGGTCGATGTCGGAGGTGCGCACCGTCACCGCGACCTTCCAGTTGCCCGCCATCGGGATCTGGACCCCGCTGGAGCTCCAGTGTCCGGTGGCGATGTGGTCCGGGACGACGGGCAGCGGCCCGACATCCTTCGACTTGAGAGTGAACGACACCTTCACCTCGGGGATGTCGAAGGCGCTGCCGTTCGGCCGCTTCACGAAGATGTGCATCTCGTTGCTGCCGGTGCGGCCGGGGTCCAGGTCGAGCTGCAAGGTGCCCTTGCCGTCCTCGGAGCCCGTGTCGAAGGGGATCTTGAGGGTGAGCGGGCCCGACCGCTGGGCGGCCGCGGCCGTTTTCGAAGCCGCCGCTTCCTCCTCCGTGCGCGCCGGCTCGGTCGAGGTGAGGACCGTGGTGACGGCGAGCAGGACGACGGCGACGCCCGCCTCGGCGAGCACGGAGCGCCGCAGTCCTGACCGGTTCGGGTCGGCGTCGCGGATCCGCTTCTCGCGGGCGGTGGTCATGGCGGCCTGCTGGCGGGCGAGCTGGGCGGAACGCTTGGAGTCCTTGCCGTCCTTGGACCCCATGGGCCCCTTGGAGTCCTTGGAGTCCGTGCCGGTGCTTCCGGCAGGCACCGTCACCGGCTTCTTCTCCACACGCTTGGCCGCTGTGCGCTTCTCGGCGTGCTTCTCGACGACGGTCGTCGCGGCGGCCTCCGGAGCCATGTCGCCCGCCTGGCCGGCGATGCGCGCCGTCCAGCGCCGGGAGATCCAGGCGATGCCGACGAGGACGACCACCAGGCCGACCTTGATGAGGAGCAGCTGTCCGTACCACGTACCGGTGAGCGCCGACCATGAGCCGACCTGACGCCAGGACTGGTAGAGCCCGGTCGCGGCCAGGGCGACGACGCTGCAGAACGCCACGCGCGAGAAGCGCCGCACCGCCCCGGCCTCGACCGACGGCGCGAAGTAGAGGGCGACGACGAGCGCCGCGAGCCCGCCGAGCCAGGCGGCGACGGCGAGCAGGTGCACGACGTCCACGGGCATCGCGACACCGGCCTGGATGCCGGTCGAGGCGTGCTCGGCCATGGCCCAGGTCGCGCCGAGCCCCACGGCGACGACGCCTCCGCCGATCGCGAGCCCGAAGGTGAGGTCCTTGCGCTCCTTGGGGTCGGTCCGCTTCTCGTACGCGCCGAAGAGCACCGCGATGAACAGCGCGGCGGCGGCGAGCAGCAGCAGCCGTGAGACCAGCGCGGCGCCCGTCTTCGTCTGCAGAACGTCGCCGAGCTTGGCCATGTCGAAGGCGTCGGCGATCTTCCCGGACCCGGTGTAGGGAGCGCGGAGCAGCAGCATCACGAGGGTGGACGCGGTGAGCGTGACCCAGCCGGACACCACGAGGCGCTGCACGGGGCGTACGCCGGCGCCGCGCGGCCAGCAGCCGAGCACGAAGGCGGCCCCGCCGACGACGAGGATGAAACCGGCGTACGAGAGGTAGCGCGTGAAGTCGTAGAGCCCGCCCACGAACCCGCCGCCCGCCTCCTGGTCCGGCAGCGCGACCTTCGTGTCGGAGGGCGCGCCCACGGAGAAGGTGTACGCCCCGGAGATGGGGTGGCTGTCGGCGGAGACGACTTGGTAGGCCACGGTGAAGGTGCCGTCGGGCAACCCCTTGTGCAGCTTCACGCCGTACGTGTTCGAGCCGAGGTCACTGGTCTTGCCGGTGTCGACGCGCTTGCCGGCCGGGTCGAGCACCCTTACGGAGCCGTCGGACATGGCGACCTTCTCCGAGAAGGTCAGCGACACGCTGGTTGGCGCTTGGTCGACCACCGCCCCCTGCTTGGGGTCGCTGCCCGTCAGCGCGGCATGGGCGGACGCGGGCGCCGCCGTGGCCAGCAGGGCGCCGAGGAAGACGGCGACGACGAGCAGGAGCCGTCCGACGCCGGGGGGTATCCCGAGGCGGGCGGTTGCCCCGTGGCGAGCTCCACGGCGGAGAGCGATGGTCTGCATCAGCGATCAGTCCCTCAGTGCGACGTGTGCTTGCCGGGCTTGGGGTTGTACGTGGCGGCCTTCACCGGAACCTCAACGTCGATGGGGTCCGACTTCGCGAAGTGCAGCGTCACGGCGACCTTGTCGCCCTCCTTCGGCTTCTGCTTGAGCTCCTCGAACATGAGGTGGTTGCCGCCCCGCGTGAAGTCGAGCTCGCCGTTCGCGGGCACGTCGAACGACTTCTGCTCCTTCATCGCGTTGCCCTTGGTGCTGTGCAGCGTGACCTTCTTCGCGATCCCGCTGGTGACCGAGGTGAGCTTGTCGGCGCCGCCCTTGTTCGTGACGGTGAAGAACCCGGAGGCCATGGTGTCCATGGCGGGCTCGGGCATGAAGGCACCGGCGACCTTGAGCTCGGGCTTTTCGGCGGTCTTGTCGGCCTTGCCCGCGGACGCCTCCGAGCAGCCCGCGAGGGCGAGCCCCGCGGTCAGGGCCAGGGCGCCGCCGGTGAGGATGCGGCGGTTCACGGGGTCGCTCCCTGGACGATCTTGGGGAGGTCCTTCGTGTAGTCGTCCACGGTGGTGTCCTCGCCGTACAGCACGTACCCGGCGTCGGTCTTCGGCGAGAACGCGATGACCTGCGTGCCGTGCATCGAGACGACCTTGCCCTTCTCCTTCTTGGAGGGCTCGATGCTGATTCCGAGGGTGCGGGCGCTGCCCTGGATGGTGTCGAAGTCACCGGTCAGACCGATGAAGTCGGTGTCCTGGGCCTTGAGCCACTTGCCGAGGGCCGCGGGGGTGTCGCGCTCGGGGTCGGTGGTGACGAAGACGACCTGGAGCTTGTCCTGTTCGGCCTTGGGCAGCGCCTTCTTGGCGACGGCGATGTTGCTCATCGTCAGGGGGCAGACGTCCGGGCAGTTGGTGTAACCGAAGTAGATGAGCGTCGGCTTGCCCTTGGTCTGCGCGCGCAGGTCGTACTTCTTGCCGTGCGTGTCCGTGAGGACGAGGTCCGGCTTCTCGAAGGGCTTGTCGAGGATGGTCGCGGCCTTGTCGCCGTTGGACTCGACGGAGACGTCCGCGACGGGCTTCTTGCCGTCGTCACCGCCACCGCAGGCGGACAGGGTGAGGGTGGCCGCGGCCAGCATGGCGGCGGCGAGCAGCTTCTTCTTGCGCATACGAAAATGTCCCAGATGTGAGGGGGGCCCGGGCGCACCGGGGGCAGGCGAAACGCCCCCGGTGCGGCCCGAAGGGTGGCTCAGCTGTTGGTGCGTCGACGTCCGGCGAGCACGCCGAACGCCACGCCGGCGGCGCCGACGACGATGCCGACGATGCCGAGGACCCGGGCGGTGGAATCGCTGCTGTCGGCCGAGGCGGTCTCGCTCTCGTCGCCGGACTTCGCGTCTTCCTCGGCGTCATCGTCGTGCGAGGCGGCGGCGCCGTGGCCGTCCTCGGACGCGGCGGTCAGCGCGAGGGCCGGCGCCGGGTGCTCCGGCTCCTCCTGGCCCTTCTGCTGCGGCTCGATCCAGCGGACGACTTCCTTGTTGTCGTACGTCTGGACGGCCTTGAAGACGAGCTCGTCGGCGTCCTCGGGGAGCGCGCCGAGGGACAGCGGGAACTTCTGGAAGGAGCCGGGCTGGACGCCCTTGCCGTCGGCGGTCCAAGTGACCTTGGAGACGGCCTCGTCGATCTTCTCGCCGTGCATCTCGAGCGGCTTGTCGAGCTTTGCCTTGGTGACCTTCGCGGTCCAGCCGGGGACGGGCTGAGTCATGACGGAGGCGAGCGGGTGGTCCTTGGGGAAGGACACCTCGAGCTTGGTGGTCGAGGCGTCGTCCATCTCGTTCGGCACCTTGAAGTTGACCGTGGCGTAGCCGCCCTTGGCGGCCTCGCCCTCGGCCGAGACGCTGACGTGCGCGAGGGCGGGGACGGAGAGCAGCAGGACGGCGGAGGCGGCGACGCCACCGACGACGGAGACGCGGGAGGCCTTGACGGTGGACAGCGCAGACAGAACAGACATGGCAGAAACACTCCACTTTCAGCGGTGATGACCAGCACCGCCGATCAGGTCGGCAGCGGTGATCAGGGGAGAGTGCGCGCGGCGGCGAACCGAGCGGGCACGCGCGCGTGGACGCCGCCGGCCGTGAGGCACCTCTCCGTAGTGCTGCGGTAGGAGTGCGTCGCGTCAGGCAGCGAGTGCGAGTGCGGCGGTGGCCGGCGGCCCTCGCCTGATCACCGTGTGCTGGAGCGCGGTGGTGTGCGGCTTCGACGGTCCCAGGAAAGCCGTGCGGGGCGCGCGGAGACCGGCGCCGGGAGCCCCGGGCAGCCCGGCGCGGAGGGCGCGTACGAGACCGAGTGCCGCGCGCAGAGAACGGACGAGCGCCCCCTCGGCGACTCCATACGCCCCGTATGCCGAGAGCCGCACAAGGCGGAGCAGCGCGATGTCGCCGCGGCGCAGCAGCCAGCCGGCGGCGACGGCGGCGAGTACGTGTCCCAGGAGCATCGGAAGCGACGGGAGCAGCGACATGGAGCCCATCGCGGTGTCCGCCGTGGAGGCCGGAGCGCTGTGGTGCGGGGGATGGCCCGCGGCCCCGGCGCCCGGTTCCATGCCGGCCGTCGTCAGGATCCGGTGGGCCTGGGCGGGGCTGAGGGTGGCTGCTCCGGCCCCGCACACCAGACGCGCGGCCCGCTCCACCATGGAGGGCTCGGCGGACGCCACCGCCGTACCGCCGTGCTGGCCGACACCGAAGAGCGCATGCAGTCCCACCTGCCCGGCAGCGAGTACGGCGGCGATGCCCGGCAGTGAGCGCTCACGTCCGGCGAGCAGTGCCGCCACGGCGAAAACGGCGACGAATCCGACGCCCAGCGTCCACAGCGGGACGGCGGCGCAGGAAGCGAGCACATGGCCCCCGGCGGACAGCACGACGCAGAGCACGGCGAACACCGCGGCTCTCAGCAGCCGGAGGTCGACTCCGGCGCGCGCTTCGCGCTGGTGGGGGGCAGTCATGGCCGGAACATCATTGCACTGGGCCCAACCGCCGCATACGGCAGGTCCGCAAGCTCCCAAGGATGCCGATGAGTGGCGATCGATGCCCATCGGCACCGAATGGGTGGCTTTGGAGGGGCGCGAAAGAGGCTTGTGAGAGGCGTGTCTACACCGTCCGCGGCCATCCGCGCGTCGGCCGTATGGGCGGCATCACGTTAACTGCGCGCTTATACACGGGCGCTTGCGGCAATACGTATCGGTATGTCGAGCCGCGGCCAGGAGGCTGGAGCATGAGCATGTGGTGGTCTCTCCATTTGCGGCGCGAAGCTGCGAGCGTCCCGCTGGCCCGCCGGTTGCTGATGGGCACGATGGAGACCGCGGGGGTGGATCCTGACGTCTCGTACGACCTGTCGGTGGCTCTCAGCGAGGCCTGTGCCAACGCGGTGGAGCACGGCGGCGACGCGGTGCCCCCCGAGGGGGCGGCCGGTGCCTATCGGGTGACGGCGTACCTGGACGGCGAGAAGTGCCACATCGAAGTGGCCGACTCGGGCCCGGGATTCGTCCCCGTCGCGCAGCCCGCATCGGACACCGCCGAGCACGGGCGCGGTCTGTACCTCATCCAGGAGCTCGCCGACCACGTGCACTTCGGCAACAAGCCGGGCGGCAGGGGCGGCACGGTGATCAGTTTCGACAAGATCCTCAAGTGGCGCGAGGACACGCCGCTCGTCACGGCCTGAGGAGCGGCCCCGGTCGAACCGGGGGCCACCCGACGGCTCAGCCGGGCGGCAGTGCCCTGCACAGGGCCTCCAGGGCTGCTCCGTAGGCATGCTCCGGCGGAGTGGAATAGCCGACGACCAGGCCGTCGGGCGCGGGCATCGTGGCCTCCGGGTGACGGAAGTCGGCGAGGCCCTCCAGGGCCAGGCCCTGCCAGGAGGCCGCCTTCGCCGTGGACTGTTCGGTGCCGGGCGGCAGCCGCAGGACGGCGTGCAGGCCCGCGGCGACTCCGGTCGGGCTGATGTGCGGGGCGTGCGTGGCCAGGGCGGCGACGAGCTGGTCGCGGCGCCGGCGGTAGCGCTGGCGCATCCGGCGGACGTGCCGGTCGTAGTGACCCGACTCGATCAGCTCGGCCAGCGTGAGCTGGTCGATCACACTCGCCCACGCCTCTCGTTCGCCCTTCGCCGCGAGCACTCCGTCGATGAGGTGTTCGGGCAGAACAAGCCACCCGATGCGCACCCCCGGAGAGAGGCTCTTGCTGACCGAGCCCATGTAGACGACGCGTTCGGGGTCCAGGCCCTGCACGGCACCCACCGGCTCCCGGTCGTAGCGGAACTCGCCGTCGTAGTCGTCCTCCAGGACGAGGCCGTCGCGGGTGCGCGCCCAGTCGATCACCGCCGCGCGGCGGGTCGGATGCAGGGGGCCGCCGGTCGGGAACTGGTGTGCGGGCGTGAGCAGTACGCCCCGGACTCGCTGACCATCCGTCAACTCCTCGACCCGGGCGCCCTTTTCGTCCAGGCCCAGCGGAACCGTGCGTACGCCCGCGGTGGCGAGGATCGACTGATGGAAGCCGAGGCCGTACGACTCGACGGCGATGGGGTATCCCCTGCTCGGGCGAAGCCGAGAGCTTGGGGAAGGCCCCTGCAGCATCCCGCCTCCCCCGCTCCCGAACAGCAGCCGCAGGGCGTGCGCGAACCCGGAGCACACCACGATTCGCTCCGGGTCGGTACGCACCCCGCGGGCGCGCCCCAGATAACCGGCGAGCGCCCGGCGCAGCTCGACGCGCCCCTGTGGGTCACCCGGCCCGAAGGCCTCGTTCGGCGCGGAGTTGAGGGCGCGCCGGGCCGCGGCGAGCCAGGCGGCGCGCGGGAAGGAGGCGGCGTCGGGCTGGCCCTGGCGCAGGTCGTACGTGGGTGGGGCGGGCGTCGCGGGCCGGGTGGGCGCCCGCTTGGGGACGCGGGTGCGGGTGGGCGGCGCCGCCCGCTCGGCCACCCGGGTGCCGGATCCCTGCCGTGCGGTCAGCCAGCCCTCGGCGACCAGCTCGGCGTAGGCGTCGGCGACGGTGTTGCGGGCGATGCCCAGATCGGCGGCGAGGGAGCGGTATGGCGGAAGCGGCGTCCCCGGAGCGAGCCGCCCCTCGCGCACGGCGTCCCGCAGCGCGCGGATGAGGACGGCCCGGCGGCCACCCGCCCCGGAGAGCTCCAGGTGCAGGTCACTCCCGATGCGCTCCGCCAGATTGACCCACGATTCCGCCATGAAAATGCACCCTATCCGAGGTCTATCCCACCCGTAGATTCATGGTCATGACGAACACGCAGATCGCCCCGCACACCGCCACGCAGACCGCCGCCGGGACCACCGTGCAGACCTCGGCCGCCGTTCCCCGCCTCAACTTCGCCAAGGTCGCCCCCAAGGCATTCAAGGCCGTGATCGGACTCGACGCCGCCGCCCGCGAGGGCCTCGACCCGGCCCTGGTCGAGCTGATCCAGATCCGCGCCTCGCTGCTCAACGGCTGCGCGTACTGCCTTCACATGCACACCTCCGACGCGCGCAAGGCGGGCGAGGACGAGGCACGGCTGCACATGGTGAGCGTGTGGCGCGAAGCCAGGAACTTCTTCACGGAGAAGGAGCAGGCGGCCCTCGACCTGACCGACGCCGTCACGCTCGTCCACCAGGGCGGTGTCCCGGACGACGTCTACGCCCGCGCGGCGGCGCATTTCGACGAGTCGGAGCTCGGCCACGTCCTGGCCCTGATCTTCACCATCAACACCTGGAACCGCATCGCCCTGAGCACCGCCAAGGTGGCGGGCGAGGACGAGCGCTAGACCCTGCCCCGAGACACGAAACCGGGCCCCTTCTTAAAGAAGAGGCCCGGTTCCGAAGGGGACGGAGGAGGCTGTCAGCCCTTGAGCTCGGCCATCCACG
The DNA here is from genome assembly GCF_055577715.1 of Streptomyces sp. NPDC033177. NCBI lineage: Bacteria > Bacillati > Actinomycetota > Actinomycetes > Kitasatosporales > Streptomycetaceae > Streptomyces > Streptomyces sp. NPDC033177. Next base: position 161,797 of record NZ_JBVIPS010000008.1, on the reverse strand, counting down.
CCTCGACGTCATCGGCACGCCGCGGCAGCGCGGCCGACAGGTTCTTGTTGCCGTCGGCCGTCACGAGGATGTCGTCCTCGATCCGCACGCCGATGCCGCGGTACTCCTCGGGCACCGTCAGGTCGTCCGCCTGGAAGTACAGACCGGGCTCGACGGTCAGGCACATGCCGGGCTCCAGGACACCGTCGGCGTACGTCTCCCGGCGCGCGGCCGCGCAGTCGTGGACGTCCATGCCGAGCATGTGACCGGTGCCGTGCAGGGTCCAGCGGCGCTGGAGACCCAGCTCCAGGACGCGCTCGACCGGGCCCTCGACCAGGCCCCACTCCACGAGCTTCTCGGCGAGCACACGCTGCGCCGCATCGTGGAAGTCACGGAACTTGCCGCCCGGCTGCACCGCCGCGATACCGGCCTCCTGGGCCTCGTACACGGCGTCGTAGATCTTCCGCTGCAGCGCGTCGAAGCGGCCGTTGATCGGCAGCGTCCGCGTCACGTCGGCGGTGTAGTACGTGTGCGTCTCCACACCGGCGTCGAGCAGCAGCAGCTCCCCGGAGCGCACGGCGCCGTCGTTGCGCACCCAGTGGAGCGTCGTGGCGTGCGGGCCCGCCGCGCAGATCGAGCCGTAGCCGATGTCGTTGCCGTCGACGCGGGCGCGCAGGAAGAACGTGCCCTCGATGTAGCGCTCGCTGGTCGCCTCGGCCTTGTCCAGGACGCGCACGACGTCCTCGAAGCCGCGGGCGGTCGAATCGCACGCCTTCTGCAGCTCGCCGACTTCAAACTCGTCCTTGACCAGACGGGCCTCGGAGAGGAAGACGCGCAGCTCCTCGTCGCGCTCTGCGGTGACCTTGTCGGTCAGCGCGGCCTCGATGCCCGCGTCGTGTCCACGGACGACGCGGACGGGGCCGGTCGCCTCACGCAGCTGCCCGGGGAGCTCGCGCACGTCCGACGCCGGGATGCCGTACAGCGTCTCGGCCTCGGTGAGGGAGTGCCTGCGGCCGACCCACAGCTCGCCCTGGCCGTCCAGCCAGAACTCGCCGTTCTCGCGGTTGGAGCGCGGCAGCAGGTAGATCGTCGCCTCGTGGCCGCTCGTGCCGTCCGCGAAGTCCGTCGGCTCCAGGACGAGGACGCCGTCCTCCGTCTGGTTGCCGGTCAGGTAGGCGTACTCGACGGAGGCGCGGAAGGCGTACTCCGTGTCGTTCGAGCGGGTCTTGAGGTTGCCCGCGGGGATCACGAGGCGCTCGCCCGGGAAACGCGCGGAGAGCGCGGCACGGCGGGCGGCGGTGTGCGCGGCCTGGGCGATCGGCTGCAGGTCGTGCAGCTCCGTGTCGGCCCATCCGGACTTCATGTTCTCGGCGAGCTCGTCGGAGACGCCCGGGTACAGGCCGTTCTTGCGCTGCTTGATCGGCTCTTCCTCGGACTCGATCTCCAGGTCTTCCGGGTTCTCCGGGTTCTCCGGGTTCTCCGGAATGAGCTCCTCCGACACGATCTGCCTCCTATGTACGACACTGGGCCCCCTCCATCGTACGGGCGTACGGAAGGGGGCCCAGAGCCGGAAGGCCCATTACATGCCGTATCGCGGGGGTCACTCGAAACGGGCCGCGAGGAGAACAACGTCCTCGTCGCTCTCGGCCCTGTCGAGCCCGTCGGGCAGCACCGTCCGCAGGATGTGATCCACGAGCGCGTCCGGGTCGTCACGCACCTGCTTGGGCACGCTCGCCGCCGCCGCGTGCAGCCGCGCGAAGGCCCGGTCCATCGGGTCGCCGGTGCGGTGCAGGAGGCCGTCCGTGTAGAGCAGCACCGTTTCTCCCGGTGTCGTCTGGAACTCCACGCTCGGCGCCTCCCAGCAGGCGAGCATCCCCAGGGGCGCCGAGAGCGAGGTCTCCACGAACTCCGTGCGCCGCTCGCCGATCACCAGGGGCGGGCTGTGGCCGGCTCCCGCGAGGACGATCTTGCGCAGCGCCGGTTCGCAGTAGGCGAAGAGGGCCGTCGCGGACCGCGCGGGCTCGGTGAGCCGCAGCAGCAGCTCCAGATCGGAGAGTACGGCGACGGGGTCCTCGCCCTCCATCACGGCGTACGCCCGCAAGGAGGCCCGCAGGCGCCCCATCGCGGCCACGGCGCTCGGCCCGGACCCGGTGACGGACCCGACCGCGAGGCCGAGCGCGGCGTCGGGCAGCGGCAGCGCGTCGAACCAGTCGCCGCCGCCGGGCGCGGAGGTGCGGTGCCGGGCGGCGAGCCGCACCCCGGCGACCCGCGGCAGGCGCGAGGGCAGCAGTTCCTCGCGCAAGGTGGCCTCCGTGGTGCGGGCGCGGTCCAGTTCGATCAGCCGCGCCACGTGCTCGGCGGCCTGGCGTGCGTAGAGCCCGACGAGGTGGCGTTGGCGCTCGCCCGGCTCGGCGGGCTCGTCGTACAGCCAGACGGCGGCGCCGATCCGGCCCGCCGTCCCGGTGGACAGGGGAAGCGCGTAGCTCGCGCCGTAGCCGAGCCGGACGGCGACCTCGCGGTGACGGGGGTCCAGGCTGCCGTCGGCGAGCAGATCGGCGTCGACGATCTCGGTCTCGGCGGCCGGGGGCGCGGGCGGCGCGTCGAGAAGCCGTCCGAAGGCTGTGGCGGCGCGGGGAACCGTCTCGATGTGGCCGAGGTCGGCACGGGCGAGGCCGAGGCCGACGGTGGTGTCGGGGCCGAGTCCGTCGGCCGGCTCGAGGACGAGCAGACCGCGGCGCGCGCCGACGAGGGCGGCTCCGGCGCGCAGCAATTCGTGCAGGGCTTCGTCGAGGGTGGCCGTGCGGGCCAGGCGCTCGGTGAGCTCCTGCAGGGTGGTCAGATCCGAGATCCAGCCCGCGAGCCGGTCCTGGATCAGGAGCGTCGGTGCGGCTTGGGCCTGTGGGGCGGGCGCGACAGTGTGGGCTGGTGGCGGAACAGTGGAATCGATTCCGGCCACTTTCGGGAGGTGCGGAGCGTTCATGGCTGACGGCTTTCCGGCCGGTGCGTATTGCTCAATAGCATCGCAAACCCCCATGTCATTCTGCGCCGCTAGCAATGTTCTCCACATCTACACGCACTGGTTAGGGGATGTCCAGCATTGTCCAGCTGGGATTCCTGGTGTCCATGGGAATTCTGTGACGTTTCGCGATCTTGAGAACTTGGCTCAAAAGTGCCTGAGGCGACGGCATATTGCGATCGACTGGGATTGTTCAACAAGGGGTACTCCCAAGCCCTCAGGCATGGGAGGCGCGTCACAGCGGCCGTGATGGGTACGTACTCGGTGATGACCAGGGGCAGTTGAGATCAGCCCGGAACCTGGCGACGGACCCGGGCGTCTTAACTCACGACGACCGCGCCCCATCCTCCCGTGGGGGAGGCGGCGAAGAAGTACGCGGGACAGCAATCGCCAGGCACCGCCACCCCACGCCACGCTAACGCTCGGCCCTAACGGGTTCCCCATGCCGCAGGCTGGGGTGTGATGCGCCAGTTCTACGCACAGCGAAGTGATCCACACATGGTGTGATGTGGCCCGCCGTGTTCCTCGGCGTGTAAACGGAAAGGAACGAGCGCTCATGCGCGAGATCCTCGGAAGGCGAAGCAGGCTCCTGGCCAGGCTCACCGGCAGGAAGTCCGACCAGAGTCCCGGTTTGATCGGTGCGGCCCTGACCACTGCCACGGCATGGAAGTGGCCCGTGGTCCCCGGCGTCGGACTCGACCGGCGAGACGGCACCCGCTGCGCCTGCCCCGACCCCGACTGCACGGTGCCGGGAGCCCATCCCCTCGACCCCGGCCTGCTGGCCGCGACGACCGACGAGCGCATGGTGCGCTGGTGGTGGACGAACCGCCCGGACGCGCCCATCGTGCTCGCCACCGGGGTGGGCGCCCCCTGCGCCGTCAGCCTGCCGGCCGTCGCGGGAGCGCGGGCCCTGACCGCGCTCGACGAGATGGGCATCAGGCTCGGCCCGGTCGTCGCGACCCCCGCCCGCCTCTTCGTCCTCGTCGCGCCTTACTCCATGGAGCAGTTGGGCGACCTCCTGTACGCGAAGGACTACGTACCGGGCTCGCTGCGCTTCCACGGAGAGGGCGGATATCTCGCGCTGCCGCCCTCCGAGACGGGGCAGGGGGCGGTGCGCTGGGAGCGGGCTCCGCTGCCCGGCTCGGCGGCGCCGTGGGTGCCCGATGTCGAGGCCGTGGTGGACGCGGTGGTCGACGCGCTCACTCGTACGGGTGTGAGCGCGCCCGAGTTGTAGGGGAAATGGGCGCGCGGGGAGCCGGACGCCCGCCAAACGTCGTTACTGTCAGGCCTCATGAACCCCCGCCTGATCGCGCTCATGGGCGTCGTGGCCATTACGGTTCTCCTGCCGCTCGCCGGTGCGTCCGCGGGGCCCTTGGGCGACGGAGACGCCGAAGCCAGGCCGACGGAGCGGCCGGCGGACGCGGCACCGGGGGCGGCGCCGGATCCCGACGCGAAACAGCCCTCTACGGAGAAGCCGACTTCGCAACGCTCCACTACGGAGGGCGTGACTTCGGGCAACCGCTCCGCGGACGACTCCTCGCTTCTCACAGGGCTCGGCCTCGACAGCGCCGCGCAGTGCGGCCCCGAAGTCACCTCTCCCAAGGGCATCGAAGCCCAGACGTGCGTCCTGACCCAGGGGCGCGACACCTGGGGCCGCACGTACTACCGCAACACGACCGGTGATGAGCTGAGCGCCGTACTGAGCGTTATGGCGCCGGGTGGGCGCACCGTGCAGATGCATTGCGCGGTCGGCGCGGCGGACGAGCCGGGGGCGTGCGAGACACCGCGGGAGCGTACGACGGGGAATTCAGCGGCGTATTCGGCGGTGGTGGAGTTCGCTGACGGGAGTGGCGGACCCTTGCTCCTGCGCTCCGGAAGCAACTCCGCGCGGCCGAAGGCCAGTTGAGTCAGCAGGTCAGACCGGGCAGTGGGCCGGACATGAAAGCGCCCGGTTGCTGGCGACGGGGGATGCACCAGCAACCGGGCTACCTGAACGGTAACAAGAGATCTGCTCTGGGCAAATTCGATCTCGGATATCCGGACAGGGATTTACCTGCGACGACAGGGAGTTGTGACAGGAGTCACCCCTGCCCTTCCGACTGACTGGTGGGTCAGCTCAGCGTCACCTGGCGGTTGGTGAGACCGCCGCGCGCCCGGCGCTCCTCCGGCGTGAGCGGGGCCTCGCTGTCCAGCGCGGTCGCGAGCCGCTCGGCGAACTCCGCCGCGGGCTTCTCGATGTCCTCGGCGCCCATTCCGGTCGGCAGGTCCCACACCGGGACCGTCAGACCGTGCGCCCGGAAGGATCCGACCAGACGGGTGCCCTCGCCGAGACTCGACGTGCCCGCCGCGTGCAGCCGGGCGAGCGCGTCGAGCAGCTTCTCCTCGGGGTGCGGCATGACCCAGCGCAGGTGGTTCTTCTCCGGGGTCTCGCACCAGTACGCGCAGTCCACGCCGGAGAGACGCACGGTCGGGATGGCGGCGGCGTTCGCCCGCTCCAGGGACGCGGACACCTCGGTGGAGGCGTTCTCCGAGTCCGGGACCCAGAACTCGAAGCCCGTGTGCACGATCGGCTCGAATGTGCCGTCGGGGTCGAGAAGGTCCTGCAGGCGCGGCCCGTCGGCGGGGGCGCGGCGGGCCTGGACCGGCGAGCCGGGCTCGGCGGTCAGGGCGCGCTGAAGGGTGTCGGCGAGGTCGCGGCTGATGTCACCGGACGCGGTGTCGTTCTGCAGGCCGAGCAGGACCGAGCCGTCATCGCGGCGCAGCGCGGGCCAGGCCATCGGCAGGACGGTCGCCAGGGAGACGGAGGGCACGCCGTCCGGCAGCCCGTCCTTGAGGGGCAGTTCGACGGTCGCCGCCGGGACGAGCTCGCGCAGCGCCACCCAGTCGCCCTCGCCGGGCAGGCCTTCGAAGGGGCGGTGCACCAGCTCGGTCACCGCGTGCGCGGCGGCCCGGCCGTGACAGGCCTTGTAACGGCGGCCCGAACCGCAGGGGCAGGGTTCGCGGGCACCGACGACAGGGACCTGCCCGTCCGTCAGCTGCGGCTGCTTGCCCTTGGTCTGAGGGCGCTTCTTGGCCATCTTGGGTGTCTCCCGGATGCGGCTTTCCAGCGTGGCTCTTCGTACGTCTTGGGCGTACGGGCGCGAGCCTAGCCGCTCACCGTCGAGGCATCGGGTTTCAGCCTCGGTCGGAGGGAGCCGTCATCGGGTGCCGTCCCTCGGGAGCCTTCAGTCGAAGCCGGCTGACGCCGGCGCTCGAAGTCACCGCTCGCGGTCGTCGAAGGGGTCCGCGAACGCGAGGTCGGGTATCGCCGAACCCGCGGGGGCCGCGACGCGCGTAGCGAAGTCCTCGTGGCAGTGCCCGGCTTGTACGACGACCCACACCGTGACCTCGCCGTGGATGTCGTCACGCACGCCCCACGTCTCGGCGAGGGCCGTGATGATGTTGAGCCCGCGCCCGCCGTGCGCGGTGACCGAAGGTGTGGCCGGAACGGGGCGGGTCGGGCCACCGCCGTCCGTCACCTCGACCGTCAGCCTGCCTGTCGCGTCCACGCTCCAGGCGGCCCGGACATCACCGTCGCCCACCATTCCCTCGCCCAGCGGCCTGCCGTGCCGGCAGGCGTTGCTGAGCAATTCCGAAAGGATCAGTACGGCATCGTCGACGACCGATTCCGGCACCCCGTTCCCGCGCAGTTGATCGCGCATCCGGTGCCTTGCTTCTCCCACGCCCGCCGGGCCATGGGGTACGGCCATGCTCGACGACGCGGGCACCTCCCGTGCCACCACCAACGCCACCCCCGAGACCTCCTTCGCCCCACGCCACGGTGTGAATGCCCCAATGGACTGGACCGGAAACCGGCCAATCCTTGTGCGGTGACGCACTCGTAACGATCGAATACGGACCGAACGCGCCGGTGCACACCCCGTGACCGACGGGATCGGGGTTAGCGGCGGCCCAACTGGGACAGCACCTGCTTGGGGCGATTGGTGATGATGGCGTCGACGCCGAGTTCGACGCAGAGCTCCACGTCCTCGGGTTCGTTCACGGTCCACACGTGCACCTGGTGCCCCGCACGCTTGAGTTTGGCGACGTAGGCCGGGTGATTGCGGACGATCCGCATGCCGGGACCGGCGATCCGGACGCCCGCGGGAAGGCGGCCGTCGCGGTGGCGCGGCGACACGAACTGCATCAGGTAGACCGTCGGCAGGGTGGGGGACGCGGCCCGCACGCGCTGCAGGGAGCGCGCGGAGAAGCTCATGACGCGTACGGGAGAGGGGCCGTCGGCGGGTGGGGAATCCAAACCGAAGCGCTTCAGTAGAAGAAGCAGCTTTTCCTCGACCTGACCCCGCCAGCGGGTGGGGTGCTTGGTCTCGATGGCCAGCTGGACATCGCGCCCCGACGCGTTGCTTTCGGCCACGAGCTCGAGGAGCCGCTCCAGGGTGAGGACGGCGGTGTCCTCCCAGTCGGGGAGTTCGTCGGCCTCACTGTGGTTGTTCTTCCAGGAGCCGAAGTCGAGGGTGGCGAGATCGGCGAGCTCCAGGGCCGAGACGGCTCCCCGGCCGTTCGAGGTCCGGTTCACGCGGCGGTCGTGGACGCAGACGAGGTGCCCGTCCGCAGTGAGGCGTACATCGCATTCGAGAGCGTCGGCCCCGTCGTCGACCGCCTTCTTGTAGGCGGCCAGCGTGTGCTCGGGGGCGTCTTCGGATGCTCCGCGGTGGGCGACGACCTGGATCTGTTGCTGTCGTGCGAGGGTCACCGCGTCATGGTGCCATCACGGGGTACTCGAAGGCTTGCCCAAGGTGTCGCACACAGAGCCGGATCCACAGGATCGGCTTATGGTGCCCTGACAGCCCATGGGAAAAGCTGACTGCAGACAGATGCACAGTTGGGCACAGCCAGGCCGTGACCGTGAACGACAGCGTGGACCGAGGAGAAGAGCTGTGAGCACCGAGAACGAGGGCAACGAGGTACCCCCGGCCCCGTCAGCGCCCCCCGCGCCGGTGGCGTCTCCCGCTGCTTCCGCCGACCCCATGACGCACGCTGCCGGAGCACCCGACCCCGTGGCGCCGCCCGCCGCCCCCGGCCAGGAACCGTCGGCGCATCACGCTTCCGCGCACGCCGGTACCACCGGAGGCGCGCCCTCGCACGCCTCCGGTGCCGGAGCGTGGCCGCCTCCGCCGCCGCCCGCCGTTCCCTCGTACGCCCAGGGTGGAGGGTCCGGCTCCGGATGGGGCGCGTCGTACGCGGCGCAGCACCCGGACGAGCCCAAGCCCGCGGGCCGGCGCGGTGGCCTGATCGCCGCGGTGCTCGTGGCCGCACTCGTAGCGGGCGGCGTCGGCGGCGGCATCGGCTTCTGGGCGGCCGACCGGAACGACAACAGCACGGGCTCGACCACGGTGTCCGCGTCGAACACGCCGGCCGACCTCAAGCGTGACCCCGGCACAGTCGCCGACATCGCGGGCAAGGCGCTGCCCAGCGTCGTCACCATCGATGCCCAGGGTGGCAACGGCGAGGGCGGCACGGGCACCGGCTTCGTCTACGACAAGCAGGGCCACATCCTGACGAACAACCACGTCGTGGCCTCCGCGGCCGACGGCGGAAAGGTCGCGGCCACGTTCTCGGACGGCAAGAAGTACGACGCCGAGGTGGTCGGCCGCGCCGAGGGCTATGACGTGGCGGTCCTCAAGCTCAAGAGCCCGCCGTCGAACCTGAAGCCGCTCCCCCTCGGCAACTCCGACAAGGTGGCGGTCGGCGACTCGACGATCGCCATCGGCGCCCCCTTCGGCCTCTCGAACACGGTCACGACCGGCATCGTCAGCGCCAAGGACCGCCCGGTGACCTCCAGCGACGGCGCGAGCAGCAAGAGCTCGTACATGAGCGCCCTGCAGACCGACGCGTCCATCAACCCCGGCAACTCCGGCGGTCCGCTGCTCGACGCGGGCGGCGCGGTCATCGGCATCAACTCCGCGATCAAGCCCGCGGAGAGCGGCGGCGGCCTCGGCGGAGGCGGCCAGTCCGGCTCCATCGGCCTGGGCTTCGCGATCCCGGTCAACCAGGCCAAGTACGTCGCACAGCAGCTGATCAAGAACGGCCAGGCCGTCTACCCCGTGATCGGCGCCTCGGTCGCCCTGCAGGAGAACACGGGCGGCGCCACGATCTCCCGGGAGGGCGCGAGCGGTACGCAGGCGGTCACCCCGAACGGCCCCGCGGACAAGGCGGGCCTCAAGCCCGGTGACGTCATCACGAAGCTGGACGGCTCGGTGATCGACAGCGGCCCGACCCTGATCGGCCAGATCTGGACCCACAAGCCGGGCGACACCGTCGAGATCACGTACAAGCGCGACGGCAAGGAGCACAAGGTCGACGTGATCCTGGGCGAGCGCAAGGGCGAGAGCTGACCCGCTACTCTTGTCCCCGCACCGCCCTGAACGGCGGTGCGGGGTGGGTTGCCCGAGCGGCCTAAGGGAACGGTCTTGAAAACCGTCGTGGCGAGAGTCACCGTGGGTTCAAATCCCACACCCACCGCACTTCTTGAGAGCCCCTGACCAGCGGAAACGGTCGGGGGCTCTTGCCTTTCCGGGTGGGGTGCGGCCGCTTGTGGGTGCGTAGGTCACCTTGGATGAACCTGGTACTCCACGTGGCCGCTGTGCGGCGAGCCTGGGAGAAGGCGCGGGTCGATTGATGTGTCGTTTCGCTGCAGAGGATCACTGGATCACCCCAAAAGGAGATAACCGTGTTGCAGCGCATCGCATCCGCCCTCGCCGTGGCCACCGTCGCCGGATTCCTGGCCGCCGGCACCGCCGTCGCCGCGGACGGTCCGACCGGCACCCTCGACGAGGGCCGCTACGCAGGGCAGTCGTTCACCAACATGGGCGGCCCCTACGGCATCACCACCGCCGGTCAGACGGAGGGCGGGCACCGCGACGGGACCGCCCTCAACGGCGTCTTCGACGGGTTCAACGACTGACGGATTCTCCGTCCGGTCAGGGGGTGCCTCTCTCGCTGAGAGGCGCCCCCTCCTTGTGCTCCGGACGCTGCGGCTTCGTCCGGGGCACAAGGAGGGGGTGGTGCCAGCGACACCCCGGAGAGGCCAGGTCACCGTATGTCCCGGGCCGCTCGGATCCGCGAACGTGGACGACGTCAGCACGGCACGTCCCCACCGCGAAGATTCGAGGCCCGTCATGAGCACCAGCGCACTGCCGTACCCAGCCGCTCCCGCCGCTTCTGGTGCCCCTTCCGCTGAGCGCGCCCCGAAGGCCCCGGGCTTCTGGCGGGCGCCGTTCGCCGCCTCGACGTACCGGGAGATCGGCTACACGGTGGCGTCGCTGCCCATCGCCATCGTGGGCTTCACCTTCGCCGTGACGATGTTCTCGCTCGGCGTGGGCCTGTTCGTCACCGTGCTCGGGCTGCCGGTCCTCGCGGCCGCGCTGGCCGGGGCGCGGGGGCTCGGGGCGGCCGAACGGGGGCGGGCCCGGGGGCTGCTGGGGCTCGATGTCGCCGGGCCGGTTGCCGTGCAGACGCCGCGGGGCGCGGGTGCGTGGGCCGGGATGCGGGCGCGGCTCATGGACGGTGCGGGCTGGCGGGCGCTGCTCTTCCAGGTCGTGATGTTCCCCTCGCGCGTGGTGTCCTTCGTCCTCAGCGTGACGTTCCTGGTCACCGGCTGGGTGGTCGCGCTCCTTCCGGCGTACTCCTGGGTGTTCCCGCGGTACGTCGACTGGCCCGGCTACCGGGTGTTCGACTACACCTCCGGTGGTGAGCACCACGCGTACTACCTGGAGTCGCCGGTGCAGATCGCCGGGGCGTCCCTGGTGGGCCTCGTCATCGTCTTCCTCACCCCGAAGCTCGTCCGCGCCCTGACGAACATCGACCGCGCAGCGGTGCGTTCGATGCTCGGGCAGCGTCAGCGGTAGGGGAGCCGGGGAACGGGGTAAGGGGCGCCCGCTATTGCGGGCGTCCCTTACCGCTTCTCTTATCGCGTCTCTGATCGCGCCCCTTGCCGCGTCACGCTTGGCCCGCCGTCACGCGTGCCCCGTCAGCCGTTCGGCCGACGCGATCGTCGAGCGGGCCTCGCGCTCCGTGAGACCCACCTGGAGCGCGGCGGCGATGAGTTCGCCGGCCAGGGGTTCTCCGATGCCGTTCTCGTAGGCGCGGCAGGCGGCCCAGAACAGGCGGGTGTTGCGCTGGCCCTCGTGCGCGGCGAGGACGAACTGGACCAAGCCCTGACCCTGTTGGGCGGGGGCCGGCACCTGCGGGAGCGTGGGGTGGTAGGCGCGGGCCGGGGGTGTGAGCAGGCGGAGCAGCGCGGGAGGGCAGCTCGCCGGAGGGAGGTGGGCGGTGCCGGCCACGGTGCTGTAGACGCCGTGTTCGGTGCGCGAGCCGGGGCCGACGAGATAACCCCCTGCGCCCCTGATGTCGATGCCGGGGGCCAGGCGCCCCGCGGAGTTGGGGACGACGGCCTCGGGCGGCCCCGCCAGCCAGATGTGACGGCCTCCGCTGGGGGTCGCCACGACCACCGTGGCCGGGATCGTGAAGAGGTGGCGCAGCGTCAGTTCCCGCAGGGCCGCGGGAGCGTCCGTACCGGACTTGGTGTCCAGGTCGATGCCGATCAGATGGTGCGGGGGCAGCCCGCACGCGATGCCGTAGCCGGTGGCCCAGGGGGCGGCGGCGAAGAGTTCGCGGATGCGCAGGGGGTCGGTCGACGCGTCGTACACGCCGTGTCCGGGGCGGCCGCATTCGCCGTGACAGGGGGTCGTCTCGGGTTGCTCGTGATGGGGGGAGCGGAGCGCCGGCAGTTTGGTGCGGGAGAGCGGGATGACGGCGAGGCCGCGCTCGGCGGCGGACAGTGCGTGGGCGAGTACGAGTGCTGTGGCATGGCGGTCGATGGTGGCCATGACTTCATTTTCGTACAAGCGTTCGAAGAAAGGAAGAGGGGTGGGCGCGGCGCGCGGACGAAACGCGGGTGTGCCCGTCGATCTTCTGACTGTGGCGGAACGCTTCACCCCGTGCGGTGCCTGGGTTTGAGTCCGCCTATCGGGGCTGAACAGGGGCTTTGGGAGAACCAAGCATGTTTATCGACTTGTACTCACGCTTGCGGGGGAATTGGGGCTTCCGGGGTGGTTCGCCGGGGATTCGGTGGGCAACTCTGGACTCGCGACGTCGTGCAGAACCCCCAGAGCGGTCGGCCAACTGCTTTGGAACAAGACGCACTTCAGGTGCTCCCCGGCACATCGCCGGTGGGTGCCCCCGTAACGGAGGAAACTGACATGGCAAGCATCCGTACCGCCCGCGTCATCGCTGCAGCCGCGGCCCTGCCCCTGGCTGCCGCACTCTTCACGGGTGTCGCGACGGCCGACAACGGCTCCTTCGCGAACGACGGATCGAATGCGGGCGTGGCGACTGTCAACGGCAGCGGCGTCGGCGGCAACAACAGCGGCAACTCGTCCACGTCGCAGCAGCAGGCCGTCGGCTCAGGCGCCTCGAACCAGAACAACACCGCCCAGGTGAACGGCTCGGCGTTCACGGCGATCGACCAGTCGAACGAGAACATCGCCGTCAACTTCACCCACCTCTGGTGAGGTGACGGCGCCCCGGGGTAGCGCCCCGGGGTCTGCTGGATGGGGTGTGTGGCGTTCTGCGCGGCGGTGCATCTGCACCGCCGCGCAGTCGTGTCCGGGGGCGCCCGTGACGCGGGGTCTCCCGCGCCCCGGGTCTACCGCGCCCCGGGGCTCCCGTATCCGGGGTGATCTCTTGACAGTACGACGGCATCTGACGGACAGTCAGAAACCCTTGTCGGTGTGACGCCCTTACGCGAAGGAGAGGCCGCCGCCGTGCACCTCACCCCCACCGAACGCCAACAGCGGTTGCGCGCCGAACTGCGCTCCTACTTCCGCGACCTGATGCCGGGAGGGCCGCCCGAAGGGGGTGATGTGGAGGGGCAGCGCCGACTGCTGCGGCGCATCGGGGCCGACGGCATGCTCGGCCTCGGCTGGCCGGTGGAGTACGGCGGGCAGGGGCGCGGGCCCGACGAACAGTTCGTCTTCTTCGACGAGGCCTACCGTGCGGGCGCGCCTGTCTCGATGGTCACCCTGAACACCGTCGGGCCGACCCTCATGAAGTACGGCACCGACGAGCAGAAGGCCGCGTTCCTGCCGCGCATCCTCAGCGGTGACCTCGTCTTCGCGATCGGGTACAGCGAGCCGTCGGCGGGTACGGACCTGGCCTCGCTGCGGACACGGGCGGTGCGCGAGGCCGAGGGGCCCACTGGCACGCCCGGGGGCACATGGGTCGTCGACGGGCAGAAGATCTTCACGTCGAACGCCCAGAACGCCGACTGGATCTGGCTCGCCTGCCGCACCGACCCGGAAGCCCCCAAGCACCAGGGCATCTCGATCATCCTCGTCCCGACCGACGCGCCCGGGTTCTCGTGGACGCCGATCGAGACGGTGGGCGGCCTGACGACCACGGCGACGTATTACGACGGAATCCGCGTGCCCGCCACCAACCTCGTCGGCGAGGAGAACGGCGGCTGGGGGCTCATCACCAACCAGCTCAACCACGAGCGGGTGGCGCTCGCGGCGATCGGCATGCAGGCCGAGGATTTCTACGCCGCGGCCCTCGCCTTCGCCCGCACACCCGATCCGGTGACGGGTGAGCGCCGGATTGACGCCCCGTGGGTCCGGTCCAGGCTGGCCGAAGCGCAGGCCCGACTGTCGGCAACGCGCCTGCTCAACTGGCGTTTGGTGGGCGATGTCGGGGCGGGCGCGCTGGCGCCGGGAGACGCGAGCGGCGTGAAATTCGTGGGAACCGAATCGGCGGTGGAGGTGTACCGAATATGCCAGGAAGTCACGGGCGAGGCGGGTCTGGTCCGGCGCGGTTCACCCGGCTGCCTGACGCTCGGGGCGTCGGCCGAGGGGGAGTTGGAACGGATGAACAGGGCGGCACAGATCAATACGTTCGGGGGCGGGGTGAGCGAGGTGCAGCGGGAGATCGTGGCGACGATGCGCCTCGGGATGCGGAGGGGGCGGCGGTGACCGATCTTTCGTACGAGACGCTGAAGGTCTTCGAGGGGCGGGCGGCCGCCACGTCGGGCGAGGGCAAGGACCCGGTCAACGAACCGATGATCCGCCACTGGTGCGAGGCCATGGGCGACACGAACCCGGCGTACGTGGGGACGGATCCGATCGCGCCGCCGACGATGCTCCAGGCCTGGACGATGGGCGGACTCTCCGGGCACCAAGGGCGTTCGGCCGCGTACGACGAGTTGTTCGCGCTCCTGGACGGCGCGGGGTACTCCTCCGTCGTCGCGACGGACTGCGAGCAGGAGTATCTGCGGCCGCTGCGGCCGGGGGACGAGATCACCTTCGACGCGGTCATCGAGTCGGTGTCGGAACGCAAGACGACCAAGCTGGGCACGGGCCATTTCGTCACGACCCGGATGGACGTCAGAGCGGGCGGTGAGCCGGCGGGAATCCACCGTTTCCGGATCCTCAAGTACGCACCCGCGCGGCAGAAACCCCGGGGCAAGCGCCCCCGCCCGGTGATCAACCGGGACAACACGGGGTTCTGGGAAGGCGTGGCCCGGCATCAGCTCCTGATCCAGCGCTGCGGCGGCTGCCGGGCACTGCGCTTCCCCTGGCTGCCGGGCTGCAACGCCTGTGGGTCTCTCGTATGGGACACGGTCGAGGCGAGCGGCGAGGGCACGGTCTACTCGTACGTCGTCATGCACCACCCGCCCTTCCCCGCCTTCGATCCCCCGTACGCCGTCGGGCTCATCGACCTGGCGGAGGGCGTGCGCATGGTCAGCAATGTGGTGGGGGTGCCCAGCGACAAGGTGCGGATCGGGCAGCCGGTCCGGCTCGAATTCCGGCGGGTGGACGCGGAATTGGAGCTCCCGGTGTTCCGGGCCGTCGAGAGCATGGCGGGGGGCGAGGTCTGAAATGGACTTCACACCCACGGAGGAGCAGGCCGCGGCACGGGACCTCGCCGCAGAGGTCTTCGGCGACCTGGCCACGCCCGAGCGGCTCACGGCGGCGGGGCCGGAGTCGGACGCCGAGCTGTGGAAGGCACTGTGCGCGGCAGGGCTGCCGGGTGCGGTGGAGGACGTCGGGCTGCTCGGACTCGTGCTGCTGCTCGAGGAGCAGGGGAGGACGACGGCCCAGGCCCCCTTCGCGGCGAGCTGTGTCTATGGGCTGCTCGCGGTGGCCGCGCACGGCACGGAGGAGCAGCGGGGGCGACTGCTGCCGGGACTGCGGGACGGTACGGCGGTGGCGACGGGGGCATTCCCGGCGCGGGGCGGCGTGGTGGCCGTCGCGGAGGGGGCGCCGCCCGGCGGGTCGTCCGGAGCTACCGAAGGGCCGGCTGAGGCGCCCGCCGGAACGCTGACCGGCGTGGTGCCCTGGGTGCCGTGGCTGCGGGATGCCACGGAGGTCCTGGTGGCGGTGCGTGAACCGGAGGAGCGAGGCGGCCACAGCCTGTGGAGGGTGCGGGTGGCCGACGCGGAGACCGAGCCCGTGGAACTGACCGCGCCGTGGGCGGCGGGGCGGTTGACCCTGGACGGGGCACCCGGGGAGCGGATCGGAGGGGTCGGGGCGTACGAGGACGTCCTGGCGAGCGCGCGGACCGCCTTCGCGGGACTGCAGGCCGGTGTGTGCGCGGGGTCGCTGGCTCGCGCGGTCGCGCACACGAACGAACGGGAGCAGTTCGGGCGGCCACTCGCGGCCAAGCAGGGGGTCCAACTCCGGGCGGCCGACGCCCATATGGACACCGAGGCGATACGGGTCACGGCGTACGAGGCCGCGTGGCGGCGCGACGCGGGCCTGGCGTACGGCACCCATGCGCTGACCGCCGCGTGGTGGGCGTCGGAGGGCGGAAAGCGGGTCGTGCACGCGGGTCAGCATCTGCACGGCGGCACGGGCGCCGACCTCGACCATCCCGTACACCGGCACTTCCTGTGGGGGCGGCAGCTGGACGCGTACCTGGGGTGCGGCAGCGAACTCCTGTCAGAGATGGGCGATTTGATCGCACAGGACGCTCGGGACGGCCAGGGCCCTCAGGCCCCGCGCGAGGGGGCGGCGTGACGGTGACGACAGGCAGGCAGGAAGAGGTGCGACATGACGGGGGCCGGGACGACATGACGGGGCGGGACGACTTGACCGGGAGACAGCAAGCCGCAGCGGGCGGAGGGGACGTCGTGCGGGTCGGGGACGAGCTGCCGGAGCTCACCATCCCGGTCACCCGGACGTTGATCGTGTCCGGTGCGATCGCCTCGCGGGACTACCAGGACGTTCACCACGACGCCGTGGCGGCACAGGAGAGGGGCTCCCCCGACATCTTCATGAACATCCTGACCACGAACGGCCTGGTGGGCCGGTACATCACCGACCACTTTTCCGGGGCGATCCTCCGCAGGGTGGCGATACGGCTTGGAGCGCCCAACTACCCCGGGGACACCATGGTGCTGACCGGCTCCGTGGAGCAGGTCGACGGCGACACGGCCACGGTGAGGGTGGTCGGCGCCAACGGCGTGGGCAAGCACGTCTCCGGCACGGTCACCGTCACCGTGCCGGACGGGGTGCGACGCGGGGCGGCAGGGGGCGCGGCATGAGCGTACGTACGCGCGACCTCCTCGGGGGGAAGGCCGCGGTGGTCGGGATAGGGGCCACCGAGTTCTCCAAGGACTCGGGGCGCAGTGAGCTCAGGCTCGCCGTGGAGGCGGTGGGCCTGGCGCTCGCCGACGCCGGGCTGAGCCCCGCCGACGTGGACGGCATGGTCACGTTCACCATGGACACGAACCCGGAGATCACCGTCGCGCAGGCGGCCGGGATCGGGGAGCTGTCGTTCTTCTCGCGCGTCCACTACGGCGGCGGTGCAGCCTGCGCGACCGTGCAGCAGGCGGCGCTGGCGGTGGCGACCGGGGTGGCCGAAGTCGTCGTCTGCTACCGCGCGTTCAACGAGCGCTCGGGCCGCCGCTTCGGTTCGGGCGTGCAGCACCGGGAGCCGTCGGCGGAGGGCGCGGCGCTCGGCTGGTCCCTGCCGTTCGGGTTGCTGACCCCCGCCTCCTGGGTGGCGATGGCGGCCCAGCGCTATCTGCACACCTACGGCCTCACCCCCGACGCGTTCGGCCATGTGGCGGTCACCGACCGGAAGTACGCGGCGACCAACCCGGCGGCCTATTTCCACGGGAAGCCGATCACGCTCGCCGAGCACGCCGCATCGCGCTGGATCGTCGAGCCGCTGAGGCTCCTGGACTGCTGCCAGGAGACCGACGGCGGGCAGGCCATCGTCGTGACGAGCGTGGAGCGGGCCCGCGATCTGCCGAAGCCACCGGCGGTGATCACGGCGGCGGCCCAGGGGGCGGGCCGGGCGCAGGAGCAGATGACGAGTTTCTACCGCGACGACCTGAGCGGACTGCCGGAAATGAGCGTGGTGGCACGGCAGTTGTGGCGCAGCTCGGGGCTCGCGCCCGGGGACATCGACGTGGGCATTCTCTACGACCACTTCACTCCGTTCGTGCTGATGCAGCTGGAGGAGTTCGGTTTCTGCGGGCCGGGCGAGGCGGCGGACTTCGTGGCCGAGGGGACCCTGCCGATCAACACGCACGGAGGGCAGCTGGGGGAGGCGTATCTGCACGGGATGAACGGCATTGCGGAGGCGGTCCGGCAGGTGCGCGGCACGTCCGTGAACCAGATACCGGGCGCGGCGCGCACGCTGGTCACCGCGGGCACCGGTGTCCCCACATCAGGGTTGATTCTGGCGGCGGACGGCTGAACGCGGCGCGTGTCCCGGCCACGGCGGAGGCTCTGGGCCCTTCACTCGGCGTATGAGCTGCAGAAAGCTGATGATGGGACTTGTCCTCTCCGCGACCCTCACCGCGACCCTCGCCGCCGCCCTCCCGGCTCCGGCTGCCCCAGCCGCACCGGGTGCACCAGCCGCGCCACCAGCACCACCAGCCCTCTCCGCACCACCAGCCCCGGCTGCACCGGGTGCCTCGGCGGGGTGGCCGGCCGCGGTGGCGACCTTCCGTGGCCGGGCCTTCGACACCTGCCTCGCTCCCTCCGCCGACACGATGCGCCGCTGGAAGACCTCCAACTACGGAGCGGTCGGCATCTACTACGCGGGCCGAGGCCGGGCCTGCAAGCGCCAGCCGAACCTGACCCGCGGCTGGATGCGCACGGTGCGGGCGCAGGGGTGGAAGGTGCTGCCGGTGTACGTCGGTTCGCAGTCGCCCTGCGTCACGGCGAAGCACAAGAAGAACGTACGCATGGGGAGGTACCCCGTGCGGCAGGGGACACAGGAGGGACGTGACGCGGTACGAAAGGCGAAGGCACTCGGGATGCGGCGGCTGAGCCCGCTCTACCTGGACATGGAGTCGTACACCTACCGGCAGAAGGCGTGCGCGCACGGCACCCTGGCGTTCGTGCGGGCCTGGAACCGGGAGGTGCGCAGGTTCGGGTACGTTCCCGGCTTCTACAGCAGTGCGGGTTCCGGCGTACGGCACATGGAGATGGCGCGGCGGGCAGGGGTGCGGGATCTGCCGTCGGTGATGTGGTTCGCGCGCTGGCACAAGCGGCCGCACCTGTACCGCGAGCCGGCCCTGCGGCGCACCGCGTGGCACCCTGAGCGGCGCATCCACCAGTACGCGGGCAACGTGAAGGAACGGCACGGCGGGCGCACGCTCAAGATCGACCGGAATCTCGTGCACGCGCCGGTGGCCCGCGTCGGCTAGTCCCTGGGCGGGCGCGAGCGGGCCTTGAGCGCGGCCCTCTCAGGGATGAACCCTCAGGGGTGTGCCCCACCTCCTCCACCTTCAGGAGGTGGGGTTACCACCCCGCGTACAACCTGAGGCGGACATGGCTTAGGGACCTGCGGCCGATCCGCTGAAGTAGGGGGCGCTTCTAGCGTGGAGCCATGACCGTATCCATGGTGCCCATGTGCACCAGCGCATCGAAGGCCGCGACGCGGACAGCGAGTCCTTCGGCGTATCCGTCGTTCGCGTCGTACGTCCGGGCACGTCAGACCGTGTTGCTGCGCACCGCGCGCTCGCTGACCGCTAATCCCAGCGATGCCGAGGATCTGCTGCAGACCGCCCTCACCAAGACCTATGTCGCGTGGGACCGGATCGAGGACCACCGGGCGCTCGACGGGTATGTGCGCCGGGCCCTTCTGAACACCCGGACCTCGCAGTGGCGCAAGCGCAAGGTCGACGAGTTCGCGTGTGACGAGCTGCCCGAGCCCGAGGTGACGCCGGTCGCGGACCCGGCCGAGCAGCAGGTGCTCAGGGACGCGATGTGGCGCGCGATCATGAAGTTGCCCGCGCGGCAGCGGGCGATGGTCGTCCTGCGGTACTACGAGGATCTCAGCGAGGCCCAGACCGCCGAGGTGCTCGGGGTGTCCATCGGCACCGTCAAGAGCGCGGTGTCGCGTGCGCTCGGCAAGCTGCGCGAGGACCCGGAGCTCACGCCGGTCCGGTGATCGCCCGGTGACCAGCGCAGCTCTGCTCGACCTGCTGCCCGACCGGCTGCCGGACCTTTCTTCTCCCGACCTAGTGACATACCGTGCGGTATGCGGCAAGAATCTGGCGAGCCCTACTGCCAGGTAGGTCATCCGGGAGCCGCCCCGGATGAATGCCGCGCGCCCATCGGGAGGACGCCGTGCTGAGCACGATGCAGGACGTACCACTGACCGTCACCCGCATCCTCCGGCACGGGACGACCGTGCACGGGTCGTCGCAGGTCACCACGTGGACCGGTGAGTCCACCCCGCAGCGCCGCAGCTTCCGCGAGATCGGTGAACGATCGGCCCAGCTGGCGCATGCGCTGCGCGAGGACCTCGGGGTCGACGGCGACGAGCGTGTCGCCACCTTCATGTGGAACAACGCGGAGCACGTCGAGGCCTACTTCGCGGTCCCCTGTATGGGCGCCGTACTGCACACCCTCAATCTCCGGCTGCCCGCCGACCAGCTGACCTGGATCGTGAATCACGCGGCCGACCGCGTCATCATCGTCAACGGCTCCCTCATCCCGCTGCTCGCGCCCCTCCTCCCGCAGCTGCCGACCGTCGAGCACCTGGTGGTCTCGGGCCCCGGTGACCGCTCGCCGCTGGCCGGAATCCAGGCGCAGGTGCACGAGTACGAGGACCTGATCGCCGCCAAGCCCACGACATACGACTGGCCCGAGCTGGACGAACGTACGGCCGCAGCCATGTGCTACACCTCCGGCACCACCGGAGACCCCAAGGGCGTCGTCTACTCCCACCGTTCCATCTACCTGCACTCCATGCAGGTCAACATGAGCGAGTCCATGGGCCTGACGGATGCGGACACGTCCCTCGTCGTCGTCCCGCAGTTCCACGTCAACGCCTGGGGCCTGCCGCACGCGACCCTGATGACCGGCGTCAACATGCTGATGCCGGACCGTTTTCTGCAGCCCGCCCCGCTCGCCGAGATGATCGAGACCGAGCGGCCCACACACGCGGCCGCCGTCCCCACCATCTGGCAGGGCCTGCTCGCCGAACTCTCCGCGAAGCCGCGTGACGTCAGCTCGCTGGGCCAGGTCACCATCGGCGGCTCGGCCTGCCCGCCCTCGCTGATGGAGGCCTTCGACAAGCTGGGCATGCGGGTCTGCCACGCCTGGGGCATGACGGAGACCTCCCCGCTCGGCACGGTCGCCCGCCCGCCGGCCAAGGCCCTCGGCACCGACGACGAGTTCGCCTACCGCCTCACCCAGGGCCGTTTCCCCACCGGCGTCGAGGCCCGCCTGGTCGGCCCCGGCGGCGAGCACCTGCCGTGGGACGGCGAGTCCGCGGGCGAGCTCGAGGTGCGCGGGCCGTGGATCGCGGGCGCGTACTACGGCGGCGCGGGCGGCGAGGAGCTCAAGCCCGAGGACAAGTTCAGCGCGGACGGCTGGCTCAAGACCGGCGACGTCGGCGTGATCAGCGCGGACGGCTTCCTGACGCTCACCGACCGCGCGAAGGACGTCATCAAGTCGGGCGGCGAATGGATCTCCAGCGTCGAACTGGAGAACGCGATCATGGCCCACCCGGACGTCGCGGAGGCGGCGGTCGTCGCCGTCCCCGACGACAAGTGGGGCGAACGCCCGCTCGCCACGGTCGTGTTGAAGGAGGGCGCGAACCTCGAGTACGCCGCCCTGCGCGACTTCCTCGCGGGCACCATCGCCAAGTGGCAGCTGCCCGAGCGCTGGGCGATCGTGCCGGCCGTGCCCAAGACGAGCGTCGGCAAGTTCGACAAGAAGGTGCTGCGCAAGCAGTACGCGGCCGGGGAACTGGACGTCACGAAGCTCTGACGGCAGACGGGTTGCGCCGCTCCCCTGCGGAGGGAGCGGCGCAACGCGCATGTCCGGAGGGCTAGTTCGTGCCGATCTTCGCAAGCAGGTCCACGATGCGGCCCTGCACCTCGGTGCTCGTCGACCGCTCAGCCAGGAACAGCACCGTCTCCCCCGCCGCGAGCCGCGGCAGCTCCGTCGCGTCGACGGCGGCGGTGTAGACGACGAGCGGAGTGCGGTTCAACTGGCCGTTCGCCCGCAGCCAGTCGATGATCCCGGCCCTGCGGCGACGCACCTGCATCAGGTCCATCACCACCAGGTTCGGCCGCATCTGCGCCGCGAGCGTCACCGCGTCCGCGTCGCTCTCGGCCCGCGCGACCTGCATGCCACGCCGTTCGAGCGTCGCGGTCAGGGCGAGCGCGATCTCCTCGTGCTCCTCGATCAGCAGCACGCGCGGCGGGTGCTGCTCGCTGTCGCGGGGCGCGAGGGCCTTCAGGAGTACGGCGGGGTCGGCGCCGTACGCCGCCTCGCGCGTCGCCTGGCCGAGGCCCGCCGTGACGAGCACGGGAACCTCGGCGGCCACGGCGGCGGTGCGCAGCGACTGCAGGGCCGTACGCGTGATCGGTCCGGTCAGCGGGTCCACGAACAGGGCCGCGGGGAACGCGGCGATCTGGGCGTCGACCTCCTCGCGGGAGTTCACGATGACGGGACGGTAGCCGCGGTCGCTCAGCGCCTGCTGGGTGGTGACGTCGGGCGCGGGCCAGACGAGCAGGCGGCGCGGATTGTCCAGCGGCTCGGGCGGCAGTTCGTCGTCCATGGGCTGCGGCTGGGGCCGGTTGGCGACCTCGACCGCGCCGCCGGGACCGTCCAACGGCTCGGGGCCCTCGTCGGCGTCCTCGTCCGGAGCGCCGATCGCGTACGCCCGTCCTGTGCCCTCGCTGGAAGAGGCGATACGGGACTGGGGGTGAGCCTGCGCCTGGGGGTGCGGGCGCGCCGCGGCCTCGGGGCGGTCATCGCCCGCGGGGGCGGGGGGAGTGGACAGCCTGCGCCGCCGCCCCGAACCTCCTACGGAGCCGCCGAGGGATCCGCCCTGAGAGCCGCCCTGGGTTCCGCCGAGGGATCCGCCTTGGGTCCCGCCGAGGGTGTGGGACTGGCCCGGGGCGGCGGGGGCCGCGGGCTGCGCGGGCGCCTGCTCCGGGAGCGGCCCGGCGGTGGGCGGCTGCGGGGCCGACGAAGCGGGTTGCGGGGCTTGAGGGGCCTGCGGGGGCTGCTGGGCCGGGGGAGCCTGCGGGGGCTGCGGTGCCGGGGGAGCCTGCGGGGGCTGCGGGGCTGTCACCGGAGCACTCGGCGCACCCTGAGTACCCGGAGCACCCGAAGCTGCCGGAGCACCCCCGGCACCCTGAGCACCCGGAGCTGCCGGAGCCTGCCCCCGCCCCTGCAACCCGAGACGGCGCTGCTGCTGCTCCGCGATCTGCTGGCCGAAGGGCACGCCCTGCCCGAGCGTGCGCACGCTGATCGCGCGCCCCTGCGTCGAGTTGGGGTCGCCGGGCGCGGACTCGGCAGGCAGCGGCTGCGCGGCCCGCCCGCCCTGGGTCCCGCGCTCGGGCGGGAGTGCGACGCCCCTGCCGGGCGTGTGGACGCCCCGCGCCGGAGTGCCTTCGGCGTACGTCGTGGGCTGCGAGGGAACACCGGCGGGCGGCGTACCCTGCGCGCTCCCCGCAGGCCCGGAGGCCGCGGGTGCGGCGGGAGCAACAGGCGCCCCCTGCGCGGCGGAACCGGCGGCGGCCGACGCCGCCCCCTGCTCCAGCTCCTGACTCTGCCCCTGCGCCGGACGCGACCGGCGGCGGCCCGTCGGGGCGTCCGCGGGGTGCGGCTGCGGCGGGGTGTGGTCGTCGGCCGGGTGGTGCAGGGCCGCTTCGTGCTGCCCCGTGTCGTCCTGGTCCGCGGAGGCCGGCGGCAACGCGAAGACGCGCCCGCTGGGAGCCTCTTCGGCGGCGGCCCGCTCCTTGGCGGCGGCCAGCGCACGGCGACGCCGGCCCGTCGGACGGGGCGAACCCTCACCCGAGTCACCGGCGACCGCCACAGCCGTCCCGGCCCCGGAAACACCGCTCCCCGAAGCACCGCTCCCGGAAGCATCGCCCGAAGGCAGAGCGGGCGGCAACGCCAGCTGGTCGTCGTTCCGTCGAGCCCGCTGCCCGGAAGCGGCAGGAGCCACCCCGCCCGCGGGAACCGGCACGCCCTGCGGCGGCACCGTCTGCCCCAGAGCCGCGGACCCGGCAGCATGCTCGGCGGCAGTCACCACGGAGCCCACGGAACCCACGGAGCCCCCGGCCTCCGTGGCGCTGGGCCGCCCACGCCGCCGCCCGGTACCACCGGAAGCCTGTACCTGCCCAGAAGCCTGTGACTGTGAAGAATCCTCGACCCGCGCGGCCGCCTCCGGAGCAACCGACGCCGCGGCCTCGGCGACCTGAGCCGCCGCGGCCTGCGCCGCATCGGCCTCCGCCGCGCGCCGCCCACGCCGTCGCCCCGTACCGCTGGGTGAGGTCCCGACGGGAGCGTCCTCGGTACCGGCAGCACCCCCCGAAGTCCCGCCGTCGGAAGCCGAACTCTCCAGGAACGAGTCGACCGAGGGACCGGCAGCACGCCGGGCCCGTCGCCGCCCGCCACCCGTGGCGGGCGAAGCCTGCGCGGGCACCACGACCGAAGAGCCGACAGGACCGTCCGCGCCACCCGCACCCGCAACCGCAACCGCAGGTGCAGGCGCAACCGCCCCGCCCCCCGCACCGATCGGCACTTCAAGTACGTACGCGTTGCCGCTCATCCCCGGCACCTCGTGCGTCTGCAGCACGCCGCCGTGCGCCCGCACGATGCCCCGGACGATCGGTTCGTGCACCGGGTCTCCCCCGGCGTACGGCCCCCGCACCTCGATGCGGACGACCTCGCCGCGCTGGGCCGCGGCCACGACCACCGTCGAGTCCACGTACCCGCCGGGGGCCACGGCCGAAGGGGCCGCACCGGCCCGCGCGTTGCCCGTGGCGTCGATGCCCGCCACGTCGGCGACCAGGTGGGCGAGCGCCGTGGCGAGCCGCCCCGGGTCCACCTCGACCTCGATCGGCGGCGCGTGCACCGCGAACTGCGCGCGTCCGGGCCCGATCAGCTCGACCGCGCCCTCCACGCCGCTCGCGACGACGGCGTCGAGCATGACCTTCGCGCGCGACAGCTCGTCCGCGCCCGAGTCGAGCAACTGGAAGCCGAGGACATTGTCGACAAGGGTGGTGATGCGCGCGTATCCGGCCGAGAGGTGATGAAGCACCTGATTCGCCTCGGGCCACAACTGCCCTGCGTCGTCCGCTGCGAGAGCCGACAGCTCGCGCCGCAGCTCGTCGAGCGGGCCACGCAACGACGAACCGAGCACGGCGAGCAACTGCTCGTGCCGCGCGGCCAGGGCGTCGTACCGCGTCTTCTCGCGCTCGGCGAGTTCCTCGAACCGGTCCTTCTCGCGCTCGGCGAGCGCCGCGTACCGCTCCTGCTCGGCGGCGATCTCCTCGGCGCGCTGCTCGGCGGCGGCTGCCAGCTCGGCGGCGTGCCGCTCGGTCGCCGCCCGCAGTTCCTCGGTGCGCCGCTCGGTCGCGGCCTGCATCTCCTGCGCGTGCGCCGCGAGGGCGGCCTCGTGCTCCTCGGCCAGCGCGTCGTAGGGCCGCCGGTCGGTGAACGTCATGACCGCGCCGACGAGCTGATCGCCGTCCCGCACGGGGGCTGTCGTCAGGTCGACGGCGACCCGGTCGCCGCTCTTGGACCACAACACCTGCCCGCGCACCCGGTGCTTGCGCCCGGAACGGAGCGTGTCGGCGAGAGGGGACTCCTCGTACGGGAAAGGCTCGCCGTCGGCGCGTGAGTGGAGCACCAGGTGGTGCAGTTCCTGCCCGCCGAGGTCGCTGGCCCTGAAGCCCAGTATCTGCGCGGCGGCCGGATTGACGAGGACGACCCGTCCGTCGGTGTCCGTGCCGACGACGCCTTCGGCCGCGGCGCGCAGGATCATCTCGGTCTGCCGCTGGGAACGCGCGAGTTCGGCCTCGGTGTCCACGGCGCCCGAAAGGTCCCGTACGACGAGCATGAGCAACTCATCACCGGTGTAGCCGTAATTGTCGTACGCGTCCCGGATGTCCTCGAGGTTCGAGCTGGTGACCTCGACGGGGAACTCGCTGCCGTCCGTGCGGCGCGCGACCATCCGCGTGGGCTTGGTGCGCCCGCGCTCGTCGATGGATTCGGGCCTGCGCATCGATCCTGGAATGAGCCGGGAGTCGAACTCCGGCAACAGATCGAGGAGCCCACGTCCCACGAGGGCGGTGCCCGGTGCCTCGAACGCCTCCAGCGCGATCGCGTTCGCGTTCACGACGGTCCCGTTCGCGTTCACGAGGACCAGCGCGTCCGGGAGCGCGTCGAGTATGGCTGCGAGGCGAGCAGCGCCTCGGGATGGCCTGCTGCTCACGACGACGCTTCCTCCCTGGTTACTGCTGCTTGCCGACTCGCCCAGGCCATCTTGCCCCGTGGCCCGTGGCGTGTCACGGGAGGGAGTCTACGGGGAGTGGTTGTGCGCGCGACGCCGGATGAGAGGGAGGTCGCACGCAGAAGATGTGTGGCTTCCGTACCGCCTGGTCACGACGAGGTCCCGACGGGGCGGATTTCGCGGTGGCCGGGAACCGATTCAGAAGTGGCCGGAACGGATCGGCCGGACTCAGGCTCCGGTCTCGGGCAGCACCGGGACGAGCCGGTTCCACCGGGAGATCTCGCATCCGTTGCTGCGGTTGTACGTCGCGTCGACGGGCCGCCCGTTCCACGTTCCGGTGATGTGCGCGGTGGCGGGACCGCCGTACTGCATGGTGCAGTTCGAGTCGGCCGGCGTGGGCGCGAAGGTGTCGGTGCCCCAGGTGCCCTCGTCGAGCTTCGCGCACGCGTCCTGCGCCTGCGGGTGCGTGCCGCCCGCCGGGTGGCACTCCAGCTCGAACTTCCCGTCCCGGCCGTTCCCGGTGTCGGTGACCTCCACCGTGAGCCGGTTGGGGGTCGACTCCGTCACCGGCGTCGGCAGGGGCAGCGGTCCCATGTCGGCGTGGGCGACGACGGGCGTGACGGACAGCGCGGCGACGGAAGCGGCGGCGGTGAGGACGAGACGGCGCAGCATGACGGGGCTCCACTGGGTGCGGGGTACCGGGTACGCGGACACGTACGGGCTCTACCGCGTCTAACGCCGTTGACGCCGTGACGTTGCGGGCACGGAGTCGTCGGCGCGGAGTCGTGGGCACGGAGTCGTGGGCACGGAAAAGACGCTTTGCCCTGCGGGCCGCCCGACTAGTACCTTGGAAGCCGCGATTGGTGACACGCCGCCCGGCTGTGTCATCATCTGCAACGCACCCCCGCGCTCGCGCCGGAGTGCAAGCTGGAGGCGTCGCCTAGTCCGGTCTATGGCGCCGCACTGCTAATGCGGTTTGGGACTTACATCCCATCGAGGGTTCAAATCCCTCCGCCTCCGCTGCGAGATCCGAAGCCCCGGTCCTGATGGACCGGGGCTTCGGCGCTTCCTGCCCATGAGGAACGTTTCCGCAGGTCGCAAGCGGTGCGGCTAACGGATTTCACATGGCGGCGGCGGTCATGTAATGTTCTTCCTGTCGCCGCGAACGGGCCGAAAGGCCGGGAAGCGAAGACAGAAAAAAGAAAAAACAGGCACTCGTAGCTTAACGGATAGAGCATCTGACTACGGATCAGAAGGTTGCAGGTTCGAATCCTGCCGAGTGCACACAGTTGAAAGGCCCCCGGTTCGCCGGGGGCCTTTCGCGTCGCGTTGTCCGGTCAGGCTGCCGTGGCTTCGGCGGGGGTCTCGGCGGGGGTGGTCGGGCGGGTCTCGTGCTGGGTCACGGGGCGGCGGCGGGCCGGCATGCCGAGCAGCGGGTTGGCGACGCCCCAGGCCGCGCCCTTGCAGACCAGTTCCTTGTAGAGGGCGGCGAAGCGTCCCGTGAGGGCCGCGTTGACCGAGCGGTCGTCGGCGGTGACGTACTGGATCAGGCCCTCCTTGCGGCCCAGCGAGATGCACTGGTTGAAGTAGCGCATCGGCGTCTTCGGGACCTTTCCGCCGGTCAGGCGGGCCGCGATGGCGTCGGCGGCCTGCCACGCCATGGGAGTGCCGGTGGCGCACGACATCCGCAGCGGCTTGTCGCCGGGGCCCATCGCCATGGCCGCGTCGCCGACGGCGTACACGTCCGGGTGCGAGACCGAGCGCATGCTCCGGTCCACCACGATCTGGCCGGTGTCGTTGACCTCCAGGGCCGTGGCCTCCGCGATCGGGTGCACCGCGAAGCCGGTGGTCCACACGGTGACCGCGGCCGGGATGACCTCTCCGCCGGCCGTGGTGACCCGGTCGGCCTCCACGCCGGTGACGGCGGCCTGCTCGTACGCGGTGATGCCGAGCCCGGCGAAGACCTTGCGCACATGTGCGCGGCCCTTGGGCGAGAGCCAGTCGCCGAGCCCGCCGCGGGCGGCGAGGGCGACGTCGAGGTCCGGGCGGGCCTCGGCGATCTCGGTTGCCGCCTCCAGACCGGTGAGGCCGCCGCCCACCACGAGCACGCTCTCTCCGGCGCCGAGACCGGCCAGGCGTTCGCGCAGCCGGAGTGCTCCGGAGCGGCTCGCGATCTCGTGGGCGTGCTCGGCGGTGCCGGGGACGCCCTGGGCATTCCAGCCGCTGCCGATGGCGTACACGAGGGTGTCGTACGTGAGTTCAGCGGTGCCCTGTGCGTCGCTGACGGAGACGGCCTTGCGGTCGACGTCGACGGCGGTGACCTTCGCGAGCCTCAGTTCGACGCCGGTGTCCGCGAACATCTCGCTGAAGGGGCGGGGCCTGAGGTCCTGGCCGACCGTCAGCTGGTGCATCCGGACGCGCTCGACGAAGTCGGGCTCCGGGTTCACGAGGGTGATGGCGACGTCCTCGCGGCGCAGCCGCCTGGCGATGCGTCCGGCGGCGATGGCTCCGGTGTATCCGGCTCCGATGACGACGATGCGGTGCTGCTGCATTTTCCTGCTCCTGTCATCAGCTCTTCAGCTCTTCAGCGGGTTCGGCTCTTGAACCGGGCAGCCCCGCGATTCCTGACAGGTGTGTGTTGTGAAGCAGGTCACATGGTGTGGTCAGTGGATCAGAACGCCTTGAGCAACGGCTCCCCGTGGTCCGTCGCCGCCCACTGCTGGGTCGCGCGTTCGAGCTTGTCGGGGTTGACCTGGTTGCGGAACGCGACGATGCCGTCCGCGGTGATCTCCAGGCACATGACGCCGATGACCCGGCCCTCGACGGCCACCACCAGGGCGGGGCCGCCGTTCGCCGTCGCGGCCCAGACGTCGGGCGAGCCACCGACGATGGTGCGCTTGGCCTCGCTGGGCTTGAACAGGCCCCGCATGAACTTCGCGACCGCGATGGCGCCCTCGAACGCCTTGGCCCGCGCGGGGACCTTGCCGCCGCCGTCGCCGATGGAGATGGCGTCCTGCGTGAGCAGCCGTACGAGCGGCTCGGTCCGGCCGCTGGTGGCCGCCGCGAGGAACTCCTCGACGATGCGCTGCGCGGTGGCCTCGTCGATCTCGGTGCGGGCCTTGCCGGCCGCGACGTGCTTCTTGGCGCGGTGGAAGATCTGCTGGCCGGCGGACTCGGTGATGTCGAGGATCTCCGCGATCTCCCGGTGCGAGTAGCCGAAGGCCTCGCGCAGCACGTACACCACGCGCTCGTTGGGCGAGAGGCGCTCCATGAGGGCGAGGACCGCGTACGAGACGGACTCGCGCTGCTCGGCGGTGTCGGCGGGGCCGAGCATGGGGTCGCCGGCGAGCAGGGGCTCGGGCAGCCACTGGCCCACGTAGGTCTCGCGGCGGGCGCGGGCCGAGGTGAGCTGGTTGAGGCACAGGTTGGTGAGGACCTTCGTCAGCCAGGCCTCGGGGACCTCGACGTGGTCGACGTCGGCGGCCTGCCAGCGCAGGAAGGTGTCCTGCACGGCGTCCTCGGCGTCGCTCGCCGATCCGAGGAGGCGGTAGGCGATGGCCTCGAGGCGGGGCCTCGCTGCCTCGAACCGGTCGACGTCGTTCATGGTCAGGGCCATGTCCCGGATCCTAGCCCGCACGCTGCTTTCGGGGTGATCGTTGCCGCGGGGTCGTTCCGGCGGCTCTGTGGCGCCGGTCGGCTCGGGTGGCTCGGGTGCCTCGGGTCCGGGCTGCGCGAGACTGGCCGTATGGAGTGGCGTATCGCGGGGTTGAGCTGGGCGGATGGGGAGCGGCCCGCCCTCGTGTGGGACCGGGGGGACGTCAGCCCGCTGGTCGTGGGGCGGCGGGTCGGGTTCCGGGCCGTCGGGCGGCGGGAGTGCGTGGGAGCGCGGGGCAATCCCTGTCCGGTGGCCGCAGCCGTGCAGGTACGGGCCACGCAGGCCCGGTGCGCCGACTGCGCGCGGCTGGACCGCGCGCACTCGGTGGCCGCCGACACCATCGCCGACGATCCGCGGACCTACCGCGTCTACCTCGCGTGGTTCGGTTCGGGGCTGGTCAAGGTGGGGATCACCCGCGAGGAACGAGGGCCCGCCCGGCTTCTCGAACAGGGCGCCGTGGCCTTCGCCTGGCTGGGCCGCGGCCCCCTGATGGCCGCGCGCCGGGCCGAGGAGCTGTTGCGGGTGGCACTCGGAGTGCCGGACCGGATCTCGTACGCCAGGAAGCGGGCCGTGAGGGCGGGCCTGCCGGGGGCGGAGGAGCGGCGCCGCGAACTGGAGGCGCTGCACGGCTACGCCCTCGCGCTCGAAGGCTGGCCGGAGTCGCTGGAGCGGGTGCGGGCGTCCGTCGTGGACCACGGCGAGGCGTTCGGGGTGGAGCGTCTCGCGGGCGACGCGGGCTCCGCCGTGACGGAACTCGGCGACGGCGGGGTGGTACTTGGGAACCTCGTCGCGGTGGCGGGTCCCGATGTCTACCTCGACGACGGCGGCCGGCTGATCGTCCTGGACAGCCGACTCCTGCGGGGCTGGCGACTGGAGGGGGCGGGGGAGGCGGCACGTACGAGTGTGCCGGTGCGGGAGATCCCGGTGGTCCAGGGAGGACTTTTCTGACCCTCCTCGGGACCGCAGACCTTCTCGGCTGACCGAATGGTCAAGTCTCTCTGCCCGTACGGCAATGACGGCGAGGGAGGGGTGGACAGGCTGGTGGGGGCGGTTGAGGGTGTGGGCATGAGTGAGCAACCCCTCAGACCTGTCCAGAACTTTGAACCCCCTTACTACGCCGTCGTGTTCACCTCCCTCAGGACCGACGTCGACGACGGTTACGACGAGACCGGCGACCGCTTGGACGAGCTCGTCGCCTCCGTGCCCGGTTTCCTGGGGATGGACGTCGCGCGGACGCCCGGCGGGCTCGGTATCACCGTCGGGTACTTCCGGGATGTGGACGCGATCAAGCAGTGGCGCGGCGACGCCGAGCACCGTACGGCCCAGAAGCGGGGGCGCGCCGAGTGGTACGAGCGGTACGTCGTGCATGTTGCCAAGGTTGAGCGGAGCTACGGGTTCGAGCGGGGGTAGGGGGCGCGCTTCCTGTCGTCCGGTGCAGGAAAATCCCGCTTGCGGGCTGCGCAGCGCCCCCGTACGCGGGATTTTCCTGCAACTCCCCCCCCCGCTCAGCGCAGCCTGTGACCCCGGCTCTCCGCCACCCGCAACGCGTCCTGCAACGCCTCCGTCAACCGTTGCGCGAGATAGCGGAGTTCGCCCTCCGGAGCGTCCACGAGCATGCCTCGCGCGTAGGTCAGCAACTCGCCTCCCATGCCGAGCTGTACGGACTCCATGGCGTCGGCGACTCGCGAAACGGGGCCCGTTGCGTCGCCGATCAGGTAGCAGGGCTTTCCCTCGGGGCCGGACCAGGGCAGCAGGCGGGCGGGGGTGATGAGGTCGTCGTCGTCCGTCATCAGGCCACCTCCACGCCGTGGATCCAGTACGGGCCGGGCGTGTCCAACCCCAGCGTGGCCAGGACCAGTTCACGGCGCCAGCTGTGCTGTTCGTGGGCGGTCAGGTACGGGCGTACGAGGCGGGTCGACTCCCCGGTCAAGGGGAGCAGGGCGTCCAGGCCGTAGCGGCTGCGGGGTGTGGAGAGTTCGGGCCCCAGGTGCGTCGGTCGTGCGGGGGCGGGTGCCGTGGGCTCGGGGTGGGGGATCAGGAGGAGTCTCACCCAAGCGGTGAGGTGGCGGATGAAGTGGCGGATAAGGTCGGGCATGTCGTCAGCTCCGATGTAGCTGGTGGCCGTGCCCCCGGGCGGTTGCCTCCGTCGTGGGGGTCTTTCTGCACTCGGATCTACTGCGGTCTACCGAGGTCTACGGGACTCTACTCCGGTCGCACGGTCTACCGCAGTGTTTTAGCGTCCACTGCATGAGTTCGGAACTCGATCGAACACGTCCCGTCTGGCGCCAGGTGGCTGCATCTATCGCGTCCCGCATTGCCGACGGCACCTACCCGGTAGGCGCCAGGGTGCCGTCCGTTGTGGAGCTGTCCGCCGAGTTCGGTATCGCGGCTTCGACGGCGCAGAAGGCTTTGGCGCACCTCAAGGCGGAAGGGCTCGTCCGAGCTGAGGTCGGCCTCGGCTCGTTCGTGGCCGAGCGGCCCGAAGAGCCTGGGCCGTAGCCCGGAACCCCCGGCGATTGCCGGGGGCGCGGGGAGGGGGGTTCAGGAGGAGCCTCACTCAGGCGGTGAGGTGGCGGATGAAGTGGCGGACAAGGTCCGGCATGTCATCAGCTCCTTGCTATGGCTGATGGCCACGCCCCTGGACGGTTGCGCCCGTCGGCATGCCCATCATGGTGTGGTGATGGAATTCGCCCCAGACAAGGCTCGCTGGCCTCAAGTGGCCGAGGTGATCCAACGCCGGATTGAGGACGGCACGTATCCCCCTCGCAGCCGTGTGCCGTCCGTCGTCCAACTCATCGCCGAGTTCGGCATCGCCCATGCGACCGCGCACACAGTGCTCACGGGCCTACGCGCTAAAGGGCTGACCTACACCGAGCCGGGTCTCGGCTCTTTCGTCTCCCCTGCTTCTCGGTCAGAAGGACTCGCTGAGAGCGAGGACACCCAGCCTGCCTGGCGCCAGGTCGCCGCAGCCATCACCGCGCGTATTACCGACGGCAGCTATCCCGTGGCGACGCGAGTGCCGTCCACATTGGAACTGGCCGCCGAGTTCGAGATCGCGACATCCACGGCTCAGAAGTTGCTTGCCCACCTCAAGAACGAGGGGCTCGTGCGCGCGGAGGTCGGTCTCGGTTCGTTCGTGGCCGAGCGTCCCGAGCGCCCCGAGAGCCTGGGCAGTAGCCAGTAGCCAGGGCGCCTTAGCCCAGAGCATGGGCCGGTAGCCGGTAGCCGGTAGCCGGTAGCCGGTAGCCGGTAGCCGGTAGCCCGTAGCCGGTGCAGGTGGCTCGGGGCCTGGGAGCCCGGGGCCTGGGAGCCCGGGACCTGGCCGGTAGCTCTGGGCCGTAGCCGTAGCCGTAGCCGTAGCCGTAGCCGTAGCCGTAGCCCGAGCCCGAGCCCGAGCCCGAGCCCGAGCCCGAGCCCGAGCCCGAGCCCGAGCCCGAGCCTGGGCCGTAGCCCGGGCTGTACCCCCAGAGCATGGGCCGGTAGCGGGTAGCGGGTAGCGGGTAGCGGGTGGCGGTGGCGGTGGCCCGGGATCCGGTGGCCCCGGACCTGACCCGTAGCCGGGCAGTAACCCGCAGCCGGGCAAGTAACCCGTAGCCCCCTTTCTCAGGGAATTCACAGCTTCCCGCAAGACCCCTCTCAGGGCCGCCCCGCAGGCTCTGTGCCATGACTACGACCTCGCCCCAGGGGCGTACCGAACTGCTCAGGGCGGACGGGAGCCCCGTCCGCGTGCTCGTCGTCGATGACGAGGTGTCGTTGACCGAGCTGCTCTCCATGGCCCTGCGCTACGAGGGCTGGCAGATCCGCAGCGCGGGGGACGGCGCCGGTGCGGTACGCGCCGCGCGGTCCTTCCGGCCCGATGCCGTCGTGCTCGACATGATGCTGCCCGACATGGACGGCCTCGCCGTCCTCGGGCGGCTGCGGCGTGAACTGCCCGACGTGCCCGTGCTGTTCCTGACCGCCAAGGACGCCGTCGAGGACCGCATCGCCGGACTCACCGCCGGGGGCGACGACTACGTCACCAAGCCGTTCAGCCTGGAGGAGGTTGTGGCCCGGCTGCGC
The DNA here is from genome assembly GCF_055577715.1 of Streptomyces sp. NPDC033177. NCBI lineage: Bacteria > Bacillati > Actinomycetota > Actinomycetes > Kitasatosporales > Streptomycetaceae > Streptomyces > Streptomyces sp. NPDC033177. Next base: position 128,306 of record NZ_JBVIPS010000008.1, on the reverse strand, counting down.
GGGCTCATTCGCCGCGCCGGGGCCGCCGATCGGCGCAGTGAGTCCGTCCTCGCCGTCGGAGATCTGACCCTCGACGAGGACAGTCACGAAGTGACGCGGGGCGGCGACTCCATCCACCTCACCGCCACCGAGTTCGAGCTGCTGCGGTTTCTCATGCGCAACCCCCGCCGCGTGCTCAGCAAGGCGCAGATCCTCGACCGCGTGTGGAACTACGACTTCGGGGGTCAGGCCAACGTCGTCGAGCTCTACATCTCGTATCTCAGGAGAAAGATCGACGCCGGGCGTGAGCCGATGATCCACACGCGGCGCGGTGCGGGGTACCTGATCAAGGCCGCGCCCGCGACCGAGGTGGCCGCCGCCTCATGAAGCGATGAAGCGATGAAGCGGTGAAAGCGATGAAGCGGCGGCCGCAGCCGCGGTCCCTGCGGACGCGGCTCGTCGTCTCGGCCGTCGCGCTGATCGCCGTCGTCTGCGCGGTGATCGGCACGGTGACCACCATCGCGCTGCACTCGCACCTGTACGAGCAACTGGACGGATCACTCGGCGCCGTGGCCATGCGCGCGTCGGGGCCGGTGCCCAAGCCGGGGGAGGACGGTCCCGGTGGCGGTCTGTCCGATGATTCGGGCGATCCGTTGCGGTTCGTGTCCAGGGGGCCGCAGGAGGTGGGCACGATTGGTGCCGTCGTCGAGGACGACGGAGCTGTCGGCCAGGCCCTGGTCAGCAAGGACAGCGACAGCGGCGACGTGGCCCCGCAGACCGAGCAGCTCGACGCGGGGCAGTCGGACGCGCTCGGCTCGGTCCCGCGTGACGAGCGCGCGCACAACGTCGACATCCCGGGTCTTGGCGAGTACCGCGTCGAGTACACGAGCGGTCCGCACGGCGACTTCCTCGTCGGCGTCCCCACCACCAAGGTGCAGAACACCCTCAATACGTTGATCATCGTCGAGGTCAGCGTCACCGCCGCGGGCCTGGTCGCCGCCTCGCTGGCCGGCGCAGCCATGGTCGGCGTCGCGCTCCGACCGTTGCGCAGGGTCGCCGCGACCGCGACCCGGGTTTCCGAACTCCCGCTGCACAGCGGCGAGGTGACGCTGTACGAGCGCGTCCCTGACGCGGCGCCGAACACGGAGGTCGGGCAGGTGGGCGCCGCGCTCAACCGCATGCTCGACCATGTGCACTCCGCGCTGCACGCACGCCAGGAGAGCGAGACGCGGGTACGTCAGTTCGTCGCGGACGCCAGCCATGAGCTGCGTACGCCGCTGGCGTCCATTCGTGGTTATGCCGAACTGACGCGCAGGGGGCGGGAGTCCACAGGGCCTGATACCCGGCACGCGCTCGGGCGGATCGAGTCCGAGGCCCAGCGGATGACGGGGCTCGTGGAGGATCTGCTGTTGCTCGCCCGTCTCGACGAGGGGCGGGACGGGATGCGTTCGGGGGACGGCGGCGGGCCCGGAGCGCGACTGCCGCTCTCGTATCAGAGCACTGATCTCTCGCCGCTGGTCGTGGACACCGTGAGTGACGCGCGCGCCGCAGGTCCCGAGCACCTCTGGGCCCTGGAGCTGCCGGACGAGCCCGCGCTCGTCCTCGCCGACCCGGCCCGCCTCCAGCAGGTCGTCGTCAACCTCCTCGCCAACGCGCGTACGCACACGCCACCGGGCACCAAGGTCACCGCACGCGTACGTCGGGCCGGCCCAGGCGTCTGCCTGGAGGTCGAGGACAACGGCCCCGGCATCGCCCCCGCCCTCCTCCCCCACGTCTTCGAACGCTTCGCCCGCGGCGACGCCTCGCGCTCGCGCAACGCCGGGTCCACCGGGCTCGGCCTCGCCCTCGTGCAGGCCATCGTCGCGGCGCACGGCGGCGGCGTGACGGTCGACAGCGTGCCGGGGCGGACGGTCTTCACGGTGGCGCTGCCCGCATTGTCCGAGCAGGTCAGTGGCCCCGAGTGGCACTCACAGGCGGGGCACAGGCTCACCACACAGACCTGACAGAGCAGTTGGCGAATGTCGGTGGCATGCAAACCGACTCTGCTTCGGGCGGTGCTTTCTCGGTCCCTCTGCCGGCCCGGGCCCACCTCCCCGCCGCCTGGCGCGATGTGCCCGTCCTGGACATCGTGATCCCCGTCTACAACGAGGAGAAGGATCTGGGGCCGTGCGTGCTGCGCCTGCACGATCACCTCGTACGCACCTTCCCCTACCCCTTCCGCATCACCATCGCGGACAACGCCTCGTCGGACCGCACCCCCGAGGTGGCGGCGCGGCTCGCCGCGTCGAGCGAAGAGGTCCGATACACGAGGCTTGAGCAGAAGGGGCGCGGGCGGGCCCTGCGCGCCGTGTGGTCCGCATCGGACGCCCCCGTCCTCGCGTACATGGACGTGGACCTTTCGACCGACCTGAACGCGCTGCTCCCGCTGGTGGCGCCGCTGATCTCCGGGCACTCCGACCTGGCGATCGGCTCCCGGCTCGCGCGCAGTTCGCGCGTGGTGCGCGGCCCGAAGCGGGAGTTCATCTCGCGCTCGTACAACCTCATCCTGCGCGGCTCCTTGCAGGCCCGGTTCTCCGACGCCCAGTGCGGGTTCAAGGCGATCAGGGGTGACGTGGCGGGGGTGCTGCTTCCGCTCGTCGAGGACACCGGGTGGTTCTTCGACACGGAGATGCTGGTGCTCGCCGAGCGCGCAGGCCTGCGCATCCACGAGGTGCCGGTCGACTGGGTCGACGACCCGAACTCCACGGTCCACCTGGTCAGGACGGCCACGGACGACCTCAAGGGGGTGTGGCGGGTCGGGCGCGCCCTCGCGGTCGGCGCGCTCCCGCTCGACCGCCTCGCGCGCCCCTTCGGGGACGACCCGCGCGACCGGCAGCTGGCCGGTGTGCCGGGCGGCCTGGCCCGTCAGCTGGTCGGTTTCTGTGTGGTCGGCGCGCTCTCCACACTCTTCTACCTGCTCCTGTACTCCGGCTTCCGTACGTTCTCGGGCTCGCAGGTGGCCAACGCGCTCGCCCTGCTCGTCTCGGCCGTCGCCAACACGGCTGCCAACCGGCGCCTGACCTTCGGGGTGCGCGGCCGTGACCGGGCGATGCGCCATCAGGCACAGGGGCTTGTGGTGTTCGGGATCGGCCTCGCCCTGACCAGCGGCTCGCTGGCCGCACTCGGCGCGGCCTCCGGCGACCCGTCCCACTCCACGGAACTGGCCGTGCTGATAGCCGCCAACCTCGCGGCGACGGTGCTGCGGTTCCTGCTCCTTCGGGCCTGGGTCTTCCCGGAGCGCCGCTTGGATCCGCCACTGCCCTCGCCCGACGCCTCGTCCTCGTACGAGCTCACCTCCGCACACGACCCGAGGAACCCACGATGACGACAACCTCCCAAGCGCCCGCGTCGCTGCATGCGGCGACGCATGGGCGAGCGCACCGGGGCCCTCGCACCCTGCCCACGCGGCTCTGGCACGGCCGCCCCGACGACCCCCGCTGGGCACGCCCCGCCTTCCTGGGCCTGCTGCTCGCGACCGCGGTCCTCTACTTCTGGAACCTCAGCGCGTCCGGCTACGCCAACTCCTTCTACTCCGCGGCCGTCCAGGCCGGCAGCCAGAGCTGGAAGGCGATGTTCTTCGGCTCGCTCGACGCGGGCAACGCGATCACCGTCGACAAGCCCCCGGCCGCGCTCTGGCCGATGGCCCTCTCCGTACGTCTCTTCGGCCTCAACTCGTGGGCGGTGCTCGCCCCGCAGGTGTTGATGGGTGTCGCCACGGTCGGTGTCCTGTACGCCGCCGTACGTCGCCGCTTCAGCCCGGTGGCCGGGCTGATCGCGGGCGCGGTGCTCGCGCTGACGCCCGTCGCCGCGCTGATGTTCCGGTTCAACAACCCGGACGCGCTGCTCGCGCTCCTGATGACCGTCACCGTGTACTGCGTGCTGCGCGCCCTGGAGCACGGCCGCACCAAGTGGCTGGTCTGGGCGGGCGTCGCGGTCGGTCTCGCCTTCCTGGCCAAGACGCTGCAGGCGTTCCTCATCCTGCCGCCGCTCGCCGTCCTGTACGCGGTGTGCGCCCCCGTGCGGCTGCGCAAGCGCTTCGGCCAGCTCGCCCTCTCCGGGCTCGCGATGATCGTCGCGGGCGGTTGGTGGGTCGCGATCGTGGAGCTTTGGCCCGCGTCGTCGCGCCCGTACATCGGCGGCTCGCAGAACAACTCCTTCCTTGAACTGACCTTCGGCTACAACGGCCTCGGCCGCATCAACGGAGAGGAGACCGGCAGCGTCGGTGGAGGCGGCAGACCGGGCGGCGGTGGAGGCGGCGGCCAGTGGGGCGAGACCGGGCTCGGGCGGATGTTCAACTCCGAGGTCGGCGCCCAGATCTCCTGGCTGCTCCCGGCCGCGCTGATCCTGCTCGTCGGCGGGATCGTCCTCACCTGGAAGGCCCGCAGGACCGACACCACGCGCTCGGCGTTCGTGGCGTGGGGCAGCGCGCTGCTGATGACGGCGGCCGTCTTCAGCTTCATGGCGGGGATCTTCCACCAGTACTACACGGTCGCCCTCGCCCCCTACATCGCCGCCCTGATCGGCATGGGCGCCACGGTCCTGTGGGAGGAGCGGGCCAAGTGGTGGGCGGGCGCGCTGCTCGGCGTGAGCGTCGCGGGCACGGCGTGGTGGGGGTACGTCCTGCTCGGCCGGACCCCGGATTACGTGCCGTGGCTCCGCTGGGCGGTGCTGATCGGCGGCCTCGTGGGCGCGCTCGGCCTGCTGCTCGCGGCCCGGCTCGGGCGGCACCTCGCGCTGGCGGCGGTGGGGCTGAGCTTCGCCGCCTCGGTGGCGGGCCCGGTCGCGTACACCCTCTCCACCGTGAACAGCGCGCACACCGGGTCGATCGTGACCGCGGGGCCGGCTTCGGCGGGGCGGATGGGTGGCGGCCCCGGCGGTGGGGGCGGTCCTGGTGGCGGCCGTGACGGTGGCGGCGGGATGCAGCCGCCGGGCCAGCAGGGGCAGAACGGTCAGGCTCCCGGGGGTCAGCAGGGCCAGAACGGTCAGGCTCCCGGAGGACAGCAGGGAGCGAACGGCCAGGCTCCCGGGGGTCAGCAGGGCAAGCAGCCGCAAGGCGGCTTCCCTGGTGGCGGCACCGCCGAGCGGGGCGGCATGCGCGGAGGCGGCGGCATGGGTGGCCTCCTCGACGGCGCCCAGGTCAGCGCCAAGGCGAAGAAGCTCCTGGAGGCGGACTCCGCCGACTACACCTGGGCGGCTGCGGCCATCGGCTCGCAGAACGCCGCGAGCTACCAACTCGCCACCGGCGACCCGGTGATGGCCATCGGCGGCTTCAACGGCAGCGACCCGTCCCCGACCCTCGCCCAGTTCAAGCAGTACGTCGAGGACGGGAAGATCCACTACTTCATCTCGGGCGGCATGGGAGGTGGAGGCGGCATGGGCGGCGACAGCGGCACCTCCTCCAAGATCACCTCCTGGGTGGAGGACACCTTCAAGAAGGTCACGGTCGGCAGCGCGACCTTCTACGACCTGACCCAGCCCAAGAGCTGACACCACCCGAACGACGAGGGGCCGGGCGCCACCCGCGGCCGGCCCCTCACGCATGCCCGACGGCCCTCACGCATCCCGCCGACAACCCTCTTGTACGCCGTACGGGAGATGCTCTACGGTGTACATCACACCCACACGTACACCGTATAAGCAGAAGGAGAGGGCCATGACGGCAGCGACGACCGCCGAGACCCCCACCACCTCTCAAGGGCACCCGCAGCGCTGGCTGATCCTCGGCGTCATCTGCCTCGCCCAGCTCACCGTCCTCCTGGACAACACCGTCCTGAACGTCGCCATCCCCTCCCTCACCGAGGAGCTGGACGCGTCCACGGCCGACATCCAGTGGATGATCAACGCCTACTCGCTCGTCCAGTCCGGCCTGCTGCTCACCGCGGGCAGCGCGGCCGACCGCTACGGCCGCAAGAAGATGCTCATCGCGGGCCTGGCCCTCTTCGGGATCGGCTCGCTGGTCGCGGGCCTCGCCCAGTCCTCGTCGCAGCTCATCGCCGCACGGGCCGGGATGGGCGTCGGCGGTGCCCTCCTGATGACCACCACGCTCGCGGTGGTCGTGCAGATCTTCGACGACACCGAGCGGATGAAGGCGATCGGCCTCTGGTCGACCGTCAACTCCCTCGGCTTCGCGCTCGGTCCGCTGATGGGCGGGGTCATGCTCAACCACTTCTGGTGGGGCGCGATCTTCCTGATCAACATCCCGGTCGCGCTCATCGGGCTCATCGCCACGGTCAAGCTGGTCCCCGAGTCCAAGAACCCCCTGGGCGACCGCCCCGACCTGCTCGGCGCGCTGTTGTCCACCATCGGCATGGCCTCGGTCGTGTACGCGATCATCTCCGGCCCCGAGCACGGCTGGGCGTCCACGCAGGTCCTGGTGGCGGCCGCGGTGGGCGTCGTGGTCCTCGGCGTCTTCGTCGTCTGGGAGCTGCGCATCCCGTACCCGATGCTGGACATGCACTTCTTCCGCAACCAGCGCTTCATCGGGGCCGTCGCGGGCGCCATCCTGGTCGCCTTCGGCTTGGGCGGCTCGCTGTTCCTGCTCACCCAGCACCTGCAATTCGTGCTCGGGTACGAGCCGTTGGAGGCGGGCCTGCGCACGGCGCCGCTCGCGGTGACCGTCGTGGCGCTCAACCTCACCGGTCTCGGCGCGCGGCTCCTGAAGAGGACCAGCACCCCCGCGACGATCGCGATCGGCATGAGCCTGCTCGCCGCGGGCCTCGCGGCGATCGCCGTGCTCGGCGGCGACAACTACACCGGGATGCTGGCCGGTCTGATCGTGATGGGCGCGGGCATCGCGCTCGCCATGCCCGCCATGGCCAACGCGATCATGAGTGCCATCCCGCCGGAGAAGGCGGGCGTGGGGGCGGGCGTCAACGGCACGCTCGCTGAGTTCGGCAACGGTCTCGGCGTGGCCGTGCTCGGCGCTGTCCTGAACTCTCGCTTCGCCTCGCTCGTCACCGTCTCCGCGGTCTCGCTGCCCGCGGCGCTTGCCGCAGCGGGGTCGGACGCCGAACGCACCAGGATCGCCGACGCGTTCTCCTCGGGCCTGGAGACCAGTCAGCTGGTGGGCGCGGTGGCCGTGTTCCTCGGGGGCATGCTGGCAGCGGCGTTGCTGAAGCGTGCGGAGAGGGCAGACTCTGCGAAGACGGACCCGGCAGCGGCGTCCGCATAGCATCGACGGACGGGCGACGGACTGGCTTGTTCCGGTCTGTCGCCCGCTTCGGACCACCGGTACCAGTACAAGAGCTCAGGACCAGGAAGGTGCGCCATGGCGAAGGCAGCCGACCGCGCGAAGCGCCCCGCGCGGACCAGCGTCTGGCTGGAGGGCAAGGCCCCCCGGAACGGCGCGGGCCGCAGGAGTGATCAGCCGTCGGGCCTGGACCGGGAGCGCATCACCGAGGCCACGGTCCGCCTCCTGGACGAGGAGGGCCTCGCCAAGTTCTCCATGCGCCGCTTGGCGGCGGACCTGAACGTCACGGCGATGTCCGTGTACTGGTACGTCGACACCAAGGACGACCTCCTCGAACTGGCCCTGGACGCCGCCGCCGGGGAGATGGTCCTGCCGGACCCGGAATCGGCCACACCCGAACGGTGGCGCGAGGCGCTGCGCGAACTGGCCGAGGAGTACCGGCGGTTGCTGGTCCGGCACGCCTGGGTGTCACCGCTGGTCGGCAACTTCCTGAACATCGGGCCGAACTGGATCAAGTTCGCCCTCGCCGTGCAGGAGGTGGTCCGCGGGACCGGCCTGCCCACGGAGAAGCAGGCAGGCGCGATCGCCGCGGTCTTCCAGTTCGTGTACGGATTCGGCACCGTGCAGGGCCACTACATCGCGCGGTGCGCGGCCGCCGGGCTCACGCCGGGGGAGTACTTCAAGGAGGCCATGGGCGCGGTCAGCGACCATCCGAGCCTGGAGAAGACCCTGGACGGCTCCACCGACATCATGGAGGCGCGGGGCGGGTCCACGGTCGAGGAGATGTGGGAGCTGGACTTCAAGGTCGCGCTGGACCTGCTGGTCGCGGGCATCGAGGCGACGCTTCAGCCTGGCCTCTAGGCCTTGGCCGCCGGGAAGCCCCCGGTGGCCACCGGCCCCCACCGCTCCGGGGTGATACGGATGATGGACTTGCCCTGCTTGACCATGGCCTCGCGGTACTCGTCCCAGTCCGGGTGCTCGCCGGAGATGTTCCGGAAGTACTCGACGAGGGGCTCGACCGACTCCGGGGAGTCGATGACCTCGGCCGGGCCGTCGATCTGGACCCACGGCCCGTTCCACTCGTCGCTCAGCACGATGATGCTGACCCGCGGATTCCGCTTGGCGTTCCGCGTCTTGGCCCGCTCCGGGTACGTCGACACCACGATCCGCCCGGAGTCGTCGACCCCGCAGGTCAGGGGGGATCCCTGCGGGGTGCCGTCGGTACGGGCGGTGAGCAGGATTGCCCGGTGCCGGGGCCGGACGAAGTCCAGCAACTCATCGAGGGAGACCGTGGTGTTGGTAGCGATGTTCGGTGCCATGACCGCACCCTAGGGCCCTTCCGGCCTCCGGACGGCTAGACCTGCGGAAGCGAATCCCCCTGCACCGCCTGGATGTCCAGCTCGACCCGCAGGGTGGTGCCGATCGCCGAGATGCCCGCCTGGACCACCTGGTTGTAGTTCATGGCGAAGTCCTCGCGGCGCAGCTCGGCCGTGGCCCGGAAGGCCGCGCGGGTCCCGCCCCAGGGGTCCGCCCCCGTACCGAGGTAGCTGAGGTCCAGGTCGACCGGACGTACGACACCGTGCATCTGCAGCTCGCCCTGTACCGTCCAGCGGTCCGCGCCGGCGGGCGTGAGGCCCGTCGACCGGTAGACGAGCTCCGGGTACTGCTCGACGTCCAGGAAGTCCGGCGACTTCAGGTGGCCGTCCCGCATGCCGTTGCCGGTGTCGATGGACGCCGACCTGATGACCGCCTCGACGCGCGACTTCTCGACGTCCTCGGCGATCTCCACGAGCCCACCGAACTCCGTGAACCGGCCGTGCACACTGGTGATCCCCAGGTGCTGGGCGACCGCGCCCACGGTCGAGTGCGCCGGGTCGATGGTCCACGGGCCGGGCGGCGGCAGCTCCGTGCCGCCCTGCCGGGCGAGGACGATGTTGCCGACCTCGGCACGGCCGCTCGCCGTGACGAGCGCGGTCGAGGCCACGGGTGCGTAGCCGACCGCGGTGACGATGACGGTGTACGGGCCGGGCGGCAGGTCCGTCGCGTCGCGCACGGCACCTTCCTGGTCCGCGGCCGCGCGCAGCACCTGCGCGCCGGTCATGTCCGTCAGGGTGACGACGGCGTGCGACACCGCCCACCCGTCACGCGTCCGGATCCGAGCGCTGAGTCCCATCCCGTTTTCTCCTTGCCAAAGCTCAAGAGCAAAAAAGTCTCGAAAAGAGTGCGGCCCCCGGCGGTGGTGACACGGCCGTCCCCTGCCGTGTACGTCACCACCAACCCGGGGGCCCTTTCCACAACCGGCCCGTGCGCGCCCATCCGCTCGAAAGCGCGCGCACGGGCCGGGGTCAATTACTCGCCCGGGTGGGCGAGTTCGATGTCGTGGTCGCCGACACCTTCACCGGAGACGGTCAGGCCCGTCGCCACCGGCGGGTAACCGGTCGCGATGACCGTGTACTCGCCGCTGTCCAGGTCGGTGAAGCCGTACGCACCGTCGGACCCGGTGGTCGCGGTGGCGACGACGTTGCCCGCCGCGTCCACCAGCGTGACCCGCGCGTCGTTCAGCGGCCCGCCCGCGGCACGCACGGTGCCGAGCACCTGCGCACCGGAGTTGAGCTCGACCTCGACCCGGGTGACACCCACCGCGCCGACCTCGACGGGCAGCGCCATCGGACGGTGCCCCGCGGCGTTCACCGCGATGGTGACCTGTCCGGGCACCAGCTCGGCGAAGGTGAACTCGCCCTGCTCACCGGTGAGCCCGGTGGCCAGCACGTCACCGCGCACGTCGGTCACGATGACCATCGCGCCCGCGACCGGCAGCTTGCCGTCGGAGGCCCGCACCACACCGCTGAGGCCGCTCGTGCCGCTCAGCAGGATGTCGTACGTCAGGGCCTCGTCGGCGACGACGATCGTGGAGGCCTGCGGCTGGAAGCCGTCGGCCGACGCGATCAGCACGTACGAGCCGGCGCCGGGGGCGTCGACCGCGTAGGACCCGTCGCCCTGTGCGACCGATCGGCCCAGCTGCCGTCCCCCGAGGGAGATCAGCGTGACCGCGGCCCGCGGGACCGGGGTGCTCTCCGCGCCACGGACGAAGCCGCGGACGGGAGTACCGCCGGTGGTCTGCACAGGGGCGTCACCGGTGGCCGAGGAGGCCAGGGCGGCGAGCTTCTGCGTGCCGTCGGGGCCCGTCTCGGTGTGGGCGCCCACGGAGGCGAGGACGGGCTGCTCGTCGGCGGCCGTGGCTGCCGTGGCGGGAGAGGCGGCCGGAGACTCGGACGCCTCGTTGGCCTGGGCCAGCGCACCCGACGTACGCAACGGAACCTCCTTGATGAAGATCGTGATGAGGAAGGCGAGGAACGCCAGCGGTGCGGCGATCAGGAAGACGTCGGCGATGCCGTGCCCGTAGGCGCTCTCCATGACCGTGCGGAACGGAGCCGGGAGCTTGTCCAGGTCCGGGATGGCGCCGCCACCCGTGCCGCCGTGACCCGCCTGCGCGGCCTTGGGGCCGAGGTCGGCGAGGCCGTCCTTCACGTAGTCGGTGATGCGCGTCGCCATCACGGCGCCGAGCGCCGAGACGCCGATGGCGCCACCGAGGGAACGGAAGAAGGTGACGACCGAGCTCGCGGAGCCGAGGTCCTCGGGAGCGACCTGGTTCTGCGTGGCGAGCACGAGGTTCTGCATCATCATGCCGATGCCGAGACCCATCAGGGCCATGAAGATCGCGATGTGCCAGTACTCGGTGTCGTACCGCATGGTGCCGAGCAGGCCGAGACCCGCGGTCAGGAGCGCACCGCCGGCGACCAGCCAGACCTTCCACTTGCCGGTCTTGGTGATGATCTGGCCCGACACCGTCGAGGAGATGAACAGGCCACCGATCATCGGGATCGTCATGACACCGGACATCGTCGGCGACTTGTCGCGCGCCAGCTGGAAGTACTGGCTGAAGAACACCGTGCCCGCGAACATGCCGACGCCCACGAAGAGCGAGGCGAGCGAGGCGAGGGTGATGGTGCGGTTGCGGAAGAGGCGCAGCGGGATGATCGGCTCGCTCGCCTTGGACTCGACGAGCAGGAAGAGCAGGCCGAGGACGATCGAGCCGCCGACCATGGCGCCGGTCTGCCAGGACATCCAGTCGTACTTGTCACCCGCGAAGGTCACCCAGACCAGGAGCAGGCAGACGGCCGCCGTGATGAAGAAGGCGCCGCCCCAGTCGACCTTGACGTCCCGCTTCACGACGGGGAGCTTCAGGGTCTTCTGCAGGACGATCAGGGCGATGATCGCGAAGGGCACGCCGACGTAGAAGCACCAGCGCCAGCCGAGCCACGAGGTGTCGGTGATGACACCGCCGAGCAGCGGGCCGCCGACGGTGGCGACGGCGAAGGTCGCGCCGAGGTAGCCGGAGTAACGGCCCCGCTCGCGCGGGGAGATCATCGCGGCCATCACGATCTGCGCGAGGGCGGAGAGACCGCCGACGCCGATGCCCTGCACGACACGGCAGGCGATCAGCATCTCGGGGCTCTGTGAGAGGCCCGCGACGATCGAACCGCCGACGTAGATGATCAGGGCTATCTGGACCAGGGCCTTCTTGCTGAAGAGGTCCGACAGCTTGCCCCACAGGGGCGTGGTCGCCGTCATCGCGAGGAGCGAGGCGGTGACGACCCAGGTGTAGGCGGACTGGCCGCCGCCCAGGTCGCCGATGATTTCAGGCAGGGCGTTGGAGACGATCGTCGACGACAGGATCGCGACGAACATGCCGAGCAGCAGGCCGGAAAGGGCCTCCATGATCTGGCGGTGCGTCATCGGAGCACCGGCGTCGTGGGACGCCGCTCCGTGCTTGGCGTGGCTGCCCCGCACACCGGATGGTGTGGTTGTTGCCATGGGCTTCCTCTTCGTTACGCGGGTGTACGGGTGGTCTCTTCCAAGGGGAACCGGGCCGAAGCCGCACGGCAGTCCCCGAAGCTGTCGCGCAGTCGCGCGAGCAGCGTGCTGAGCTGGACGACCTCGTCGTCTGACCAGTCATGCAAGTAGTGGGTGAGTGTCCTGATGGACAGGTCGGACAGCTCGTTGACCTTTGCCTTGCCCGTGGGCGTGAGGCGCAGGATCCGGGAGCGCTTGTCGGCGGGGTCGGGATCCCGCAGGATCCATTCCTTCTCGGCGACATGGGCCACGTGCCGACTGGTCACCGACATGTCGACGGCGAGCAGCTCGGCGAGCCTGCTCATCCGCATCTCTCCGTGCCGGTCGAGCAGGATGAGTACGGCGGCGGACCCGCCGGGGCAGTCGTGTGGCAAGCCTCTGCCGAGGCCACGCTTCACGGCACCGATGGCGCTGAGCTGTCGGGCCAGCTCCTCGTAATGACGCTGCGCGGCCACGGCACCTCCTATGTTGTTGCTTAGGGCAACCATAGAGACAGTTGGTTGCCGCAGGCAAACTAAAACTGGACCAACCGCCTAAAGAGTCGGCAAAGCTCTGGGGCCGCGCTCGTAAAGTCCGTGGTCAGCGGGGGTTGGGCGGACCCCCGCTGATTCGCTAGGGTCCTGCGCTATGGCACACAACCCCCAGGGCCCCCAGAACACCCCCGACCCCGCCGGCAGCACGCAGATGTTCCGCGCCTTCGTCGACGAGTCCCCGCAGGGCCGCACCCAGCAGCCGGCGACCGCGTCCGCCGGCCCGCGCGTCGGCCTGATCATCGGCGTCGTCCTCGCGATCGTGGTGATCGCGGGGGTGGCTTGGCTGGCGTTGAAGTAATCCGGTGGGGGGCGCCCCTTCAGGGGCGCGGGGAACTGCGCGACCAGCCACAGCGGACCCGCGGACGAAGAGGGAGCCCCCTACTTCCAGTCCACGGAGACGTCCCGCGTCTCCACATGCATACCCAGCGGCACCCGCCAGGCCTCCACGCACACCGTCCAGGTCTTCTTCACGGTCTTCCCCGCATCAATGGGTGCGGGGAGCTTCTCCGTGGATTCAAGCGTGGCCCAGTCGACGCCGAGCGCACCGATCACGTGCGTACCGAAGGTGACCGTTCCGGACCGGACCGGCGATCCGCCGGTGTTCTTGAAGGACACGGTCACTTTCTCGCACCAGCGGTCGGCCGCGGGCTTCCGCTGCGGTTCACCGACGCTGAGCTTCGCGGGGCCGCTGGGCCCGGTGGGTCCGCTGGGCGAGGAGGGAGAGGTGCTCGGACCCCCAGAGCCCCCAGAGCCCCCAGAACCCTCAGGGCGCCCCGCAGTGCCGCCGCCTCCCGAACTGCTCTCCGTACGGCCGGTCTTGGGGTCGTCAGCCGGAGAGCTGCTGCTGTCCGAGGAGTCCGGAGAGGCGGAACTGGGCTTGTCGGCAGGAGACTTGCCGGAGGACTCGTCGGCGCCGGACTTCGACGGCGCGGGGGAGTCACCGCTGCCGCTACCCTCGCCGGGAGACGACGTACCGTCCAGCGGCACCAACTCCACGTCCCCGGTGGGTGCAACACCCCGCCCCGGCGCCCGCTCAGGGACCGCCGCAGCCGGCCCCGTGGCCACATAGCCGTCGCCGTCCCCGCCGCCGCAGGCCGCGAGCAGCCCGCCCAGGCACAGGGCAGCCGTAGACGCACTCAGTACGTTCCGCATGCCACGTCGCATCGCGACAGTGTGGCTGACGGGTCGTCAATTAGGAACCCCGTCAGCAACTCCTGTCCCCCTGCGGCGCCTTGAGCCACAGGGGGCGTGACCTCAGTCCGCGATGAGGCCTTCGCGCAGCTGCGAGAGCGTCCGCGTGAGCAGGCGCGAGACGTGCATCTGAGAGATGCCGACCTCCTCGCCGATCTGCGACTGCGTCATGTTCGCGAAGAAGCGCAGCATGATGATGCGGCGCTCGCGCGGCGGGAGTTTGGCGAGCAGCGGCTTGAGCGACTCGCGGTACTCGACGCCTTCGAGGGCGCTGTCCTCGTACCCCAGGCGGTCCGCGAGGGAGCCCTCGCCGCCGTCGTCCTCGAGGGCCGGGGAGTCGAGCGAGGAGGCGGTGTACGCGTTCCCGACGGCCAGGCCGTCGACCACGTCCTCCTCGGACACCCCGAGCGCCTTGGCGAGTTCGGGCACGGTCGGCGAGCGGTCAAGGCGCTGCGCGAGCTCGTCGCTCGTCTTCGTCAGCGCGAGCCGCAGCTCCTGGAGGCGGCGCGGGACGCGCACCGACCAACTGGTGTCGCGGAAGAAGCGCTTGATCTCGCCGACGACGGTCGGCATCGCGAACGTGGGGAATTCCACGCCCCGTTCGCAGTCGAAGCGGTCGATCGCCTTGATCAGGCCGATCGTGCCGACCTGGACGATGTCCTCCATCGGTTCGTTCCGGCTGCGGAAGCGCGCGGCCGCGTACCGGACGAGGGGGAGGTTGAGCTCGATCAGCGTGTCTCTCACATAGACACGCTCCGGGCTGTCCTGGTCGAGCGCGGCGAGCCGCAGGAACAGGGAGCGGGACAGGGTGCGGGTGTCGATGGCTCCGGAAGCCCCGGAAACTACTGAACTCACAAGCGCGTCAGGCGCTGATTCGCTCGGCGCTGAGTCGCTCTTCGTGAGCGTGAGCACCTTCGAGCTGCCCTGGTCTGCGGACATGCCACCCCCTTGAGGTCGCGGACGGTCGCGGCGGACGTTCCCGTCGGAGGAACGCAGCCTCCACCTGAATACCGGACGTGGGGCTCCGGCAAACGCGGTTCCAGCAGAATGTCACATGTCGGCAACACGCTGTAGTTACATGTCGACAAAGAAGGGTGACATCGATGCAGGAAAGAGGGGGTCTGCGGCATTTCTGCGCGCGAGATCGTCGGGAACCGCCTTCGGGGCAGTCCACTCGATACGGTTACGCCTCGATACGGTTTGCGGATCGAAGTCGCGCGAAGCTTCTGGCCAGCAGTCTTGACACATGCATCTGAGAAACGCCCAATTCGGCGCTGATCTGTGATTGCGTCAGATTGCTGTAGTAGCGAAGCAGCAGGATGCGCTGTTCGCGCTCGGGCAGTTGGACGAGAAGATGGCGGACGAGATCGCGGTGCTCGACGCCGTCGAGTGCCGGGTCCTCATAGCCGAGCCGGTCGAGCAGACCCGGCAGGCCGTCGCCCTCCTGGGCCGCCTCCAACGACGTCGCGTGGTACGAACGCCCGGCCTCGATGCAGGCCAGGACCTCCTCCTCGGTGATCCGCAGCCGCTCGGCGATCTCGGCGGTCGTGGGCGAGCGCCCATGGGTCGTGGTGAGGTCCTCGGTCGCCCCGGTCACCTGCACCCACAGCTCGTGAAGACGGCGCGGCACATGGACCGTTCGTACGTTGTCGCGGAAGTACCGCTTGATCTCGCCGACCACGGTGGGCATCGCGAAGGTCGGGAACTGCACGCCGCGCTCGGGGTCGAAGCGGTCGATGGCGTTGATCAGACCGATCGTGCCGACCTGGACGACGTCCTCCATCGGCTCGTTGCGGCTGCGGAAACGGGCGGCGGCGTAACGCACCAGCGGCAGGTTGGCCTCGATGAGCGCACCGCGGACGCGGCCGTGCTCGGGGCTGCCCGGCTCCAGGCCCTTGAGCTGGCCGAAGAGCACCTGGGTCAGGGCCCGGGTGTCGGCGCCCCTGCTGCTCGGGGTGCTGGGGGCCGGCTGCGTGTCCTGGAGGGCCGGCGCGCTCTGTGGGCTCTGGGTGCCCTGGACGCTCGGGGCGCTCTGCCCGCTCGGTGGGGCGGGGCTGCTCGCCTGCGGGGTCACGGGTGGTGCCTCGGGCGCAGTACTGGCCGGCACGGTCAACGCCACCCCTTCTCGGTCAAGCCAAGTCAAGTCCTGTCGAGCTCAGTCAAGATCAGTCGACCTTCGTCAACTCATCCGTCAAAAGCGGTCATAGCATCACAAGACATGTGCACTGTGTGCAAGCACCCGATAACTACGTGTTGTGGGCCAAGTTGGGCCATAAGACGCAGAAAAGCCCCTCACCGTTCCGGTGAGGGGCCGCTTCGGGCGGGGGCGCTGAGCCGGGTGGCTCAGTACTCGTAGTCGGCGATCACCCACGTGGCGAACTCCCGCCACAGCGCGACGCCCGCCTGATGGGCCGGGTGCTCGATGTACCGCTTCAGCGCATCGGTGTCCTCGACCGCCGAGTTGATGGCGAAGTCGTACGCGATGGGCCGGTCGGTGATGTTCCAGTCGCACTCCCAGAACGCCAGCTCCGGGATCTGCTCGCCGAGCGCGCGGAAGGCCTTGACGCCCTCGACGACGCGCGGCTCGTCGCGCTCCACACCGTCGTTGAGCTTGAAGAGGACCAGATGGCGGATCATGCGCACTCCTGAGAAGCGGGGAGAGGAGGGTGAGGACGGCGGGCCGAGCCGCTCAGTCCTTGCCTCCGTTGGCGACCCACGTCATGAAGTCACCGATGCTCTGAGCGGCGTCCGAGACCGCCTCGAAGCCTATCTGGACATAGTCAGCGGCCTTGGCGGGATCAGTGATGATCACGTAGAGCATGAAGACGACGACCGCGAAGAGCCCGATCTTTTTCCACTGCACCGCCATGCTCTCGGCCTCCCCTTACCTGCTGCGCTCTGTGGCCCCTGTGACGGCGGTGAGTCTAACCCGGCCACTGCTCACAAGGTCTTTAAGGACCAACGGCCCGGCAGCAGAGGCCCTTTGCCGTGCCGCGCCCGGTGGCGCCGGGCGCAGGGTGGGTGCTGTGCCCAGCGGATCTGGCAGGAATCCGCGGGCAAGGGACTGGCCCCACTGCGGGGTCGCGCGCCGTCGGCTTCCCCCCGAAAGACGGCGCCGGCTGAGGGGTTCCAGTCCTCATCGGGGGGAGCGGCTTGTCCCCCCGATGCCGCTCCCCCCGTCCAGACATCGTCCGGACCTCGTCCTGGCACCTTCCTGATTCCGTCTTGAACGACGAAGGCCCCGTCCTCGCGGACGGGGCCTTCGTTTCAAGAGCGGTAGCGGTGGGATTTGAACCCACGGTGAGTTTCCCCACACTCGCTTTCGAGGCGAGCTCCTTCGGCCGCTCGGACACGCTACCGAGAGGAACTCTAGCCCAAAGAGGGCCGTGGTCAGAAATCCGTATCTCCGAAGGCCCTCAGCGTCCCCGGAAGAAGCGGGTGAGCACCCCCGCGGTCTCTTCCGCGAGCACGCCCTCGATCACCTCGGGACGGTGATTGAGCCTTCTGTCGCGTACGACGTCCCACACGGAACCCGCGGCGCCCGCCTTCTCGTCACGCGCTCCGTAGACGACCCGGTCGACCCGGGACTGGACGAGCGCGCCCGCGCACATCGTGCAGGGCTCCAGGGTCACCACCAGCGTGCAGCCGGTGAGCCGCCACTGTCCGAGCGCGGCCGCGGCCCGGCGGACGGCGAGCACCTCCGCGTGCGCCGTCGGGTCGCCGGTCGCCTCGCGTTCGTTGTGACCCGACGCGAGCACCGTCGTGCCGTCCGGGGACAGCACGACGGCGCCGACGGGCACATCGCCGCCCTGTGCGGCCAGTTCGGCCTCGGCCAGGGCGAGCCGCATGGCGGCCCGCCATCGGTCGCGTACGGGATCGGTTTCGCGGTCGGGTACGGGTGGGGTGATGTGGTCGTTCCGGTCGGTCACACCGGGAACCTATCGGTCACACCGGGAACCTAACGGACGGCCTCGAGCACCTCCGCCGCCCCGAGGATCTCGGCGATGTCGCTGAGCGCGTCACCGGGCTCCAGACCGAGCAGTTCCTTCTCGGGCACGCCGAGGTCGGCCATGAGCCCGGAGTCGCCGAGGGGCCCGGCGGGCACCGCGTCGCCCGATGCGTCCCCCGGCTCGTCGTCGGCGGAATCGGGGGCGGCGTCGGAGCCGACGGGTTCGCCGTCCTCCGTGCCGTCCAGGTCGAGGGCGTCCAGATCGACGCCCGGATCGTCGTTGCCCGGCTCACGGCCGAGCATCTCGTCGGTGAGCAGGATCTCGCCGTACGAACTCCGGGCGGCCGCGGCCGCGTCCGAGACGTAGATACGAGGGTCCTCCTCACCGTCCACGCGGACGACGCCGAACCAGGCGCCCTCCTGTTCGATGAAGACGAGGACGGTGTCGTCCTCAGCGCTCCCGGCCGTGGCCTCACGGGCCAGGTCGGCGAGATCCGACAGGGTCTCCACATCGTCGAGCTCCGTGTCGCTCGCTTCCCACCCGTCTTCGGTGCGCGCGAGCAGTGCGGCGAAGTACACCGTGACTCTCCCACTGGTCATAGACAGTGCCGGTTGACGGTTTGGGTGTCCCCCCGGCGAGTTCGGGGAGCGGGGGAGTTGCTGTTCCAAGCCCCGCCCACTCGGAATCGTGGCAGAAACCACGGCCTGAGGAGAGGTCTTCCGCCCGCTGTGTCCGCGTCGCGTCTCCCGGACAGCTCCCCGATGCCTGCGTGAGAGGTGGCCGCTACCAGCGGAACGTGCGCATACGCATCTGCTGACGCATCCGTGCCGCCCGGGCGCGGCGCGGCTTCACACGGTCGCGGAGCTCAAGGGCCTCGGCCCTTTCACGCAGGAACTGGGCACGGCGGCGTCCGCGCTCGGCTTCGGTCTCGCGGTCCGGCTCTCGGCCGCCGGGCTCTCTGTCCGGCATGGGCAACACCACCCCAGGTCGTACGTCCACTTTCCCCCGTCCGGCGGGTTTGATGCCAGCGCGGGCCGGCGTGGGGCGGCGGCGGAGGCGGCCGTGACGAGGGGAGACCAGGTGGTCCCGGGCGCGGTTACCGTTGACGGCATGCGTATCCACGTCGTCGACCACCCGCTGGTGGCGCACAAACTCACCACGCTGCGCGACAAGCGCACCGACTCCCCTACCTTCCGGCGCCTCGCCGACGAGCTGGTCACCCTGCTCGCGTACGAGGCCACCCGGGACGTGCGCACCGAGCAGGTCGACATCGAGACCCCGGTCACCCCGACGACCGGCGTCAAGCTGTCGCACCCGCGCCCCCTGGTCGTGCCGATCCTGCGCGCAGGGCTCGGCATGCTGGACGGCATGGTGCGCCTCCTGCCGACCGCCGAGGTGGGCTTCCTCGGGATGATCCGCGACGAGGAGACCCTGCAGGCGTCGACGTACGCGACGCGCATGCCGGAGGACCTCTCCGGGCGTCAGGTGTACGTCCTGGACCCGATGCTGGCCACCGGTGGCACGCTCGTCGCGGCCATCCAGGAACTGATCAAGCGCGGCGCCGACGACGTCACCGCCGTGGTGCTCCTCGCCGCTCCCGAGGGCGTCGAGATCATGGAGCGTGAGCTCGCCGGCACGCCGGTCACGGTCGTGACGGCGTCGGTGGACGAGCGGCTGAACGAGAACGGCTACATCGTCCCGGGCCTCGGCGACGCCGGGGACCGGATGTACGGGACCGCGGAGTAGCAACGCTCAGCGGTCCCACGCGGACCGCTCAGCAGTCCTTCTTGCCGTTGGACGTCGAGGGCGCCGGCTTGGGCTTGGCGAGTACCGCCAGAGCCTTGTCGGCGTCCTCTTTCTTTGCCAGGTCCTTGAACTTCGTGCCCAGGATGAGGTCCACCTCGCCGCCCTTGCGGGCGTCGGCCTTGCTCTCGGTGCCCGCGAGCTGCGTGCCGAGCACCGGCAGCGCGGTGTCCGTGGCGGTCCTGGCGCCGAGCAGCATCCCGGTGCCCTTGACCTTCTTGTCGTACTCCTTCGGCGCGTTGTCCACCTTGCCGATGGCGAAGCCGCGCTTCTTGAGCTCGGCCGCGACGTCCTTGGCGAGGCCGGAGCGGGGCGTGGCGTTGTAGACGTTGACCTTGACCTCGCCCGGCTTGGGCAGCGCCTTGGGGGCGGTCTGCTCGGCCGAGGGGGCGGGCTTGGCCGCGCAGCCGCTGCGTGAGCTCGCGGCGGTGGCCTTGCCGCCGCCCGTGAAGACGTCGATGAGCTGCAGTGTTCCCCAGCCGAGCAGGCCGACCGCCACGACGGACGCGACCACCGCGAGCACGAGCCTGCGGCGGCCACGGGGTCGGCGCATTCGCGGGTACTTGGCCCCCGTGATGCGGTATTTGCCGCCCATGCCGGGGGGAGTGAGCATGCTCATGGGCGCAGCGTAGTGCGACGACGCCGTGATGCCTACTAAATGATCATTGGCTTGGGCCCAGTCCAACCCGAAAGGGCCAATGAGGGTGTGGGCACGGGTATGCATACGGGCGCGGGCGTGAACGTGAGGTGGGCACGCGTGTGACACGCGTGCCCGTTGTCACGGCCGTGTGTGTGCCGCCGTCAGCCCAGTTCGAGTACGCGGGCGTGCAGCACCTGGCGCTGCTGGAGCGCCGCGCGGACCGCGCGGTGCAGTCCGTCTTCCAGGTAGAGGTCGCCCTGCCACTTCACCACGTGCGCGAACAGGTCGCCGTAGAACGTCGAGTCCTCCGCGAGGAGCGTCTCTAGGTCCAGCTGGCCCTTGGTCGTCACGAGCTGATCGAGGCGGACCGGGCGCGGCGCGACGTCCGCCCACTGCCGGGTGCTTTCCCGGCCGTGGTCGGGGTACGGCCGGCCGTTTCCGATGCGCTTGAAGATCACACGGAAAGCCTACCGGGCAAGGCTCTCCGGGCGCAGCCATGGAGACGCAGTGCGACTCTGGGAAATGATGCCGGATATCGGGGCAAACCGGGAACACTCAAGCCGGGAACAGGGGCAGAAGTGAGCGACAGCCAGCCGATCCCGTCCACGACGGAGCCCGCAAACCCCTCTAACGTGTCTTCGCCGGTCACGGGGGTGACGACCGGAGGGGAAGGTTCCGGTGAGCAGGGTTCCGGTGGGGGCGCCGCGCCCGGGGGCGGCGCGCTGCCCCAGGAGGCGATGGAGATCGTCTCCGGTTACGCCTTCGCCGGGCCCGCGCTGGACCTCGGCGCGCTCCTGTGGGACGGACAGTGCCTTCCCGACGCCCAGATCCGCATCCCGCTGGCCATGCTCAACCGGCACGGGCTCGTCGCGGGCGCGACCGGCACGGGCAAGACGAAGACCCTCCAGCTCATCGCCGAGCAACTGGCCGCGCAGGGCGTGCCGGTGTTCCTCGCCGACATCAAGGGGGACGTGTCCGGGATCTCGGTGCCGGGGGCGTACGGCGACAAGGTCGCAGGGCGGGCGCGGGAGGTCGGGCAGACATGGGAGGCGACCGGCGTCCCGAGCGAGTTCTACGCGCTTGGCGGGATCGGCACCGGGATTCCGGTGCGGGCCACGATCACGAGCTTCGGCCCCGTGCTGCTGTCGAAGGTGCTGCAACTGAACCAGACGCAGGAGCAGTCGCTCGGCCTGATCTTCTACTACGCCGATCAGAAAGGGCTCGAACTGGTCGACCTGAAGGACCTGCGGGCCGTGGTGACATTCCTGACGTCGGACGAGGGCAAGTCCGAGCTCAAGGGGATCGGCGGGCTCTCCACGGTCACCGCGGGCGTCATCCTGCGGGCGCTGACCGCCTTCGAGGCGCAGGGCATGGGGGACTTCTTCGGGGAGCCGGAGTTCGACACGAGCGAGTTCCTGCGGGCGGCGCCGGACGGGCGGGGCCTGGTGTCGGTCCTTGAACTGCCGGCCGTGCAGGACAGACCCCACCTCTTCTCGACGTTCCTTATGTGGCTTCTCGCGGATCTCTACAACGACCTGCCCGAGGTGGGCGACGTGGAGAAGCCGAAGCTCGTCTTCTTCTTCGACGAGGCGCACCTGCTCTTCAACGGGGCGTCGAAGGCGTTCCTGGAGGCGATCACGCAGACCGTGCGGCTGATCCGCTCGAAGGGGGTCGGCGTCTTCTTCGTGACGCAGACGCCGAAGGACGTGCCCTCCGACGTCCTCGCCCAGCTGGGCAACCGCGTCCAGCACGCGCTGCGGGCCTTCACGCCGGACGACCAGAAGGCGCTGAGGGCAACGGTCCGTACGTTCCCGGACTCGGCGTACGACCTGGAGGAGACGCTGACCGCGATCGGCACGGGCGAGGCGGTGGTCACCGTACTGAGCGAGAAGGGCGCGCCCACGCCGGTGGCCGTGACGCGGCTGCGGGCCCCGGAGTCGCTGATGGGGCCGGTGGAGGCCGGTGCGCTCGACGCGGCGGTGAAGGGTTCGCCGCTGTACGGGCGGTACGGGGAGGCGGTCGACCGGGAGTCGGCGTACGAGAAGCTGACCGCGCGTCAGGCGGAGGCGGAGGAGGCGGCCGCGGAGGTCGCGGCGGCCGCGGAGGCGGCGAAGGCGGGACCGAAAGCGGGGACGAAGGGCGGCAAGGCGTCGCAGGCTTCCGGGTCCGTGGTGGACCAGGTGGTGGGGAGCGGGATCTTCAAGTCGCTCGCGCGGTCCTTGGGGACGCAGATCGGGCGGGAGATCTCGCGGTCGGTGTTCGGGACGGCGCGGCGCAGACGCTGATCCTGGCGGGGCGCCTGGACCGGCGCCTGGACCGGCGTCTGCACCTGGTGGAGCTAGAGGTCGCGCATGGGCTGCACGCCCCGCTCGTGCTCCTTCGCCTTTTCCTGCTGCTGATCGGCCTCTTCCGTCTGCGTCTGCGTCTGCGCCGGTGGCGGGGTGACGGGGTCGGGTGCGTTGCGTACGGCTTCGGCGCGGAGGAGGGCGTGCAGGGCCGCGTACGGGTCGATGGGCATGGGTGTCTGTCCTCGCTGCTGTGGTGGTTGGGGCCGTGAGAGACGGGACCTGTCAGCAGCGGAGGACGACGGAGCGTGGTGCGGGTACGTGGCTACGACACCGGGCGGGGACGGGGAGGCTCCGGCGCGGGGCGCGGGGGCGGGCGGCCGGAACGGTGGCGGCGACGGGGCGTCTGCCGGACACCCGGACGGAACTGTCGGCGGTGTCCGGATGGGCTTCCCCGCTGGACTCGGTGGAGACGGCCGCGGGCGGGGCGGGGGCGGCTTCGGAGGGGGTGGCGGGGGCGAGAACGGCGCCGAGGAGGGCCAACAGAACAAGAGCAGCGCGAAACCACACGGGGCGGCGAAACGCGACACGACTCATAAGTTTCATGTCCCACGACCGCCCCCGATTCCTCTTCCCCAACCCCCAGATCCGCCCTCTTGGGCTACGGCCCCAAAAGAAGGGCGAGGCCCGCCGCACCCCAAGCCCCCCCAGGAGCGGACACACGAGCGCGCCCATGACGGGGGCAGGCGGGCGCGCTGAACCGCCCGCCCAGCCCCTCTATGAGCCGCGGGGCAATCGGGTGGGTGGGTGGGAGAGCTTGTTCGGTAAGGGGTGGATGCGGGGTGATCGGGCGGGTGGGGGGGGGAGAGGGGTGTTCGGTCAGAGGGAACCGCGGGGCAGTTGGACCCGCCTCACTGGCCGGAGGCCTTCGCCGCCTTGAGTTGTTGTTTGTGGGCGCGGACCCGCTGCAGGGATTCGGGGCCCGTGATGTCCGCGACAGAGCGATACGCCTCCGGCTCCCCGTAAGCCCCCGCAGCCTCCCGCCAGCCGTCAGGACGTACGCCCAGCTGCTTGCCGAGCAGGGCCAGGAAGATCTGGGACTTCTGCTTGCCGAAGCCGGGGAGGTCGTTCAGCCGCTGAAGGAGATCCTTGCCGGAGGCGGCCCCCTCCCACAGGGCGGTGGGGTCACCCTCGTAGTGCTCCACCAAGTACGCGCAGAGTCGTTGGATCCGCTTCGCCATCGACCCCGGATAGCGGTGCACCGCGGGCTTCGTGGAGAGCAGCGCGGCGAACTCCTCGGGGTCGTACGCCGCGATCTCGTGCGCGTCGAGATCGTCCGCGTTCAACCGCCGCGCGATCGTGTGCGGGCCCGCGAACGCCCACTCCATCGGAACCTGCTGGTCCAGCAGCATCCCGACGAGCGCGGCCAGCGGACTGCGGCCGAGGAGCTCATCGGCTTCCGGCTCCTGGGCCAGGTGCAGAGTGACGTCCATGGAGTCGATCATCCCGCGCCAAGAGGGGCTCCGCATGGGGAGGCCCTGAGCGAGGGGGAGGGGGAAATCCGCGTGCGGGCCGGGAACCCCGGCCGCTACCCTCGCCGTATGTCTACGCCCCGCATCTCCTAGCCAGGACACCGGTCTCCACGTCACCCGTGTGTCCATTCGCTACTGCGGAGCGTTACCCCATGATCACCGCCCGACGCATCGACGTCCGCGGCGGCGCCCGCCTTCTGCTGGCCGGCGCCTCCTTCCACATCGCCCCCGGCGACCGCATCGGCCTCGTGGGCCGTAACGGCGCCGGCAAGACCACCCTGCTCAAGGCCCTCGCGGGACAGCTCGCCCCGGCCGCCGGCACCCTCACCCGCACCGGCTCCCTCGGCTACCTCGCCCAGGACCCCGCCGCCGCCGACCCTCACGGCACCGTCACGGCCCGCATCCTCTCCGCCCGCGGCCTGGACCGGGCGGCGCAGGCCCTGCGTACCGCCGAGAGCGCGATGGCCTCAGCGACAAGCGTCGCCGAGCAGCGGCGGGCGATGGCCGCCTACGCCCGCGCGGACGACGCGTTCCAGGCCCGGGGCGGGTACGCCGCCGAGGCGGAGGCCGCCCGCGTGGCCGCCGGGCTCGGGCTCCCCGAGCGCACGATGGACGCACCGGTCGGCCACCTCTCCGGCGGCCAGCGGCGCCGCGTCGAGCTGGCCCGCATCCTCTTCGCGCGCCACGACACCCTGCTCCTCGACGAGCCGACCAACCACCTGGACGCCGATTCGGTGGGCTGGCTGCGGGGATATCTCGGGTCCTATCCCGGCGGGCTCGTTCTCATCAGCCACGACACCGGGCTTCTCGCGGACACCGTCAACCGCGTCTTCGCGCTCGACCCGGGCCGCGCCGCCCTCGACGTACACAACACCGGCTGGCGCACCTATCTCGGCCAGCGCGCGGCCGACGAACGGCGGCGCGGCCGTGAGCGGGCCAACGCCGAGCGCAAGGCCGCCTCGCTGCGCAGCCAGGCGGAGAAGATGCGCGCGCACGTCGCCACCGCCACCGCGGCGAAGAACATGGCCCGCCGTGCCGACCGGATGCTCGCCGCCACCGAGCCCATGCGGCGCAGCGAGCGGGTCGCGCGGATCCGGCTGCCGGAGCCCGCTCCCTGCGGACGTACGCCTCTCGGTGCGGTCAGCCTGGTGAAGGCGTACGGAGGTCATCGCGTGCTCGGCGGCGTCGACCTGGCCGTCGACCGGGGGAGCCGGCTCGTCGTCCTGGGGTTCAACGGCGCGGGCAAGACCACCCTCCTGCGTCTCCTCGCCGGGGCCGAACTCCCGGACAGCGGGCGTGTGGTGCACGGTCACGGCGCCCGGCTCGGTTACTTCGCGCAGGAGCACGACACCCTCGACACCGGGATGACCGTGCGGGAGAACCTCGCCGCCGCCGCTCCTGGCCTGACGGACGGTGAGGTGCGGGGCGTCCTGGGGTCCTTCCTGTTCCGCGGGGACGACGCCGACAAGCCCGCCGCGGTGCTCTCCGGCGGCGAGAAGACCCGGCTCGCGCTCGCGGGGCTCGTGCACTCGGGGGCGAACGTGCTGCTGCTCGACGAGCCGACCAACAACCTCGACCCGGCCTCACGCGACGAGGTGCTCGGCGCCGTGGGCACGTATCCCGGCGCGATCGTGATGGTGACGCACGACGAGGGGGCCGTCGACGCGCTGCGGCCCGATCGCGTCCTGCTCCTGCCGGACGGGACCGAGGATCTCTGGGGCCCGGACCACCGCGAACTCGTCACGCTCGCCTAGAGCCCGTAGGAAAAGCCCCTGGCCGGTGCCGAGAACGCTGAGGCTGCGCGGCGAACGTGCCCGCAGCCTCAGCGCCAGCAGCGGGAACACCAGCACGGACACCATCGCGGCCCCGACCGACGCCTCGGCCACCGCGCTCTACGAACGTGCGGGCCGGCCGTTCTCGTCGGAGGGCAGCTGAGCCGCCGTGGCCCGCAGCGCGTCCAGGAGGCCCCCGACCGCCGGGCGGTCCGGCGCCGGCCCCCGTACCGCCGCGTGGATCGACCGGAGCGGCACCGGATTGCGGACCTCGCGGACGACGACGCCGGAGTGGGGCGTGTCCAGGCCCAGTTCGGGCACGAGGCTGACGCCGAGCCCGGCGGCGACGAAGCCCTGCGCCGTGGCGTAGTCCCCGCTCTCCACCACGAAGTCCGGGCTGAAGCCGGCCGCCCCGCACGCGTCGAGGATGGGGTCGAGGCAGGGCCCCGGCGACTCGCTCGCCACCCACGGTTCGTCGGCCAGGTCCGTCATCTCCAGGAGCTGCTTCGCGGCCAGCGGATGACCCACGGGCAGCACCGCCTTGTACCGGTCGTCCAGGAGATGCTCGAACCGGACGCCCTCCACGCCCAGTTGGCCTCGCGGCCTGACCACGAGGGCGAGGTCGGCCTGCCGGTCCCGGACGGCGGGCAGCGGATCGTCGGGATCCGACAGCTTCAACTCCACCTGCACACCCGGCTGCGCGCGCCGGAGCGCGGCCAGGGCCGGGGCGACCAGCTTGGCGCCGGCCGTCGTGAAGTACCGCATCGCGACCCGGCCCGTCCGCCCCTCCCGCAGCCCGGCCAGTGCCGTCTCCGCCTCGGCGAGCTGTCTGCCGATCGCCACCGCGTACTCGGTGAGCAGCCGCCCGGCGTCCGTCGCCCGCACCCCGCGGCCGGTGCGCTCCAGGAGGGCGATGCCCGCCTCCTTCTCCAGGGCCGCCATCTGCTGGCTGACCGCGGAGGGCGTGTACCCGAGGTTGCGTGCCGCCGCGGTCACGGAGCCGCTGGTGACCACTGCCCGCAGGACCTGCATGCGCCGCGTATCAAGCATGCAGGCCAGCTTAATCCTGCCCGGCAACCCTTGCGCAGAACTAACAGGGAGAGTGGGTACCCGCTGGATAAGGTCAGCAACCAGTGAGCGACAACTGCCAGTGCGGCTGCTGCCAGTGCGACAACTGACCGTGTCACGACGCAAGGAGCGGACCATGTCCTACCCGGAGCCCCGCTATCTCGGCGAAGAGGGCGAGATCAACGCCGTGTTCAGGCCGGTCGACCAGGAGCCCGAGCTGGTACGCCCCGGCGGCAACCGCACGCACTACCTGGCTACGCACGCCTCGACCGGCGGCGAATTCGGCCTCTACAAGGTGGACTTGGGCCCGAAGTCCCCCGGGCCGAAAACCCACTTCCACAAGGCGATCTCGGAGTCCTTCTTCGTGCTGTCCGGCCAGGTCCAGCTCTACAACGGCGAGCGCTGGATCACCGGCGGCCCCGGCGACTTCCTGTACGTCCCGGTCGGCGGCCTGCACGCCTTCAAGAACGACGGCGACGACCCCGCCTCCATGCTCCTGCTGTTCGCGCCGGGCGCCCCGCGAGAGGAGTACTTCGAGCAGGTGGCGGAGATGGCCCAGAAGGGCGGCAAGGAATTCGGCGAGTTCCTCGTCAAGCACGACAGCTTCTTCGTCGAGCGCTGAGGACCCCGGTGAAGATCTGCTTGCTCGGACCGCTCGACGTCACCGCCGACGACGCGGCACCCCTCGCCCTGGGCGGCGTACGGCTGCGCATGCTGCTCGCGAGGCTCGCCCTGGAAGGCGGGCGCCCGGTCTCCGTCGACGCGCTGGTCGACGGTCTGTGGGGCGAGCAGCCGCCCGCGGACGCGGGCAACGCCCTCCAGGCCCTTGTGTCCCGGCTGCGCAAGGCCCTGCGCGGCGCCGGGACGGTGGACTCGGTCGCGGGCGGCTACCGCGTCACGGTGGACGCCGACGACGTGGACGCCCACCGCTTCGAGGCGCTGGCCGCGCAAGGCAGGCGTGAACTGGCCGCGGGCCGCCCGGCGCAGGCCGCGTCGACGCTCGCCGACGCCCTCGCCCTGTGGCGGGGCCCGGCCCTCACGGACGTCCTCGACGCCCCCTTCGCCCGCCCCACGGCCGCCCGCCTCGACGACCTGCGGACCGCCGCCGCCGAGGACCGCTTCGACGCGGAGCTGCGCCTGGGGCGGTACGCCGACATCCTCGCCGACCTCGAATCGGCGGGCGCGGAAAGGCCGTTGAGCGAGCGCACGGCCGCCCTGCGGATGCGCGCACTGTCCGCCGCGGGCCGCAACGCCGACGCGCTCGGCGTGTACGAGGAGATGCGGGGACGGCTCGACGACGAACTCGGCGTGGACCCGTCGGCCGAACTGAAGGCCGTCCATCTCGCGCTCCTGCGCGGCGAGTTGGAGCAGCCGCCCGCACGCCCCGAGGCCACTCCCGTCCCGAACCGCCTCCCCGCCCGGCTCACCAGCTTCGTCGGCCGTGACGCCGAACTCGACGAGGTCGCCGCGCTCCTCGCCGACTCCCGCCTCGTCACCCTCGTCGGCCCCGGCGGCGCGGGCAAGACCAGGCTGGCGCTCGAAGCCGTCACGCAGCATCGGGCCCACCGGCGCGGCCGGGTGTGGTTCGTGCCGCTGGCCGGTGTGGGCACCCCGGACCAGCTGGCGGATGCCGTGCACGCCGCGCTCAGCACGGGATCGGTGACCTCCGGCGGCGAAGGCCAAGCTGGTGGCGGAGCGGGGGTCGACCGCGTGACCGAAGTGCTCGACGTCGGCGAGACCGTCCTCGTCCTGGACAACTGCGAGCACCTGGTGGAGGCATCGGCGGACCTGGCGCACGAACTCCTCGAGCGCCTCCCGCACCTGAGGATCCTCGCCACCAGCAGGGAACCCCTCGCCATCACCGGCGAGGCGCTGTGCCACCTCGGCCCGCTCGGGGTGCCCACGGGGGCCCCGGAGCTCGCGGAGGCGGCCGACTCGGCTGCGGTACGCCTCTTCACCGACCGGGCGTCCGGAGTACGGCCCGGCTTCGCGCTCGACGCGTCCACCGTGGACCCGGTGGTGGAGATCTGCCGGCGTCTCGACGGCCTCCCGCTCGCCCTGGAGCTGGCCGCGGCCAAGCTGCGTTCGATGAGCGTCGGCCAGATCGCGCGCCGCCTCGACGACCGGTTCCGGCTGCTCACCTCGGGCAGCAGGACCGCGCTGCCGCGTCAGCGCACGCTGCTCGCGCTGGTCGAGTGGAGCTGGGACCTGCTCGACGAGCCCGAGCGGATCCTCGCCCGCAGGCTGTCGGTGTTCCCCGGCGGGGCGACCGTCGCGGCCCTGGAGGCGGTCTGTTCGGACGAGACGCTGCCGGCCGACGACGTGCTGTACGTCCTCGGCTCCCTCGTCGAGAAGTCCCTCCTGGAGACGTCACTCCTGGACACGTCCGGCGACGCCGACGGCGAGCAGCGCTACCGGATGTCGGAGACGGTGCGCGCCTTCGCGGCGGGCCGCCTGGCCGAGGCGGAAGCGGAGGCCGCACCCGTGCCCGGGGGCGACGCCGGCGCCCGTACCGCGGACCGTTTCGCCGCCTACTTCCTCGCACTCGCGGAGCATCACGAACCCGCCCTGCGCACCGGCGAGCAGCTCAGCTCGCTCGCGCTGTTCGATGCCGAGCACGACAACCTGGTGTCCGCCCTGCGCGGCGCCTTCGAGGCCCGGGACGCGGCCCTGGCCTCCCGGTTCGTGCGCGCGCTGTTCTGGTACTGGGGGATCAGGGGGATGAGCACCCAGTTCGAGACGTTTCTCGCCGAGGTGCTCACCTTCGACGAGGCGCTGCCCGGCCGGGCGCGGGCCGCGTTCCGCGTGGTGCGCCTGATGGCGGGCACCCCCGGGGCCGCGGACAGCGACGACATACCCGTACGGACCCTGATCGAGGACTGCGAGCGGGCCGGCGCCGAGGAGTTCCACCCGGCGCTGCTGCTGTGGATCCCGATGCTCGCGTTCCTCACCGGCAACGCCGACCTGGGCGAGAGCGGCCTGCGGCGCGCGGCGGAGCGGCCGGAGCCCTGGGTGCGGGCGACCGCGCACTGGGCGCGGGACTTCGTGCTCACCGGGCGGGGCGAGCAGCCCGCGGGAGCCGAGGCGCGCCGCGCGGCCCTGCGGGGATTCGAGGCGGTGGGCGACCGGTGGGGCCTCGGCCTCGCGCTGCTCGCCGTCGGCGGCGACCACTCCCTGCGCGGGGAGCATGCCGAGGCGATCGACGCGTACGCGCGAGCGGTGGCCGTCAGCGGTGAACTGGGCGCCGAGGACGACCTGTTCAACAGCCTGGCCCGGCTCGCGGCGGAGCGGCTGCGCGGCGGTGACCGGGAGGGCGCCCTGCGGGACATCCACGCGGCGCAGCGGCAGGCCAGGGAGCGGGGCTACCGGCGGATGGAGGCCGAGATGCTGTTCAGCCTGGCCGAACTGCACCGCAGGTCGGGCGATTTGGAGCAGGCCGATCTGATCCTCGACCGCCTGGACACCGTCGCCGACCGGCTCACGCTCCCCGACGACATGGCCCGCGACCTGATCGCGGGCGCCCGCATGGCGAACCGGCTCGCGCAGGGCGACGCCGTGCGGGCGCGCGAGCTGCTGCCGAGGGCGGTGAGCGGCGCCTTCGCCCGGGGCGAGGTCGCGGACATCGCGCGGGCCGCCGAACTCCTGGCCCGGCTGCTCCTGTTGGAGGGCGACGCGGCGGGGGCGGCCACCGCGCTCGGCATGAGCCAGGTCGTCCGGGGGGTGTTCGACGAGGGGGATCCGCAGCTGCGGGAGCTGGTGGGCGAGGTGGCGGGGCGGCTCGGTGCCGCCGCTTACGAGGAGGCGTACGGCCTGGGCGCGGGGCTTCCGAGGGCGGACGCACTGAACCGGCTGACCGGAGAGGCCGGTCAGCCGGTGACGTCGTACTGGTGAGGCGTGCTGGTGCTGCGTGCGGGGCTCTTGGGCCGGGAAGGGGGCGGCGGCTCAGGCGGCGCGCTTGCGGTAGGCCCGCATCGCGAGGGGGGCGAAGACCGCGATCACGCCGACCATCCAGGCCAGGCTGCCGAGGAGCGGGCCCGCGACCTCGCCGCCGTTGAGCAGGCCGCGCATGGTGTCGGACATCAGGCTGACGGGGTTCACGTCCGACCAGACCTGCAGCCAGCCCGGCATGGTGGCGTCCGGCACGAAGACGTTGCTGGCGAAGGTGAGCGGCAGGACCAGGACGGTCATCAGGCCCTGCACCGAGCCCGGGGTCTTGACCAGCATGCCGACGTACACCGACATCCAGGAGAAGCTGACGGCGAAGGCGATGAGCACCGCGAGCGCGGCCAGTGCCGCCACCGGGCCGGTGTCGGGCCGGTAGCCCATGACCAGGGCGAGGGCGATCAGCGTGACGAGGCAGACCACGTACCGCACGACATCGGCGAGGACCGCGCCGATCAGTGGCGCCGAGCGGGCGATCGGCATGCTGCGGAAGCGGTCGAAGATGCCGGTGCTGGAGTCGGCGTTGAGGGAGACGCCGATGCCGATGCTGGCCTGGAAGACGGTCATCACCATGATGCCGGGCGTGATCATCTGCAGGTAGGCGTCGGTGTCGCCGCCCGCGATGGCGCCGCCGAAGAGGTAGACGAACATCAGCAGGAAGACGATCGGCGTGAGGACGACGTCGACGAGCCGTGCGGGCGACTTGACGAACTTGGTGATGCCGCGCCCGGCGAGCGCGAGGCTGTGGCGGGTGGCCTTGGCGGGGCTGATGCGGAGCGCGGGGGCGGCCGACTGCGGGGCGTGCGGGAGGGTGACGGTGCTCATGGCGGGTCCTTTTCGGCGTGAGGTCTTCATCGGTGTGAGGTGTTGTTCGGCGTGAGGCCGGGGAGGCGGGTCGCGGCGCGGTGACCGCTCACCCCGCGACGGCGGTCTTCTTCGCCGCCCCGCCCGTGAGCGCCAGGAACACCTCGTCCAGGCTGGGCAGACGCAGCCCCAGCTCGTCGGCCGTGATGCCGGCCCCGTCGAGGCGTCGTACGAGGGCGGAGACCAGCATCGGATCGTCGACCGGCACGGTGAGCAGGCCGTTGTCGGTGTCACGCTGGGGCGCGGTGCCGGTCAGCTCGGCGAGGATGCCGCTCACGACGTCCAGGTCACCGGCGACCGTCGGCCGCACCTGCAGCGTCTGACCGCCGACCCGCCGCTTGAGCTCGTCGGGGCGCCCTTCCGCGACGACCCGGCCGCGGTCGAACACGGTGATGGAATCGGCCAGTTGATCGGCCTCCTCCAGATACTGCGTGGTGAGCAGCACGGTGGCGCCGTCGGCGACGAGCCGCCGCACGACCGACCAGACCTCCTTGCGGGCATGCGGGTCCAGACCGGTGGTCGGCTCGTCCAGGTACAGCACCTCCGGCCGTCCGACCAGGCTCGCCGCGAGGTCGAGGCGGCGTCGCATCCCGCCGGAGAAGGTGCTGATGGGCCGCTGGGCGGCCTCCGTCAGCTCGAACTGCTCAAGCAGCTCGACGGCCCGCGCCTTGGCATCGCGCCGCGACAGATCGAGCAGCCGCCCGAGGAGTACGAGGTTCTCGGCGCCGGACAGTTCCTCGTCCACGGAGGCGTACTGGCCCGTGAGGCCGATCAGGCCGCGGACCCGCACCTGGTCCCTGACCACGTCGTGGCCCCCGACGGTGGCGTGCCCCGCGTCGGGCCGCAGCAGCGTCGACAGGATGCGCACGGTGGTGGTCTTCCCGGCGCCGTTCGGTCCGAGCACCCCGATCACCTTTCCGGCCGGGACCTCCAGGTCGACGCCGTCCAGCGCGACGAAGTCCCCGTACTTCTTGACCAGACCCTCGGCCTTGATGGCGTACGACATCGTGGTTCTCCTCCGCGGCCCTGTCCGGGCCTCTCGTCTCCGTGTTTCTCGACGAGGAGGACGATGCCGGGGGCCGCTGACAGCGGGCGGCCGGCACGCTGACAAGGGCTGTCAGCGCCTGTCGGCCGCTGTCGGTCGCTGTCAGTCGGAAGTGGCGGCGCCGGTGAATTGCGGGCCCGGCCGAACGGCGGGACGCTGGAGAAGTCAGCTCCGGGACGCCGGAGAGGTCGGCTCCGCGGCTGACGGGGGGCGCCAGGACGCCGGCGCACGAACCGCTCACCGACGGCCCGACAGGGGGAGGCCGGTCGCGAGGCCGGTTGCGAGAAGCGGTGCGCGCCTCGGCAAGGAGTCCGTCATGGACGGCAGCACCCTCGAAGACATGAGAGCCGCACTGCGCGGCCCGGTCATCGGCCCGACGGACCCCGAGTACGACCGGGCCCGCACGATCTACAACGCGATGATCGACCGGCGCCCGGCCGCCCTCGTGCGGTGCGCCGACGCGGCGGACGTCATGGCCGCCGTCGACTTCGTCCGCGAACGGGGCCTGGAACTCGCCGTCCGGGGCGGCGGCCACAGCGGCGCCGGACTCTGCGAGATCGACGACGCCGTCACCATCGACCTCTCCCCGATGCGCTGGGCGCGCGTCGACCCCGTGGCGAAGACGGCCCGGGTCGGCGGCGGCAGCCAGCTCGGCGACCTGGACCACGCCGCCCACGCCTTCGGCCTCGCCACTCCCGCCGGGATCATGTCGACGACGGGCGTCGCCGGCCTGACCCTGGGCGGCGGACATGGCCACCTGACCCGCAAGTACGGCCTGACGATCGACAATCTCGTCGCCGCGGACGTCGTCCTCGCCGACGGCAGCTTTGTCACCGCGAGCGAGTCCCAGCACCCGGACCTGTTCTGGGCGCTGCGCGGCGGGGGCGGCAACTTCGGCGTCGTCACGTCGTTCCGCTTCCGGCTGCACCCGGTGGGTGACGTGGTCGCCGGGGCCACCGTGTGGCCGGTCGACCTGACCGGTGACGTACTGCGCTGGTACCGCGACTTCCTGCCGCAGGCCCCCGACGACCTGAACGGCTTCTTCGCCGCGCTCACCGTTCCGCCGGGCCCGCCGTTCCCGGAGGAGATCCACGGCCAGAAGATGTGCGGCGTCGTGTGGTGCTGGACCGGCGCCCCGGACGACGCCGAGGACGCCCTGGCCGCCGTACGCGAACCGGGCACGCCCGCCTTCCACTTCACCGCGCCGATGCCGTACCCGGCGCTGCAGACCATGTTCGACGAACTGATCCCCACCGGCCTCCAGTGGTACTGGCGCGGCGACTTCTTCGACCAGATCACCGACGACGCGATCGACGTACACAGGAAGTACGCCGAGAACCTCCCCACCGACCTGTCGATGATGCACCTCTATCCCGTCGACGGGGCCGCGGCCCGAGTCGACCAGGAGGACACCGCGTGGGGTTACCGCGACGCGGTCTGGTCCGGGGTGATCGGCGGCATCGACCCGGACCCGGCCAACGCCGGCGCGATCAGGCAGTGGTGCGTCGACTACTGGGAGGAGCTGCACCCGCACTCCATGGGCGGCGCCTACGTGAACTTCATCGGCGAGGACGAGGGCCAAAGCCGCGTGAAGGCCACCTACCGGGACCACTACACGCGCCTCACCCGCATCAAGAACGCCTACGACCCGGCCAACCTCTTCCACGCGAACCAGAACATCGCCCCGGCGCCATGACCCCCCGTCGCGAAGCCACCAACCGATTCATCACTCGACAAGGAGCAGTCGTCATGCCGATCTTCATGCACGCCGCCGTACCGGGCATCACCACGGACCAGTACGACGCCCTCAACACGAAGCTCCAGGAGACACCCGAGATCTTCGACGGCTGTATCGCCCACGTCTGCGTCCCGAGCGAGAACGGCATCGACATCTACGACGTCTGGGAGTCCCAGGGGCACATGGACGCGTTCGGCGAAAAGATGATGCCGATGGCAGCCGAACTCGGCTGGCCGGTCAGCGAAGGAAAGTCCGAGACCTCCACCATCTACAACCACTGGATCCCGGCGGCCTCGAACTGAGACGGCAACGGAGAAGGGCCCCACCGCGAACGGTGGGGCCCTTCAACATCGTGCCCGGTGAGGCACTGGCGGAGGATACGAGATTCGAACTCGTGAGGGGTTGCCCCCAACACGCTTTCCAAGTCTTCGTCTGGGGGTTCGGGGTAGATCGGGAACGTTCCGACCTGCGGCGGAGCGGTTGGTCGGCGAGCTTCCGAACGGTCCCGGACGTCGGCGAATGAGACCAGAACTGAGACCGCAGCGCGGTCAGGGACTTCCTGGTTAAGAGGCAGACGTGACCACATCCGGGAGCCGACCTGCAAGGTCAGCTCCCGGAATGAGTGCAAGAGCTGACAGCTACTTCGCCAGATGCTGGACGTTGTCGAGCATGGCTACTAGCTCGACGGGCGGCTCTGAAGAGGCAGTCAGAGTTGCTTCCCGGTAGGTGACTGCGTCTTTCCCGGCGAATCCGTCACCAGAGTCGATCAGATCCCGTCGGCGTGCCCACCACGCTGGCCAGTCTGTCTCCAGGTAGGTCTCAAGGTTGTCGTGGAACACCGCGTAGGTGGCCTCCGCAGCAGTCGTGGGCCACGGGGCCACTGAAGCCCCGAGATATCGCAGGAGATCGGCGTTCTTCCCAGCGTTCTTCCGGGCCTGCCTCTCGAACTCCAGCTCCTTCTCTCGTCGCTTCTCCTGGGCCAAGTCCCGTACCGACTCACGCTTGCGCTGCTCCATGCCCGCGTCCCCGTCGAAGACGACGTAACAAGGGACTCCGAGGGTGGTAAGGATGGCGTGGCACAGAAGCAGGTTGTCCTTGCCCTGGGCGTTGATCACGGTGATACCCAGGGCACCGAGATTGCGGCGGTGCCGCTCCGCGCAGGCAAGGAGCACGGCCTCCTCAGTGAATCCCTCGACCAGCATCACGGCATGGGCGAAGAAGCCTTCGGCCAGCGTGTTGGAACACCGGGCCCCCGCATACCGCTTGATGGACTCCTCTTTGACCAGGCCCGCAAGGGTCTGGCAGAGGTCGGCCTCGGTCACTTGCCAGACTTGGGTGACGGGGTGCTCCGCAGCGCCCTCCCGGCTCAGGCGGCGGATCTGGTGGTAGTCGCGCGGATCGATGAAGATCGGACTGTGCGTTGCGTACATCACCTGGGTTCGTCCCTCGGGGGATGACGTGACCAGCTCACGCAGCACGCTCGCGAACGTCTTTGCCTGCGGGGGATGTTGGAAGAGCTCAGGCTCCTCAATGGCGAGGCAGAAGGTTCGGGTTCCGTCTTGCGGGTTCATACGCTCGGCAAGGAGCTTCAGGGCGGCGATGATCAGGGCACGCTGGAAGCCGTGACCCTGCCGGTAGACCGAGGTCTTGGCGGCGCACCGAGCCCGTGGCGCTGTGTGTAGATCCACAGGAGCCTTCGCGTGATGTCGGCGACATCCCGGAGGTAGATGAAGACGCCGAACGACGGAGTCTCCGCGGTCGGACGGTTCTGCAGGTCGATGAGCCGGTACCCCTTGCGGAACAGCTCCCGCACGTCCTCGTCCTCGTCGGCCCCCAGATCCTCGCCGAGTAGAAGGTTGAGGTGCCCGACGATCTCCGGCAGAGACGCGTCCATGTCCTTGCGGGTGGAGGTGTCCATCTGCATGGAGAGGGCTGACTCGGTGCTCTCTGAAATCGTCTCGACGGCGACTGGGAGAACTTCGGTTCCCGCGCTGTCGGTTGCTCTCGATGCCTTGCCACTACTTGCCACAGTGATCACCGTCTCGCCCCTTCAGTACGCGTTTCCGGCCGTGCCAGTAACGCTAAGAAGGGCGACAGGAGGGGCTCTACGAGTGTGCCGGAACTTGCCCGGCATTCACCCCAGGGATTCGATGGCTGCCGTGATGAGTTCGCGCGCCGCCGGGCCGTAGACGGCAAGTTCGGCCAGATCCGTGAACGTCTGGGCATACATGGCAAGTTCGTGTTTCTGCGTGACGGCGAGGTGGGCTGAGACGAGTTCGACGTGGACGGTGTGGTCGTCGTACAGGAAGAAGCCCTCGACGGGCCAGAGGCTGGAACGGTCGGCGTCTTCAGGAATGATGCCGATACTCACCGAAGGCAGCGCCATAACGCTGAGCAGATAGCCGAGTTGGCCGGCCATTACATCCGTCCCGCCTATGCGCTTTCGGAGTGCTCCCTCTTCCAGGAGGATCGCGAACGTGTGGTTGGCATACACGATCTTCTGCTTCTCCACACGCACCTTGACGGCCGCCGGCACGTCATCAATGAGGCCGCGGCGGTCGCGAATGGAGGTGAGCAGTGCGGTGATGTACGAGGCCGTCTGCACGGGGCCGGGAATGAGCCACGGCGAGTAAATTCGGAACCGCTGAGTGCGCTCCCACAGAGGGAGGACGGACTCCTGGGCCTGCTTCAGGCCCGTGCGCTCCATCCGGCGCCACTCGACGTACATGCCCTCGATGCCGCGGGCTGTCGAGACGAGATCCTCGGCCGCGTTCTCCGCACCGCAAGCAGCGGCCCACGCACGAAGGTCGCGCTCCGAGGGCGGACGCCTGCCGCTCTCGAAGCGCGAACACTTCGACTCATGCCAGCCGAGTCTGTTGGCCAACGCTCGCTTGGTGAGCCCGGCTTCGAGCCGGATTTCGCTCAGGCGTTTACCCAGAGCCCTGCGGGCTTCCTGAACGCTCGAAGATGGCGATGTCATGTCGCTGCGATGATGCTGTTCGAGCTATCAGGCCGACTGGAACTCTGCGTGCGGTGTTGCCCGCGCCCACACGGCCTCGAAGGCCGACTCGCAGAGCTTTGCCACCTCGGGGTCCTCCGTGAGTTCCACCTCCATGTTCTCGCCTTCGCCATCGAAATGATTGACGAGAACGAGGCTGGAGTCGAAGAGCCAGAAGTCGTTGCCCGGAAGGGCGAGGCCCGTGGCGTTTCGCCGGGAGAGCCAGCGCACGTCTTCGCCGGCGGCGATGTTCAGTCCATCCGTCACGTCGTACTCGAAGCGGATATACTCGCTGACGGGAGTCGAGACGACTCGGGCCCGGCGGACCTCGATGCCTCGCGAGGTGGCCTCCGTGACGATGCTGTGCCAGTCGCCCCAGCGCTCGGCCGGGTCGAGTGTCAGGCCGGCTTTCCAGTCGATGAAGGCCGGGTCCGACTTCATGTAGGCGTCGCGCATCTCCAGATGGACGGCCGTCCTCTGGCAGTCGCGGAACAGCTCCTCAAACGTCGGGGTCCTCGTCAACCTTCTTCACCTCCAGGAAGAACTGCACCATGCGCCGAGGGATCTCCACCACCGACTCGTGGCCGGGGATGTCCATCTGCCCGAGGCGCTCGATGTCCTCCACCTTCAGCCCCTGTACGAGGTAGCTGTCCTTCTCCTCGTCGAGGTAGATGGTGGGGGAGCCGCCACTGGGACTCTCCGGGTCCTTACCGAGCTTACGCAGGGCCATGATGTCCTCCTCGGATGCCGGTAACGATCTCTGTGCCAGAGCTTGCCCGCGGCTGGGCCTTGGAGCGAGGAACTTGCCGAAACTTGCCGGGAGCCCGGAAGTTGACCTTACGCGGCCGGGGCCAGAGCGTCGAAGAGCGGACCGGCCGCAGCATCCCCAGGGCTGGCCGGATTCGATTGCTGTCCGCTCTTCCTTGAGTCCGGGAGAAGAGGGGCCGTCCCAGGCTGGGAACGGCTGAAATCGCCCGTTGAGTGAGGACTCTCTGGTCGACACACACGGACGCATGCATGCGGATCACTCCGGCGATTCACCAGTTGTTCTTGGACAGCGAAGTTAGTCGGCTCGTTCGGCCATACCGACGGCAACCTTGACGGCTCGTATGCCGCATCCGGCGAACCCTGTGGGCGGACCTCAGAGGTCGCGCGGGTGCCCTTCGTGGTGCCGTTGCCTCCGGTACCAAAACGGGTCCTCAAGCGTGAGCTGCCACCACGTCAGCCACGTCTCGGGGAGCGGATGCCGGTGCGGTTGGGGGAAGGGGTAGTCCTCAAGCGGAGAACAGTCCGCAGACAGGCGGCCGTCTGTGTCGGCGGTGACTACGTGGTGCGCACCGTCGGCGGCCACAGCAACATACGAGTACCCGGCTTGGACGTCGCGCACGATCTGGGGTGCGGCCTCGGTGAACGCCGAGCGTAGGCCGAAGGGTTCGACGGTGTGCCCGCAGTACACGACCGTGCCGTCGCTGGTGAGTCGATACGAGATCTCCCGGCCGCTGCCCGAGGGCGGAGCATTCTCGGTGAGTCGGCGGACTTCCGCGCCGACGTCGGCCCGGTTGGGCTGGTCGGGGTGGCGGCGCTCGTAGTCGTGGACGGTGTACGGGGGCAGCGGGAAGTACGCCAGTTCGTCCGTGCCCGCCTTGCGCCGGGCCAGGGTGGGGTCGCAGCGCAGGAAGAACGCGAACGCATCGAGGAGGGTTTCGATGACAAGGTGGCCGCCGACTGTGTTCTGGTAGGCGGTGTGGGAGTGCTCGTTCGTGCCGTTCCTGTTGCTCTGGGTCCTCTTGCTGGCGCGTACGACCGATGGCAGGTTGTCGTACAACTGCCAGGAGGGCATCACCCGGTAGCCGTCACCTTCACCGACGACGCGGTTAACCTCCACGTCGAGGACGGCCGGGAGGTGAATGTCGGCGTTGCGCACCAGCACCAGGCCGAGAACGACCTGTCCCTGGGGGTCGGTCTTCTGCAGGTCCAGGTAGCGCTGGGCGTCGGCTCCGGGCAGGCCGTTCCGGATCACCTCAAGGTCGAGGGTGCGGACGGCCGCGAGCGCGGGAGCGATTTCCGGGGCGATGTCGTCGGAGTCGACCACCAGACCGTGGCCGCGGCAAAGCGTGGTGCCGGTGGAGGCCGCCGCCTCCCAGATACGGGTGATGGACCGGGCCAGGCCGTACATCTTCTGCCGGCCCTTGGCGTGGCGGTCAGGGTCCGTGACCGGGAACAACGCGGTCGGCGTCTGCGCCATGAAATCCCCCGCAGGATGACTCCGCCGTACAAGAGCGAAGAGAGCACGGTATCGCCGCGCACCGTGCCGCCGCCCCGGGATTTACACGTCTGTTCCTCGCCACCGGTCGATGGCACCGGGAGAGAAGGGGTCGGTTGGCAGCGGCCGGAACGGGGAGCGCTTGAGCACCTTCGTGGCGTACTGCCGGAGGTGGTCTTCCTCCGAGCCGGTGAAGCCGTGACCCAGCGCCCAGCCGCACAGCTGGTCGACGTCCCACCGGTAACCCGCCTCGTGCAACTTCAGCAGTGTGTGCACGGCGAACGCCTTGTCGATCCCGCCGGCGATCCCGTTGGCGTGGTTGACGTGCCCGTCTAGCTCCTCCATCGCCGTCTCAACCACCGGGTCCAACAGGGCGACGTCTGCCTCCGGGTGAACGCAGCCGTCGATGATGCTCACCGCGCGCCGGGTGCGCAGCCACGCGTTGGCGAGAGGATCGTCGCCCCACGGCAGTACGCAGATGGCGGTCGCCCGCCCCCAGAG
Organism: Streptomyces sp. NPDC033177; assembly: GCF_055577715.1. Taxonomy (NCBI): domain Bacteria; kingdom Bacillati; phylum Actinomycetota; class Actinomycetes; order Kitasatosporales; family Streptomycetaceae; genus Streptomyces; species Streptomyces sp. NPDC033177. The sequence goes on along the minus strand of NZ_JBVIPS010000008.1, from coordinate 88,060 downwards.
GCCACTTGCGAGGTCACCCACGATCTTCCGGGTGGGCCAGGGTGCGAGCACCGGGCCGCCGTACCAGCCCGCCAGGCTGCCCGGCTTGGCGACGATGGCGTCCTGGACGCGCTTGGCCATCGGCTGCTGCCGGTAGTCCTGCACCCCGGGAACCAAGACCAACCTCTGGTCGGGCTGCTCGTTGAGCCAGTCAGCGCCATGTAGGCCAACCGCGTTAATCGACCAGCCGTCCTCTTCTGGGCTCCAGGGGACGTAGTACAAGGGCACGTTGCTGGTGGTCACGGTCCCGCTCCCGTCCTCGGCTTGTCCGTCTGGGTATGAGCTTGGCACTGATCACCCCGGCTCGGCAGGAAGTGTCCGCTGACAGTGGAGGAGGGTCCAGCCGCGCTGACCTGCGGGGACCAATTTGATTGGTGTCGGCGGACCCGTTGACCTACTGCACGCCCAGCCTCCATGACCTGCGGCGACTGGATCGAATGGCAAGGAACCCGTGGCCTGGGTTCGATGTGTGGGGTCTCGCAGCTCGCGTCCGTGGACGTGTCCGTGACCTACTGCTTCAAGTCGTGTCTCACGCCGTGGCCAGCCCACTCGTCTCACGGCTGTGTCCAATTCCCCGGGCCCTGAGCCACGAGGAGACAGCGTCTACGGCAGGGCCACCCATGTGTAGAGGGAGCCCGCAAGCGCCATAACGATTCTGACGAGTTAATCTATCTCGCTTGGCGCGAGGGCAGACACCGAAGCTCCATCATGCCCAGGGAGGTGTGGGGGAGCCGTCGGGGTCCAACCCGTACGGCCACCGCATCGCGGGGTTGACTAGCCAGGCCAGGCCAGCATCGGCCGCCTGGCGGTAGAGGGCTGCTGCGCCGCTCCAATCTCCTGCTTCGTCCCGCATCCGGGCAAGAGCGGCCAAGGCGAAGGCGTTGCCTGCATCGGCCGCCTGGCGGTAGAGGGCTTCGGCCTCTTCCCTGTTTCCTTCCTTTTCTCGCATGCGAGCCGGGCCGATGAGATGCAAGGCGTCACCTGTGTCCGCGGCGCGGGCAAGCTGCTCAGCTCCGTCTGTGTCCCCGGCTTCCTCCCGCATCTCCACGAGGCGGAGCAGAGAACGGGTATCGCCAAGGTCTGCAGCCTGGCGGTAGAGACCTTCAGCACTGGTGCGCTCTCCCATTGTCTCGCGCATGCGGGCCAGTTCACGCAAGGCGAAGATGTCACCGACGGCAGCCGCGTCCTGGGCGAGCCCTTCGGCGCTGATGGGATCTCCTTCGTCCTCCCGCGTCCAGGCGAGTTCGGCCAGTGCGAGGCCGTCGCCGTAATGTGCAGCCTGCCGTGCGAGAGCTTGGGCGCTTTCGAAGTCTCCTGCCTTCTCCCGCATCCGGACCAGTTCACGCAGGGCGGACGTGTAGCCGGCGGCGGCGGCAGTGTGGGCGAGGTGCTCGGCTTCCTTGCGGTCTCCGGCCTCCTCCCTCAACCGGGTGAGGCGGATCAGCCCTTGATCGTCGCTGACTTCGGCTGCTCGGCGGCGCAGATGGTGGGCCCACTCCAAGCGATACCGGTCCTCGGCTGCGTCAGCGAGACTTTCGAGGTCCTCCAGAGCCGTGAGGTGGGTATAGCCGGCGTGCCAGAAGGAAGCGGGCGGGCACAGGAACTGACGGGTTGTACGGCCGTATTCCTCTAGATAGTCCGCAAGCCGAAACGTGGCACCCGCTGACCGGACCGGTGCAGCCTTCAGCGTGGGAGCAGCGGGTGGCGGGCCTACCGGGCGTGGCCGCATACGTCGTAGGGGCCTCGAATCGCCGGCAACGGGCTGGGCCAGTTCAGCGAAAGCCTGCTCCGCCCAGTCATCTTTGAGTAGGTCGAACGCTGTGGCGCCGAGATAGTCGACAGCAGCGTCAGTGAGGAAAGACTGGGGGATGGGACCGCTAACGCCGAGGCGACAGGCGTCCATCGCTGCATGCACCAAAGCCCTGGCAGCTGGTGTCGCGATGGTGTAGCGGCTCACTAGCTGTGGGGCGCTGGCGAGATACTGAGTGAGCCGGCAGTCGGCACCGGACTGGGCGGCAGCTTCCACCAGGCGCGGATCGCCGAGAGCAGCCACGGCCTCGGCCGAGCGCAGCGTGTCCGGGGCGAAAGAGTCCGGGATAAAGATCGTCCGTCCGTTCAGTAGGTTTCTGGCCTTTACGTGCAGATCGGGCGTGCCGGGCGCTGGTTCGGCCGTCAATTGGTCGAGGTATGTCGGCCAGATGGTGCCCAGGACCAGGATCGGCCCGCGTTCGGGCCTGCTGAGCAAACGCTGCACGGCGTACGCGACTTGCTCGCCGAGGTCGGACGGAAGCAGGTAGTGCTGAGCCTCGTTAAGCCACACCACAGTGCGCGGCTCAACTCGGTCGATCCCCTCCAGCACCGCGTCGGCCCGACTGGGATTGAACGGGTGCCACAGTCGCCACCCTTGTTCCGAGAGCTGCTGGACTGCCTCCCAGCAGGCCCGCGTCTTGCCAGTGGCGGACCCGCCCACGATGAACACCATCTGGCTCTGGCCTGTAGCGGCGTTCTGTACTGCTTCGGCTAGCAGCGCGTCATGCGCTCGTGGAATGTAGGCAGGCAGTTCCGCCTCCGCGCTGGAGTCCGCCCCGATTTGCTGGGCTGCGGGGTGTACCTCCAGCTCCAAGGGGCTCCACTCGCTGATCGGTCTGCCAGGGATCCGGCTTCGCCCGGCGGCGGTCTCACGGAGAGCCGTCAGTTCGGAAAGCGGAAGGTCCAGCTTGCGCGCGAGGACGGCTACCGCCTCTTCGGACGGCGTAGGTCCGGCGGACCGAAGTGCCGACAGCAGTTCTGACTTGCCCGATCCGGTAGGGGCCGTCACGAGGTTGTAGCCCCGTGGCAGGGCCTCGGCGGCGCCGAGGGCGGAGCGGAACATCAGTGCAGCTGCCGGGCCGCGCTCGTTCTCGGGGAGAGCCTCGATGAGGATTATGGCCACCTGCAGCGCCAACAGAGGCGAGTGATCAGGGACGTTAAGGGTGCGCTCGACGGTGGACTTGGCAACAGGCGAGCCCGCCAGGGCAAGGCGGTGGGAGATCTCGCGCAGACTCAGGCCAGCGTCCTGACGGAGCTCGGCCAGTCGGTCGGCCAGATCTGAAGTGGTGCTCTCACGCTCATCCGGTTGTACCCCATGTGCTTCGCTCGTGGCCTGCTGGTGGAGGAAGACGAGGGTCGCCCGCTCACTGTCGTTCAGCTCGAGCGCCCGGACGAGGGCATCCACCTGACTCCGCAAGGGGCGGCGTTCGCCGTTCAGAATGCGCGAGATGGTGGGCAAACTCATGCCTCCCCGGACGGCCAGCTCGCGCTGTGTGTACAGGGATTCGTCGGCTAGCCGGCGCAGTTCGAGGATGAACCGTTTGAAAGCCGGGGGAAGGCCAGCGGGAAGAACCTTGCGAGGTCGCCCCGGGCGCTTCTCAGTCATGTCTCCTCACCTCCTCTGACGTGCATTGTTTCCATTGTCTCAGAAAGTCTGGGACAGTACGTGTGGGGAACGCCACTGGCCGCCCCGTTCACTCGCCGTGCCCACAATGCATCTCGCCCCAAGGGGGTCGCCGTGTCTATCGTCGTTGCCGTGCTCCTAGCGTGCACCGCACTGACCGCCGCGGTCGCGGCACGCATCTCCTTCCGCCTCGCCGTCAACGGCGGCGCCACCCACGCCCTGGCGTGGGGCGGAGCCGGAGCCGCCACGCTCGCCACGGTCGTGGACGTGTGCACCGTCGCCAACACCCTCGATCTTGCCCGCGGCACTCCCACTGGCCCGCGCGTGGCACTCTGCATCCTCACGGTCGCCGTCGCGCTCGGCCTCGCGTACGCGGCATACGACGTCACCGGTTCACGCACGGGCAGCACCCCCACAGCCGGCTTCAGTACGGCGAAGCGACTGGCCTGCGCCGCTGGCGCCTTCACCGGCACCTTCGTCGTCCTCGGGCAGATCCTGCCCCTGCTGGGCTGACACCTTCCACCCCTCAATCCTCGCCCAGAGAACCTGCTGCGACCGAAGGCCCTCACAGGGTCTTTCTCCAGGCATGGATCTCCAGGTAAACGATCTCGGCTTTGGGGTGTATACGGCCTGTGTCGGCGAGCCATCCTTTCACCGCGGCGGTGGCGTCGCTGCCGACCGCGTCGATCATCTGCTTGAACTCGTCGGCGTCCAAACCTTGTTCACCGGACTCGGGCCCACTCACGTTCGTGCCTTACGCGCGTTCCTCGGTCCCGTCGCGGCGCTGGACGACGTTGCGGCGCACCTCGGTCAGGATCTGCTGCCCCTGGGGCAGGGGCAGCTGCTCACCTACTTGATCCGCGGGCAGCGCAGCGTCGTCAAGCAGACGGCGATCCGTATCGCCAACGTCCTAGTGATCGTCTTCGGCTCGCTGGGTCTCGTGGACGCCAGCCTGGAGAAGGCACTCGCCAAGGCGCAGGCTGCCTCCTGACCACCCGCTTTGCCGGTGACCCTCTGCCAAGGAAGAGGGTCACCGGCCTATACCCCGGATTAGCGGGCGTTGCGCGGCCAGTCGTGTCGGCTCGGCGAGGGCCGGGCAGTACTTCCGCGCTTCGCCGCAGCGGTGGTGTGGTTGGGCATCAGGGTGGCGTCGGCGGGCAGGTCGGCCACGCGTCGCAGCCGCCACACGAGCACGTCGCTGATCGACCCGGCGGTGCCCAGCTCCCGCCGCCCGGCGGCCTCGGTCAGCAGCGCCGCCGGGTCGTGGCCGGCGCTCTCGGCGTCGGCGAGCGTGGCGGCCAGGGCGTGCCAGCCCGGTTCGGCGAGAACCTGATCCGCCAACTCCGGCACCGCCTGACGCAGGTGGACGGTCTGCCTATGACGCAGGGACTGCGACAGGCGCTGACCCCGCTGGTGCAGCACGCCCAGTGGGACGGTGGCAGCGGCCTGATAGGCGACGTGCAGGTGCTCGGTGGCCTCCCGGGCAGCGACTGCCTGCTGAGCGTGCCCCTTCTTCGCATGCCAGTGAGCGGCGGCGGTCACGAGAAAGAACGCCATGTCGATCACCATCGCCGTGGTCGCCCCGTCTTCCCCGCGGCCGAGCGCCGGCCCGCTGTAGACGAGATCGCGGGCGGCCTGGCGCAGGGCGCGGTCGTGCCCGCGCTCGGCCTTGACGTGGGAGCGGGTGGCCCGCTCGAACACGAAGGCCGCCTCGCGCAGTTCGGTGCGGGTGTGGGCGGCGGATGTTTTGGCGAGCGCACCCAGGACCTCCCCGGCCGCCGCGATGTGCGCGGCCACCGCCGCGTCCTCACCGTCGTCGACGACCAGCACCGCCTGCCACACCGCCGTGGCTGCCCGGCGCCGCGCAGTGGCCGGACTGCTTGGCGTGGGATCGGAGGCTCGGCCGGACGGTGCCCTGTCGCTTCGGTTGGCAGCGTCGCTGTCGCCGGAGAAGCGTTTGCGAATGCGGGGCAGGGACAGGTCGGGCGAGAGGGTGGAGCCCGCGTAGAACACCGGCTCCTTCTCGCCGTTGCGGTTGTCCGGGAGGGCGACCTTGTAGCCGAGCAGGTCGCCGGAGGGCGCGACGCGCTTGCGGATCAGCAGGCCGGCAGCAGCCAGTCGGTCGAAGAACTCCTCCTCGCTCGCCGCGCCCGCCACTGCCCGCCGTACGGTCTCCCGCAGTTCCTCGCGCGCCGGTTGTTCCCTGCCCTCGCGTTCGGCCTTGTGGAGTTCGGCGCTGGTGGGGCGTTTGGCGGCGGTGCCGTCCCCGGGCGGGACGCGGCGCAGCCCGTAGTCGGCTTCGACGCGACGGGCTTCGGCCTGGGCGCGACGGGCCTCGTTGTGCAGGCGGGGCCGGCGGCCGTCGTCGCGGACGAGGGTGGCGATGATGTGGATGTGGTCGTCGGCATGGCGGACGGCGGCCCACCGGCAGGCTTGCTCGTCGCCGTCGGGGGCTATGCCAGTGGCGGCGACCATGCGGCGGGCGATGGCCGCCCAGTCCTCGTCGGACAGGATCGGATCCTCCGGGGCAGCCCGCACAGACAGGTGCCACACGTGCTTCTCGGGGCGCTTGCTGGCGGGCAGGGCGTTGACGGGCTGGTCGAGCAGGTGCTCAAGCTGCTCGTAGGTGGTCTTCGGGTCGCGGCCGGGGTCGGGGGTGAGCGGGTCGAAGGCGGCCACCAGGTGGGGGTCGATGTGCTCCTCTTCGGTGCCGGGGCCGTAGAGGTAGCGGATCAGCCCGATGGTCTCGCTGCCGCGCTTGTGGATGCTGGGGATCACGCAGGGGCACTACCGTCGCGGTGGGCGAGCAGGGCATCAGCGGCGTCCTCCATGCGGCGGGCGGCGTTGCGCACGGCCTCAGCCGCGGCGTCCAGGTGGGGTGCGGCAGCGCCGGAGTTGAGGGCCTTGGCGACCTGGTTGAACAGGCCGTGGATGCGGCCCAGGTGCCGGCGGGCGGCGAACAACTCGTCGATGACCTCTCGTTCGGTGGCGATCTCGGCGGCGGTGCGGGTCAGGTCCCGGGCGGCTTTGTTGACGGCGTAGGCGAGGAAAGCGGCGTTGGACATCTGGCAGTGGGCGGCGGCGTCAGTGAAGCGCTTGAACTCGGCATCGTTCATGCGGCAGCTGGGCTGGTGCAGGCGCTTGTGCGACTTTGGCTGACGCGGGCGCTGACGTCTCTTCGCAAGGAACTCGGCCTGCCGTTCCCTTCCCTGCTGCGGTCCGCCCTCGGTCGCAGCCTGACGCTCCGGTGCCCCCTGGCGCCGGGCTGTTCCCGCCACCCCAGGGGAGGGAATCCCGGGAGCATTGCTCCCGGTACAACTTGCTGGGCTTGTGGTTGGGGTGGTCATCTCCTTTTGGCTGGTGGGCAGTTCGTGGTGCGAGTCGTGCATTCGACGGTCTTCCTTGGGTGTTGTGGGGGAGCGGGTTCAGCGGGGGTGACCGGCGCGAGCGGCCTTCAGCTCGGCCTTGATGGTGCGGACGACCTCTCCGGCGGTGTCGCTGGCGACGCTGTAGCCGTCCTCGCGCACGGTGTCCTCCAGCAGATCGCGGGAGAGACGTCCGGTCTCCCCGTGGATGCGGTGGGCGTAGGACGTGAGAACTTCCCGTGTCGCGCGCGGTTTGGGGCCCGGGCGATTCGGCCTCGCCCGGGCGGCCTTGCCCGGATCGGCATCCGACGGTTCCTCGCCCGGATTCGGCTCCGGGCTCGTGGTGGTGCGGGCGGGCCGGTGCGGGCGTTTTTCGGGCTCCGGGCGGGCAGCCCGGTGGGCCATGTCATCTCCCGCATCGCTCTCGGACGGGCGGCCCCGATTGTCTGCCCGCCTCGTCGCTGTGGCGCGCGGGCGGGCAGGCGTGGAGCCGCTCGGCGTGCCCGCGGTAAGGGCGGGCCAGCGCCGAGGCAGGGGAATCGAGGCCAGAGCGAGGGCCTGTTGCCGGGTGGCGAGCTTGCGCAGCAGCAGCTCGTCTTGGCGCTTGTCGCGGTCGACGTCGGCCTGCTCCAGGGCCTGGTGCAGGCGGCGGGTGAGGCGCCGGCCTCGCCCCTTGGCACGCCGTTCGGGCGTCATGGCCTCTGCCCGGAGGATCAGGGTGACGGCCCGGTCGAGGGCGCGCTCGCGGATGATCCGGGTGGCGTCCGCGTCCCGGTCGGCGATCCCCAGGCGGGCCAGCAACCGTTCCCGTATCTGCCGGGCGAGGACGGCGGTCAGGCTGTGGGAGTCGGCGTGCGGGCTGCGGTTGCGCAGTTCGATGCCCATCGCCAGGTGCCACAGCATCGCCGCCAGGACAGGGCCGACGAAGGCCCGCACGGTGCCGCCCACTGGGCCGGACTCGGCGTAGGCGGGCACGATCTGCACGGCGGTGATCACCCAGGTGAGGGTGCCGGGCAGGCCGGGCGCCTGCTTCGGGCCGTTGAGGTTCTGCCGGGCCATCAGCGCGGTGGCGAACAGGGCGAGCTCGGCGGCGGCGAACATCGCGGCGCGCTCGATGGCGCTGCCCATGTCGAGGTAATCGGCGGCGAAGCGCCAGCTGGTGTCCGCGCTGTAGGCGGTGCAGCCGATGGCGGCGACGGCGGCGACCGGGATGGCAGCGGCGCCACGGCGCTCCCCGACACCGGGCGTCCGGTTGCGTCGGCGCAGCAGCCATCCAGCGAGCAGGGCCACGACGAGGGGCAGGACTGCGCCGGCCGCCGACGAGGTGGTCCAGTGAGGCAGGAGCGACATAGTGCCGCTGTCGGCGCTTACGTGTGCGGTGTTGCCGAGGGTCATGCAGACGGTCTCCAAGGGGAGGAAAGCGAGGGAATGAGGGGCGTTCACGGAGGGGGCGTACACGCGGGCCCCCTTCTAAAGGGGGCCCCGCGCGTGATCGCTTGGGCGCGTGTACGGCGTGGACGCCCGCGTGATCGCTTGACCTGCGGTTTTGTGATTCGCGTGCGCGCTGTGAGCGCTTCACGGCGGCATCGGAGCGAGTGGGCCGCGTGAACGGTCGCGTGATCGCTTCGCGCGGGCCGGTGGGGCTCAGCCGACGGCGGTGAGGTGGCGTGCGGAGGCGTAGTAGCGGGTCTGCTGCCCGCCTCCGGCTCCTCCGGCGATCCCGTCGGCCTTGGTGGCCAGGCCGCTGTCGACGAGGCGGCCGAGGTGGCGTCGTGCCTTCTCCACGTCGGCGCGGTCGGGGTCGCCCCCGCCGAGCAGGGCGACTGCCAGGTCTCGGGCGGTCATTCCGTTCGGGGCGTTGCGGATCAGGACGGCGGGGTCCTTGGTGGGGTCGACCGTGGTGGTGCCGCGCACGTGATCGTGGGTGACGTCCAGCGGGCCGACCTCCCCGGTGGGGGTCTTGAGGTGGTGCAGGGTGACGGCGGGGTCGCCGGCCTTGCCGGTGACGAACAGGACGCTGCCTGCGCCGGAGACGTACCAGGTGGAACCGTAGACCTGGTCCAGGCTGGGGCGTTGACCGCGCGGGGCATCGGCGGTGGCCTTGCGCTGGTGGTGCAGCTCCAGGATCTCCATGCCGCCTCGCAGGGCGCGATTGCGGGCATTGTGGAAGGCGACCGCGAGGCTGTCGTCGACCATCGTGCTCACCGCGTCCTTGAGGCTGTCGATCACGATGGTGTCGGCCCGGTGGGCGGCGGCGAGATCGGCGAGGAGGTCGGGCTCCTTGTCGAGGGTGGCGGGCAGCGGTCCCTCCCAGACCACGAGCCGCTCGCGCAGGATCTTCTCGTCGGTGTCGAAGACCCGGCGGGCCATGGCCTTGGCGATCTGCTTCGGGCGGTCCATAGCCAGGTAGAGCACCCGCCTGCTGGGCGCGACCGGCATCTCCAGGACCGTCTCCTGCAGGCCGAGGCGGGCGAAGACCACCTGGTGGGCCAGGGTGGTCTTGCCGACCCCGGGTGCGCCGACGATCATCAGGCTCTCGCCCGGTGCCCAGACCGTCTTATCGCGCGTTCCCCACAGAGGTTCGGCGTGCGCGCCGGTCTCCTTGAGGAAGGTCCATCCGTCTTTGGCGAAGCGGGACAGGCGGCCGTGGCCCGAGGCGAGCGCGCGCTCGCGTTCGGCGCGTACCTCCGCTTCGATCTCGCTGCGGATCTCGTCAGGGTCGGCCCCCGGCTCCTGGGCGCGCTGGACGGTCCGTATGGCCGAGGCGTGCAGGCGGCGCAGGTCGGCTTTCTTGCGGATGATTTCCGCGTGGTGCTCCGCGTTGCCGGTGCCGTAGAGCGCACCGGCGAGCTGGTGCAGGTAGACGGCTCCGCCGACACGCTTCAAGTCCCCCTGCTCCTGGAGCAGCTCGCTGAGGACGATCGGGTCGGTCGGCCTGCCCTCGCGATGCAGGGCGAGCAGCGCACGCCAGACCGTCTCGTGCGCGGGCCGATAGAAGGCGTCGTCGCCCAGGATCGGCCGGACCGCGTCGATGACGTCGCAGTCGTGCATACAGGCGCCGAGCACCGCGCTCTCGGCCTCCAGGTTGAAAGGAGCCTGCGCAGACTCGTCCGGAGACGGCGTGGGGCCGTATCCGAAGTGGGATGGCGTCTCGTGCATGTGACCCGTACTCTGGGTCAATAGGACTCCTCTCCCGGTAGGCCACATGGAGCGCCAACTCCGGCCACCGGTCCAGATCGTCATGGTTGGGCGGTTGTCAGGGTTTCCGCTTCGCCCCCGGTGTTCCAGCACCGGGGGTTTTTGCTTGTCCAGCCGCGTTCACCGCCGGGCGCCATAAGTCTACCCTGAGCATTCGGGAGACGTCTAGTTGCATTCTGTTTCCAAATGATGTTAACTGGTTCACCCTAGGCCGCAGCTGTACGGCAGGCCCGCACGACGAGGAGGTGAAGATGGCCAGCGGCAAGGGCGAAGACGACGCGAGCGTCACGAACGCGCGGCCACCGGTCGAGGACAACATCGCCGAGCGCGTGAAGCTGGAGCGCGAGGCACGCGGCTGGAGCACGGTCACCCTGGCCGACAAGATGGCCGAGCTGGGCCACCCCATCGGCCAGTCCGCGATCTGGCGCATCGAAAGCGGCAAGCCGCGCCGCCGGGTCAACACCGACGAGGCCCTCGGCTTCTGCAAGGTCTTCGACATGACCCTCGACGAACTGGCCAGCCCACCAGGACAGATGGCCAACCCGATCATCCGTCGGCTGGTCGGCGAGTACGTCGAGCTGTGGAAGGAATGGCGTTCCCTCGGCAAGTCCATGGACGCGATCCAGGACCAACTCCGGGAGTACAGCAAGGCCAACCCAGACCAGGACACCATGGTCCGCAACCTGCTCGCCCACGAACTGGACGCGGCCTCCAACGGCGACTTCCACCGCCACAAGGGAGCCCGCTCCCGCCTGATCCGCTGGCTCGGCGACGCCTTCAACCCGCAGGCCCCCGCCGACGCTGACGTCGACGAGTAACCCACCCGCCGCCAGGCCCTCGGTGCTGGAACACCCAGGGCTTTTCTCTGCGGCACCTTCGCGCGTCTGCGCAACCGCCCAACCATCACCCACATCACCACGACCGGTCCGACCGGAGTTGGCGCTCCGTACGTGACCAGGTGAGGAGCCCTCTTGCCCGAGATCCCCCTGCCCGTAACCCAGATCGCCCAGCTGCTCGGCATCCCCGAGGGCGCCCTGCGCGCCCTGATGCCCGAGAGGGACGACGTACCCGGCGACCCCACCCTCGTCGGCCTCACCGTCGAGGAGGCCGCCCGCCGCCTCGGCATCGGCCGGACGAAGATGTACGAGTACGTCACGTCCGGCGAGATCCTCTCCGTCAAGATCGGCAGCCTGCGCCGCATACCCGCCGAGGCGGTCGGAGAATTCCTAGCCCGCCGCTACCGGACCACGGACTTCGGAACCGCGGCCTGAGCGGGGCGCACATGGCACAGCCGAAGAAGCCCCGTACGTCCCGCCAGCCCAACGGCGCCTCCACCATCTACCTCGGCAAAGACGGCCGTTGGCACGGCCGCGTCACCGTCGGCGTCAAGGACGACGGCAGCCCGGACCGCCGCCACGCCAGCCGCAAGACACGCGCCGAGATCACCAAGGTCGTACGCGAGCTGGAACGCCAGCGCGACGCCGGAAGCGTCCGCAAGGCCGGCCAGCACTGGACGGTGGAAACCTGGCTCACGCACTGGGTGGAGAACATCGCCGCGCCGAGCGTCGGCGAGTACACGATCGACGGCTACCGAGTCGCCGTCTACCGCCACCTCATCCCCGGCCTGGGCGCCCATCGTCTGGAGAAACTCGAACCCGAGCACATCGAGCGGCTCTACAAGAAGATGCAGGAGGCCGGCAGTGCCGCCGGCACCGCGCACCAGGCTCACCGCACCCTGAACACCTCCCTCAACGAGGCTGTGCGGCGGCGGCACATCACCCTTAACCCCGTCTCGATCGCCAAGGCGCCGAAGCTGGAGGAAGAGGAGGTCGAGCCGTACACGATCGAGGAGGTCCAGCGCCTCCTGTTGGAAGCCCAGAAGCACCGCAACACCGCCCGGTGGGTCATCGCCCTCGCGCTCGGCCTGCGTCAGGGCGAGGTCCTCGGCCTGGCGTGGGAGGACGTCCACTTCGATGCCGGTGTGATCCGTGTACGGCAGAGCCGCCTGCGCCCCCGCTACAAGCACGGCTGCGGCAACCGGTGCGGCCGTAAGCCCGGTTACTGCCCGCAGAAGATCAACACCCGCAAGGAGACCAAGGGAACGAAGTCCAAGGCGGGCAAGCGTCCGATCGGTGTCCCCGAGGAACTCCTGAAGCTGCTCCAGCAACACAAGGAGGAGCAGGCCCGCGAGCGCGCCCTCGCTCGCGACCTGTGGGTGGAGAAGGGGTACGTGTTCACCTCGCCGACCGGCGAGCCGCTCAATCCCAACACCGATTACCACCGGTGGAAGGATTTGCTGAAGGCCGCCGGCGTACGCGACGGCCGCCTTCACGACGCCCGGCACACCGCGGCGACCGTGCTGCTCATCCTCGGCGTCCCCGATGCCGTGGTCGACAGGATCATGGGCTGGGAGCCCGGCAACTCGGCCCGGATGCGCCGTCGTTACCAGCACCTGACCGGCCGCGTTCTGAGGGATACGGCTGCCAAGATCGGCGGACTGCTGTGGCCCATGGCCGCTGACGGAGGAGAGGAGGCCACCGGTACGGCGCAGGCTCCCGCCGGGGTGTTGATGTACGTCGCTCGCATCGGCGAGTACCTCGTCCCTTTCCGCGATCATGGGCACGCCGACTTCCTCGTGGAGCGCTGGCGCTCCGAACGGCCCGGGCAGATCGCCGAGGTTGAGGAGTGGGACCGGTTGAAGTGGGAGAGGGAAGGGCTTGGTGGCCCGAGTGCCGTCCGCGATCGCCTTCCCGATCGCCGCGTCGTCCACCACGCCCACGCAGCGTTCCTGCCCGGCGGGGTGCGTGAGCTGGCTACTCGTCTCGATCCCTGGTCGGTGGATGCCTGGGAGTTCGAGACGGATCTCCACACCGACCAAGTGGTGCGCTGGAGCACCCTTCGCCGGGTGGGAGGAGTGATCGACGTTCGGGCGAGCGGCACGGACGAAGGAGCCGTGACGGCGGCCTTTGCGGCGGCTTGCGCACAGGCTGCGGATCGCGCGAAGGATCCGGGGAAGTACGGCGACAGCGACGAGCGGTAGCCGTAGACGAAGTGGGTGGGCTGTACCGGGAACGGTGCAGCCCACCGCCCGTTACAGACTCGTAGGCGCCTTCTGTTGTGTTGTCGTGCATGGCAGTTCCCTTCGGCAGCGAAGGGGGCTTCTGTGGCGGAGTTCAGCGCGAGTACGGCGAACGGGCGTGCGTCGTGCTGCTGGCCGCCCACCGAGCGACCGTTCTCCGCCGAGGAGGTCGAGACGGCCGCGCGGATGCTCAAGCCCTGGGCGATCCGGTCAGACTGCGCCTTCTCGCTGCGGCGAGAAGGCGGCCTGTCCAGGCGACGCCAGATCGGTCCGCCCTCGACCTCACAGACCGATCGCCGCCACACCGGTCGACTTTCTAGTCGGTCACCACGATGGACTGTTGGTCTGCCCAGGTACTGATACCGGTACGCCGCGTCAACTGCCATGCGGCAGCACGGATTTCCCCAGCCGCCGTGATGCAGTGCGCCTCCGGGATGCCGAAAGTGTGGAAGAGATGGTCAGCAAGCAGGGACGCGGCCTGCACTAGGCCGGTGCTGCCGTCCGCCAGATCGTCGACCAACGCTGTGACCTCGGCCTGTGCCGCAGTGGTGCAAAACGTTCCCGATGGGAAGGGCGGCACTTGGTCGACCGCCAGAGGGTATGGCTCTCTACGCGCGGGCCGCCCGGGGAGAGACGTCGGCAGCGGCGGGGCATAGGGGTGGGCGTACATGCCGTCGACGAGGTCGACTTCGACGGCCACTGTTCCGGCGACTCCGCACCGGTCCCGTGCATGGCTGGCAAGGAAGATCAACGCTGACATCAGCCTGTGGGCCAGGAAGTCTCCTGCGAGGGAGCGGACCCGGTCCGTCGGATCCTCGTCGTTGTCCACTGAGGTTTGGAGGGACTGCGCCCAGATGCCGGATCCGTCGTCGTAGAGGTGCGCCAGGTCGCTGTCGGCGCGATCGGAACGCTGCTCCACGATCAGTCTGTGGGAACCCACGCTGACATGGCGGAACAGCCGTGTCTCCGTAGCGATCAGCGGCTGTGAGGCCAGGAGCTGCTCCTTGTAATCGATGAAGGAGCGCTGGTTTCAGTCGCATCTCGCCAGGTACGTCGGGAACCAGCGTGACCAGCAAGTGGGTTCGAGCGCGCGCCAGTTCACTCGTCACGAGCCGGGTCTCGATGTCGCGCATACGCTCGGCCCGGTCTGCGGCGGACCTAAAGCGTTGCTGGTAGGCGCTGGCCACGTATGTCTCCGTCAGCCAGTCCGTCTTGCTGCCGGCGCGACGCGGGTAGCGCAGAGCCGCAGAGGTCGGTTTCGTCGGCGGCGCGATGATGGCGTGCGGCGCCTCCGGGCTGCGGGGAACGGTGAGAAGGAGTAACCCATGCCCAGGATTGGCGGGGTTCTCCTTGAGAAGCGGTTCCCATCGCACGGACGGAGCCGTGGATGCGGCGATCCGCTGCTGCAGGTCCCGGACGTGTCGATCGTCAAGGTCCACGTCGAATGCGCGAGAGGGAACGCCTCGGCTTTCCGCCATCCCGATGACGAGGATTCCACCGATGTGGTTGGCGAGAGCGGCGACATCTTTGGCCAGCTCTTCTCTGCTCTTGGCGTCACTGCCGTAGTGCTGCTGCTTGTAGTCGAGGTCCTCGGCTTCTACCGCCTCCTGTCGCCCGATGAGGGCAGCGATGTCGCCGTACCCGACCTTGTCGAGGCGACCGCCGAGGAGATCCTCCAGGCGACGGGAGCGAAAAACCATGGTTCTACGGTAAGCCGCGTACCGGGCCAGCCGTGGCGCTGTTCAGGTCCTGGGGGGAAGGGATTCGGTGTCCACCGAGGTCCGCCCCAGTCCAGGCAGGGCAACTGAGACCAAAACTGAGACCACGCACGACGAAGGGCCCTACCGCGAACGGTGGGGCCCTTCGACATCGTGCCCGGTGAGGCACTGGCGGAGGATACGAGATTCGAACTCGTGAGGGGTTGCCCCCAACACGCTTTCCAAGCGTGCGCCCTAGGCCACTAGGCGAATCCTCCGCGGCAAACAATACAAGACGTTGAGGAGTGCTCGCGAACCAGATCCTCCCCGGTCCCAAGATCGCTCCCGAGATCGTCCTGAGGGGGATACCGGAGTGGGTCCGGCGTCGCTTCCGGCCCCCGGGATCCGCTAGGGTGGGTGTCAGCCCCTCACGTGGCGCTATCTGACTGAACTCCCCCAGGGCCGGAAGGCAGCAAGGGTAGGTTGGCTCTGGCGGGTGCGTGGGGGGCGCTTTGCGTTGGGGCGGTCCTGGTTGTCAGTGGTCGCCATTAACCTCGTGTGTGTGTCGTCTCTCGCGTTGTACCGCCGTTATCGCCCGGAGTCGTTCGCCGAGGTCATCGGGCAGGAGCATGTAACCGACCCGCTGCAGCAGGCGCTGCGCAACAACCGGGTCAACCACGCCTACCTGTTCAGTGGCCCGCGCGGCTGCGGCAAGACGACGAGCGCGCGCATCCTGGCCCGCTGTCTCAACTGTGAGCAAGGTCCCACCCCGACGCCCTGCGGCGAGTGCCAGTCCTGCCGTGACCTGGCGAGGAACGGCCCGGGATCGATCGACGTCATCGAGATCGACGCCGCCTCGCACGGAGGCGTGGACGACGCCCGTGATCTGCGCGAGAAGGCCTTCTTCGGCCCGGCGAGCAGCCGGTACAAGATCTACATCATCGACGAGGCGCACATGGTCACCTCGGCGGGCTTCAACGCCCTGCTGAAGGTGGTCGAGGAGCCGCCGGAGCACCTTAAGTTCATCTTCGCGACGACGGAGCCCGAGAAGGTCATCGGGACGATCCGGTCGCGTACGCATCACTATCCGTTCCGTCTCGTGCCGCCGGGGACCCTCCGTGAGTACTTGGCCGAGGTGTGCGGCCGGGAGCAGATGGCCGTGGAGGAGGGTGTGTTCCCGCTGGTCGTGCGGGCCGGTGCCGGGTCCGTGCGTGACTCGATGTCCGTCATGGACCAGCTCCTCGCGTCCGCGGCGGACGACGGCGTGACGTATGCCATGGCCACGTCCCTTCTCGGTTATACGGACGGGTCGTTGCTCGACTCCGTGGTGGAGGCCTTCGCCTCGGGGGACGGCGCCGCCGCCTTCGAGATCGTCGACACCGTCATCGAGGGCGGCAACGACCCGCGGCGCTTCGTCGCCGACCTCCTTGAGCGGCTGCGGGACCTGGTGATCCTCGCCGCGGTTCCGGACGCGGCGGAGAAGGGGCTCATCGACGCCCCGTCGGACGTCGTGGAGCGGATGCAGGCGCAGGCGGGCGTCTTCGGCGGCGCGGAGCTCAGCCGCGCGGCCGACCTCGTGAACGAAGGCCTCACCGAGATGCGGGGGGCGACTTCGCCCCGGCTGCAGCTCGAGCTGATCTGCGCCCGCGTGCTGCTTCCGGCCGCGTACGACGACGAGCGCTCGCTCATGGCCCGCCTCGACCGGCTGGAGCGTGGCGGCAACTTCATGGCGGGGGCGCAGGGCGGGGGGCCCGGACCGGCCATGGGGTACGCGCCGGGGCCCGAGGCTCATGCGGGCGGGCAGCAGGGGGCGGCCATGCAGCCGGGTCCTGCCGCGCCGCAGGTTCCGCCGGGGGGCGGGGTCGCGGCGGCGCGGGCTGCGGTGCGGGGTGGGGGGCAGGCTGCTCCTGCTCCTACGCCGGCTCCCGCTTCTACGCCGACTCCTTCGCCAGCCTCTGCGCCTGCTGCTCCTCCCGCCCCTGAGCCCGCGGCTCCGGTTCAGGAGAGCCCTCCGGTGGCTCCTCCGGAGCCGGCTGCCGCCCCGCCGTCCGGCGAGCGGCGCCCCGGCGGGTGGCCCACGGCTTCGGCGCCCGGCAGCGGCCCGGCGAAGTCCGCTCCTCCGGCTTCCGCTCCGTCTGCCCCTGCTCCGGAGGCGGCCCCCCGGCCGGGCGGCTGGCCCACGGCCGCGGCGGCGGGGGGCGGCGCCCCGGCTCCGCAGCAGCCCGCGCCCGCGCAGGCGACGCCCGCTCCGGCGGCCTCCCCGGCTCCGGCGCAGGCCCCGGCCCAGGCGGCTCCGGTGGGCGGACCCGACCCGCGGACCCTGTGGCCGAACATCCTTGAGGCGGTGAAGGGCCGCCGCCGCTTCACCTGGATCCTGCTGAGCCAGAACGCCCAGGTGGCGGGCTTCGACGGGACGACACTGCAGATCGGCTTCGTGAACGCGGGGGCGCGGGACAACTTCGCCAGCAGCGGCAGTGAGGACGTACTGCGGCAGGCGCTGTCCGAGCAGTTCGGTGTGCAGTGGAAGGTCGAGGCGATCGTCGACCCCTCGGGGGGCTCGGCGCCGCCGCCCGCCGCGGGCAACTTCGGGGGAAGCGCACCGGCGTCCGCGGGTGGGTACGGGGGCGGTGCGCCCTCGGCTCCTCCGCAGCAGCAGCACCAGCAGCGGCAGTCGCCGCCATCCGCGCAGCCCACCGCAGGCCCGGCACCGGCCGCTCCCGCGCCTGCCCCGGCTCCCGCTCCGGCCCCGGAGCGACGCGTCGTGGACCATGTCTCGCCGGAGGACGACACCTGGGCGGACGACGACCCGGACCTGGTCGAGTCGGCACTCTCCGGCCATGACCTGATCGTCCGCGAGCTGGGCGCGACGATCGTCGAGGAATACAACAACGAACCCTGAGCCCATCACGCAGCGGTGGGCCCGGAGCCGCCCCATCTCTGGAGGAACGTACGAACGAGGCAGCCCCCGGGACTGGGGCGGCCGTACGAAGGCACGGGCCGCGCCAAGCTAGGCTGGCGCCCGTGAAGGTCCTCGTCATCGGCAGTGGTGCCCGCGAACACGCCCTGTGCCGCTCTCTGTCCCTCGACCCCGACGTCTCCGCCCTGTACTGCGCCCCCGGCAACGCCGGCATCGCGGACGTGGCCGAGCTGCACCCGGTCGACGCCCTCGACGGCAGCGCGGTGGCCGCCCTCGCCACCCGGCTCGGTGCCGAACTGGTGATCGTGGGCCCGGAGGCGCCCCTGGTCGCCGGAGTCGCCGACGCCGTGCGCGACGCCGGGATCCCCTGCTTCGGGCCCTCCGAGGAGGCCGCCCAGCTGGAAGGCTCCAAGGCCTTCGCCAAGGACGTGATGGCGGGCGCCCAGGTGCCCACCGCGCGGTCCTACGTCTGCACGACCCCGGAAGAGATCGACGAGGCGCTCGACGCCTTCGGGGCGCCGTACGTCGTCAAGGACGACGGCCTCGCCGCCGGCAAGGGCGTCGTCGTCACCGACGACATCGAGGCGGCCCGCGCCCACGCCCTGGCCTGCGACCGCGTCGTCATCGAGGAGTTCCTCGACGGCCCCGAGGTCTCCCTCTTCGCCGTCACGGACGGCGTCACCGTCGTCCCGCTGCAGCCCGCGCAGGACTTCAAGCGCGCGCTCGACGGGGACGAAGGGCCGAACACCGGCGGCATGGGCGCGTACTCGCCCCTCCCGTGGGCCGATCCGAAGCTGGTCGACGAGGTCATGCAGAGCGTTCTGCAGCCGACCGTGGACGAGCTGCGCCGCCGCGGCACCCCGTTCGCGGGGCTGCTGTACGCGGGGCTCGCGATCACCAGCCGCGGCGTACGCGTCATCGAGTTCAACGCCCGCTTCGGCGACCCCGAGACCCAGGTCGTCCTCGCCCGCCTGAAGACCCCGCTCGCCGGAGTCCTCCTTGCCGCCGCGAACGGCACCCTCGTGGACCTGCCCCCGCTGCGCTGGAGCGACGACGCCGCGGTGACCGTGGTCATCGCCTCGCACAACTACCCGGAGACCCCGCGCACCGGTGACCCCATCGAGGGCCTCGGCGATGTCGCGGCACAGGATGCCCCGGACGCGTACGTCCTGCACGCGGGGACGAAGCGCGACGGCGACGCCGTGGTCAGCGCGGGCGGCCGTGTGCTCTCCGTGACGGCGACCGGCACGGATCTGACCGCGGCACGCGAGCGCGCGTACGCGGCGCTGTCCCGAATCCGCCTCGACGGCTCCCAGCACCGTACGGACATCGCGGCGAAGGCCGCCTCGGACGCGGCATCGGACGCGATCGCGAAGGCGGCCTCGGAGGCGGCGCAGGCGTAACGCACGTCACTCGCGCGCCACCCGCGAACGGCTCACAGGCCCCGGATCTGACAGTGGATCCGGGGCCTGACCGTCATCCACCTTTACCCAAAGCCATTCCATCGAGTGACCGCTGGCCCATCCGGCTGACGATGCCCGGCACCCCAACTAGGGTGCGGCGCAAGCGGTTCAGGTGCCCAGAGCCAAACAGACCACCGGCATTGCGATGTCAGTGGCGGGTGCCACAGTGGGGGAGTGAGCAAATCCATCGGCGGCTGCCGTCCGCCCGTCGTCCCGGCCCCCGGCCGGGAGACAGGCGGCGCAGGCAGCAGGGGGTGACATCGGTCGTGTCAGGTACGGGTGTGGAGGTGGGCGTGCAGTCCGCGCGTTCCCAGGCGCTCGCCGTGCTGCGCATCCGCAGCAGGGCGCTCGCCGTCGCGCTGCTGCCCGCCGCCGTCGCCGTCGTGCTCGTCGCGGGCGGCGTCACGGGCCATATGACCGGCGGGAGTTGGGACGTCGCGCGCGGTGTCGTGACGGTTGTCGCCGTAGTCGTCCTGATCGCCGCCGCGGGCATCGCGCTCGTGGTCGCGCGCTCCAGGCCGGCCGTCAGCCCGACCGTCCCCATCACCGAGGGCTCGGCCCCCGATCTGTACCGCCTGGTGCGGGACCTCGCCGACCGCCTCGACGTGCCGGCCCCCTCGGCGATAGCCCTCACCCCGGACTGCGACAGCTGGCTGGAGGACCGCACGCATCCCGCGCACGGCCCGCCCGCGGAGGGTTCCGCCCCGCAGCCCCCGAAGGAAGAGGGCAATGGCGTACGGGACGGCCGCCCCGCCCCGCGCCGCCCGGCACCCGTGGCTCCGGTGCTCGTCATCGGCTCCCCGTTCCTGTGGTGGATGCGGGTCGGCGAGCTGCGCGCGGTGCTCGCCCCGGTCGTGGCCGGTACGGGACCCTCGGCGCACCCCGACATAGCCGCGGCCCGGCGCTTCATCCGCGGGCTCGACGCCGCGGTCGCGGTCACGTCCGCGCCGGGACGCGGTCCGCTCGTGCGTACGGTGCTCGGCGGTGCCGGCTGGGTGACGCGGCTGCTCCTGCGCAGTGTCCGGGGGCATGCGGGCGAGATGGAGCGCGGGGTCGCGGCGGCCGCCGCCGAGCGCGCCCAGGCCGTGGACTACGGGGTGCGGATCGTCGCCCAGGAGCAGGTGGGCCTGGCGTATGCCGGGTGGGACCGGCTCCTGACCAAGGTCGCGCTGCCCGCCTGGCGGATGGGCCGCTGGCCCTCCCGGCTCGACGCGGGCGTCGTGTCCGCCCTCACCGAGCTCTCCCGCAGGGACCGTCTGGCGGAGGGCTTCACGTCCCGCCTGGGCGAGCGCCCCGCCTGTGACCTTCTGGAGGAGCCGGGCTCGGTGGACCAGGCGGCTTCGCTGCTGGCCGCCCGCCTCTTCCACGGCGGCCCCGCCGAGCAGGGCCCGGACTGGGCGCCGGTGGCGTGGCAGGAGTATCCGGACGAGGTCGTCGACCGCAGGTGGCGCATGGACGCCGCGCGCCTGCACCGCGTACTGGACTCGCTGGGCGTCACCCACTGCACCGACGCGACGACAACCGACTCCAAGGGCCCGACGCTGGGCCGCGTACTGGACCACCTGACGGCGGAGACCACGGAGACCACGGAGGCCGCGCCGGAAGCAACCGCCGCCGCCGAAGAGCCCCTGTTCGGCGAGGAGTCGGAGGACGGCGAAGAGTCCACCGACGGCCCCGGCGGTCTCCTGGCCGCGGGCCTCACCGCGGAGATCGCCCGCGAGGAAGCCGCTGCCCCGCCCCGCCCCGCGCCCACGGGGCAGGGCCCGGACGACGCGCTCTGGGACGACGGAACGCTGCCGCTGTTCCCGCTCCAGCCGCCGCGTACGGGACGGGAGTTGCTGGCCGATCACGTCACGGCGCTGGTCTGCTGCGCGGCGGTGGACACGGCGGGCGCGGCCCCCGGTCTCGACTGGCTGGACGGCCCGTCCCTCCTGGTCGACGGGGAGCGCGCGGCGGATCTCGCGCCGGTCGTCCTGAGCCTCGTGGAGGACGGCGACCCCATCCCCCTGCGCGGCTGGCTGGCCCGCCTGGGCGTCCGCCCGGAAAAACCAATCCGCCTGGTCTAACCACCCCTCGACCGGTCGGCCCCCAGCACCGCCCAGCCCGCCCCATGCGCCGACAGCCCGTCCCCAACCTCACCGGCCTGCCTCCGGGAGCCGACCAGCCCCCCAGCGCCGACCGGCCTGCCCGATCGCCCGTCCCCAGCCCCGACATACCTGCCTCTGGGAGCCGACCGGCCGCCCCAGCCCCGACCAACCTGCCCCGGTGTCGACGCCTGCCCGCCCGCCGACCGGCCTGCCCACCCCCAGCCCCGACCCGCCTGTCCCAAAGGCCGACCAACCTGCCCCGGTGTCGACGCCTGCCCCAACGCCAACCGGCCTGGCCGAACGGCCTGCCCCCGGCCCCGACCGGCCCTCCCCCGGAGCCACGCACACCAGTGGGCACCCACGCGCACCCCGTTCACCCACCGCCCCGCACGAACCACCCCGCGCCCGCCCCCGCCCCCACTCCCCGGAACGCTCCCTTCCGTTCTCGTCTATTCGCGACGAACGGTGACGGAGTGCGTGCGTAATGTGATGTGCTGGGATCGGTCGCTGGTGTGGCATGCAAACCGTCAGGCAAGCAGCAGGCAAGCGGCAGGCAAACGGCACCGCGCAGGGGTCGGGCACAGCGCAGCGCTCCGCACCGCGGTGCGGAGCGATCTCGGGGGAGCAGCGAGGGAGGGGTACACACATGGGGTCGGAGCAGATCCGCAGGTGGGAATCGGGCGCGCTGGCGCACGCCGTGACCGACCCCTTCGGCCAAGGGCCCCTGCCCTGGCTCCGAGGCGCCGAGCACTACTTCGACGACACGGGCCAGGTCGTCCCCTGGTACATCGACCACGCCCCGTCCCCAGGCGCGCAGAACATCCCCGCGCCCCGCCACCGCACCAGTACGAACGGGCCGCGTACCGCCGACGACGTGCACGGTCAGATCAAGGGATTCGCCTCCACCGGCGCCGCGGCCCCCGGCGGCGCAATCGACTTCCACGTCACGGTGGACCCGCCCCAGCAGTTCTTCGTCGACATCTACCGCATCGGGCACTACGGCGGGGACGGAGCCTCGAAGATCACCACGAGCCCGCGCCTCTCCGGCATCGTCCAGCCGCCCCCGCTCGCCGCCGACCGCACGGTCTCCTGCCACCACTGGTGGCTCTCCTGGCGTCTGCAGATCCCGAGTTACTGGAGCGTCGGCGCGTATGTGGCGGTCCTCACCACGGTCGGCGGCTACCGCTCACACGTCCCGTTCACGGTCCGTGACGACCACCGCGCCGATCTGCTCCTGCTCCTGCCGGACATCACCTGGCAGGCGTACAACCTCTACCCCGAAGACGGCCGCACGGGCGCGAGCCTCTACCACGCGTGGGACGAGAAGGGGCGCCTGCTCGGCGAGAGCGAGGCCGCCCACACCGTCTCCTTCGACCGTCCGTACGCGGGCGCGGGCCTGCCCCTGCACGTGGGCCACGCCTACGACTTCATCCGCTGGGCCGAGCGGTACGGCTACGACCTCGCGTACGCCGACACCCGCGACCTGCACGCGGGCCGCATCGATCCGACCCGGTACCGCGGCCTGGTCTTCCCGGGCCACGACGAGTACTGGTCGGCGAACATGCGCCGCGCCACGGAACAGGCCCGCGAGCACGGCACGTCCCTCGTCTTCCTCTCCGCCAACACCATGTACTGGCAGGTGGAGTTGAGCCCCTCCCCGTCCGGCGTGGAAGACCGCCTGCTGACCTGCCGCAAGCGCCACGGCCCCGGCAGACCGGCCCTCTGGCGGGAGCAGGACAAGGCCGAACAACAGCTCCTGGGCATCCAGTACGCGGGCCGGGTCCCCGAACCCGCCCCCCTCGTCGTGCGCAACGCCGACCACTGGCTGTGGGATGCGACGGGCGCGCACGAGGGGGACGAGATCGAGGGCCTGGTCGCGGGCGAGGCCGACCGCTATTTCCCGCGCACCGCGCTGCCGGAGCATCAAGGCCGCATCCTCCTCGCCCACTCGCCGTACGAGGACTCCGAGGGCGCCATGCGCCACCAGGAGTCGTCCCTCTACCGCGCCCCCTCCGGCGCCCTGGTCTTCGCATCGGGCACCTTCGCCTGGTCCCCTGCGCTCGACCGTCCCGGCCATGTGGACACGCGTGTCCAGCGCGCCACCGCCAACCTCCTGGACCGCATCTGCAAACGGGACTGACGCTCGTCGGCATCCCCCTGGCCGCGAGCCCTCTCCCCATGCGGGAGAATCAGCAGCATTCAGTCATAACCACGGGGAGGAACCGTGTCCGGATTCGTAGAAAAGCCCGAGCCGCTTCAGGTGCCGGGCCTGGTGCATGTGCACACGGGCAAGGTGCGCGACCTGTACCGGAACGAGGCGGGCGACCTCGTGATGGTCGCGAGCGACCGCATGTCCGCCTACGACTGGGTGCTGCCCACGGAGATCCCTGACAAGGGCAGGGTCCTCACGCAGCTCTCCCTGTGGTGGTTCGACCAGCTCGCCGACCTCGTGCCGAACCACGTCATCTCCACCGACGTCCCGCCCGGCGCCCCCGCCGACTGGGAGGGCCGCACCACGGTCTGCAAGTCCCTGGCGATGGTCCCGGTCGAGTGCGTCGCCCGCGGCTACCTCACGGGCTCGGGCCTGGTCGAGTACAACGAAACGCGCACCGTCTGCGGCCTCGCGCTGCCGGACGGCCTGAGCGACGGCTCGGAACTGCCCGCACCGATCTTCACGCCCGCCACGAAGGCGGAGGTCGGCGAGCACGACGAGAACGTGAGCTACGAGGAAGTCGCTCGCCAGGTCGGCGCCGAGACGGCGGCCCAGCTCCGCCAGGCGACCCTCGCGGTCTACGGCCGGGCCCGTGACATCGCCCGCGACCGCGGCGTGATCCTCGCCGACACGAAGTTCGAGTTCGGCTTCGAGGGTGAGGACCTCGTCATCGCCGACGAGGTCCTCACCCCGGACTCGTCCCGCTTCTGGCCCGCGGACAGCTGGCAGCCGGGCCGCGCCCAGCCGTCGTTCGACAAGCAGTTCGTCCGCGACTGGCTCACCTCGCCGGCCTCCGGCTGGGACCGCAAGAGCGAGCAGCCGCCGCCCCCGCTCCCGCAGGACGTGGTGGACGCCACGCGCGCCAAGTACATCGAGGCGTACGAGCGTCTGACGGGCATGTCCTGGTAGCCGTACACCGGCCGCACCCCGCGGAACACGAAGAAACGGAACACGAAGAAACCCCCGGAGCCGAGAGGCACCGGGGGTTTCTTCTCTGTGGAGCGGACGACCAGGTTCGAACTGGCGACCTCAACCTTGGCAAGGTTGCGCTCTACCAACTGAGCTACGTCCGCGCTGCGCCGTAGCGCGAGGCCAACTATACCCAACCTCGCTCGCGTGCGAGACGCACCGCGGCATGACGATTCTCGGCCCCGATCTTGGTGGCGGCCGAGGAGAGGTAGTTGCGGACCGTCCCCTGCGACAGCGCGGCCCGCTCGGCGATCTCCGCGACGGGCGCCCCGTCGGCGGCGAGTTCGAGCACCTCGGCCTCGCGGACGGTCAGCGGTGAGTCCCCGGCGGAGATCGCGTCGGCGGCCAACTCCGGGTCCACATAGCGATTACCGGCATGAACGGTACGGATGATCTCCGCGAGGCGCTGCGCGCTCACCGTCTTCGGCACGAAGCCCCGTACGCCCACCGCGAGCGCCCGCTTGAGATGCCCCGGTCTGCCATGGCTCGTCACGATCATGGTGCGGCAGTGCGGCAGTTCGTCCCGCAGCGATGTGGCCACACTCACACCGTCCGCGCCCGGCATCTCCAGGTCGAGCACGGCCACGTCGGGCCGGTGGGCGAGGGCCATGGCGAGCGCCTCGGGCCCCGACGCGGCCTCGGCGACCACGACGAGATCGTCCTCGAGGGCGAGGAGCGCGGCGAGGGCGCCGCGGATGAGGTGCTCGTCATCGGCGAGCAGCACACGCAGGCTCATGGCGAGGCCCTTTCGATTTCCTGTCGGCTGACCTGCGGGGGTTCGTCCTGCCGGGAGCGGTCCAGCGGCACCTGTGCGGCGAGGCGGAAGCGTCCGTCGCCGGAGGCGAGGTCCAGCGTCCCGCCCACCGCGGCGAGCCGCTCCCGTAGCCCGGCGAGACCGGAGCCCTTCCTGCCTTCGGGGGCGGCCTCGGGCACCCCGTCGTTCTCGACGACCAGCGACGTACGTTCATCGCTGATCGTCAGGGTGATGTCACACCGCTGCGCGTCCCCGTGCCGCAGCACATTGGTGGTCGCCTCGCGCACGACCCATCCCAGCGCCGACTGCACCGACACCGGCAGCCCCGCGGACGACCCGCTCACCCGGCAGTCGATGCCGGCCGCCTCAAGTACCCCTTGCGCACCCGCGAGTTCGACCGCGAGGTCGGCCTCCCGGTACCCCCGCACCACTTCCCGTACCTCCCGCTGGGACTCCTGCGCGATCCGCTGCACCTCGACCATCTGGTCGACCGCCTCGGGCCGCCCCCGCTTGGCCAGCTGCACGGCAAGCTCGCTCTTCAGCGCGATGACGGCGAGGTTGCGCCCCATGACGTCGTGCAGGTCACGCCCGAACCGCAGCCGCTCCTCGGCCACCGCGAGCCGTGCCTCGACCTCGCGGGCCCGGTCGGCCTCCCACATCACGGAGAGCGTCCAGGCGCCGCAGCGCGAGGACAGCAGGGCGACCAGCGTGCCGAAGGCGATCACCAGAGCCGTGGCCACGAGCCGCCCGCCGTGGACGCCGACCGCGGCGAACCCGGCCACTGTGGCGGCGTCGATCACGGCGAACCGGATGAAGAAGGTTCGTATCGGCACGGAGAAGGCCAGCGACTGTCCGTAGGGCATCACCACGAACATCGTGCCGAGGGTGAGCACCTCGGCCTTGACCCCGTCCGCAGCCTGCAGGGCGAGCATGAGGCCCAGCGTCAGAACCAGGAGTGCGAGCGCCACGACCAGGTCGCGGCGCGGTGGCTCCGCGCGCTGCAAGAAGTGATCGAGGGAGCGGCGCAGCGTGCGGTTGACGTGGACGCACTGCAGGACGGCCACCACGGTCAGCGCGCAGCCGAGGACCAGCGGGAGGGGCTCGTGCCGCAGGGCCACACCCAGCGGCACCGAGCACCAGCTGAAGAAGAAGAGCCACGGCATGGCGTGCCACATGGCCATGCTCTGGAACTCGACCTTCTCGATCTTGCTCCGCTCATGCCAGCCGCGCTTCAGCCCCCTGATTCGGCCGACCACGTCTTGCCCCTTCCTCAGCGCCGGGGTTCCCAGCGGAACCACCGTCGTACAGCAAACACCGAGACCACGGTCCAGGCCACAGCGGTGGCGAGCGCGCCCAGGGTGTCGGCCCCGGAGAGTTCCCCGGTCCAGCCGCCGCGCACCAGGGTGATCACCGGCGAGAGCGGAAGCAGCTCACAGACCGAGGCGAGCTTGTCGGGCATGACCTCGAAGGGGATGAAGAGGCCCGAGCCGAACATCGAGCCGAATGCCAGCGGCATGGCCATGACCTGTGCGGACTCCACGGACCTGCTGAGACTGGCCGTCACCGCGCCGAGGGCGCCGAACATCACCAGGCCGAGCAGTACTCCGAGAACGGCGAGGTGCGGCGCGCTCGGCGCCCCCGCGTCGAGCAGGACGACACAGCCGACCGCGAGGACCACGGTCTGGATCACACCGATGGCGACCGAGGGCAGCGCCGCCCCGGCAAGGATCTCCGGGTCCCGCAGCTCACCGGTGCGCAGCCGCTTGAGCACCAGTTCCTCGCGGCGCGCGGCGTAGACAGCGGTCAGCGTGGAGTAGACGGCGAAGAGCAGGGAGAAACCGATGGCGCCGGGCACCACCACGGACCCGACCGAGAGCCCGGTGCCCTTGAGGTCCATGCCGTCCGCGACCTGGCTCAGGCTGAACGGCATCACGAGCGGCACGAACAGCGCCGCGACCAACGTCCCCTTGCTGCGTCCGAGCAGCGTCAGTTCGGCCCGGGCGAGGGCGGCCATCCGCCGGGCGGGGGTCGTCACCGCCTGCGGGGTCAGTGTCAGCGCGCTCATGCCACCTTCTCCTTCTCCGCGACACCGGCCGCACTCTCGGCATCCCGCGCGATGCGCAGGAACGCCTCCTCCAGCGACGCGGCCCGTACGTCGAGCCTGCCGAGCTCGACATTCGCGTCCCGCGCCCACAGCAGCAGCCCCGTGGCCGCCCGCTGCAACTCGTGCGTACGGAGCCTGACCCGCCCGCCGACGATCTCGTGCTCGCTCACCCCGAGCTCGCCGAGCGGCGGCAGATCCCCGACGAAGTACCCGGTGGGCAGTTCGAAGGAGACGTGCGAGGGCTGCTCGGCCACCACGTCGGCGACCCGGCCCGCGGCCGCGATCCGCCCCTCGTGCAGGATCGCGAGCCGTTCGGCGAGGTTCTCGGCCTCTTCGAGGTAGTGCGTGGTGAGCAGCACGGTCGTGCCGCCGTCGCGCAGGGCGCGCACCAACTCCCAGGTCTCGCGGCGGCCTTCGGCGTCGAGCCCGGTGGTGGGTTCGTCGAGGAAGAGCACCTCGGGCCGCCCGATGAGAGCCGTCGCCAGGTCGAGCCGTCGCTTCTCGCCGCCGGAGAGCATCTTCAC
Source organism: Streptomyces sp. NPDC033177 (assembly GCF_055577715.1). Classification (NCBI taxonomy): domain Bacteria; kingdom Bacillati; phylum Actinomycetota; class Actinomycetes; order Kitasatosporales; family Streptomycetaceae; genus Streptomyces; species Streptomyces sp. NPDC033177. Next base: position 60,219 of record NZ_JBVIPS010000008.1, on the reverse strand, counting down.
GCGTACGCCGGCCCGCTTGCCGAGGCCCACCATGTCCAGGGCTTCGGCGGTGGGGCGCGCGCCGCTGGTGCACGCCGCCCACATCCGTACGGTCTCCGCGACCGTCAGCTCGGAGGGGAAGCCGCCCTCCTGGAGCATCACACCGATGCGATGGCGCACGGCGCCCCGCTCGGCGTACGGATCGTGCCCGAGCACCCGCACCCGCCCCCCGGCGGGTGGGGCGAGCCCTTCGAGGAGTTCGACGGTGGAGGTCTTGCCTGCGCCGTTGGTCCCGAGCAGCGCGAAGAGCTCGCCGCGGCCCACGGAGAACGAGACTCCCCGGACCGCCTCGAAACCGCCCCCGTACACGCGCCGCAGATCGGTCACGTCGATCACTTGGTCAGTCATGAGTAGAGCGTCCCCCGGCCACGGGCGTCGGAGCAGTGCGCGCTGTCACCTGCTCGCATGACAAATGTCAGACGCGGGGGCACGGGCTCAAGGAGGTCGCACACGAAGAAGGCCCCGGTCGCGATGACCGGGGCCTTCTTCTCTGGAGCGAACGACGAGGTTCGAACTCGCGACCTCAACCTTGGCAAGGTTGCGCTCTACCAACTGAGCTACGTTCGCATTGCCTCCGACCAGCTCTCACTGATCGGCGCGAGCACCAGCCTACCGCACTCGAAAGAGTGCTCGGTGAGCGATGCAGAGCGGGTGACAGGAATTGCACACTGCGCCTTCCCCCTGGAAGGGGGATGTTCTACTACTGAACTACACCCGCAAGACTCCGTGAGGTTCGGGCCTTTCGGCCTTGCCCCTCGGCGTGCTCCAGACTTTAGCCGACCGGCGGGGGTGCAGGTCAAGTCGGTTGCCGAGGGGCCCTCCTGGCAGGCCATCGGCCGAGGTCGGCGGGGGTGGGTCCAGGTGGGGCGGGGCGGGCCGGAACGTCAGTTGGCCGCCTCGAAGGCCTCGTAGACCTTCTTCGGGATGCGGCCGCGCGGCGGCACGTCCATCTGGTGCGAGCGGGCCCAGGCGCGGACGGCGGCGGGGTTCGCCGCCACTGTCGTGTGCTTGAAGGCCTTGCCGGACTTCGACTGCTTGCGGGCCGCGTCCAGGTACGGGGCAAGTACCTTGCGCAGTTTCTTGGCATTGGTTTGATTGAGGTCGATCTCGTACGACTTGCCGTCAAGACCGAAGGCGATCGTCTCCGCCGCTTCCCCGCCGTCGATGTCGTCAAAGAGAGTGACTACGACACGCTGCGCCACGAATATCGGTCCCTTCGTGCGGCTCCGCCGACGTTGACGTGCGGCGATGCCGGCTGTCCGGCTGTTATGGGCACTGTTATGCGCAAAGGATCGGCCAATGCCTTTTCCTTTGTACAGTGCCCGGCATTGCATTGTGAAGCCCGACTAAATCCGCCCGCGTGTCCGGGTGCAATGGCGATGCGTGATCTTTTCCAGGATTTTTCGCGAAGGTGCCCCGTTCGATACGTGAGTATGAGCAGGAACGTGACCGTCCTCACGTAGGTTTCTACGAATCTACGCGAGTAGAATTTTTGTACGGGTAGTCTGAAGGGACCGCTCAGCCAGCACCACACACCGGGAGTGCCAGTGGCACGCGTCGTAGTCGACGTCATGCTCAAGCCGGAGATCCTCGACCCCCAGGGCCAGGCGGTGCAGCGTGCACTGCCGCGGCTGGGATTCAAGGGGATCGCCGACGTACGTCAGGGAAAGCGCTTCGAACTCGAGGTGGACGGGCCCGTCGATGACGCGGCCCTCGCCCGTATCCACGAGATGGCGGAAACCTTCCTCGCCAACACCGTGATCGAGGACTTCTTCGTAAAGGTGGAGGAAGAGAAGTGACTGCTCGAATCGGAGTCGTCACTTTCCCCGGAACGCTCGACGACCGCGACACCCAGCGCGCCGTCCGCGTCGCCGGCGCCGAAGCAGTGCCGCTCTGGCACCGGGACAAGGACCTGAAGCAGGTCGACGCCGTGGTGCTCCCCGGCGGATTCTCGTACGGCGACTATCTCCGGGCCGGGGCCATTTCGCGGTTTTCGCCCGTGATGGAGTCGGTCATCGCGCAGGCGAAGGCGGGCATGCCGGTTCTCGGTATCTGCAACGGCTTCCAGGTGCTCACCGAGTCGCACCTGCTGCCGGGCGCGATGCTGCGGAACAACCACCTGCACTTCATCTGCCGCGAGCAGAAGCTGCGCGTGGAGTCGGACCGGACCGCCTGGACCGCCGACTACACGGCCGGCCAGGAGATCCGGATCCCGCTCAAGAACATCGACGGCCAGTACACGGCCGACGAGCGGACCCTGGACATGCTGGAGGCCGAGGGCCGCGTCGCCTTCCGCTATCTGGACGGCAACCCCAACGGCTCGCTCCGTGACATCGCCGGCATCACGAACGAGGCGGGCAACGTCGTCGGCCTCATGCCGCACCCCGAGCACGCCGTGGAGCCGCTGGTCGGGACCGGCCGCACCGACGGCCTCGGATTCTTCACCTCGATCCTGAAGAAGCTGGTCAACGCATGACTCTGGACACCGTCAAGCACGCAGCCGAGACTCCCGACGTCAAGCTGCCCTGGGCCGAACTGGGCCTGAAGGAAGACGAGTACGCGCGCGTACGCGAGATCCTGGGCCGCCGTCCCACCGGCGCCGAACTCGCCATGTACTCCGTCATGTGGTCCGAGCACTGCTCGTACAAGAGCAGCAAGGTCCACCTGCGCCAGTTCGGCGAGAAGGCCCCCGAGGCTGATACACCGGGTGGGGGCGCCATGCTCGTCGGGATCGGCGAGAACGCCGGTGTCGTCGACGTCGGCAACGGCTACGCGGTCACCTTCAAGGTCGAGTCGCACAACCACCCCTCGTACGTCGAGCCCTACCAGGGCGCGGCCACCGGTGTCGGCGGCATCGTCCGCGACATCATCGCGATGGGCGCACGGCCGGTCGCGGTCGTGGACCCGCTGCGGATGGGCGCCGCCGACCACCCCGACACGAAGCGTGTCCTGCCGGGTGTCGTCGCGGGCATCGGCGGCTACGGCAACTGCCTGGGCCTGCCGAACATCGGCGGCGAGCTCGTCTTCGACGCCTGCTACCAGGGCAACCCGCTGGTCAACGCCGGTGCCATCGGCGTGATGCGGCACGAGGACATCCACCTCGCGAAGGCGAGTGGTCCCGGCAACAAGGTCATCCTCTACGGGGCCCGCACGGGCGGCGACGGCATCGGCGGCGCCTCGATCCTGGCGAGTGAGACCTTCGACGACACGAAGCCGTCGAAGCGTCCGGCGGTCCAGGTCGGCGACCCCTTCCAGGAGAAGCTCCTCATCGAGTGCACCCTGGAGGCCTTCGCCGAGAAGCTGGTCGTGGGTATTCAGGACCTCGGTGCCGCCGGTCTCTCCTGCGCGACCTCCGAGCTCGCGTCCAACGGCTCCGGCGGCATGCGCGTCGAGCTGGACGACGTACCCCTTCGCGACTCCACGCTCACTCCCGAGGAGATCCTCATGAGTGAGTCGCAGGAGCGCATGTGCGCGGTCGTCGAGCCCGAGAAGGTCGAGCGTTTCCTCGCGATCTGCGAGAAGTGGGACGTCATCGCCACCGTCGTCGGTGAGGTGACGGACGGCGACCGCCTGGAGATCTTCTGGCACGGCGAGAAGATCGTCGACCTCGACCCGCGCACCGTCGCCCACGACGGCCCGGTCTACGAGCGCCCCTACGCACGGCCGAAGTGGCAGGACGCCCTCCAGGCCGATGACGCCAACAAGCTGGCGCGTCCGGCGAGTTCGAAGGAACTGCGCGAGCAGGTCCTCGCGGTCGTCGCGTCGCCGAACCAGGCGTCCAAGGCGTGGGTGACGGATCAGTACGACCGTTTCGTGCAGGGCAACACGGTGCTCGCACAGCCCGAGGACTCCGGCATGGTCCGCATCGACGAGGAGACCGGCCTCGGTGTCGCCCTCGCCAATGACGGCAACGGCCGCTACTCCAAGCTCGACCCGTACGCCGGCGCGCAGCTCGCCCTGTCGGAGGCGTACCGCAACGTCGCCGCGACCGGTGCCAAGCCGCTCGCCGTCTCGGACTGCCTGAACTTCGGTTCGCCCGAGGACCCGGACGTGATGTGGCAGTTCGCCGAGACCACCCGTGGCCTCGCCGACGCCTGCCAGATCCTGGGCACCCCGGTGACCGGCGGCAACGTCTCGCTCTACAACCAGACGGGCGAGGCGGCGATCCACCCGACGCCGGTCGTCTCCGTACTCGGTGTGATCGACGACGTGGCGCGGCGCACGCCGATCGCCTTCGCCGAAGAGGGCCAGCTCCTCTACCTGCTCGGTGACACCACCGAGGAGTTCGGCGGCTCGGCCTGGTCGCAGGTCGTCCACGACCACCTCGGCGGCCTGCCCCCGAAGGTGGACCTGGAGCGCGAGCGGCTGCTCGCCGACATCCTCATCTCGGGCTCGCGCGACGGCATGATCGACGCGGCGCACGACCTCTCGGACGGTGGCCTCGCGCAGGCAGTCGCCGAATCCTGCCTCCGCGGCGGGAAGGGCGCGCGCCTGGTCGTCCCGGACGGCCTGGACGCGTTCACCCTGCTGTTCAGCGAGTCGGCGGGGCGCGCGGTCGTGTCCGTTCCCCGCTCCGAGGAGCTGCGCTTCACCGACATGTGCGGGGCGCGGGGCCTGCCCGCGACGCGCATCGGTGTGGTCGACGGCGACGCGGTGGAACTCCAGGGCGAGTTCACGCTCACGCTGGCCGAGATCCGCGAGGCGCACGAGGGGACCCTGCCGGGGCTCTTCGCCTGATCCGCCTCTGATCCACCTTCGAAGCCCCCGTCCGGGCCTGCTGATCCGGGCGGGGGCTTCGTCACGCTCGCGGGTCGCGCGGAGGCCGCCCCGGTACCGTGACCTGCATGACTGAGGAGCTGGGGCTGCGCGCGCGCAAGAAGAAGCAGACCGCGTCGCGGATCTGGCGGGTCGCCGTGGACCTCTGCTCCGAGCGGGGCTTCGACCATGTCTCCGTGGCGGAGATCGCCGAGGCCGCCGACGTGTCGAAGATGACCGTCTTCAACTACTTCGGCACCAAGGAAGGCGCGATCGTCAGCCCCATGGAGGAGCACGTCGGCGACCCGGCCCGCGCGGTGCGCGAGCGGCGGCCAGGGGAGTCCGCGGTCGCCGCGATGCGCGGTCAGTTCCTGGGGCAGATCGCCGGACGCGACCCGTCGATCGGCCTCAGCGGCGACCCGCGCGCCCTCAAGGTGCGCCAGCTCATCAGCGAGACCCCGACCCTCGCGCACCGCATGGTGATCTTCCACATGCGCAGCGTCCAGCTCCTCGCGGACGCCCTCGCCGAGGAGACGGACGACCTGCTCCTCGCGCGCGTGGCCGCCGCCCAGCTGATCGGCGCCCGGAACGCACTCATCGTCGAGAACCACGAGCGCACCCTCGCCGGTGACCCCCTCGACGAGATCGCCAAGGGCTGCGCCGAGTCCGCCGAGCGCGTCTTCGGCCAGGTGGAAAAGGGTCTCCGGGGCTACCCCGGGAAGAATTAGGCTCGGCCCATGCCACCGGCCAAGAAGCGCACGCGTATCTACGACGCCGCCAAGATCCGCACCGCCGTCCTCGCCCAGTTCGGGAACGTACGGGAAGCGGTCGGCACCCTGGAGCCCGAGCAGCTCGCCCTGCCGACCCGGCTCGGCAGCTGGACCGTCCGCGAACTCGCCGCCCACCTCACGATGGCACTCGGCGGCGCCACCCGCTTCCTCGCCATGCCGGAGCCCCCGGCGCGCGAAGTGGCCCTGCTCGACTGGCCGTTCGCGACCGCTTCGGCCGCCGCGCAGGTCGACGAGGCATCGCGGGCCTTCGCCGCGCAGGAGGATCTGACCGATCTGTACGCGCGCACCCTCGCCGGCTTCGAGGATGCGCTGCCCGAGGTCACGGCGGGCCGGCTCATGCCGACGCGGTTCGGCGCGATGACCCTCGACGACTTCCTGGTCACCCGTACCGTCGAACTCGTCGTCCACACCGACGACCTGAACGACGCGGTGCCGGGCCTGGACGTTCCGTACGACCGTCAGGCCCTGGCAGCCTGCACCCGGCTGCTCGCCGACGCCCTCGCGGTGAAGGCCCCCGGCGGTGCCGTCGAGGTCAGGGTCCCGCCGTTCGCCGTGGTCCAGTGCGTCCAAGGGCCCCGGCACACCCGCGGAACCCCGCCGAACGTCGTCGAGACCGACCCGCTCACCTGGATCCGCCTCGCGACCGGGCGTACGGACTGGAAGACCGCTCTCGACGCGGCGAAGGTCGGGGCGAGCGGGGAGCGGGCGGATCTGGCGGATTTGCTGCCGGTCATGAGCTGATCCGCCGTTCGGGGACCCAGGGGAACCAGAACCCCCACTTGTTCCGTCACACCGGCATGCAGAAGCAACGACTGACTCCGACCGTCATGGCCCTGGCCGCCGCGGGCATGCTCACCGCGTGCGGCACCGAGACCGGCTCAGGCAGCGGGTCCGTCGGGTCTCAGCCGAGGCTCTCCGGCGTGCACTGGAGCGTCGAGAGTGTCACGGTGGACGGCAAGAAACAGCAGGCCCCGGGCGACGCGTACGTCAAGATCGGCGACAAGGGCAAGGCCGAGGGCAACTACGGCTGCAACGGATTCACCGCGGACGTGAAGGCGGACGGCGACACCGTCGGCTTCGCCAACGCCATCTCGACCAAGAGGGCCTGCGAGAAGCAGGACTTCGAGAACGCTTTCAAGGGCGCCCTCGCCAAGGGGGAGCTGAAGGCCGCCGTCGACGGCGAGAAGCTGACGCTCACCACCGACAAGGGAGACCGCGTGGCCCTCACCTCGAAGCCGGAAGCGGACACCCCGCTCACGGGCACGAAGTGGAACGTGAACGCGATCGGCGACGGCAAGGTCTCGGCGTCCCTGCCGAAGGAAGTGGCAGGCAAGGCCCATCTGACCTTCGGCAAGGACGGCACGGTCCGCGGCAACCTCGGCTGCAACAGCGTGACCGCCAAGGCCGAGGTGAAGGACGGGCAGATCACGCTCGGCGCTCCCCGGACCACCCGGATGATGTGCCAGGGAGCCGCCGGGGAGACCGAGAAGAAGCTCCTCAAGCTGTTCGGCGGCAAGGTGAGCTACGAGCTGACCCACGGCGGGCTCTCCCTCACCGCCACAGACGGCACGGTCGTCAGCGCGAACGCCGCCGACCCGAAGGAGAAGTGACGGCGACGCGGCGGGCGCGGGACTTCAGCAGGAACGCGCCGCCGAGGGCGAGCATGAGGCCGCCGCCGAGGGAGTAGGCGAGCGTGGTGTCCGCGTCGCCGCCGGTCTCCGCGAGTTCGGTGGAATCACCGGCGGGGCGGGCCGCGTTGGGGGTTTCCGCCTGGTCACCAGCGGGGGCCGCAGCGGGGGTCTCCGCAGGTCCGTCCTCCACGGGCCGGGTGGTGGCAGCAGCCTCCTTCGGTGCGGCCACGCCGTCCAGGCTGACCCGCACCGTCGCCGCCTCGGCCCCCGCCTTCACGACCCTGACCTCGACCTTCCGTGCCGTGTCCGTCAGCGTCTCGCCCGCCTTGAGCGCGTCCGCGTCGGCCGGGGCGCCGCTGTCGGAGCCGTCGGTGTCCGGCGTCGGGTCGATGAGCGCGGACTTCGCGTAGTCCTTGGCCGGGACCCGGTAGGCGTGCACGCCCTGGATGCCGCCGTCTACGGTGCCGGACTCGTGCCGCAGCTCCACGACGAGACGGTCGTCGCCCAGCGGAATGTCGAGCGCGCGTACCCCGCCGCCGCTCCCGTACAGCGGACGCAGGTCGTACGTGCCGGACTTGCCGACCTTCGCGACCTCGCCGCCCGTCAGCCACTTGTTGTGCAGGAGCTCGGGAGAGGTGAGCCCGGCCTCCCAACCGCCGCCGCCCATCGGGGTCTTGTGGCTGGTGCCGTCCTCCTCGCAGCCCTCGCCGAGATCGCCCTCGGGGCAGCGAAGGCGCATGTGGTGGCTGTAGCCGAAGTTGTGGCCGAACTCGTGGACCAGGGCCGTCATCGACATCTTGCCGTCGGCGCCGATCGGCATCCAGGTGGTGCCGCCGCCGACGGTCCCGAGGGCGAGCCAGTCGCAGCCGGCCTTCTCCGAGGGGAAGACGAGCGACAGGTGGTCGTAGCTCTCCTCGGGTACGCCCTTCGCGGCGAGGGCCTTGCGGGTCAGGTCATTGATCTTGCCGGTGTCGCAGCCGGTGGCCGCGAGGTCGATGTCGACGGGCCCGGTGATGCCGTCGCCCTCGGCGGCCCTGAAGGTGGTCGCGCCTCCGGTGACCTCGTTGTAGTACGAGGTGAGGGAGCCTTCGGCGCCGAAGTAGTTGTCCTTCAGGGCGGTCTGGAGCTTCCCCGCGTCCGGGATCCGGCTGTCGGTGAAGTTCACCATGGCGACCTGGACGCGCCGCTCAGGTGCGTCGGCGGCGGGCGCGGGCGCCGCCGCGGCGGCGGTCAGGGCGGCGGCCACGGCGGCCGGTATGAGGCAGAGGCGCGGGGACGGTTTCATGGGGACCTTCCGAGTGGGGGTGCGCGCGGGCCGAAGATCAACTCGGGTGCGTGCCAGGCACGCTAGCGATCACTCGGGCCCCCGCGAACCCCCGGGAAGACTTCTTGAGCCGCGCTTAAGGCTCAGTTCAGCCAGCGGCTCGTCCCGGACAGCGGTGTCAGGCGGCCGGGTACGGCAGCAGCCCCTTGTCCGTCTTCTCCCAGGCCGCCTTCAACTCGGCAAGCAGCCGCGGCTCGCGTGCCGCCAGGTCTGCCTGCTCGCGCTGATCCGCCGCGAGGTCGAAGAGCTGGTCCTCGCCGCCCTTGCCCCGGTAGTACTTCCAGTCCCCACGCCGCAGGGCCCGCTCCCCGCGCACGCGCCAGAACAGCTCCCGCTCCGCGAGCTCCTCGCCCTTCAGGAGGTAGGGCGCGAGGCTGGTCCCGTCCAGCGGGTACGCCCGGTCAGGCCTGGCCCCGCCGATCTCCAGGAGCGTGGCCGTCCAGTCCGGGGTGAACACCGGCTCGTGGCTGACCTGCCCGCCGTCGAGCCGCGCCGGCCAGCGCACGATGGTCGGCACCCGGATGCCGCCCTCCTGCAGCGAGGCCTTGTTGCCCGACAGGGGCCAGTTGTACGAGAAGCGCTCGCCGCCGTTGTCGGAGGCGAAGAAGACCAGGGTGTCCCGCTCCTGGCCGGACTTCTTCAGGGCCTTCAGGACCTCGCCGACCGACCGGTCCAGGTCCTGCACCATCTCCGTGTACTTCTCGACGGACCCGCCGTCCTGATGCCAGAGCGCACCCTTCTCGCCCGCCTTGATCCTCCGTACGATCTCGGCGCTCGTCCCGGTGTCGCCGTCGGCTATCCACGGCCAGTGCGGGGTGGTGAAGTTCAGATTGAGCAGCCAGGGCTTGTCGCCGTGGTCCCGCCGGATGTACTCGCTCGCGCGCTCGGTAAGGATGCGCGTGTAATAACGCAGGTCCTTGTACTCGGCGTCGCCTTCGTAGAGGTCGTACTCACCGCCGAGTCCCAGCTTCGAGTAGTACTCCAGGGCCCCGCCGAAGTTCCCGAAGAACTCGTCCCAGCCCGATCTGGTCGGCGAGTAGTCCGGCAGGTAGCCCGCGTGCCACTTGCCGATGAGCGCGGTCGCGTACCCGGCGTCCCGCAGCAGCGACGCCAGCGTGGGATGCGTCGGCTCCAGGCCCACGGACTTGTCCGCGATCGGCTCCGCGAGTCCGCCCTCCGTACGGCCGGGGAAGCGCCCGGTGTAGAGGCTGAAGCGGGTCGGCGAGCAGGTCGCGGACCCGGCGTAGGCATCGGTGAACCGCACGCCCTGGCGTGCGAGGCGGTCCAGGTTCGGGGTCTTGATGTGCGGCGACCCGTAGGAGGAGAGGTCGGCCCAGCCCAGGTCGTCGCCCAGGATGAACAGGATGTTCGGCCGCCGGCCGCTCGGGCGCGGGGCGGCACGGAAGGGCCGTTCCCGGGCCTCAGCGGCGGCGGGCAGCCCCACCGCGGCGGCGGCACCGGCTCCCACCGCGCCGGTGAAGGCACGTCGGGACAGAGGGGACTTTTCGTACGAGGGCATGGCTGCGCTCCTGAACAGGCACGGACGACGGAGGGTGAGTTCAGACAGCGCTGCGACAGATCGCGCTCGCGACACGGACCAGGTCGACGTGGCGGCGCTCCACAAGGGTGACCGACGGGTCATCGAGGGGCTGCGGGGGCATGGACCAGGAGCTTCACGGGCTCCGGCCACCCCCGTCAACGCTCCGGCTCATCTGTTCACACGGGCTTCGTACTCCCCGTACGCACAGGGGGTGAGCCGGGGCCGCAATCACGCTCCGTACAGGCTCCGTATCCCCAATTCGGACCAGTGGTCGATCTCGCCTACACTCGATGTTGTGCCACGTGGTGACGGTCGACTCAATCATGATCTGCTCCCCGGTGAGAAAGGCCCCCAGGACGCTTGCGGCGTCTTCGGTGTCTGGGCTCCGGGTGAAGAGGTCGCCAAGCTCACTTACTTCGGGCTGTACGCCCTCCAGCATCGAGGCCAGGAGTCCGCGGGAATCGCGGTCAGCAACGGCTCCCAGATCCTTGTCTTCAAGGACATGGGGCTCGTTTCCCAGGTCTTTGACGAAACCTCTCTCAGCTCGCTCCAGGGTCATATCGCGGTCGGTCACGCCCGCTACTCGACCACCGGGGCCTCCGTATGGGAGAACGCCCAGCCGACGTTCCGTGCCACCGCGCACGGCTCCATCGCGCTCGGGCACAACGGCAACCTCGTCAACACGGCCCAGCTCGCCGAGCTCGTGGCCGCCCTGCCCAAGGAGAACGGCCGCGCGACCCAGGTCGCGGCGACCAACGACACCGACCTGGTGACGGCTCTCCTCGCGGGCCAGGTGGACGACGACGGCAAGCCGATGACCATCGAGGAAGCCGCCACCAAGGTCCTTCCGGACGTGCAGGGCGCCTTCTCCCTCGTCTTCATGAACGAGCACACGCTGTACGCGGCCCGTGACCCGCAGGGCATCCGTCCGCTGGTCCTCGGCCGCCTGGAGCGCGGCTGGGTCGTGGCGTCGGAGTCCGCGGCGCTCGACATCTGCGGCGCCAGCTTCGTCCGCGAGGTCGAGCCCGGCGAGTTCATCGCGATCGACGAGAACGGCCTGCGAACGTCCCGATTCGCGGAAGCGAAGCCCAAGGGCTGTGTCTTCGAGTACGTCTACCTGGCGCGCCCCGACACCGACATCGCCGGCCGGAACGTCTACCTCTCGCGTGTCGAGATGGGCCGGAAACTCGCCGAAGAAGCTCCCGTCGACGCCGACCTCGTCATAGCGACCCCGGAGTCCGGGACACCCGCCGCGGTCGGTTACGCGGAAGCCTCCGGCATCCCCTTCGGCGTCGGCCTCGTCAAGAACGCCTACGTCGGCCGGACCTTCATCCAGCCCTCGCAGACGATCCGCCAGCTCGGCATCCGTCTCAAGCTGAACCCCCTCAAGGAAGTCATCAAGGGCAAGCGCCTGGTCGTCGTCGACGACTCGATCGTGCGCGGCAACACCCAGCGCGCCCTGGTCAAGATGCTCCGCGAGGCCGGCGCCGCCGAGATCCACATCCGGATCTCCTCGCCGCCCGTGAAGTGGCCCTGCTTCTTCGGCATCGACTTCGCGACCCGCGCCGAGCTCATCGCCAACGGCATGACGATCGACGAGATCGCCAAGTCCATGGGCGCCGACTCGCTCTCGTACATCTCCATCGACGGCATGATCGAGGCCACGACCATCGACAAGCCGAACCTGTGCCGCGCCTGCTTCGACGGCGTGTACCCGATGGACCTCCCCGACCCCGAGCTGCTCGGCAAGCAGCTCCTGGAGACGGAGCTGGCCGCCGGTCCGGCGTCCACGGCAGCGGCCGACGCGATCCGTCGCCCGTAAGCCACCCGTAGTAACGACACGAAAGCTCTCATCCCCCATGCCTGAGACCACTGGTGCCAGCTACGCCTCCGCAGGCGTCGACATTGAAGCGGGCGACCGCGCAGTCGAGCTGATGAAGGAGTGGGTGAAGAAGACGAAGCGCCCCGAGGTCCTCGGCGGCATCGGCGGCTTCGCCGGACTCTTCGACGCCTCCGCCCTCAAGCGCTTCGAGCGCCCCCTGCTCGCCTCCGCCACCGACGGCGTCGGCACGAAGGTCGACCTGGCCCGCCAGCTCGGCGTGTACGACACCATCGGGCACGACCTGGTCGCCATGGTCATGGACGACATCGTGGTGTGCGGCGCGGAGCCGCTCTTCATGACCGACTACATCTGCGTCGGCAAGGTCCACCCCGAGCGTGTCGCGGCCATCGTGAAGGGCATCGCCGAGGGCTGTGTGCTCGCGGGCTGCGCCCTCATCGGCGGCGAGACCGCCGAGCACCCGGGCCTGCTCGGCCCCGACGACTTCGATGTGGCGGGCGCCGGCACGGGCGCGGTCGAGGCGGACCGTGTGCTCGGCCCCGATCGCATCCGTAAGGGTGACGCCGTCATCGCCATGGCGTCCTCCGGCCTTCACTCGAACGGGTACTCGCTCGTCCGGCATGTGGTCTTCGACCGCGCCGGCTGGTCCCTGGACCGCCAGGTCGAGGAGTTCGGCCGCACGCTCGGCGAGGAGCTCCTGGAGCCCACCAAGATCTACTCCCTGGACTGCCTGGCGCTCACCCGCACCACGGACGTCCACGCCTTCAGCCACATCACGGGCGGCGGCCTCGCGGCGAACCTGGGCCGGGTCATCCCGGACGGTCTGCACGCGATCGTCGACCGCGAGACCTGGACGCCCGGCGCGGTCTTCGACCTCGTCGGCAAGGCCGGTCAGGTCGAGCGCCTGGAGCTGGAGAAGACGCTGAACATGGGCGTCGGCATGATGGCGATCGTCCCCGAGGAGTCCGCCGACGCGGCCCTCGCGACCCTCGCGGACCGCGGTGTGGACGCCTGGATCGCCGGTGAGATCACTGAGCGCGGCGCGCACACCACGGGCGCCGAGCTCATCGGTGACTACGCGAAGTAGAAGTTCTGAGAGGGCAGCACAAAACCCGGTCCGGTGTGGTGACCACCCCGGACCGGGTGAGGTGCAGTTGCTATGAGAACTGCGAATACTTCAGGTGCTGCGAATGCAACGAGGTCAAGCGCCGCGGCGCTGCGACGAAGGACCTGACTCCTCGGAAGAGTCCTCGTCCTCGTCGTCGTTATACAGATCCGCGTACTGGGCGTACGGGTCGTCTTCCTCGTCGTCGTCCTCGAACGGCTCGCCATTCGGCGGCTGTTGCGAAGTCGAAGCGCCCAGCTCATTGGCCAGACGCGAGAGGTCAGTCCCGCCGCTGCTGTACTTCAGCTGGCGGGCGACCTTCGTCTGCTTGGCCTTTGCCCGGCCGCGCCCCATGGCTCGACCCCCTCGGATATGGGGCTTGGTGACCCCAGAGTCTTGACACGCGTTCATGATCAGGAACGGGCTCTCCGTGGAGAGGCCGGTCCGTAGGGCTTCCACGGTACCTGCTCCTGCGGCCATACGGTACGTCGCCCGCAGGACGCGCCTCGGCGCACAACCCACGAGGAGCCCTGTCCTCGCTGGTCAACTGCGATTTTAACCTCTTCTTGCCGGGCGACCCGCCGACGGGGGTGAGTCTTGTCTCTCGCGCACGTCGGCGGGGGCCTTCCACGGCGTCCTCAAGGTCAGCGGGAGCGGGCCTCCGCCATCCGCTGCTCGGCGATCCTGTCGGCCGCCGCGGCCGGCGGAATGCCGTCTTCCTTCGCACGAGCGAATATGGCAAGAGTGGTGTCGAAGATCTTCGACGCCTTTGCCTTGCAACGGTCGAAGTCGAAGCCGTGCAGCTCGTCGGCGACCTGGATCACGCCGCCCGCGTTCACCACGTAGTCGGGCGCGTAGAGGATCCCGCGGTCGGCGAGATCCTTCTCCACGCCGGGGTGCTCCAGCTGGTTGTTGGCCGCGCCGCAGACCACCGTCGCGGTGAGCACCGGCACGGACTCGTCGTTCAGGGCACCGCCCAGCGCGCACGGGGCGTACACGTCGAGGCCCTCGTGGCGGATCAGCGCGTCGGTGTCGGCGACCGCGGTCACCGACGGGTGCTTGTGGATGATCCGGTTCACGGACTCCTCGCGCACATCGGTGATCACGACCTCGGCGCCGTCCTCCAGGAGGTGCTCCACGAGGTGGTGGCCGACCTTGCCGACGCCCGCGACACCGACCGTGCGGCCGCGCAGCGTCGAGACGCCCCACAGGTGCATGGCCGAGGCGCGCATGCCCTGGAAGACGCCGTACGCGGTGAGCACGGAGGAGTCGCCGGCGCCGCCGTTCTCGGGGGAGCGGCCGGTCGTCCAGCGGCATTCACGGGCGACGACGTCCATGTCCTTGACGTACGTGCCGACGTCGCAGGCCGTGACGTAGCGACCGCCCAGGGAGGCCACGAAGCGGCCGTAGGCGAGGAGGAGCTCCTCGCTCTTGATCTGCTCCGGGTCACCGATGATCACGGCCTTGCCGCCGCCGTGGTCGAGACCGGCCATGGCGTTCTTGTACGACATGCCGCGCGCGAGGTTCAGCGCGTCGGCGACGGCCGCTTCCTCGCTCGCGTACGGATAGAAGCGGGTGCCGCCGAGGGCCGGGCCCAGGGCGGTGGAGTGGATGGCGATGACGGCTTTGAGGCCGCTGGCACGGTCCTGGCAGAGCACTACTTGCTCATGGCCGCCCTGGTCCGATTGGAACAGGGTGTGCAGGACGCCGTTGTCTGCTTCGGTCACTGTGGTGACTCCCGGTCAAGTGGCGGCGGTTGGGCGGGCGCCCGTGCGGGTGGCGGGGCCCGATGGGCATGAGACTAAAGCCTGTGAGAACCCGGTGGCCGCGCAGTGCCGAGGATCACCCTCTCTCGGCTCACTAGAACGACGGCTGAGTTCGGCCATGGCACGATTTGCAGTGTTTTCCAGCCGGTACGCGGGGGAGGGAGCAGCCGTGCCCAAGGTGTCTTCGTTGGTCGTCCCGTACGCGTCCTACTTGCGCGTCTATGAGCCCCTCGCCGCTTTCCCGGAGCCCGAGCGCGGCCACTGGTCCCGCTACGCGCGTCGCACCGACCGCCCCTCGTACCAGGACGAACTGAGGCGCTCCCTGGCGGACTTGCTGCCCACACCGCCGATGCCCGTGCCGGTGCACGAGAGCAGCGACGCGTTCGTGGTGGAGGCCGACGGGGTGGTGTGCGTCTGCCCCTGGCGCACCCGGCTGCGCGGCTGGCAGGCCCTGGGAGAGCTGCCGGGGGAGCTGCCGCCTTCGGTGCTCGACGCGGTCCTGCCGCCGGTGG
Source organism: Streptomyces sp. NPDC033177 (assembly GCF_055577715.1). Taxonomy (NCBI): domain Bacteria; kingdom Bacillati; phylum Actinomycetota; class Actinomycetes; order Kitasatosporales; family Streptomycetaceae; genus Streptomyces; species Streptomyces sp. NPDC033177. The sequence continues at coordinate 44,916 of NZ_JBVIPS010000008.1, read as the reverse complement.
TGCGCCGCCAGACGGCCGCGGACTACGAGCAGTGGCTTGTGCGGAACCCTGACGCGCGCCCCTGGATCCGTACGTCGACGTGGCAGGTGCCGCTGAACTGGTTCGTGCTCGTCGCGGACGAGGAGCGGGAGTACGAGAAGGGGACGGCGGATGCGGAGCCCGTCCTGCGCTACCGCACGCCGATGGTCCAGGCACGGCGGCGGGTGGCCCGCGGGCTCAGGACGCTGCGGGACACGCTCGACGACGGACCGCTCGTCGACGGGCTCACGGACGTGGGCCGGTGGCTCGAGGAGTTCCATCCGCGCTCCCTGGTCGAGCTCGACTACGGCGGGCTCGTGCACGCACTGACCGCGGAGCAGCTCGACGAGGACCACTCGGCGGCGGACATGGCGGAAGGAATCGAGGCGCTGCGCGACGGCGACGGCGAGGGTGCCGGCGCGGCGTATGCGAGGCTCATGGAGCGATGGAGGGCGGTCAGGGACCGCCAGTTCTCGAACTGAGCGTCGTTCGGGCGCCGGTGGGTGATCCCTACGTGGCGCCTACACGGGACGTAGGTCCCGATCCGGGCTTTTGTGTCAAGCGTGACGGACCGCACTTACGGGGCCCTTGCGCCCAACGCCCCCCCTCGTGCCAAAATAGGACAAGGAGTCCGGGGAGGGCTCCTTCCGTCCATGTATGGGCGGAATACTCAGCATTGCACGCTATGGGGGGTCTGTTGACTCCTGATCGCTCTGTGACTGATCGTCACTGTGGCGTGACTGTCCGCTATGGCATGGTCCATCGGCTTCCGTCGCTGATAGACACCTGGGAGGGCAATTCCATCGGTTTGGCCGACGTGGCTGGACGGATGGTGTAGTTGTAGTGCCGAGGACAAGCCGTTCGTCCTATAACCGACTCGACCCGCGTCCGCCATTTCGGGCAACGCGGGTCAAGGTGCAGAATTTAGAGGAATGAACCGAGAAGGTTCGGTTCTCCGAGGAGGCCGCTCATGACCGCTCGCACCCCTGATGCCGAGCCGCTGCTGACCCCGGCTGAGGTTGCCACGATGTTCCGCGTCGACCCGAAGACGGTGACGCGCTGGGCCAAGGCTGGCAAGCTCACGTCGATTCGCACGCTCGGCGGGCATCGCCGTTACCGCGAGGCCGAGGTCCGCGCACTGCTCGCGGGTATCCCGCAGCAGCGCAGCGAGGCCTGATCTACCGCAAAACCGCAGTACCAGGACGAAAAGTACGCCCGCTGCCGGGTCCCCCAACTCGGCCGCACCGTCCGACCCCTAGCTACACACGACGCGGGTCCCGCCCCAACGGGTCCCACGCCTGAGCCTCATGGGTGAGTCGTTTCGATCGCGCTGGACTCCGCCGGGTCCAGCGCGATCTTTTTTGTGCGCCCAGGAGGTGCTGGTGAGCGCCGCTGTGAGCGGGCTTGTTGGTCTCTGAGGAGTGCTGGGGCCGCGCCGCGGGGAGGCTGCGCGGGGTGGTGCAATTGCACATATTAAATTGACCGGTTGTAGGAGGGGTGTAAGTTCGGGGGTTTCAAAAACTACTTCGGTGACACCCGTCACATGCCGGGAACCTTGTTGTCCGCGACACCATTGGGCTAGAGGAGATCCCGGATGGCGCAAGGCAGTTGATGGGTGCTGGTTCAACGCACCCGAGGGCCCTACCCCTCACCCTCCCACCGCCGGGGTGGGCCGCGGGTCGGCTTTGGTCACGCGTTCGGGGGACTTTCGTCCTCCCCCGGCTCGCAGCCGCCCTCGCAGCCGCCCTCACAGCCGCTCTGGGCGGCGGAGGAGGTCTCCAGGGCCAGCCGTTCGAGCCGATGGCAGATCGGGCAGTGCCGGGTCAGATGGCGATAGCTCGTCGCCGCGGAGAGATGGGCCCGCAGGAGAGCGCGAGTCTCGTGCCGTGCGGACGCCGCTGAAGCCGTCATACGCCACCTCCAGATGAGGAACCGGTCCCGCCCCGTTCCCTGATGTCTGGGTACCGGCGGAATGTGACGCAGTCAAGATGCCGGAACGCGAGAAGGGCCCCATCCGGCATCCGGATGGGGCCCTTCTACCGCGGCGGTCCTGACGGGATTTGCTGTGTCTGATTGCGGCTGCGCCGCGGGCGCGGGCTCCACCTGGACTCCGTGGCGGCATGTGAGAGGGGCCGCGCCCGGCGTCCGGATGGGGCTCTTCTTCTGCGGCGGTCCTGACGGGATTTGCTGTGTCTGATTGCGGCTGCGCCGCGGGCGCGGCCTCCACCTCGACTCCATGGCGGCATGCGAGAGGGGCCGCACCCGGCATCGGGATGGGGCTCTTCTTCTGCTGCGGTCCTGACGGGATTTGCTGTGTCTGATTGCGGCTGCGCCGCGGGCGCGGCCTTCACCTCGGCTCCGTGGCGGCATGTGAGAGGGGCCGCGCCCGGCATCCGGTTGGGGCTCTTCTTCTGCGGCGGTCCTGACGGGGTTTGCTGTGTCTGATTGCGGCTGCGCCGCGGGCGCGGCCTCCACCTCGACTCCATAGCGGCACGCAAGAAGGGCCGCACCCGGCTGGCGGGTGCGGCCCTTCTCTTGCTGCGGTCCTGACGGGATTTGAACCCGCGGCCTCCACCTTGACAGGGTGGCGAGCACTCCAAACTGCTCCACAGGACCTTGCTTTGCGGCGCTTATTGGTGCGTTGCGCTGCGAGACAGGACTCTACAGCAGCGCAGGCCCGGCGGTCGAACTCACCCAGGGTGCGCGGGCGCTCACGGTGCGGCCGCGTCGATCGCCTTCACGATCCGCTTGTCCGAGACGGGGTACGCCGTACCGAGTGCGTGCGCGAAATAGCTGACCCGGAGCTCCTCCAGCATCCAGCGGATGTCCAGGACCTCCCGCGGTACGGGGCGGCCCTGCGGAAGTTGCTCCAGGAGCCAGGCGTATTCGTCCTGCATCTCGTGGACCTTCTCCATGCGCGAGGTGTCCCGCTGGACGTTCGTCGGCATCTGCTGGAGCCGGCGGTCGGCGGCCGTCATGTAGCGCATCAGGTCCGGCAGGCGGCGGATTCCCGTGGCCGTGACGAAGCCGGGGCCGATCAGGGCGTCCAACTGGGCCTGTACATCCGTGAGGTTGGCCAGGAGCGTCGGGCTCCTCGTCGACTTCAGACGGCGCTCGCAGGCCTGCCAGGCGGCGAGTACCTGCTGGACCTGGGAGACCGTGCGGACCGTCGTGTCGACGATCTCGGCACGCACCTTCTCGTACAGCTTGCGGTACGACTCCTCGTCCCAGGCGGGACCGCCGAAGTCGCCGATCAGCTTGTCCGCCGCAGCCATCGCGCAGTCCGCGAAGAGGGCCTGGATGGAGCCGTGCGGGTTCGCGGACAGGGCGATCTTCTGGGCGTTGGTCAGCTTGTCGGAGGCGAACTTGGCCGGATTCACCGGGATGTTGCGCAGAATCAGGCGGCGCGTGCCCTTCCACATCGCCTGCTGCTGCTCGGCCTCGGTGTCGAAGAGGCGTACGGAGACGGTGTTCGCCTCGGAGCCGTCGTCCACGAGCGCCGGGTACGCCTTCACCGGCTGGCCCGCGCGACGCGTTTCGAAGACGCGGCTGAGGGAGCCGATGCTCCAGTCCGTGAGGCCGGCGCGTTCGACCGCCGAGCCGCCCGTCCGCTCCGCGGTCGCCGCGGCCGCCTGGGAGAGCGCCTTGCGGGCCTTCGGGCGGAGCTGGAGCTTCAGCGCCTCCAGATCCTTGTCCTCGGCGAGCTTCTTGCGTCGCTCGTCGGTGATCCGGAAGGTGATCTTCAGGTGGTCCGGCACGCGGGTGAGGTCGAAGTCGTCCGGTGAGACGGGGACGCCAACCATCCGCTGGAGCTCCCGCGCAAGGGTTACGTGCAGCGGCTCCTGGAGGGGCACGGCACGGTCCAGGAACGCCTTCGCGTAGTTGGGCGCGGGGACGTAGTGCCGGCGGATCGGCTTCGGCAGGGAGCGGATCAACTCGATCACGACCTCCTCGCGCAGGCCCGGGATCTGCCAGTCGAAGCCGTCCGCGGTGACCTGGTTCAGGACCTGGAGCGGCACGTGGACGGTGACGCCGTCCGCATCCGCGCCCGGCTCGAACTGGTACGTCACCTTGAACTTGAGCGGCCCCTGGCGCCACGTGTCGGGGTAGTCGTCCTTGGAGACGTCGCCCGCACGCTCGTTGATGAGCATCGAGCGCTCGAAGTCGAGCAGTTCGGGCTCTTCCCGCTGCTTCTTCTTCCACCACGAGTCGAAGTGCGCGCCGGACACGATGTCCGCGGGCACCCGCTGGTCGTAGAAGTCGAAGAGCGTCTCGTCGTCCACGAGGATGTCGCGGCGCCTCGCGCGGTGCTCCAGTTCCTCCACCTCGGTCAGGAGGCGGCGGTTGGCGGCGAAGAACTTGTGGTGCGTGCGCCAGTCGCCCTCGACGAGCGCGTTGCGGATGAACAGGTCGCGGGAGACCTCGGGGTCGATGCGGCCGTAGTTCACCTTGCGGTCGGTGACGAGCGGGACGCCGTACAGCGTCACCTTCTCGACCGCCATCACCGCGGCCTGGTCCTTCTCCCAGTGCGGCTCGCTGTACGTGCGCTTCAGGAGGTGCTGGGCGAGCGGTTCGACCCACTCCGGCTCGATCCGCGCGTTGACGCGGGCCCAGAGGCGGGAGGTCTCCACCAGTTCCGCGGACATGATGAAGCGCGGGGGCTTCTTGAAGAGCGCGGAGCCGGGGAAGACCGCGAACTTGGCGCCACGGGCGCCCAAGTACTCACCCCGGCCGCCGCCACGCTGCTTGGGGTCCTTCTCCTTGCTCTCCTTCGACTCCTTCACGTCCTTCATCCCGATGTGGGAGAGCAGGCCGGCCAGGAGCGAGATGTGGACATGCTGCTCGGGCGCGTCGTCCTCGTTGAGATGGATGCCCATCTGCTTGGCGACCGTACGCAGCTGCGTGTAGATGTCCTGCCACTCGCGGATCCGCAGGAAGTTCAGGTACTCCGACTTGCACATACGCCGGAAGGAGGAGGAGCCGCGCTCCTTCTGCTGCTCGCGGACGTACCGCCACAGGTTGAGGAAGGCCAGGAAGTCGGACGTCTCGTCCTTGAAGCGCGCGTGCTGCTGGTCGGCCTGCGTCTGCTTCTCGGCGGGGCGTTCGCGCGGGTCCTGGATGGAGAGCGCGGCGGCGATCACCATGACCTCGCGTACGCAGCCGTTCTTGTCGGCCTCCAGGACCATCCGGGCCAGGCGCGGGTCGACGGGGAGCTGGCTGAGTTTGCGGCCCTGCTCGGTGAGGCGCTTCTTCGGGTCCTTCTGCGTCGGGTCCAGGGCGCCGAGTTCCTGGAGGAGCTGGACGCCGTCGCGGATGTTGCGGTGGTCCGGCGGGTCGATGAAGGGGAACTTCTCGATCTCGCCGAGCCCGGCCGCCGTCATCTGCAGGATGACCGAGGCGAGGTTGGTGCGCAGGATCTCCGCGTCGGTGAACTCGGGGCGCGACACGAAGTCGTCCTCCGAGTAGAGGCGGATGCAGATGCCGTCCGACGTACGCCCGCAGCGGCCCTTGCGCTGGTTGGCGCTTGCCTGGCTGATCGCCTCGATGGGCAGGCGCTGCACCTTCGTACGGTGGCTGTAGCGGGAGATGCGGGCCGTGCCGGGGTCGATGACGTACTTGATGCCCGGCACGGTCAGGGAGGTCTCGGCGACGTTCGTCGCGAGAACGATCCTGCGGCCCGTGTGCTGCTGGAACACGCGGTGCTGCTCGGCGTGCGAGAGGCGGGCGTAGAGGGGGAGGACTTCCGTGAAGCGGTAGTTCTTCTTGTTCAGGGCGTCCGCGGTGTCCCGGATCTCCCGCTCTCCGGAGAGGAAGACGAGGATGTCGCCCTTGCCCTCGGCCTGGAGCTCCTCGACGGCGTCCGTGATCGCCGTGATCTGATCGCGGTCGCTGTCGTCGGCGTCCTCTTCCAGGAGCGGGCGATAACGCACCTCGACGGGATACGTACGGCCGCTGACCTCGACGATCGGGGCTTCCCCGAAGTGCCGCGAGAACCGCTCCGGGTCGATCGTCGCCGAGGTGATGACGACCTTCAGGTCCGGGCGCCTGGGGAGGAGCTGTGCCAGATAGCCGAGCAGGAAGTCGATGTTGAGGGACCGCTCGTGGGCCTCGTCGATGATGATCGTGTCGTACGCGCGCAGCTCGCGGTCCGTCTGGATCTCGGCCAGCAGGATGCCGTCCGTCATCAGCTTCACGTACGTGGCGTCAGGGTTGACCTGGTCCGTGAAGCGGACCTTCCAGCCGACGGCCTCGCCGAGCGGGGTGTTCAGCTCGTCGGCCACGCGCTCGGCGACCGTGCGGGCGGCGATACGGCGCGGCTGCGTATGGCCGATCATGCCGCGGACGCCGCGCCCGAGCTCCATGCAGATCTTGGGGATCTGCGTGGTCTTGCCGGAGCCCGTCTCGCCCGCCACGATCACGACCTGGTGGTCGCGGATCGCCTCGGCGATGTCGTCCTTCTTCTGGCTGACCGGCAGCTCTTGCGGATACGTGATCTTGGGCAGACGGCTGCCCCGCTCGGTCATCCGGGCCGCGGCCTTGTCGACGTCCGCCGCGATCTCGGCGAGGACGGCGGCTCGGGCATCGGGCTTGCGGATCCGGCGCGCACCCTCGAGCCGGCGGCCGATCCGGTGCTCGTCGCGCAGCGACAGCTCGGACAGGCGCGGGGCGAGGGCGTCGAGGGTGAGGGCAGGCTGCGTAGACATAACGGCGTCCAGGATCTCACCCGCCGCTCGGAGGTGGCGAACCGATTTTCTCCGGCGGGGCGCCCCGCACGTACGATTCGGGCATGTTGTCCCGTGCGCGTGCGTCGTGGTGCCCCTTGCTGGGGGTACTGCTCGTCGTGTTCGGGGCGTTCTGCGGGCCTGCCGCCGCTTCGGCGCAGCACCCGCGAGCTGCGGCGACTGCCGTTGTCCACGAGACCGGCAGCGTGCCCGGCTGCGGCAAGGGCGAGCAGCGGGACGATGGGGGCCGTCCGGTGTCGCCGCCGCGCCCCAGTTCGGCACATGAACTGCTCCCCGCTCTGTATGAGGCCCACGCGGCGACCGGCTCCTGGGGCGCCGACCAAGCCGTGCTCTCCGTCGCGCCGGGCCGCGCGCCACCTGCGCTCGCGCCGCCCTCCCCGATAGAACTCTCCGTTCTGCGCGTGTAGGAGACCCCTGTCTCAGCAGGGGTCCCCTTGATCGACGTACGCAACAGGAGAAACGCACAGCCATGTCCAAGACGCCCAGCAAGTCCGGCAACTCCAGCGAGTCCAGCAAGTCCAGCAAGAAAAACATCGCCATCGGGGCCGGGGTGGCGCTCGCCGCCCTGCTGCTCGGTGCCGCCTCCTACAGCGCCACCAAGCCCGACGAGCCCTCCTCCGTCACCGCGAAGGAGGAGGCCCCCGCCGACGTCTCCGCCGACCCGCAGGCCGGGGTCTACCCGGAGCTGGCGAAGCTCGCCCGGCGCGACGGCAAGGACGCGCTCGCCCAGGGCCGCAAGGACGCGCCGGTCGTGCTCATCGAGTACGCCGACTTCAAGTGCGGCTACTGCGGCAAGTTCGCCCGCGACACCGAGCCGGGCCTCGTGAAGAAGTACGTCGAGGACGGCACCCTGCGCATCGAGTGGCGCAACTTCCCCATCTTCGGCGCGGACTCCGAGTCCGCCGCGCGGGGCGCGTGGGCCGCCGGACAGCAGGGGCGCTTCTGGCAGTTCCACGCGGCTGCCTACGCCGACGGCGCCAAGGAGAAGGGCTTCGGGGGCGAGCGCCTGAAGGAGCTCGCGAAGGAGGCCGGCGTCAAGGACATCGGCCGCTTCACGGACGACGCGGGCAGCGCCGCGGCCAAGGCGGCGGTGAAGAAGGACCAGGAGGAGGCGTACGGCCTGGGGGCCACGTCGACCCCGTCCTTCCTGGTCAACGGGCGGCCCATCTCCGGGGCGCAGCCGGACGAGGTCTTCGACCAGGCGATCGAGCAGGCGGCGAAGAGCGCGGGTGCCGGCTCCGGGGCGGGAGACAAGTGACCGCCGACGTCGGGTATTTCGCGGCGTTTCTGGGAGGTCTCCTCGCCCTGATCAGCCCCTGCAGCGCACTGCTCCTTCCCGCCTTCTTCGCGTACTCGATCGACTCGACCTCACGGCTGCTCGCGCGCACCGGCATCTTCTACGCCGGTCTCGCCACGACCCTCGTGCCGCTGGGAGCGGCGGGCTCGGTTGCCGGGCGGTTCTTCTTCGGGCACCGGGACCAGCTGGTGCTCGTCGCCGGATGGCTGATCATCGCGCTCGGCGTGCTCCAGGTGGTGGGCATGGGGTTCGCCTCGCGGAAGATGTCCGAGCTCTCGGGGCGCATCCGGCCGACGACGGCGGTCTCCGTGTACGCGCTGGGCGCGGTGTACGGGCTCGCGGGGTTCTGCGCGGGTCCGATCCTCGGCAGCGTCCTCACGGTGGCCGCGGTGAGCGGGAGCCCCGTCTACGGGGGGCTGCTGCTCGCCGTCTACGCCCTGGGGATGGCGGTGCCGCTGTTCGTGCTCGCCCTGCTCTGGGAGCGGTTCGACCTCGGGCGGCGGCGGTGGCTGCGGGGGCGCACCTTCCGCATCGGCCGCTTCGAACTGCACACGACCTCTCTCCTGTCGGGGCTGTTCTTCGTGGCGCTCGGCGCCCTCTTCCTGGCCTACGACGGGACCACCGCGCTGCCGGGTCTCCTCGACGTGGACGACTCGTTCGCCGTGGAGCGGTGGGCCGGGGGCGTGGGCCGGGCCGTGCCGGACTCGGTGCTGCTTGTGGGTGTGGTGGCGCTGGTGGGCGTGGGGTTCGCGGTGCGGGCGTGGCGGAAGCGGGCGCAGGCACAGATGCAGGCGCAGGCGAGTGGGCCGGTTGAGGTCGAGCAGGGGTGAGTCCGTTTCAGGTGTTTTAGCCTGATTCGTATGGCTGAACAGCTTGATCACGAACACCGGCACGGAGCCCAAGGCGCTCACGGCGCTCACGGCGCCCACGGAAGGGCTCCCACCGGCCGTGAACGGTGGTCGGCGTTCAAGGACTCGCCCTTCCTGCCCGCGGTCGTCCTCGTGTTCATCCTGGCGGCGGCCGCGGGGCTCTTCGCGGGCTCGTACACGTACTCCATGGCGAAACCGACCCCGCACCACATCCCCACCGCGGTGGTCGGCGCCCAGGAGGCCACCCGGGGCAAGGCCTTCCTCGACGGAATGGAGAAGGCCCTGAACGCCTCCCTGGAGGTACACGAGTACGACAGTGTCGCCGCGGCGCGCGACGCGGTGGCGGAGCAGAAGGTCTTCGCGATCCTCGCGGTGGCTCCGGGCGGCGGGGACAAGGTGACGTTCGACGTCTCGGGAGCGTCCGGGGCTTCGGTCGCCCAGGTGCTCGCGGAGGCAGCGCCGAAGGTGGGCAAGGAGGTGGGGGTGCCGGTCACGGTGAAGGACATCAGGCCCCTCCAGGAGGGCGACCCGCGAGGGCTCGCGATCTTCTACATCTCGCTGGCCGCGGTGATCATCGGCTTCGTCGGGGCGATCCAGCTGAGCGTGCACGCCCGCGGACTGAATCCGGCCGAGCGGATCGCCTTCACCATCCTCTACGCGCTGCTCGGCGGGTTCGTGATCGCGGCGGTGGTGGACTGGTGGCTGGGGGCGGTGGATCTGCCCTTCGTCGAGTCGTGGCTGATCCTGGCGCTGACGATGTTCGCGTCGGGGATGGTCTTCACGATGTTCAACACGATGTTCGGGCGCTGGGCGATGATCCCGACGTGGGGCCTGATGGTGCTCCTGGGCAACCCGTCGTCGGGCGGCGCGGTGTCCTGGCCGCTGCTGCCCTCGGTGCTCGGCCACATCGGACAGTGGCTGCCGCCGGGGGCGTCGGTGAACGCGCAGCACACGGCGGTGTACTTCGGTTCCCACCAGCACGCGTTCCCGTTCCTGGTGCTCGCGGGGTGGGCGGTGCTCGCGTCCGCGGTGTTCTGGGTCTGGCGGCACCGGCATCCGGGCGGACGGGAGAAGCCCGCGGCCCACGCGGCGGCCCCGGCGGGGTAACAGGTGCGGGCGGGGGAACGCGAAAGGCCCCGTCCACCGGACGGGGCCTTTCGAAGAGGTGGCTGGGGCCGGGATCGAACCGGCGACCTATCGCTTTTCAGGCGATCGCTCGTACCAACTGAGCTACCCAGCCACGCGATCCGCGTGGAATCGCAAGCGGTCCTGACGGGATTTGAACCCGCGGCCTCCACCTTGACAGGGTGGCGAGCACTCCAAACTGCTCCACAGGACCAAGCGTTGTGCGAGCACTAGTCTCGCACAAGGTGTTGCGTGCCCCCAACGGGATTCGAACCCGTGCTACCGCCTTGAAAGGGCGGCGTCCTGGGCCACTAGACGATGAGGGCTAAGGGCCCACCTGGGCGCTTTGCAGCGCGTCGGGGACGTGAGAAGCATATGGGATGCGGGGAGTTATCGCCAAAACGGTTATCGGGGGGCCGGGGAACCGCTGCCCGGGGAGCGCGCGGGAGGGGCCGGCGACGGGGTCGCCCCGGGCTGGTTCTCCTTGGGCAGATGGCGGCTGACCTCCGCCTTCGTCAGCCCCAGGCCGCCCAGTTTGATCTCGTCCCACGCCTGGAGCCGCCGGGTGTCCCGGTCCAGGTAGAGGACCGACGTCTCGACCGGGTCGGGGTACTTGCCCTCCACCGCACGGAGCCCGCTGCCACCCGTGGACCCCTCGATGCGCAACCGGGTCCCGTCGTCCATGACCTCCATCTCCGAGTGGTGGATGTGGCCCGCCAGGACGAGCGGCACCTCGCCGTCCGTCTTCCGCGCGGCATCGGGGTTGTGCGCGACGGCCACGTCCACGGGGGTGCCCGCCGTCTGCTGGTCGCGCAGGGCGGAGGCGAGGCGGATGCCCGCCATCTCCTCGGCGGCCTTGCCCTCCGACGCCACCGAGCGGTCCGGGGTGTGCTGCGGATCGCCCGTCCCGGCGAACCGCAGGCCCGCGACCGACACGGCCCTGCCCTCGTCCAGTACGTGGACGTTCTTCATGCCCTGGAGGTAGCGCTGGGTGGTGGCCGAGTCGTGGTTGCCGCGGACCCAGACGTACGGGGCGCCCAGATCCTCGATCGGGTCCAGGAAGGCGTTCTCGGCGGCGCTCCCGTGGTCCATCGTGTCGCCGGAGTCGACGATGACGTTGATGTCGTACTGCTCCACGAGGGAGGCGATGATCTTCCAGCTCGCCGGGTTGAGGTGGATGTCCGAGACGTGCAGGACGCGGATCGTGGACGGGTCCGGCTGGTACGCGGGGAGCGTCGACGTCGCGTCGTACAGCTTCGTCACGTTGGTGACCAGGCGGGCCAACTCCTGCTGGTAGACGTCGAACTCGCTCACGATGCTGCGCGCGTTGCCGACCACCGACGGCGCGCTGCTGAGGAGGCCGGAGAACTTCGGCTCCAGGACGGACTTCGGGTTCCACGTCGCGTACGCCGCCGCGCCGGACGCGGCGAGCAGGGCCAGGGCGAGACCGCCCGCCGCCAGGGCCCGGCGCGGGCGCCGGTAGACCGCGAGGCCCAGCGTCGTGGCGCCCGCGACGACAGCGGCGCAGGAACGTACGGCCAGGTCGAGTGCGCCGTGCCCGACGTCCTTGGCCACCTCGTCCTGGAGTCCCGCGATCCGCTCGGGGTGGTCGACCAGGGCCTGGGCGCGGACCGGGTCCAGACGGTCCACGTCCACGTCCAGGCGGATGGGCGCGACGTGCGAGCGCAGTTCGAGGGCGCCCAGCGGGGAGACGTCGATCTTCGTGCCGCCGGTGAGCGAGGGGCGCAGCGTCATCCGCGTGTCCATCGGGCCCACCGGCGCGTGCACGCTGCCGACGATCAGCAGGCCCAGCCAGGCGCCGAACAGGACGACCGCGACCAGGCCCAGTGCGCGGCCGTAGGGATGCGGAGGGTGGATGAGCTCGCCGACCGGGCGGGGGTGGCGGGATCGGTAGTGGCGTACGAGGGCGGCGGGCGCACGGAGGACGCGAAGCCGGACCATTGGGGCCGTATGCCCATGGGGAGGGGCGGCCATGCGGGGCGGTGCCCGACAATGGGGGTGTGCTGGAGATGACGCGGGAAGAGTTCGAGGAACTGGTCGCCGAGGCGCTCGACCGGATTCCTCCCGAGTTGACGCGGTTGATGGACAACGTGGCGGTGTTCGTGGAGGACGAACCACCGGCCGAGGACCCCGAGCTGCTCGGGCTCTACGAGGGAACGCCGCTGACGGACCGGGGCGAGTGGTACGCGGGTGTGCTGCCGGACCGGATCACCATCTACCGGGGGCCGACGCTGCGTATGTGCGAGTCGCGCGAGGACGTGGTCGCGGAGACCGAGATCACCGTCGTGCACGAAGTCGCACATCACTTCGGGATCGACGACGAGCGCCTGCACGCCCTGGGATACGGCTGACGGAAGGCGGCAGGTCCGTCCACCGGTCCGTGTCCTCTTGCGGGGCAAGGGAGTTGGGTAGGGCGTCCCCGCTTCTCAGCGCCTCGGAGGTGCTAGGCCGTGCGCCAGTTGTACGTTCCTGTCCGGTTGGCCGCGGCGGCGGTGGCCGTCATGGCGACCGCGGGCTGCATGAGCATCGGTGACGACGACGGCGGTGAGCCCGGACCCGCGCGGTCCGTCGGCGAGCGCAGCGCGGCGGCCGCCCCGGACGGCGGAGGTGGCACGCCGGGCGCGGATTCCGCCGGTGGCGGCGGGGGCCGCGACGACGCGAAGGGCGGCAAACGCGGCAAGGGCGGCAAGGGGAAGAGCAAGGGCAAGGGGGGTTCGGGCGCGCGCGGCGGGTCCGGTTCCGACGCCGCCCAGGCCTCGGCCTCCGCGTCCGGCGGCGGCGGCGACCCCGCCCCGCCGACGAGTGACGGGCGCCCCTCGCCCACCAGGACCAAGCCCGACGCGCCGCGCCCCACGCCGACGCCCGACCCCCCGAAGCCGACCCCTACGCCGACACCCGAGCCCACCCCGGAGCCCTCGTCGTCGGCGCATGAGCCTCCGAAGCAGGACGCTCAGCTGGGGGAGCGGTCGGCGGGGCTCAGGTCGCGCGAACCGTCACCGGAGGCGGGTCCCGCGTAGGTGGCTCGGGCAGCCGGGGCGGCTTGAGCCGGTTCGGCCCTGTCCGAAACCCGCTTCGTCGCAGGTGAGGCAGGCCATAAGGGGTGGAATCCAAGGTGCCCCGGAGGGTGCGGTTTGCCTTCTGGGGGGGTGGGTGCGTATGGTGGTAGATCGTTTGATCCCATTTGCCCGGCGCCGAAAAAGAAGAGCGCCGCGTGGCGCGTACTCTCCCTTGCCGTGGCTGACCGCATCGAGGCGGTCCATTGCGAAATCACGGAGTTGACGGGCGCGTGCCGAGACTCCGGAAGGTTTCGCATTTCGCATGTCCATTTCTCACTCTGACCACGCCGTCCTGCCCGAGAACGAGACGTCCGACGAGCTGACGGTCGAGGCCGTCGTCGAGGCCGTCGAGACGGTCCAGGCCACCGACGTCGCCGACGTCGTGGAGGCCGCCGAACAGGTCGTCGTGGAGACCGAGGTGGCCGCCGAGGCCGCTACCGAGGTCGAAGAAGCCGCCGAAGAGGCGGAGACCGGTCCCACCTTCGGCGACCTCGGACTGCCCGAGGGCATCGTCCGCAAGCTCGCCCAGAACGGCGTGACCTCCCCCTTCCCGATCCAGGCCGCGACCATCCCGGACGCCCTGGCCGGCAAGGACATCCTCGGCCGTGGCCGCACCGGCTCCGGCAAGACCCTCTCCTTCGGCCTGCCGATGCTGGCGACGCTGGCCTCCGAGGGCCGCACCGAGAAGAAGAAGCCCCGCGGCGTCATCCTCACGCCGACGCGTGAGCTGGCGATGCAGGTCGCGGACGCGCTCCAGCCGTACGGTGACGTGCTCGGCCTGAAGATGAAGGTCGTCTGCGGCGGTACGTCGATGGGCAACCAGATCTACGCCCTCGAGCGCGGCGTCGACATCCTCGTCGCAACCCCGGGCCGTCTGCGCGACATCATCAGCCGCGGCGCCTGCTCGCTCGAGAACACCCAGATCGCGGTGCTCGACGAGGCCGACCAGATGTCCGACCTGGGCTTCCTGCCCGAGGTCACCGAGCTGCTCGACCAGGTTCCGTCCGGCGGCCAGCGCATGCTGTTCTCGGCCACGATGGAGAACGAGATCTCCACGCTGGTCAAGCGCTACCTGAACAGCCCGGTCACGCACGAGGTCGACAGCGCCCAGGGCAACGTCACGACCATGACCCACCACATCCTGATCGTGAAGCCCCGCGACAAGGCGCCCGTCACGGCCGCCATCGCCTCGCGCAAGGGCCGCACGATCATCTTCGTCCGCACCCAGCTGGGCGCGGACCGTATCGCCGAGCAGCTCTGCGAGTCCGGCGTGAAGGCTGACGCGCTGCACGGCGGCATGACGCAGGGCGCTCGTACGCGCGTTCTTGAGGACTTCAAGAAGGGCTACGTCAACGCGCTCGTCGCCACCGACGTCGCCGCGCGCGGCATCCACGTCGACGGCATCGACCTGGTCCTGAACGTGGACCCGGCCGGCGACCACAAGGACTACCTGCACCGCTCCGGCCGTACCGCTCGCGCGGGCCGCTCCGGCACGGTCGTCTCCCTCTCGCTGCCGCACCAGCGCCGTCAGATCTTCCGTCTGATGGAGGACGCGGGCGTCGACGCCACGCGCCACATCATCAACGGCGGCGGCACCTTCGACCCGGAGGTCGCCGAGATCACCGGCGCCCGTTCGATGACCGAGGTGCAGGCCGACTCCGCGGGCAACGCGGCGACCCAGGCCGAGCGTGAGGTCAAGGACCTCACCAAGGAGCTGGAGCGCGCGACCCGTCGTGCGACGGAGCTGCGCGAGGAGGCCTCGCGTCTCACCGCGCGTGCCGCCCGCGAGCGTGGCGACGACCCGGAGACCGCGGTCGCCGAGGCCACCGCCGCCGCCGAGGCCGAGGTCGAGGCAGCTGTCTCCGTCCCGGAGCAGCCCGCGGCCGCGCCTCGCGAGGAGCGTCGTCCGCAGCGTGACGAGCGCGGCAACTACGAGCGTGAGCGCCGCGACGACCGCGGTGGCCGTTCCTTCGAGCGCCGTGACGACCGTGCGTCGGGTGACCGTGGTGGTTTCCGTGGCGGCGACCGTCGCGAGGGCGGCGACCGTGGTGGTTTCCGTGGCGGCGACCGTCGTGAGGGTGGCGGCGGCTTCAACCGTGACCGCAACGACCGTCCCTCGGGCGGCTTCCGTGGCGGTGACCGTCGTGAGGGCGGCGGCGGCTTCAACCGTGACCGCAACGACCGTGGTGGCTCCGGCTTCCGCCGCGACGACCGTCCTTCGGGCGGCGACCGTGGTGGCTTCCGTGGCGGCGACCGTCGTGAGGGTGGCGGCGGCTTCAACCGTGACCGCAACGACCGTCCCTCGGGCGGCTTCCGTGGCGGTGACCGTCGTGAG
>NZ_JBVIPS010000008.1:0-29354 GCF_055577715.1 Streptomyces sp. NPDC033177 | reverse complement strand
GGGGCGGCGGCGGCTTCAACCGCGACCGCAACGACCGTGGTGGCTCCGGCTTCCGCCGCGACGACCGCCCCTCCGGCGGCCACCGTGGCAGCGACCGTCCGTTCAACCGCGACCGCCGCGACGACCGCCCCGCGGGCGGCTCCGGTGGCTTCCGCTCCGGCGGCCACGACCGCCCGTCGTACAACCGCAACTCGGGTACGTCCGGCACCGGCACGGGCACCGGCTCCTTCGGCCGCCGTGACGACAAGCCGCGCTGGAAGCGCAACGGCTGACGCCTGCTGAACAGTTGAACCGAAGGGCCCGCACGGCTTTGCCGTGCGGGCCCTTCGTCGTGCGCGCGGCGACCGTCCCGGGCCCGTCGCGGACCGCGCGACGGGCCCGGGAGGCGATACCCGATCGGACGACCGGGCCTCTGCGGCTATGCTCGGGGGGTGCATCCGCACGGACCGTTAGCTCAATTGGCAGAGCAGTGGACTTTTAATCCATTGGTTGTGGGTTCGAGTCCCACACGGTCTACGGAAAGTAGGTGAGGGAAACCCCCTCTGACCTGCAACGCAGCGCCCGAGTCGGCTTCGGCTGGCTCGGGCGCTGCGTTGTTCTCGGGGACTCGCGTGAGCGATGCGTGAGCGGATGGCGCGGCAGCGGCCGATGGTGTCGTGGACCGTACGACAGCATCGGTGGTCCTCTGCGCACGCATCTCTAGTCGAGTTGGTGGGTGTTGATGACCTGTTCCGCCGTGCGCAGCAGGGGCTGGTTGTGGCTGAAGGCGTGGGCGCGGAGGCGGGCCAGGGCGTCTTCGGGGGTGAGCCCGTCTTTGGCTGCGAGGACACCGGCGGCCATGTGGACGGTAGGGGGGTAGCCCTGTGGTCCGCGTTGGGTGGGCCGGGAACGGCCGGCGAGCAGGTGCGGGTGCTCTTCCAGGGCGAGCAGGGCCAGGATGCGGGCGTAGGCACTGGCCCGCTCCTTCTGGGCGGGGCTGAACGGGGTGGGCTCGAGGCGGTAGAGATCCATGGCGCCGATGGCGAGGGCGCCGATCGTCAGGGGAAGTGCCAGAACGCTGCGGACGCCGTGTTCGCCGGCCACGGGGGCATAGGCGGGCCAGCGGTCGGTCGCCTGGAGCATGTCCGCGGTGTCGACGGGGGCGCGGCGGGTGTAGGCGTCGGTGCATGGTCCTTCGCCGGTGATCAGCTGGGCGTCTTCCACGCTCCGGGCGCGCTCGTCGGTGGCGGTGGCCAGCAGGCGTAGTTCTCCGGCGACGACGAGGGTGGCTCCGGCGAAGTCGGCTTCCACGTCGTCGGCGCAGGCCGTGCAGGCGACGGTGAGCGTGACGCCACCGGTGTGAGCAGCGGTGCTGATGCGCTGCCAGGCCGCGGCGTGGTGGTCCTGGTTCACGAGGTGTCCCTATGGCGAGGCAGGCGGCGGGAGAGACACGTCCTTCCGCCGGGGGCTGGGGCGGGTACCTGGCCGGGTGCGCGGTCAGGGTTGGTCAGGGTCGTTGCACGGCAGAGGGGTCGATGGAGCCGTCGATGAGTTGCCTGCAGAGCTCGGCCAGGCTCTGCTGGTGGGCGCGAGCGTATTGGCGGAGGGCATCGAATGCCTCGTCGAGCGTGGCCTGCCAGCGTTCGGCCAGAATGCCCTTGGCCTGTTCGATGACGATGCGGCTGGAGAGAGCGGCCCGTAGCTGGGCGCGCTCGATGTTGGCGTGGACGACGGTGCGGTGTTGCAGGATGGCGATGGTGGCCACGTCCGCCAGTGCTTGAGCCACTCGCGCGTCACCGTCGCTGAGTTTCTGTTCACGGGAGTCGAAGAGGTTCATCGCGCCCACGGCCTTCCGGCGCAGGCGCATCGGCAGAGCGTGGCTGGTGGCGAATCCCGCCTGGCGGGCACGCTCGGCGAAAAGCGGGAAGGCGGCAGTCTCCGCAGGGGACTTCAGGGAGATGTTGAAGCGGGCGGTGCCATCGCGGTGGCACTCCACGCAAGGCCCCTGGTCGGCCTGGAGGGCGAAGAGTTCCAGCAGCCGGGTGTGCTCGTCCGATGCGGCGATCAGTTGCAGGCCGCCGTTGGGGTCGGCGAGCATGACTCCGACGGCGGAGACGTCGAGCAGTTCGTTGCAGCGGTCGCACAGCTTGTGCAGGAAGTCGATCAGGTCGAAGTCGTCGACGAGGGTGTCCACGGCATCGACCATGGCTGCCAGTAGTTGTTCTTCGCGGGTCATGGCCCTTCAGTCCCTTCACCGGCAGGTTCGTCCGGCCCGTTTTCATCATTGTGGAAGGCCAGCCGCCTGGCTACTACGTCCTCGGCTACCTCCAGCAACGGCTGCCCGTGCCGGTAGGCGTGGGCGCGCAGCCGCAGGAGAGCTTGGGCGAGCGACACCCTGGCCTGGACGCTGATCATTCCGCTGGCCTGGTGGACGGCGGCCCGGTAGAAGTCCGCGGAGTCAGCCGCGCCGGCAAGGGCCTCTTGTTGCGGATCGCTGTCCAGCAGGACGGCGATCAAAGCGTTGGCCACGAGCCAGACGTCGGTCGACGTGGCGTCCGGCAGCGGGCCAGGTGCCGAGCGCTGCAGGGTCATCGTGCCCAGACAGGCGGACCCGATGGCCAGGGGAAAGCAGAAGATCGCGCCGACGCCCAGCTCCGTGAGCTCGGGCAGCAGAGCGGGCCACCGGTCCATCGGCAGGCGCGCCACGTCTGTCACCAGGACGGGCCTGCACATGGCGGCCACTTCGAGTGCCGGTCCCTGGCCCACCGTGAACTGCAGGTCTTCCAGCCGGATGCTGGCGCCTGGCGTGGACCACAGCAGTTCACTCAGGTCGCCGTCGGTCGTCGCGGAGACGGCGATGCCGTCCACGAGCAGGGCCTGGGCACACAGTTTCGGGTCGGCGCCGATCAGGCCCGGCTCTCCGTGGGAGGGGCGCAGGGTCCGCAACACGTGTGGCAGGTCACTTTCGGTGCCCACTGCTCTCACCTCCCGTGACTGCCTCAGGAGGGGGCCTCCGCGGCGCAGAGGACACACTGACGACGCCTCCAGTCTAGGGACCTTCTTTGGCTGCGGAGGGTCTTCTCGACGTATGGGTGCCGAGGTCGGCGAGGCGGCCGAGTGCCTCCACAAGCTTCTGGAGGGAGCGGGCAGGCGACCAAGTGTCTGTGGACGCCGTGGAACGCGAGGTGAGGCGTACGGTGGAGACACAGGCTGCCCGCAGGCGACACCGCTCGCCCACCTCACCCTGACATTGGCTTCCGATCCGGGCAGCGTCGGCGGTGAATGCCGGAGTTCGGACGCCACCATGACCGCGCGCTTCAACATCGCCTGCCTGCCTGCTCGCGCACCGAGCCTTCGATGACGGCCGCCCGGCGGGAGGCCGTGATCCTCGCCGCCCGCTACACCGGTGATAACTCCAAACCCGGATTACGCATCGGGGAGGCGTGCCGGAGGGCCCTGCACAGCGCGTACTCCGTGGGGCTCACACTGGCGGTCGATGCCGCCCTGGCGCAGCGGGTGTCGCTCTGCGCGGTCGGGCCGCTGGCCCGCAAGGGCGAGGAGCTGCAAATCAGTCTCGGCGAAGGCCCGTGTGTACAGGCCCTGAGCCAGCGCGCTCAGGTATCGGTCGACGATCTCGACGACGCGGCCGCAACCCGGCACTGGCCTGTCTTTGCCCAGCAGGCGAAGGCGCACTACATCCGCGCCGCCTACGCCCTGCCGATCCTCAACGGCGCCGACCCGGCACGGCAGGCGGGCCTCGTCCTCACCCTCTACCGCCACCGGCCCGGCCCGATCTCCGACGCCGACCTGCAAGTTGCCCAGGACCACGCCGACGCCGCGGACCTCCTGCTCCTCGCTACACCCGTGCCGACTGAGGACGAGCTCGTCCACGCCTGGCTCCTGCCCGCGGATGCCGTGGTCCACCAGGCCATCGGCATGATCAGCTACCGCCACTCCCTCACGACCGGCCAGGCCCTCGCCCTGCTGCGCGCCCATGCCCACACCCAGGCGACGCCCTTGACCGGCCTGGCCCGTGCCATCGTCGACGACCACGTCACACGTTTCGATCCACCCGGCTCCGGCACTGGAGAGAGCTGACGGGGTTGCCGGATCGCGAGAACGAACGCGCGGTCGTCGAAGAGAGCGCCTCAAGGCAGAAGGGCAACTGGTCCGTCCACCGACAGGCGTTGGGCGAGCTGCCTGAAACGGCCCCTATCGCGGCTGCCCACGGAGCTTTATCCTGATCCCGGACGCAGGAAAAATCACGTGCTGTCACCGACCACGTGATCCCATCAGGCTCCCAGCCCCCGAGCCGGAACAACACCGAGGCCCGGCTGGAGCCGCATCGCCGACAACACGGCTCCAACCTCCGCCCTCCCGGCCTGTGGGGGTGATCTCGCACCCTCAACTCCGGGGTGGGCCCGCGAGGATGCGGCGGCAGGGAGCCCCGCACATCCTCACGCTTGGGGATCGCCGTCACACACCGGCGGCGATTCCCAAGCCCGGCCTCACCGGCCGGTCTGTCTCGATTCTCCCACCGCGGGCCGCCACTGGACCGGTTCCGTGGACACCTCGTCGAATGGCAGGGCGAACCGCGGTAGGCCCACTGCCGACCTCGAGCGGCCGATCTTTCTGCCGGCCGGGTTTCCACGCCTCCGGTTTCTGTCCGTGGGGAATGCTCGGTCGGGACGGTATGGGGGGTCACGTCAGGTAGGGCACGCGGCCGCCGCCAGAAGGCCTGAGCCGGACCTGGGCCGGCAGCGCGGTCCGAGCGTGGTCGATGACGTTGCCGTTGGAGCAGTTGTCATGCCTATGGTGATGATCTTCTTCAGGAGCTGGCAAACGACGCCCGGTCCGGGTCGTCACGCTCCGCCGGGCGCCCGAGCGGACCGTCTCCCCAGCTCCCCTGCGCCCCTGCGCCCCTGCGCCCCTGTGGAAGGCTCCGTTCGCAGGCGGTTCGTAACCGGTTCGCTTTCACTCCCCCTGATGGCGTAGAGTTGCATTCAACGGCGCGGGGTGGAGCAGCTCGGTAGCTCGCTGGGCTCATAACCCAGAGGTCGCAGGTTCAAATCCTGTCCCCGCTACTAAAGACCGAAGGCCCGGATCCAGAAATGGATCCGGGCCTTCGGTGTTTCCATGACCCGGTCGGCCCACACCGGTCGCCCCCCGCCGCCCCTCCGGGAACCCTGAGTGAGTGGGGCAGCGAGGAGGAATCGGCGGGGGCGGCGGCACGCGTCCCGATGTCCGGCACGAGCGGGCACTCGTGCGGGCTCTTCCCCTGCTGCTCATCGTCCTCGGGATCGTGTACGACGTGTCGACCCCCGCCAGGTTCACCGCCGTGCCCCTGTTCACCGCGGCCCCGCTCATCGCAGCGCCCTTCTACTCGCTGCTCAGCACCGTCCTCATCGGCACCGCCTCCTGCTCCGCCGTCCTCGCCCTGCACTTCAAGTCCAGCACCACCACCGACGTGGAGGCCGTCACCGAACTGATCACGGTGGCGACCGTCGCCGTCCTCGCCGTCGTCATCAACCGCGTCGTACGTCGCAGCGACAAACAGCTCGCGTCCGCCCGCTCCATCTCCGAGGCCGCCCAGCGCGCCGTGCTGCCACAGCCGGACCCCCGCATCGGCGGCCTCGACGTCGCGGCACGGTACGAGGCCGCGGAGGCCGACGCGTTCATCGGAGGCGATCTGTACGCCGTGCAGGACACCCCGCACGGCGTCCGCGTCATCGTCGGCGACGTACGGGGCAAGGGCATGGGCGCGGTGGCGGCCGTCGCCGTGGTGATCGGGGCGTTCCGGGAGGCCGCCGAGCAGGAGTCCACGCTTGAGGCCGTGGCACAGCGCCTGGAGCGTGCCCTCGCGCGTGAGGGCACACGGCGCGACGGGCTCGACGCCTTCGAGGGGTTCACCACCGCCGTGCTCGCGGAGATCCCGCACGGCGACGGTCTGGTGCGTCTCATCAACCGCGGGCACCCGGGCCCGCTGCTCCTGCGCGGCGACGGACGGCTGTGCGTCATGTCCGCCACCGAGCCCGCACTGCCGCTCGGGATGGGTGACCTGGGCGCCTGGCCGGACCGCGCGGACGAGACGGAGTTCCCGCCGGGGGCGATGCTGCTGCTCTACACCGACGGGCTCTCCGAGGCGCGTGACGCCCGGGGCGAGTTCTACGACCCGGCGACGCGGCTCGGCGGCCGGATCTTCCCGGGGCCGGGCGGACCCGACGCACTCCTGACGACGCTCGTCGAGGAAGTGCGGCGGCACACCGGCGGCGGGGGGACCGACGACATGGCGTTGCTCGCGGTGCGGCGGCCCCTGTCACCGGCCGTGACGGAAGGACACCACTCCGCATAACAACTGACGCACTGTCAAGGAGATGTGAAGCTCCGGTGTGTGAAGAAGTGGGGTCAACTCGCCCCGTTCCGGCCCCCGGTGTCCCGATAAATGCAGGCCGTGAGCATTAACGATCAGTCGGAACAGCTTGGAATACGGGCCTGCTGTCTATTAACGTTCGATAACGCAGCGCGGTCGTCCCAGCCGTCACTCGAGTCGGCTCCGCGCGCACGCGCCTAATCCCGAAAGGGAGCCGGGGAACCACTAATTGGGGTGAATCGGGCATCTGTGCCTCCGTGCCAGATGTTCGTAGGAGACCTTCCTGCTCCGAACCCGTCAGCTAACCCGGTAGGCGAGAAGGAAGGAAAGGAGTGCGCCCCAGTGGCGTCCAACCGCCCTGCCCCCCAAGGCGTTTACGTACCGAATGACGACGATTTCGGTGGGTACGACGACAATTCCTGGGAGGAATGGAACCCCACCGAGGAGTCCATCCGTCCCGTCCGCGGCAGGCACCGCGTCCACAAGCGGGGTGGTGGCGGGCTCGCCCGCAGCTCCACGGTTCTCGGCGTAGGCGTCATCGCCGCCGTCGGCGCGGGCGGCATCGCCACCGCGCAGGACGGCAAGCCCCCGGTCTCCATCGCGATGCCGGACCTCTCGGCCGTCACGGACTCGCTGCCGGAGGCCAAGTCGCTTCCGGGCGTGGGTTCCCTGATATCCGACGGCTCGGCCGACTCGGGTTCCGCGGACAACGGCGTGACGACCGCCGCCGCACCCCTCAGCGCCGCCGGCCTCAGCACCGCCGACGCCGAGCAGGGCACCACGGACGCGGGCGAGGCACTGCGGGCCCGCATCATGGAGCAGGCGGAGAGCCAGCAGGACCAGGCGGACGACGCGGTCCAGAAGGCCGCCGAGGAAGCCGCCGTCAAGCAGGCCGCCGAACAGGCCGCCGCCAAGCAGTCCGCGGCCGAGAAGAAGATCGCCGCCGAGAAGGCCGCCGCGAAGAAGAAGGCCGAGGCCGCCGCCAAGAAGAAGGCCGAGGCGGAGCGCCTGGCCAAGCTCGCGAAGAGCTACACGCTGCCCGTCGCCTCGTACACGCTCACCGGCACCTTCGGTCAGCCCGGCTCCATGTGGTCCTCCGGCTACCACACCGGCCTGGACTTCGCGGCTCCCACGGGCACGCCCATCAAGGCCGTCCACTCCGGCACCATCAAGGAGGCCGGCTGGGCGGGGGCGTACGGCTACCGCACGGTCCTCGAACTCGACGACGGCACCGAGGTCTGGTTCTGCCACCAGTCCTCCATGAACGTCAGCGCCGGCCAGAAGGTCACCACCGGCGAGACCATCGGCCGCGTCGGTGCCACCGGCAACGTCACCGGCGCGCACCTCCACATGGAGGTTCACCCGGGCGGCGACTCCACCGGGGTCGACCCGGCGGCGTGGCTGCGCGGCAAGGGCCAGTCGATCTGAGGTAACCCCAGAACCCCGGCGGTCCTGGCGACAACCCCCCGACGTCAGGGCTGCCGGTTCGGCATGCGAGCCTTCCGTGCGCGGATGGAATCGGCGTCCCGCTGCACGGAATTCCGTGGTCCGTACAGGCGTTGATCCCCTCATGACTTCTCTCCGCAAGCTTGGCTCGTCCGACCTCGAGGTCTTCCCGCTCGCCCTGGGCGGCAACGTCTTCGGCTGGACGGCCGACGAGGCGCAGTCCTTCGACGTGCTGGACGCCTACACCGCCGCGGGCGGCAACTTCATCGACACCGCCGACGTCTACTCGGCCTGGGTGCCGGGCAACAAGGGCGGCGAGTCCGAGACCGTCATCGGCAACTGGTTCGCCGCGCGCGGCAATCGCTCCGACGTCGTGCTGGCCACCAAGGTCGGCGCCCACCCCGACTTCAAGGGCCTGTCCGCGCGCACCATCAAGGCCGGTGCCGAGGAGTCGCTGCGCCGCCTGCGCACCGATTACATCGACCTCTACTACACGCACTACGACGACCCGACCGTCCCGGTCGAGGAGGTCATCGGCGCGCTCGACGACCTGGTGACGTCCGGCAAGGTGCGCGCCATCGCCGCGTCCAACGTGACCCCCGAGCGGCTCCAGGAGTTCCTGGACTTCTCCGACCGCGAGGGCCTCGCGCGCTACTCGGTGCTTCAGCCGCACTACAACCTCGTCTCGCGCGACACGTACGAGGGCCCGCTGGAGCAGGTCGCCTCCCGCTCGGGCCTGGCTGCCGTCCCGTACTACGCGCTCGCCTCCGGCTTCCTGACCGGCAAGTACCGCCCGGGGGCGCGGGTCGACAGCGCGCGGGCCGAGGGCGCCGGAAAGCACCTGGAGACCGAGCGCGGCCGGCGGGTGCTCGCCGCGCTCGACCAGGTCGCCGAGGCCCGTGGCGCCGAGCTCGCGACGGTCGCCCTCGCGTGGCTCGCGGCCCAGCCGACGGTGGCGGCGCCGATCGCGTCGGCCCGTACGGTCGAGCAGCTGCCCGCGCTGCTCGCGGTGGGCGAGCTCGAACTGACGGACGCCGAGATTTCGACGCTGACGGCGGCTTCGGCCTAGCCGCGGTAGGGGTTGTACGCGGGGTAGGGCATCGCCGGCTGGGCGTACGGATATCCGTAGGGGTGCGGCGGCTGCGCGTAGGGCTGCTGCGGCGCGTAGGGCTGCGCGTACGGCTGCGGGTGCTGCGCGTACGGCTGTGGGTAGGGCCGGCGGTATCCGTACGGCGGCGGCATCGGTACGAGCACCGGAGCCGTCGCGCGTGCCGCGTAGGCGAGGGCGGGGCGCGCGGCCTCGCGGCGCTCCCACAGCGCGTGCAGCAACTCCCGCTCGCGTACGACGAAGTCGGCGCCCGCCTTGCCCCGGCGCCCGCGGTGGCGCAGGAGCGCGAGGGACGTCGCGTACGCCTCGTACTGGGCGACCGCGCGGGCCGCCGCCTTGCCCTGGGTGTACGAGGCGTAGTCGCGGGCGAGGGTGCGGGCGCGCATCGTGCCGAGCGCGTACGGCTCGGGAGCGGTGAGCCAGCCCGCGATCGCGTACGCGGGCAGTTCCGCGCGCACGACGCGCAGGGCGCGCTGCCTGGTCCAGATCGCCAGCCAGGTGAGCAGGCCGAACGCGGGCAGCATGAACGTCGCGTACACGGCGAAGAAGCCGTAGTCGCCGAAGCTGGCCGAGCCGTTCCACAGGGCGTGCAGGCCCATCGCGAGGAGCAGTCCGGTGAGCGGGAGCAGGACGCGCCGCCAGTTCTGCCGGTCGGCGGCGAGCGCGGCGATGCCGAAGCCGATGCCGGTGAGCACGGTGAACAGCGGGTGCGCGAAGGGCGACATCACGACGCGCACGAAGAAGGTCGCCGCCGTGACGGACGCGAGGCCGGTCTCGCCGTTGAGCTGGTCGGTGCCGAAGGCGCTGCCGAGGTAGAGGATGTTCTCGGTGAACGCGAAGCCGGTGGCGGTCACCCCGGCGATCACGACGCCGTCGACGATGCCGGTGAACTCGCGTCTACGGAAGAGGAAGACGAGCAGGACGGCCACGGCTTTCGCGCTCTCCTCGACGATCGGCGCTATGACCGTCGCGCCGAGGGTGTCCGCGCTGGTGGGGTCGGCCGTGGCGGTGGCTATCCAGCGGGTCGCGAAGCTGTTCGCGACGATGGCTATGAGGGCGGCGGCGCAGGCGCCCCAGGCGAAGGCGAAGATCAGATTCCGCCAGGGGCCCGGCTGGACCCGCTGCAGCCAGCGGAAGGCGGCCACCAGGAGCGGCAAGGGCAGCGTCGCGAGACCGAGCCCGACCAGGAAGCCCTGCGTGCCGGTCTGCTCCCTGACCAGGGCCAGGATCACCAGGCCCGACAGGGCGAGCAGCGTGACCAGGGCGGCCGCGCGTATCGCCCGCCGCTGCCACCAGCGCGCGTGCCGCAGCCCGGCGGGCCCTGCGGGGGGCATCGGGGGGTGAGGGTGCGCTGAACGGGTGGCCACTCGTTGACCCTAACGAGGGACGGGGGTGGGCCGCGACGGTGTCTCGGGGCGCGTGGCCCGTATCTCCCTCCGGCTGGGTCCTGCTCAGTCCGCCTGGGCGCCTGTCCTGCGGAACAGCAGGTCGTGGACGACGTGTCCCTTGTCTAGGCCCTGGCCCTCGAACCGGGTGAGGGGACGGAAGGCGGGGCGGGGCGCGTACCCGCCGTCGGCTTCGGTGTTCTCGAACGCGGGGTGCGCGGTGAGCACGTCCAGCATCTGCTCGGCGTACGGCTCCCAGTCGGTCGCGCAGTGCAGCACGGCGCCGGGCTTGAGGCGGGGTGCGGCGAGGTCGAGGAAGTCGGGCTGGATGATGCGGCGTTTGTGGTGGCGGGCCTTGGGCCAGGGGTCGGGGAAGTAGACGCGCAGGCCGTCGAGGGAGGCGGGCGGGAGCATTTCGCGGAGCAGGATGACGGCGTCGCCGTTCGCGACGCGGATGTTGGTGAGTCCGTTCCGCTCGGCAAGGCCGAGCAGGTTCCCCTGTCCCGGGGTGTGCACGTCCACGGCGAGGATGCCGGTGTCCGGGTCGTCCGCTGCCATCTGGGCGGTGGCCTCGCCCATGCCGAAGCCGATCTCCAGTACGACGGGTCGCTCGCCGCCGTCGTCGCTTCCGAAGAGCTCGGCGAGGTCGAGGACGCGCTGTCCGTCGATGTCCAGGCCCCACTTGGGCCACAGCCGCTGGAGGGCGTCCGCCTGACCGGCGGTGACGCGGCTCCTGCGGGGCTGGAAGCTGCGGATCCTCCGCTCGAAGTGTGAGCCCGCGGGGTCGGGGGCGGGCCCGTCCGGGAAGCGGGGCTCGCCCTTCGGGCGGGGGGCGTGGGGGCTGCTGGGGGTGGCGGGTGACTCAGACACAGTGGGGGGATTTTAGTCCCCAATCCCACCCCTTCCCGAAAACTCGCTCGGCGCGAGGGCCCTCCTCAATCGCCGGAGAGGCTGAAATATCAGCCTCTCCGGCGATTGAGGAGCGGGGTCTGGGGCGGAGCCCCAGTTTCGGGAAGGGGTGGGATTGGGGATCGCCCCGCAGGGACCGCCCTACAGAACCGCCAGCACCCGCCGGGCCACCGCCCTCCCGATAGGGAGCGAAGCCGTCGCCGCAGGCGAAGGGGCGTTCAGGACGTGCACCGCCCGCACCCCCTCCCGGATGAGGAAGTCATCCACCAGCGTCCCGTCACGCAAGACGGCCTGCGCCCGCACCCCCGCCGCCACCGGCACAAGATCATCCGAGGTCACCGCGGGCAACAGCCTCCGCACGGCCGTGGTGAACGCCTCCTTGGAGAGGGAGCGCCGAAGCTCCCCGGCCCCATACCGCCAGTGCCGCCCGGCAAGGCGCCAGGACCCCGGCCAGCTCAACGTCCCCGCCAGCTCCCGTGGCCGCACCACACCCCATCCGTACCCCTCACGGGCCAGCGCCGGCACCGCGTTGGGGCCCACATGGACCCCGCCCCCGATGCCCCGCGTCAGATGCACCCCCAGGAAGGGGAAGGCCGGGTCCGGCACCGGATACACCAGGCCCCGCACAAGATCGGGCCGCGCCAGGTCGAAGTACTCCCCGCGGAAGGGGACGATCCGCATCCCGGGGTCGTCGCCGGCCAGCATCGCCACCTGGTCGCACTGCAGTCCCGCGCAGTTGACCAGGACCTTTCCCCGCACCACCGAGCCGTCGGCCGTGCGGACGGCCACCCCGAGCGTCGCGCGCCGGTCGATGCGGACGACCTCCGCGCCGTACCGCACATCGGCCCCGGAGGCGTCCGCGAGGTGCTCCGCCACCGAGCCGTAGTCACAGATCCCCGTGGTGCCGACCTGGATCGCGGCGAGACCCCGCACCTCCGGTTCGTACTCGGAGATCTGGGCGGGGCCCAGCTCCCGCACCGGAATGCCGTTCTCCCGGCCGCGCTGGACGAGCGCGTGCAGGCGGGGCAGCTCGGAGCGCTCCGTGGCGACGATGAGCTTGCCGGTGACCTCGTGCGCGATGCCGTACTCCGCGCAGAACTTGACCATCTCGGCGGCGCCCCGCACCGCGTACCGCGCCTTCAGGGAGCCGGGGCGGTAGTAGATCCCGCTGTGGATCACCCCGCTGTTGCGTCCCGTCTGGTGCCTGGCGGGGCCGGGTTCCTTCTCCAGGACGGTGACCCGCGTCCCCGGCGCGGCACGCGTAATGGCATACGCCGTCGACAGACCGACGATCCCGCCGCCGATCACCAGCACATCGCAGTCGTACGCCACGGCCCGGACCATCCCGCATCACCTCCCACCCCGATAGTGCACTGCGCCACTGACAACGCCCTCAAACCCGGCGAGGTCCGCGGGGTTACAGGGGGCCTAAATGCTGTTGCCGTTTCGGCGGTGCCCGGATTTTGGCGGCGGTGCACGTGGGCGACTACGCGGGAGCGACCAGCAGTGGCCTGGCCCGCTCCCGCAGCTCCACCACCCGCGGCTCGTCCCCGTACGGCTCCAGGCGGTGCAGGAGGTCCTTGACGTACTCCGTGGTCCGCGCGGACGAGATGCGCCCGGCGACCTCCAGGGCGCGTGTGCCCTGCTCGCAGGCCGCGTCCAGGTTCCCCGACTCCAGCTCGGCGACCGCCGACACCACGAGCCGCAGGCCGTGCGAGCGGACGAACTCCTCGGTCGGCCGCGAGAGGGCCTGCTCCGTGAAGCGCCGCACCTGGCGGGGCGCCTTCAGGTCGCGGTAGCACTCGGCGGCGTCCGCCGCGAAGCGGTCGTATCCGTAGAAACCGAGCCAGGAGGGGTCGTTGTCGCCGTCCCTTGCCCGCTCCAGCCACCCCTCGGCCGCCCGGAGGGCCGCTCCCGCCGCCTGCGCGTCATTGGCGCGCGCGTGTGCGCGTGCCTCGACGAGGCGGAAGAAGCTCATCGTGCGTGCGGTGGCCAGACCGCGGTTGCGCTCCAGGGCCGCCTGCGCGAGGTCGACGCCCTCGTCGCCGAAACCGCGGTAGGTCGCCTGGAGGGACATGGAGGCCAGGACGTACCCCCCTAAGGGGACGTCGGCCGCCGCGCGGGCCAGACGCAGGGCCTGGATGTAATACCGCTGGGCGGCCTCCTGCTGGCCGGTGTCGAAGGCCATCCACCCGGCGAGCCGGGTCAGTTCGGCCGACGCCCCGAAGAGCGAGCGGCCCACCTCGTCGGAGTACGAGCCGAGCAGCAGGGGCGCCGCCTCGACCCGCAGGCACTCCGGGACCATCGACGAACGCCAGTCCCCGCCGCCGTACTTGGAGTCCCAGCGCCGGGCGTCCTCGGCCGCCTCGCGCAGCTTCACCACGTCGCTGTGGCCGACCTTCATCGGATGTCCGCTGTTCGCGCTCTCATCGAGGTGGCCCAATTCGCGGGGCTCGTCCAGGATGACGTCGCGGGCGACCGAGCTGTCGGCCGGGGTTATCAGCCAGCGGGAGGCCGGTGTCGCGTACGCACTCACCGCGAAGGAGCCGGCGAGCGACTGCCAGATGCCGCCGCTGCCCGCGCGCCTGCCTGCCAGGTCGAGGCGGTAGAGCTCGGTCGCCGACTTCACCGCGGCGCCCACGTCGCGCGGGAAGGCCAGGCCCACCTCAGGCGCCGGATCGGCGTCCGCAAGGCCGATCTCGTGCAGCGGGACGGGCCGGCCGAGCTTCTGCCCGATGGCCGCGGCGATGAGGTGCGGCGCGGCGCCCTGCGGCACCATGCCCTTGGCCACCCATCGGGCCACCGATGTCTTGTCGTATCGAAGCGTCAACCCGCGTTGAGCGCCGAGGTCGTTGACCCTGCGCGCGAGTCCCGCATTGCTGATTCCCGCGAGGGCGAGAACGGTGCCGAGTTTTTCGTTCGGCCCGCGTTGCTCCCTGGACATGCGCCACCCCTCGACACAGACGGCTGCCGCGATGGCTTGACCGCGCGGCATGCGTGCTGCGTTCCCCCAGGGGCAGCGGCGTCCGCGACTACGACCGCCGTGGCCCGGAACCTCGGCCGCAAGAGCACTTGGCCGAGCCCCCAGGTATATGCCTCCGCGAAAACATCAGCACACACAGCGTAGTTCGCCGAATCCCAAGCGTTAAGAGGCGCAGTTCCGTATGGCGAGATTGTTGCCGGTAGGGGAGCGGGGGAGTGCCGGGGTGTGCTCCCGGTGTGTGGCCGTGCGCCTGCGTGTGCGCTCTTCACCGGCCATAAGGGGAGCGCTTCCATTGACGGTGCGTGGGTCGGCCCGCTGCGCTGGAGTCAGTGGGCTGGGGGACACCGCCGCCTTCATCCCCGCGGGCGGCGGACCGGTCCGGGGGGCGAACGCCGCCTCCCGGACTGTGAGGTGCCGATTACGGTTCCGTCGCGCGCGTGCCACCCCCCGAATTGGCCGAAAATCGCCTCTTCGGGCGCCGGGGTCGTGCGCCCCAGCGCAAAGAATGCGCCGTGGTCGCGCCTTTCAAGTACCGCTCCCTCGCGGCAGATCAGCGGGAGCGTTGGCACGCCCGTAGCCACTCCCGCGCGCCTCCTTCGTGGCAGCATGGGACCCCAGTTCTTCGATGCACTGGTTGTCCACAGCCTGTGGAGGCAACGATGCGGTGGTTGGTGGGGTGGAGCAGCACTGCCGTGAAGCCTGTGGTGGTGGGCTCGGCCGGGGCCACCGGTGAGAACGGCGAGACCGTTCATCCCGTGGGCTCCCAACTCCTGTGGGGTGACCCGGATCCGCTGTGGGCGGTGGGTGACTGGCGCGCCGACGAGGTGCGCACGGTGCAGGCGGACGAACAGACGCGCATCGCCGTCCTCGGCACCTGCGGGGCGAGCGACGAACAACTCAGGGTCGGACTCTTCGCCGCCCGGGGCGGCGCCCTGCGGCACTTGACCGCGTGGTCGGGGAGCTACACCGCGGTCGTCCAGGTCGGCCGGCGCGTCATGGTCGCCGGAGACCTCGCGGGCGCGCGTCCCGTCTTCTACACCCCCTGGGCCGAGGGCACGGCCTTCGCGACGGCCGCGCTGCCGCTCGCCGACCTCATCGAGGCCCACCTGGACATCGGTCACCTCGCGGCGCTCCTCGCGGCGCCCGACGTACCGGAGGCACTGCACGACTCGACGCCCTACCAGGGCGTGCGCCGTGTGCCACCGGGGCACGCCCTGATCCTGCGCGCCGGCAGCCGGGAGATCGCCGGGTACGAACACGTGGCGTCCCTCGCGGTCGCCGCGCCCGCCGCCGACGCGACCGCCGCGGTGGACGGCGTCCGCGACGCGCTCGTGGAGGCCGTGCGCGCCCGCCTCGGCGCCCCGCGGCACGTCCCCGGAGCCTCGGAGGTCGACCCCGGCCCGGTGCCCGGCATGGGCCCCGCCGAGCGGCGCGCGGCGCGCGGGATGCCGGTGCCCGGCATCGGCGCCGACCTCTCCGGGGGACCCGCGTCCGGGACGCTCGCGCTGCTCGCGGCGGGCCTCCCGGGGATGCCCGGAACCGTCCTCGGGCACGGCACGGGCGCGGGGGAGCGGCTCCTCGCCGTCACGTTCAACGACCTCGCGATCAAAGGCCGTGAGGCCGAGCTGGAGCGGGCGGGCGTCATCGCGGCCAACCCTCGCCTGCACCACGTGGTGGTGGCCGCGGGCGAAGAGGCCCTCCCTTACGCGGACTTGGACGGCCCTCTGACGGACGAGCCGAGCGCCACCCTCGTCACGGCCCAGCGCCACCGCGCGCGGCTCTCCTCGGGCAGCGCGGACCACTTCACGGGGTACGGCGCACGGCAGGTGCTCGACGCGCATCCGGCCCGCCTCGCCGACCTCCTGATGGACCGCAGGCGCCGCCATCTGGTGCGCCCCGTGGCGGCGTTGGCGAAAGCGGACGGAACTTCGGGCTCCGTGATGGTCCCCGCGCGCGTGTACGGCGCCGCGCGCAAGCTCGCCCGGATGTCCTACCGCGCGGGCGTCGACTCGCTCGCCGAGCGTCTCCTGCACCGCCGGTTCGACGAGCCCGGCGGGGCGGTGGGGGCGTCCCTCGCCGCTCTCGCGTGGGCGAGGCCGGGGCCCGCCGCGCGGTGGCTGACGGGTGAGGCGCTCGCTGAAGTATCGGTTCGCCTCCAGGACACGACCGGACGCCCCGGCGCCGGACCCGGCCAGCGGCCCGGCGAATTCCGGGCCCGCGCGGCGCTCGCCAGGCACGCGGCCGATATGCGTGTCCTCGAACAGGCCGCCGAGGTCCGGTTCCAGCGGCTGCACGCGCCGTTCCTGGACAACCAGGTGGTCCGGGCCTGCCGCATGCTCCCCGTGGCCCTGCGCGTCCAACCGGGCGCGCGGGCGGCGATCCTGCGCGAGGTCCTCGAAGGCGCCGGGGTGGCCGAACTGCCGCCCGGCTGGGGCGCGCCATCGCACGCGTCGTCCACGGCGGCGGCGCGGACGGGCCTGCGCGTAGCGGTGGACGACCTCCTCGCCCTCTTCGACACGCCCCTGCTCGCCCAGGCGGGCCTGGTGGAGGCCCGCGTCGTCCGCAAGGCGCTGCGCGCGGCGGCAGAGGGAGAGCCACTGCCGCTGGACGGCCTGGCGGACCTGGTCTCCACGGAGCTGTGGCTGCGCCGCCTGCTGTCCCGCAGGGGCACGTGCTGGACGGGTACACCCGCGCGGCAGAAGGCTGTCCCCACGGGGAGTGTCGTGCCGCAGCGGGGGGCCTTGGGGGCGGGGCGGTAGCCGGAGCATCCGGTACAGGGCGTCGGAGGGAGCGGAGGCAGCGGGGGAGCGGCTCGCCAAGGGAGGGAAAACCCTCGTGCCTCAACCCGCACCACCGGCGAGAATGACCCCGTGCGGTACAGAATCCTGGGCGCCACCGAGGCGTACGACGAACAAGGAGCGCCCCTGCCCGTAGGCGGCCGCAGGCTGCGCGCGCTCCTCGCCGTCCTCGCGTTCCGCACCGACCGCACGGTCCCCGTAGAAGCCCTCATCGCCGAGGTATGGGCCGAGGACGAGCCCCCCACGAACGCTCCGGCCGCCCTCCAGGCCCTCGTAGGCCGCCTCCGGCGCGCGCTGGGCAGGACCGCCATTGCCTCGGACCCCGGGGGCTACCGCCTCACCGCCGCCCCCGAAGACGTCGACCTGCACCGCTTCGAACGCCTGGTGAGCGAGGGACGGGCGGCCCTCGGCCGGCACGACCCGGCGGCAGCCGCCGACCTCCTGGGCGAGGCGCTCACCCTGTGGCGCGGGCCCGCCCTCGCCGACCTGCCCGACCGCAGCGCGGCCACCCGCCCCGAAGCGCTGCTCGACGAAGCGACCCGCGCGCGCGTCGAGGCGCGGCTGCTCCTGGGCCACGCCTCCGACGTCGTACCGGAACTGAGGGAACTCACCGCCGCCCAGCCGTACGACGAGACGCTGCACGCCCTCCTGATCCGCGCCCTGCGCGCCGCGGGCCGGGGCGCCGACGCCCTGGCCGCGTACGAGAACGCGCGCCGCACGCTCGCCGACGCTCTCGGGGCGGATCCGGGCCCGGAACTGCGAGCCTTGTACGCGGAGTTGCTCGAACCGGAGGGGAGCGTGGCGGACACCGCGGCTCCTGGGCGTCCGGAGAGCGCGGAGAGCCCGGGGAGTCCGAGGAACCCGGCGAACCCAGATCGTCAGGATCGTCCGGGGCGCCCCGAGCGCCTCCAGCGAAAGGGCAACCTCCGTCCCCGCCTGACCTCTTTCGTCGGCCGGGAACCCGAACTCGCCGCCATCCGTTCTGACATGCGACGAGCACGCCTGGTCACCCTCACCGGACCGGGCGGCTCCGGCAAGACCCGCCTCGCCGAGGAAGCCGCCGCCGGGCATCCGCAGGCATGGCTGGCCGAGCTCGCCCCGCTCGACCATCCGGAGGCGGTGCCCGGCGCTGTCGTCAGTGCGCTCGGTCTGCGCGAGACCGTGCTGATGACCACCGAGCTTTCCGCTGTGCCGTAGGGCAACCCGACCGCCCTGCTCATCGAGTACTGCGCCCCGCGCAGCCTGCTCCTGCTCCTTGACAACTGCGAGCACGTCATCGGCGCCGCCGCCGACCTCGCCCAGACCCTCCTCACGCACTGCCCGGACCTCACCATCGTCGCCACCAGCCGTGAACCCCTGGGCGTGCCCGGCGAGTTCGTCCGCCCGGTCGAGCCTCTGCCGCCCGACCCCGCGCACCGCCTCTTCACCGAACGCGCCATGGCCGTGCGCCCCGACTTCGCCCCGGAGAAGGACACCGAGGCCGTCGCCGAGATCTGCCGCCGCCTCGACGGCCTTCCGCTGGCCATCGAGCTGGCCGCGGCCCGCCTGCGCCTGCTCACCCCACGGCAGATCGCCGACCGGCTCGACGACCGCTTCCGTCTCCTCACCAGCGGCAGCCGCACGGTCCTGCCACGCCAGCAGACCCTGCGGGCCGTCGTCGACTGGTCCTGGGACCTGCTTGAGGAGTCCGAGCGGACGGTCCTGCGCGAGGTGTCCGTCTTCGCGGGCGGCTGGGATCTCGCGGCGGCCGAGGCGGTCTGCACCGGGCCCGCCGCCGACCTCATCGGCACTCTGGTGGACAAGTCGCTGCTCGTCGCCGAGCCCACGGCCACGGGCGGCATGCGGTATCGCATGCTGGAGACCATCCACGAGTACGCGACCGAGCGGGCCGCCGAGCGGCCGGAGCTCCGCACGGCCGCGGCCCGCCGGCACACCGCATACTTCCGCGCGCTGGTCGAACAGGCGGAGCCCCTGCTCCGTTCGGCCGAGCAACTCCCCTGGATCCAGCGCCTGGAGACGGATCTGGACAACCTCCGCGCGGCCTTGCAGCGCACCATCGAAGCGCGCGAGGTGGACGACGCCCTGGCGATCGTCCTGGACATCGGCTGGTTCTGGTGGCTGCGCAACTACCGCGGGGAGGCCATGGAATGGGTGACCCGCCTCTTGGACCTCGCGCCGCCGCTGCCCTCCGAAAGGCCTGACGGCGGTGCGGACGGCACGCAGGGCGGGCCGCGGGACGAGCCCCGCCACTGGTCCTGGATGAGCCTGCGCCTGCTGCACATCTTCCTGGAGGTGGACTCAAGACCGTCGGACGCCATGGCCGAGGAGAGCTATCGCGCGTACGTCGCGGAGGTGCGGGACGCCTTCGCGTGGCCGGTCCCCGCGGCGGCTCGCTTCCCCGGCCTCATCTGGCCGTTCACCACCTTCTTCCTCGACGGCTCCGATGCCGCGCGGCCCGCCATGGACGAGGTGATCGCCAACTGCCGCAGGCACGGCGGCGACTGGGAGATCGGCGTCAGCCTGATGTTCCGTACGCACCTGGCCGTCGACGCCCCGGGCAATCTCCTCGGGGTCGACGAGGACCTCGTCGAGCTGCGCGAGCTGGCCGGTCGCACGGGCGACCGCTGGATGCGCGCCCAGGTGTCCAGCGCGGCGGGCGAGGCCGCGATGGTGCGCAGCCTGCACGACGAGGCGCGCGTCGAGTACGACGAAGCGCTGCGGCTCGCCTACGAGGTGGGCGCCTACGCCGAGACGCCCTTCCTGCTCGTCCGCCTCGCCGAGATCGCGTACCGCGAGGGTGACCGCGCGGTGGCGGTGAAGATCCTGCACGAGGCGGGGATCGAGGCCGACCGCTACGGGGTGGCGGACTCCCGGGCCTTCATGCGTCTCCTCCAGGCGCTCATGGCACTGGACGACGGTGACGTCACCCGGGCCCGCACCATGTTCGAGGCGTCCCGCGAAGAGGCGGCGCGGGGCACGCCGCCGCCGCAGTTCGACGCGGCCCTGAAAGGTGTGGAAGCCAGGATCGTGGCCACCGAGTCCGGCCCGGAGCAGGCGTTGCCGCTGCTCGCGGAGGGCCTGCGGGCGGCTCTCGACCACCGGTGCGCGGAGGTGGTCGTCGCCGGCCTGGTGGACGGCGGGGCCTCCCTGGTCAGCCGGCTCGGCGATCACCCGCGCGCGGCCCGCCTGCTCGCCTTCGGCACCCGGCTGCGGGGCGGCCACCCGCGCCCGATGCCGGAACGCGCCGAGGCCGACGAGACCAGGGCCGCGGCCCTGGCGGCGATCGGCCCCGAGCGGTATGAGGCGGAGTCCGCCGCGGGCACGCGGCTCACCGCGGACCAGGCGGTCGCGGAACTGACCCGCACGGCACCGGCCTGAGCCGCCCGCGGTCTCCGTACGGAGCGGCCCGCGGTCCACGTGCAGAGGGGCCCGCGGTCTACGTACAGCGCGGCCCGCGTTCTACGTACAGCGGAAGCGTGACTGGGCCCAGTCGGCGAGCGCTGCCGAGTAGAACGGCGAGTGCGGCTCGACGACCAGGCGGATCGTCTTGCGCCCGGTCAGGTTCACCTGCACCGGCACCGCCGGGTCCCCGCCCTTGATCAGCGGTGACTTCCACAGCCGGGTGCTGTCGCCGAAGACCGAGAACCGCACCTTGCCGAGGCCCATCGTCATGTCGTCGACGCCGACGACCGCCTCGTACGAGGAGCAGGTGCGGTTCAGGTCGATGGTGACGGAGGACTGGCCGTGGACGGTCACGCCGTGGCCGTACTGCTTGTCGGCGATGGACATGCCGGAGCGCTGCCAGACCCAGCTGCTCTCGCCGAGCCGCATCTCTGGCTCGGTGCCGTCACCGACGATGCCGTACCGCAGCTCGCTCCACTGGTAGACCGCGGGGGCGGGCGGCGGCGGAGGCGGCGGCTTGGGCTTCGGTTTCGACGGCGTGGGCGTCGGCGTGGGCTTCGGCTCCGGGGCCGGGGCCGGGGGCTTGGGCTTCGCGGTGGGCGTCGGGGTCGGCTTCGGCTCGGGAGCGGACCTCGCCGGAGGCTTCGGCTCGGGCTTCGCCTCGGCGACCGGCTGCTCGGGCTCCGGCTTCGGCTTCGGTTTCTCGGGCGGCGGCTTGCCCGGCGCGACGGGTTCGACGGCCTGCGGCTTGTCGGAGCTCGGCAGGTCCTTGGGCTTGTCCCCGCCCGCGGTGAGGGCCAGCGCCACGGCGGCCGCTGCCGCGGCGACCACACCGGCGGCGATACCGGCCTTCGCGGGCGCGCCGAGCCCCTCGGCCGCGGCACCGCCGCCCGCCGCACCACCGGACGAGCCGCCGCCCGCCGCTGCCGCGCCCGCCGCACCGGCGCCCGCGGCACCCGCGGCGCCACCGCCGACGAGGGCGGCCACCTTCGCGTACCCGGCGGCGCCGAACCAGCCGATGACCGCGATCGGCACGACCCCGGGAATGCCGCTGGCGACTTCCTCGATCTGGCCCGCGGCCAGGCGGCACTTGGCGCACTCCGCCAGGTGCTTGCGCAGGCCGCGCTCGGCCCGGGTGCGCAGACTGCCGCGTGCGTAGGCGCCGAGCCGGTCGGCATACCGGGCGCACTCCTCGTCGGCGGTGAGCGTGGTGCTCACATGCGCCTGGAGATACGCCTCCTTCAGGCCTTCGCGCGCCCGCTTGGCGAGCACTCGGGTGCCGTTGGCGTCGAGCCCGAAGAGCGTGGCGACGTCACTCGGGGACTCGTCCTCGATCTCCGTGTGCCACAGCACGGCCTGCCAGCGTTCCGGAAGGCTTCGGAACGCCTGCATGGCCATGGACTGCTCGGCCTCGTGCATCGCGCGCACGTCCGCGCCCAGGTCGAGGGTGTCGTCGTCGGAGACCTCGGAGCTGCGCGCGGCCTGGGCGGCGAACACCGCGAAGTCCTCGACCAGTTGCTCCCGCTTCGCTGACTTCGTCCACCCGGCGGCGACACGGCGCACCGTCGTGAGCAGATAGGCGCGGACCGCGTGCTCGGGGCCGCTGCCGCCGCGGACCGCCTGCAGCATCCGGGCGAAGACCTCGGCCGTGAGGTCGTCGGCGGTGTGCGCGTCACGGCAGCAGGTGCGGGCGTACCGGCGGACCGCTTCGGCGTGCCTTCGGTACAGCTCTTCGTACGCGGTGTCGTCGCCCGCCCGCATCCGGGTGATCAGGTCGCTGTCGGCCGGCGCGTCCTCGCCCCGGAGGCCTTCACGCTGCGGTGGAACGCTCGGATCGGTGCCGCCAGGGACACCGGGGCCCCCGGCGGCCGCGGGCCCGCCTTGGTTCGGCACCTGTAGGGGAGGCAGCCCTGTGGCTTCCCCGCCCGAGGCGGAGGACGACTCGTCCCGCCCGTCACCACTCATCGCGGAAGCCCCCGCTTGCACACTCAGACCCGACCATCCGGGAAAGAGTGCCACAACGTTCCGCTACGACGGACGGCGATGAGGGTCAACCACCCTTCCGGGGTGACTTCCCGCAATCGAGCACTACCGTTCACTCATTCGGGGAAGGCTCAACCGCCCTGTGTGGAGCGGCAGTTGAGACTCCCGCGTGACGAACTTGTGCAGACCCTGTGGTGCTGTGTCGCCGTGCTGCCGTACGCCGTGCTGCTGTTGGGCGTCAGGCCGTGGGGCGTGAGCGCAGCCCCTCCAGCAGGATGTCGAGCAGCCGCGAGGACGCCGCCGCCTGCTGTGCCGCGTCCGGCAGCGAGGGCGCCGCCGTCGCTATCACCAGGAGCACGTCCGACACGGTCACGTCCGCGCGCAGCTCGCCCGCCGCACGTGCCCGCTCCACTAGGCGCCCGACGACGTCCAGGAGCGCGACCGCCCCGGGGTCGTCGGCCGCCGACTCCTCGGCCGGGGCCGGGCGCTGCTCGACGAGCCGCAGCTCGGGACCGGCCGGAGCCGCCTGCCGCTGCTGCGGCACACGCGCCTCGTCGTCCCTTGCCCCCGCGACCTCGTCCGCGACGCCCACCCGCAGCACCTGCGGCGGCAGGAGGCGCCCCGCGCCCGACGCGACGGACGTCCGCAGGAAGCGCGAGAGCGCCGACCACGGCTCGTCCTCCTGCCCGAGCGCCGAACGCGCCTGGTCGGTCAGCCGGGAGGTCTCCTCCTCGGCTATGCGCCGCACCAGCACGTCCTTGCTGGGGAAGCGGCGGTAGACCGTGCCGACGCCGACCCGTGCGCGCCGGGCCACGTCTTCCATCGGCGCGCCGTAACCCAGCTCGCCGAAGACCTCGCGCGCCGCGCGAAGCACGTGCTCGAGATTGCGCTGTGCGTCCACCCGAAGCGGTGTCGAACGCGGTCCGTCCCCCATGTCGCGTCCGTTCCCGCTGGTGGCGACGGCTGATGCCGACGCCAGGCTCGAAGTCCAGTGAGATTCCTGAATATGCATACGCGTTCCCCCGGTAATGACGTCTCCCCCCGGAGACACTCCCCGTCATTGACTAACCGGAGTGTGAGGAGCATGCCCGGCGCCGAGCCCCGTAGCCCGACCCGACGAGCGCATCCCCCGACACCCCGACGACACACGAACATAGTTGAGCCAGAGTCAATTCAGAAGAGGCGGGTTCCGCACGGACCGCCCCCCGATCGGAGTACGCACCGATTCCGACCCGATTGCACCCCCTCGCCTTTCCCCTCTTCCCCACGCTGACCTGCGCACCTTTCCCGCGCACCGGCAAAGCCCGGACGGCGCGTCGCGCACGATGACCGGTCACACAAATTGTCGAGCCTGTGGACAAACTCAAGAGCTGGGTGCGTCATGGGATGGTGAAGGAACCTGTGCGCATTCTCGTTGTGGGCGGCGGATACGTCGGCATGTACACCGCGCTGCGCCTCCAGCGGAAGCTGAAGCCGGAGCTGAAGCGGGGCGAAGCGGAGATCGTGGTGGTGACGCCCGATCCTTATATGACCTATCAGCCGTTCCTGCCCGAAGCCGCGGCCGGCTCCATCTCGCCGCGCCATGTCGTGGTCCCGCTCCGCCGCGTCCTCGACAGATGCCGCGTCGTCATCGGCCAGGTCGAGTCGGTCGACCACGCCAAGCGCACGGCCTCCTTCACCACGCTCGCCACCGCGGACGAGGGCTCGGGCGCCGTCGAGATCACGTACGACGAGATCGTCCTGGCCCCCGGCTCCATCTCGCGCACCCTGCCCGTCCCCGGCCTGGCCGAGCACGGCGTCGGCTTCAAGACCGTCGAAGAGGCCATCGGCCTGCGCAACCACGTCATCGAACAGATGGACATCGCCTCGTCGACGCGCGACCCCGCGGTCCGCGACGCGGCCCTCACCTTCGTCTTCGTGGGCGGCGGCTACGCGGGCGTCGAGGCGCTCGGCGAGCTGGAGGACATGGCCCGTTACGCCACGCGGTACTACCACAACGTCAAGGCCGAGGACATGAAGTGGATCCTCGTCGAGGCCTCCGGGCGGATCCTCCCCGAGGTGGGCGAGGAGATGGGCAAGTACACGGTCCGTGAGCTGCGGCGACGCAACATCGACGTACGCCTGGAGACCCGCCTCGACTCCTGCGAGGACCGGGTCGCCGTCCTGAGCGACGGCTCGCGCTTCCCCACCCGCACGGTCGTGTGGACCGCGGGCGTCAGACCGCACCCGGTGCTCGCCGCGACCGACCTGCCGCTGAACGAACGCGGCCGCCTCGACTGCACCGCGAAGCTGACGGTGAACGGCGCCACGCACGCGTGGGGCGCGGGAGACGCCGCAGCCGTCCCCGATGTCACCGCGAAAGAACCCGGCAAGGAGTGCGCCCCCAACGCCCAGCACGCCGTACGCCAGGCCAGGACGCTCGGCGACAACATCGCCGCCTCCCTGCGCGAACAGCCCCTCAAGGAGTACACGCACAAGTACGTGGGCTCGGTCGCGTCCCTGGGGCTGCACAAAGGCGTCGCACATGTCTACGGACGGAAGTTGAAGGGCTACCCTGCCTGGTTCATGCACCGCGTCTACCACCTCAGCCGCGTGCCCACCGTCAACCGCAAGTCCCGGGTGCTCGCCGAATGGACCCTGTCCGGCCTGTTCAAACGCGAGATCGTCTCCCTGGGGTCGCTCGAGCACCCGCGTGCGGAATTCGAACTCGCGGCCGGGGGCAGAAGCCCGAAGGAGTCCTCCTGACCGGAGGCAGGAACTCCCCGCACGCCACCGGCGTCTGACGGATGTCAGTCCGGTCGGCCAGACTGTTCGTGTGACCATGGGCGGGCCAGGACCGCCGGAAATCCCCGCCCGATCCAGAAGCGACATCACGAGGCCTACCGCAGTGAACTTCACGCGCTGGAGCGCCCGGCTCCCCGGAACGCAGCGCCGCGCCGCGGCGCGCACCGACCTGGGGATCTCCCCGCCACAGCGAGCAGAGAGCGCCGTCCCCGCGGCCCGCGTCGAGGGAGGCCCGGAAGGCACCACCACCCTCGCCCCGGTCGCCGCGGGCGTCGACGAACTGCCGACCCGTGAGGTGCTCGACCGCATTCCGGCCCTCGTCGCCCTGGTGCACGGCCCCGACCACCGCATCGCGTACGTCAACGGGGCGTACGCCGGAGCATTCGGCGAGCGCCCCGTAGGCGAACCCGCCCGCGAGTCGCTGCCCGAGCTGGAGGAGCTCGGCTTGCTGCCCCTCCTGGATCAGGTCCTGCGCAGCTCCAAGCCGCGCACGGTCAAGTCCCGCAAGGCGGCGAGCGGCCGGTCGTACACCTTCACCTGCACCCCGGTGACGCTCTCCGTAAGCGGCTCCGACACGGGACTCAAGGACGACGGCGTACTGGTCTTCGCCGCCGACGTCACCGACCACGCGGAGGCCGCCGAGCGGCTGCGGGCCAGCGAGCGCTCCCAGCGCGAGACCGCCGTCACCCTGCAACGCTCGCTCCTGCCCCAGGAGTTGGAGCAGCCCGACGACCTGCGCATCGCCGCCACGTACCAACCGGGCGGCACGGAGGCAGCGGTCGGCGGCGACTGGTACGACGTGATCACCCTCGGCGGCGGCCGCACCGCCCTGGTCATCGGCGACGTCATGGGCCGCGGCGTCCGCGCGGCGGCCGTCATGGGCCAGCTCCGCACAGCCGTGCGCGCGTACGCCCGCCTCGACCTGCCCCCGCACGAGGTGCTCCAGCTCCTGGACGGCCTCGCCGCGGAGATCGATGCCAGCCAGATCGCCACCATGGTCTACGCGGTGCACGACCCGAACGAAGGCAGCCTCGTGTACGCCTCCGCGGGGCACCTGCCGATCCTCGTGCGGGACGAGGGCGGCACGATCCACCGCGCGGAGGAGCCCACCGGCCCGCCCCTCGGCACCGGCGGCTGGCTGCACACCTCTGGCTCGGTCCCCCTCGGCCCCGGCTCGACCGCCGTCCTCTACACGGACGGCCTGGTCGAGCGGCGCAGCGAGGACATCGACGAAGGCGTCGCGGCACTGGAGCGCGCCCTCGCGGGCGCCACCGGCACACCCCAGGTGGTGTGCGACCGGCTGATCCGCGCCCTGGGAGTGGCGGCCGACCACGACGACGACGTGGCGGTGCTCGTCATCCAGCACCCCGCACGCTCCGGCCTGAACGCCGAGCTGTTCCGCAACGCCGCCCTGGAGCTGCTCGGTGGCGTGGAAGCGGCGCCACGCGCGCGTGCCTTCGCCACCGGAGTCCTGGCCAGCTGGCGCTTCCCGCCCGAACTGCACGACCTGGGGGTCCTGGCGGCCAGCGAACTGGTCGCCAACTCCCTCCAGCACGGCACCCCGCCGATGCGCCTGCGCCTGCGCCGCACGGACCGCCGCCTGATCATCGAGGTCACGGACGGCGACGACCACCTGCCCAGGCGCCGGCGCGCCCTGCCCGCGGACGAGGCGGGTCGTGGCATCGCCATCATCGCCACGATCGCCTCGAACTGGGGCTCGCGGCGCACACCGGGCGGCGGCAAGGCGGTCTGGTGCGAATTCGCCCTGCCGCGCTCGTAGCGCCTAGGAGTTGGCGGGCTGCGGCTCCACGGCCTCGGGGGCGCCCTGGGCCACCACCCGGCTCTTCGCCACGTACGGCTGGTTCTGCAGCGGGGTGAGCTGCTTGCCCAGACGCACGGCGAGCACCGTGATGCCCAGCGAGAACAGCAGGAACGTCACGATGTACGGCCCGTGCAGCGCGGCCCCCATCGGACCGCCGACAGCGGGACCGACCGCGAGCGCCAGCTGCTTCACCAGGGCGAAGGCCGAGTTGTACTGACCGACCATCCCGGCCGGCGCCAGGTCGGCGACCAGCGGGGCGACGGTCGGCGACAGCATCGCCTCACCGAGCCCGAAGAGCGCGTACGTGGAGATGAACGCGGCGGTCGCCATGGCCTGGCTGCCGTGCCCGAGCCCCGCGTACCCGGCCGCGATCCACGCTACGGCCCAGATCAGACCGACGGCGGCGATCACCCGCGACCGCTTGCGCCGCTCGACGAACTTCAGGACGGCGAACTGCGCGATGACGATCACGGCCGTGTTGGCGGCGAGCGCGATGCCGAGCGTCGACGGCGAGATCCCGGCCGCCTCCACGCCGTACGCGGAGAGACCCGACTCGAACTGCCCGTAGCAGGCGAAGAAGAGCACGAAGCCCAGTACGCACAGCTGCACCATCGCCTTGTGCCGGAGCAGCGCCCGCAGACCGCTCTGCGGCGCGGACCCGTCCTTGGGCACGGCGTCCTGGATGGACGGCGCGTGCGGAAGCCGCACGGTGACGACGATCGCGGCGAGCACCAGGAACATCACGGCCTCGATGGAGAAGAGCGTGATGAAGCTGCCCGGATCGTGCTCGTCGACGATCTGACCGCCGAAGAGCCCGCCGATGCCGAGGCCCAGGTTCTGCAGGAAGAACTGCATCGCGAAAGCACGCGTGCGCGTGGTGGGCGTCGAGCACCAGACGAACATCGTGGCGAGCGCCGGCTGCATCACCGCGGTACCGGCGCCGAGCAGGGCCGCCGAGACGATCGCGGTCGGCTCACTGTTCGCGAAGCCCAGGGCCAGGGCACCCACCGAGGCGGTCAGCGCGGCTCCCATGAGCACGGGGAGCGGGCCGCGGCGGTCGATGACGCGCCCGGTGACGGGCAGGACGATCAGCGCGGCCATGGCAAAGGCGGCAAGCACGATGCCCGCCGTACTGGCCCCAAGATCCCGCACCTGCGCCACATAGACGTAGAGGAACGGAACCGTGAACCCGACACCAAACGCGCTCAGCGCGCTGCCTACCTGAATACGACGCATCGCTGCGCCCATCGCCCTGGTCACTTTCACCTGCCTTAGGAGTTAGACGTGAAGACTTCGAAGCTAAAGTTAGAGCCTAAACAATACACACCGAAGAACTTCAACGCCAAGTAGGGGCGTGCCATACTGCGGCCATGGGTGACACTCCCGGCCCCAGTGAGCCGACACTCGAAGAGCAGATCGCCGCCTACCAGCGGGAGTTCCAGGACCTCGACCCCCAGGTCGAGGAGATCGTCTCGGCCCTCGGCCGCCTCAACCGGCGGATGAGCGTGGCCTACGGACGACAGACCGCGACCCTCGGCATCAGCAACGCCGAGTGGGAGGTCCTCAAGGCACTCGTCCTCTCCGGCGCCCCGTACCAAATGGGACCCGGCGAGCTCGCGAAGCGCCTGGGCCTCACGCCGGCCGCCATGACTCACCGCATCGACCGCATGGTTGCGGAGGGTCTGGTGACGCGGGACCGCGACGAGTCCAACCGCGTCCGAGTGATCGTCGAGCTCACCGCCGAAGGCCGAGAGAAGTGGCTGGAGGCGATGCGCCTCGCGACGGTGTTCGAGGAGGACCTCCTCCAGGACCTGTCCCAGGAGGAGCGCGGCGCACTGGGAGAAGTACTGACGCGTCTCCTACGCCGGGTGGAGCACGCCCAGCCGGACGCGGGCGGACGCCTCACCGACCTGGACTGAGGGGCCTCTTGGGCCGGGGCTGAGCGCCCCACCACGGCGTTTGACAGTCACCCGCCGGATCCGTAAGGTTCTTCGGGTTGCCACGGAGCCGTAACGGTTCTGCGACAGCACCTCCCGCCGCTGAGATGCGGCAAAACAAACTCTGCACGACATCCCCCCGGGAACGATTTCGGCATGCCCGAATTCAATTCCAGGACTCGATTATGAGTAACCGGGAAGAGCCGCTAGAGTTTGAGACGTCGGAACGGCCCAACAGCCGGGAAGACAAAGCCCGCTGACTGGGA
The DNA here is from genome assembly GCF_055577715.1 of Streptomyces sp. NPDC033177. NCBI lineage: Bacteria > Bacillati > Actinomycetota > Actinomycetes > Kitasatosporales > Streptomycetaceae > Streptomyces > Streptomyces sp. NPDC033177. The sequence goes on along the minus strand of NZ_JBVIPS010000008.1, from coordinate 182 downwards.
ATCAGGCCCGAAAGGATCTGGTAGAGTCGGACTCGCCGGAAAGGGAAACGCGAAAGCCGAAAGGCCGGAGCGGGAACCGGAAAGGCGCCGAGGAAATCGGACACGAAAGAGTCTGATAGAGTCGGAAACGCAAGACAGCAAGACAAAATGAAACACCGAAGGGAAGCGCCCGGAGGAAAGCC
>NZ_JBVIPS010000007.1:329286-550924 GCF_055577715.1 Streptomyces sp. NPDC033177 | reverse complement strand
GTTGATAGGCCAGATCTGGAAGCCCGGCAACGGGTGGAGGTGACTGGTACTAATAGGCCGAGGGCTTGTCCTCAGTTGCTCGCGTCCACTGTGTTAGTTCTGAAACAACGAACAGTTGTGTCGGCTGAACGGCTACACCACTTAATTGAAGAGTGTGCTTGTTCGCTGCCCTGTTTGGGATCCCGCTTTGCGGCGGGATATTTCATAGGGTTTCGGTGGTCATAGCGTGAGGGAAACGCCCGGTTACATTCCGAACCCGGAAGCTAAGCCTCAAAGCGCCGATGGTACTGCAGGGGGGACCCTGTGGGAGAGTAGGACGCCGCCGAACAATTTTTGGAGGACCCTTGGTCCCAGCGTCCACGCTGGGACCAAGGGTCCTTTTTGTTTTTGTCGAAGCGCGCCGGCTACCCGGCTGCGCGAGAATGACTGCGGTACCGAAGACTAGGAGTCACCGATGTCCACCAACTCTCCCGACGAGCGACCGGAGCGCGGGCAGCGCAGCCGGGACGGTGGCGACCGTGGCGGTTACCGTGGCGGCGCACCGCGTCGCGACAACGACCGTAGCGGTGGCGGGCGTCCTCCGTTCCGCCGCGACGACCGCTCCACCTCCGGTGGCCCCCGCCGTGACGACCGCGACCGGGGCGCCCCCCGTCGCGACGACCGGGGTGGCGAGCGCGGTGGCTTCCGCCGTGACGACAACCGTGGCGGCGGCGGTGACCGCCCGGCGTTCCGTCGTGATGACAACCGTGGCGGCGGCGACCGTGGCGGTTTCCGCCGTGATGACCGGCGGGACGATCGCGGTGGTGACCGTGGTGGCTTCCGTCGTGACGACAACCGCGGTGGTGGCGGCTTCCGCGGCCGTGATGACCGGGATGGTGGCGGACGTCCTCCGTTCCGTCGCGATGACCGTTCGACCTCCGGTGGCCCGCGCCGTGACGACCGTCGCGACGGTGACCGTCCCGCGTTCCGCCGTGACGACCGTTCGACCTCCGGTGCCCCGCGCCGTGACGACCGCCGTGATGGCGACCGTCCCCCGTTCCGCCGTGACGACCGGCGTGATGACCGCGGTGGTGACCGTGGTGGCTTCCGTCGCGACGACAACCGTGGCGGCGGCGAGCGCGGTGGCTTCCGCCGTGACGACAACCGCGGCGGCGGCAGTGACCGTCCCGCGTTCCGTCGTGACGACAACCGTGGTGGCGGCAGTGACCGCCCCGCGTTCCGTCGTGACGACAATCGTGGTGGCGGCGACCGTGGCGGTTTCCGCCGTGATGACCGTCGTGACGATCGCGGTGGCGACCGTGGTGGCTTCCGGCGTGACGATCGCCGTGATGACCGGCCCCGCGGTGGCGACCGCCCCGCTTTCCAGCGTGACGACCGTCGTGACGACAACCGTGGCGGTGGCGATCGCGGTGGTTTCCGCCGTGACGACCGTCGGGATGACCGTGGTGGCGATCGTGGTGGATTCCGTCGTGACGACCGCGGCAGTGACCGTGGTGGCGATCGCGGTGGTGACCGTGGCGGTTTCCGTCGCGATGACAACCGTGGTGGTGGCGGCGGTGGCGGCTTCCGTGGGCGCGATGACCGTGGTGGGCCGCGGCGCGACGACCGTGGTGGGCGGCCCGGTGGGTTCCGTGGGCGCGATGACCGGCGCGACGGCGACCGTGGTGGATACCGCGGCCGTGACGACCGTGACCGTGACCGCGAGCCGATCAAGCGGCTGCCGATCCCCGAGGACGTCACGGGTCACGAGATCGACAAGGACGTGCAGCAGGAGCTGCAGAGCCTTCCCAAGGGGCTCGCTGAGGACGTCGCCAGGAACCTGGTGATGGTCGCGAACCTCATCGACGAGGACCCCGAGCAGGCCTACGAGTACTCGCGTGTCGCGCTGCGGCTCGCCTCGCGTGTCGCCGCCGTACGCGAGGCGGCGGGTTTCGCGGCGTACGCGACCCAGAAGTACAGCGAGGCGCTCGGTGAGTTCCGTGCTGCCAAGCGGATGACCGGCAGTGTCGAGCTCTGGCCCGTCATGGCGGACTGTGAGCGCGGTATGGGCCGGCCCGAGAAGGCGCTGGACATGGCCGGGGCGCCCGAGGTGCAGAAGCTGGACAAGCCGGGGCAGGTCGAGATGCGTCTCGTCGCCGCCGGTGCGCGGCGCGACCTGGGGCAGATCGATGCCGCGATCGTCACCCTGCAGGGTCCTGAGCTGGCGTCGAACTCCGTCCAGCCGTGGACCGCGCGGCTGCGGTACGCGTACGCCGACGCGCTGCTCGCCGCGGGTCGTGAGGACGAGTCGCGCGAGTGGTTCGCGAAGGTCATCGAGTCCGACAAGGACGGCAGCACCGACGCGTCGGACCGTCTCGCCGAGCTGGACGGCGTCGAGTTCGTCGACGCGCTCCATGGCGACGTGGACGCGGCCGCGGCGGTCGCGGAGCCCGCGGTCGTCGATGCCGCCCCCGTCCTGGAGGACGAGGACGAGGGTGTCGAGGAGTACTACGACGAGGACGACTTCGAGCTGGACGACGACGGTGACGGTGACGAGGACCGCAAGGCCTGAGCACTGACCTGGTAATACGACAACGGGCGGGATCCCTTCGGGGATCCCGCCCGTTGTCGTATGTGTGCGTGCTTCAGAGGTCCAGGCTGCGCAGGACCAGGCCCGATGCCGGCTTGGGGCCGAAGGACGTGGACTTGCGGGGCATCGTGACCCCCTGGCGGGCCAGGTCGCGTACGACTTCTTCGCGGACCGGGTGCATCAGGACCGCCGTACCGCCGTCGCGTTCCGCCTTCTCCACCGTCGCCTCGGTGTCGTGGATGTACGCGATGTGTTCCGGGGCGTCCGGGATCTGCCAGATGTGATCGAGGAGTGTGGAGTGCAGGACCGTCGCGTCCAGGGTGCGCCAGGCCTCCGGCGGGTCCGCCGGGATCGTACGGGCCAGGAGGTCGGGGGAGGGGCGGTCCACGAGGTGGAAGGCGCCGTCACCCACGAGGAGGAAGGCGTTGCCCTCGGCCGCCGCTTCGGCCAGGGCTTCGAGGGCGCGGGGCAGGGGTCCTTCGAGGGTGCGGACGCGGAAGGAGTCCTTGAGGGCGGCGAGGGCGTCGGCGACCGGGAGCCCGTGCAGGTAGCGGTGGATGGAGCGGACCCGGAGCGGGTAGCGCGCGGTGTCCACCAGGAGCACCAGGCCGTAGTCCCAGGCGCTGTCGGACGGGTGCTCGGAGCGCAGCCGGAGATTGGTCGCCCAGCGGTGGTGGCCGTCCGCGATCAGGGCCTGGTGGTGGGAGAGATCTGACTGGATCTCGGCGAGGTCGGCGGGGTCGGTGACCGCCCACAGGCGGTGGCTGAAGCCGTCCTCCGTGGTCGTCGACAGGAGAGGTTCGGTGATGACGGTGCGCTCGATGACGGCTGTCGCGCCCTTGGCGTCGTCGTCCGAGCGGTAGGTCAGGAGCAGCGGTTCGAGGTTGGCGCTCGTCGCGCGCATCAGGGCCGCGCGGTCCTCCACGACGTGCGGCATGACGCCCTCGTGGGGCAGGACGATGCCGTCCTCGGCCTCGGAGAGGCGCAGTGCGCCGATGACGCCGCGCTGCAGGATGCCGGCGTCGCGCTGTTCGTAGATGTAGAGGCTCGGCTCCGGGTCGGGGGCGAGGATGCCCTCGGTGAGCCAGGCGTGCAGGGTCTCGGCGGCCTGTTGGTTGCGGGCCGCCGGTGTGGTCGCCTGCGGGAGGATCAGCCGGACGATGTTGTGCGGGTCGGCGGACTCCAGGTGGAGCAGGCCGTCGGGCCGTACGACCACGTCGTACGGCGGGGACGTCACGGCGGCAAGGCTGCCGACCCGGTCGGGGTCGTAGCGCACGCCCCGGAACGGGATCAGGTCGAGGCCTTGGTCGTCGGTATGACCCGCTGTGTTCATTGCTGCATCGTATGTGTGTCAGTGGCATGAGCGATGATCGGGGGAGTGGGATCGATCGAGGAGCGATGCGTAATGAGCCAGACCGTCAGGACGCGGCCCGAAGGCAGCCGGAATGTGCTGAGCGAGGCGTATGACACGGCGCTGCTCGACCTGGACGGGGTGGTGTACGCGGGCGGCCACGCGATCGACCATGCCGTCGAGTCGCTCGGGACGGCCCGGTCCGGCGGCATGCATCTCGCGTACGTGACGAACAACGCGCTGCGTACGCCGGACGCGGTGGCCGAGCATCTGTCGGAGCTCGGGATCCCCACGGGGGCCGCGGACGTCATCACGTCCGCGCAGGCGGCGGCACGGCTGGTGAGCGAACAAGTCCCCGAAGGGGCACGGGTGTTGGTGATCGGCGGGGAAGGGCTGCGGGTCGCGCTGCGCGAGCGTGGTCTTGAGCCGGTGGAGTCGGCGGACGACGAGCCCGTGGCGGTCGTGCAGGGGTACGGCGGTCCCGACATGGCGTGGGGGCGGTTCGCCGAGGCCTGTTACGCGATCGCGCGGGGCGTGCCGTGGTTCGCGTCCAACACGGACCTGACGATTCCCAGCGCGCGGGGCATCGCGCCGGGCAACGGCGCGGCCGTCGAGGTCGTGCGCATCGCGACGGGTGCGGAGCCGCAGGTGGCGGGCAAGCCGTTGCCTCCGATGCACCGCGAGACGATCCTGCGGACGGGCGCCGAGCGGCCGTTGGTCGTGGGGGACCGGCTCGACACGGACATCGAGGGCGCGTTCAACGGCGAGGTGGACTCGCTGCTCGTCCTGACCGGGGTCACGGACGGCGCCCAGCTGCTCGCCGCCCCGCCCGAGCACCGGCCGGCGTACGTGGACGCGGACCTGCGCGGCATGCTGACCGGCCAGCCCGAGGTGACCCCGGCGGAGGGCGGCTTCGGCTGCGGCGGTTGGACGGCTTCGGCGCGGGGTCACGAGCTGGTGCTCGACGGTGAGGGCGAGGTCATGGACGGGCTGCGGGCGCTGTGCGCGGCGGCGTGGACGGAGGCGGGGGACGGCAAAAGCACGTTGGACGCGGGGAAGGCGTTGGCGCGGCTGGGGATGTAGCCGCCGCCTCTTGAGCGCCCTGCTGCCCGACGTACGGCGAAGCCCCGACCTACGGCGAAGCCCCGGCCGGCGGTGGGCGGTCGGGGCCTCGGGCGGCTTCGGTGAGGGGCGGGCCAGGGAAGGTCAGGCCGTCTCGTTGCGGTCGATCAGCTCGTCCGTGGTGGTGCCCTTGCGCCAGTAGCCGGAGAAAGAGATCCGCTTGCGGTCGAAGTCGCGGTCGCCGACCAAGTGACGCCGGACCGTCTTGACCGTCGCGGACTCGCCCGTGACCCAGGCGTACGGGGTGCCCGAAGGCAGTTCGGCGGCGCGGATCGCGGAGGGCGTCGAGCCTTCCTCCGTGAGCCAGGTGATCTCGGCGTCGGCCTTCGTGGGCAGTTCCTGCTTGTCCGCCAGGTCGTGGACCTCGATCCAGACGCGGGTCGGCGTCCGGGGCGGGAGCGTCTCCAGGATGGCCGCGACCGCCGGGAGCGCGGACTCGTCGGCGGTCAGCAGGACCCAGTCGGTGTCCTGCGGCGGCCTGAAGTCGTAGGCGCCGTTCTCCTCCTCGATGGGGGCGAGCACGCCGATCCGCGCGCCGGGCCCGGCGGACCGCGCCCAGCTGGTGGCCGGGCCGTCGGAGGGCGAGGGGGTCGCGCCGTGGACCGCGAAGTCGACGATCAACTCGTCAGGATCGCGGCGCAGTTCACGCGTGGTGTAGGTGCGCATGATGCCCCGCACGTCGGGGTCGAGGGCGCACCAGTCGGCGTACCAGTTGGCCGCGTCGCCGTTCGTCGTGTCCGGCATGACGGGGGCGTCCTGGCCCGGGTGTGGCAGGAACACCTTGATGCGCTGGTCGCGGCCCGCCGATGCCATCCGCGCCAGGTCGTCGCCGCCGAGGGCCACGCGGATCATGGAGGGGGTGACGTACTCGGTGCGCAGTACGTGGGTGTCGAAGAAGTGGTACGGGGATTCGGACATCAGGTGAGCCTCTTCGACTTCTCGATGGCGGCGGCGAGTTGTTCGAGTACGGGGGCGAAACCGGCGTAGCTGTAGCGCTCCTCCATCGACCAGGGCACGGTCTGGTCGGCCTTGACGGCGGGGAGCAGTTCCCAGGTGGGTTTCTTCGCGAGCTCCTTGGGCGGCAGCGCGCTCGACCGGTTGTCCATCATGATGAGATCCGCGTGGTATTTGTCGGCGTTCTCCCAGCTGAGGAACTCCCAGAAGCCCCAGTCGTCGCTCTTCTTGCCCTCGACGAACTCGACGCCGAGGTCCTTGAAGTAGTTCAGGTCGCAGTAGGAGTCCGGTACGGCGACATAGAACTGGTCGGCGTCGCCGGTCATCGCGAGGACCTTCAGGCCGGGGTTGGCCTTCGCCGCCTTGCGCAGTCGGCGCTCGGCCTTGTCGAAGCGGGCCTTGGCGGTGCGTACCTTCTCCGACGTGAGGTCCCCGCCGAGCGCCTCGGCGAGTTCGGTGTAGCGCTTGAGCGGTTCCAGGAGCGAGGCGCGGGCGCCGTTGATGCCGACCGTGGGAGCGAGTGCCTCGATCTTCTTGGTGCTCTCCTCGGGCACGAACCAGAGGGCCGGCGGCGGGAACATGTTGCTGACCAGGAGGTCGGGTTCGAGCGCCGCGTACTTCTCGATGCTGAACTGGTTGAAGGACTCGCCCAGGCTCGTCAGTTTGTCGACATCGAGATCGCCTGCCTGGGGGTTGGGCTTGCCGTCCACCGGCTTGGAGGGGCCGAAGACTCCGGTACAGGTGACGCCGTAGTCGTGCAGCGCCGCGGCCGTGCTGATGTAGGCGACGATGTTCTTCGGCGCGTGGGCGACCTTGGCGGTCCTGCCGCGGTCGTCCTTGAAGCTCCAGGATTTCGAGCCCGCGCTCTTCCCCTTCCCGGACTTCTTCTCCTCGCCCCCGCAGGCGCTGAGCAGCGCGCCGATGCCGAGGGCTCCGCCGGACGCCAGCAGGCCGCGGCGGGACATACCTCTGGAGGCGAGGGGGCGGTGGGTCGTGGGCATCAGGCTGCCGCCTTCTCTGAATTGAGCTCGTCGGGCTGGAGATTGCCGGTCTGTTTGTCGACAAGGATCAGATCGGCGGCGTATGTGTCGATGCTGAACTGGCTGGAGACGGCGGGTCTCGATGTCGACAAGGTGACCGTCATCGGCAACGCCTGGGTCGCCGTCGTGCCGTGGTCGTCCCGGAAGCTCCACCCCTTGCCGCCGCCTGACGATTTTGTGTCGTCCTCAGTGCCGCCGCATGCTGTCAGGAGCCTGCCGACGCCGAGGGTGCTGCCCGTGCCGAGTACGCCACGTCGGGTCGGACCGGGAGGTATCGGGCGGCGGACACGCATAGGTGGTGCTTCTCTCGTCGAAGTCCAGTGCGAGGGTAGGCTAACCTAACCTGGTGTTGGTCGACAGTCCCCCCGAAGCCAGCGCGGAGACCGCCCCCGCGCCACCCAACCGCCGCGCGATACGCAGCGCCGGGCTCCTCGTCTCGGTCTGTGTGCTGCTGCTCGTCGTCGTGGCGAGCATCGCGGTCGGTGCCAAACAGCTGTCCATGGACCAGGTCTGGCACGGCCTTTTCCAGGACACCGGGACGTACGGCGATGTCGTCGTCGGAGAGCGGCTCTCGCGGACACTGCTCGGCGTGCTCGTCGGCGTGGCCCTCGGCCTCGCCGGAGCCGTCCTCCAGGCGCTGACGCGCAACCCACTCGCCGACCCGGGACTGCTCGGCATCAACCTCGGGGCGTCGGCCGCCGTCGTCACCGCCATCAGCTTCTTCGGCGTCACCTCGCTGAGCGGCTACGTGTGGTTCGCCTTCGCCGGAGCGGCCGTGGTCGGAGCCGCCGTCTACGTGCTCGGCGGGACCCGCAACGCGACGCCCGTACGGCTCGCGCTCGCCGGTACCGCGCTGAGCGCCGCGCTCTACGGCTATCTGCAGGCCGTGATGATCACGGACAACGCCGCGCTCAACAAGATGCGCTTCTGGACGGTCGGCTCCCTGGCCTCCGCCAAGACCGAGACCATCCTCCAGGTCCTGCCCTTCCTCGTGATCGGCATCGTGCTCGCGCTTGGCCTCGCCCGGCCGCTCAACGCCATGGCCATGGGCGACGACACCGCCCGCGCGCTCGGCGCCCATCTGAACCGCACCCGTGCCCTGTCCATGGCCGCCGCGACGCTGCTCTGCGGTGCGGCGACCGCGGCCTGCGGGCCGATCATGTTCGTCGGCCTGATGGTGCCGCACGTCGTGCGGTCCTTCACCGGGCCCGACATGCGCTGGATCCTGCCGTACGCGGCGATCCTCTCGCCCGTCCTTCTGCTCGGCGCCGACGTCATCGGGCGTATCGTCGCGCGCCCCGCAGAGCTGCAGGTCGGCATCATCACCGCGTTGATCGGCGCCCCGGTCTTCATCTTTCTCGTACGACGGCGGAGGCTGGCCCAGCTGTGAAGGCGATACGCACCCGGGGCGGGCTCAGCTTCCGCCTCGACGTCCGCACGGCCGTGGTCGTCGCCGTGCTCATCCTGGCCGCGCTCGTCGCGAGCGTCGTCCTGATCGGCACCGGCGACTTCCCCATCCCCGCCGCCGACGTCATCCGCACCCTGCTCGGCGACGGCGACGCCGGCCAGGAGTTCATCATCAACGACCTGCGCCTGCCGCGGGTCCTCGTCGGCCTCCTCGTGGGGGCCGCGCTCGGGCTCGGCGGCGCGATCTTCCAGTCCATCTCCCGCAATCCGCTGGGCAGTCCTGACATCCTCGGCCTCGGGCAGGGGGCCACCGCGGGCGCGCTCATCATGATCGTCCTCTTCCAGGGCACCGCGGTGCAGGTCGCGGGCGGGGCGCTCGTGGGCGGCCTGGTGACCGGCTTCGCGATCTACGTGCTCGCCTGGAAGCGGGGCGTGCACGGCTTCCGGTTCGTCCTGGTCGGCATCGGCGTCTCCGCCTTCGTCACTGCGATCAACGGATATCTGCTCACCAAGGCGGACCTCGTCGACGCCGCCCGCGCCGTCGTCTGGATGACCGGCTCGCTCAACGGCCGTGACTGGGAGCAGGTCTGGCCGCTGCTCGTCCTGTGCGCCATCCTCGTACCGCTCGTCATGACGTACGCACGTCCGCTGCGGATGCTGGAGATGGGCGACGACGTCGGCTACGCGCTCGGCGTGCCCGTCGAGCGCACCCGCATCGTCCTGATGGCCTCGGCGGTGCTGCTCACCGCCGCGGCCACCGCTGCCGCGGGCCCCGTCAGCTTCGTCGCGCTCACCGCGCCGCAGCTGGCCAGGCGGCTCACCCGTTCGCCGGGGCCGAACCTGATGCCGGCGATGTTCATGGGCGCCACCCTGCTGATCGTCGCGGACTGGGCCTCGCAGCGGGCCTTCGGCGCCGACCAGCTGCCCGTCGGCGTGGTCACGGGTGTGCTCGGCGGTATCTACCTGCTGTGGCTCCTGGTCATCGAGCGCAAGGCAGGGCGGATATGAAGACGCGTACGGCGACCGATACGAATACCTCCCAGAGCACCGACAGGCAGGAGCGTGCCGCAGTGAACCGGCTCATCGCGGACGACGTGACCCTTGGCTACGACCAGCGCGTCATCGCGGAGAAGTTGTCCGTCGAGATACCCGACAACTCCTTCACGGTGATCGTCGGCCCGAACGCCTGCGGCAAGTCCACCCTGCTGCGCGCCCTGTCGCGGATGCTCAAGCCCTCGGCGGGCCGGGTCCTGCTCGACGGCAACGTCATCCAGTCGATGCCCGCGAAGAAGGTGGCACGGACGCTCGGCCTGCTCCCGCAGTCGTCCATCGCGCCCGACGGGATCACCGTGGGCGACCTGGTGGCGCGCGGCCGCTACCCCCACCAAGGGCTCCTTCGCCAGTGGTCGGCGGAGGACGAGCGGATCGTGAACGAGTCGATGGCCTCGACCGGTGTCGCCGAACTGGCTGACCGCTATGTCGACGAGCTCTCGGGCGGCCAGCGCCAGCGCGTCTGGATCGCGATGGCGCTCGCCCAGCAGACCCCGCTCCTTCTCCTTGACGAGCCGACGACGTTCCTCGACATCCAGCACCAGATCGACGTACTGGATCTGTGCGCCGACCTCCACGAGGAGCAGGGGCGCACGCTCGTCGCCGTCCTGCACGACCTCAACCACGCGGCTCGCTACGCCACCCACCTCATCGCCCTGCGGGAGGGCGAGGTCATCGCGGAGGGCCCGCCGTCGGAGATCGTCACGGCGGAGCTCGTGCGGGAGACCTTCGGGATGGAGTGCCAGATCATCGACGACCCGGAGTCGGGGACGCCGCTCGTGGTGCCCGCGGCACGGCGGGGGCGGACGAAGCCCGTGGACACCGCGGGCGTGGGGTCGGCGGGCGTGGGCTCTAAAGCAGCGACCTGAGGCGGAGCATGTCGCGCAGGCCCGCCTCCAGCTTGACCCGGCCGGAGGCCCAGGCCTTCGCGAAGTTCAGCTCCCCGTCGACCATCGCCACCAGATCGTCGCCGGACATGGCGAGGCGGATCTCGGCCCTCTCGCGAGGGGCACCGGGATGCGTGTCGAGCACCGTGATCCGGCCGTTCTCGAGACGGCCGGTGAAGGTCACGTCGAGATCGGTGATGCGGCAGCTGAGCGAGCGGTCGAGCGCGGCGGCGCCGCGCACGCCGTCTTCGGCGCCCGCCAGGTTGTCCGAGAGTTTGTCGAGCGCCGTGCGGCACTCTTCGATCGTCGCCATCGTGATCGACGGTACCGCAGCGCTTCGCGGTAGCGTCGTGGCATGAGCGACTCGTTGCCGGGACCTGAGCCTGAGCCGGAGACGTACGACCCCGTCGGCCCCGCGCCCCTCGGGGTGGAACGTGTCCCGACCGGTGACGCGGACGTGGACGGCCTGCTGCGGCGTCTCGGCGACGCCGACCACCTCGCCACGGACGGCCACATCGAGGTGTACGAGGATGTACACCGGGGCCTGCGCGACGCGCTGACCGCGCTCGACGCACGCCCCGGGCCGCCGGCGCCCTCGCCCACGGGGACGCCCGCGGCTTCGTCCCAGCCTGCATCCCCGTACTCACCCCCTCACTCATCCCCGCACTCACCCTCGTACAACAGGAGCTGAACAGAACGTGGCAGGAGTGGCACGCCGCCGCCTCGACGCCGAGCTCGTCCGGCGCAAGCTGGCGCGCTCGCGCGAGCACGCCAGCCAGCTGATCGCCGCCGGCCGTGTGACCGTCGGCAAGAACCCCGCGACGAAGCCCGCGACGCAGGTGGAGACCGCCGCGGCCATCGTGGTCGCGAACGACGAGGGCGACCCCGACTACGTCTCGCGCGGCGGCCACAAGCTGGCGGGCGCGTTCGCCGCGTTCGTCCCGCAGGGCCTGGTCGTCGAGGGGCGGCGCGCGCTCGACGCCGGCGCGTCCACCGGCGGCTTCACCGATGTGCTGCTGCGCGCGGGCGCTTCGGGCGTCGTCGCCGTGGACGTCGGGTACGGCCAGCTCGCCTGGTCGCTGCAGAGCGACGACCGGGTCACCGTCAAGGACCGTACGAACGTACGCGAGTTGACGCTCGAGTCCCTCGACGGCACCCCCGTCGACCTGGTCGTCGGCGACCTGTCGTTCATCCCGCTCGGTCTGGTGCTGCCCGCGCTCGTGCGCTGCGCCGCCCCGGACGCCGACCTGGTCCTGATGGTCAAGCCACAGTTCGAGGTCGGCAAGGAACGCCTGGGCAGCGGCGGCGTGGTGCGCAGCACCGCGCTGCGGGCCGATGCCGTACGCGGTGTGGCGCGCCAGGCGTGGGGGCTCGGGCTCGGTGTGCGTGGCGTGACCGCGAGCCCGCTGCCCGGACCTTCCGGGAATGTCGAGTACTTTCTGTGGCTGCGTGCCGGGGCGCCCGAACTCGACCCGGCGGACGTTGACCGTGCCGTGGCGGAGGGGCCCCGTTGACTCAGACCGGATCGACCCAGACCCGAGCTCGTACCGTTTTCCTGCTCGCGCACACCGGACGGCCAGCCGCCATCCGCAGCGCCGAACTCGTCGTCCAGGGGCTGTTGCGCAGCGGCATCGGCGTACGCGTCCTGGAGGCGGAGGCGGCCGATCTGCCGCTGCCGTCCGAGGTGGGCACGGTGAAGGAGGCCACGCCGCAGTGCCTGGACGGCTGTGAACTGCTCGTCGTGCTCGGCGGTGACGGCACGCTGCTGCGCGGCGCTGAGTTCGCCCGCGCCTCCGGGGTGCCGATGCTCGGCGTGAACCTGGGCCGGGTCGGCTTCCTCGCCGAGGCCGAGCGCGACGACCTCGACAAGGTCGTCGACCGGGTCGTGACGAAGGCGTACGAGGTCGAGGAGCGGATGACCATCGACGTCGTCGTACACAGCAACGGCGGTGTCGTGCACCGCGACTGGGCGCTGAACGAAGCCGCCGTGCAGAAGATGTCCGCCGAGCTGATGCTCGAGGTCATCCTGGAGATCGACGGGCGTCCGGTCACCGGCTTCGGCTGCGACGGCATCGTGTGCGCGACGCCCACCGGATCCACCGCGTACGCCTTCTCCGCGGGCGGGCCCGTGGTGTGGCCGGAGGTGGAGGCGCTCCTGATGGTGCCGATCAGCGCCCACGCCCTGTTCGCCAAGCCCCTGGTGACCTCGCCGGACTCGGTGCTCGCCGTCGAGGTCCAGCAGCACACGTCGCACGGGGTGCTGTGGTGCGACGGCCGGCGGACCGTGGAGCTGCCGCCGGGTGCGCGGGTCGAGGTGCGCAGGGGGGAAGTGCCGGTGCGGCTCGCGCGGCTGCACCACGCCTCGTTCACCGACCGGCTCGTGGCCAAGTTCGCCCTGCCGGTGTCGGGGTGGCGGGGGGCGCCTCACTAGCGTGGGGCGCGGGGCGGAATTGGCTGCGGGTCTGTCGTGGTTGCGCGCGCCGTTCCTCGCGCCCGTGTGGGGCGCTCATGCTGACTGCACCACAGTGATCGCTCGGCGCCGCATCACACTCCCCACCGGAAGCCCTGTGGCCAGCAGGGTGAGCAACAACGTGCCCGTCGCGATTCCTGTCGGTACCGCCCACGGCAGGTGGGGGAGCGACGAGCCGAAGGCCGTGCTGAGGATGGGGGCCAGTGTGCCGAGCGCTATCGCGGTGCCGAGCAGCAGGGCCGTCCCGGCGACCACCACGGCTTCCCAGGCCGCCATGGCCCGCACCTGGGAGCGCCGGCTGCCCACCACCCGCAGCAGGGCGACATCGCGGCGGCGCTCGAAGGAGATCATGGCGAGGGTGTTGGCCGCGGCGATCGCGGCGAAGCCCGCGTACAACCCCGTGCCCACGTAGTCGAGCCAGACCTCGCCCGTGCTGCCCGCAGAGCCCGTGTGGTGCTGCGCCGTCGTGTGCATGCCGATCTTGGTCAGGCCGAAGCCCACGACCAGGACGAGCGGCACGACCGCGGCGGAGAAGCGGCGGGGCTGCGAGCGGATGTTGAGCATGGCGAGGCGCGCGCTGCCGCCGAACCGGCCCACCAGCGCGGAGACCAGCCAGGCCGCGGGCCCGATGATCCGCGGACCGAGCAGACCCGCGCCGACGCAGAAGAGGATCAGGACGAGGAAGGCACCCTCACCGGCCTCGTCAGCCGGCTGCTTCGACAGGAGCACGGCCAGGGCGCAGGCCCCCACGATCGCGATCACGCCGAGCGGCGCCCGCAGCATGCCGAGGCCCCGCCGCCCGGTCGCCGCCTCGCTCAGGGCGCGGGCCGGGCGAAGGAGCGAGAACCGCAGTGCCGAGAGGAACGCGGCGAGCGTCGTCGTCACCACGGCCACGCCGAGGCACACCGGCAGGGCGACCCAGCCGAACCGGAAGTCGGACTCGGCGGGGAGCAGCCCGTGCGACACCATGCCCGCGTGCCACCAGCGTGCGACGAAGCCGCCGACGACGAAGCCGACGAGCGCCGCCGGGACCGACGCGGCGAGCGCCTGGCCTGCCACCGCCCGGCGGATCTGCCGGGGCCTGGCGCCGATGGACCGTACGAGGGCGAGCTCGCGGTGCTGTTGGGTGACGGCCGTGCCCATCGTCGACGCGACCACGAATATCGACATGTAGATCGATCCGATGAGCAGGACGAGGGCCATGTCCCCGACGCCGTTCTCCGTGATCTGCCTGCGGGCCCGCGCGGAGAGTCCTTCCGTGCTCGTCGCGCCGAGCATCATCGTCGACGCGCTGACCACCGTCGCCGCGAAGAGCGCGGCCACCGCCGTACCCACGAAGGCCGGGCGGTGCGCCCGCAGCGCCGCCTGTGCCAGTCCCGTTCCCATACCGATCATGGTGGGGCCCTGGGTCCCCCACGCACCAGGAGGCTGTCAGGAAGATCGTGGTGGGGTAATCCCCACCCCGGAAAACCCCACCCCCTGCGAGTGACAGCGTCCGTTCGGTCCGCCTTTGCCACCTGCGTCTTCGTGGAAGGAACGGGGAAGGGGACCAGGGGCCGTCGCACACCTGGCCCATGACCTCGTAAGGTCGTGTCCGTGTTGGAGGAGATGCGGATACGGTCGCTCGGAGTCATCGACGACGCTGTGGTCGAGCTGTCGCCGGGGTTCACCGCGGTGACCGGCGAGACCGGTGCGGGCAAAACGATGGTGGTCACCAGCCTTGGCCTGCTGCTCGGCGGACGTGCCGATGCCGCCTTGGTGCGGATCGGCGCCAAGGCGGCGGTGGTGGAGGGGCGGATCACTGTGCCCGCGGATGCCGCGGCTGCCGTGCGCGCCGAGGAGGCGGGGGCCGAACTCGACGACGGGGCGCTGCTCATCAGCCGTACGGTCTCGGCGGAGGGGCGTTCGCGTGCGCACCTCGGCGGCCGTTCGGTCCCGGTGGGTCTGCTGTCCGAGCTCGCCGACGATCTCGTGGCGGTGCACGGTCAGACGGATCAGCAGGGTCTGCTCAAACCGGCCAGGCAGCGCGGGGCCCTCGACCGGTACGCGGGTGACGCGGTCGCCGTGCCGCTGGCCAAGTACACGGCGGCGTACCGCAGGCTGCGGGCCGTGACGACCGAGGTCGACGAGATCACCACGCGCGCGCGTGAGCGGGCCCAGGAGGCCGACCTGCTGCGTTTCGGCCTCGAAGAGGTCGCCGGCGTCGAGCCGCGTGCCGGTGAGGACACCGAACTGGCCGCCGAGGCCGAGCGGCTCGGCCACGCGGAGGCCCTCGCCTCCGCCGCCACGTCCGCGCACTCCGCGCTCGCGGGCGTCCCCGAGGACCCGGAGGGTGTCGACGCGACGACGCTCGTGGCGGGCGCACACCGGGCGCTCGAAGCGGTGCGGTCCCACGACCCCGCGCTGGCCGCCCTCGCCGAGCGGATCGGTGAGATCGGGATCTTGCTGGGCGATGTGGCGGGAGAGCTCGCGGGTTACGCCGACGACCTCGACGCCGATCCCCTGCGCCTCGCGGCGGTCGAGGAGCGGCGGGCCTCGCTCACCCAGCTGACCCGGAAGTACGGCTCCGACATCGACGCCGTGCTCGCCTGGGCCGAGGAGGGGGCCGCGCGGCTCACCGAACTCGAGGGCGACGACGACCGCCTGGAGGAACTCACCGCCGAGCGGGACGCGCTCCGCGGCGAACTCGCCGGGCTCGCGCAGGCGTTGACCGACGCGCGCCAGGAGGCCGCGTCGCGGTTCGCGGCGGCCGTCACCGCGGAGCTGGCCTCGCTCGCGATGCCGCACGCGCGCGTGACGATCGACATCACCAGTACGGAGGTGCCGGAGGGTGGGGACGGAGTGCCGGTCGACGGGCGCTTCGTCGCGTACGGCCCCGCGGGCGTGGACGAGGTGGAGCTCCTCCTCGCCCCGCACCCGGGGGCCCCGCCGCGGCCGATCGCCAAGGGTGCGTCCGGCGGTGAGCTGTCGCGGGTGATGCTCGCCGTCGAGGTGGTCTTCGCGGGCACGGATCCCGTGCCGACGTATCTCTTCGACGAGGTCGACGCAGGTGTCGGCGGGAAGGCCGCGGTCGAGATCGGCCGCAGGCTCGCCCGCCTCGCCAAGTCCGCGCAGGTCGTGGTCGTGACGCATCTGCCGCAGGTGGCGGCGTTCGCGGACCGGCAGCTCCTTGTCGAGAAGACGAACGACGGGTCCGTGACGCGGTCCGGGGTGCTTGTGCTCGAAGGCGAGGACCGGGTGCGGGAGCTGTCCCGGATGCTGGCGGGCCAGGAGGACTCGGAGACCGCGCGGGCGCATGCGGAGGAGTTGCTGGCCACGGCTCGGGGGGACGGGTAGCCGGGCGGGGCGCCTTCAGCGGGCGACTCGGGGTCGGCGTACCACCGATCACCGGCTTCGCCGGGTTCGTCCTCGAACGCCGGACGGGCTGGGCCTCCCCGTAGCCTGGTCCGCATGATCGACCGCAAGCCTGCCCGGCGCCTCACCGCCCTCCTCGCCTCGGCCGCCGTCACCCGCGCCGCCACGACCGCGTTGCGCTCCCGCGCCCCCGGTGGCCCCGACCGCTGGCAGCGGAAGAACTACGCAGGGCGGACGGTGGAGTTGTACGCCGGGCCGGCTGCCGCCATCGGTGCGGCGGCCGGAGCCGTGGCGCTGCCTCTCAGGACCCGCGCGGCGGCCGCGCTCGCCGTGCTCGCGGCGGGAGCCTGCGGGGCGTACGACGACGCGGCGGGGGAGGGTGACCCGCGCCGGGGCTTCCGCGCGCACCTGGGCGCGCTGCGGGACGGCGAAGTGACCAGCGGGGCCGTGAAGTTGTTCGGCGTCTCCGCGGCGGGGCTCGCCGCAGGTGCCCTGCTCAAGGAGCGGCCGGTGGACAAGCTCCTCGCGGGCGTCGTGATCGCGGGCGCCGCCCACTTCGTCAACCTCGTGGACGTACGCCCGGGAAGGGCCGCCGCGGCGGTGGTCGCGCTGGGGGCGCCGGGGCTGCTGCGCCGGGGCGCCGCCGGAGTCCTCTCGGCCGCCGCCGTGGGCGCCGCGACGGCCGTGCTGCCGGATGACATCGGGGAACGCGCCATGATCGGCGACGCGGGCGCACACGCCTTGGGCGCGGCACTGGGCCTCGCCATCACCACGGGCAACGGGCGCGCCGGCCTAGCGCTACACGCGGCAGGGGTTGTGGCGGCGGCCGTGGGCGGGGAGAAGGTGAGCGCGGTGGCGCGGGGCTGGGCCTAGGGGCTCGGCCGCGCTGGGCCGTGGTTTTGTCGCGTTGAGGGTGGGCCCTGTTGCTGGCGCGGGAGTGCGGCCTCGGGCGGGAAGCTCGGTCCCACCCGCCACGCGCTGCACGCGGCGGGGGTTGTGGCGGCTGCCGTGGGCGGGGAGAAGGTGAGCGCGGTGGCGGGGGGTTGCGCCTAGGGGCTGGGCCGGGCTGGGTCGTGGCTTTGTCGTGTTGAGGGCGTGCTCTGCTGCGGGGTGTGGGAGTGCGCGTGGGCGGGAAGTTCGGCCTCACCGGCCACGCGCTGCACGCGGCGGGGGTTGTGGCGGCGGTCGTGTGCGGCGAGAGGGCGAGCGCGGTGGCGGGGGGCTGGGCCCGTGGCCCCGGCTGCAGGGGCCGTATCGCTGAAGGGTTTGAGGAGTGCGCCGTGATGAGAGCGCGGGAGTGTGCGCCGTGGGTGTGGCGCTCGGCGCCACCGTCACCTGGTTTTGTCGCGTTCAGGGCGTGCCCTGCTGCGGGGTGCGGGAGTGTGCCTGGGCGGGAACCTCGGCCTCGCCGTCATCACCGGCAACGGCCGCGCCGTGCGCGGCGGCTGGGTGGGGCGAGACGGTCAGCGCGGTGGCGGGGGCCGTGTGGGGAGTGCGCCGGGATGAGTGAGGGCGCGTCCTGTTGCGGGGTGCCGGAGTGCGCGGCCCCGGGTGTCAAGCTCGGCGGCGCCATCGCTACAGGCAGTGCCTGCCGCCGCTGGGAGTTGGCGTGGCTGGGTGCGGGGTGGTTTCTTTGGGGGAGGGGTGGGGGCACTGCTGGGGGAAGTCCTGGCGTGCCGAAGTTTCGGAAGTCTTTCTTCGGGAGTGGGGTCGCTGCGAAGATGCGAGGGCCGTGAGTCGTTCGCGGTGCTGAATCCTCGTTGTCCTCACCCGTGTGGGTGATCCGCGTCAGGGAGTTGCCCGCCCCGACACGGAAGAGACCTGTCGGCGGTGCCGGAACGTCCGTGCGGGCTGGCATCCTTGGCGCAGCCCCCCGACGCCGAACCCAGGAGCCCCGGCTACGTGAGCCACGTGAGCAGCCAGTCGTCGCACGGCCGGCCCCCGTTGCACACTGTGCAAGTACTGGGCGGTGGCAGCGCGGGCAGCAGTGCCCACGTCAGGTCGCTCGCAACGGGCCTCGCGGCGCGGGGCGTGCGGGTCACGGTGTGCGCCCCCACCGAGGCGGCCGACGCCTACGACCTCACGGGCACCGGTGCCCGGCACGTACACGTACCCCGCAGCAGCGACCCCGCGTCCGTCGCCTCCCTCCGCCTGGCCTGCGCCGACGCCGACCTGGTGCACGCGCACGGCCTGCACGCCGCGCTCCGCGCCACCCTCGCGCTCACCGGCCGCCGTACCCCCCTCGTCGTCACCTGGCACACGCGCGCGCACGCGGAAGGCGCGCGCGCCCGCCTCCTGCGCCTCCTGGAGCGACGCGTCGCCAAGGCCGCGGCCGTGGTCCTCGGCACCTCGTCCGACCTCGTCGACCGCGCCCGCAGCAGGGGCGCGCGGGACGCCCGGCTCGCCCCCGTGACGTTTCCCGCACCGCGACCGGTCACCGGAGCAGGTGGTGATGCCGAGGATGCCGAGGGGCTCCGACACAAGGCGCTTGCCGAACTGGGAGCCGTCGGGCGGCCGTTGGTCGTCACGCTCGGCACGCTCGAACGGCAGCGCGGCTACGACATCCTCCTGGAGGCCACGCGCGCGTGGCGCCACCTCGATCCCCTGCCGCTCCTCGTCATCGCGGGCGAGGGGCCGGAACGCGCCGCGCTGCAACGCCGTATCGAGGGCGAGGGCCTGCCGGTCCGGCTCGTCGGGCGGCGCGACGACGTACCGGAGATGCTCGCGGCGGCCGACGTCGTGGTGCTGCCCAGCAGCTGGGAGTCCCGCTCCGTGCTCGCCCAGGAGGCCCTGCACGCACGCGTGCCGCTCGTCGCGACCGCGGTCGGCGGCATCCCCGAACTGGTCGGCGACGCCGCGGTGCTGGTCCCGTACGGCGACGCCGAGGCCCTGGCCACCGCCGTCGCGCGCCTCCTGGCCGACCCCGCGCTCCGGGAGCGCCTCAAGGACAAGGGCACGGCGCAGGCGGCGACATGGCCGACCGAGGACGAGACGGTCACTCAAGTCCTCAGCGTCTACGACGAGTTGACGCGGCCGTTCGGCATGTAGGGCAGGGGCTGGGGCGGGGAGGCGACGTTACGCCACATGTCTGCGTGCCCGCAGCGCCAGGCTCAGCGCGAGCACCGTCTGCGGGTCGTCCAGGTCCGTGCCGAGGAGCTCACTGATCCGGGCGAGCCGGTTGTAGAGCGTCTGACGGTTCAGGTGCAGTTCGCGCGCCGTCTCCGCCTTGCGTCCCGCATGCGCCAGATAGGTCTGCAGGGTGGGCAGCAGCGGCGGCTTCGAGCGCAGGTCGTGGGCGCGCAGCGGGCCGATCGCACGGTCCACGAACGCCGCGAGCGCCGAATCGTCGTAGTTGTGCAGGCGCCACAGCAGCAGGTCGATGTCCAGGCGCCGCGCGTCGTACCAGGGGCGGTCGACGAGACCCTGCGCGGCCGTCGCCGTCTCCGCCGCGTGCCGGAGCCCCGCCGAAGCCGCCGCCCAGCCGCCCGCGACCCCGACCACCACGACCGGCGGCAGCGCCCCGGCCCGCTGCATCCCCGCCCGCTCCACGCCCGCCCGCAGCGCGGCGGCGACCCGGTCGGCCACCGCGGTGCGCTCGGACTCCGAGCGGAGCCCCAGGAGCAGCGGGACACGCCCCTCGACCGGACGTACGCCGAGCAGCACCGGCACCCCCACCGCCGCGAGCTCCTCCGCCACGGCCCGCGCGAGCACCGCCCAGCCACCGCCGGGCGGCAATCCGTCCGCGAGGCGCATCACGACCGGCAGCAGCGGGCTCTCGCCGGGCTTGAAGCCGAGCACCCGCGCCTGGGCGGGCGCGTCGTCGGCCAGGATCCGGCCCTCCGCCAGATCGGTCAGGAAGTCGCCCCGGCCCCGCGCGGCGAGCTCCTCCTCCTGGCGCGCCTGCATCAGGACCACCGCGAGCGAGCCCGCGGCCCGCTCCGCCGCGATCCGGTGCACCGGAAGCAGCGCCGACTCCACGGCGAGCAGTACGAGGCGGGCGCGCACCGAGCCCGAGCCGGGGCCGCCGCCCGGCACGTCGACGAGCAGCGCACCCGCGGGCGGTCCGTCCTTGTGCTGACCCCGCAGGCCCTCCCACACCTGGAGCGGATCGGCACACTCCGTGCCCGCCCCGGCGGCGTACAGAAGCTGCCCGTCCGGAGACTCCAGGAACACCGGATTACCGCTGAAGTCCGCGAGGACGCGCAGCACTTGAGGCACGCCGCCCCCGCCGAGCAGCGCCTCCGTGCAGCGCCGGTGGACCTCCTCGGCCCGCTGGAGCAGCGCGTAGTGACCGTTGACGATCTCGGTGTGGATCTCTTCGGTGACCGTCACGAAGGGCACTTCCCGGTGCAGCTGCACCAGCGGAAGGCCCGCGGCCCGCGCCGTCTCCACTATCGCCGCGGGCAGCCGTGTGAACCGCGGGCCCAGCTCGACGACGAGGGCCGCGATGCCGCGCTCGGCGAGCTTGCGCACGAAGACACGCTGCTCGGCGGGGCGCGCGCCGAGACCGAGGCCCGTGGTCAGGAGCAGCTCGCCGCCCTTGAGGAGCGAGGCGATGTTCGGCACCTCGCCCGCGTGCACCCAGCGCACCGTGCGCTGCAGCCGCTCGGCGCCCGCGACCACCTCGGGCAGCCCGCCGCGAAGACCCGGAAGTTCCAGGGCGCGCTGCACGGTGATGCCGCCCTGAGTCCCCTGCGTACCCTGACTTTCCATGGGCGGACCGTACCTGCGCTCACGTTCCGGGAACATCTCCGACCGGTCACGGGAATGATCTGACCCGCTCATACCCCGACAAGTCGAACATCCCGGAACGTCACTCGCAAGACGCCGTACGCCCCGCTAGCCGCCGTACGCCCCGCTGGCAGTCAGCCGCAGTGCCGTGTCGATCAGCGGCACGTGGCTGAACGCCTGCGGGAAGTTGCCGACCTGGCGCTGCAGCCGCGGGTCCCACTCCTCGGCGAGCAGCCCCAGGTCGTTGCGGAGAGCGAGCAGCTTCTCGAAGAGC
Organism: Streptomyces sp. NPDC033177; assembly: GCF_055577715.1. Lineage (NCBI taxonomy): Bacteria > Bacillati > Actinomycetota > Actinomycetes > Kitasatosporales > Streptomycetaceae > Streptomyces > Streptomyces sp. NPDC033177. The sequence continues at coordinate 529,715 of NZ_JBVIPS010000007.1, read as the reverse complement.
TTGCGGGCCTCGTCCACCCGGCCGATCATCGCCAGGTCGTCCGCCATCCAGAACGAACAGGCCAGGAAGGCGCCTTCGTCACCCTCAAGCCCGTCCACGCCCGCGGCGTCGCCGGTGGTCGGGTAACGCAGGATGAAGCCGTCCGACGTCGAGAGCTCCCGCTGGATCGCCTCGATCGTGCCGATCACGCGCTTGTCGTCGGGCGGCAGGAAGCCCATCTGCGGGATGAGCAGCAGCGAGGCGTCCAGCTCCTTCGAGCCGTACGACTGCGTGAACGTGTTCCGCTCCGGGTCGTAGCCCTTCTCGCAGACGTCCCGGTGGATGTCGTCACGCAGGTCGCGCCACTTGTCCAGGGGGCCGTCCGCGTCACCGGACTCGATGAGCTTGATCGTGCGGTCGACGGCGACCCACACCATCACCTTGGAGTGCACGAAGTGGCGGCGCGGGCCGCGGACCTCCCAGATGCCCTCGTCCGGCTGGTCCCAGTGCGTCTCCAGATACCGGATCAGCTTGAGCTGGAGCAGCGAGGCGTAGTCGCTGCGGGCCAGGCCCGTCATGTGCGCCAGGTGCAGGGCTTCGGTGACCTCGCCGTACACGTCGAGCTGGAGCTGGTGCGCGGCGCCGTTGCCGGCCCGGACCGGTGTCGAGCCCTCGTACCCCGGCAGCCAGTCGAGCTCGGCCTCGCCGAGCTCCCGCTCGCCCGCGATGCCGTACATGATCTGCAGGTTCTCGGGGTCGCCCGCCACCGCGCGGAGCAGCCACTCGCGCCAGGCGCGGGCCTCCTCGCGGTATCCGGTGCGCAGGAGCGAGGAGAGCGTGATGGCGGCGTCGCGCAGCCAGGTGTAGCGGTAGTCCCAGTTGCGGGAGCCGCCGACGTCCTCCGGCAGCGACGTCGTGGGCGCCGCGACGATGCCGCCCGTGGGGGCGTATGTCAGGGCCTTCAGGGTGATCAGCGAGCGGACCACGGCCTCGCGGTACGGGCCGTGGTACGTGCAGTGGTCCACCCACTCCCGCCAGAAGTCCTGCGTCGCCGTGAGGGCGTTCTCGGGCTCGGCGGGCGGCGGCGGCTCCTTGTGCGAGGGCTGCCACGAGATGGTGAACGCCACCCGGTCACCGGGCGAGACCGTGAAGTCCGAGTACGTCGTGAGGTCCTTGCCGAAGGTCTCGGCCGTCGTGTCGAGCCACACGGAGTCGGGCCCCGCGACGGCCACGGTGCGCTCGTCGACCTTGTGCACCCAGGGCACGACCCGGCCGTACGAGAAACGCATCCGCAGGGCGGAGCGCATCGGCACCCGGCCGCTGACACCCTCGACGATCCGCACCAGCTGCGGGGCGTCCGTGTCGCGCGGCGGCATGAAATCGGTCACACGGACCGTGCCGCGCGGGGTGTCCCACTCGGATTCCAGGATCAGCGAGTCGCCGCGGTACGTGCGCCGCGCGGCGGTCGGCGGTGGTGCGTCGGGGCTGTGAGCGGGCCCGAGCCGCCAGAATCCGTGCTCCTCCGTGCCGAGCAATCCGGCGAAGATGGCGTGAGAGTCGAAGCGGGGCAGGCACAGCCAGTCGACTGTCCCGTCCCGGCAGACCAGGGCAGCGGTCTGCATGTCTCCGATGAGTGCGTAATCCTCGATGCGCCCGGCCACGTGCATCTCCAGTCAAACGGCCACGTCGCCCTCTCGGGGCGCTCGCTACTACGGTCAAGGGTTCGCTGTGAAACGAACTGCGCGAGCCTCTTGTTCCAAGAACGGTAGGGGGTGGTTGCCGTTGATCGGTCCGGCTCGGCAGCGAGTGTCCGAGCAGGATACGACGCACCCCGGTGATCTGCGCGCCGCTCCCGGCAACCGGCCTGCGCCGAACGGGTGAGCGCCCGGTGAGGGACGTGTGACGTGGGTGTCCGTGCGTGGCCGGAAGCAGCCTCGTCCGGTCGCTGATACCCTGGTAGCCCGTGAGCCGGTGGTCATCGAACCCCCGAACCGCAGCGACGGCACCTCCTCCGAAACCTGGGACGAGGCCGGTACGCACCCTTCGAACCGCGACCACGGGAGCCCCCTCTTGGCCATGCAGACTCGATCCTCTGCGTCATCGACGACCAAGCACATCTTCGTCACCGGGGGTGTCGCCTCTTCCCTCGGCAAGGGTCTGACTGCCTCGAGCCTGGGTGCGCTCCTCAAGGCGCGCGGCCTGCGCGTCACCATGCAGAAGCTCGACCCGTACCTGAACGTCGACCCCGGCACGATGAACCCCTTCCAGCACGGTGAGGTGTTCGTCACCAACGACGGCGCCGAGACCGACCTGGACATCGGCCACTACGAGCGCTTCCTGGACGTCGACCTCGACGGCACGGCCAATGTCACCACCGGCCAGGTCTACTCGCAGGTCATCGCCAAGGAGCGGCGCGGCGAGTACCTCGGCGACACGGTGCAGGTCATCCCGCACATCACGAACGAGATCAAGCACCGCATCCGCCGCATGGCCACCGACGACGTCGACGTCGTCATCACGGAGGTCGGCGGCACGGTCGGCGACATCGAGTCCCTGCCGTTCCTGGAGACCGTCCGTCAGGTCCGCCACGAGGTCGGCCGCGACAACGTCTTCGTCGTGCACATCTCGCTGCTGCCCTACATCGGCCCGTCCGGTGAGCTGAAGACCAAGCCGACCCAGCACTCGGTCGCGGCCCTGCGCAACATCGGTATCCAGCCGGACGCCATCGTGCTGCGCGCCGACCGCGACGTGCCGACCGCCATCAAGCGCAAGATCTCGCTGATGTGCGACGTCGACGAGGACGCGGTCGTGGCCTGCAAGGACGCCCCGTCGATCTACGACATCCCGAAGGTCCTGCACACCGAGGGCCTGGACGCCTACGTGGTCCGCAAGCTGGACCTCCCGTTCCGCGACGTGAACTGGACCCAGTGGGAGGACCTCCTGGACCGGGTGCACAACCCGAACCACGAGGTCACCATCGCGCTGGTCGGCAAGTACATCGACCTGCCCGACGCCTACCTCTCGGTGACCGAGGCCCTGCGCGCCGGCGGCTTCGCCAACCGCGCCCGGGTCAAGGTCAAGTGGGTCACATCCGACGACTGCAAGACCCCGGCGGGCGCCGCCAAGCAGCTCGGTGACGTCGACGGCATCCTGATCCCCGGCGGTTTCGGCGAGCGCGGCGTCAACGGCAAGGTCAGCGCGATCCAGTACGCCCGTGAGCACAAGGTGCCGCTGCTCGGCATCTGCCTCGGCCTGCAGTGCATCGTCGTCGAGGCCGCCCGCAACCTCGCGGACATCCCCGACGCCAACTCCACGGAGTTCGACGCCGCGACGGCCCACCCGGTCATCTCGACCATGGCGGAGCAGCTGGACATCGTCGCCGGTGAGGGCGACATGGGCGGCACGATGCGCCTGGGCATGTACCCCGCGAAGCTCGCCGAGGGCTCCATCGCCCGTGAGGTGTACGACGGCAAGGAGTACGTCGAGGAGCGTCACCGTCACCGCTACGAGGTGAACAACTCCTACCGCGCCGAGCTCGAGAAGAAGGCCGGCATCCTCTTCTCCGGCACGTCCCCGGACGGCAAGCTCGTCGAGTACGTCGAGTACCCCCGCGAGGTCCACCCCTACCTGGTGGCCACCCAGGCGCACCCGGAACTGCGCTCGCGCCCGACGCGTCCGCACCCGCTCTTCGCGGGTCTGGTGAAGGCCGCGGTGGAGCGCCAGACGGGTAAGTAACACAAGAGCGATACGGTTGCCGGGGTGCGGGCCTCATGAGGCCCGCGCCCCGGTTTCTGTTTGCACGTGTGGGAGGACAGGGCGACATGACGATCAAGGACACCGCCGAGGAGTGGCAGGTCACGGCGACGAAGACGCCCTTCGTGGGGAACAAGACCTCGGTTCGCACCGACGACGTGGTCATGCCCGACGGGTCCGTCGTCCACCGTGACTACCAGGTGCACCCCGGCTCCGTCGCGGTGCTCGCCCTGGACGACGAGGGCCGCGTCCTGGTCCTGAGCCAGTACCGCCACCCCGTCCGCCACAAGCTGTGGGAGATCCCGGCGGGCCTGCTCGACATCCCCGGCGAGAACCCCCTGCACGCCGCCCAACGCGAGCTCTACGAAGAGGCGCACGTCAAGGCCGAGGACTGGCGTGTCCTGACCGACGTCTACACCACGCCCGGCGGCTGCGACGAGGCAGTGCGGATCTTCCTGGCCCGCGATCTGTCCGAGGCCGAGGGCGAGCGCTTCGAGGTCTCCGAGGAAGAGGCCGACATGGAGCTGGCGCGCGTACCGCTCGACGAGCTCGTACGGGGTGTGCTCGCCGGTGAGCTGCACAACAACTGCCTCGTGGTGGGCGCCCTTTCGCTGACCGCCGCGCTGAGCGGCGACGGCGTCGACACGCTGCGTCCCGCCGAGGCGCCCTGGCCCGCGCGCCCCTTCGAGGCCTGAAGGGGCCATCAGGGCTCTCCGGTGTGACGATCTGCTGATCCGATCGGGGGACTTGCGCGTGCCGCTCGCCAGGGGGGACACCAGGGCCTGAACTAGGCTCTGGAAGCGTCCCGACCGGAGTCCCGGCGGGTTCGCGCGCAGGCGGACGGAGCATGACCCGTGACGGATCAGGCGGTCGACACGGACGGTGCGGCGGCGGGCGGCGCGGTGCCGCGGCCCGCTCCGGCCCAAACTCCCGAGGACAGTCAATTCGTCGGCCGGCTCAGAGAGTTGAAAGAGCTCCGCGCCGACATCGACCGCGCCGGGCTCGACACCATCGCCGGCCGTAAGGCGCCCAGGGCACGCGTGCTCCTCATCGCGGGCCGCCCCGGCTCGGGCCGCTCCGCGCTCGCCGGGGAACTCGCCCGGCAGGTCGCCGACGACTACCCCGACGGGGTGCTGCGCGCCCACCTCACCGAACCCGACGGCACACGCGTGCCCACGGAACGCACCGCCCGGGAACTCCTCGACGCCCTCGACGTCCCCGCGCCGCCGGGCGCCGACGAGGACGAGCTCGCCGAAGTGCTCCGCGAAGCCCTGTCGGGCCGCAGGGCCGTGCTGCTGCTCGACGGAGCCGTGGACGCCGAGCAGGTCGACCCGCTGCTCCCGGACGCGCCCGAGTGCCTGGTCGTCGCCGTGTCGGAGGGCCCGCTCACCGGGATCCCGGACGTGCGGCCCTGCACGCTTGGCGGCCTGGACACCGCCGCGGGGGTCGAACTGCTCTCCCGCGCGGCAGGCCCGGTGCGCATCACCGTCGACCCGCGGTCGGCGGAGTCCCTGGTCGAGGCCTGTGCCGCGCACCCCGCCGCGCTCGTGCTGGCCGGCGGCTGGCTCTCCGGGCGGCCCAAGGCGGCCGTCGCCGATCTGGCCAAGCAGGTGCACGACCGGCCCGAGGACGAGTCCGTGTCCGGTGCGCTCGCCCGCATCTTCGAACTCTCGTACACCTCCCTGCCGGGGGCCGCCGCGCGGATACTGCGCTACCTCTCCCTCGCCCCGGCCGGCTACCTCGACCCGCACACCGCGTCCGCGCTCGCGGGCTGCTCGGTCTCCGCGGCCCGCACGACCCTGGACGACTTCGTGAAGCTCGGCCTGGTCAGGGCCGTGGATTCGCCCCTTCCGCAGTACGAGCTGCCGGCCTGCCTGCTGCCGCTGCTCCGTGCGCGCACCGAGAGCCAGGACCGGCCCGCCGAGGTGCAGCTCGCGCGGGCCAGGATGCTGGAGCGGACCGTACGTCTCCTCCAGTCCTGCCGGGCGGTCACGGAGCCGGACGGCTCGGGCGCCCGCAAGAAGCTCGCCGGGCTGCCGCGCGCCCTGCGGTTCCCGAACCCGGCGGCCGCCTCCGAATGGCTGCGCATCCGGCAGCCCGCCCTGCTCGCCGCGGCCCGCCTCGCGGTCGCCGACGGGGAGCTCGACACCCTCGCGCGGCGCCTGATGGCGGCCCTGACGCGGGCCCTGGTCGCCCACCGGGGCACGGAGGACGCCGCTCCCGAGCTGTACGGCGTACACCGGCTGGTCCTGGATGTCGCCGAGCGGCGGAACCTGCCCCGCGAGAAGGCGGCGGCCCTGCTGAATCTCGCGGATCTGGACGCGCGGACGGGACGTACCCAGGAGGCACTGGCGCGATATCGGCTCGCTCTGGATGCCGGACGGGAAGCAAATGATCCGTACGCGACCGGCCGCGCGATGGAATCCGTAGGCGGCGCCTACCAGGAGCTGGGGGACTGGTCGCGGGCCTCCGACTGGTTCGGGCGCGCGCTCGCCCACCGCCTCGCGCGAGGCGAGCGCGCCGACGCCGCCCGCCTGTACGGCCGCATCGCGACGGCGCACACCTACGCGGGCCGCTACGGCGAGGCGCTGCGCAACTGGAGCTCGGCGGTCACCGGCTACCGCAAGGCCGGTGATGTGGCGGGCCAGGCAAGGGCGTTGAGCGAGCTGGCACGGGTGCAGGAGTACGCGGGACGGCCCGAGGAGTCGCTGCGCACCTGCCAGGAGGCCGTCGACTGGGCGCGGCAGGCCGGTGACGTACGTCTCCAGGCCGCGCTGCAGCTCAGGCTCGCCGACACCCTGGACCGGCTCGGCGACCCGGCGGCCGCCCGGCTGCACCGCAGTGCCGCCGAGCGCATGCTGGGAACAGGGACCGAGGAGGTCACCGGGCTTGCATCGCAAGCTGGAGCGACGCCTTCCGCCTGCGAAATCCGTAGCACTTCCGCAGAAGATTGATGCTTTGAAAGGCTAGACAGCGAGAAGTCCTTCATTAGACTGGCTCCGCCGCGTACTTCCGTGGTGTCTCCGATGCGCCCTCTTGTGTATCGGTATGTAGTGCATTGCCCGAAGAACCCCTGAGCCAAGAGGACCGTGATCGACGTGAAGGTCGGCATCCCCCGCGAGGTCAAGAACAACGAGTTCCGGGTGGCCATCACCCCCGCCGGCGTGCATGAGCTGGTGCGCCATGGCCACCAGGTCGTCATCGAGCGGAACGCCGGTGTCGGCTCCTCGATCACGGACGCGGAGTACGTCTCCGCGGGCGCCGTCATCCTGGACACCGCGGACGAGGTCTGGGCCACGGCCGACCTCCTCCTGAAGGTCAAGGAGCCCATCGCCGAGGAGTACCACCGCCTCCGCAAGGACCAGACCCTCTTCACCTACCTGCACCTGGCCGCGTCCAAGGAGTGCACGGACGCGCTCCTGGAGTCCGGCACGACGGCCATCGCGTACGAGACGGTCGAGACCGCGAACCGCGCGCTCCCGCTGCTCGCCCCGATGTCCGAGGTCGCGGGCCGCCTGGCCCCGCAGGTCGGCGCCTACCACCTGATGGCCGCCCAGGGCGGCCGCGGTGTCCTGCCCGGCGGTGTCCCGGGTGTCGCGGCCGGCAAGGCCGTCGTCATCGGCGGTGGCGTCTCCGGCTGGAACGCCGCGCAGATCGCCATCGGCATGGGCTTCCACGTGACCCTGCTCGACAAGGACATCAACAAGCTCAAGGAGGCGGACAAGATCTTCGGCACGAAGATCCAGACCGTCGTCTCCAACGCCTTCGAGCTGGAGAAGGCCTGCCTCGACGCCGACCTCGTCATCGGCGCCGTCCTCATCCCGGGCGCGAAGGCGCCGAAGCTCGTCACCAACGAGCTCGTCTCGCGCATGAAGCCGGGAAGTGTCCTTGTCGACATCGCGATCGACCAGGGCGGCTGCTTCGAGGACTCGCACCCGACGACGCACGCCGAGCCGACCTTCCCGGTCCACAACTCGGTGTTCTACTGCGTCGCCAACATGCCCGGCGCGGTGCCCAACACCTCGACGTACGCGCTGACCAACGCGACGATGCCGTACATCGTCGAGCTGGCGAACCGCGGCTGGGTCGATGCGCTGCGCCGTGACCACGCCCTCGCCCTGGGTCTCAACACCCATGACGGCAAGGTCGTTTACAAGGAGGTCGCCGAGTCGCACGGCCTCGAGCACGTCGAGCTGGAGACGCTCCTCGGCTGAAGCTGACCGCTTTCGTCAACGAAAGTCGTCAATCTCACGCCCACGGCCGGACCTTGAGAGGGGTCCGGCCGTATGCGTATGTCCGTGGACATGGTCAACTCGCCTTGAACGTAACCGTTTAACCGATTCGCACACCCCGGAATCGCGCCGAAGACACGCCGCACGCCCTTGACATGAGGGCGTTCGATTGCCGACACATCGGGCCGGGTCCGGCGGATTGTGTTGCTGCGGACCGGTGACACGCCATAGAGTCGCCAACCGTCGGCATGGTGCCACGCTGACCTATCGAGAAATTTCCTGGTCACCAAGGAGGTAAGACGACTTGTGAATGAGTCGACATTTGCTCCCGGGGGTGGTCAACCAGGAACCTCTGAGCGGGGCCAAGGACCCGTGGGGCTCGAGGCTGTCGGCTCCGTCGCTGTCCGCACCTTCGAAGCCCGCCAGAAACCGCAGCCGACGCAAGCGATTCAGTCGGCATCGTCTGCACCCCAGAGCATGGATGGCCATCACGTGAACGCCATGGCCGGCGACCGGAGTGGCGAGAACACCACCCACACCCAACTCGCCGACTACGAGGAACTGCCCCAGGGGCACTTCTACGACCCTGACGCCGAGTACGAGCCCGATCCCGAGTACGCGGCCACGCTGGCCCCGGACGCGGCCCGTCAGCGCCGTGAGCGCATCGGTCCCACCGGACGCCCGCTGCCGTACTTCCCGATTCCGGGTCCGCTGACCGATCACGGTCCCGCGAAGATCATCGCGATGTGCAACCAGAAGGGCGGCGTGGGCAAGACGACGTCGACCATCAACCTGGGTGCCGCGCTCGCGGAGTACGGACGCCGGGTCCTGCTGGTCGACTTCGACCCGCAGGGCGCCCTGTCGGTGGGCCTCGGGGTGAACCCGATGGAGCTGGACCTGACGGTCTACAACCTGCTCATGGAGCGGGGCATGTCGGCCGACGAGGTGCTGCTGAAGACGGCGGTCCCGAACATGGACCTGCTGCCCAGCAACATCGACCTGTCCGCCGCCGAGGTGCAGTTGGTGAGCGAGGTCGCGCGCGAGTCCACGCTGCAGCGGGCGTTGAAGCCGCTGATGCAGGACTACGACTACATCGTGATCGACTGCCAGCCCTCGCTCGGCCTGCTCACCGTGAACGCCCTGACGGCGGCCCACAAGGTGATCGTGCCGCTCGAGTGCGAGTTCTTCGCGCTGCGCGGTGTGGCCCTGCTCACGGAGACCATCGAGAAGGTCCAGGAGCGGCTCAACCCCGACCTGGAGCTCGACGGCATCCTGGCCACCATGTACGACTCCCGCACGGTGCACAGCCGTGAGGTGCTCGCGCGGGTGGTCGAGGCCTTCGACGATCACGTGTACCACACGGTGATCGGACGCACGGTCCGCTTCCCGGAGACCACGGTCGCCGGTGAGCCGATCACGACGTACGCATCGAACTCGGTCGGCGCGGCCGCTTATCGCCAGCTCGCCAGGGAGGTGCTCGCCCGGTGTCACGCCGAGTGAGTCTGCCGGGGGCCGACGAACTGTTCCGTACGACCGGGGGGATGGCGCTGACGTCGTCGTCCCCGCGTCGCCAGGCGAACGGCGACGCGCGGGTGCCCGCGCCCGCCGGCGAGAGCGACGAAGCCGCTGCCGTCGACGCGCACGGCAGTGTCACGGCGGGAGGTGGCGGTGACGGCGCCGAACACGGCGCCGCCGACGCGGAGTCGGGAGAATCCCGCAGCCGGCCGGCCACCGCCGAGGGCCGCGCCGCCCAGGGGCAGGGTCAGGACCAGGAGGGCGCCGCCGCACAGAGCGGCGCCGGCCGGTCCGCGAACGCCTCCTCCACGGCACAGGCGCGGCGGCGCGCACGGGCGGCCAACCGGCGGCCCAGCGGGCGCGAGCGGCACGACGAGAAGATCACCGTGTACGTCTCCGCCGAGGAGCTGATGGACCTGGAGCACGCGCGTCTCGTGCTGCGGGGCGAGCACGGGCTCGCGGTCGACCGTGGGCGCATCGTCCGCGAGGCGGTGGCCGTGGTGCTCGCGGATCTGGAGTCCCGCGGGGACGCGAGCATTCTCGTACGACGGTTGCGCGGGCGGTAGCGGTAGCGTTCCCGCCGATGCCCCTGAACGACGATTCCGCACCGGCCGCCCGTCGGCGTGCGCTGGGGCGCGGCCCGGGGGCGGCTCCGGCGGAGCCCGAACCGGAGCCAGCGGCTCACGAGCCCAAGCCGGAGCCCGAGCCCGACGACGGGCGGTTCAAGGTCCGTCTCGCCAACTTCGAGGGCCCCTTCGATCTGCTGCTCCAGCTCATCTCGAAGCACAAGATGGACGTCACCGAAGTAGCGCTTTCGACGGTGACCGACGAGTTCATGGCGCACATCCGCGCCATGGGGCCCGACTGGGACCTGGATCAGACCACCGAGTTCCTCGTGGTCGCCGCCACCCTGCTCGACCTCAAGGCGGCCCGCCTGCTGCCCTCCGCCGAGGTCGAGGACGAGGCGGATCTCGCGCTGCTCGAAGCGCGGGACCTGCTCTTCGCCCGGCTGCTCCAGTACCGCGCGTACAAGCGGATCGCCGACATCTTCAGCGAGCGGCTCGAGGAGGAGGCGCGGCGCTACCCGCGCACCGTCGGTCTCGAGGCCCACCACGCGGAGCTGCTGCCCGAGGTCGTCATCAGCATCGGCGCGGAGGGGTTCGCCCGGATCGCGGTGAAGGCGATGCAGCCCCGTGCGAAGCCCCAGGTGTACGTCGACCACATCCATGCCCCGCTCGTGTCCGTGCAGGAGCAGGCCGGGGTGGTCGTGGCCCGGCTCCGGGAGCGGGGCGAGCTCAGCTTCCAGGTGCTGGTGGAGGACGCGGGGGACACCCTCACCGTCGTCGCCCGTTTCCTCGCGCTCCTGGAGCTGTACCGCGAGAAGGCCGTGGAGCTGGACCAGGAGACCGCCCTGGGCGAGCTGATGGTGCGCTGGACCGGCGGGGACGGCGACGGGGAGCCGACGGTGACCGACGAGTTCGACCGTGCCCCGGAGCCGGTGAGTGAGGAGAAGGCCACATGAGCGTGGAGAGTCCTGCGGGAGACCTGGCGGGCACTGTCGCCGATCTGGAGCTGCGGCCCGCCCTGGAGGCCGTCCTCATGGTCGTCGACGAACCGGCCACCGAGGAGCACCTCGCCAAGATCCTCGACCGGCCCCGGCGGCAGGTCGCCGACGCGGTGCGGGAGCTGGCCGACGAGTACACCGTGCAGAAGCGGGGCTTCGAGCTGCGGCTCGTGGCGGGCGGCTGGCGGTTCTACACCCGGCCCGAGTACGCCGCCGCCGTGGAGCGCTTCGTGCTCGACGGGCAGCAGGCACGGCTCACCCAGGCGGCCCTGGAGACCCTCGCGGTCGTCGCGTACCGCCAGCCCGTCAGCCGTTCCAGGGTCTCCGCGGTGCGCGGAGTGAACTGTGACGGCGTGATGCGGACGCTTCTCCAGAGGGGTCTGGTGGAGGAGGCGGGCGCGGAACCCGAAACAGGTGCGATCCTGTACAGGACGACGAACTACTTTCTGGAGCGGATGGGCGTGCGCGGCCTGGACGAGCTCCCGGAGCTCGCGCCCTTCCTCCCCGAGGCGGAGGCGATCGAGGCCGAGACCCTTGAAGGCGTTCCGTCGTTCGATCCGGACGCACCCGATGCGCCGGGTGATGAGTACACCGAGAGCACAGACGACTAACGGAAATTTGATGCGAAGCAGCAACGGCAGGAACAGCAGCGGAAACAACGGCGGGAGCCGTGGTGGCAACAGCGGCAGCCGTGGCAGCAGCGGTGGCGGTCGCGGAAGCGGCGGGAGCAGCGGTGGCCGCGGGAGCGGCGCCGGTCGTGGCGGCGGTGGCGGCCGCGACTACCGGGGTTCCGGCAACAGCCCCGACCGCCAGGGTCGCGGCGCCGGTGGCGCGCGCGACGACCAGGCACCGAAGCGCGAGAGCAAGCCCCGTCCCGAGGAGCGCCGCTACGACGTAGGCGGCGACGCGTCGAGGAAGGGCCGCGGCGCGGCCGCGCGCGGTGGCGCCAAGGGCGGCCCCAGGGCTCCTCAGGGCTCGGACAGGGGCACGCGGCGTGGTGCGGGAGCTCCCGCGACGTCCCGTGAGTACGACGCGCGGCAGGAAGAGCGCAACCGCGAGCGTTACGCGGGCAAGCCGAAGGCCAGCCCGCCCAAGACCTTCCCCGGCGCCGAGCAGGAGGGCGAGCGGCTGCAGAAGATCCTCGCCCGCGCGGGCTACGGCTCGCGCCGTGCCTGCGAGGAGCTGGTCGAGCAGGCCCGCGTCGAGGTCAACGGCGAGATCGTGATGGAGCAGGGCCTGCGGGTCCAGCCGGAGCGGGACGAGATCAAGGTCGACGGCCTGACGGTCGCGACGCAGTCGTACCAGTTCTTCGCGCTGAACAAGCCCGCCGGTGTCGTCTCCACCATGGAGGACACCGAGGGGCGGCAGTGCCTGGGCGACTACACGAACAACCGCGAGGCGCGGTTGTTCCACGTCGGGCGGCTCGACACCGAGACCGAGGGCGTCATCCTGCTCACCAACCACGGTGAGCTGGCGCACCGCCTCACACACCCGAAGTACGGCGTGAAGAAGGTCTACCTCGCGCACATCGTCGGCCCGATCCCGCGTGACCTGGGCAAGCGGCTCAAGGACGGCATCGAGCTGGAGGACGGGTACGCCCGCGCCGACCACTTCCGCGTCGTCGAGCAGACCGGCAAGAACTACCTGGTCGAGGTGACGCTGCACGAGGGCCGCAAGCACATCGTGCGCCGCATGCTCGCGGAGGCCGGCTTCCCGGTCGACAAGCTGGTGCGGACGTCCTTCGGACCCATCGCGCTCGGCGACCAGAAGTCGGGGTGGCTGCGCAGGCTCTCGAACACCGAGGTCGGCATGCTGATGCAGGAGGTCGACCTCTAGGCGAGCCCTTAGGTCAGCTGAGGCGGCCGGTCCCTGCGGATGCAGGGGCCGGCCGCCTTTTGCGTATTGCGGTGCGAGCGCTCCCCTTTTATAGTCGTCCTGACCATAAATGAAAGGGGGGATCGTGCAGGGCTACGACAAGTACGCCTTCGAGCCGTTCGCCGTCACCGTCGACCTCGCCGTCTTCACCGTCCGCGCGGGCCGCCTGCACGTGCTGCTCGTCGAGCGCGGGCAGGAGCCGTACGCCGGACGCTGGGCGCTGCCCGGCGGATTCGTGCTGCCGGACGAGTCCGCCGAGACCGCGGCGGGGCGCGAGCTCGCCGAGGAGACCGGCCTCACCGACAGCGCCGGACTCCACCTGGAACAGCTGCGCACCTACAGTGAACCGGACCGCGACCCGCGGATGCGCGTCGTCTCGGTCGCCTTCGCGGCCCTCGTCCCCGATCCGCCCGCGGTACGCGCCGGCAGCGACGCGGCTCGCGCGGAATGGCTGCCGTACGGCACCCAGGGGTCCCTCGCCTTCGACCACGACCGGATCCTGGCCGACGCCCACGACCGGGTCTGCGCGAAGTTCGAGTACACCGGCCTCGCCACCGCCTTCTGCCCGCGCGAGTTCACGCTCGGCGAGCTGCGGCAGGTCTACGAGACGGTGTGGGGCGCCGAACTCGACCCGGCCAACTTCCGGCGCAAGGTGCTCGGCACGTCCGGCTTCGTCGAGGCGATCCCCGGCGCCGCGCGCCTGACCGGGGGCCGGGGCAAACCCGCGGCCGTCTACCGGGCGGGCCCGGCCACCGCCCTGCACCCGCCCCTCCTGCGCCCCTCGACCGTCCCCTCGGAAGGAAAGCCCTCATGAAGCGTGCCGCCACCGGATCCCTCATAGGCCTCGCCCTCGGGGACGCGCTCGGCTTCCCGACCGAGTTCAACGACGTGCCCTCGATCCTCGCCAAGTGCGGGCCCTGGCGGGAGATGGAGCTGCCCCGGCCCGCGATCGTCACGGACGACACGCAGATGACGCTGGCGCTGGGCCGCGGCCTGCGCACCGCCATGGACCGAGGACTGCTCGGGCCGAAGCGCATGGAGCGGCCGGTGCGCGAGGAGTTCGTGGAGTGGTACCAGTCGCCGGAGAACAACCGCGCACCCGGCAACACCTGCCTCAAGGCCTGCTACCTCCTCAAGACCGGCAAGCCATGGGAGGAGGCGAGCCAGATCCACTCCAAGGGCTGCGGCGCCAACATGCGCGTCGCGCCGATCGGGCTCGTCCCCGGTCTGAGCGACGAGCAGCGGGCGGGTGCCGCCCAGCTGCAGTCCGCGCTCACCCACGGCCACCCGACGGCGCTCGCCGCGTCGGACCTCACGGCGCACGCCGTGCGGCTGCTCGCGGAGGGCGCCGAGCCGACGGGGCTTGTCGGGCTGCTGCGCTCGTACGCGTACGAGAACCGGCAGACCTACCACGAGCGCTGGCTCGGCGAGCTGTGGACGCGGGACGACGACCCGACGCCGGGGATGTTCATCGCCCGCGGCTGGGACGAGTGCCTCGCCGTCCTCGAACGCCTGGAGGCCGCGCTGCGGGACACCAACCCGGAGACGGACCCCTGCCTGGCCACCGGCGCGGGCTGGATCGCCGAGGAGGCGCTCGCCACGGGGCTGCTGTGCTTCCTGCAGTTCGTGGACGAACCCCTCACCGCCCTGCGCAGGGCCGCCTGCACCTCCGGCGACTCCGACTCCATCGCCTGCCTGGCCGGCGCCTTCGCGGGCGCCCACCTGGGCGCGGACGCCTGGCCCGCCGAGTGGGCCGAGCGGATCGAGTACCGGGCGGAACTGCTTGAGCTCGGGGCGCTGTGGGACGGGGTGGACGCGAACGGTTAGGCCGTTGCTGTTGCCGCCGGTCTAGCCGCGTGTGATCGAATCTCCGGTGACCTTGATGCTCTCCGGGGGGGGGCGGGCGTGGTGCCGGACCGTGCCCCCGGCGTCCATAGTTGAACGGCCACCAATCGGGCCAAGTGGCGACAGGGGGCGATTCGGGTGACATTGGCAGGGTCTGAGGCCCGCGCCCCCGGCGGCGCGGGACCGGCCACACACGCGAAAGGCGCGACCATGGCGGGTAACGATCTGGGAAGCCTTCTCGGCGGTCTCCTCGGCGGAGGCCAGGGCGGCCAAGGCGGCCAGGGCGGAGGCGGCAACATCCTCGGCTCGCTGCTCGGCGGGCTGCTGGGCGGCGGCGCGGGCGGTTCCGGCGGCCAGGGCGGCTCCGGCGCCGGCAACCCGCTGGGCGGCCTGATGGACATGATCACGAAGTCGGGCCTGGTCAACCAGGAGCAGCTGGACTCCTGGGTCGGCAAGGGCGACAACCAGCCGCTGAGCCCCGACCAGGTCAAGCAGGCCGTCCCCGACGAGACCCTGGACAAGGTGGCCACCGACGCGGGCGTCAGCCGCGAGGAGGCCGCCGACCAGATCGCGCGGCAGCTGCCCCAGGCCGTCGACAAGCTGACCCCGGAGGGCCAGGTCCCGACGGGCTCCCTTGAGGACATCATCAGGGAGCAGAAGCTCTGACCCCACGGTGCTCCCCACCCCGGTGAGGCACGGCGAGGCACGCGGCGTCCGTCTCGGCAGACGGGCGCCGCGCACTCGTCCCCCGGGCGCTGACTACCCTTGGTCCGCACAGCAGTCGTAGACACGCGAGCGAGGAGCAGCACAGTGGCGGTACGAGCGGTCCGGGGCGCCGTCCAGTTGGAGCGGGACGCGGCCGACCACATGGACGAGCAGGTCAGCGAGCTGCTCACCGCCATCCTTGAGCGGAACGCGCTGACCCAGGAGGACCTGATCAGCATCTGGTTCACCGCGACGCCCGATCTGCACAGCGATTTCCCCGCGGCGGCCGCGCGCAAGCTCGGCATCGTGGACGTCCCGCTGATCTGCGCGCAGGAGCTGCAGATCGACGGCGCCATGCCACGGGTCGTCCGCGTCCTCGCGCACATAGAGTCCCCCAAGCCCCGCGCCGAGATCACGCACGTCTACCTCGGCGCCGCGGCCACCCTGCGCAAGGACATCGCCCAGTGAGAACCGCCCTCGTCATCGGCACCGGCCTGATCGGCACCTCCGCCGCCCTGGCCCTCGCCTCGCGTGGCGTGACCGTGCACCTCGCCGACCACGACTCAGGTCAGGCCCGCACGGCGGCCGCGCTCGGCGCCGGGACCGACGAACCGCCGGAGGGGCGGGTCGACCTGTGCGTCGTCGCCGTGCCGCCCGCGCACGTCGCCGCCACGCTGGCCGACGTCATGCGGCGCGACGCGGCCCGCGGCTACCTCGACGTGGCGAGCGTCAAGGGCGGCCCGCGCCGTGAGCTGGAAGCGCTCGGCGTCGACCTCACCTCGTACATCGGCACGCACCCCATGTCGGGGCGCGAGCGTAGCGGCCCGCTCGCCGGCACCGCGGACCTCTTCGAAGGGCGGCCCTGGGTCCTCACGCCCACCCGCGACACCGACACCGAGGTCCTCAACCTCGCCCTGGAGCTCGTCGCCCTCTGCCGTGCCGTGCCGGTCGTCATGGACGCCGACGCGCACGACCGCGCGGTCGCGCTCGTCTCGCACATGCCGCACCTGGTCTCCAGCATGGTCGCCGCCCGCCTGGAGAACGCCGAGGAGACGGCGGTGCGCCTGTGCGGACAGGGCATCCGTGACGTCACGCGCATCGCCGCGTCCGACCCGGGGATGTGGATCGACATCCTGTCGGCCAACCCAGGCCCCGTCGCCGATCTGCTGTCCGCCGTCGCCACCGATCTCGACGAGACGGTGACGGCGCTGCGCGCGCTGCAGTCGGTGGACGACGCGAAGCGGCGCGAGGGTGCCACGGGCGTCGAGAACGTCCTGCGGCGGGGGAACGCCGGACAGGTCCGGGTGCCCGGCAAGCACGGCGCGGCCCCGACCGCGTACGAGGTCGTCGCGGTGCTCATCAACGACCAGCCGGGACAGCTGGCCAGGATCTTCGCCGACGCCGAGCGGGCCGGGGTGAACATCGAGGACGTCCGCATCGAGCACGCCACGGGGCAGCAGGCGGGCCACGTGCAGCTCCTCGTCGAGCCGAAGGCCGTGCCGGTGCTGGCGGCGGCCCTGCGCGAGCGGGGCTGGGCGATCCGGCAGTGAAGGCCCGGGGCATCCGGCAGTAAGAGGTGCGCGCGGGAGCCAGTAACCTTGTGCGGGGCGTGTCTGCGCCCCGCTACCCCGCCCCCGCGTCCTGAGAGAGGTTTCGCACCCCGTGGAAACCGTGGAAACCGCCGGTCCGGCGCCCGCAGCAGTGATCGTCGCCATCGACGGGCCCTCCGGCACGGGCAAGTCGAGCACCTCCAAGGCCGTCGCCGCCCAGCTCGGCCTCAGCTACCTGGACACCGGTGCCCAGTACCGCGCGATCACGTGGTGGATGGTGCACAACGGCATCGAGCTGACGGACCCGACCGCCATCGCCGCGGTCGCGGGCAAGCCCGAGATCATCTCCGGCACCGACCCGCTCGCCCCGACCATCACGGTCGACGGCACGGACGTCGCGGGGCCGATCCGCACCACCGAGGTCACCTCGAAGGTCAGCGCCGTCAGCGCCGTCCCCGAGGTGCGCTCCCGCATCACGGAGCTGCAGCGCACCATCGCCGCCTCCGCCGAGAAGGGCATCGTCGTCGAGGGACGCGACATCGGGACGACCGTCCTGCCCGACGCCGACCTGAAGATCTTCCTCACGGCCTCGCCCGAGGCCCGCGCGGCCCGCCGCAGCGGCGAGCTCAAGGGCGCCGACGTCGCCGCGACGCGTGAGGCGCTCATCAAGCGGGACGCGGCCGACTCGAGCCGCAAGACGTCCCCGCTGGCCAAGGCCGGCAACGCCGTCGAGGTGGACACCACCGAGCTCACGCTGCAGCAGGTCATCGAGTGCGTCGTCACCCTCGTCGAGGAGAAGCGGGCGGCGAAGTGACCGCGGCGCCGTCGGAACGGGGTGCGGAGGTCGGCCGCCGCATCGGCGTCGGCCTCATGTACGGCCTGTGGAAGCCCCGCGTCCTCGGCGCCTGGAAGGTTCCCGTGAGCGGCCCGGTGATCCTGGCCGTCAACCACTCCCACAACGTCGACGGCCCGATGGTGATGGGCACGGCACCCAGGCCGACGCACTTCCTCATCAAGAAGGAAGCCTTCATAGGCCCCCTGGACCGTTTTCTCCAGGGCATCGGGCAGGTGAAGGTGGACCGCGAGATCGCCGACCGCACGGCGATCACCCGGGCCCTCGGCGTCCTCGACGGCGGCGGCGTCCTCGGCATCTTCCCCGAGGGCACCCGGGGCGAGGGCGACTTCGCCTCGCTGCGCGCCGGCCTCGCGTACTTCGCCGTACGGAGCGGGGCGCCGATCGTTCCGGTCGCGGTCCTGGGAAGCACGGAGAAGCGCGGACGGTTGTTGAAGGGGCTGCCCCCGCTGCGCAGCAGGGTCGACGTCGTCTTCGGCGACCCCTTCGAAGCGGGCGACGACAGCGGACGGCGTACGCGCAAGGCGCTCGACGAGGCGACCGTGCGCATCCAGGAGCGGCTCACCGCCCACCTGGCGGACGCCAGGCGCCTGACCGGGCGCTGAGCGAGACTTTCAGTAGTGGGCGCCTCCGAGGCGGGCCACCGATCACGAATACGACAGAGGTACGGACTTCATGAACGACCAGATCCAGCCCGAAGGCTCGGCTGAACACGAGCACGGGGCGCTTGGCGACGCCGAGTACGCGGAGTTCATGGAGCTCGCCGCGGAGGAAGGCTTCGATCCCGAGGACGTCGAGGGCGCGATCGGCGACGCGGGCCACGGCCCGCTGCCCGCCCTCGCGGTGATCGGCCGCCCGAACGTCGGCAAGTCGACCCTCGTCAACCGCATCATCGGCCGCCGCGAGGCCGTCGTGGAGGACCGCCCCGGCGTGACCCGCGACCGCGTGACGTACGAGGCCGAGTGGGCGGGCCGCCGCTTCAAGCTCGTCGACACCGGCGGCTGGGAGCAGGACGTCCTCGGCATCGACGCGTCCGTGGCCGCCCAGGCCGAGTACGCGATCGAGGCCGCCGACGCGGTCGTCTTCGTCGTGGACGCCACGACCGGCGCCACCGACACGGACGAGGCCGTCGTGCGCCTCCTGCGCAAGTCCGGCAAGCCCGTCGTCCTGTGCGCCAACAAGGTCGACGGTCCCTCGGGCGAGGCCGACGCCACCGCCCTGTGGGCGCTCGGCCTCGGTGAGCCGTACCCCGTCTCCGCACTGCACGGCCGCGGTACGGGCGACATGCTGGACGCCGTCCTGGAAGCCCTGCCCGACGCGCCCGAGCAGTCCTTCGGCGGCGGCATCGGCGGCCCCCGGCGCATCGCGCTCATCGGCCGCCCGAACGTCGGCAAGTCGTCGCTGCTCAACAAGGTGGCGAACGAGAACCGCGTGGTCGTCAACGAGATCGCGGGCACCACCCGTGACCCGGTCGACGAGCTCATCGAACTCGGCGGCGTCGTCTGGAAGTTCGTGGACACCGCGGGCATCCGCAAGCGCGTCCACCTCCAGCAGGGTGCCGACTACTACGCCTCCCTGCGCACGGCGGCCGCCGTCGAGAAGGCGGAGGTCGCGGTCATCCTGATCGACGCCAGCGAGTCGATCAGCGTCCAGGACCAGCGCATCGTCACGATGGCCGTCGAGGCGGGCCGCGCCATCGTCGTCGCGTACAACAAGTGGGACACCCTCGACGAGGAGCGCCGCTACTACCTGGAGCGGGAGATCGAGACCGAGCTCCTCCAGGTCGCGTGGGCCCCCCGGGTGAACGTCTCCGCCGAGACCGGCCGTCACATGGAGAAGCTCGTCCCGGCGATCGAGGCTGCCCTCGCGGGCTGGGAGACGCGCGTCCCGACGGGCAGGCTCAACGCCTTCCTCGGCGAGCTCGTGGCCTCCCACCCGCACCCGATCCGCGGCGGCAAGCAGCCCCGCATCCTCTTCGGCACGCAGGCCGGAACGAAGCCGCCGCGGTTCGTGCTGTTCTCCTCCGGCTTCATCGAGCACGGCTACCGCCGCTTCGTGGAGCGCAGGCTCCGTGAGGAGTTCGGTTTCGAGGGCACGCCGATCCACATCTCGGTGCGCGTGCGTGAGAAGCGCGGCCGCAAGAAGTAGGCACGGATGGACCAATGGGCCGGGCCCCGCCTTCGAGGAGAAGGCGGGGCCCGGCCCATTGCGTGGGGCGCCGGTGGCGCGGTGGTGGCTCAGAGCCCCCTGCGCGGCCCCGGCGGGAGCGCCGCGGGCTGCTGGTGCACCGTGCCGTGCTGCTCGTGGCCGTAACGGGAGACGTGCAGCTGGCTGAAGGTGTTGTGCCGCGGGTCGAGCCGGTCGCCCACCCGGTGCATGCCGTACGGCGCGGAGCCGAACGACGTGAACCCCAGATCCTCCTCGCCGGTCCGGTCCCCCGGGAGGGCCTTGAACGACCTGCGGTACTCCGAGTAGAGCGCGTCGTAGATCGGTGTGGCCGAGTGGTCGCCCCCCGAGTCCTGCGCCGAGCGCATGGACGGGATGGGGGTCTGGTACGCCGGCCGGGGGCGGGAGGGGTCGTATGTGTGCACGTATGTGCCAACGACCCCGTGCTCGTACGGATGCGGGGGCCGCGCCGCTTTCACGGGGCGCCGGGGGCATGACCGGCGCAGCCGGGACCCGGTGCGTGACGGCGGCGCGGCCCGCACGGGCTCAGGTGCCCGCGAGCGGCATCGAGGCCGCGACCAGACGCCCGTGCGTCGCCGCCTTGTCCAGGGCGCCGCGCAGCAGGTCCTCGCGGGGCTGGCGGCCGATGGAGCCGACCGGTGCCGCGAACAGGAGCACCGTCTGGAGCTTGTTCGCCGCGGACCGCCAGGCCTCCGTGACCTGCAACGGGTGGTGGGCCTGCCACCAGGCGACGGGAGAGCCGCCGCCCGCGGCGGGCTGGAGCACCGCGTGCAGTTGGCCCGCCGCGAGCAGCACCGACCAGCCGTGCAGCACGGGGGGTACGCCGTCCAGCGAGGCCACCGGCGCGAATCCCTGCTCGGCCAGGAGCTGCAGGAAGTCGTCGCCGCCGCCGGGGGCGGACCCCGGGCGGGCGACGGCGCCGGTCGGCTCGACGACGAGGGCGGGATGCAGCTCGCCCTCGATGAGGACGAGACCGCTGGTCACACCGAGGACCGCCTGGTCGGGCACTCCTTCGACGGGGCCGGGGCCCGCGACACCGGCCATGCCGGTGCCCTCCTCGCCGGTGATGGAGCGCACGGCACCCTGCAACTGCTCCTCGGAGACCTGGACGATCTGGGAGGGCAGGCAGGTGGCGTGCGCGAAGGCGAGTACGGCGGTCTCGTCGCCGATGAACAGGACGGTGCTGGTGCGTTCCTGCTCCGTGTCGCCCGGGGTCCGGCAGGACGTGCAGTCGTAGCTGCCCGGGGCGTTCTCTCCGGCGAGCAGCCGGTCTGCTTCTTCGTCGCCGATCTCGGCGCGTACGTCGTCGCCGACGTCGAGCATGCGCGGCACGGGGGGCTCCTCGGAATCGTTGCGTGCGGACCGGGGGTGCCCGGCTCATAAGAAGACAACGGGCGATCAGTGGCGCAGGTCACGCGCGAAGGCGAACGGAATCGAACCATCCGCAGCGGAGGGTGAGTTGCCCGACGGTATCCGTCACTCCGCGCCAACATCTGCCGCGTACAGGCAAGTTGCACCCATGAGCTGGGTCACAGATCGCCATGCTGACAGGTCGACAAATCGTGAAATCGGGGAATTAAATGGCTGGCTTGAATTGGCTGATACCCCGGGTAACGGCCAACTGGCCTGGAATGACAAGGAGTTGGTTGATACCGGGGCGAGGACGCACCTAGATTCCACCGCCGTGTGCAGCGAGCACCGCTCGGGTTCGTCCGCCGGCCGCACCAGGCAGCCAGCTCAAGCACCACGGCACGAATGTGCCGAACTCCGGCGGACGGGGTGAGCGGGCCTCCGGCGTCAGATGCGCGAGGAGGTCCGGGTCACCTGGGGGATCCCGGGTCCTTCGAGAGGGATATACATGTCCGCACATCCCAAGCGCGTTCGCAGGACGGCAGTGATTGGCGGAGCGGCGTTGCTCGCCCCGCTGGGACTGCTCACCGCCACCGGCCAGGCCGGAGCGGCGGACAGCGGAGTGTGGGATCGCATCGCTCAGTGCGAGAGCGGCGGAAACTGGAGCATCAACACCGGGAACGGCTACTACGGAGGGCTGCAGTTCTCCGCGTCCACCTGGCGAGCGTACGGCGGAGGCGCCTACGCGGCGACCGCCGACAAGGCGTCCAAGGCGCAGCAGATCGCTGTCGCCACGAAGGTTCAGCGCGCCCAGGGGTGGGGCGCTTGGCCCAGCTGCTCGGCGCGGGCGGGAGCGTCCGGCAGCGCGCCGGGGGCGGCAGCCGCTCCGGCGGCCCCCAAGGCGGCCAAGGCTCCGCAGGCCCCCAAGGTGGCCGAACAGCCCGCGAAGCCGCAGAACCGTACGCCGAGCCATGCCGGCCGGGGATCCGGGCGCGGTGACTACACCGTTCGGCAGGGGGACACCCTCAGCCGGATCGCGGCCGCGCACGGCGTCAGTTGGCAGAAGGCGTACTCCGCCAACAAGGTGGTCATCGGCGGGAATCCGAACGTGATCCTGCCGGGGCAGCGGCTCGACCTCTGAGTTCCGCCCCTCCGGGGTGTGGTCCCGCCCGGTCGTCCGACCGGGTGGGGCCGCGCCCGTGGCGGCGCGGCACGGCTCCTCGCCGCGGTGGCGCTGCCTAGCTTGGGCGGATGCATCCGATGCCGATCAAGAGTCTCCGGTCGCTGTGGCCCGCAGGTCTGGTCATCGCCGCTGTCACCTCCCTGCTGCTGCCCGCGTCCGCGACCGCGCAGGCCGCTCCGGCTCCGGCCGCTCCCCTGCCGGGGTCCGGGTCCGCGGCCGAGGCGCTCGAATGCTCCCGGACCAAGGGTCCCTGGAACTGCCTCGCACAGTGCGAGAGCACCGGCCGGTGGAATGTGAACACCGGGAACGGCTTCTACGGAGGGCTGCAGTTCCGGCAGTCCACCTGGGAGGAGCACGGTGGGCTCAAGTATGCGCCGCGTGCCGACCTCGCCACCAAGAAGGAGCAGATCAAGGTCGCCGAGGCCGTGGTCCGCAACCAGGGGTGGAATGCCTGGCCCGTCTGCTCCAAGAAGATCCCCAAGGAGGTCCGGGACGGCTACTTCGACGTGCACGTCGTGAAGGCGGGGGAGACGCTGAGCTCCATCGCGCGGCGGTACGAGGTGCGGGGCGGCTGGCAAGCGCTGTATCGAGCCAATCGCAAGGCCGTGGGAAGCGAGCCTGACCGGCTGGGTGTCGGTACCAGGCTGGTCATCCCGGGGAAGTCCCCGGCGAAGCCCGCGAAGCCGAAGCCCGGGGGTACCGGCAAGCCCGGGGCGACGGCCAAGCCTTCGGAGCCCGCGGAGCCTTCGGAGCCCGCGGAGCCTGCGAAGCCTGCGGAGCCTTCGAACACGGCCAAGCCGTCGCAGTCTGCTGAGCCTTCGGAGACCGCGAAGCCCTCGGTCAGCCCCAAGCCTTCGGCGACCCCCCCCAAGCCCTCCGCTACCCCCAAGCCCTCGGCGACCCCCAAGCCTCCGAAGGCCTCCGAGCCCGAGCCTGCCGCGAGCGCTGAGCCGGTCAAGACCACATCCGCCGACGGCTGAGTTCGGTTGCCTCGCCGCTGAACACGACCTCGCCACGGCGTAGTTCGTGAACCACCACTGCCGTCCGGTCCGCGTGTCCGCGCAGACCGGGCGGCAGGCGTTGTTCCGCGGTCAGGACGCAGGCGTGCGCGCTCAGGCCCACCAGGAGGTCGTACGTTCGTGACGCGACGGAGGGGGACATCCCCTGGGTGGGTTCGTCGATGAGGATCACCCGGGCGCGGGCCGTCAGGAGGGCGCGGGACAACGCCAGCATGCGTTGCTCGCCGCCGGAGAGGGTGCCCGCGCGGCGGGCGAGGAGGGGGCGCAGTTCGGGGTACGCGTCCAGGGCGGGGGTGAGGTCAGGGGCGGCCTCGGAGCCTGCGAGGCCGAGGTTCTCGGCGACCGTGAGGTGGCTGAAGACGGCTGGTCCGTCCGGTACGAAGCACAGGCCCCGCGTCGCGCGTGCGTGGGCGGTGAGCCGGGTGATGTCCGCCCCGTCCCAGATGGCGGCGCCGGCGGTGAGGCGTGCCGTGCCGGCCAGGGCCCGCAGCGTTGTGGTGCGGCCCGAACCGTTGCGGCCCAGGAGGATGGTGAGGCCGGGGGCGGGGGCGGCGAGGGTCACGCCGTGCAGCGCTTCGAGGGGGCCGTAGCGGACCCGGGCCGCGTGGAGTTCGATGCCGGTTCTCACGGGGCCGCCTTGTGGAGGACGTCGGTCGGGGTGCCTGAGGTGACGATGCGGCCCGCTGCCATGACGTGCACGGTGTCGGCCAGGTCCGCGATGAGGCCGATGTCGTGCTCGACCACCAGGAGGGCCATGCCGTCGGAGGCGAGGGCGCGCAGGACGCGGGCCAGTGCGGCCACTTCGGCGGTGTCCAGGCCTGCCGCCGGTTCGTCCAGGAGGAGGGTGTGGGGGCGGCCTGCGAGGGCTCGGGCCAGTTCGACGCGTCTGAGGGTGCCGGTGGGGAGGTCCGCGGCGGGGTGGTGGCGGGTCGCGGGGTGGTGGAGGGAGAGGAGGCGCAGGGCTTGGGTGGTGGTCCGGGGGTGCCTGAGACCGGCCTGGTCCGCGCCTACTTGCACGTTCTCCGCGACGGTCAGGGACGGGAACACCGCCAACTGCTGGAACGTGCGGGCTATGCCGAGACGGGTCCGGGTGTGGGCGGGGGCGCGGGTGATGTCCCTGCCGCCGAGGCTGATGCGGCCCGCGGCGGGGCGAAGGGTGCCGGCGAGGCAGTGGAAGAGGGTGCTCTTGCCTGCGCCGTTGGGGCCCACCACGGCGGTGATGCGGCCAGGGGGCACGGTGAGGTCCACGCCGTCGAGGGCGAGGAACCCGTCGTCGTAGGTGGCGGTGATGTGGTGGGCGGTGAGGGTGTGCTGTGGGTGTGGCGGGAGCGGGACTTCGCGGCGGGGCCGACCGGGGGACGGGACCGCCTCGGTAGGTCCGTCTACGCCGTCCGCCGACGGACGTGAGGCTGCTATGGCTCCGGGGTGCCGCGTATGGCGCTCCGGGCGGCCATACGGAACCGCCCCCTCCGGAGGGAGCGGAGCCTGCGCCCCGCTGCCACTTTCCGCTGCGGCGGGGGTGTTCTCACGGCCGGTCTGCTCGCCGCGGGGCGGCAATTCAGGCGGCCGTCTGGGCGACCGGGCGAGGTT
This sequence comes from Streptomyces sp. NPDC033177, assembly GCF_055577715.1. NCBI lineage: Bacteria > Bacillati > Actinomycetota > Actinomycetes > Kitasatosporales > Streptomycetaceae > Streptomyces > Streptomyces sp. NPDC033177. Next base: position 504,515 of record NZ_JBVIPS010000007.1, on the reverse strand, counting down.
TGCCCGCCAGGGAAGCAGCCGGGTGAGGGCCGTTATTGCGACGCTGGGGGTCGATCCGGTTTCCGCTGCTGCGGGGGTGCTCTCGCGGCCTGTCTGCTCGCTGCGGGGTGGCCGGCCAGACGATCGGGTGAGGCTTGGCCGCCAGGGAAGCAGCCGGGTGAGGGCCGTTATCGCTCCGCTGGGGCCCGATCCGGGTTCTGCTGCTGCGGGGGTGTTCTCGCGGCCCGTCTGCTCGCTGCGGAGCGGCCGTTCAGGCGATCGAGTGAGGCCTGCTGTCCCACCGCTGGGAGCCGATTCCGTTTCTGCTGCTGTGGACGTGTTCTCCCGGCCCGCCTGCTCACCGGGGTGTGGTTGTTCAGGCGGTCGGGTGAGGGCCGTTGTCGCGACGCTGGGGGTCGATCCCAGCGGGTGGGTGACGGGGTCCCGTTCGTTGCGGGGTGATCGGGTGGGTGGGTGGGAGGGGCTGTTCGTGGGGGTGGCGCTGCGGGGTGATCGGAAGGGCAGTGCGGTTCGGGTCCGTTTGCCCAGGGGCGTCAGTGTGGGGTGGCGGTTCAGGCGGGGGGTGAGGGAACGCAGTGCCTCGTAGGGGCCGCCGGGGAAGCGGCCCACCAGGACCGCGAGGACACCGATCAGCGCGGCGGCCACACCGCCCCGCGTACCCGCGTCCAGGCCCACCAGAAGCGCCGCCGCCAGCAGGGCCCCGAGGAGGCTGTCGGCGCCGAGCACCACCACCGCCGCAAACCACAGGAGCCCGCGCACGGGATCGAACGCGGCGGGGTCGAAGGCCCGTAACCCCATGCCCAGCATCCCGCCCCCCAGAGCGGCAAGACCCGCGCCGGCCACGAACGCCTTGAGCTTGAGGCCGCGTACCGGAACCCCCGCGGCCGACGCCCCCGCCTCGTGGTCCCGCATCGCGGCAAGGGCACGCCCCATGCGGCCCCGGCGCATACCGGCCGCGAAGAGCAACGCCGCCGCAAGGAGGACCAGTTCGAGGACGTAGTACGCGCGGTCGCTGCCGAAACCCGCCGGGCGGCCAAGGGCGAGGCCCGACGTCGCGTACGGCTGGGCGAAGACGAAGCGGCTGACGCCGACGCCGACCGCGAACGTCGCGAGGGCGAGCGCGAGCCCGCGGCGGCGAAACGCGGGCCAGCCGGTGAGGAGGCCGAGGGGGGCCACCAGGAGGACGGCCACGGCCAGGGCGGGCAGGTGGGGAAGCTCGGGCAGGCCCGGGAAGCGGCCCGACGTGAGCAGCGCCGTGAAGAGCGCGCCCAGACCCGCGTACGCCGCCTGACCGAGGGAGATCTGGCCGCCCCTGCCGGTGACGACCACCAGGGAGAGAAGGACGACGGCAAGGGCGGGCACCTGGACCGAGGTCGTCAGGTCCGAGCCCGCGAAGCCCAGAGGGATGAGGAAGAGGACCGCGGCCACGATCCACGCGCCCGGCGGCGTGGGGAAGCGTGCCGTCGCCGTGCGGGGGAGTGTGCTGTGCGAGCCGATGCCCGGAAGCACGAGGGCCGCGACGAGGAGAGCGACGACGAAGAGGTTGGCCCCCAGGGACTGCAGAAGCGGCTCCGCCCACCCCGACGGGTGCAGGCGGGTCAACTGGCTCTGCGCCACGCCGAGTCCGAGGGCCACCGTGACCGCGATGAACAGGCTCCGCATCCGGGCCGCCACCGCCACGGCCACCACTTCCATCACGAGCAGCGGCATGCCGTAGGGGTCGAGGCGTACGAAGGGGGCGAGCAGTATGCCGGTGAGCCCCGCCGTGAAGGCGCCGAACGCCCAGCCCACCGACGCCACCCGGTCCGCGTCGATGCCGCTGAGGACGGCGAGGGGACGGTTGTCGACCACGGCCCGCAGCTCGCTGCCGAAGCGGGTCCAGCGGGTCACCGCCCAGACCGTCGAAGCGAGCGCGACCGTCACCGCCAACGGAGCCCAGGGGTCCGCCGATACGAGCGTGGGCGCGTCCGCCTTCGCTCCCGGGCCCCAGACCAGTGCGGCGCCCCCGACCAGCAGGACGAAGACGCCGATGGACGCCACCAGGGTCTGGGCCGGGTCGCTGCCCAGGATCGACAGGGGGCGGAAAACCGCCTTCTCCAGGAGCAGGCCGATGGCCGGGGCGATCAGGAGGAGCGTGACCGCGGCGGCCGCCGGCAGGGGCCAGTTCCACTCCACGGTCAGCTGGCGCAGGACGTATGCGCAGAGCATCGCCATCGCGCCGTGTGCGAAGTTGAGGACGCCGGTCGCGCGGTACGTGACGAGCAGGCCGATGCCGGTGAGGGCCGCCGCGCTGCCGACCGCGAGCCCGGCCAGCGTCAGGTCGTAGCTCAGGGAGGCCACCGGGTCAGCGCTCCGGCGACGGGGTGATCGGGGTCGGCTGCGGTTCGCAGATGGGGCACGGGCTCAGGCCGCCGGTCGCGAGGATGTGGGCGTCGGCGGGGACCGCTTCCGGTTTGTCCGCCACCAGGGGGCAGTCCGCGCGGTGCCAGAGCGTGCCGCCGGGGATCATCAGCAGTTCGCCGCTGGTCGGCACCGTGGCTGCTCGCTCCGTGGGGTCGGCGGGCGATCCCGCCGTAACCAGGAGCTCGTACAGCTCCTCTACGCGGGCCGTGGCCAGGGTGCTTCTGCCGTGCGTGTAGAGCACCGCCCCGGCGACGATCAGCGCCGCGCCGGGCACGGTGCACGACGCCAGATACGGGAGTTGCCGTTCCGCGAAGCGTTCGCCGGACGTGCCGTACCAGCCGACCACGCAGAGCACCGCACCCGCGGCGAGGGCGGCGAAGGCCACCCAGAGCACGGGGCGCACGGCACGCAGCCGGGCCGAACGGAGTGTCTGATCCGGTTGAGCCGCCCGCATCTGCGCCCCCTGGGACACGTTCGTAGCGTCGGTGGGCTGTCCATGTCAGCCGATGGCTTGCACTATGCCTTCTGCAAGCTGACCCTGAAAGCTCCGGGCCCCAGGCGGCCCGGACCGACACCCGGTGGTGAGCCAGATGGTTTTCTGGACCAGCCCCAAGCGGGGGAGCGATCTCAGGCGGGGAAGGGTGCGGAGCGCGGCCCTCGCGGCAGCCGCGGTCCTGCTTCTCGCGCCGGCCGCCGTGGCATGCGGTGACGACAGCGGCGGGGGCGGTGACAGCGATCCGCCCGCGCCGTCCACGGACAGGACGAGCCAGGAGGCCTCTTCACAGGCGCCTGAAGACGACGAGCCCGCAGAGCCCGCTGAGGACGAGCCCGCGGATCCGGCTGCGGCCGAGAAGGAGGTCAAGGAGAACTTCGAGAAGTTCTTCGACCCTTCCGTCCCGCTGAAGGAGAAGGAGGCCGTCCTGGAGGACGGGGCGAAGATGCGGGGCGTCCTGGAGAGCTTCAACGGCGACGAGCGCGGCAAGCAGGTCAGCGCCGACGTCAACAAGGTCGAGTTCAGCTCGTCGACCGAGGCGGACGTGACGTACGCCCTGACCCTGAAGGGCGCCACCGCGCTGCCCGACGCCTCGGGCACCTCCGTCAACGAGGACGACACCTGGAAGGTGTCCGTCAAGACTCTCTGCGCACTGGTGAAGCTGAGCGGCAATGAGTCGCCCGGTCCGGGCTGTTGAGGTCCTAGGGGGCGCCCTGGCCGCAGCCGCGCTGCTCGTGGCCGTGGCGGGGTGCGGCAGCCGGCTCCCCGAGAGCGACTTCGAGGACAGGAGCAGGGCGCCCGCCCCGCCGGGGGCGCCGATGCGGGTCGGAATCATCACCAGTGCGACGAGCCCGGTCGGCGGCTCCGCGTTCACCGGGCCCCGGGACGGGGCCAAGGCGTACTTCGAGGGGCTGAACGCGCGGGGCGGGATCGACGGACGCAAGATCGAGGTGCACACGTGCGACGACGGCGGCAGCGGCGTCGGCAACAACGAGTGCGTGGACAAGTTGGTCGAGGAGAAGCGTGTCGTCGCGCTCGTCGCCACCAGCTCACTCGACTACGCGGGCGCCTCCCGCGTCTCGCGCGCGCGCGTGCCCGACATCGGGGGCCAGCCGATCGGGTCCGCGTACGACACCTATCCGCATCTGTACGGGATCTACGGCAGCCTCGCCCCGCGTGACGGGAAGCCCGGCTGGGGCGGCAAGCTGATCGGCGGGACCGAGGTCTACCGCTACTTCAAGCGGGAGCAGGGGGCACGGACGGCCGCCGTCGTCTCCTACAACCAGGCCGCGTCCGCCGCGTACGCCCGTCTCGTCACCCGGGGCCTGAAGGCCGAGGGCTACAAGGTGGTCACCGAGCAGGTCGACTTCGCGCTGCCCAACTTCCGCGCGGCGGCGGCCGATCTGAAGGAGCAGGGCGCCGACCTCGTCTTCGACGCGATGGACACGCACGGCAACGCCCGGCTGTGCGAGGCGATGGATGACGTGGGCGCCGACGTCACCGCCAAGGTCACCAACGTCCAGAACTGGACCTCGACCGTCGCCGACGACTACAAGGACGCCCCGCGCTGCCGCAACGCCCTGTGGGTCACCGGCGCGAGCCGCAACTACGAGGAAACCGGCCAACCCGCCGTACGGGAGTTCCGCGACGCCATGAAGGGGCACAAGGATGTCTCGCAGTGGCAACTGGAGGGGTGGGCGGCAGCCATGTGGTTCACGGACGCGGCGAAGTCCTGCCGGGGTGACGTCACGCGCGCATGCGTCGACCGCTTCATGAACCGAGGCGAGTCCTACACGGCGCGTGGACTGCTGCTCCCGGTGAGGTACGAGGAGCGGGCGCAACCGCCCGGGACCCGTAGGACCTGTGTGTCGGTGGCCCGCTGGAAGGACGGTGAGGGATGGGTCACACAGGGGGACATGGACGACAACTGCTTCGACGTGCCGCAGCTCTCCTACCAGCCATGATGCGTGTACCTAGCAGGAAAGTTCCCGAAACCGGATACCGATGGCACAACTGTTCAAGAACAAGATGATGATGAAACCCAACCCTGTGCCCGTAATCCCCGTCTAACCCTGCGGTAGGCGGACGAGAAGGACTGTCCGCGGGGAAGCGTGGGATACGGGGACGCATGCATATTTCTTTCCTGATTCACAACGCGTACGGAATCGGCGGGACGATCCGGACGACGTACAACTTGGCGAACACCCTCGCCGAGCAGCACGACGTCGAAATCGTCTCCGTCTTCCGGCATCGCGACGAACCCGTGTTCGCGCCCGACTCCCGCGTCAGGCTCAGTCACCTCGTCGACATGCGCAAGGAAAGCCCCGGCTACGACGGGGAGGCCGCCGACGCCCTGCGGCCCGCAAGGACCTTCCCCAGCGCGGAAGGGCGCTACGACCAGTACAGCGCCCTCACCGACCGGCGCATCGCCGCGCACCTCTCCTCGGTCAGCGCCGATGTGGTGGTGGGAACGCGTCCCGGCCTGAACGTGCACCTCGCCCGCGAGACCGCGCGCGGCCCGCTGCGGGTCGGCCAGGAGCACCTCACCCTCGACAGCCACTCCAAGGAACTGCACCGTCAGCTGCGCAGCGTCTACCCCCGCCTCGACGTCCTGACCACGACGACCGAGGCGGACGCCCGCGCCTACCGCCGCAAGATGCGCCTGCCCGGAGTCCACGTCCAGGCCCTGCCCAACCCGGTGCCCGCGCCCGGCATAGAGCCCGCCGACGGCTCCCAGAAGTGGGTCGTCGCGGCGGGGCGGCTCACCCCCGTCAAGCGGTACGACCTGTTGATCCGCGCCTTCGACCAGGTGCGCGCCCAGCGCCCCGACTGGCGCCTTCGGATATACGGCGGCGGCAAACAGAAGGACAAGCTGCGCGCCCTGATCGACGAACTCGGGCTCTACAACCACGTCTTCCTGATGGGGCCCGCCCACCCCATCGAGCCCGAGTGGGCCAAGGGCTCCATCGCGGCGGTCACCTCCAGCCTCGAATCCTTCGGCATGACCATCGTCGAGGCGATGCGCTGCGGACTGCCCGTCGTCGCCACCGACTGCCCGCACGGGCCGGGCGAGATCATCGACAACGGTGTCGACGGGCGTCTCGTCGAGGTCGGCAACCCGGACGCGATCGCGGGCGGACTGCTCGAACTGATCAACAACGACACGCTCCGCCGGCGGATGGCGGGCGCCGCCCTGGAGGACTCCGAGCGCTTCGACCCGGTCCGCATCGCCGAGCGCTACGACGCGATGTTCACCGGGATGATCACCCGCGGCAGCTCCTTCGGCGGCCGGATGCGCGGCTCACTGCACCGCACCCGCGGCGCGCTCCTGAACGGCGCCTACGCGGTACGGGACATCGGACACGGGGTACCGGCCAGCGGCATACAGACGAAGGGATCCACCGCATGACGGCCTTGGCCACCTCGGACGCCTCATCGCCCTGCGACTCCGGTGCCGATCAGGACGTCGCCGCGGCCCCCCGCGCCGACTGCATCGCCGACTCCGCGGGCGGTCTGACCTTCGACGTCACCGACCCCGGTGGCCAGGGCGCGGCCTACCTGCTGCTGCGCCACCGCGACGCGGCGTCCACCGACGAGGACGTACGCCTTCCGCTGTCCCCGGCGGCCGACGGCCGGCTGCGGGCCGCGCTGCCCAGAAGCGTCGAGCTGGCCGAGGGCCGCTGGAACGCCTACGCGGAGGTCGGCGGCGCCACCCCGCGCCGTCTGGCGCCCGGCGTCAACGACCTGCGCTCGCTGGTGGACCGCGCCCCCAGCGGGGCCCGCGGCCACATCGACGTCCGCATTCCGTACGCGACCAAGCAGGGCAACCTCTCCGTACGCAGCTGGCTGCGCGCCCCGCACGCGGAGATCGGCGAGCTGGAGATCACCGGCCCCGCGGTGACCGCGCAGGGCCGCGTGTACGGCACCGCGCTGACCGGCGCCGCATACGCCGAGGCGACCCGCCGCGCCGAGCCCGACAAGGTCGAGCGGTACGAACTGACCGCGGACGGCGTGGAGTTCAGCTTCGGTCTGCGGTGCGACGTGCTCGCGGACAGCGGCGTGGGCCCCTGGGACCTCTGGCTGCGTCCGGCGGGGGAGAGCGGGCCGCGGGTCCGGCTCGCCCGGCTCCTCGACGACATCCCGGACAAGAAGCAGATCTTCACCTACCCGGCGGTCCGGCTCGACACGGCGGCGCACGGCCCGCTGGAGGCGGGGCCGTACTACACGAACGACAACGACCTCGCGATCCGGATCCGCGAGGCGAACACGGTCGAGGGCTGACCCAGAGATCCAGGGGCACGGCTCCAAGGACCGGCGCCATCGCGGACCGTGGCTGTCCGCGACGCCGGGCACAATCGGCCCCATGTTGGAGACCTCCGCACGACTGCTCCGCCTGCTCTCGCTGCTGCAGGCCCACCGCGACTGGTCGGGCGCGGACCTGGCCGACCGGCTCGGCGTCACCCCGCGCACCGTACGGCGTGACGTGGACCGCCTGCGCGAGCTCGGCTACCCCGTCAACGCCAGCCCCGGCACGGGCGGCGGCTACCAGCTCGGCGCGGGCGCGGAGCTGCCCCCGCTGCTCCTGGACGACGACGAGGCGGTCGCGGTGGCCGTCGGCCTGCGCACCGCAGCGGGGCAGGGCATCGAGGGCATCGGTGAGACCTCCGTACGCGCCCTGACCAAGCTGGAGCAGGTCCTGCCGAACAGGCTGCGACGCAGGGTGGGAGCGCTGACGGCGTACACCGTGCCCATGCTGCGGACCCCGCGGCAGCAGGCCGTCGACCCCTCCGTCCTGACCGAACTCGCCCACGCCTGCCGGGACGCGGAGCGCCTGCGCTTCGACTACCTCGACCACGGCGGCAGTTCGACCCGCCGCACTGTCGAACCGCACCGCATCGTCTGCACCGAGCGCCGCTGGTATCTCGTGGCCTGGGACGTGGACCGCGCCGACTGGCGCACGTTCCGCGCGGACCGCATCACGCCGAGGCCGCCGCACGGACCGCGCTTCGCGCCGCGCACCCCGCCCGCCGACGACCTCGCCGCTTACGTCTCCCGAGGCGTCTCCACACGTGGGTACGCCGCCCAGGCGGTGTTCCGGCTCCTGGTGCCCCTGGAGGAGGCGGCCCAGCGGGTCACCCCGTCGGATGGCACCCTGGAGGCCGAGACCGAGCACAGCTGTCTGTTGCGCACGGGTGCCATGAGCCTGGACGTCATGGTGATCCATGTGCTTCTGATGGGCTTCGAGTTCGAGGTCGTCGAGCCTGTGAACTTCACCGAGCGGATCAGCTCGGCGAGGGACCTCCTGAGCCGGGCCCTGGACCGGGGTGTTCGGTCTGCGGGTCCGGATACTGCGCCTGGCTCGGATGGAACGGCGCGTACTCCGGATGATGCAGGTCGAACGCCGGGGACTCGGAGCGGATCCGGGGCAGCGTGACGAAGTTGTGGCGCGGCGCCGGGCAGGCGGTGGCCCACTCCAGGGAGCGGCCGAAGCCCCAGGGGTCGTCGGTCTCGACCTTCTTGCCGTACTTGGCGGTCTTCCAGACGTTGTAGAGGAACGGCAGCGTGGACATGCCGAGCAGGAACGCCCCGATGGACGAGACGGTGTTGAGCGCCGTGAAGCCGTCCGCCGCCAGGTAGTCCGCGTAACGCCGTGGCATGCCCTCGGCGCCCAGCCAGTGCTGGACGAGGAACGTCACGTGGAAGCCGATGAAGAGCGTCCAGAAGTGGATCTTGCCGAGTCTCTCGTCGAGCATCTTCCCGGTGAGCTTGGGCCACCAGAAGTAGAAGCCGCCGAAGGTCGCGAAGACGACGGTGCCGAACACGACGTAGTGGAAGTGCGCCACGACGAAGTACGTGTCGGTGACGTGGAAGTCGAGGGGCGGCGAGGCCAGGATGACGCCGGTGAGCCCGCCGAAGAGGAAGCTCACCAGGAAGCCGACCGACCACAGCATCGGTGTCTCGAACGACAGCGACCCCTTGAGCATCGTCCCCGTCCAGTTGAAGAACTTCACGCCCGTGGGCACCGCGATGAGGAAGGACATGAAGGAGAAGAAGGGCAGCAGCACCGCGCCCGTCGCGAACATGTGGTGCGCCCACACGACGACGGAGAGCCCGGTGATGGCCATCGTCGCGCCGATCAGGGGCAGATAGCCGAAGATGGGCTTCCTGCTGAACACCGGGATGATCTCGGAGATGATCCCGAAGAACGGCAGGGCGATGATGTAGACCTCGGGATGCCCGAAGAACCAGAAGAGGTGCTGCCACAGCAGCGCGCCGCCGTTCTCCGAGGCGAAGACCATGGAGCCGAAGCGCCGGTCCGCCTCCAGGACGAGCAGCGCGGCGGCCAGGACGGGGAACGCGAGCAGCACCAGGATCGACGTGAACAGGACGTTCCAGGTGAAGACGGGCATCCGGAACATCGTCATCCCCGGCGCCCGCATCCCGATGATGGTCGTCAGGAAGTTCACCGAGCCGAGGATCGTGCCGAACCCGGAGAGCGCGAGGCCCATGATCCACAGGTCGGCGCCGATCCCCGGTGTCCGCTCCATGCTGTTGAGCGGCGCATAGGCGAACCAGCCGAACGAGGCAGGGCCGCTGGGCACCAGGAGCGAGCCGAGCACCATCAGGCCGCCGAAGAGGAACAGCCAGTACGACAGCATGTTGAGCCGGGGGAAGGCCACGTCAGGGGCGCCGATCTGCAGCGGCATGATCTCGTTGGCGAAGCCCGCGAACGTCGGTGTCGCGAACAGCAGCAGCATGATCGTGCCGTGCATGGTGAACGCCTGGTTGAACTCCTCGTTGGTCATCAGCTGCAGCCCGGGACGGGCCAGCTCGGCCCGCATCATCAGGGCCATCAGACCGGCGACGAGGAAGAACGCGAACGACGTGATCAGGTACAGGTGACCGATCTTCTTGTGGTCGGTGGTGGTCAGCCAGTCCACGAGCACCCGGCCCGGAGTCCTCTGCCGGACCGGCGGTGCCGCCGCGCTTGCGGTCTCAGTCCCCATCGCTCGCCCCTTCGCCGTCACGCCGCCGGTCCTGTTCGAAGCACCCGCCATGATGCTCGTGTCACCCCCGGATCCGACAGGGGGCGTACGGGCCCCGCTGTGCTGGAATCTTGAATTCCCTATGCGTCGTCACATCTCACCCGGCGCCCTGGATTCGGAAATGAGGGCGCGTGAAAAAGGTGAGTCGGTGACCTGTCCGCCGCGCTATTGAGGTGGTATCGGTGGCATCTCGAAGGGCCCGAGGTAAATCCGCTAATGGCAGGGGAACAACTCCGGAACCGCCCGTACGTGTGACGGAGTTAAGGGGAAACGGGCGTCGTGATCCTGTGACAGAAGCGTGACCGGAGAGGTACCGGTGACGCATGGTGTCCGGCTACGGCCTTCCGCGGCCGGGCCGCGCCGCCTAACGTGGCGGCCATGGCACCTATACCGACCCCTCCCGCCGAACCCCAGGACTCCTTGGACGCCTACGTCGGCCTCGCGGCCGACGGCGCCGAGACGCAGGCCCGTGAGCGCGGCTGGTCCACCGTCAGGGCGTTGCCGCCGGGCGCGATCATCACCATGGAGTACCTCGCGGGGCGGCTCAACTTCGAGGTCAAGGAAGGCGTCGTGGTCCGCTGCTGGAAGGGCTGACCCGCGGCGGGACGTGACCACGGCACGGCGAAAGGCCCCGGTTCCTGGACGGAACCGGGGCCTTCGCGATGCGGGGGATGGGTTGTGCGTACCGACCCCCGCGGTCTTCGGGGTCAGCCGCCCGCCACCGGGCGGGGTGACGTGGCGGCGCGTGTGCCGCGCTCTGTGTGCGGCGGGCGGCGGCTGCCCGCCGGGGTGACCGGGCTGCGCTCGGAGCGCGGTGTGTGCGGGCCCGGGGCGAGGTAGGCCGGGGCGCGGGCGGGGCGCGCGGCGCCGACCGGCTCGCGGAGCGGGGGCTCGTCGGCCGGTGCGGGCAGGGGCTGCGGAACCCTGGCCGGGGCGGGGGCGGCCGGTCCCGCGAGGCCGGTGCGACGGGAGCGCCACAGTTCCCGCAGGCTGAAGATCCAGCCCTCGACCTGGGTGAGCAACGGCTCCACCCAGGGCAGCGCCAGCAGGACGAGCAGGCCCGCGGCCCAGCCGAGGAAGACGTCGCTCAGCCAGTGCGTGCCGAGGTACACGGTGGTCAGGCCGACGCTGAGGGAGACCACGGCGGAGAGCGCCGACAAGTAGCGGCGGGTACGCGGGGTGGAGGCCATATAGGCCAGGATTCCCCAGGTCACGACGGCGTTGGCGGTGTGGCCGGAGGGGAATATATCGCCGCCGAGCCACATCTCGTTGGCGCCGATCGTGGTCGCGTAGTGCGGGCCGAGGCGGCCCATGCCGATCTTGGCGGCGCCGACCGTGACGTTCAGGAGCAGCAGGGCGGCGCCGAACGTCAGGAGCGGGCGGATCGTGTGCTGACGCCAGGAGCGCCAGCCCAGCCATGCCGCGACCATCACGGCGGTCGGGCCGCGCTGGCCGAGGACCACCCAGTAGTCGAGGAAGGCGTGGATCTCGGGCCACTGCTGGTAGGGCCGGAAGAACATGACCTGCCAGTCGAACCGCACCAGCCACGACGTGGTCAGCACGGCGACCACGATCGCGAGGTAGAAGGCCAGGGTCGCGCTGAAGAGCACGATCCTGTGCCTGCTCATCCTCGGCAGATCGAGGCCGGCCGGTCGTTCCGGCTCACGGTCGAGCCGGGCGAAGACCCGGTCCAGACGGGTGAGGTTTCGTTCGGTACGCACCCAATCGACGTTACAGCGAGTGAGTGAGGGACTAGGCCGAATCAGTGGCTTTGTGATGACGATGTGATGTGGCATTGATCTCAGGCGGGGGTTTATTCCTGCGGTTTCCCTATTCCGAGATCGGGCCCTTACCGAATTCGTTGATCATTGGCGCGGTCGTTTTATGGCCCTTATTAATTCGTTCACCGGGGGCTGGTGCGGAATTTCCCGGCCGCTCACCGGGAGCCCCGAAAACGATCATGGCGGACCCGAGCCGTTCAGCCAGAACGCCCCGTACACCGCGCTCACCGCTGCCACCGCCCCGAGCACCGGCGCCGACCTGGACGTACGCAGTTCGGCGAGCGCCACAGCGAGGGGCAGGAGCAAGGGGAAGGCGGGCAGCAGGAGGCGCGGCTTCGAGCCGAAATAGCCCGCGGCGCACAGCGCGAGCGCCACGACGATCCCGCCGTACACGAGGAGCGGCAGCGGCTGCTTCTGCCGTACGCCGACGACGTACAGCCAGACCACCAGGGCGACCCCGACGATCAGACCGACCCCCGCGAGGGCCCCGGGGAAGCCGGTGAACTGGTCGCCGACGAAGCGGGCGAAGGCGTAGCCGAAGTCGAAGCCGTTGCCCCAGCCGGCCTGGACGTCGAGATAGCCGAGGATGCCGTCGCCGGTGCGGTGGCCGACCCACAGGACATAGCCCGCGGCGCCGAGCGGGGCGAGTACCACCCCGAGGATCAAGCGGAGGTCCATGCGCTGGTCCCTGCGCGGGTCCTGCTTGCGGTCCCGGTACAGGCGGACGGCGGCCGTCACCCAGATCGCGGCGACCACCGCGGCGCCGACCGGCCGGGTCAGGCCCGCGAAGGAGGCCAGTACGCCCGCCCACACCCAGCGTCCGGTGAGCACCGCGTACAGCGACCAGGCCGCGAGCGCCGTGAACAGTGACTCGCTGTACGCCATCGACTGCACGATGCCGACCGGGAGCACCGCCCACAGCGCGACCGCGCAGACACCGGCCCGGCGCCCGTACAGATGGTCGGCGATCGCGAAGATCCCCGCGGCGGCGCAGAGCGAGGCGAGCCAGCTCACCACCAGGCCGGCATCGGCGTACGACAAGGGGCTGATCGCCGAGACGAGACGCTCCAGCCAGGGAAGGAGCGGGAAGAACGCGAGGTTCGAGTGGACGCTGCCGTCCGGGAGCGTCACCTCCCAGCCGTAGCCGTGCTCGGCGACGCGGGTGTACCAGAGCGAGTCCCAGCGGGCGGTGAGCAGCGTGTGGGCGCTCTTTCCCGCGGCCGCGCTCCAGATGGCGAGCACCGCGAGCCCCAGGGCACGCACCCCGGCGTAGACGAGCAGCGCGGGCGCCGCACGGCGCAGCGCGGCGCGCGCACGCGCACGGGCGCCGGGGGACGGCGGGGGCGGGCGTTGGTCCAGGTCGGTCACGGGCTCGATTATCGGCGCAGGCGGGAACCGGCCACCCTGGCGGGGGCGTGGTCCATGCGTGTGCAGCGTGGCGTATGCCACACCGTCTCCGCTCAACCGTGAGAGGTCCGCCACGCGCCACAGCCGTGAACTCGCGTACTCTGGCGGCTCACTCGCCTTTCGTTGCCGCCAGCTGGGAGATCACGTCCCGCGGGGCCGCCGATGCGAGGGATCACTGGGAGGTATCGCACATGTCGGGTTCAACCACGGCCACCGCTCCTTCCGGCCGTCGGGTACCCGGGTCGCAGGGCGGCGCCAACCGCTGGCTGGTGCTCGTAGTCCTCTGCGTAAGCCTGTTGCTCGTCGCCGTCGACGCCACCGTTCTGCACGTGGCAGTGCCCGCCGTCACCGAGGACCTGAAGCCCGGTGGCATCGAGCTGCTGTGGATCGTGGACGTCTATCCGCTGGTCTGCGCCTCGCTGCTCATCCTCTTCGGCACGCTCGGTGACCGTGTGGGCCGCAGACGGGTGCTGCTCCTCGGGTACGCCCTCTTCGGCGTGGCCTCGGCCGTGGCGGCCATGGCGGACAACGCCCAGGTGCTGATCGCGGCCCGCGCCCTGCTCGGCGTCGGCGGCGCGATGATCATGCCGGCGACGCTCTCGATCCTCCGCCAGGTCTTCCCCGACCGGCGTGAGCGCGCGGTCGCCATCGGTGTCTGGAGCGCCGTGGCCGGAATCGGCGCGGCGGGCGGCCCGCTGCTCGGCGGATTCCTCCTCGAGCACTTCTGGTGGGGCTCGGTCTTCCTGATAAACATTCCGCTGATGCTGGTCAGCCTGCCCATCGGGCGTCTGCTGCTCCCCGAGTCGACGGGTGATCGCGACGGGCCGTGGGACGTGGTCGGCGCGCTGATGGCCGCGGGCGGCCTCTTCGGCATCGTGTTCGCGGTGAAGCGGGCGGGCGGCGGCGAGTCGCCGTTCGGCATGACCACCCTTCTCTCGTTCTTCCTGGGCGCGGCCCTCCTGGTCGGCTTCGTCCGCAGGCAGCGGCGGCGCAAGCATCCGCTCATCGACCTCTCGATGTTCGCGCGGCCCGCCTTCAGCACCTCGCTGGGCTGCATCGTGCTCGCGATGCTCGCCCTGGTGGGCCTCGAACTGGTCGCGGCACAGTATCTGCAGCTGGTGCTCGGCCTCTCCCCGCTGGAGACCGGCATGCGGCTCGTGCCGCTCACCGTCGCCGCGATGGCCGCGGGCCTCGCCGGATCGAAGCTCCTGCACCGCTTCGGCCCGCGCACGATGGTCGCCTCCGGCTTCACCCTCACCGCGGTGGCCGTGCTGGTGCTCACCGGCCTGGGCGACGAGGTCAACGACCCACTGCTGCTCCTCAGCTTCGTGCTGCTCGGCCTCGGCCTGCAGACCACGCTCTTCGGTTCGTACGAGTCGATGCTCAGCGAGGCGCCCCAGTCGCAGGCGGGCGGTGCTGCCGCGATCGGCGAGACCTCGTACCAGCTGGGCGCAGGCATCGGCATCGCCCTGCTCGGCAGCGTCATGAACGCCGCGTACGCGCCGGGCCTCTCGTCCGTGCGGGGCGTGCCGGCCGAGGAGAGCGCCGCCGCGAGCCACTCGCTCGGCGAGGCGTACGAGGTCGCTTCGAGTCTCGGTGGCGGGGCGGGCGCGGCACTGCGCGACGCCGCACGCGAGTCCTTCGTGCACGGGCTGCACGTGACGCTGCTTGTCAGCGCCGGGCTGCTGCTGCTCGGTGCGCTGATGGCGCTCAAGCTGCCGCGGACCATGGAGTGCGGGACGCCTGCGGCGCAGCTCGACCAGGGGGTCCCGGCGCCCCGGAGCGAGGCGGAGGTCCCGGCGGAATCCCTCCGCTGAGGTGCTTCCGCGGCCTTCGGCCGGGGAATTCCCCCACCCGCCAGCCCTTGGTACCGTCAACGCGAGCCGTAAGTAACTACCACTGCTAGTTTTTGCGCCGCCGGAGGCCCGAGATGTCCGCACGCAGCCGCATGCCCCTGCCGCCCTTCGACCCCACCGACCCCCTCGGCATCGACGATCTCCTGGAGCCGGAGGACCTCGCGATCCGCGGGACCGTCCGCACCTGGGCGGCCGACCGCGTCCTGCCGCACATCGCCGACTGGTACGAGAAGGGCGAGCTGCCCGGCATCCGCGAGCTCGCCCGGGAGCTCGGCTCGATCGGCGCGCTCGGCATGTCCCTGGAGGGCTACGGCTGCGCCGGGGCGACCTCCGTCCAGTACGGGCTCGCCTGCCTGGAGCTGGAGGCCGCCGACTCCGGCATCCGCTCGCTGGTCTCCGTGCAGGGCTCCCTCGCCATGTACGCCATCCACCGCTTCGGCTCCGAGGAGCAGAAGCAGCGCTGGCTGCCCGGCATGGCCGCGGGCGAGATCATCGGCTGCTTCGGCCTGACCGAGCCCGACCACGGCTCCGACCCGGCGTCCATGCGCACCTTCGCCAAGAAGGACGGCACCGACTGGGTGCTCACCGGGCGCAAGATGTGGATCACCAACGGTTCGGTGGCCGGGGTCGCCGTGGTCTGGGCGCACACCGACGACGGGATCAGGGGTTTCGTCGTCCCCACCGAGACCCCCGGCTTCTCGGCGCCCGAGATCAAGCACAAGTGGTCGCTGCGGGCGAGCGTCACCAGTGAGCTGGTGCTTGACGAGGTACGGCTGCCCGCCGACGCGGTGCTTCCCGAGGTCACCGGGCTCAAGGGCCCGCTGAGCTGTCTCTCCCACGCGCGCTACGGCATCGTCTGGGGAGCCATGGGCGCCGCCCGCTCCTCCTTCGAGGCGGCCGTCGAGTACTCCAAGACCCGCGAGCAGTTCGGCAGGCCCATCGGCGGCTTCCAGCTCACCCAGGCCAAGCTCGCCGACATGGCGGTCGAGCTGCACAAGGGCATCCTGCTCGCGCATCACCTCGGCCGGCGTCTGGACGCGGGCCGGCTCCGTCCCGAACAGGTCAGCTTCGGCAAGCTCAACAACGTGCGAGAGGCGATCGAGATCTGC
Source organism: Streptomyces sp. NPDC033177 (assembly GCF_055577715.1). Taxonomy (NCBI): domain Bacteria; kingdom Bacillati; phylum Actinomycetota; class Actinomycetes; order Kitasatosporales; family Streptomycetaceae; genus Streptomyces; species Streptomyces sp. NPDC033177. Next base: position 488,420 of record NZ_JBVIPS010000007.1, on the reverse strand, counting down.
CGCACGTCCCGGACGATTTTGGGCGCCAACGGGATCTCGCTGGAGTACCCCGTGATGCGGCATGCGACGAATCTCGAGTCGGTGCTCACCTATGAGGGCACCGTCGAGATGCATCAACTCGTGTTGGGCAAGGCGCTCACCGGCCTTGACGCCTTCCGGTGAGCGGCCTCGCCCGCTAGCTCTGGTTGAAGAAGCCGTCCGCCGGACGGCTCCGGGCCTCCCCGTTGACGATGTTCGTGTCGGCGGGGCTGAGCAGGAAGACCCGCGTCGCCACGCGCTCGATGGAGCCGCGCAGTCCGAACGTCAGGCCCGCCGCGAAGTCCACGACGCGCTTGGCGTCGCCGGGCTCCATCGACGTGAGGTTGATGATGACCGGGACACCGTCCCGGAAGAGTTCGCCGATGCCGCGTGCGTCCCGGAAACTGTCCGGGGTCACGGTCCCGATCCGGCGCCCTTCCTCTTCGGCGGCCTCGGCGACCACCCGCACCCGCGGGTCGGTCACCCAGGCTTCGCCGGGCCCCTCGGCCCCGTCGTCGTCGTAGCCGTCGTAGTAACGCTCGTCATTGTTGTTGTCGTCGACGAGGCCAAGCCAGGCACTCGCCTTGCGCACCGATCCCATGGACGCCTCCTCTCACAGCGGGCTTTCTGCGTTCCCTGTCCCCATGTTCGTCCATGATGCGGATAGTGCGCCAAGTGGATAGTCGCCGCGCGGGGTTTTCGTGACGGTACTGGTGCAGAGTCAACACGCCGTGACGCGTGATTCCCCAAGGGTCCAGCTGTGTACGGCTGCTGACAGTGAGTGAAATATGATTCTTCACGGCGTATGGGTGACGACCAGTGCGTACGGGTGAACGGACCCCTCGATACCATGCCCGAGTTGATCGACAACAGGCTCACGGGGGAGTCGCATGTTCGGAATCGTCAGGCCCTGCAGCCATCGTCTGGGCGAAGGGCTCAAAACGCAATGGATGGCGCACCTCTGCGGCCTCTGTCTCGCGCTGCGCGGTGATCACGGGCAGTTCGCCCGCGTCGTGACGAACTACGACGGCCTGATCATCTCGGTTCTGACGGAGGCTCAGGCGCAGGAGTCGACGGGGTGGCGCCGCACCGCGGGCCCCTGCCCGCTGCGCGGCATGCGCACCGCGTCCGTCGCGCAGGGCGAGGGCGCACGGCTCGCCGCCGCGGTCTCGCTGGTGCTCGCGTCGGCGAAGGTGCGCGACCACGTCGTGGACGGGGACGGCCTCTTGGCGCGCAGGCCGGTGGCCGCCGCCGCCCGCAAGGTCGCACGGAGCTGGGACCGGGCCGGCGCCCGCACCGGCGCCGACGTGGGATTCGACACGGCTGTCCTGCTCGACGCCGTCGAACGGCAGGTCGGCATCGAGGGCTTGGCGGGCCCCGGCACCTCCCTGCTCACGGTCACCGAGCCGACCGAGACCGCGACCGCCGCGGCCTTCGCGCACACCGCCGTCATCGCGGGCAGGCCGGGCAACGCAGAGCCGCTCGCCGAGGCCGGGCGGCTCTTCGGCAGGCTCGCGCATCTCCTGGATGCCGTGGAGGACAAGGAAGCTGACGCCGCGTCGGGCGCCTGGAACCCCCTGACGGCCACGGGCACCAGCCTCGCCGAGGCCCGGCGCCTCGCCGACGACGCCCTGCACGGCATACGCCTCGCGCTGCGCGAAGCCGAATTCACCGACGGCAAGCTCGCCCACCTGCTGCTCGCGCATGAGCTGGGGCGTTCGGTGGACCGCGCTTTCGGGACCGACGCGTGCGGACACCCGCATGAGGTGACGGCCCATCAGGGCGGCTCCTTCGGACCGCCGCCGGGCGGGCCCTACGATCAGCAGGGCGGGGCATACGGCAGCGGCAATCCGTACGGAGGCAGCAATCCGTACGGGGGCGGGGCGCCCGGTGGCCCTGTCGGTCCCGGCGGTCCAGGTGGGCCCGGCGGGTTCGGGGGAGGGCCCGGGTTCGAGCCGCAGCCGCCGAAGCCGGGCAAACGGGGCTTCTGGGCGGGGTGCGCGGTCGCCATCGGGCTCTGCTGCACCTGCAAGCTGTGCTGTGCCGATTCGTACGAGGGCCCCTGGTCCCGCAAGAGGCGGGAGGGCTGCTGCAGCAACTGCGGCGACAACGGATGCTGCTCCTGTTGCGAGTGCTGCTCCTGCTGCGACTGCGGTCTTTAGGGGCCACCGACCCGGCCGTCCGGGTTCTCGCGAACCCGTATGGAAGGGTTGATCACATGACCACGGACGCATCGACGGACGCAGCACGCGACTGGAAGCACTGGCACGAGCAGCGGGTGCGGACGGTGTCCGCGCCCTACGGCCCGCTCTCCCTCACCGGAACCCACTGGCTCGCGGATTACCCGGATGGATCGCTTCCGGACATCCCCGGGCGCTGGACCGAGGCGGGCGACGAGATCGTCCTGACCGCCGACGTCGGTGCCGGGCTCACCCTGGACGGGCAGTCGTTCACCGGCGAGGTCCGCCTCGCCGCCGACCCCGGCCCGGTCGCCGCGGCCCGCGTCGGGCACGGCGACCGCCGCCTGGTCGTGCTGCGCCGCGAAGGTCTGTGGGCGGTACGCGACTTCGACCCGGAGTCCGCCACGCGCCGTGCCTTCAAGGGCATCGAGGCCACGGAGTACGACGACCGCTGGGCCGCGCCGGGGTGCTTCACGCCGTACGCCGCCGAGAGCACCACCGACGGGGTGCGCACCGTCCGGGTCGGCAACGCGGACGGGGTGGAGCGAGGCCTCGGTCTCGGGGGTGAGCTGGCCTTCGACCTGGCCGGAAAGGAGCACACGCTCCAGGTGTCGGTGGAGGGCGACGGCTCATTGTGGGCGGTCTTCGCCGACGCGAGCAGCGGGGTGTCCAGCTACCGGTTCCGGTTCCTGCGGCCCGCCGCTCCGGACGCCGAAGGGCGCACGACGGTGGACTTCAACCGCGCGCTTCTTCCCCCGTGCGCCTTCGCCGACCACTTCATCTGCCCCTTCCCGCCCCCGGGGAACACCCTCGACGCCGACATCGCCGCGGGAGAGCGGAACCTGATCGGCAGCTGACACGTCAGAGGCAAGCCGATGACCCGAGCCCCGATGGCGTACGACAGACATGTCAGCCGTCGGGGCCGGCCGCCGTGTACCCCGCCGACGGCCGAAAGGCGCCCTTGTGCGCGATGTCCTTGGCCCGAATACTCCCGAGCAGCGCTTGTCAGGGGCACGGCGTAACCGGAATCCGGCTTGCCTTTTGTCTCTTGGCTGCGCCTCACGGGCCCCAACCCACCGGGCCCACTGACTTCCCCTCGGGAGGAACAACAAGTGAGGAACAAGCGCACCACCCCCCGCAGCGGCATAGCGAGACGTACTCGTCTGCTCGCCGTGGCCACCGGACTCGTGGCCGTCGGCGCGCTCGCCGTCCCCGCCGCGAACGCCAATGACGTCACCACCTTCAGCTCGGCGCAGCTCACCAAGGCGAGCGACGCGGTGCTCGACGCGGATGTCGCAGGCACCGCATGGAGTGTCGACAAGGCGACGAACCGTCTGGTCGTCACCGCCGACAGCACCGTCTCCAAGGCCGAGATCGCCAAGATCAAGGAGGCGGCCGGCGGCAACGCGGGCGCCCTCAAGGTCGAACGCACCCCCGGCAAGTTCAGCAAGCTGATCTCCGGCGGCGACGCGATCTACGCGTCGAGCTGGCGCTGCTCGCTCGGCTTCAACGTCCGCAGCGGCAGCACCTACTACTTCCTCACCGCAGGGCACTGCACCGACGGCGCGGGCACCTGGTGGGCCAACTCCGCGAAGACCACGGTGCTCGGCACCACGCACGGCTCCAGCTTCCCGACCAACGACTACGGCATCGTCAGGTACACCAACACCTCGATCACCAAGTCGGGCACGGTCGGCAGCCAGGACATCACCAGCGCGGGCAACGCCACCGTGGGCCAGAACGTGACCCGGCGCGGCTCCACCACCGGCACCCACAGCGGCAGGGTCACCGGCCTGAACGCGACCGTCAACTACGGCGGCGGTGACGTCGTCTACGGCATGATCAAGACCACGGTCTGCGCCGAGCCCGGCGACAGCGGCGGTCCGCTCTACGCGGGGACCAAGGCCCTCGGCCTCACCTCGGGCGGCAGCGGCAACTGCTCCTCGGGCGGCACGACCTTCTTCCAGCCGGTCACCGAGGCGCTGAGCCGGTACGGCGTGAGCGTCTACTGATCCACGTACGTCACTGATCCACGTACGGCCAGTTCGCAGCCAGCGGCTGAGGAGAGCCCCCGTCCGGCAGTCCGGGCGGGGGCTCTCTCCTGTCTCCCTTTGTTCGCCCTGCGGCGCTACCTTCGAAGTGCACGCCCAACACGCCCAATTCGGACCCTGGGGGCCGGCATGGTCGAGGAGCTGGTGGCGGCGGGAGTGGCCGTCGGATGTGCCGGAGCGGTCTATGTGATGGCCGCGGCGCGTGTGGTCAAACAGTACGAACGGGGCGTGGTGCTCCGGCTGGGGAAGCTGCAGCGCTCGGTGCGCAGCCCAGGGTTCACGATGATCGTGCCGTTCGTCGACCGGCTCCGCAAAGTGAACATGCAGATCGTCACGATGCCGGTCCCGGCGCAGGACGGCATCACCCGGGACAACGTCACCGTGCGCGTGGACGCGGTCATCTACTTCAAGGTGATCGATGCCGCCGAGGCCGTCGTCCAGGTGGAGGACTACCGCTTCGCCGTCTCACAAATGGCGCAGACGTCGCTGCGTTCGATCATCGGCAAGAGCGATCTGGACGATCTGCTCTCCAACAGGGAGAAACTCAACCAAGGCCTTGAGTTGATGATCGACTCCCCCGCCATGGGCTGGGGCGTGCAGATCGACCGGGTCGAGATCAAGGACGTGTCGCTCCCGGAGACGATGAAGCGCTCGATGGCGCGGCAGGCCGAGGCCGACCGCGAGCGGCGGGCCCGCGTGATCAACGCGGACGCCGAGCTGCAGGCCTCCAAGAAGCTGGCCGAGGCCGCGCACCAGATGTCGGAGGAACCGGCCGCGCTGCAGCTGCGGTTGCTGCAGACCGTGGTAGCCGTCGCCGCCGAGAAGAACTCGACCCTCGTCCTGCCCTTCCCCGTGGAACTCCTGCGTTTTTTGGAGCGGGCCCAGCAGCCGGCCGCGACCATCAGCGAGCCTCCCGCGGCGACCGAGCCTCCCGTCGTCGCGCTGCCGGATTTCGGTGCTCCGGATTCAGAAGCCGGTGAGCGGGACGCGCCAGGAGCGTCGAAAACCGGACAGGACTAGTCCTTACCCGCTGCCGATCACCCGCTCGCAGGCGGTGTTTGCAGCGGGAACCGACGTGGTGAGACCGGCGTCGGTGAAGACCCGGGGAGCGCGCGGTGTTCGTCGCGTGCGCGTCCTGAAGTAGACCTTGTGTGCTACCGGGCGGTATCGGGATAGTGGGCCGCACCCTTTGGCATGGACGCGGCTTTCGCAGCGTGTGCGACTCCGTGCCGGTACGCCTTCCGGTCCCCAGGTCCCCACACCGAACGGGCCGACCCCCCACAGGAGGACGTGACTTGAAGCACCGACGCATATCCAAGCGACGTGCAGCCGTGGCAGGTGCGGGCATCACCGCACTGATCGCCGCCGGAATCACCTTCCAGACTGCGAACGCGAGTGAGAGTGCCCCGACCCCCACGCCGGACACCCTCTCGGTCGCGAAGGCCGGAAAGCTCGCCTCGTCCCTCGGCAAGGACCTCGGCCTGGACGCGGCAGGCTCGTACTACGACGCCAAGGCCAAGAACCTCGTCGTGAACGTCCTCGACAAGAGCGCGGCCGACGCCGTCGAGTCGGCGGGAGCCAAGGCGAGAGTCGTCGAGAACTCCCTGGCCGAGCTGAAGAGCGCCCGGACGACGCTGAGCGACAAGGCGTCGATCCCCGGCACCTCGTGGGCGGTCGACCCGGCCACCAACAAGGTCGTCGTCACGGCGGACCGCACGGTCAAGGGTGCCCAGCTCGACAAGCTCGGCGCGGTCGTGAAGAAGCTCGGCTCCAAGGCCGAACTCCAGCACAGCAAGGGGGAGTTCAAGCCCTTCATCGCAGGTGGCGACGCCATCTGGGGTGGCGGGAGCCGCTGCTCGCTCGGCTTCAACGTGGTCAAGGACGGCGCTCCGCACTTCCTGACCGCGGGCCACTGCACCGAGGCGGTGACCAGCTGGTCGGAGGAGCAGGGCGGCCCGGCCATCGGTGAGAACGCGGGCTCCAGCTTCCCCGAGAACGACTACGGCATCGTCAAGTACAGCGGCGACACCGCGCACCCGAGCGAGGTGAACCTCTACAACGGCTCGACGCAGGCCATCACCAAGGCGGGCGACGCGACCGTCGGTCAGAAGGTGCAGCGCAGCGGCTCGACCACGCAGCTGCACGACGGCACGGTCACCGGTCTCGACGCCACCGTGAACTACGGCAACGGCGACGTCGTCAACGGACTCATCCAGACCGATGTCTGCGCCGAGCCCGGTGACAGCGGCGGCGCGCTCTTCGCGGGTGACACCGCGCTGGGTCTCACCTCCGGCGGCAGCGGTGACTGCAGCGCCGGCGGAGAGACGTTCTTCCAGCCGGTGCCGGAAGCGCTGTCCGCCTACGGCGCGGAAATCGGCTGACCCTTCGGGTAGCTCGACAGGAAGTCCCGGTCCCACCCCTGCGAGAGCGGGGGTGGGATTTTTTCTGTGAGGACGGGGCCTTCGGCCACATCGTCAAGAAGGCCTCTCTCGCCGCACTGGACCGCCACGGCGAACTTCGCCGAGGAAGGCGTCGACGTGCCTGACCCTCAGCGCGTGGGCCAGTACCACAGCGGCTCGTCCAAGAGGCTGTCCCGGCCCGCCACCGTCGTTTGCCCCGACTCCTTGAGCAGTTCTATGGAGTTGACGTCGACGCGGTGGCGGGCCGCCCCCTTGGCGACTGCTTCGGCGAGAGGCTGGGCGTGGGTCACCAGGACGATCTGCGTGTCCGTGGTCGCGGTGAGGATCAGGTCCGCGAGCGGGCGCAGGAGGTCCGGGTGCAGGCTCGTCTCCGGCTCGTTCAGGACGAGGAGGGACGGAGGCCGGGGCGTGAGCAGTGCCGCGGCCCACAGGAGATAGCGCAGGGTGCCGTCGGACAGTTCGGCCGCTCCCAGGGGGCGGTTCAACCCACGCTGGTGCAGCTGGAGTTCGAAGCGTCCGCCCTGCTCGACGATGCCCACCCGGCTGCCGGGGAAGGCGTCGTCCACCGCCGCGTCGAGCGCCGCCGGGTCGCCGATCTCGCGGATGGTCTGGAGCGCGGCGGCCAGGTCGGCGCCGTCATGGCCGAGGACAGGCGTACGGGTGCCGATGCGGGCGGCGCGGGCGGGCGCTTCGGCGTCGGTGCGCACATGGTCGTAGAACCGCCAGGAGCGGATCAGTTCGCGCAGCCTGAGCAGGTCGGGGGCGAGCTGCGGGTCGGCCAGCTCGCCGAGCATGCTGTCGTACGGCCTGATGCCCTGGGTGCGGTGCCAGCCGCCGTCGGCGGTGCGGGTGCGCACGGCGGGGCCCGCGCGGTCGCAGAGCAGCGCGGCGGGGCGAAGGACGGGTCCGGCCCAGGTGCACTCGCGCTTGATCTCCGGGTCCAGGTCGAACATGGAGGGGACCGCGCCGGAGCCCGAGGTGGGGATGGGGTACCCGAAGTCGACCGCGTACCCGAACTCGTCGCCCGCGAAGCCGAGTCGGAGGCCGGTGGCCTCCGCCTTCGAGGGGCCCGCCCACAGCGCCGAGGGGAGTCCGCCCTCGCGGGCCAGGGCCGAGACCGCGCCGCCCCGCGCGGAGTCGGCGAGCAGCCGCAGAGCGCGGTACAGGCTCGACTTGCCGGTGCCGTTCGCGCCCGTGACCACGTTCAACCGGTCCAGGGGGACGATCAGTTTGCGCAGGGAGCGGTAGTTCTCGACAGCCAGGGTGGTGATCATTGCTCCAGCCTCGCACCCGGGTCTGACAACGGCCGGGGGAAGCGGGTCTTCACCGGCGGTGGGCGCCGGTGTCCGTCTCCGGTTCCTCCATCGCCGGCCGCTGACCCGGCTGGCGGTCCCCGCGCAGCGCGGACATGGCCAGGGTGATGACGGTGCCGAGGACCGCCCAGGCGGCGAGCACCAGCATCGGTCCGGTGATCGCGTTGCCCTTGAAGTACGCGATGGAGCGGGCCACCCAGGTACCGGCACCCGGCGGCAGCCAGGGCCCGATCTCCTTCCAGAACGGCGGCAGCATCGGCAGCGGGAAGGCGCCGCCCGCGCTCGGGTTGCCCGCGATCACCACGAGCAGGACGGCGAGGCCGATGCCCACGATGCCGGTCAGCGACTGCAGGGCGAGCGTGATCATGCCGACCGAGAAGACGACGAGCGAGCCGAGGCCCCACAGGCCCATGATGCTGCCGGGCAGGGCGCCCAGGATCGGCCCGATGATGAGCGAGCCGCCCAGACCGCCCGCGATCGAGTAGAGCGCCATGACGCCGGTCCTGATCAGGGCGCGCTGCCGGTTGGTGGCCCGGGCGCCCGCGCTGATCGCCAGGATCGAGGCGCACAGGTAGCCGCCGACGCACCAGCCCACGACCAGGTAGAAGGACGAGAGCCCGTCGAAGTCCTTGCTGGACGCGGGGGCCACGTCCACGGTCTTGACCGTCCGCTTCTCGGCCCCTTCGACCTCGGTGGCGATCTTCTCCAGTGCGGTGGCGAGAACGGTGCCGCCACCGGAGCCGACCAGGAGGGTGTCGTCGGTGCCCCGGGGGTCGAGGAGCAGGGCACCGTCGATGTCGCGGTTCATGATCTGGTGCTTGGCCGCGGCCTCGTCCTTGAGCACACGTGGGTCGAGCGGGTCCCCGGGGAGCTTCCCGAGCTTGTCCGCCGTCTCCTTCGCCGCCGGGCCGGGAGCGACGACTCCGAAGGGCACGTCCTTCGGCTTCGGGTCGTGCAGGGCCCCTACGTAGGAGGCGATGAACAGCAGCTGCAGGGCCAGTACACCGATGACCAGCAAGGCTGCTCGCGGGGTGACGGCGCTCTTCAACTCATCGGTGAAACTCATGCCCCCACGCTCCGTGCCCCCTGCCGTTCCCGCAGGTGGGCGGGGCCGAATGGGCGAAACGGAGTGCCCTTCGACTCCGGTCCGGCTCGGGTGTCGTACGTACGTTCGAAACTTGGTCTATGGTGGAGGCGGGGCATGTGAGGTCGGATCGGTTCAGGGTTTCAGGAGGTGCGTGTGACCGGGTTCACGCATCTGCACACCGTCTCCGGGTTCTCCCCGCGGTACGGGGCCTCGCACCCGGAGCGGCTCGCCGAGCGCGCCGCCGAGCGGGGCATGGACGCCCTCGCGCTCACCGACCGGGACACCCTCGCGGGGGCCGTCCGGTTCGCCAAGGCCTGTGCGAAGGCGGGGGTGCGGCCGCTGTTCGGGGCCGAGCTCGCGGTGGGGGAGCCGGCGCCGTCACACGATGCGCGGCGGCGGACCCCGGTGCGCGGAGGTGCCTTCATCGACGAGTCGACCCCCCGCGTGACCTTCCTCGCCCGTGACGGCGCCACGGGCTGGGCCGCGCTGTGCCGCCTGATCACCGCCGCGCACCGGAGCGGCGAGGGGCAGCCCGTGCTTCCGTGGGAGGAGAACCAGGGCGACGGCATGACCGTGCTGCTGGGCCCCGCCTCCGACGTGGGGCGCGCGCTCGCCGCCGGGCGCCCCGACCGGGCCGCCCGCCTCCTCGCACCCTGGCGCGAGCGCTACGGGGATGCGCTGCGCCTCGAGTCCGTCTGGCACGGCCGCGAAGGCACCGGACCCGGTTCGCTCCGCCTCGCCGCCCGCACCGTCGGCTTCGCCGCCGAGCAGGGTGTGCGCCCCGTCCTGAGCAACGCCGTCCGCTACGCCGACGCCGGCATGGGCCCGGTCGCCGACGTGCTCGACGCCGCGCGCCGCCTCGTCCCCGTCGACCCGACCAAGGAACTCGACACCGGGGAACGGTGGTTGAAGGGCGCCGACGCCATGCTGGGCAACGCCGAGCGGATCGTGGAGGCAGCCGGGTTCCGCCGTGACACCGCCCGCCGCCTGGTCGAGCAGACCCAGGCGGTCGCCGCCGAGTGCCTCGTCGACCCCGAGGACGACATCGGCATCGGCTCCGTCCGCTTCCCCGAACCGCACCTCGTCGGCGCGGGCCGCCGCAGCGCCCAGCGCGTGCTCGCCTCGCGGGCGGCGGCGGGGATGGTGCTGCGGGGCCATGACACGCGCCGTGAGTACTGGGAGCGGATGCACCACGAGCTGGACATCATCGCCCACCACGGCTTCGCCTCCTACTTCCTCACCGTGGCCCAAGTGGTCGACGACGTACGCGACCTGGGCATCCGGGTGGCGGCGCGCGGCTCCGGCGCCGGGTCCCTGGTCAACCACCTCATCGGCATCGCGCACGCCGACCCCGTCGAGCACGGCCTGCTCATGGAGCGGTTCCTCTCCACGCGGCGGGCCGTCCTGCCGGACATCGACATCGACGTGGAGTCGGCCCGCCGCATCGAGGTCTACCGCGCGATCATCGACCGCTTCGGCACCGAACGGGTCGCGACCGTCGCCATGCCCGAGACCTACCGGGTCCGCCACGCCATCCGCGACGTGGGCGCCGCCCTCTCCATGGACCCGGCCGAGATCGACAAGATCGCCAAGTCCTTCCCGCACATCCGCGCGCGGGACGCCCGCTCGGCGATGGAGGAGCTGCCCGAACTGCGGGCGGTGGCGGGGGAGTCGGAGAAGCACGGCCGCCTGTGGGATCTTGTCGAGGCCCTGGACGCGCTGCCGCGCGGGGTCGCCATGCACCCGTGCGGGGTGCTGCTCTCCGACGCCTCGCTGCTCGCGCGTACGCCCGTCATGCCCACCAGCGGCGAGGGCCTGCCCATGTCCCAGTTCGACAAGGACGACGTGGAGGACCTCGGGCTTCTCAAGCTCGATGTGCTCGGCGTGCGGATGCAGTCGGCGATCGCGCACGCGGTGGGGGAGGTCGAACGGGCCACGGGTGAGCGGGTGGACGTGGACGCGGCGCCGCCGGACGACCCGGCGACGTATCAACTCATCAAGTCCACCGAGACCTTGGGCTGCTTCCAGATCGAGTCGCCGGGCCAGCGGGACCTGGTCGGGCGGCTGCAGCCCGCGACCTTCCACGACCTGGTCGTCGACATTTCGCTCTTCCGACCCGGACCGGTCGCCGCCGACATGGTGCGGCCCTTCATCGAAGCCCGGCACGGCCGCGCGCCCGTCCGCTATCCGCACCCGGATCTGGCGGGCCCGCTCAAGGAGACGTACGGCGTCGTCGTCTTCCACGAGCAGATCATCCAGATCGTGGACATCATGACCGGCTGCGGACGCGACGAGGCGGACCGGGTGCGGCGCGGGCTCTCCGATCCCGAGTCGCAGGGGCGGATCCGGTTCTGGTTCGCGCAGCAGGCGGCGGCGCGGGGGTACGACGCCGAGACGATCGCCCGCACGTGGGAGATCATCGAGGCCTTCGGCTCGTACGGCTTCTGCAAGGCGCACGCGGTGGCCTTCGCGGTGCCGACGTATCAGTCGGCGTGGCTGAAGGCCCATCACCCGGCCGCGTTCTACGCCGGGTTGCTCACGCACGACCCCGGGATGTACCCGAAGCGGTTGCTGCTCGCGGACGCGCGGCGGCGAGGGGTGCCGATCCTTCCGCTGGACGTGAACCGGTCGGCGGTCGCTCACCGTATCGAACTGGTGTCCGAGCCCAGGGAGGCGTGGGGCCTGCGCCTCGCGCTGGCCGACGTCCACGGCATCAGCGAGGCCGAGGCCGAGCGGATCGCCGCCGGGCAGCCCTACGCCTCGCTCCTGGACTTCTGGGAGCGGGCCAGGCCCGGCAAACCGCTCGCGCAGCGCCTCGCGCAGGTCGGCGCCCTAGATGCGTTCGGCGCCAACCGCCGCGATCTGCAACTGCACCTGACGGAGCTCCGGCGAGGCTCACGGGGCGCCTCCGGGGCCCAACTCCCCTTGTCCGGCGGGCGGAAGACGGCACCCGCGGGTCTTCCCGACCTGGACGACGCGGAACGGCTCAGCGCCGAGCTCGGCGTCCTCGGCATGGACTCCTCGCGCCATCTCATGGGCGACCACGCCGAGTTCCTCCGGGAGCTCGGCGTGCAGAGCGCCCGCCGCCTGCGGGAGGCCGAACACGGGGCGACCGTCCTGGTCGCGGGCGCCAAGGCGGCCACCCAGACCCCGCCGATCCGCTCCGGGAAACGGGTCATCTTCACCACCCTGGACGACGGCACGGGCCTGGTCGACCTGGCCTTCTTCGACGACGCCCACGAACGGTGCGCGCACACCGTCTTCCACTCCTGGCTGCTCCTGGTCCGCGGCGTGGTGCAGCGGCGCGGGCCGCGCAGCCTCAGCGTGGTCGGCGCCGCCGCGTGGAACCTGGCGGAACTGGTGGAGCTGCGGCAGGAGGGCGGACTCGAAGCGGTGGGAGCACGCCTTGCCGAGCCAGGGCCGGATGAGGCGCGCGACGGGGCCCCGGCGGACGACGGCCGCCGCATCCGGATGTCCACGGGGTACGAGATGCACCCCTGGGCCGACCTCCAGCCGCCCGGCGAACGGGCGGCCACCGGACGGAAGCTGTGGCACCAGAGCCCGGGGAGCGCGGGATGAGCACTCTTTGCGTACGTTTTCTGCTGACACCCATGTACGAGGCCGCCGTGCCCCGGCTGCTCACGCTGCTCGGCGAGTTCAGCCCTGTCGTCGAGGCCCTGCCGCCCGACGCCGCGCTCGTCGACGTACGGGGAGCGATGCGTTACTTCGGCCGGGACGCCGTCGAGCTCGCCTCGGTGATCCGGGTGCGGGCGCTCGCCCTGTATGGGGTGGACTGCGTCATCGGCGCCGGGCCGGGGCCGATGCTGGCGCGGATGGCCGCACGGGAGGCCGCGCCCGGGGTGACCCGGTTCGTGGGCCCGGGGCCGGACGCCGTCGCGGAGTTCCTCGGGCCGAAGCCGGTCGCCGAACTGCCCGGGGTCGGCCGCGCCACCGCCCGTACCCTCTGCTCGTACGGGCTCGACTCCGTCGGCAAGGTGGCCGCCGCGCCACTGTCCACGCTGCAGCGCCTCGTCGGCGCCCGAGCGGGCCGTGAGCTGCGCGAGAGGGCGAACGGCATCGACCGCGCACACGTCGTGCCGAACGCCGCCGCCCGTTCCCTCGCCTCCGAACACCCCTTCGCCCGCGACGAGTTGGACCCGGCACGCCATCGCAGGGCGCTGCTCTCCCTCACCGAGGAACTCGGCGCGCGGATGCGCGACGAGGGCCAGGTGTGCCGCTCCCTGACCCTCACCGTGCGTTACGCGGACCGCTCCACGACGAGCCGCACGCGTGCGCTGCCCGAGCCGACCGCGCACTCCTGCGCACTGACCGGGTCCGCGTACCGCATGTACGAGGCGCTCGGCCTCCAGCGGGCCCGGGTGCGCGGCATCTCGCTGCGTGCCGAAGGGCTCGCCCCCGCCGAACACGCCGCCCACCAGCTGATGTTCGACCCGGTGGACGACAGGGCCCGCAAGATCGAGGCGGTGTCCGACCGGGCGCGGGCGAAGTTCGGTCCTGGCGCGATCGTGCCGGGGACGCTGGCGGCGTAACCCCGGGACTCCTCACAGATCCCTGCGTCGTACGGCAAGGACCATGACGATCACCGCGGCCACCGGCCACGCCGCGAACACGATCCATGCCTCCGTGATCGTCTCCGCGTACTTGCCCGGCGGGTGGTCCATCGCGGGGTTCTCGATGAGGGCGTTCCACGCCGTGATCGGCATCGTGTTGCCGAGCTCCTTCACCCACCGGTACGTGTCGCCCTGAAGGAAGGCGGGCACCAGGATCAGCGTCACGAGGGTCGTGACGATGCTGCCCGTGGCGTGCCGGACGAGGGCCCCGACGGCCATCCCCACGAGCGCGCTCAGCGGTACGAGCAGCGCGGACGCCGCGACGGCACGCAGCGCGCCCGGGTCCCCGATCGACAGACCCCCGTGGTCCCGCAGGATCGCCTGCGTCACGCCGAACGAGGTCACCGAGACGAACACGCCGATCGCGGCCATCACCGCCGTCATGACGACCGCCTTGGCCAGCATCACCGCACGCCGGTCGGGGACGGCCGTGAACGTCGTACGGATCAGACCGCTGGTGTACTCGCCGAAGACCGCGAGCGCGCCCACGCTGCCCGCGACGACCATGAGGATCTGCCAGGCGGGGTCGACGAACGCGCTCGACAGCGCGTCGAACCGCATCCGCGGGTCCATCGGCGCGGGTGCGTCCTGTTGTGAGAGCCAGTCCAGGTTGACCACTGCGGAGTTCACGTTGATCCCGGTGACCGCCAGCGCGCCGACCGCGAGGACCCAGTACGTGGACCGCAGTGACCACAGTTTGATCCACTCGGCGGCGACGAGATGGCGGAAACGGGCCCGGGGCCCGGTGACCTCGGTGACTTCAGTGGCGGAGGCAGGGGCGGTGGTCGTCATCGGGCATCTCCCGCGAGGTATTCGACGCTGTCGGCGGTGAGTTCCATGAACGCCTCTTCCAGGGAGGACGTCCGCGTGGTCAGTTCGTGCAGCAACACGCGGTGATGGTGGGCGAGTTCACCGATGCGGGCCGCGGGCAGACCGGTGACGGTGAGCGTGTCGCCGTCCGCCTCCACCGACGCGCCCTCGGCACTCAGCGCGTCCGTCAGCATCAGGGCGTCCGGAGTGCGCACCGTCACGCTCAGCCTCGTGCCGCGCGCGGCGAACTCCAGGACGCTCTCGGCGGCGATGAGTTCGCCCCGGCCGATGACGACCAGCTGGTCGGCGGTGTTCTCCATCTCCGACATGAGGTGGCTGGACACGAAGACCGTGCGCCCCTCGGCGGCAAGGCGGCGGAAGAGCCCGCGCACCCACAACACACCCTCCGGATCGAGGCCGTTGAGGGGTTCGTCGAAGAGCAGCACCGGCGGGTCGCCGAGCAGCGCGGTGGCGATCCCGAGGCGCTGCCGCATGCCGAGAGAGAAGCCGCCCACCCGCCGCCTGGCCACCTCGGTGAGGCCGACCTCCCGCAGCACCTCGGGCACCCGGCTCCGGGGAATGTCGTTGGCGTGGGCCAGCGCACGCAGATGGGCGCGGGCCGTGCGGCCGCCGTGCACGTCGCCCGCGTCGAGCAGCGCACCGACATGGCGCAGGCCGCGCGGCCGGGACGCGAAGGCGCGGCCGTCGATGGTGGCGGTGCCGTCGCTGGGGGTCACCAGGCCGAGCAGCATCCGCAACGTCGTGGTCTTGCCCGCTCCGTTCGGGCCGAGGAACCCCGTGACCTGGCCGGGGCGCACGGTGAAGCTCAGGCTGTTGACGGCGGTGGTGCCGCCGTACCGCTTGGTCAGCTCATTGACTTCGATCATGTGCTCCACGGTGTCGCGGGCCGGGGCGCCCGGCATCGGACCGTCGGCCACACTCACGACGGCTCGCACCGCCCACGGGCGTACGACCGCAGGCCAATACCCCCACGCGGGGCTGCCGCATACGATCGGCGCATGGACGTCACACCAGGTCAGCCGCTGCCCGCGCCGGGCAGAAGCAAGGGGCGCGGCACGCTCACGCGCGGGCGTGCGTGGCAGGCCCTGCGCACGGGCCTTGCCTGGAGCGGAGCCGCCCTCTTCCCGGCCGTCACCTACGTCACGTTCTCCAACGGGCAACAGGGCTTCGACCTCCTGATGGTGCTCGCGTCGATCCTGCTCGCCGCCGTGGCCGCCTCGCTGCTGCGGCGCAGACCCCTGCCCGCCCTGACCCTGCTGCTCCTGGGCGGGGTCGCGGCCACGATGGAGATGCACACGACGGAGGTCAGCTATCTCCAGGTCCTGGTGGGGGTCTGCGCCGTCGGCTATCTCGCGGCCACCCGCCCGCGCCGCACGTCGGTCATCGGCGCCCTCCTGGCGTTCACGGCACAGATGGGCAGCCTCTTCGGCTTCCCGGCCGACAGCGGCTGCCTCCCCCGCCCGTACGAGATGAGTCACTGCGTGGCCTCCGAGTGGGCCGAAGACAGGGCGCAGACCGCCGTGTTCGTCGCAGTCCTCCTCATCGCCGCCTGGATGGCGGGCAGTTCGGCCCGCGAACGCCGCACCCATGCCGAAGCCCTGCGCGCCCAGGCCACGGACCGCGCCATCACCGCCGAGCGGCTGCGCATAGCAAGGGAATTGCACGACATGATCGCGCACAGCATCGGCGTCATAGCCATCCAGGCGGGTGTGGGCAGCCGGGTCATCGACACCCAGCCCGCGGAGGCCCGCAACGCGCTCAGCACCATCGAGGCCACCAGCAGGGAGACCCTCGCGGGGCTGCGCAGGACGCTGGTCGCGTTGCGCAGGCCGGAGTCGGATCCGGGAGCCGCCGACGGGGCCGCTGCCGGTGACTCGTCCGCGCCGCCCCGCGAACCCGCCCCCGGGCTCGCCGACGTCGACCGCCTCGCCGCCGCGGCGCGGGACGCCGGGGTCCACGCGGAGATCCGCCTGGTGGGGGAGGGGCCGCCGCTGCCCGCCGACATCGACCTGGCCGCGTTCCGCATCCTCCAGGAGGCCCTCACCAATGTCGTACGGCATGCGGGGACGGACGCCTGCCGGGTGACCGTCGAGCGGCGGGAGGCCGAACTCTCCCTGGAGGTCGAGGACGACGGCCGCGGTGGCCTGCCCGCAGGCACTGGGTTCGGCCTCGTCGGCATGCGTGAGCGAGTGGCCCTGCTGCACGGCCGGTTCACTGCGGGGCCGCGCCCCGAGGGCGGCTTCCGGGTGGCGGCCCTGCTGCCGCTGCCCCTGCCTTCGGTGGAGGCCCGGTGACCGCCCCCGCCGTCAGAGTCGTCCTCGCCGACGACCAGCCCCTCGTCCGCGCGGGCCTGCGCGTCCTGATGGCCGACACCCCCGGCATCGAGGTCGTGGGGGAGGCGGGGAACGGCGCCGAAGCGCTGCAACTGGCGCGCGAGATACGCCCCGACGTGGTCGTGATGGACATCCGCATGCCCGGCATGGACGGCATCGAGGCGACTCGCCTCATCACGGCCGAACTGGAGTCGACGCGCGTCCTCGTCCTCACCACCTTCGATGACGACGACTACGTGTACGGAGCGCTGCGCGCGGGCGCGAGCGGATTCCTGGTCAAGGACATGGCCCTCGAGGACATCCTCGCGGCGATCCACGTGGTGGCCGCGGGGGACGGCCTGATCGCGCCGAGCGTCACCCGGCGTCTGATCGCGGAGTTCGCCGCGCGGCCCGAGCCGGCGCCGCGGGCGGCCCGGCGGACGGTCGACGGCATCACCGACCGCGAGTGCGAGGTGCTCACGCTGGTCGGCCGCGGTCTGTCCAACACGGAGATCGCCGCCGAACTGTTCATCACCGTGGCCACGGTGAAGGCGCATGTGGCGCGGCTCTTCACCAAGCTGGACTCCCGTGACCGGGTCCAGCTGGTGATCATCGCGTACGAGGCGGGGTTGGTCTCGCCGCCCGGACGGTGACCCGGCGGGCCGGTGACCGCGCCAGTGTCTGCCGGAAGTTCTGCCGACGCGCAACTTCACACTTTTACTACTCGCCCACCTGTTTCTCCTGAGCCGGCGAAAGCCGCCGCTGACCGGGTCAGCGGCGGCTCTCCGTACGTCCTGCCGGGATCAGCGGCCGTGGCGCGCCGTGCGACGGCGGGCCGTGCCGAACATGGCCGCGGCACCGATGGCGAGGGCGGCGGCGCCACCGATCGCGATGTACGGGGTGGTGCTGTCGCCGCCGGTCTCGGCGAGGTTCTCGTCGGCCGCGACGGGCTTCGCGTCGCCGCCGTTCACCTCGGGCTGGTTGGCGGGAGCGTCGCCGCCCGCGGCGGTGTCGTCACCCGGGGCCGGGGCCGCCTCGGAGGCCTCGGCGCCCGTCTTGGCGTCGCTGTCACCGTGGCCGTGGTGCTCGACGGTGGACTTCTCGGCGCCCGCGGCGATGTCCTGCTCGGAGGGCGCGGAGGCGGTCGGGGCGGGAGCCGCGGCCTCGCTGCCGCCGCTGTCCTTGCCGAAGACGACGTCGGAGCAGGTGTAGAAGGCCTCGGGGGAGTCCGAGCGCTGCCAGACCGAGTAGATCAGGTGGCGGCCCGACTTGGCCGGGACCTTGCCGTCGAAGACGTAGTCACCGTTCTCCATCTTCGGGTCGGCGACATCGACGAACGGCTTCTCCTCCAGGTCCGACCACTTCAGGGGCTTGGTCGGGTCGTACGAGTCCTTCGTGATGTACAGCTCGAAGGAGCCCTTGTGCGGGGCGGTGCCCTTGTAGCGGAAGGTGTGGTTGCCGCCGGACATCTTGCTGGACGGCCAGTCGGCGCGCGGCAGGTCGAGGCCCTTGTACTTGTCGTTGCCCGCGCTGCACAGCTTGCCGTCGGGGATGATCTCCTTCGACTTGCCGGCGGCGTTGGCGATGTTCACGCCGTTCCAGTCGTAGAAGGCCTGCGCGCCGCTCGAGGCGACAGCGGCCTTGCAGGCGGCCGACTTCGGAGCCTCGGGCCCCTCCTGGAAGCACGCGGAGACACGGCTCACTGGGTCCGTCATCGAACCGTGCGCGGCGGCAGGGGACACGGAGAGGGCGGTCAGGGCGAGCGGGGCGATCCCGACGGCGGCGATCGCGGCGACCTTGCTTCGGCGTGCGGTCATGAGTGGTTCTCCTCAGCGGCGGTTCTGGGGGGGTGGGGGGACACGAGACGGTTGCGAACGGCCGGTGCCGCCCCCCGATCACGTGCGGCGCCGACGGTTCGTAACCGGCCCGGCGACGAGAAAACTAGCCGCTGAAATCCCCGGATTCGCCTGCTGGGAGGGGGTGATGGCGATCTTTATGGTGCGGTTAAGGGAGCCCTCAGGCTCCGCTCAGGTCGTGCCCGAATTGCCCCGGGGAGACCACCGGGCCCACCGTCACCGAACCCACCGGTACCGCCGCTCCGGCCGCCCCGTCCCCCCGTACCGAAGCGTCACCTCCACGCGGCCCGTGTCCGCGAAGAACTCCAGGTAGCGGCGGGCACTGACCCGGGAGAGCGTGCCCTCCTGGGCGCACTCCGAGGCCGAGAGGCCCCCGGGGTGGCCCCGCAGCGTCTGTTCCACCAGGTCCGCGGTGTGCGCCGCCAGGCCCTTGGGGAGTTCGCGGGAGCCGGGCGGGCGGGGGCCGAAGATCTGGTCGACGTCCTCCTGACGCGCCTCGTCCAGGCCGTCGAGGCGGGCCCGGAGCGCCGCCACGTGCAGCAACTGCTCGCGCAGCGCCGCCTGGTTGAACGGCTTGATCAGGTAGTGCAGCGCCCCGGCCCGCAGCGCCGCCCGTACGATCTCCGCGTCCCGCGCCGCCGTGATGAACAGCGCGTCCAGCGGCTGCCGGTCCCGGTCGCGTTCCTCGACGGCCCGCAACTCCCGTAGCACCGCGATGCCGTCCATGTCGGGCAGATAGATGTCGAGCAGGACCAGATCGGGGCGCAGGCGCTCCACCGCCGCCAGTGCCTCCGCGCCGCTGTGCGCCACTCCCACCACCGAGAATCCGTCCACCGCGGACACATAACGGCTGTGCAGTTTGGCGACCATGAAGTCGTCGTCCACGACCAGCACCCTTGTCATCGCCGCAGGCTATGGGCGCGACCACAACGACCACAACGTCCGTTGATTCCGGAAGAGAGACAGCTTCTTAACGCGCAGGCAACATGTGGGCCACCTCACAGGAATCCCCGTCCCCGCGGACGGCGGCCGGGTTCCCTCCCCCCACGGGGAGCCCGGCCGCAGCAACTCCTCCGTACCGAACGACGTACGGACCACGTACCGACTACGTACCGACAGGTGGTGGCACACGTGCGTCTGCGCACACCCCTTGCCCTGCTCGGGGCCGCGCTGCTCGTGCTCGCAGGGCCGCCGCTGCTCTCCACGGGCAGCGGCACCGAGACCGGCACCCAGATCCCCGGCCTGCGCCTCATGGTCCCCAACACGCCGGGCGGCGGCTACGACATCACCGCCCGCACCGCGGCGAAGAACGCCGAGGACGCCGGACTCACCCACAACATCGAGGTGTTCAACCTGCCCGGCGCCGGCGGCACCGTCGGCCTCAGCCGCCTCGTCGGCGAGCACGGCAACGGCAAGCTCGCCATGTCCATGGGCCTGGGCGTCGTGGGCGCGGCCCGCTCCAACGACTCGCCCAAGACCCTGGCCGACACCACCCCGATCGCCCGCCTCACCGAGGAACCGGACGTCGTCGTGGTCGCCAAGGACTCCCCGTACAAGGACATCAAGCAGCTCGTCGCCGCCTGGAAGAAGAACCCGGGCAAGCTCCCCGTGGGCGGCGGCTCGTCTCCCGGCGGCCCCGACCACCTCGCCCCGATGCTGATGGCGCGTGCCGCCGGGATCGACCCCAAGAAGGTCAACTACGTCCCCTTCGACGGCGGCGGCGAACTCCTCGCCTCGATCCTCGGCAACAAGGTCGCCTTCGGCGTCTCCGGAGTCGGCGAATACCTGGACCAGATCAAGTCGGGCGAGCTGCGCCTCCTTGCGACCACCGGACCCAAGAGGGCCAAGGGACTCGACGGGCCGACCCTCAAGGAGTCCGGCTACGACGTGAACTTCACCAACTGGCGCGGCATCGTCGCCCCGCCCGGCCTCTCCGACGCCGAACGCAAGAAACTCACCGGCCTGGTCAAGAAGCTCCACGACTCCCCTCAGTGGCGCAAGTCCCTCAAGACCAACGGCTGGGACGACGCCTTCCTCACCGGCGACAAGTTCGGCGACTTCCTGGCCGCCCAGGACAAGAGCGTGGTGTCCGTGCTGAAGGAGCTGGGACTGTGACGACCCCGACCACCGAAACCCCGCCCGACGAGCACGGCGGCAGCCGCCGGACCTGGCTGCGCGAGCACTCCGAACTCGGCGTGTGCGTCATGCTGCTCGCCCTCGGCGCCCTCGTCCTCACCGACGCCCTCACCATGGACGTCGCGATCGCGCAACGCGGCCCCATCGGCCCCAAGACCGTCCCGATCGCCGTCGGCATCGGCCTCCTCGTCGTCGCCGTCATCCTCGCGATCGACGTCCTGCGCGGGGGCCGCGGCGAGGCCGAGGGCGGCGAGGACATCGACCTGTCCGAACCCGCCGACTGGCGCACCGTGCTGCTCCTGGCCGGCGTCTTCCTCGGCGCAGCCGTCCTCATCGAACCGCTCGGCTTCCCCATCGCGGGAGCCCTGCTCTTCTGGGGCGCGGCGTACGCGCTGGGCAGCCGCCACCTGGACCGCGATCCGCTCATCGCGGCGGGGCTCTCCCTCCTCACGTACGTCGTCTTCAACAACCTGCTCGGGGTGCCGCTGCCCGGCGGGCCGCTGATGGGAGTGCTGTGACATGAACGCCTTCAACTCCCTGATGGACGGCTTCGGCACGGCCCTCACCCCCATGAACCTGCTCTGGGCGGCCATCGGCGTGCTCCTGGGCACCGCGATCGGCGTCCTGCCCGGCATCGGTCCCGCGATGGCGGTGGCACTGCTGCTCCCCGTGACGTACGGCCTTGAGCCGACCGGCGCGTTCATCATGTTCGCCGGCATCTACTACGGAGCGATGTTCGGCGGCTCGACGACCTCGATCCTGCTGAACACACCGGGCGAGAGCGCGGCGGTGGTGGCCGCCATGGAAGGCAACCCGATGGCCAAGTCCGGCCGGGGCGCACAAGCGCTCGCGGCCGCCGCCATCGGGCACTTCGCGGGCGGCATCATCGGCACGATCCTCCTGGTGGCCCTCGCGCCGAAGGTCGCGGAGCTCGCGGTCGACATCGGGGCGCCCGACTACTTCGCCATCATGGTCCTCGCGTTCATCGCCGTGACGTCCGTCCTCGGGTCCTCCCGCGTACGAGGACTGGCCTCCCTCCTCATCGGCCTCACCCTCGGACTGGTCGGCCTCGACCAGATGACCGGGCAGCAGCGTCTGACCTTCGGTTCGCTCCAACTCGCCGACGGAATCGACGTGGTGATCGTCGCGGTCGGTCTCTTCGCGATCGGCGAGGCGCTGTGGGTGGCGGCTCATCTGCGGCGCACGAGCGGAGAGGCGATCCCGGTCGGCCGCCCCTGGCTCGGCAAGTCCGACGTGAAGCGCACCTGGAAGTCCTGGCTGCGCGGCCCGCTCATCGGCTTCCCGTTCGGAGCGATCCCGGCGGGCGGCGCGGAGATCCCCACCTTCCTCTCGTACGTCACCGAGAAGCGCCTGTCCAAGCACAAGGACGAGTGGGGCAAGGGCGCGATCGAGGGAGTGGCGGGCCCCGAGTCCGCGTCATCCGCCTCGGCCGCGGGGACCCTGGTCTCCATGCTGACGCTCGGGCTGCCCACGACGGCCGTGGCCGCCGTGATGCTCGCGGCCTTCCAGCAGTACGGGATCCAGCCGGGCCCGCTCCTCTTCGAACGCGAGCCGGATCTGGTCTGGGGCCTGATCGCGTCGTTGTTCGTGGGCATGGTCCTGCTCCTTGCCCTGAACCTCCCCCTTGCCCCGGTCTGGGCGAAGCTGCTCCGCATCCCGAGGCCCTACCTCTACGCGGGCATCCTCTTCTTCGCCGCGGTGGGCGCGTACGCGGTCGGTGGCGAGGCCCTCGACCTGGTGATCCTGCTGATCATCGGCCTGATCGGCTTCGGCATGCGGCGCTACGGGCTGCCCGTGCTGCCCGCGGTCATCGGCGTCATCCTCGGCCCGAACGCCGAGCAGCAGCTGCGCCGCGCCCTGCAGATCAGCGACGGCAGCGTGAGCGGCCTGGTCGACACGCCCTTCTCGATCACGGTGTACGTGATCATCGCGCTGATCGTGCTCTGGCCGCTCCTGAAGAAACTGCTGGTGCGGGGCAGGAGCGGTGACGTAGACGTAAAGGCATGACCCAGGAGAGCCCCACCGCCGTCCGCCTCGCCACCGCCGCCGACGTCCCCGCCGTGAAGGCGGTGACGGACGCGGCGTACCACCCCTACATCGAGCGCATCGGTGTCGTGCCCGTCCCCATGGAGGCGGATCATGCGGCGGATGTGGCGGCGGGGCGGGTTTTCGTCACCGGTGATCCGGTGGTGGGCGTCCTGGTCCTCGTCCCGCACGAGGACCACCTGTTCCTGGACAGCATCGCGGTCCACCCCGAGGCGGCAGGCCAAGGGGTGGGCCGCCGCCTGCTCGCCTTCGTGGACGAGCGGGCGCGGTCGCTGGGACTGCCGGAGGTCCGGCTCTACACGAACGCGCTGATGTGGGAGAACCAGAAGATCTACCCTCGCTACGGCTACGAGATGGTGGAACGCAGGGTGGACGGGCCGTACGACCGCTTCCACTACCGGAAGAGGATCTAGCTCGTCCCGCGCCCCTGGTGCTCACCCGTCCGGCCACCAGGTCCGCTGGATGTCCTTGCGGACCTCGGGGCGCTCGCGAGGACGTTCCCGCTCCTCGGACTTCTCCCGGATCTGCCGATTGGTGGGCTTCCCGACGGTCTTGTGCACGGTCACACGGCGCATGGCTGCCTCCCTGTACTACCGATGTCCAAGGTGGGACGTCTGTAGACCTCTGCCGGGAGGGTTTCTCATCGAAACCGGATTGTCAGTGGTGAGTGTCACCATCGCCGGATGACGACCGACCGGGACGAGAGCCCGCCCGCAGCCCGCCGCCACAAGGAAGTGGTGGACGTCCACCTGATCCTCCGCCGCGGCGACGAGGTGCTCCTGGCCCGCCGCGCCAACACCGGTTACGGGGACGGTTTGTTCAACCTCCCGTCCGGCCACGTAGAACCCGGCGAGGACGTCCGCACGGCGCTGATCCGCGAGGCCCACGAGGAAATCGGCCTGATGCTCACCCCCGAGGACATCACCGCCGAACTGGTCCTCCAACACCGAGGCCCGGGCGAGGACCCCCGCATCGGCTGGTTCTTCGAGGCGGCGTACGGCGCGGGGGGCGAGCCCTTCAACGCGGAGCCAGACAAGTGCACAGAACTGAGCTGGCACCCGGCGACCGCGCTGCCGGACGACATGGTGGCGTACTGCAGGGCGGCACTGGAGGCATGGCGGACGGGGGAGCGGTTCGCCTTGCACTGGCAGGAGGAGGGGGACGCGGTGCGGTGGGAGGGCGGCGGGGCCGAGCGGTCTTCCGTCCTCGGGGCCGCGCGGGGCGTGCACCATGTGGAGCTCTGGGTGCCGGACTTCGCTGCCGCGGAGAGTTCGTGGGGCTGGCTCCTCGGAGAGTTGGGGCACGTCCGTGAGCAGCGCTGGGAGCGCGGTGGGAGTTGGCGGCGGGGCGCGGCGTATGTGGTGCTCGAACAGTCGCCCGACATGCGGGGCGGGGGGCTCGACCGGCAGCGGCCCGGCTTGAATCACGTGGCGTTCCACGTGGTGAGCAGGCCGGAGCTCGACCGGCTGGTGGGGCAAGCTCCGGGGCACGGATGGTCGCTGCTCTTCCCGGAACGGCACCCCTTTGCGGGCGGTGAGGAGCACTGCGCCGCATATCTGGAGGACGGGGCGGGGTTCGAGGTGGAGTTGGTGGTGGTCGGGGGCTGAGGCGAGGGTTCAGAACCCGGGAGGGGAGAGGGAGGCTCCGGTTCGGGCCAGGGTTTCCAAGGTGTCCAGGGCGGACAGGGCCGCCGAGGCTGCCTCGGGGTCGCTCTCGGTGAGGCCGCTTTCCGTGAACTCGTCCTCGTCCAGGCGGAGGATTGTCTTGCCGTCCGCCGAGCACCACAGGTCCAGGTCCAGGTCTTCCACCGTGAGGGTGGCGCCGTTTCGTACCGCGGGGCGTGTCACGTCGCAGTACCAGCCCTTCAGGACGCCCGTGGAGGTGCGGACCTCCTTCACGGCGTACCAGCGGTCACGCCAGTAGTGCTCCGTGAAGACGTCGCCCGGCTCGAAGCGTACGAAGCCGAAGTCCCGTACCCCGGCAGCCGCCCACGGCGCGCGGACCGTCACCACGGTGCCGTCGTCCGTGATCAGCTCCGCCGGGTAGCGGATCTTCGTGCGGCCCGCCTTCATCAGGATGATCTCCAGCGAATCAGCCGAGCTTCCTGACATGGCGTACCTCCGTCGCGCAGATCTCGTAGCCGAACCACTTGTTGATCGCCAGCATCGGCTCGTTGCCGGCGTCGTTCCCCGTGAACGCCTCCGTGTAGCCCGCGGCCCGCGCCCGGTGCAGGGAGTCGTTCTTGGCGAGCTTGGCGAGACCGCGCCCGCGGAACGCGCGTCCCGTGCCGGTCATGCCGCTCGCGTAGCGCGACGCGTCGTCCGTGCGGGCCAGGGTGAAGGCGGCGGGACGGCCGTCCACCATGGCCACCGTGGTCAGTTCGCGGTTCACCAGGGGGTGGTTCCAGGTCTCGGCGAGCCAGTGCCCGTAATCCGTGAACTCCGCTGCCACATCGCCCGGTTCGTCCGCCACGGTCTCCGCGTCCAGATCGAAGAGGGCGCGCGGATCGTCCCCGAACGACGCCCCCGTACGCAACTCCACCCCGTCCGGCAGCTCTTGGCGCGGCGGCAACGGGCCACCGGCCAGGTCGAGGCGCAGGAAGTGGGCCGAGCGGCTCGCGCGATAGCCGCGCGCGGCGGCGAAGGCGAGGTTCGCGGGCTCGTCGAGAACCCAGGAGAAGACCGTGGTGGCCCCCTCGTCCGCCAGGTACTCCTCCGCCGTCCGCAGGATCAGCGAACCCGCGCCGAGCCCGCGCCGCTCGGGCAGTACGTAGACGTTGGCGAAGCCCTGGCCCGGCTCGGGGCTGTCGTGGGCGATGCCCACCTGCGCCGTGCCGATGATCTCCCCGTCGGTCTCGGCGACCAACTGGCGGTAGCGGGAGCGGGGGTGGGCGTGCGCCAGGTCGAACTGGATCGAGTCGGCGGTGGCGAGCATGGCGGGCACGCAGGCGCGGCGTACGACGGCGAACGCCTCGGCGTCCGGCGTGTCACCGGGACGCAGGGCGCGGACTAGGACGGTCATGGGGCCGCACGCTACGCGCGGGGCGCGCCTGGGTGCCTCTTATTTTCCGGGGGTGCGGTGCGGGACAATCGCCGCGTGACGTTGAAGATCGAGATCGACGGAGGCGCCGCCGGTGCGAGTGGCGTGCCCTCCTACGAACAGGTGCGGGCCCAGATCGCCGAGCAGGCGCGGGGCGGGACCCTGCCGGTGGGATACAAGTTGCCGACCGTGCGGGGGCTCGCCCAGGACCTTGGGCTCGCCGCCAATACGGTGGCCAAGGCGTACCGGGCGCTCGAGGCGGACGGGGTGATCGAGACGCGGGGGCGTCATGGGACGTTCGTCGCGGCCGCGGGGGACGCGGCCGCGCGGGAGGCGTCTGCCGCCGCCCAGGCCTTCGCCGAGCGGGCCCGGCGGCTCGGGCTTTCGGAGGCTGCGGCGCTTGCCGCTGCGCGGGACGCGTTGCGTGCGCTCTACGGGGACTCGGGGTGAGCCGCCCCGGGGGAGGGGTCGGGGCGGTACGTGACCGCCTGCTACAGGTACAACCCCGCGTCCGCCCCCTCCCGGGGATCCGGCACCGACGTAGGTGACGTGCCTCGGCGCAACGCGTACAGCTCCGCCAGCGTCGCCCCCTCGCGGGAGATCCCCTCCTCCGTGCCGAGCCAGTCGACCGACTCGGCGCGGGTCAGGCCGCCGACCTCGATCCGGGCGAGGCACCGGCCGGGGCGGACCACCGCCGGGTGGAGCCGCTCCAGGTCCTCGTTGGTCGTGACGCCGACCAGGACGTTGCGGCCCTGCCCGAGCAGCCCGTCCGTCAGGTTCAGGAGCCGCGACAAAGCCTGCCCGGCCGTGTGCTTCGCCTCCCCGCGGATCAGCTCGTCGCAGTCCTCCAGGAGCAGCAGCCGCCACCGCCCCTTGGTCGTACCGTCGTCCTCGCCGATCGCGATGTCCATCAGATAGCCGACGTCATTGAACAGCCGCTCCGGGTCCAGGACGCAGTCCACCTGGCACCAGTCCCGCCAGGACCGCGCAAGCGTCCGCAGCGCCGACGTCTTGCCCGTGCCCGGCGGGCCGTGCAGGAGCAGGAGGCGGCCCGAGATGTCCTCGGGGGTCGTCTTCATCAGGGAGTCCATGGCCTCGGCGACCGGCGCGGTGTAGTTCTCCCGCACCTCCTCCCACGTGCCGGCGGCGATCTGCCGCGCGGTGCGGTGCGGACCGCGCCTGGGCGAGACGTACCAGAACCCCATGGTCACGTTGTCCGGCTGCGGCTCCGGCTCGTCCTGCGCGCCGTCCGTCGCCTGCTTCAGGACCTTCTGCGCGAGGTCGGCGCTCGTCGCCGTCACCGTGATGTCCGCGCCGCGGTTCCAGCGCGAGACCAGGAGCGTCCAGCCGTCACCCTCGGCCAGCGTCGCGCTGCGGTCGTCGTCGCGGGCCGCGCGCAACACCGTCGCACCCGGCGGGAGCAGCGTGCAGCCGGACTTGACGCGGTCGATGTTGGAGCTGTGCGAGAAGGGCTGCTCGCCGGTGGCGAAGCGGCCGAGGAAGAGGGCGTCCACGACATCCGACGGAGAGTCGCTGTCGTCGACGTTGAGCCGGATCGGCAGGGTGTCCTGAGGGTTCGCAGACATGCCGCCATGATCCGGCACACAAGTACCCTCGTGCATCCCGGTTTACGCACTCCGCCGTACTCCGTTCAGGTGCCCATGGGCACGGGAAAGCCACCGGAACCTGTGGTGCGGAACCTGTCCTACCGCCAACCTCCCCGGATACTCTTGTCCTTGATGGGACGTCATGGGTGGAATTCGGGGGCACAGCGGTGGCGGCTCACCGCGCTGCTCGCAGTTGGTCTGGTCGCACTGGCCCTGGTCCTGACCGTCATCACCACGCTTCCCGATGACGACAAGGGCACCGAGGGCACCACACGCGACGGCGACAAGGTGCACGGCACCCCCGCCATCCCGCCCGGTGACGCGGAGCCGGCCGTCGGCTGGGGCTTCACCCACACCCAGTACAGCGCGGACGAGGGCGGCGCCGCGGCCACCGGGCGTGCCGAGGAACTGCTCGCGGGCCAGCCGCGCCCGCTGCCGCAGATCCAGCACATCATGGGCTGGGGCGCGGGCAACCCCGAGCCGGTCAAGGGGCGTTACGACTTCTCGGCGATGGACCAGCGGATGGACTTCATCCGCGCCACCGACGGCACGCCGGTCATCACCCTGTGCTGCGCCCCGGACTGGATGAAGGGCGGCAAGCCCGGCGCGGACAACACCGACTGGAGCCAGCAGGCCCTGGAGACCGCCCCGGAGCCCGCCCACTACAAGGACTTCGCGAACCTCGCGGCGACCGTCGCCAAACGCTATCCGGACGTCCGGCACTTCATCGTCTGGAACGAATTCAAGGGCTTCTGGAACAACGAGGAGGCCCGCTGGGACTACGAGGGCTACACCGAGCTCTACAACCTGGTCTACAAGGAGCTCAAGAAGGTCAACGAGGACATCATGGTCGGCGGTCCCTACCTCGTCATGGACAGCGTCGACCCGCGCCAGACCGAGGGCGCGTCGAAGGAGGTCAAGGGCCCTTGGGGCCGCCTGGACCAGCGGGTGCTCGACGCCTTCGACCACTGGAACAAGAACAAGGCGGGCGCGGACTTCGTCGTCGTGGACGGCTCCAGCTACACCGTGGACGACGAGATGCTCCCCGACGAGTTCAAGGCCACCGACAAGCTCACGGCCGTCGGCGAGTGGGTGCGGAAGCGCACCGGAGACCTGCCCCTGTGGTGGGCCGAGTACTACGTGGAACCGGGCGACAGCGAGGACAACCGCGACGACTGGTCCGAGCCGCACCGCGTCGCCGTCCACGCCGCGGGACTGATGGCGATGGCGCGCGGCGGCGCCAGCAGCGGTTTCTACTGGAACCCGCAGAAGAGGGGCGAGAACTGCGCGGGCTGCCTGTGGCGCTCCACCGAACTCGACGACGGCGGCACGGAGTTGCCCATGCTGACGATGCTCGCCCGGTTCAGCGACGCGTTCCCGCCCGGCACGCGGTACGAGAAGGTCTCCGTCGCCGCCGACGACGTACCGAATGTGCGGGTCCTCGCCGACGAGCAGACCGTGCTCGTCGTGAACACCCTCGACCGCCCGATCGACGCGAAGGTCGACGGCAAGCGGTTCGGGATGAAGGGGTACGAGGTGAAGTGGCTGAAGCGGTGATCCGCTCCAGCCCTCTCCGACCCCGTGTCAGGCCATCGTCAGGAACCGCTGGACCAGCGAGGCGAGCAGCACCGCGAGCAACGGCAGCGAGAACCAGAAACTGCTCTGCAGCCAGCGCAGCTGCCGCACGCTCGGCTCCACCGCCACCCGCACGACCTCCCGCGTGACGAGCAGCAGGACCACGGCGATCGCCGCGAGAGCGCCGATCACCGACCACGGGGTCCAGGTCACCTGAGGGCCGATCGGGCCCGGTGCGGCCTCCTCCACCTTGCCGTTCGGCTGCTTGCGCAGCGTGTAGAGGGTCGCGTCGTCGTTCGTGAAGACCTTCTTCAGCTCCTGGCGGTTGTCGAGGTTGGTGATCAGCCGGGTGTCCCAGGTGCCGGAGTAGCCCACGTCCATCTGGAGATAGACCGTCTGGCTCTTGTTGATCATCAGATACGAGTTCGGGCCCGCGTCTCTGAGGGCCTTCACCAGGCTGGACACCAGGACCGGATCGGCCGGGGCGAGCGTCGGGACGTACTGGACCTTCTCCATGTCCCGTGCGCCCCACGGCATCGCGGGCGTCACGTTGTTGAGCGTGTCGTCGCTCATCCACAGCAGCCGCACCGTCGGGTCGTCGTGCTCGTACACGTACTCCATCGCGGCGACCTCGCCGGCCCGGGTCCGCTCGAAGGGTTCGTTGCCCCACCGCGCCACCAGGAAGCCGCCCATCAGGACGAGACCCGCCATCAGCGCGGCCAGCGGCGCCAGACTCACCCGGTCGCGGTCCCGCTCCTTCGCGGTGATGCCCGCGCGCGGGAAGAACGCGAGACCGGCGAGGAGCGCGGCGCCCGGCAGCGCGAACATGAAGACCCGCAGGGCCATCTCGCCGCCGTACGACTGCATGCCGAAGCCCAGGAACGGGACGAAGGTCAGGGCGAGCAGCGAGCGTTCCGTGTACTTGTGGTCGCGCCGCCGCCACCAGCCCCAGCAGGCGAACGCCATGACGCCGCCGGCCAGCGCCACGCGGGCGTACAGCACCAGCTGGTGGGTCGAACTGCCGCCCTCGATGCGGCCGGACACCGACGACGACACATTGCCGCCGACGCCGCCGATCCCGCCGAACAGCTCGTCGAAGTGCCCCGACCAGTACGGCTCCGCGAGGAAGCCCACCCAGACGGCGACGAGGACCGCGAAGAGGATCGGCAGGCCGCGCAGCTCCGAGCGGCCCACCATGACGAGCACGGCAAGGACGCCGAGCATCACGAACGGCGTGAGCTGGTGCGCAGGGACCGTCGCCGCGAACAGGGCGATCAGGACCACGAGCAGCACCGCGCGCTGGCGCCGGTCGGCGGGCTCGACCTCCAGCTCGCCCGGACGCCGCTTGGCCCACAGCACGTGCGGCGCGCGGAACCACACGAGGAGCACCGCGACGAACACCAGATAGAGCAGATACGTGAAGCCCTGCGGGGAGAAGTAGTCCTGACCGACCCAGCCGCTCAGCGCGAAGATCCACAGACCGGCCCACTTGGCGCGCCAGGACGCCCGCATGGAGCGTACGAGCAGGAACATCGGTGCCAGGTAGAGCAGTTGCATGGCCAGCGGCCACCAGCGGATCACCTCGGTCATGTCCGAGACGCCGCACGCCTTCGCCACGAACGTGGCCGCGGCGAAGAACCCGGGCCAGCTCCAGCGCGCGTCCAGGTCCGGCACCGCGGAACCGGTCCTGTCGATGTACTCCATGAAGCCCAGGTGCTGCCAGGCCGTCGCGAACCGCGGCTCGTCCTCAAGGACGGCGGGCAGGGCGTGCAGGCACACCACCGTGGCGAGCAGTGTCACCAGGAGCAGGGCCTGGTGCGGCCGTTCCGCCCAGAGCAGCGAGGCGAAGGCGACGGCGAGCAGCGCGGCCCCGAGCAGCGTGGCCGTGGGCAGCACCGAGATGAGCCCGAGCCCGCCCATCGTGTCCAGGTCGGCCTCGGTGATGTCCAGGGCGGGCAGCCAGTAGAGGGCGAGCGCGAGGGCGAGGAACAGCGCCATGAAGACGGTGCGGCGGCGGGAGAGCGGTTCGTCGGGCGCGCCGACGGGCTCGGGCGGTGCCTCGCTCGTGCGTACGGCCGTGGGCGGCTCTCCGGCGGGCGGGGTGACGGCGACGGACACCGAGGAGGCCGGCGGGGAGGGTCGCGCCGCGGCGTCCTCGGCATCGGCATCGGTATCGGCCCTGGTCTCGTCCTCGGGGTCCGGTGACTTCAGCGGTGACCTCAGCGCCCAGGTCGGCCGGTGCTCCATGTCGTCCCCCTCGTCCCCCGTGCCCACGGGCTTCCCGGCCCCGGGCCTTCCCGTGGCGGCCCTCGTGGCAGTGGGCGTCCCGGCGGCGGGGGTCCCCGGTCCCGGCCGCATGTCGGGTCTGCGCTCGGGATGCTCGAAGTCGGGCTGCACGGCCAGTTGCAGTGTGTCCGAGTCGAGCGACTCGCGCAGGGCCCAGGCGGGCCCGCGCCGCTCCTTCTTCCGGTCCGCATCCTCGGCGGCGGGCGCTTGCGCGTCCCCGGGCGCACCCAGGTCCGCGAGGTCACCGTCCGGCGCCCCTCCGTCGTCAGGCGAGGACGGCCCGGCCCCCCGCGCCACCCGGTACAGCTTCGGCGCCGCGATCGCCACGATCACCGCGAGGCTGCAGATCTCCGCGACGCCCGCTCCCGTCAGGCCCATCCGCGGCAGCAGGATCAGCGTCAGGCCGAGCACCAGGAAGCACAGCAGGCCCTGCATCCAGGCGATCCCGGACGTACGGCTCTGCGCACGCTGCACCGCGAAGTACGTCTCCATGACGACCCGCAGCGCCGCGCCCACCGCGAACCAGCGCAGCAGCGGCGTCGCCGCGTCCGCGTACTCCTGGCCGAAGACCCGCAGGACGTAGGGCGCGCCCACGAAGAGCAGACCGCAGACCGGCAGCATGATGCGGGCCATGCGGCGCAGCGCTGCCCGGGTGTTCGCGGCGAGCCGCGCCGGGTCGTGCGCGCCCTCGACGGTCAACGAGGCGCCCATGTTGATGGCGAGCAGATTGACCGTGCCGCCGATCGTGGTGGTGATGTAGAAGTACGCGTTGTCGACCGAGCTGACCTGCGAGGCAACGATCACCGGCACCAGATAGACCACGGCGAGCGAGAAGAGCGAGCCCGTGTAGTCCCCGGCCAGGAAGCGGCCCATCTCGCGCAGCGTGGGCGCCTTGGTCTTGTCCTGCGTCGCCTTCACGTGCCGTGGCACGAGCCGGCGGAACACCAGCCAGCCGAGCGGTACGACCGACATGGCGATCGCGGCGACCCACGACACGAACACGCCGGCCGTCGGGATCGCCGCGGCCACCGCGATGAGCAGCCCCAGCTTGACGACGGAGAAGATCGTGTTGCCGACCGGCACCCACAGCGCGCTGCGCAGCCCGGTGAGCACTCCGTCCTGGAGGGTGAGCAGCGACCAGGCGATCACCGCGGCGATGAAGCCGAGGCCGTTCAGTGGGCCGTGCAGGAACTTGTACGAAGGACCCCACAGGTCGAGCGTGAACAGGAATATCAGCGCGGCGAACGCGACGACCACCGAACTGGTCGCGTACGTACGGAAGATGAGCCTGCCGGTGGCGCGCCCCGCGATGGGGATGAAGCGGGCGAGTGCCCCCGTCAGGGTGAGGGCGGTGAGCCCAGCGAGGAGTTTCATGGCGGCGATCGCCGCCGAGCCCTGGCCGACCGCCGACTCGGAGTAGTACCGGGCGGCGGCCAGCCAGAAGCCGACGCCGAGCACGCCGGAGATGCCGGTGTTCAGCATCAGCGCATAGGCGTTGCGGAACAGCGGACTTCCGCCGCCGGAACCGCCGGAACCGCCGGAACCGCCGGAACCGCCGGAACCGCCGAGCAGCCGCAGTCTGCGCGGCCTGCCCGACCTGCCGGACGTCGGCTGCTGTTCGGTGCCGGGAGTCCCAGAGACGTCTGCCTGGGCGGTCGACGTGTCAGACACGGGTACGAGTTGCCTTCCGGCGGGCCTGTCGTGCTCTGCGGACCACGGCGTACCCCTTGGTGTGGGCACGGTCCCTTGCGAAGTTGAGGGCGATCGAGCGGCCTTCGACGAGCCGCGCGAACTCCTCGATGCCGGTGGAGCGGCGCACGGTCACCCGCTGCAGGGCGTACGGCCCCTGGGTGCGCCGCGCGAGGGCGTTGCCTACCGCGAGCGACTGGGAGAACCCGGCACCGCGCACCGTTTCGCGCACCCGGCGGCTCGAATAGCCGTACGGGTAGGCGAAGGAGGCGGGCCGGGTGCCGAGTTCGTCGGTGACGATCTCCCTGCAGCGCAGCAGCTCGGACCAGAGGTCGTCGTCGGCCAGCTGGTCGAGCTGCGGGTGCGTGTGGCTGTGCCCGCCGATCTCCGTGCCCGCCGCCGCCAGTTCGCGTACCTGGTCCCAGTCGAGCATCACGTCGAGCCCGCCCCCGGTGTCGTGCGCCCCGCGCAGCCAGCCCGTGGAGACGAAGAGCGTCGAGGCGAAGCCGTGCTTGGCGAGCACGGGCAGCGCGTGCCGGTGCACGCCCTCGTAGCCGTCGTCGAAGGTGATCAGGACGGGACGTGCGGGCAGCGCGCGGCCGGGAGTACGCCAGATCGCGCCGAGTCCCGCGGTGGTCAACGGCGTGAACCCCCGCTCGCCGAGCAGTTCGAGCTGCTCGGCGAACGCCACCGGAGAGACCGACAACTTCCGTGTCTCCAGAGTCGGTTCATGCGCGATCGAGTGGTACATGAGTATCGGCACCGGAGTGTTCATGGCTGCCTCCCCTCACCGTCCGCGTCCGTCCCGATCTCCGCGACCGAGAAGGAGGCGCCCGCCCTGCGCGCGCGGACACTCCCGAGGACGTACCCCCCGGCCGCCGTGACCACGCCCGCCACGATGGCCCCCGCGCGGCCCGCGCCGCCGGGGCGGGCAAGGAGCGCGTCCCGCAGCCCGCGCCCGACACCGGCGGGCAGGACGCGCGTGGCGTACCGCCGCTCGGACTCAAGACCCTTCTCCGCGCCGACACTACGGGTCACGAGCGCCTTGGACAGGCCCTCCGCGTACGTCCGCGAGCGGAAGTACCCGAAGCGTTCCCGCGCCGCGGGGACGCGGTGGTGGATCACCGCGCGGTCGTCGATGAGCAGGATCGCGTCCGGCCGCGCGCGGGTGAGCCGGATGCACAGCTCCGTCTCCTCGCAGCCAAGGGGGCGTTTGTCGCCGTCACGCCCGATGCCGGTCGCGAAGCCGCCCGCCGCCTCGAAGGCACTGCGGCGGAAGGAGGCGTTGCCGCCCAGGACGTTGCGCACCCGCACGCGCCCCTCGGGCAGCCCCTTGTACGTGCAGCCGACGACCCAGTCGAACTCCTCGGGGAACCAGGCGGGCCTGCGCCGGGACTCCCAGACCGGCATGGTGCGCCCGCCCACCGCGAAGACCTTCGGGTCGGCGTACCCCTCGGCGAAGTGGCGCAGCCAGTCCCGCTCCGCGACGGCGTCGTCGTCGAGGAACGCGATGATCTCGCCGCCGGACGCTGCGATGCCGGTGTTGCGCCCCGCGGAGAGGCCGCGGGGGCCCGCGTTCGCGAGCACCCGCACCCCTTCGGTCTCCTTGTACTCCTTGCCGAGGCGGTCCAGGAGCGAGGCGTTGTGATCCACCACGAGAAGCGTCTCCAGCGCCGCCAGGGACTGCGCCCGCACCGAGGCGACCGCCGCGAGGATGTCCTCCCAGCGGTCCTCGGTGTAGACGCAGATGACGACCGAGATACCCGCGACCGTGCCTCCCCCGTGGTGGTGGGTACCGCTCAAGACACCTCTCCCTGACGCGTGCGGAAGGGGACGCCACGGGTGCCGCGGCGCTGCCCGCGGCGGTTGGAGCGTTCCGTGAGGATCACCTTCAGGACGCGCAGACCGTCGCGCACGGCGCTGAGATTGCTGACGCCGTGGATGCGCAGATACTCGTGGCTGGGAATCTCCTGCACCTTGAGCCCGGCCTTGACCACCCGGATGTTCATCAGGGTCTCCACCTCGAAGCCCGTGCAGTCGAGCTCTATCTTGTCGAGGCAGTGCCGCCAGAAGGCGTTGTAGCCGTAGCACAGGTCGGTGTAGCGGGCGCCGAACTTGGCGTTCACGACGGAGCACAGGACGTGGTTGCCGAGCTTGCGGATCGGTGTCATGTCGTCCGTGGCACCGCCGTTGGCGAAGCGCGAGCCCTTGGCGAAGTCCGCGCCCGAGACGAGGGCGGAGACATAGCTGACGATCTCGTGCCCGTCGGCCGAGCCGTCCGCGTCGACCATCACGATGATGTCGCCGGTGCACGCCTCGAAGCCGGTGATCAGGGCGTCGCCCTTGCCCTTGCCGAGCTGTCTCACGACCTTCACGTCGGGCCACAGTTCGCGTG
This sequence comes from Streptomyces sp. NPDC033177, assembly GCF_055577715.1. Lineage (NCBI taxonomy): Bacteria > Bacillati > Actinomycetota > Actinomycetes > Kitasatosporales > Streptomycetaceae > Streptomyces > Streptomyces sp. NPDC033177. The sequence goes on along the minus strand of NZ_JBVIPS010000007.1, from coordinate 452,927 downwards.
CGACCGCGACGGTGTCGTCGGTGGAATTCCCGTCCACCAGAACGACTTCGTGGACCCAGTTGGGCAGTGTCTTGAAAACGTAGGGAAGATTTTCCGCCTCATTCATGGCGGGAATCACGACGCTCACCGGTGGAGTGATCGCCAGGTGTGAGGAAATCGGCCGGTAGCCGGCGGACAGCGCCGGCTTGTCCAATGGATCCGGACCCGGCTCGGTGGCCGGGCGCACAACAGAACTCATGAGTCTGATCCCTCTCGTCCGGTGGACCGCCCACCCCCGGGCGGTCCGGATTTGTATCCGGTTCGAAAGGGGGGTTGTCACTTGCGCATGACGAAATGGAACTCCGTGCATGCCGAGTGAGCTGGCATCGCGCGGGACGTGACTCGGCAAAATGCAGTCGCCGAGCACGGCACCCCCCTACCGCGCCCCGCGCCGGAACCACCGCGATCTTGAGCCCTCCCCTGGATCGCATTGCGTGATGGACCGATGCGGGTGGATGTAAGACGGTATTGATGGTTGAGACCGTATGGCAAGACCTGGAACGTGGCCTCACGCTTTCGATGATGTGGCCGGTCTTGACGGGCACAACTGGAGCATTCTGTTCCTGCTCCCGGTCTTTATTCCTTCTTTCTTGATCGTATTTTTCCCACCTGTTTCAGCAGCTTGTCGGCCGGTTCAAAGAATTCCGGCCGCGACAAGACGGTGTTGCGCAGCGCCCTGACCGGAGCGCGCCGCGCCCGGTGACCGATCGCTGCCGGATGGCGCAGAGCCACCCACCCCTCGTACACGGTGAGTTCGCGTGTCTTCAGGGAGTCCTTGTACTGCTTCTGGCCCCGGCCGAGGTCGAGATACGCGATGCCGTCGGCCGCGGCCGCCTCCGCCATGTGCAGATGCATGATCAGGCCCGGGGAGTACTTGGCGAACGCCGGGTCGTAGGCCGGGAACCACTGCCCGATGATCCGCTCGGAGCGCAGCCCGAAGTGCGCGGCGACCGGCACGTCGTCCACGTACAGCACGGAGAGCAGGCCGGCGAACTGGTCGGACCTGGTGTGGAAGAGCTGGTGCACCAAGTGGGTGATCCAGGCCTGCGCGAAGCGGTTGCTGCGGCCGGTTCTGCGGTACTGGGCCGCCTTCCACTCCATCAGGGTGCGAAGGACCGTGGGGTCGCGCTCGTCGTGCACGTAGCGCACGGTGCCGTGGTCGCGCGTGAGTCTGCGCTCCTTGGCGTGGGTCGTGCGGGTGAACTTCGGCGACTTCGCCTTGAGCTGGGCGAGATAGGCCTCGTACCCCTGGTCGATGTCCATGACGGGGGAGGCGAAGGAGCCGGAGGCGCCCGCCTCGAACGGCCCCTGGCCGCCGGCCAGATGGTCGAACTCGTACATCGCGAGCCCGCAGGCCCGCAGCAGCTCCCGCGCGTCCCAGGTGAAGCCGGGCCGGTGCACGAGGCCCTGGCAGTCGGAGACGCCGAGGCCGATGGCCCGGCCGACGCCGGTGATGGATCTCTGGAACGGGAAGAACGCCGCGGGCTCACCGTCCTCGCGTACGACCGCGACCCGCACCCCGCGCCGCCAGTGGCCCACCGCGAGGGTGAACTCGGGCGAGAGAAAAGGGTTGGCCAGCTCCGGGGCGCCGTTGAGGTGGGCCTTGGACTGCAACGCTGTCCAGGCCACCCGGTCCGCGGCGGTGAGTTCTCCGGGGCGGTGCACGGTGATGTCCACGTCAGGAGGTCCGCCTCGTCGGGGTACGGCGTCGCAGGCGCCGTACCAGTACCAGCAGATAAATGAGCGACCCGATCACGGTGATGGCGACCACCCCGCCGCGCACCGACCACATGTGGAGCGCCAGCATCGCCTGGGCCACCAACAGATTGACCGCGACGGCCCCGGAAACGGAAGTGATGATCCGGCCCCATGGATCAAGTCCCCTGAGCGCGGCGCCGATTGCGGCGCCGGGAGCGGCCAGGAGGAAGAACAGGGTGAAGGGCGCGCGCAGCGGCGAATCGATGTCCGTGAGCGCCAGCATCGCGCCGACCGCGCCCACCGCCACCGCCGTGCCCGCGAGCAGCGCGGGCGCGTCCTCGCGACGTCTCGGCCGCTCCCCGGGCTCACGCCCGGTGTCTGAAGTTGGTGCCTTGATCCTGATGGTCTGCATTGGCGACTTTGCCCCCCGACGCGCCGGATGCCGGGCTTCAATGTCGCGCAGTCTGCGGCGGCGCGTCAAGACGCGGAGGGAGTGTGCAGATGTTCGTCGATACACCCTTGAACCCGAGCGGAACTCCCGGCGTGGCCAAGGGAATTGCCGGGAAACTTATTGACATGAACACTATCGACGCCCGGAGGGGAGTGGTACCACAGTCGAGGCAGAAATCCTGCTAAGGGAGGTTCCATGAGATTGTCCCGAATCACGGCATACGCTTCCTCACTCCTCCTCGCCACCGCCTTCGCCCTCACCGGGGCCGCAGCGGCTCAAGCGGACCAGCGATCCGACCAGCAGGCCGCGGCCACCGGCTACGTGGCACTCGGCGACTCCTACTCGTCCGGGGTCGGAGCCGGCGCCTACGACAGCGGAAGCGGCAACTGCAAGCGCACCCCACGCGCGTACCCCGCACTGTGGGCGGCCGCCAACTCACCCTCCAGCTTCAACTTCACGGCCTGCTCGGGTGCTCGTACGGGTGATGTCGTGGCCAACCAGCTCGGCCCGCTCAACTCCGGAACAGGCCTTGTCAGCCTCTCCGTGGGCGGCAACGACGCCGGCTTCGCCGACGTCATGACCACCTGCGTGCTCCAGTCGGAGAGCAAGTGCCTCGCGCGCATCGCGCAGGCCCGCAGCTACGTCGAGACGACGCTGCCCGGCAACCTCGACCGGGTCTACTCCGCGATCAGCGCCAAGGCACCGGCGGCCCAGGTCGTCGTGCTCGGATACCCCCGCTTCTACAAGCTCGGGGGCGGCTGCCTCGCCGGCCTCTCCGAGAAGGAACGCGGCGCCATCAACAGCGCCGCCGACTTCCTCAACTCCACGACGGCCAAGCGCGCCGCCGACCACGGCTTCACCTTCGGCGATGTGACCTCCACCTTCACCGGCCACGAGATCTGCTCCGGCGACGCGTGGCTGCACAGCGTGAACTGGACCAACATCGGCGAGTCCTACCACCCCAAGGCCGCGGGCCAGTCCGGCGGCTACCTCCCCGTGTTCAGCGCCGCGGCGTCCTGACCCTCGCCGTCCCTGACCCGTTCCGTCCGGCGCTCTTCGTCCGGCCCTATTCGTTCGGCGCATAGGAGGAGGCCCCGCCCGTCGGGGTCTCCTCCTCGCACGTCACGGAGTACGCGACCGCGTTCGAGCCGGCCTTCACCGGACTGCGCACCTCCACACTGATCTCGTTCTGATGGGTCGAGCCCGGCTCCCCGGCGACCGTCTCCGTGTGATGCACCTGCTTGGTCTTTCCCCCGCCGGAGGCGAAGCTGAGCGTCTTCCAGCCGGGGTCGCTCGGCTCACCGGACTTGGTCACCCAGCGATAGTCGACGGTGACCGGGACCCGCCCCACGGTGAACGTCGCCGTGAACGAGGGCGCCTGCCCGGCGGCCGGCGGACAGGCGCCGCTGTACTGCGTGTTCGTGCCCGCGACCGTGACCTTGACGGACTGCGCCGGGTGCGTGGTCGAACCGCCGTTACCGCCACCGCCGTCGTTGCCGCCTCCACCGCCGCCGTTCGTGGAGCCCCCGCCGCCGTCGCTCCCGCCGCCGTCGCCCGACCCTCCGCCGTCGCTGCCGCCGGATGTGCTGCCGCCGTTCTTGCCGCCGTCGGAACCGCCGCTGCCGTTCCCCCCGCCGTCGCTCCCGCTGCCCTCGGAGGCCCCGCTGTTGTTGCCGCCCCCGCCACCGTCGTCGCGGTTGACCAGGGCGTACACGAGGCCGCCCAGCGCGAGCGCGAGGGCCACCAGGCCCGCGGTGAGGACAAGGACCGTGCGGCGTGAGCGGGTCGGGGGGACGGTGGTTGTCGTCGTGACGACGGGCTCCTGCCGGCCCGGGACCGGCGGATACGGCGTGGGCGCCTGCTGTTGCTGCTGCGACGTCACCGTCGGCATGTACGGCAACGGCGTCGCCGCCTGCGGTGTGCCGCCCGCCGCGACGAGCCGCAGCTGATTCTCGGCCTCGGCGGCGGAGATCCGGGCGGCGGGGTCCTTGCGCAGCAGCCCCTCGATGACCGGGACCAGCGGACCCGCGTTCCGGGGCGGCGGCAGCTGTTCGTCGACGACCGCGCGCAACGTGCTCAGCGGGGTGTCCTGCCGGAAGGGCGAACTGCCCTCGACGGCCGCGTAGAGCAGCACCCCCAGCGACCACAGATCGGACTCCGGACCCGGCCGTTGACCCAACGCACGCTCCGGGGCGAGGAATTCGGGCGAGCCGACCACCTCACCCGTCATGGTGAGGGCCGAACTCCCCTCCACCATGGCGATGCCGAAATCGGTGAGCACGACCCGGCCGTCGTTCGCGATGAGTACGTTGCCGGGCTTCACGTCGCGATGCAGCACCCCGGCGTCGTGGGCGGCGCGGAGCGCGGCGAGCACCTCGGCGCCGATACGGGCGACCCGCTGCGGCGGCATCGGCCCCTCCGCGTCCAGGACATCGGACAGCGAGAGCCCCCGCACGATCTCCATGACGATCCACGGGCGCCCGTCCTCGCTCGCCACGTCATAGACCGTCACCACATTGCGGTGCGGGATACGGGCGGCCGCCCACGCCTCGCGCTCCAGGCGGGCGTACAACCGGTCGACCTCACTGGCCGGAAGCCCGGCGGGCGCGCGCACCTCCTTGACCGCGACCTCACGGCCCAGGACGTCGTCGCGGGCCCGCCAGACGGTGCCCATGCCGCCTTCGCCCAAGGGGGCGAGCAGGCGGTAGCGCCCCGCGATCACACGCTCGTTCCCGCTCACGAACGTCCCCCATCCGCAGCCGTGCGATTCTTGACAAAACTACCTCAACCGAGCGCGGTTGCCGCCCCCTTGAACACCAATCCACACCCAAGGGCCACCACGACAAAGGCGGAGCCCAACGGCAGGAGACGATGCGTGGCCCGGTGCAGCCACTACGCCTGGCGGGCGCGGCCGCGGCCTCTCCGTCGCCCGCCCTGCGCGAGCGGGTGCTGGCCGCCGTACGCGCGACGGAGCAGGAGCCGCCGCCGCGGGCGCCCGTCACCCGGAGCGCGCCCTCTCGCACTCCGACACTTCTTGTCGCCGGCGGAACCGACCGCCGACTAGACGAGGAGCGCGCCGCAGCACGTGAGATCGCCCACGTCCTGGCCGTTCCGGACGACCGCGCGAGCGGAAGGTGGACGCGTGGGGCCGCGGCATCAACGTCGTCACGTCGGAGTCCAGGCGGCCAGCCGTGCAGCCCCGGTCCCTGGGCCTGCTGGACGGCGAAACGCCCGTGATCGCCGCGGGCTTGCGCGGATCCACCGCGTCACTTGCTGTGACCACCGAACCCGGCGGTGACTCAGAGAGGCCCACTTCCGCCCCTCTTGTCCAACTCGCCCTGGAATCAGTTGGATTCGGAGAGTAATCGTCAACCTCCTTACGGGGTAGGTGAATCCTGTGACCGGGATACACGAGTGTCGGGACGGGGCGATAGGGTTAACCTGCCCTGGGCCGGGTGCCCTCGTACGGGTGGGGAGTGACATGGAACAGATAACGGTGCGCAGCAGGGCGCGTGTCCCTGCGATCACCTGCGGGAGCAGCGCGACCAGCTCGCGTCTCGACCGCCATCTCTCAGTGCTGGGCGGCCCCGCCGTCCCGCAGCGGGAGACGGCGGAGGCGACGCTGCTGATGCGTGAGCTGACCTCACGGGGCGCGCATGACCGCAGCGGCCACGGTGCACGTGTGCGGAGGGTCTCCCTCTTCGCCCCCTTGCGCAGGCTGCGTCGGTCCCTCTTTGGGGGTCGCTGACCACGGGTGGTCGGGGGTTCGGCCGCCGCTCAGCGGCGGATTGCCTCCACCCACCCGCCCCTTCCCTCCGGATACGTCACCTCTCACGCACCCCGAGTAACACCCTTGTCATGCGCACCTGTTGACGCCGCAACTTTCCGGCCGCAATGTGGCTGGTTGATTGGCCGATACACCCAACCTCACCCCCGGAGGTGCGCGTGTGTGACCTGCACGATCAGCATGAGCATGAAGCACTCCCCGCGAGCGGCCCGTCCCTGAGCCGCCGCCACATCATGCAGCTCCTCGGCGCGGCCGGTGTCACCGCCGGCGTCATGACCGCCGACGCGGACCCGGCGATGGCCGCCGGAGCCGACGACAGCCCCGCGGCCTACGCGGCGCCCGAAGACCTTGCCGCCGACACCCCCGCCAAGCGTGCGGCGCTCGACTGGATCACCTCGCACGACGACCGGATCACCGGCCTGAACGCCGAGATCTGGGACAACGCCGAGCTGTCCCTGCGGGAGTGGAAGTCCTCCATCGCCGAGGCCGACTTCCTCGAACAGGCCGGTTTCGACGTGAAGTTCGGCACCGCGGGCTTCCCGACGGCCTTCACCGCGACGTACACGCACGGCAAGGGCGGACCGGTCCTCGGCTTCAGCGGCGAGTACGACGCGCTGCCGGGCCTCTCGCAGCACAAGGGCGTCGGCCACCATGACCCGCGCGAGTACATCCACGACCCCTTCGCCCCCAGCTACGGCCCCGGCCACGGCTGCGGCCACAGCGCGCTCGGCACGGCGGCGGCCGCCGCCGCGGCAGCCGTCGCGCAGGCCGCCAAGAAGCACCGCCTCCCCGTCACCGTGAAGTTCTTCGGCTCCACCGCCGAGGAAGCGCTGATCGGCAAGACGTACGCCGTCAGCAAGGGGATCTACGACGGGCTCGACGCGTTCCTGGACTGGCACCCCTCGACGGCCAACGCGACCGGCTGGGGCACCACCACCGCGATGACCGCCGTCACCTTCACCTTCCTCGGTGTGGCAGGACACGGCGGCACCCCGCTCGGCAACAAGTCCGCCCTGGACGCCGCCGTGATGATGGCGACGATGTCGGAGTTCCTGCGCGAGGAGAACCTCGCGCCGAGCGGCCGCCTGCACTGGGTGATCAACAACGGCGGCGACATCCCTAACGTCACCCCGGAGATCGCCGAGATCTCGTACTACGTACGCGAAGGAAGCCCCGCCCGCGTCCAGGTCCTCCTGGACAAGGTGATCGCGGTCTCCGAAGCGGCCGCGAAGGCGTCACAGACGTCCGTCCGCCACCGCGTCACATCGGCCTGCTGGAATCAGCTCCCGGCCAAGGCGTTCGCCGAGCTCCTGCACGCGAACATGCGCGAGATAGGCCCGCCCGACTTCACCTCCGAGGCGCACGATCTCGCCAAGGAGCTCCAGGAGTCGTTGGGCCTGCCCCAGAAGGGCATGCACGACAAGATCGGCGAACTCAGCCCGCCCAACCCGGTGTTCATGGGCGGCGGTTCGACGGACGTCGCCGACATCAGCTGGAACGTCCCCACCGTCTCGATGGGCGCCGCCCTCGCCCCCATCGGCACCAAGATGCACACCTGGTCCACCGCCGCCTGCGCGGCGGCCGCCCCCGGCCAGGCCGCCGTGATCGCCGCCGCGAAGTATCTGGCGGCGACGGCCGTCGACCTGATCACGCAGCCCGAACGCCTGAAGGCGGTCAAGGACGAGTTCAAGGAGCGCACGAAGGACGTCACGTGGAAGACCGCGCTGCCGGACGGCTATGAGCCGCCGATGTACGAACCCCCGGCGTGGTTCCTGAAGAAGACGGGCCAGAAGTGGCCGCCGCCGAACATCACGTGGCCGCCGAAGCGCGTGGTGTCCCAGGAGAAGTTCTCCTCGCTCGGCCCCGAGCTCGCGCCCCAGAAGTAGGGCGCCCCGCAGGAGATCCCGGCAGTCCGCTCACCGTCCCCCGCGCGTGTACCGGCGGACGGAGAGCGGCACGCACACGGCGAGCAGCGCCAGCGACCAGAGGACCGCTCCGGCCACGGGATGCGCCACCGGCCAGGCGGCGTCCGCCGGGACGGGCGCGTTCCCGAACAGGTCGCGCACCGCCGTGGCGACCGCGCTGATCGGGTTCCACTCGGCGACGGTGCGCAGCCACCCCGGGAGCCCGTCCACGGGGATGTACGCATTCGAGAGCAGCGGCAGCATGAACGTGGCGCCGCCCAGCATGCCGATCCAGGTCGTCGTGAACCGGAAGAGCAGCAACAGGCCGAAGGTGCCCAGGGCCTGGAGCGGTCCGCCCTCGATCCGCCAGCCCATCGCGAGCCCGACGAGTATCACCGGCACCAGTCCCACCGCGGTGGTCAGCAGATCGGCGACGGCCTGCCCGAGCGGACGTAGCCGAAGAAGAGCAGGAAGACGATGGGCATGGTCTGCGTCATGACGAGGACGGCGGTGCCGTCGTAGAGGATGACGCTCAAGAAAGACTCCAATGGAAGACCCCGCCTGGAGAGTCTCGACGCGCCCTACGGCACGAAGATGGAACTCATCGGGATGGTCAACGGCTCGGTCATGACGTACGTCGTCAACGAGTTCGCCATGGCGGAGCGCGCGCGGGCCCTGCCGTGGACGGAGGAGCAGGAGCAGCAGGTGCGGTTCGCGTATCTCGCCGGGCAGGTTGCGCGCGGGGCCTATCCCCAGCTTGCGGCGGCGCTGACGGAGGGGCCTTCGCCCGGGGACGCCGACGAGCTCTTCGACCGGATGCTCAACCGGCTCCTGGACTCGTTCGCCTGAGCTGCACCGGTGCCGGCACCGGTGCAGCTCAGGCCGTGGCCTCCTCCTGGTCCCGGAACCGGAGGCGGGCCAGCTCGCCGCGTGATGCCACGCCCAGCTTCGGATAGGCGTTGTAGAGGTGGTAGCCCACCGTGCGCGGCGACAGGAACAGCTGGGCGCCGATGTCCCGGTTGGTCATGCCGGTCGCCGCGAGGCGCACGACCTGCCGCTCCTGCGGGGTGAGCCGTTCCAGGGGCGCCTCGTCACCGACGTGCCGCGCCCTGCTCTCGCCGGTGGCCCGCAGCTCGGCGCGGGCCCGCTCGGCCCACGGCGGCGACGCGAGCAGCTCGAAGGTGTCGAGGGCCGAGCGCAGCGGCGCACGTGCCTCGCTCCTGCGGCCCGCGCGGCGCAGCCACTCCCCGAACAGCAGCTCTGTGCGGGCCCGTTCGAACGGGCGGCCGTCGTCGACGTGCAGCGCGAGGGCCTCCTCGTACGCGGCCTCCGCCTCCGTCTCCGGGGCGAGCAGCGCACGGCAGCGAGCGGCCAGCGCCCGTGCCCAGGCCGCACCCGTGTGCTCGGCCCACTCGCCGAACGTCCTCGCCGGCGCCCGTACGGAGTCGGCCTTCCCGGTCCGTACGGCCGCCTCGACCCGGTCCGGCACGCAGTACAGGACGACGATCGTGTGGCCGGACGGGCTCGCCGCCACGTCCTCGTACGCCCGCAGCGCGGCCTCGTGGCGGCCGAGGCCGAGCTCCAGCATGGCGATCGCGGTCCCGCCCCACACCTGCCCCGGCAGCACCTGCCGCAGATCACCCTTGGCCGCGAGCTCGCGGCAGCGCTCCTCGTCGCCGTCGAGCGCGGCGAGATAGGCGAGGACGCCCGTCAACTGCCCTACGTAATGCGGCTGCCCGGTGTCCTGGGCGATCCGCAGACCCTCCGTCGCGCCCATCAGGGCACAGCTGTGACGGCCCAGGAAGATCCGTGCCCGGGTGCGCAGGAGAAGCACGAGCGGCAGCGGGCCCAGGGCACCTTGTTCACGGCACTCGCGGTCCAGCTCGGCGGCGAGGTCGTTGCCGGTCTCCAGCGCGCCGAGCGGCGAGAACCAGGAGGCGATCGACACACGTTCGCGCAAGGTGTGCCCGCGGTCGTGCCGCTCGGCCCGCAGACTCTCGAAGAGCGCGCGCAGCGGCGGGAGTCCGCTGCCCGGATCGCCCGCCGCGAGCCGGGCGAGACCCTCGGCGGCCGGCAGATAGGGCAGGGCGTGCGGGGGAGTCGTGAGGTCGAGTCCGGCGATCCGGTGGCTCATCTCGTCGATCGACTGCCGGTGCCCGGAGAGCCAGGCGGCGGTCATCGCCTCGTACGCCATGAACGCCGCCGTCTCAGGGGCGTGCGGGGCGATGTCGGCGGCCGTGTCCAGGAGCACGGAGTACGAGGCCTCCAGGCGGCCCTGCTCGCGGGCCACGGAGGCGCGCACCTGCGCGAGCTGCGCGAGGACGGCCGGGTCGGTCAGGTGCGGGGCGGCGCGCAGGGCCAGTTCGGCGGCGCGTTCGTTGTGGCCCGCGTCCGCGGCGGCCGACGCGGCGAGCGCGAGGCGCCGGGCGCGGTGCACGCCGTCCGGACTCAGCTGGGCGGCGCGTTCGCAGGCGGCGGCGACGGCCGCGTAGCCGCCGCGGGATCGCGCGTGTTCGGCGGTCTGCTCCAGGACACCGGCGACGTACTCGTCGGGCTCCGTGGTGGCGGCCGCCAGATGCCAGGCGCGGCGGTCCACGTTGCCCACGCAGGGCAGGGCGTCGGCCAGTGCGCGGTGCGCGGCGATCCGGTCGCCGGCCGGGGCGCTCTGATAGGCGGCGGCGCGGATCATGGGGTGCCGGAAAGTGAGGCGCCCGCCGTCCAGGCTGAGCAGTTCCTTGCGCTCGGCGGGCTCCAGATCGGTGACGCCGGCGCCCAGTTTGCTCGCCGCGGCCGCCGTCACGGTCAGGTCGCCGGTCCCTTCCGCCGCCGCGATCACGAGCAGGGTGCGGGTGGCCCGGGGCAGCGACGACATCCGGTCCGCGAAGGTCCGCAGGAGGCGGGAGTGGCTCGGCAGGGAGCTCAAGTGCTGGCCGTAGACGGATATGTGGCCCTCGCGCTGGGCCGCGGGCAGCTCGCGCAGGGCGAGCGGGTTGCCGCCGGACTCGGCGCGGATCTGCTCGCGTACGTAACGGGGGAGATCGCCCGCGTGTTCGGCGAGGAGATCCCCCGCGGTCTCGTCGTCGAGCCCGGTGAGCCGCAGCTCGGGCAGGCCCTGGGCGGGGAAGGGCGGTGCGTGGGCGTCGCGCGCGGCGAACAGCATCACCACACCGTCGGCGGCGAGGCGCCGGGCGGCGAAGAGGAGGGCGTCCGCGGAGGCCTGGTCGAGCCACTGGGCGTCGTCGACCAGGCAGAGCAGGGAGCCTGCCTCGTCGGCGAGGTCCGCGAGGAGCGTCAGGACGGCCAGGCCGATGAGGAAGCGGTCGGCCTGCGCGCTCGGGGCGAGGCCGAGCGCCGCGCGGAGCGCCTTGGCCTGCGGTTCCGGCAGGGCGTCGATCCGGTCGGTCACGCGGTGCAGGAGCAGGTGCAGGCCGGCGAAGGGGAGTTCGCTCTCGGCCTCGATGCCGGTTGCTTGCAGCAGGCGGGTGTCGTGGCTCCTGGCGGTGGCTGCGGCGTGCGAGAGGAGTGCGGACTTGCCGATGCCGGCCTCTCCTCGCACTACGAGGGCAGCGCTGTGGCCCTGCCGGGCCTGGGCCAACAGGGCGTCCAGCTTTGCGATTTCATCGCCGCGTCCGTAGAGCATGGCTTGACCTTAACGGGGCGCCTGCCTGGCCTCGTCGGGCCAGTCAGAGGTCTTCCGTCAGGATCACCTTGCCCCGGCCATGCCCCCGTTCCACCTCCCGCTGTGCGTCCGCCGCTTGGTCCAGGGTGTACTGCGCGCGGATGTGGACCCGCAGCGCGCCCTTCGCGTACAGGGCCGTCATCTCCGCCAGGCGGGACGCCGTTCTCGTGCCGGTCAGTTCGGGCAGGCCCAGGCGGCGGGCCTCCTCCGTGGCGACCATCGTGATGACCCGGTCGGGGTGCTTGGCCACCGCGGCCGACGCACGCAGCGCCTCCGCGCCCGCACCGTCCAGCGCCGCGTCCACGCCCTCCGGGGCGATCGCACGCACCCGCTCCTCCAGGCCCTCCCCGTACGTCACGGGGATCGCGCCCAGCGACCGCAGATGGTCGTGATTGGCCTCGCTCGCCGTGCCGATCACCGTCGTCGCGCCCCACGCCCGCGCCAACTGCACGGCCAGCGTGCCGAGTCCGCCCGCCGCCGCGTTGATCAGGACCGTGTCGCCCGCGCCCACCCGCATCGCGCTCAACGCCATGTGCGCGCCCTGAGCGTTGCCCGAGAAGCCGCCCGCTACCGCCCACTCCATCGCGTCCGGCTTGGCGACCAGATTCTCCGCCGGGACGACGACGTACTCCGCGTACGAGCCGAGCAAGGAGAAGCCGAGCACCGGATCGCCGGGGCCGAGGCCCGTGACCCCGGAGCCGACCGTGTCCACCGTCCCCGCGAACTCATTGCCCGGCACCACGGGGAACACCGCCCCCGGCGGCCGGATCTCCCCCTTCCGCAGCCCGATGTCGAACGGCAGCACGCCGGCCGCCCGTACCCGCACACGGACCTCGCCCGGACCGGGCTCGGGGACGGACAGATCGATCGGACGCAGCACCTCCGCCGGGCCGTGCGCCGCGAACGCCACGGCTCGCATCGTCTTTGCCGTGTCAGCGTTCATGAGAGGTCCTCTCCAGGTTCCAAGTTCGAAGTTCAAAGTTGCAAGTTCCAGGTGTCGAGTAATGAGTTGCCTTGTGCTCACGGTGTGAGCACCACCTTCCCCACCGTCTCCCGCCCCAGCAGCGCCGCGTGCGCCGCCCCCGCGTCCCGCAGCGCGAACGTCGTCACCGCCGGTACGAGCGTGCCGCGTGCCGCTTCGTCCAGCGCCCGCTCCTGGAGGCCCCGCAGGCCGCCGGGAACCCGCGCGATCCGCGGGCCCAGTGCGTACGTCGCCGTCAGGAGTCTGCTCTGCAGGTCCTTCGTGCCCAGTTCCGTGGACGTGCCCGACGACCAGCCGTACATCACGAACCGGCCGCCGAAGCCGAGGAGTTCGAGCGCGGCACGTCCCGCGTCACCGCCCACGCTGTCGAAGGCGACGCTCACCTCACGGCCCCCGAGCGCCGCCCGCACCTTCTCCGCCCAGTCGGGCTCGTTGTAGTCGACGGCCACGTCCGCGCCGAGCTCACGGATCCGCGCGGTCTTGTCAGGCCCTCCCGCCGCGCCCACCACGGTCACGCCCGCGTTCCTCGCGGCCTGCACGAGGAGTGTGCCGATGCCGCCCGCGGCGGCCGTCACCAGGGCCACGTCGTCCGGTTCGAGCGCGGCGACGTGCAGGATGCCAAGGGCCATGCGGCCGGTGCCGACCATGGCGATGGCGGCCTCGTAGGAGAGAGCGTCGGGCAGGGTGAACAGTGCGTCCGTCTCCCGCACGGCCAGCTCCGCGTAGCCCGCGTTGACCAGGCCCAGATGCGTCACCACCCGCCTGCCGAGCCACTCATCGTCCACTCCTTCACCGAGGGCGTCGACCACGCCTGCCACCTCCCGGCCGGGCGTCATCGGCAACTCCGGCATGGGGAAGGGGAGTTCGTCGGCCGCCCCCTTCTGGAGCGCGGTGTCCAGGAGGTGGACTCCCGCGGCCTTGACCGCGATCCGGACCTGGCCGGGTCCTGGCTCCGGGTCGGTGACCTCCTCGTACCGCAGGTTCTCGGGCCCGCCGAAGGCGTGCAGTCGGATCGCTCGCATGGTCGACTCGCTTTCGTCGTACGGAGATGAGGCGGCGGGATGCGCTGCCCCCACCGGAAAGCTACGGAGCGGCCGAGGCCCGGGGCCTCTGTCAGGTGACCGGGACCATGACTGGGCCGTGACCGGGTGATGACTGGGGTGGGCCCTGCCGGTCGCCCCAGTCGTACGACAGAGGCGCCGCACGGGCCCCGGTTCCTAGCGTCGACCCCATGACGCACGCGACCCGTGACACCACGCTCCCTTCCGAGACCGACCCCGCCAAGACCCGCTGGACGCCGGTCGCCGTCATGGCGCTCGCCATGCTGATGGTCACCCTGGAGCTGAGCCTCTCCTCCGTGACGCTGCCGGCGATCGGCGCCGACCTCGGTGTCGGGACCTCCGCGACCCAGTGGGTGCTCCTCGCCTACGCCCTGCCGACGGCCGCCCTCGCGATCCCCGCGGGGCGGTGGACCGACCGCGTCGACCTGCGCGCGGTGTTCCTCTTCTCCGTCCCGGCCATCGGGCTGACCAGCGTCCTCGCGGCAGCCGCGCCGAACCTCCCCGTGCTGCTTGCCGCCCGCGTCCTGCAAGGCGTCGCGGGAGCGCTCGCCGTCGCGGTATACCTGCCGGTGGTCGCGGCCGTCGTACGACCGGAGCAGCGGGGCCGCGCGATGGGTTACATCGCCACGATCATGCCGATCGGCTCGATGGGCGGCTCGTCCCTCGGCGGGATCGTCGCCGACGCGTACGGCTGGCGGCCCGTGATGCTGATGAAGGTGCCGGTCCTGCTCCTCGTGATCTGGCTGGGGGCGCGGCACATCCCGTCCACCGGCGGCGGTCTTTCCCGGCCCGACCGGTCCCTGGTGGGAGACGGCCTGGTCCTTGGCGGCTCGGTGACCGCGCTCCTGGTGGCCTTCGACCGGGTGGAGGCCGCACAGCCGGTCGTCGCCGCGCTGTTCGCGGTGGCCGCGGCCGCGCTCGCACTGTGGTGGACGCGGCTGCGCTCGGCGCGCCCGGTGATCGGTCTCCTGCGGCGCAGGGCCGTCGGCCTTCCGGTCCTCTCGCTCCTGCTGACCGGCACGTTCGTGGGGGTCTCCTACTTCCTGCTGCCGTTCTACGTCGCCGACGTCCTGCACGGGAGCGCCGCCATGACCGGCCTCGCGATGGTGTTCTTCATCGGCGCCGTGGCCGTGGTCTCGCCGCTCAGCGGTCAGCTCGCCGACCGGCTGCCCGGCAGAATCCTCGGGGCCGCGGGACTGCTCCTGGTCATCGGCGGCCTGCTGAGCATGCTGACGCTCGGGCCCGGCTCCGGGCTGTTCGACATCGGCTGGCGGCTGGCCGTGATCGGCGTGGGCCAGGCGCTGTTCGGCACCCCGGTGAACGCCTCGATCCTGGCCGCGGCACCCCCTGACCTGGTGGGCACGAGCGGCGGGGTCGGCAACACGTTCCGCACCCTCGGCTTCACCGTCGGACCGGCGGTGGCGGCCCTCGCGTACGGCCTGGGCGGCGGAGGGGCGGACGGCTTCCGGGCCGGGGTCGCCACCCTGGCCCTGCTGCAGGTGGCCGGCCTGGTGGCGTTGCTCGCCTCCGGCGGTGGCTCCCGCAAGGAACGGGTCACGTGAACCGGCCAGGTTCAGATGAGGGCGAACTGGCCGCCCGGACCTTCCTCGTGATGATCGAGGACCGATGCCGGGCGGCGGGCCGCGTCAGGGACGGGGAGCACGCCCGCCTGGTGCAGCATGCCGGCGGAGACGCCGGGACCGGCCGACTCGAGCGAGCGCCCCAACTCCTTCTGGATCGGCCGGAGTTCCGCGAGCAGTGCGAGTGCCGTGATCAGCTCCAGGAGCTCGGACGTCCAGGTCTGCGGCCACTCCTTGGGGCGGATCGCCGCCAGGGAGCCCGCCTCTCCCGACTCCGTGCGCCGTGCGAACCACAGCTCGAGGACGCGTACCCCGCTCACCTCGAAGTCCCACGCCTCCCGGGGCACCGGCGAGATGCGGCCCGCGTCCACGCACAGGGCCTCCTCCTCGGCGTCGTACGAGACCTCGGCGGGGCGCGCGGGCAGGGGCGCCCGGACGTAGGGCCGACGGCCACCCGGAAGCTTCGGTCGCGCGCCGTCACCGCGGGCCTGGAGCGCGAGCATGCGGCGCCCCAGTTCCGTGCCCCGCGTCCATAGCTCCGCGTCGGACGTCAGCGGCACCCGGCACCCGGCGGGTGATGCCCGCGCGACGGCCAGCGTCCAGGCGAGGAGGTCACCGGCGCCGACGTCCGTGCCGAGTGACGTGGAGAGGTGGGCAAGGAGGCCGGGCGCCGCATTGGGTTCGTCGCCGCCGGGGCGGCGGAACAGCGGGCGGATGCGTCCCGGCCGCCCGGCGGGGGAGCGCCCGTCCGGCAGCACGGCGGAGGCAAGGACCGCGGGGCCCGCGGAACCGGTGACGTGCCCCTGCTCGACGAGGTACAGCTGACCTTCGCCCGCCACCCGCCACAGCTCCGGGCGCGCGGCGTCGATGAGCCGGTGGTCCGGGATCAGCCACTGCTCGTCGAAGGGGCCGTGCAGGACCCGCACCGGCTCGGGGCAGGGGCCGGACTCGGCGGCCAGGGGGACCGTGCCACCCGGGTGGCCGGGGAGTTGGGCGACCGCGGTGTGCAGGGTGCGCGAGCGCGAGGGGGACAGGAGCTTCTCGCGCTGTGCCGTGTCCGCCCGCACGAACGCGGCCCAACGGGCTCTGAGGGATGCGGCGTCCGGTCCCATCGGCCACCCGCGGCCCGGCCGGAGCGGTGCGACGGACCACGGCATGAGGTCCGCGAGCAGCGGCGCTTCGTCGTGCGTCACGCCCGGCATCGTACGTCGAGACCCTTACGTCGCGTCGAGGGTGACCGTGAAGGAGAAGCGGTCCCCGCGGTAGTGGATGCGCGCCACGTCCAGGGCGCGGCCGTCCTCGTCGTACGTGATGCCGGTGTAGTGCAGGATCGGGCTCAGCAGCGGCACTTCGAGGAGGCGGGCCGTCTCCGGGTCGGCGAGCGTGGCCTCGACGGTGTCGGTGATGCGGCTGATGCGGACGCCCACGACATCGCGAAGCACCTTGGTCATGGGCCAGCGCGTCAGGTCGTCGAGGTCGACGCGGTCCGCGAGTTCGGGACGTATGTAGTTATGGGCGTGATTGGTCGGTTCACCCGTCTTCTCGTCGCTGCGCAGCCGGTGGTACGTCGCCACCTCGGTCAGGTCGGGGAAGTGCTCGGCGAGTTCGCCGGAGACCGGGGCCGTGCCGTGCTCGAGCAGGTGCGTGCTCATGCCCGACTGCTGGGCCACGATCGCGTCGACCGAGCCGAGCAGCCGGACCGGTGAGCCGCGCTGGGCGCTGGGCTCGATGAACGTGCCGCGCCGCCGGTGCCGGGTGATCAGGCCCTCGTCCTCCAGCTCCTTGAGCGCCTGGCGCATGGTCAGGACGCTCACGCCGTAATGCCCCGCCAGCTGCTCCTCGGTGGGCAGCCGGAGCGGGGCATCGGGAGTACGGCCGAGTATCGAGGCGCGCAGGGACTGTGACACCTGATACCAGAGCGGCAGTTTGCGATTCAGGACGATCGAGTCCGGGGCGAAAGCGGTCACGGTCTCTCCGAATCAGTTGCCGATCAGTTTCGAAAATGGCGCTCCAGACCCTCCCACACATCGTCGTATCCGCGCTGCAGATGGGCGGCCTGAGCTGCCTGTTCGGTCGCCGTCACCGGCCAGCGCGTCTCGAACATGAAGGCAAGACCGTCGTCGATCTTCTGCGGCTTCAGCTCGGCGGCCGAGGCCTTCTCGAAGGTGTCGCGGTCGGGGCCGTGCGCCGACATCATGTTGTGCAGCGAGCCGCCGCCGGGCACGAAGCCTTCCGCTTTCGCGTCGTACGCGCCCTCGATCAGGCCCATGTACTCGCTCATCACGTTCCGGTGGAAGTACGGCGGCCGGAAGGTGTTCTCGCCGACCAGCCAGCGCGGCGCGAAGACCACGAAGTCGACGCCCGCGAGGCCCGGGGTGTCGGACGGCGAGGTGAGCACCGTGAAGATCGACGGGTCCGGGTGGTCGTAGCTGATGGTGCCGATGACGTTGAAGCGACGCAGGTCGTACACGTACGGGACGTGGTTGCCGTGCCAGGCGACGACGTCGAGCGGCGAGTGGTCGTAGGTCGCCTGCCAGAGGTTGCCGCAGAACTTGTTCACGACCTCCACCGGCCGGTCCTCGTCCTCGTACGCCGCGACGGGAGCCCTGAAGTCCCGTGCGTTCGCCAGGCCGTTCGCGCCGATCGGGCCCAGGTCGGGGAGCTGGAAGGCCGCCCCGTAGTTCTCGCAGACGTAACCGCGGGCGGTCCGGTCGAGGAGCTCCACGCGAAAGCGCACCCCGCGCGGGATGAGCGCCACCTCGCCCGGCTCGGCACGCAGCAGGCCGAACTCGGTGCGAAGCAGCAGGCCGCCCTGCTCGGGTACGACGAGGAGTTCGCCGTCCGAGTCGCTGAACACCCGGTCCCGCATGGAGGAGTTGGCGTGGTAGAGGTGCACGGCCATGCCGGTGCGCTGGGCGGCGTCTCCGTTGCCGCCCAGTGTCCACAGGCCCGCGAGGAAGTCCGTGCCGGGGGCGGGCTCGGGGAGAGGGTTCCAGCGCAGGCGGTTGGGGTCGGGCGTCTCGGTGAAGGGCGCCGTCCGCAGCGCGCCGTTGTCGACACGGGTGAAGGCGGGGTGTGCGGCCGAGGGGCGGATGCGGTAGAGCCAGGAGCGGCGGTTGTGCGCGCGGGGCTCGGTGAAGGCGGTGCCGCTCAGCTGCTCCGCGTACAGGCCGAGGGGGGCGCGCTGGGGCGAGTTCTGGCCGTGCGGCAGGGCGCCGGGCACCGCTTCGGAGCTGTGTTCGTTGCCGAAGCCGGAAAGATACGTCAGTGCCTCGGCCGTCTTGCGCGGGTCGTTCCCGTCCCCACGGCTGGCGTCGCTGGTGTGTTCCCGGCTCATCATCGCTCCCTCGTCCACGATTCCTATGGGACACCGTAGGATTCACGTTTTCCTTCCGCAAGGGGATCCATGGATGTGAACATTGCTCTACTCTCCCGGGGATGCCCCACCGTGATCGGCAAAAGCCCCCGCCGCCCCCGAAAAGCCTGCGCCGCGTGCCCGTGCAGGAGCGCAGCGCCGAGCGTCTGACCCGCATCCTCGACGCCTGCGCCGAGCTTCTGGACGAGGTCGGTTACGAGGACCTGAGCACCCGCGCGGTCGCCACCCGGGCGGGCGTCCCGATCGGCTCCGTCTACCGCTTCTTCGGCAACAAGCGCGCCATGGCCGACGCCCTGGCCCACCGCAACCTCGACGCCTACGGGGAGCGCGTGGCGGCGCGCATGGCCGGGGTGGAGCGCGGTGACTGGCGCGGCGCCGTCGACGCGGCCTTCGACGAGTACCTCGCCATGATGCGCAGCGTCCCCGGCTTCGGCCTGGTCGACTTCGGCATCCCCTCGGCCCCCGGCGCGATGCCCGACGCCAACTCGGACGTCGCCGAGCGGGTGGCGGGGCTGCTCGCCGATCACCTCGACCGGCCGCTGGACAAGAAGCTGCGCCGCACGGTGCTCGTCGGCGTCGAGGCGGTGGACGCCGTCCTGCAACTCGCCTTCCGTGCGCACCCGTCGGGCGATCCCGGCCTGATCGACGAGACGCGGACCCTGCTGCACTCCTACTTCGCGGGTTCACTGGACTGAACCCCGCGCGGGGCCTGACGCCATGCATACCGGTCGGTATGGTGAAAGCGCACGTGCGCCGTAGCCGCCGCCCTGGAGGGTCTCCATGCCCAGCACCGCCCTGCGTATCTGCCCCCTCTGCGAAGCCACCTGCGGGCTCACGCTCACCATCGAAGGACCCCCTGACGGCACCGACGCCGCGCGCGTGACCGGAGCGCGCGGGGACCGGGACGATGTGTTCAGCCACGGCTTCATCTGCCCCAAAGGCGCTTCCTTCGGAGAAGCCGACTCGGATCCCGACCGCCTGAAGGGCCCCCTCGTCCGCAAGGACGGTGTACTCCACGAGGCAAGCTGGGCCGAGGCGTTCGACGCCGTCGCCGCCGGGCTTCGCCCCCTGATCGAGCGGTACGGGCCGCAGGCGGTCGGCGTGGTGCTCGGCAACCCGAACGTGCACACCATGGCCGGCGGCCTCTACCCGCCCGTGCTGATCGGCTCGCTCGGCACCCGCAACATCTTCACCGCGAGCACCGTCGACCAGATGCCCAAGCACGTGTCCAGCGGACTCCTCTTCGGCGACGCGTTCGCCATCCCCGTGCCCGACCTGGACCGCACCGACCATCTGCTCCTGCTCGGCGCCAACCCCCTGGACTCAAACGGGAGCCTGTGCACCGCCCCCGACTTCCCGGGCAAACTGAAGGCCCTGCGCGCGCGAGGCGGCACGCTCACCGTCGTCGACCCGCGCCGCACCCGCACCGCCAAGC
Organism: Streptomyces sp. NPDC033177; assembly: GCF_055577715.1. Taxonomy (NCBI): domain Bacteria; kingdom Bacillati; phylum Actinomycetota; class Actinomycetes; order Kitasatosporales; family Streptomycetaceae; genus Streptomyces; species Streptomyces sp. NPDC033177. The sequence continues at coordinate 432,935 of NZ_JBVIPS010000007.1, read as the reverse complement.
TCGCCGACCGGCACCTCGCGATCCGGCCCGGCACGGACGCCCTGCTGCTCGCCGCCATGGTCCAGGTCCTCTTCGAGGAGAAACTCACCGATCTCGGGGTGCTCGAAGACCAGGTGGAGGGGGTCGAAGAGGTACGGGAGGCCGTGGGCCACCTCACCCCCGACGCCGTCTCCGCGGCCTGCGACGTGCCCGCCGACACGATCCGCGCCCTAGCCCGCGACCTGGCCGTCGCGCCCACCGCCGCCGTCTACGCCCGCGTCGGCGCGAGCACCGTCGCCTACGGCACGCTCACCAACTGGCTGGTCGACGTCCTGAACGTGCTGACCGGCAACCTCGACCGCCCCGGCGGCGCCCTCTTCCCGCTCTCGGCCACCGACCGCGCACCCCGCCCGGCGGGCCCCGGCAAGGGGTTCGCCCTCGGCCGCTGGCACAGCCGCGTGAGCGGACACCCCGAGGCCAAGGGCGAACTGCCGATCGCCGCGCTCGCCGAGGAGATCGACACCCCCGGCGACGACGCGATCCGCGCGGTCGTCGCCGTCGCGGCCAACCCCGTCCTCTCGGCGCCCGACGGCGACCGGCTCGACAAGGCCCTGGCCTCACTGGACTTCATGGTCAGCGTCGACCCGTACCTCAACGAGACCTCCTGCCACGCCCACGTGGTGCTGCCGCCGCCCCCGCCCTCCCAGAGCCCGCACTTCGACTTCGCCTTCAACGGATTCGCCGTACGCAACCAGGTCCGCTACACCCGCGCCGCACTGCCCCTGGCGGACGGCAGGATGGCGGAGACCGAGATCCTGGCCCGGCTCGTGCTCGCCGCAGGGGGGACGCACGGCGCCGATCCGGCGGCCGTCGACACGATGGTCGTCGACAAGGTCATCGGCAAGGCCGTCACCGAGCCGCACTCCGCCGTGCACGGCCGTGACCCCGGGGAACTGACCGCTCTGCTCACCGGCGAGAGCGGCCCCGAGCGCCGGCTCGACCTGATGCTGCGCCTGGGCCCCTACGGCGACGGATTCGGCGCCCGCGCCGACGGGCTGACCCTGGAACGGCTCCTCGCCCACCCGCACGGCATCGACCTCGGACCCCTGGAGCCCCGCCTCCCGCAGGTCCTCAGGACGCGCAGCGGCCGGGTCGAGCTCTTCCCCGCCCCGATCGCGGACGACCTGCCGCGCCTGATGAACGCGTTGCGCGCCGCCCCGGACGAGCTCGTCCTGGTGGGCCGCCGCCACCTGCGCTCCAACAACAGCTGGATGCACAACGTGCGCAGCCTCACCGGCGGCTCCAACCGCTGCACCCTGCACGTCCACCCCGACGACGCGGCCCGCGTCGGCCTGGAGAACGGCGGCCACGCGCGCGTGGAGGCCGCCGGCGGCTCGCTCACCGTGCCCGTGGAGGTGACCGACGCCGTGCGCCCCGGAGTGGTCAGCCTGCCGCACGGCTGGGGTCACGACCGCCCCGGCACCCGCCTGGCCGTCGCCGCAGAGAACCCGGGGGCCAATGTGAACCAGCTCCTGGACGGCACGCTCCTCGATCCGCTCTCCGGGACGTCCGTGCTCAACGGCTTCCCGGTGTCCGTGACCGCCCTCGCGCCGGAAGCAGTTCCGGCAGCAAGTCGTTGACCTGGAGTTTTGCGCTTATTGCTCACACGTCAACATCTTGTTAACGGATCGAGACGGGTCCTAACGTCAACCGGACCGCCAGACCTGGTGGGAGTTCGATGGTGAACGTTAGGTAGCCCCCATGCTGACAATCCTCGGATTCGTCATGATCGCCACCTTCCTGGTGCTGATCATGATGAAGAAGATGTCGCCGATCGCGGCACTGGTGCTGATCCCCGCGCTCTTCTGCGTGTTCGTAGGAAAGGGAGCCCATCTCGGGGACTACGTCCTCGAAGGCGTCGGGAATCTGGCGCCCACGGCGGCCATGCTCATGTTCGCCATCGTGTACTTCGGCGTCATGATCGACGTCGGCCTGTTCGACCCGATCGTCCGGGGCATCCTGCGCTTCTGCAAGGCGGACCCGGTGCGCATCGTGGTCGGTACCGCGCTGCTCGCCGCGATCGTCTCGCTCGACGGCGACGGCTCGACGACCTTCATGATCACGGTCTCGGCGATGTACCCGCTCTACAAACGCCTCAAGATGAGCCTCGTCGTCATGACGGGTGTCGCGGCCACCGCCAACGGCGTCATGAACACCCTGCCCTGGGGCGGCCCGACGGCCCGCGCCGCGACCGCCCTCAAGGTCGACGCCGCCGACATCTTCGTGCCGATGATCCCGGCGCTCGCCATGGGCCTCGTCTGCGTCTTCCTGCTCGCCTACGCGCTGGGCCTGCGGGAGCGCAAGCGGCTCGGCATGCTCTCCCTCGACGAGGTCCTGGAGAAGGAGACGGCGAGCGAGACGGTCCTGGTGGGCGCGGGTGGCGGCACCACCGGCGGCGGGCGTATGTCGCTCACCAAGGAGACCGCCGGGGGAGCGGGTGCGGGCTTTGGCACGGACGCCTCCGAGGCCTCCGGCGACGCCGACGAGGACGACGGCTTCCAGGGGCTCGACCCGAACCGCTCCACCCTGCGTCCCAAGCTCTACTGGTTCAACGCCGGTCTCACCGTCGTCCTGCTCACCGCCATGATCATGGAGTGGCTGCCGATCCCGGTCCTCTTCCTGCTCGGCGCCGCGCTCGCCCTGACGGTCAACTTCCCGCACATGCCGGACCAGAAGGCCCGTATCGGCGCCCACGCCGAGAACGTCCTCAACGTCACCGGCATGGTCTTCGCGGCCGCCGTCTTCACCGGCGTCCTCCAGGGCACCGGCATGGTCGACAGCATGGCCACATGGCTCGTCGACGCGATCCCGGAGGGCATGGGACCGCAGATGGGCCTGGTCACCGGCCTCCTGTCCTTGCCGCTCACCTACTTCATGTCGAACGACGGCTTCTACTTCGGCGTCCTGCCGGTCCTCGCCGAGGCGGGCCAGGCGCACGGCGTCAGCACCCTGGAGATCGCCCGCGCCTCCATCGCCGGCCAGGCCCTGCACATGTCGAGCCCGCTGGTGCCCGCGGTGTACGTCCTCGTCGGGATGGCCAAGGTCGAGTTCGGCGACCACACCAAGTTCACCGTCAAATGGGCCGTGCTCACCTCGCTCGTGGTGCTCGGCTCCGGCATCCTCTTCGGCATCATCTGATGCCATCGACACCGGTGAGGCCGTCGACACCGGGCCGAACCTGGTTGCTGCGCCTCGTCATCGCCTTCGCCTTCGCGCAGGGGGCGGTGTCGATGGCGCGTCCGGCCGTTTCCTACCGAGCACTCTCCCTTGGCGCCGACGAGCGGGCGATCGGCGTCATCGCGGGTGTGTACGCCCTGCTCCCGCTCTTCGCCGCCGTGCCGCTCGGACGCAGGACGGACCACGGGCGGTGCGCGCCGCTCCTTCCGGTCGGCGTCGTCCTGATCGGCGGAGGGTGCGCGCTCAGCGGTACGGCGGGATCGCTCGGTGCGCTCGCCACCTGGAGCGGTGTGATGGGCCTCGGGCACCTCTGCTTCGTGATCGGCGCCCAGTCGATCGTCGCCCGGCAGTCCGCCCCCGACGAACAGGACCGCAACTTCGGCCACTTCACGATCGGCGCCTCACTCGGGCAGTTGATCGGGCCGATCGCCGCGGGAGCCCTCATCGGCGAAGACATGGGGCGCACGAGTGCGTTCGCCCTGCTGGTCTCGGGTGCGGTCGCAGCCGTCTCGCTCACCTCGCTGTGGCGCATCGAGCACGTCCGCCCGGCCGGCGCCTCGCCGAAGCGCGGCGACAAGGTCCCCGTCCTCGGCATCCTGCGTACCCGCGGTGTGCCCGCGGGGATCTTCATCAGCCTCGCGGTGCTCTCCGCGACGGACATCCTCACCGCGTACCTGCCGGTGGTCGGCGAGCACCGGGGCATCGCGCCCGCGACGGTCGGGGTGCTGCTCTCGCTGCGGGCCGCCGCGACGATCGCCTGCCGGCTCGTGATGACACCGCTGATCGATCTGCTCGGGCGTACGGCGCTGATCGTGGTCACGTGTCTGCTGGCCGCCCTGCTGTGCGCGGGGGTCGCGCTGCCGGTGCCCGTGTGGGGGCTTGCGGTGATGCTGGTGCTGCTGGGGTTCTGTCTCGGGGTCGGGCAGCCGCTGTCGATGACGACTGTGGTGCAGGCTGCTCCCGAGGGGGCGCGGTCCACCGCGCTTGCCCTGCGGCTCACGGGGAATCGGCTCGGGCAGGTGGCCGCGCCCGCGGGGGCGGGGCTGATCGCCGGGGTCGCGGGGGTGGCGGCGCCCTTCGTGATGCTGGGCGGACTGCTGCTCGTGGCGGCAGGGCTTGGGCTGAGACGTAGCCCCGCGGAGCCTTCCCCTGCCCCGCCCGCTCCCGGCACCGAGGGCTCAGCCCCCGGGCCCCCGCTCCTCAAGCGCCGTAGGGGCTGAGGAGCCGGAGCGGCCCAAGGCCTGTCAGGAGTTCGACGGCAGGCGGGGTGGGGAGGCGAGCACGGAGGCGACCATGCGCCGGACGGTCTGCTCGTCGACGCTGTCCCCGAAGAACAGGCTGCGGAACAGCTCGCGGTCGCCTTCATCGCCGTCCACCAGGGCCTGTTCGGCTTCTACCTCGGCTGCGTCTTTCGCCCCCAACCACAAGGGCATGCCGGTGCGCGACGGCGACTCCGAGCCCGACTGGCTGAGCCGGCAGGTACTCACGTCCCGCGGCATCCGCAGCTCGGGGGTGGCGTACGACGAGGTGTCGGCCACCCGTTCGTACGCCCAGGTCCTCGCGCACCTGCGCCAGGTCACGGAGCAGGTGCGCGCGCAGGGCGAACGCTCCGCGTGACCCCCTCCATCAGCAGCCCGATGAGGTCGTGGGTGTACGACTCGGTGACCTCACCCCGGCGTACGAGGATGCGCAGCCAGAGCGCGCCGGCCATGGCGTCCACGAGCGGCGCCGGATCGGCGTCGGGCGGCAGGTCGCCCCGCGCCACCGCACGCTCGAAGACGGGCTGGTGGCGGCCAAGGCGGTCGTCGAGGAACGAGACCACCAGCTCGCGCATCGCCTGGTGGCGCACCGCGCCGACCAGGGCCGCCTCGATGATGGCCCGCCGCTGTTCGTTGTCCAGCAGGGCCATCACCTGCTCGGCGAGCGAGGTCAGGTCGCCGCGCAGGCTTCCGGTGTCGGCGATCTCGAACCGCAGCAGGTGCGAGTGCAGCAACGCGTCGCGCAGCAGCTCGGACTTCGAGGTCCACCAGCGGTAGATGGTGGTCTTGTTCACCCCGGAGCGCTGGGCCACTCCCTCGATCGTCAGGGAGTCGTAACCCAGGTCGCCGAGCAGGTCCAGCGCGGCCGCGAAGATCTCCGCCTTGCGCCGCGGTCCGCCGGTCGCGGCCGTCGCGGCCTCGCCGTCCTGCTTCTCCTTCACTGACCGCACCTCTCGTTCGTGGGCCGCCAGACTACAGCAACGCAACGCAACGTGGCGTTGCGTTCGGCGACGACGGCCTCTAGAGTGCAACGCAACGTTGCGTTTCAAACCTGGTGTCCACCCGCGGGCACCACTTCGCCCGCCAGGGGGATCAATGCGTGTTGATGGACGGGGAGGCCCGGGGGCAGCACTGGCTCCGGTCTCCGGACGGCCCGGGATATGGGCCGCAGGTCCCGGCGATGGCATTCCCCTGGTGCTCGTCCACGGCATCCGGGTCTCCGCCCGGATGTGGGACCCGCACGCCCGACGGCTGACCCGGCGATTCCGGGTCACGGCTCCCGACCTGCCGGCGCACGGGTCGCAACGCGACCGTCCCTTCAGCCTGGAGGAGGCCGTCGAGAGGGTCGCGCTCGCCGTGGACGAGGCGGCTCTGGCCACCGGACGCCGCCCCCTGGTCGCCGGCGGCTCCCTCGGCGGATACGTCGCCCTGGCCTACGGCGCCGCCCACCCGGAACGCACCGCCGCCGTCCTGGTGCAGGGGGCCACCGCCCACCCCGACCGGCTGACCGGCCTCGTCTATCGCAGCATCGCCCGCGCGATCTGGGGGCTGGGTCCGGAGCGCGCGGCCCGTCTCAACGACCGGGCGCTCCGGCGCCGGCTGCCTCCCGACAGCTACCGGGCCGTGATGGCGGGCGGCCTCACCCTGCATGCCTTCGTCGAGGTCGTCGAGGACCTCACCCGGCGCGACTTCCTCAACGTCGCGGGTCGCTGCCGGCTGCCGGTGCTGTTCGTCAACGGCCTGGGCGACCGGCTCTTCCGTGCCCAGGAGCGCGACTTCCTCGGCGCGGTCCGCGCCTCCGGCGGCTACGCCAGGCTGTTCCACGTCCGCGGACCGCACGACATGTCGATCAGTGACCCGGAGGCCTTCGCCCGGATCGTCGAACGCGGCTACGACCTCCTCTCCGCGGCCCGGCCCGACGCCTTCGCCGACGGGCCCGAGGAGGTCTCCCCGTGACCACCTGGCTCCAGCAGTGGTCGCCATCCGTCCCTGGCGGCACGGCGAGCGCGCGTGTCCTGTGCCTGCCCTACGCCGGTGGCGGCGCCGGAAGCTACCGGGAGTGGGGCCCGGCCATGCCCTCCCGCCGCCGGTTCACGGCGCCGCTCGCCGTCTCGACGTATGCCCGCGGTGCCGAGGACATCGCGCGGCTGGAGAAGGTCGTGCGGTACTTCGGGGCCCGCTGACCGGCCCGGCAGATCCCCGTGGCCGCCGCGCCCTGACGGGCCGGCGTTCCCCGGAGGGGCCGGCAGCCTCCGGGGAACAGGGTGGTGCGGGACGTGCCGGAGTGCTACTGGACGATCTTGAGCAGCCTGTTCGGCGAACCGCTGCCCGGGCTCGTGACCTTGCCCGTGGTGGCTCCGTTCACCAGCGCGGACGAGACCTGGGCGGGCGTGGCCGAGGTGTGGCCCGCCAGGTAGACCGCCGCGGCGCCCGCGACGTGCGGGGTGGCCATCGACGTACCGGAAATGGTGTTCGTGGCCGTGTCGCCGGTGTGCCAGCCCGCCTTGATCGAGACGCCGGGCGCGAAGATGTCGAGGACCGAGCCGTAGTTGGACCAGCTTGCCTTGGCGTCCGTGTTGCTGGTGGCGCCCACCGTGATGGCCGCGGGGACCCGCGCCGGGGACGACGAGGAGGCGTTGACGCCCTCGTTGCCCGCGGCGACCGCGTAGCTGACACCATCGGCGATGGACCTCTTCACCGCGTTGTCCAGTGTGGTGGAGGCGCCGCCGCCGAGCGACATGTTGGCCACGGCGGGGGCGCCCGCCGCGTGGTTGCCCGTCACCCAGTCGATGCCCGCGATGACACCGGCGGTCGTGCCGGAACCGTTGTTGTCGAGCACGCGGACGGCCACGATCTTGGCCTTCTTGGCGACGCCGTACGTCTTGCCCGCGATGGTGGTGGCCACGTGCGTGCCGTGGCCGTTGCCGTCCTGGGCGGTGTTGTCGCCGTCGACGGCGTCATAGCCGTTCACCGCGCGCCCGCTGATCTCGGAGTGCGAGATGCGCACGCCGGTGTCGATGACGTACGCGGTGACGCCCGAGCCCGCGGTGTCCGGGTAGGTGTAGGTGCCGGAGAGCGGCAGGCTCGCCTGGTCGATGCGGTCCAGGCCCCAGGGGGCGTTGGTCTGGGTCGCGTCGGCCCGGACGGTGCGGTTCTGCTCCACCGAGGCGACGGCGGGGTCGGCGGCGAGGCGTCTCGCCTCCGCCGCGCTCAGCTCGACGGTGTATCCGTCGAGCGCGGACTTGAAGGTCTTCTTCACCGACCCGCCGTACTCGGATATCAGGCCCTTGCCCTGGGTCGAGGCGGCCTTGAAGCCCGAGTTCTTCTTCAGGGTGACGATGTAGCTGCCCTTGACGGCGTCGGCCGAGCCGGCCCCGATCACGGTGCCCTCGGCGGGAGCGGCCTGGGCCGGAAGGGCGGTGACCGCACCGAACAGGGTGGCGGCGGTGGCGGTCGAGATCGCCGCGGCGATCACAGTCTTCTTGCTGCGCAGCATTGCCATTACGAGGGAGTCCTCCTCATAGGCGGCGCTCGCCCTGGGGTCGGGCGGCGCAACTGTGGGGGCGTGTGCGTGATCGCACACACAGCCGGGAGCGGTGCGTTCCGCTCCCGGCGCGCTCAGCAGAATGTCGGCTCTACAGGCGTAGATCAAGGGAGTTGACGACTTGACATGTGTCTGTCACGTGCACGAAACGGAATGTCGGAGGTACGCCTGGGGGGTAGGTGTGGAACCGGGGTGAATGTCCCAGGCCCCGGCGCCCTTCCGACGCCCCTGGTGCCAAAAAACTATCAGCGCTAGTTTGGGACGCGGACGAGGTGTGGACGACTACTTGAGGAGTGCGATGAAGGCCCACGACGGCATGTACATCGGCGGCGCCTGGCGGCCCGCCGTCGGCACGGACACGATCACGGTCCTGAACCCGGCCGACGAGCAGCCGATCGGTCAGGTCCCGGCAGGCACGGCACAGGACGTCGACGCGGCGGTGCGCGCCGCCCGCGAGGCCTTCCCCGGCTGGGCGGCGACCCCGCCCGCCGAGCGCGGCGCGCTCATCGGCGCGCTCCGCGACCAGCTGGTCGCCCGCAAGGACGAGATCGCCGAGACGGTGACGGCGGAACTCGGCTCGCCGCTCCCGTTCTCGCAGATGGTGCACGCGGGCGTACCGATCCTGGTCTCCGGCTCGTACGCGGAGCTCGCCGCGACGTACGCCTTCGAGGAGAAGATCGGCAACTCCACGGTCTACATGGAGCCGGTCGGCGTGGTCGGCGCGATCACCCCCTGGAACTACCCCCTCCACCAGATCGTCAACAAGGTCGCCCCCGCGCTGGCCGCGGGCTGCACGGTGGTCCTGAAGCCCGCCGAGGACACCCCGCTCACCGCCCAGCTCTTCGCCGAGGCGGCGCACGAGGCGGGCCTCCCCGCCGGTGTCTTCAACCTGGTCACCGGGCTCGGCCCGGTCGCCGGACAGGCGCTCGCCGAGCACGAGGACGTCGACCTCGTCTCCTTCACCGGCTCGACGGCGGTCGGCAAGCAGATCGGCGCGACCGCGGGCGCGGCCGTCAAGCGCGTCGCCCTGGAGCTCGGCGGCAAGTCCGCCAACGTCATCCTGCCGAGCGCCGACCTGGCCAAGGCGGTGAACGTCGGCGTCGCGAACGTCATGTCCAACTCCGGCCAGACGTGCAGCGCGTGGACCCGCATGCTGGTGGACTCCGAGCGGTACGACGAGGCGGTCGCGCTCGCGTCGGCCGCCGCGGTCAAGTACGGCTCGCGCATCGGCCCCGTCGTCAACGCCAAGCAGCAGGCGCGGGTGCGGGGCTACATCGACAAGGGCGTCGAGGAAGGCGCACGCGTGGTGGCCGGCGGCTCCGAAGTTCCGCGCGAGCAGGGCTACTTCGTCCAGCCGACGGTCTTCGCCGACGTCACCCCTCAGATGACGATCGCCCAGGAGGAGATCTTCGGCCCGGTCGTCTCGATCATCCGGTACGAGGACGAGGATGACGCCCTGCGGATCGCCAACGGCACCGTGTACGGGCTCGCGGGCGCGGTCTGGGCGGCCGACGACGCGGAGGCGGTCGCCTTCGCCCGCCGCATGGACACGGGTCAGGTCGACATCAACGGCGGCAGCTTCAACCCCCTCGCCCCCTTCGGCGGTTACAAGCAGTCGGGGGTGGGCCGCGAGCTGGGCCCGCACGGGCTCGCCGAGTACCTCCAGACGAAGTCCCTCCAGTTCTGATCCCTTCCCACCCGCCTCTCAAGGAGTACGTCACCGTGGTCCGCGCCGCCGTTCTGCCCGCCGTCGGTTCTCCGCTGGAGATCACCGAGATCGACCTGCCCGAGCCGGGTCCAGGCCAGGTGCGGGTGCGCCTCGCCGCCGCCGGGGTCTGCCACTCCGACCTGTCCCTGACCAACGGCACGATGCGGGTGCCCGTGCCCGCCGTGCTCGGGCACGAGGGCGCGGGGACGGTCGTGTCCGTGGGAGAGGGGGTCACGCATGTCGCCCCCGGCGACGGTGTCGTCCTCAACTGGGCCCCCTCCTGCGGCAGTTGTCACCCCTGCTCGCTCGGCGAGGTGTGGCTGTGCGTGAACGCCCTTGCCGGTGCCGCCGACGTGTACGCCCGCCGCGCCTCGGACGGCGCGGACCTCCACCCCGGCCTGAACGTCGCCGCGTTCGCCGAGGAGACGGTCGTGGCGGGCAACTGCGTGCTGCCCGCCCCGGACGGCGTCCCGCTGACCGACGCCGCCCTCCTCGGCTGCGCCGTGCTCACCGGCTACGGCGCCGTGCACCACTCCGCGAAGGTGCGCGAGGGCGAGACGGTGGCGGTCTTCGGTGTCGGGGGAGTGGGCCTCGCGACGCTCCAGGCGGCTCGGATCGCCGGTGCCTCGCGGATCATCGCGGTCGATGTGTCCCCGGAGAAGGAGGAGTTGGCGCGGTCGGCCGGAGCGACGGAGTACGTGGTCGCCTCCGAGAAGACGCCCAAGGACATCCGCAGTCTCACCGGCGGCCAGGGCGTGGACGTGGCCGTGGAATGCGTGGGCCGCGCGGCGACGATCCGCACGGCCTGGGAGTCCACGCGGCGCGGCGGGCGTACGACGGTGGTCGGCATCGGCGGCAAGGACCAGCAGGTCACCTTCAACGCCCTGGAGATCTTCCACTGGGGGCGGACGCTTTCCGGGTGCGTGTACGGGAACTCCGACCCGGCGGTGGACCTGCCGGTCCTCGCCGATCACATCCGGGCCGGGCGCTTCGATCTGAGTGGCCTGGTGACGGACCGGATTGCCCTGGACGGCATCCCGGCGGCCTTCGAGAACATGGTCGCGGGGAAGGGCGGGCGGGCGTTGGTGGTGTTTTAGTCCCCGACCCCGCCCCTTCCCGAAAACCGTGCCTCCGCCCCGGACCTGGCTGGGGCTCCGCCCCGGACCCCGTACAAGATGTCCTCAAACGCCGGACGGGCTGAATCTTGCAGCCGTCCGGCGTTTGAGGACCGGGGGTCTGGGGCGGAAAGAAACCCTCTGATCGAACCGTTGACCACATACCCACCGGTCGGTACGGTCCCTGCAACCACACGCCCACCCCCCGTCCCGTCCCCGGACCCACCGGAGTGTGCACCGCATGGACCCCGCACCGTCCGCCCCCACGGCGGCCCCCCACCCCGAATCCGCTCAGCCGGCGACCCCGGCGGATCCCCACCGCCGCAAGGTGGCCACCGCGGCCGCCCTCGCCTCGGCCGTCGAGTGGTACGACTACTTCGTCTTCGGTATCGCGGCCGCCCTCGTCCTGGGCGACCTGTACTTTCCCTCCGGCAGCTCCTCCGCCGGAGTGCTCGCCGCGTTCGCGACCTTCGCCGTCGGCTTCCTGGCCCGCCCCATCGGCGGCATCATCGCCGGGCACCTCGGCGACAAGCGTGGCCGCAAGCCCATGCTGGTCCTCGCCCTGACCCTGATGGGCCTCTCCACCACGGGCATCGGCCTGCTCCCCACGTACGAGACGGTCGGCATCGCCGCGCCGATCCTCCTCGTCACCCTCCGCGTGTTCCAGGGCATCGCGGTCGGCGCGCAGTGGGGCGGCGCGATGCTGATGGCCACCGAGTACGCCCCCGAGGGCAAGCGCGGCCTCTACGGCAGCCTGGTCCAACTCGGCGTGCCCATCGGCGTGGTGACCGCCAACACGGTCTTCCTGATCGCCGGTGCCGTCACCAGCGAGAGCACCTTCGAGTCGTGGGGATGGAGGGTGCCCTTCATGGTCGGGCTCCTCGTCCTGGTGCTCGCCTGGTACATCCACACCCGCGTGGAGGAGACCCCGGAGTTCCGTGAGGCGGAGAAGGCCCTCGCGGAGAAGGAGAAGGCCCAGAAGGGCGCGGGCGGCGAAGGGGGCAACTCGCCCCTGCGCACCATCCTGCGCCACCACCTGGGCACCGTCTTCCTGGCGGGCGGCTCGTTCGCGGTGAACACCGCGACCTTCTACATCATCATCACCGGCGTCCTCGACTACACCACCCGCGAACTCGACATGAAGCGCAGCGCGGTCCTCACCGTCTCGCTCTGCGTCAGCCTCACCCAACTCGCCCTGATCCCGGCGTCAGCCGCGCTCTCCGACCGCATCGGACGACTGAAGATCTACGCTCTGGGCGCCGCGGGGCTCGCGGTCTGGGCGGTGCCGATGTTCCTGCTCATCGACACCGGTTCGCTGCTGTGGCTGGCCGTCGGGACCTTCGTCACCAGTTGTTTCCTCAGCATCATGTACGGGCCGCAGGCCGCCCTGTTCGCGGAGCTGTTCACCGCCGAGATGCGCTACACGGGAGCCTCGCTCGGCTACCAGATCGCGGCCGTGTTCGGCGGCGGGCTCGCGCCCTTCGTGATGGTGCTGCTCCTGGAGGCGACGGGCACCTCGATGGCCGTCTCCGCGTACATCATCGGCCTCGCGGTGATCGCCCTGATCTCCATCAAGGTGCTTGCGGGGCGGGCGAGTTCCCGCTGACGGGGGCGCTCGTGACCGGTTGTGGCACCGTCTTCGCCGACGGAGCCGCAACCGGTTCGCCCAGGCGTGAGAAGGACTTGGCCGCGGCCAGGAAGGCGAGAGTCGTCAGCACGAACGGCCAGGTGAACGCGTGCCCGCCGGACGGCGTGAGGAGCGCCGTCAGCGCTGAACCCGCGAGGGTCGCCGTGGCGGCGCCGACGAGCGCGTAGACGAGCGTCATGCCCCGGAAGGGCAGGAAGACGCCGCACAGCGCGAGCGCCACAAGGACCGCGTTGTATCCCATCGTGCCGTCGGCGATCCGCGCGGTCGGCGCCCCGAGCGCGACCGCCGTGCCGATGCCGGTCAGGCTGCCGAGGCATGCCACGGCCCCCGCGCGACGGCTCGCGACGAAGAGACCCACGAGCAGGATCGCGCCGACGTACCACTGCGGCATGAAGAAGATCTGGGCGAAGCCCGCGAAGAACCCGCGCGCCAGATCGACGAGCTGGAGCGCCGTCGGACCACTCGCCGCCTGTGTCAGCGCCGCCGGGTCGACCCGGTGGTGCCAGACCCGCTCGAAGTCGGGTGCGGCGATCGTCGTCGCGCTCGCGAGCAGGCAGTACGGGAGTGTCAGCGAGGGCAGCCCCCAGACGGCGAGGAGGTTCACGGCCGCCGCCGTCACCACCGTGACCACCACGCAGCCCGCGAGGGCGAGTACGGCCGTGGACAGATACCCGGCTCCGAGGAACACCGCGAAGCACAGTGCGGTGAGGCAGGCGTTGAATCCTTCGAGCCCCGTCGAGACGCGGTCGTGCGCCGCCCCGAGGAGCCGCGCGGTCCCCGTGCCGACGGCCGTGCCCGCGATCCCGTAGAGGCCGTACTGCCATCCCGCCGCGAAGAGCGCCACGCAGAAGACGGCGCCCGCCGCCGCGCTCGGCAGGAAGGTGACCTGCGCCTGACCGCGCAGAACGTGAACGGCGAAGGGCAGGGCCCGAAGTGGCAGGCTCTTGGCATCCGTTGAGTGCCGCACGGCTCACTCCCGTGTTACGTCCATGTTTCCCCCGACAAGGCAGTTGCACCTTACATCTACCTGCCGGATCACATCTACCTGCCGGATGACCTGACCTCTACTGGCCGGAGTGCGGCGACACCGAGGCGCGTTCTGCCGCCACCTGCGCGTACTGCAGCGCCAGCCCGTCGAGCAGTGCCTGCAGGCCGGTCTCGAAGGCGCGCTCGTCGATCTCCTGCTGGCGGTCGGCGAGGAGGTGGGCCTGGCCCAGGTGCGGATAGTCGGCCGGGTCGTAGGCGGTCGCGTCGTCCACGAAGCCGCCGGCGAAGGAGCCGAGCGCCGAACCCATGATGAAGTACCGCATCAGCGCGCCGATCGAGGTGGCCTGCGCGGCGGGCCAGCCCGCGTCGACCATCGCCCCGAACACCGCGTCCGCGAGGCGCAGTCCGGCCGGGCGCCGGCCGGGGCCGCTCGCGAGCACCGGAACGATGTTGGGGTGCAGGGTGAGCGCCGCGCGGTACGAGACGGCCCAGTCGTGCAGCGCCGTCCGCCAGTCACGAGCGTCGGCGGCCTCGAACATCGACAGATCGACCTGGGCGCTCACCGAGTCCGCGACCGCCTCCAGGATCTCGTCCTTCGTGCGGAAGTGGTTGTAGAGCGAGGGTCCGCTGACCCCGAGCTCAGCGGCGAGTCGGCGTGTCGATACGGCGGCGAGGCCCTCGGCGTCCACGAGCGCGCGCGCCGTCTCGACGATGCGTTCTCTGCTGAGGAGGGGCTTGCGCGGTCGGGCCATGCGGCACATAGTAGGGCTGCCGCAGTAAACTAGCAGTGCTAATTTAAATCTGGTCCGAGAACCGTGCCGACGAGTCGACCCGAAGAGGTGCCACGCGATGAACCTGGAGCTCAGCGAGGAGCAGTCCGCCGTCCGGCAGCTGGCGAAGGACTTCGTGGCCCGCGAGATCGCGCCCCACGTCATCGAGTGGGACCGCGCCGAGAGCGTCGACCGCTCGATCGTGAAGAAGCTCGGCGAGGTCGGCTTCCTCGGGCTCACCGTCGACGAGGAGTACGGCGGCTCGGGCGGCGACCACCTCGCCTACTGCCTGGTGACCGAGGAGCTGGGGCGCGGCGACTCGTCCGTGCGCGGCATCGTGTCGGTCTCCCTCGGCCTGGTGGCCAAGACCATCGCGTACTGGGGGAGCGAGGAGCAGAAGCGGCAGTGGCTGCCGGGCCTCACCTCCGGCGAGCTCGTCGGGTGCTTCGGGCTCACCGAGCCGGGCACCGGGTCCGACGCGGGGAACCTCTCGACGAAAGCCGTGCGCGATGGCGGCGACTACGTCGTCAACGGCTCCAAGATGTTCATCACGAACGGCACCTGGGCCGATGTCGTGCTGCTCTTCGCGCGGACGAGCGACGCCCCCGGGCACAAGGGCGTCTCCGCCTTCCTCGTGCCGACGGACACCCCCGGCCTGAGCCGCCGCACCATCCACGGCAAGCTCGGCCTGCGCGGCCAGGCCACCGCCGAGCTGGTTCTGGAGGACGTCCGTGTCCCGGCGTCGGCCATGATGGCGCCCGAGGGCAAGGGCTTCTCGGTGGCCATGTCGGCGCTCGCCAAGGGGCGGATGTCGGTCGCCGCCGGCTGCGTGGGCATCGCCCAGGCCGCCCTGGACGCGGCCGTGACGTACGCGACCGAGCGCGAGCAGTTCGGCAAGGCCATCGCGGGGCACCAGCTGGTGCAGGAGCTGATCAGCGACATCGCGGTGGACGTGGACGCCGCGCGCCTGCTGACCTGGCGGGTCGCCGACCTCATCGACCGCGGGCAGCCCTTCGCCACGGAGTCCTCCAAGGCCAAGCTGTTCGCCTCCGAGGCCGCGGTGCGCGCCGCCAACAACGCCCTCCAGGTCTTCGGCGGCTACGGCTACATCGACGAGTACCCCGCGGGCAAGCTGCTGCGTGACGCGCGCGTGATGACGCTCTACGAAGGCACGAGCCAGATCCAGAAGCTGGTCATCGGACGGGCGCTCACCGGGATCTCGGCCTTCTGAGCACGGCATCCCGCCGTGCGGGCTGAGTACGTGACCTGAGTACGGCAACGGATGTGGCGCGGCCGCTCCCGGGCGAAGCTCTGACCATGAGTGAGACACCGGCACCGGTCAAGCAGCAGAACAGCACCGCCTACTACGGTCAGGCCGTCGCGTCGTTCGCCGTGGCGCTCGCCGCCGTGGCGATCGGCGTCTACAGCCTCGACGTCAGCGGCTGGATCCGCGCCTTCCTCGCCATCTCCGTCCTGTACCTGACGACCTCCGCGTTCACCCTCGCCAAGGTGATCAGGGACCGGCAGGAGGCGGACCAGCTCGTCAGCCGTGTCGACCAGGCCCGCCTGGAGAAGATTCTGGCCGAACACGACCCGTTCAAGCCGGTGGCCTGACCGGCGTCCTAAGCGCTTGCTCACCGTCAGGGGTATGGTGTCCCTCCCGACCGGCGGAAGGAGTGGGCGATGAGCACGGCGGAGCAGACCGAGGGCGATGACCTGCCATGGGGCGAGGTCACGCCTGATGCGGCGCGGCGGCTGCTGATCGCCGCCGTCGAGGCCTTCGCCGAGCGTGGGTACCACGCGACGACGACCCGGGACATCGCCGGCCGCGCCGGCATGAGCCCTGCGGCGCTCTACATCCACTACAAGACCAAGGAAGAGCTGCTCCACCGCATCAGCCGGATCGGCCACGACAAGGCCCTGCGCGTCCTGCGCACCGCGGCCGACGGTCCGGGCGGCGCGGCGGAGCGGCTCGCCGACGCCGTACGGTCCTTCGTGCGCTGGCACGCCGACCATCACACCACCGCCCGCGTGGTCCAGTACGAGCTGGACGCGCTCGGCGAGGAACACCGCACGGAGATCGTCGCGCTGCGCCGGCAGTCGGACGCCGCCGTGCGGGACATGATCAACGACGGGGTGCGGGACGGGGAGTTCGACGTCCCCGACGTGCCGGGCACCACCCTTGCCGTGCTCTCGCTCTGCATCGACGTGGCCCGCTGGTTCAACGTCGCGGGCACCCGGACGCCCGACGAGGTCGGCGCGCTCTACGCCGACCTCGTGCTGCGGATGGTGGGGGCCAAGAAGCAGGACTCCTGAGCCCCCGGGGGCCCGGCTCAGAAGTAGTAGCGGGAGACCGACTCCGCGACGCAGGCGGGCTTCTCGCTGCCCTCGCGCTCGACGGTGACCACGGCGGTGACCTGGACGCCGCCGTCCTTGGTCGGCTCGACCTCCTTGAGCACGGCGGTCGCCCGCACCCGGGAGCCCGAGGGCACCGGCGAGGGGAAGCGGACCTTGTTGGTGCCGTAGTTGACGCCCATCTTCATGCCCTCGACGCGCATGACCTCCGGCACCAGGCTCGGCAGCAGCGACAGCGTCAGATAGCCGTGCGCGATGGTCGTCTTGAAGGGGCCCTGTGCCGCCTTCTCCGCGTCCACATGGATCCACTGGTGGTCGCCCGTGGCGTCGGCGAACAGGTCGATCCGCTTCTGGTCGACCTCCAGCCACTCGCTGTGCCCGAGCTGCTCGCCGACCCCGGCGCGCAGGTCGTCGGCCGACGCGAAGATCCTCGGCTCTGCCATGTCCCTGGCCTCCTCAAAATGTACGAACTAAGCGGTTGCTCAGCATCCTGCGTATGCCGACGTGTGTCAACGGACCGGTCATCGCGGGCGGCGGATCTGCCATTAGGGTTGGAGGGGTGCCCCAGATCCCAGAGAAGATCCACGAGCTCACGGTCGGCCAGCTCTCGGCCCGCAGCGGCGCCGCCGTCTCCGCCCTGCACTTCTACGAGACCAAGGGCCTGATCACCAGCCGCCGCACCTCGGGCAACCAGCGCCGCTATCACCGTGACGCGCTGCGCCGCGTCGCCTTCGTCCGCGCCGCCCAGCGCGTCGGCATCCCGCTCGCCACGATCCGCGAGGCCCTCGACTCGCTTCCCGAGGAGCGCACCCCGACGCGCGAGGACTGGGCGCGCCTCTCGGAGGACTGGCGCTCCGAACTGGACGAGCGGATCAAGCAGTTGGGGCGCCTGCGCGATCACCTCACCGACTGCATCGGCTGTGGCTGCCTCTCCCTGGAGAACTGCGTGCTCTCCAACCCGGACGACGTCTTCGGTGAACGCCTCACCGGCTCCCGTCTGTTGGCGGAGCGCCGGACTCAGTCGTGACGTCGGGCGTGACCTCGGGCATGGACTCAGTCGTGGCCTCGGGCCGGTCGCGCGGCCCCAGGTGGCGGAAGGTGACGCTCAGGATCACCGCGGCGAGCGCTCCCGCGGCCACTCCGCTGCCGAAGACGGTGTGCGCCCAGGGCGGCAGCGGCGCGTACAGGCCCGGGGTCATCACCGGCAGCAGCCCCACGACCAGGGCGAGAGCCACCACGACGCTGTCGGCGCCGTGCGTGAGGTCGACCCGGGACAGCATGCTGAAGCCGAGGACGGCGATCACCGCGTAGATCACCAGGCCCGCCGCGCCGACCACCGGCTCTGGGATGGCCGCGAGAAGGCGCGTCAGCGGGGTCAGCAGACCGCAGACGACGAGCAGCACGCCCGCGCCCGCCGTGACGAACCTGCTGCGTACGCGCGTCAGTTGGACGATGCCGATGTTCTCGGCGCTCGTCACCATCAAGGACGTGCCGAAGACACCGGCGCCCAGCGACACGAGCGCGTCGGCGCGGGCGATGCGCGGCACGTCCCGGCCCGCGTCCGGGGTGCGGCCGACCGCCTCGCTGTTGAGCACGGTCTGGCCGGTGGCCTCGGCGAGCGAGGCGAGCGCGAAGACAAGCAGCGGGATCGCCGCGAGCAGGTCGAAGCGCGGGGCGCCGTAAGGGAAGGGGTCCGGCAGCGCGAACGCGGCGCCGGAGGCGAGATGGATGTCCGTGCCGAGCAGCAGCGCGATGGCGGTGCCGCCCACGAGGCCGAAGAGCACCGCCATCTGCCGCCAGACGCCCCGCAGGACGAGGAAGAGGAGTGCGATGACGCCGAGTGTCGCGAAGCCGGGCCCTGGTCCCGACGCCACCATCGGCGCCGTCACCTTGATCATGTTGATGCCGATCAGGACGACCGTCGTCCCCATCACCAGGGGCGGGAACAGCCGCACCACGCGTCCGTAGAAGGGCAGTACGCAGATCAGGAACACCCCGGCGATCAGCACGGAGCCAGATGCCGTCGCGGCCCCGTACTCCTTCCCGATCTGCAGGAAGATCGCCACCGCCGCCCCGCCCGGCAGCATCAGGAACGGCAGCCGGGCGCCGACCCGCAGCGCCCGCACCCCGAGCGACTGGAGCAGCGCCCCGATGCCGCACAGCACCAGCGTGGCGCTGAGCAGCGAGGCCGTCTGGGCGGTGGTCAGCCGCAGCGTCGTACCGATCAGGATCACCGAGGAGACGGGCGCGGCGATCCCGGCGAGGAGGTGCTGGAGGGCGAGCGGTGCGAGGCGCGGCAGCGGGAGGCGCTCGTCGACGGCGGCCACCACGGGCTCAGCCCTTCGCTGGTGCGGGAGCCGGGGTGAGCCAGGGCAGTTCGGATGCGGCGTAACGATAGGCGCGGAAGACGGCGTTGGGCTCCGACGGGAAGAGTTTGCGGACCTCTTCCTCCTCGTAGCCGCCGAAGAACGGCACGACGTACTCCCAGCAGAGATAGCCGTCCGCGGTGACCTCGAAGAGGCGGCCGGCGGGGGAGTCGGTGATGAGGGTGTTGCCGTTGGGGAGGCGCTGGGCGCTGCCCATGAACGGCGCGAAGAACGACTCGCGGGCCGGGTCGTGGTACTCCCAGACGACCTTGCCGCTGGACCGCTCGATCTCGATGACGCGGCTGAACGGCACGTCCCAGTGCGGCCGGAAGACGCCGTTGTCGAAGACGAGGAAGTTGCCGTTCTCCAGCTCGGTCGGGCAGTGCTGCTGGGAGACGACGCCGGGCTCCGAGCGCCAGATGATGTCGCCCGTCTCACGGGATATGACGACGACGGCGGAGACCGAGCGGAAGCTGGCGAGGATGTTGCCGTCGCTCGTCGGCAGGACGCTGTTGATCAGCGGGTAGTGCTCGCGGGCGTAGTCGGGGTGGAGCGGGAAGTCCGCGCGGCCGAGGTGCTCGGAGACCTTCCACTCCCAGGTGGTGTTCCCCTCGGCGTCCACCTCGACGATGGTGTCGGCCCAGATCGTGCCGCCGTCGGCCTCGGATCCGGGCACACCGCCGCGTACGGCTGCCGCGTCCGCGCCGGTCAGGGGCTCAAGTGCCGTGTAGAGGAGCCGCCCGTCGCCGTAGTGGTGCGCGTCGTGGTGCTGGAAGCGGTCGCGGTGCTCGCGCAGGACCGTGCCGTCCGGGGCGATCTCCTGCATGATCCCGCCGCGGTACTTGTGCCACATGGGGAAGAGCGCGGGCTCGTCGGGGAGTACGCCGCTGTAGGCGAGGTTGCCGTTCGGCAGGATCCGCGCGTGCCGTCCCGGGCGGTGCGGGAGGTTCCACCGGTGGGCGGTCTCGCCGTGGGCGTCGATGAGGTAGACCTCGCCGCTTCCGGTGAGCGGTGCGAAGAGGGTGTAGCCGCCGTAACTGGCTTCTTCGTCCAAGGCCATCAGGCCGGTGCCGCGGCGGCGGCGCTGATTC
Organism: Streptomyces sp. NPDC033177; assembly: GCF_055577715.1. Classification (NCBI taxonomy): domain Bacteria; kingdom Bacillati; phylum Actinomycetota; class Actinomycetes; order Kitasatosporales; family Streptomycetaceae; genus Streptomyces; species Streptomyces sp. NPDC033177. The sequence goes on along the minus strand of NZ_JBVIPS010000007.1, from coordinate 412,876 downwards.
TGGTCCACGCGGGTCATGGAAGTCCCGTCCTCTCGGTCCGGTTCACTCAGGGTCGTTCGACTGCGCTCACTTAACTTTCTTAAGTGGTGCCGAAGAGATTAACCCGACGGATAGGCTGAGGGACATGGGTAAGAGTGAGGAAAGTGCGGCGGGCGTCCCGCAGGTCGGTCCCGGGATCCGCAGGCTCCGCCGGGCCCTTGACCTGACGCTGGCGGACGTGGCGGCGCGGGCGGGGGTCTCGGCGCCCTTCCTCAGCCAGGTGGAGAACGGCCGCTCCCGGCCGAGCATGGGATCTTTGCAGCGCATCGCCGACGCCCTGGACACCACAGCCGTCCAGCTCCTCGCCTCGGCGGACCCGCCGAAGCCGGTGGACGTGGTGCGCGGAGACTCGGCCTCGGTGGGCGAGGGCAAGGATGACCGGGAGGCCCGGATGCGTCCGCTGGTCCGCGGCCACCAGCGGCTGCACGCACTGGAGTTCACCGGGGATCACGACTGGGGCCGCGAGTACCGCCACCGCAACGACGAGATCCTCTACGTGGCCGACGGCTCGGCCGAGGTGGAGGCGGACGGCTCCGTGTACTGCCTGGACCGCGGGGACACGCTGTACTGCGCGGCGGAACTACCGCACCGCTGGCGTCCGTTGGAGGAGGGGACGCGGGTGCTGGTGGTGGGGATCGCTGACGGGGTACGGGTGACGGACGAGAGGGGCCACTGAGATGGCCGCCTGCCCGTCCGCCCGGTCGGTCGCCCCGGGGGTCACTCGAACTCCGTGCCGCCCTTCCTCGTCAGATAGGCCGCGCTGACCGCCTTGGCGATGGCGCGGCCGCCGGTCACGGGGGAGTACCGCTCGACCGCGGGCCGGATCACGACACCCTCGCGCAGATGCAGGGCGCGCCCCGACACCGTCTCGCGCCCGGAGGCCACCTCCAGGACGTGCTCGGCGTCGTACGGGCCCTCGTACAGACGCGGCACCAGGGGGAGACGGTCCTGGAGCAAGGACACCGGGTCCAGCCACCGGACTTCGCCGTCGATCTCTGCGCTCACGTCGAAGACCGCGTAGCCGAGCGTCTCGCGGCGCCCGTCCGCGCCGTACGTCAGGTCCTGGACCCCGGCTCCGTACACCTCCCCGAAGATCCCGACCCGTCGCGCGCCGAGCCGCTCGGCCAGGGTGGCGGCCGCGGCCGCGACTCCGTGACCGTGGACCGCGCGCCAGTACAGATTGCGCGCATCCTCCTGCAGGGCAAGAGACTTGGCCCCAAAGCCCTTCGACGAGACATAGGTGCGGCCACCCGCGCCCTCACCCTCTCCCGCCACGTAGGTCAGCAGGCAGGCGGAACCGTGCAGCTTCTCCGTGAGGACCACCGGCTCGCCGGGCGCGAAGATGTCCGGGTGGCGCTGGATGTTCTCGATGTCCACCCAGGGCAGCAGATCGGGTGCGGCCTCGACGTCGCCGCTCATGGTGGGCGGTATCGGCGGCACCCACTTCACGACACCGAGCCGGTCCGCGAAGTCCGTGCCCTCCGCCGCGGCCCGCGCCAGATCCACCTGAGCGAGCGCCCGCGGCCGGCACACGATGCCCTGCGACAGCTCGCCCCGCAGCCGTACCGCCTTCACCCGGTCCGCCTTGCCGCCCGCAAGCCGCCCGGTGAGCCCCAGCTCCTCGATCAACTCGGCGGGCAGCACGGCCTGTTCGGGAATGTAGAGCGCTGTGTCCCCGCTTCGATAGACGCCCTTGGCGACGACCGCGCGGTACAGGCCCACCTGGGCCAGTTCGAGGGCGTCGGCGTTGGGATGCTCGTGGATGGTCAGCACTTCGGCGGTGACGCGCAGCGTCGACATGGGACGGACTCCTGGGTTCTACGTGCCGCGTGGACACGGGATCACGACTGTCATCGACGCCAACTCTGCCGACGGCAAAGCACTGGAGCGACCAAATATGCACCTGCTAACGTCACGCTCCCGGGCGCCGGGCCCGCCCTTACCGGGACGGCGTTCCGTACAGCGACAGTGCTGTCGACACCAACTGAGCGTTTGATTCCGCCCGTTCGCCGTCCGGCAGGAGCAGTGTGTCCTCCAGGCCGATGCGGGTGGCCAGGCCCAGGCGGCCCGCGAGGCGCAGTACGGGCCAGGTGCCGGCCTCCTCGCCGTGCAGCAGGACGGGGCGGTCGTGGGCCCGGCCGATCGCGGTGAGGAGGGCGCGGGCCGAGTCGCGGGCCGTGCCGGGGTCGGGGTCCGTCACCTCCGCGAGGACCCGCAGGACGCGCGGGCCGAGCGCCGACGCCATGAAGCGTTCCGTGCCGTCGGTGCCGGACCAGATGCCTGCCTCCACGCCCACGCCCCGGTCCATCAGCGCCTCGGCCACCGCTTCCGCCCCGGGCTCGTGCCAGTTCACCGACGCGTGGTCGGGCAGCACGGTCCACGCGCGGACGTGTGCCACACGCTCCCCGGGGTCGGGGTCGGTCCAGGCGCCCGTGGTCACCCCGACCGGTACGGACGTCACGGAACGGACCGCTTCCAGCGCGGCCGCAACCGCACGAGGCGACAAGGTGTCTTGCCCACAGGGGGACTTGGGGTGAACATGAACGTCCCGCGCGCCCGCCGCGACGGCCGCCGCCGCGGACTCGGCCATCGCCCCGGGAGACAGGGGGATCAACGCACCATCGCCCGCGCCGCGGGCGCCGTTCAGACATACCTGCATCACCACAGGACAGCACAGACGACGACACGAAGACGACACACAGACGACTCACAGGGGGTAGGCCGATGGGAATAGCCATCTGCTCGTTGCTGTGGAGTGCCGAGCGCTCGGGACGGCAGAAGATCACCTACGACAGCGACGGCTACCACCTCGTGCGTTTTCCGTACACGAGCACCGACGAGTCGTACGACCCGTGGCACATGCACGACCCCGGCAAAGGCGCCACCAGCCCGTCAGGTTTCCCGGATGCCCGGTCCGGGCTCATCTGGCCGAGCCACCACGGCTGGGGCACCCTGTCGGCGATGATCTTCTGGGAGCCGGACGGCCGGCCCACCGAGTACCGCGCGCGCTTCGTACGCGATCCACTCGGCCACTCCACCGGCTACGACTCGACGGCCACCACCGACTGGGTGCCCACCAGGGGCGGGCAGTACCGGACGCACATGTGGCAGATGTTCGTCCACCCGCAGACCCCGGTCGGCCTGAAGATGTCGGCGCGCGGCCCCGGCGACGTGAAGATCGCCGCACCGCTCATGTTCGCCGAGTTCAAGCTGGCCATACAGACGGACGTGGCGACGCCCTAGCCGCCGTACGCCCGCGGACGTTCCGGCCGGACGTCATGCCGAGACCAGCGGCCGTGCCCGCCGTGCCCGCGCCCTCGCCATCGCGGCGGGCGTGAGCACCGGGGCCGGCACGACGATGCCGCAGCCCGTGCAGACGGCGCCCGCGGAGGGCTCGTGCGCCAGGCCGTGCGTCCAGACCAGGTCGATGCGGTCACACACCGGGCAGACCGTGCCCGGTTCCCGCTCCAGCGCCGCGATCAGCCGCCGCAGCACCTCGGCGAGCGGTCCCGAGGGGTAAATGCCGGGATCGTCGCACCAGGCGACCCCGAACCCGCCCCAGGTGCACCGGTGCCAGTCGTCCACGCTGCCGGGCCGGCGGAGCCCGTCGTGCTTCTCCTTGCGGCGGCGCTCCGCGAAGTCCCGCTCGTAGGCGAGCCACACCGCACGCGCCGCCTCCAGTTCGTCGAGCGCGGCCACCAGCCGCGCCGGGTCGGGTGAGCGGTCCTCGGGCCCGAAGCCCGCCCGGGAGCACAAATGGTCCCAGGTCGCCCGGTGACCGTAAGGGGCGAACCGCTCCAGGCACTTGCGCAGTGAATACCGCCGCAGTGCCAAATCGCTCAGCGGATCGCGCACCTGTCTCGCGAGACTCCGGAATCCGGCCATCGCCCTGCACCTCCGTCGCACGTTCTCGGACGTTGCCGAGTAGACGTATCGACTTGCGATTCGGCTCCCTCGACTTCCCCTCTGATTTTCGATGGACGACATAAGACGGCGGTGAGCTGGAGCTATGTGCGCATATTGAAAAAGCGACGCATGTTCATCTTCCCGGTTCGGCAACCCGCCAGTAACCTCCGCCTCAACTCCACCCCACAGAAGCACAAGCGGAGCCCAGAGGAGCACACATGCGTCGACGCATCGTCCGGCTCAGAACCCTCACCGCCACTGCGGCGTTCGCCCTCGCCGCGTCCCTCCTCTCACCACAGCCGGGGACGGCAGCCGATGAGCCGCCACCGGTCACCGACTACTGCGAGGGGCAGTGTGCCGACGTGCTGCCGCCCGGCGCCAACGGCAACGCCACGCTCGCCGAAATACTCGCCCATCGCGTCTTCGGAACTCAGCCCAAGCACGCCGATGACCAGTTGGGTCCGTACGACGCCCTCTCCTCCGGCTATCCGTCACTCACCGACGGCAAACTGACGGAATTCTTCAACGACGCGTCCTTCGGCGTACGCGAAGGTCAGGTCGCCTCCGTCACCAGGCCGCGCGACGACGTGACGATCACCCGTGACAAGAAGTACGGCATCCCGCACATCAAGGGCTCCACGCGCTACGGCACCGAGTTCGGCGCGGGGTTCGCGGCCGGGCAGGACCGGCTCTGGCTCATCGACCTGTTCCGGCACATCGGCCGCGGCGAGCTGACCTCCTTCGCGGGCGGCGCGCTCGCCAACCAAGGCCTGGAGCAGCAGTTCTGGCCGCAGGCCCCGTACACGGAGAAGGACCTGGAGAAGCAGGTCGAGTACATCAGGTCGACGCAGGGCGAGCGCGGCAAGCAGGCCATGGAGGACGCCCAGGCCTACATCGACGGCCTCAACGCCTACCGCACGAAGTCGAAGAACGGCCGCTACTTCCCCGGGGAGTACGTCCTCACCGGCAAGATCGACGCGATCACCAACATCGGCGAGATAGAGCCCTTCAAGATCACCGACATGATCGCGCTCGCGTCCGTCGTCGGCGGCCTCTTCGGCAACGGCGGCGGCGGCGAGGTCGACGCGGCCCTCTCCCTCCTCAAGTCCCAGGAGAAGTACGGCGTCGAGAAGGGCACGAAGGTCTGGGAGTCCTTCCGCGCCCGCAACGACCCCGAGGCCGTCCAGACCGTCCACGACGGCACGAGCTTCCCGTACGCGGGCAAGCCGGAAAACGCCCGCGGCACCGCGATGCCCGACGCCGGTTCGGTCGAGCGCGAGCAGCTCGTGTACGACCGCGAGGGCGGCGCCAAGCCCACGTCCGGGGACAAGGCACCCAGGGATCCGGTGAAGGCGCCCAAGAAGCTCAAGCCGCTTCAGGGGATGTACGACGACGGGGTGCTGCCCGCCGACCTGTTCCGCCAGGACGGCCAGAAGAAGGGCATGTCGAACGCTCTCCTCGTCTCCGGGAAACACACCGCCAGCGGAAACCCGGTCGCCGTCTTCGGGCCGCAGACCGGCTACTTCGCCCCGCAGCTCCTGATGCAGCAGGAGCTGCAGGGCCCCGGCATCAGTGCCCGCGGCGTCTCCTTCGCGGGCGTCGGCATGTACGTCCAGCTGGGGCGCGGCCAGGACTACGCCTGGTCGGCCACCTCCGCCGGGCAGGACATCACGGACACGTACGCCGTCGAGCTCTGCGAGCCGGGTGGCGGCGCTCCCACCAAGCAGTCCACCCACTATCTCCACGACGGCACCTGCACCCCCATGGAGAAACTGGAGCGCAAGAACGCCTGGAAGCCGACCCTCGCCGACTCCACGGCCGCGGGCTCCTACCGTATGCAGGTGTTCCGCACGAAGTACGGCGTCGTGACGCACCGCGCGAGCGTCGAGGGCAAGCCCGTCGCATACGTCTCGCTGCGCTCCACCTACCGCCACGAGGCCGACTCGATCATCGGCTTCCAGATGCTGAACGACCCGACGTACGTCAAGGACGCGGCGACCTTCGAGAAGGCAGCCGACAACATCAGCTACGCCTTCAACTGGTTCTACGCCGACGCGCGCGACACCGCGTACTACAACAGCGGCGCCAACCCCGAGCGCGCGAAGGACATCGACCCGGCCCTGCCGGTCAAGGCCCAAAAGACCTACGAATGGCGGGACTTCGACCCGGAGAACAACACATCGGCACGGACCCCGTCGGCCGAGCACCCGCAGTCCGTCAACCAGGACTACTACATCTCCTGGAACAACAAGCAGGCCGAGGACTTCAGCACGGCGGGCTTCGGCGTGAGCGCCGTGCACCGCGGCGACCTGCTCGACGGACGGGTGAAGAAGCTCACCGAGGAAGGCGGCGTCACCCGGGCCAAGCTGACCCAGGCCATGTCCGAGGCGGCGGTCACCGACCTGCGCGGCGAACAAGTACTGCCCGAGCTGCTCAAGGTCGTCCGGAGCAAGCCAATCACCGACCCCCAACAGGCGAAGGCCGTCCAGCAGTTGGAAGCCTGGCACAGGGCCGGTGCGCAGCGTAACCAGACGGCGGCGGGCTCAAAGACCTACGCCCACCCCGACGCCGTACGCATCATGGACGCCTGGTGGCCCCTGCTGATCGAGGCGCAGTTCAAGCCGGGCCTGGGCAAGGAGCTGTACGAGGCGCTGACGGCGCAGCTGAGCACCGACGAGGCACCGTCGGCCGGGCACGGCCCGACCGGGGCGCACGCCGGATCGGCCTTCCAGTACGGCTGGTGGGGTTACGCCGACAAGGATCTGCGGGCCGTGCTCGGGCAGCCCGTGGAAGGCGCGCTCGGGGACACGTACTGCGGCGAGGGGAAGCTGGACGCCTGCCGTGACGCGCTCCTGGCCACCCTGACACAGGCCGTGGCCAAGCCCGCGACCGAGGTCTATCCCGGCGACGACAGCTGCAAGCCGGGCGAGCAGTGGTGCGCGGACTCGATCATCCACCGGGCGCTCGGCGGCATCACGCACGGGCCGGTCCAGTGGCAGAACCGGCCCACCTACCAGCAGGTCGTCGAGTTCCCCAAGCACCGCTAGACAAAAGGGAGTTACGCCAGCGGGATCCGCCCTGCGGCGAACACGACACGCGCCAGCTCCTCGTGGCAGATGTCGCTGTGCGCGCCGGAGGGCGGACCCCCGCGCCGCACCACCGCCGACGCGTCCACGCTCACGCACCCCTTGGCCGGGATCGCCCGGCCCAGCTTGACGCGTCTGGCGCCGTCCACCGCCCGGATGCCGTCGTACCCGATGGCACCCCAGCGCTCCCAGAGGCCGAGGAAGGTCGAGGAGTCACCGGCGATCTTCGACGCCAGGGGATAGATCTTGCCCAGGGCGTCGTCGTGCCGGGAGTAGCAGGACACCAGCGGCCCGTCGATCCGCCGCTGCACGCCGTTGAGCGCGCCGCTGCGCGAGGGCGCGTGCGGCAGCCGCTTGGAGAACGCGTAGTGCGAGAAGGCGCCTTGGAGCAGGGTCGTGGACTTCACGCTGCGCACCGGCGCCGGCATCCCGCGCAGGGCGTACGACACGAGCCGTGCGCCGAAGCTGTGCCCGATGAGGTGCACCCGTACGTTCGGCGCCTCCCGGGCGAGCAGTCCGATCGCGGGGCCGAGCCCCAGCTGCCCCACGGAGCCCGCCCGGCGTTTCATGGCGTAGTAGCTGGCCTGGCGCAGAAGTTCGTGCGCCCCGTTCCAGAGGCGCGTGCGCAGACTGCCGAAGAGCTCCTGCTGGCCGGTGCCCTCCATCGCCGCGGCGAACACCTGGCACACCTCGACCGCGTCGTCGGTCAGCATGGCGGGCAGGCCCGCCCAGGTGTCGTTGGCGAAGCGCCACGCGGCGCTGTTCTGGTGCACGGCCACCAGGTTGCGCACGAGGCGGCTGTACTCGTAGAGGCGCGTGGGCACCTCGGAGCGCTCCTCAAGGAGTGCCCCGATCCGCCGCAGGTCGTCCTCGTGATCGGGGAACGTGCGGGTGAGCAGCAGCCGCGTCGGCTCGTCAAGGAGGGGCCCCGCGCCCGGCACGGGCCCCGGCCCGGCGGCCGTGACCGAGGGCTCGAAGTCCGGGATCGGCTCGTCGGGGAAGCGGATGGCGGGCCAGAGCACGCCCATGTATCCCAGGCGTACGCGCGGTCCCGCGAGGTCCCGGCACGGTGTGAAGAACCGTCGGTAGAGGTCGGTGGCCATGTCTTGGTCGTTGTTCCAGCCGTGCGCGAGGACGAGGAGATCGGTGACGTTCTCGTCGGCCACCTCGGCGAGGAGATGGTCGCGTTGCTCGGTGTCGACATCCCCGTCGGCGTCGAAGGTCAGTTCCCAGTAGGGCTCCACGCGGACCATCGTCCTGCGGCCCCGGTGTACTGACCAGATGTCCCGCAGCACGCATTGGGACAGGCGCCCACCACGGTCACCGGCTCACGCCAGTTCCCGCTCCCTGGTCTCCGGCAGCGCGAGGACGCACACCAGGGACACGACGGCCATCGCGCTCACGTACCAGCCCACCGAGGACGAACCGAACGCGGACTGCAGCCGTGTCGCCACCAGCGGGGAGACCGCGCCGCCCAGCACACCGCCCAGGTTGTAGGCGAGCGAGGCGCCCGAGTAGCGCACCTTCGTGCCGAACAGCTCCGGAAGGTAGGCGCCCATCGGCCCGTAGACGACCCCCATGCAGAACAGCGCGCCGCCGAGCGCAAGCGCCATGAGCACCGGCTGCTCCGTGTCCAGGAGCGGGAAGAGCACCAGGCCCCACACCACGGCGAGCCCGGCGCCCACGAGGACCAGCTTGCGGCGTCCGGCGCCGTCGGAGCGCGTCGCGGCGAGCCATGTACCGGCCGCGAGGAAGAGACAGGCCACCAGCGAGAGGCCCAGCATGGTGTTGCGGGAGACGCCCAGGGTGCCGGTCGAGTAGGCGAGGCAGTACGTCGTCGCCGTGTAGAAGAGGCCGTACGCGACGACCATCCCGCCCGCGCCTAGCAGCAGTTCACGCGGATGGTGCCGCAGCACGTCGAGTGTGGGGACCTTGCTGGCCTCCTGTGCGTCCATGACCTTCGCGAAGACCGGCGTCTCGCTGATCCGCAGACGGACGAAGAGCCCGACACCGACGAGCAGGAAGGAGAGCAGGAACGGCACGCGCCAGCCCCAGGAGCGGAACGCGTCGTCGGACAGGACCGCCGAGAGCAGCCAGAAGACGCCGGTCGCCGCGAAGAACCCGACCGACGGGCCGAGCTGCGGGAAGGCGGCGTACAGGCCGCGCTTCTTCTTCGGCGCGTGTTCCACCGCGAGCAGCGCGGCCCCGCCCCACTCGCCGCCGAGCCCGATGCCCTGGAGGAAGCGCAGCAGGATCAGCAGGACCGGCGCCCAGATGCCCAGGGTGCCGTATCCGGGCAGGAGTCCGACGAGCGCCGTCGACAAGCCCATCAGGAGCAGCGAGGCCACGAGCACCGACTTGCGGCCGACGCGGTCGCCGAAGTGCCCGAAGACCACCGAGCCGATGGGGCGCGCCGCGAACGCCACCGCGTAGGTGGAGAAGGAGGCGAGGGTGGCGTTGACCGGGTCCAGGGTCGGGAAGAACGCCTCGTTCAGGACGAGCGCGGCCGCCGTGCCGTAGATGTAGAAGTCGTAGAACTCGATGGCCGTCCCGATGAACGAGGCCACGGCCACCCGGCGCATGCTCTCGGGGCTGCCGTCCGCGCCCGGGACCTGCTCTTTCTCTGCTGCTGTCGTTTCACTCCGCACGACCGGCACTGTCGCGTTGCATGTAGGGGCCAGTCAATACCCGGGACGGCTTGTCTCGGTCATTGAGACCGCCTCACCGGGCCTGGCGGTGAGCTGCGGTGACGCGGTGCAGATGGATGAGGATGTCGTGCGAGGGCGCGAGCCGGATCTGGTGCGGGCCGTCCGGGAACGCCGTGCCGATGCTCTTGGTCAGGCGGCTCTTGCCGAGCCACTTCCGGGCGGTCGCGGGAGCGGTCCGCATGTCCAGGAAGTAGTCGTCGTGCCGCACCTTGTCGAGCGTGTACTCGTTCATGCCGCGCGTGGCGGCGCCCACGGAGCGCGGCTTCCACACCTCGGACTCCGCGCTCTGCGCCATGAGCGAGCCACGGTCGAAGGTGAACCCGATGCTGACGTAGCGCTCGCCGAGCCGGTCCCGCAGGAAGGCGCCCTGCATCTTCGGGTAGCGGGGGTCGTAACTCTCGTACCCCACATGCGCGTTGTGCGCCGACAGGAGCACCTTGTCGCCGGTCTGCCGCTGCCACCAGGCGGTGTTCTGAGCCATGAGGCGGTCGCGGTAGTGCATGCCGTCCTTGATCCCCTCGGGGGTGTCGAAGGGGAAGGCGTAGATGGTGGACGTCTGTGAGATGGACCGGGCGTGGTGCAGGGCCAGCGTGAACTCGCGGTCCTTGGAGGCGGGTTGCAGCTTCTTCAGCAGGTCGTGCGCCTCCCGTGCCTTCCCGGACAGCTCTTTCCGCTCCTTCAGCGGCCTGCCCATGTACGTGTCGCCGTCCGCGAGTCGGCGGATCGGCGCGTACAGCTCGGTGATCCTGGGCAGCAGATCGGGCTCGTGGGCGCGGACGTAGTCCTCCACGCCGTCGAACAACTCGGCTCCGATCTCCGGGTAGTTGAGGTCGTTGCCCATGAAGCGCACCTGGCGGTGCGGATGCTTGTCGTTGTACGAGCGCATCCACGTCAGGAGCTCGACGTATTCCTCGGTGTCCCAGGGCGTCTTCGCCAGCTCCTTGTGGACCAGCTCGCGCACGTCCCCCTCGCCTCCGCGCACGTACGCGTCGAAACGCAGCCCCGTGGTCCAGCTGACCTCCTGCGCGAAGGTGGTGAACCCCTTCTCCTCCACGAGATAGCGGAAGACCCGGTCCTTCATCGTGAAGAACTCGTGCGAACCATGTGTGGCCTCACCCAGGCCCACCACGGAAGCGTCACCCACCATCCGGCCCATCGGCCGCAGGTCCTTCGTGGAACCGCCGGGATCGGTCGAGCGCAAGGGGTGGGCCGCGCGTTCGATCGCCGGGACCGGATCGGTGGACGCCGGCGCCGCTGTGGCCTGTGGGGCGACGAGCACCCCCAGGCCGAGGGTGCCGGCCACCGCCAGAGGGAGGGTGCGTCGTACGGTCCGTGCCATGCCGGATCTCCTCAACTCGGGTGTACGGAGCTGAAGATCAGGATTCCGGCCCGGCAGGGGCGCCTGCCATCCGGCAGGCACCCTTTCGCCGGTGGGGCCTGCCCTACCGGTAGTGCAAATAGCGCCTGCGCACCCCGCGGAACCGCGCGAGGTCGTCGTGCCAGCCGGCCACCACCTCGTCCGTGTCCGCGCCCGCGTCGATCATGGTGCGGACGCGCGTGGTACCCGTCAGCTTGTCGATCCAGTTGTCGGGGCGCCAGGCGAAGCCGCTCCACGTCTTCTTGGCGGTCACCAGGAGCGCGATACCGGTGCGCACCGGGTCGAACGACTCCCGGTCGTGCACATGGAGCTGCACGCCGCCGATCGTCTTGCCCTGGAACTTGGAGAACACCGGCGCGAAATAGGCCTCCCTGAAGTGCACGCCGCGCAGCCCGGCGTCGTTCGCGGCGGCCGCCCACTTCCGGTCGATGCCGTCGGCACCCAGCAACTCGAAGGGACGGGTTGTGCCGCGCCCCTCGGAGAGGTTCGTGCCCTCGAAGAGGCAGGTGCCGCTGTAGACCAGGGCGGTCTCGGGCGTGGGCATGTTCGGGCTCGGCGGCACCCACGGGAGCCCGGACGCGTCGTAGAAGTCCGAGCGCTTCCACCCGGTCATCCGTACGGTCTCCAGCTCGGCCGGGCGCTCCAGGAACTCGCCGTTGAACAGCAGCGCGAGCTCCGTCACCGTCATCCCGTGCGCCTGCGCTATCGGCTGCCGCCCGACGAACGTCGCGAACTCCTTGTGCAGGACAGGCCCGTACGCGCCGCGTCCCGTCACGGGATTCGGCCGGTCGAGGACGACGAACCGTTTCCCCGCGAGCTCGGCCGACTCCATGCAGTCGAAGAGCGTCCAGATGTACGTGTAGAAGCGCGCCCCCACGTCCTGGATGTCGAAGACGATCGTGTCGACGCCGGACGCCGTGAAGATGTCGGCGAGCGCCTTGCCGCTCTTCTGGTACGTGTCGTAGACCGGAAGCCCGGTGGCCGGGTCGTCGTAGCGGCCCTCGGAACCGCCCGCCTGGGCCGTCCCCCGGAAACCGTGCTCGGGGCCGAAGACCGCGACCAGGTTCACGCGCTCGTCGGCGTGCATGACGTCGACGATGTGGCGGACGTCCTTGGTCACGCCGGTCGGATTGGTGACGACGCCGACCCGCTCGCCGTCCAGGAGCGCGTAGCCGTCGGCGGCCAGACGGTCGAAGCCGGTGCGCAGCTTTCGGCCGCCGCCCGATCCGCCCCCGCCTCCCGCGGCGGCCGCGGGGGCCGCCGAGGTGAGGGCCGTGGCGGTGCCGGCGGCCAGCAGGCCCCGTCTGGAGAAACTGCGGCGGGACAGGTTCATGCAGAGACCTCCGTGTGCGCGGTGGCTGTCATGGCCACGCACGCTAGCGCGCGGACCGCGGCCGGGGAACGAACCTGGCTGCCCGACCCTCTTCCATCCGAACATACCGACTGGTTAGTCTGCGATCACAGCGGAGCCGCAGTCGAAGGAGACTGATCGTGGAGACCCTGCAGGACAAGGGAGTTGTCGTCACCGGTGCCGGAGGCGGGATCGGGGCCGCGCTGGCCCGCCGGTTCGCCGCCGCCGGGGCGCGCGTCGTGGTCAACGACCTGGACGCCGCCAAGGCCAAGGCGGTGGCCGACGAGATCGGTGCCGTCGCCGTCCCGGGCGACGCGTCCACGATCGTGCCGGAGGCCAGAGAAGCCTTGAGCGGCACCGTCGACGTGTACTGCGCCAACGCGGGCCTCGGCTCCGGCGGCTCGGAGGCCGCGCCCGAGGAGGTCTGGGCCACGGCCTGGGACGTGAACGTCATGGCCCACGTGCGCGCGGCCCACGCGCTGCTGCCCGAGTGGCTGGAGCGCGGCAGCGGCCGCTTCGTCTCCACCGTCTCGGCGGCGGGGCTGCTCACCATGATCGGCGCCGCGCCCTACAGCGTCACCAAGCACGGCGCGTACGCCTTCGCCGAGTGGCTCTCGCTGACCTACCGCCACCGCGGGATCGACGTCCACGCGATCTGCCCCCAGGGCGTGCGCACCGACATGCTCGCCGCCACCGGCACCGCGGGCGACCTCGTGCTCACCCCGACCGCGATCGAGCCGGACGACGTCGCGACGGCGCTCTTCGCCGGGATGGAAGAGGGCCGCTTCCTGATCCTGCCGCACCCCGAGGTCGCCGAGTACTACCGCATCCGCGCCGCCGAACCGGACAAATGGCTCACCGGCATGAGCCACATCCAGCAGAAGTGGGAGGCGACCGAGCGGTGAGCGACGCCACCCCGACCAAGTCCGACGCCACCCCGGCCGCCTCCATATACGCAGCCAAGCCCTGGCTCGGCCGCCTCAGCGAGGCCCAGCGCGGCCCGGTCGAGCCCGCCGCGTCCGTCGTGCACGCCTTCCGCGCCGCGGTGCTGAGGGCCCCCGAGCACATGGCCCTCGCCTACTTCGACGGGCGCCTGAGCTACCGCGAGGTGGACGCCCTCACCGACTCCGTCGCCGGGCACCTGGCCGCACGCGGCCTCGCCCGGGGCGACCGGGTCGCGATCCTGCTGCAGAACACCCCGCACTTCGTGATCGCGCTGCTCGGCGCGTGGAAGGCGGGCGCCACGGTCGTGCCGGTGAACCCCATGTACAAGTCGGCGGAGGTCGGGCACGTCCTCGCGGACGCCGACGTGACCGCGCTGATCTGCTCGGACCGCGCGTGGGAGACGTATCTGCGCGAGACGGCCGCCGCCTCGTCCGTACGCATCGTGCTCACCGCCTGCCAGCTCGACCTGCAGACCCGCAACGACACCCGCGTCCTGGACTTCGAGCGGCTCCCGCAGGCCGCCGACGCCGAGGACCTGGTGACCGTCGCCCGGCAGGGGCTCCCGGCCCCCGGCGACCGGCAGCTCGGCCCCGCCGACATCGCGCTGATCAGCTACACCTCGGGCACCAGCGGTCAGCCCAAGGGCGCCATGAACACCCACGGCAACATCACCTACAACGCCGAGCGGCAGCGCACGGGCTCCGGCATCCCCGAAGGCGCCTGTTACTTCGCGATGGCGCCGCTCTTCCACATCACCGGCATGGTCGCGCAGGTCGCCGCCTGTCTGACCAACGCCGGCACCCTCGCGCTCGCCTACCGCTTCGAGGCCGGAGTCGTCCTCGACGCCTTCGCCGAGCACCGGCCCGCGTACACCGTGGGCCCGTCCACGGCCTTCATGGCGCTCGCCGCCCACCCCTCCGTCACGCGGGAGCACTTCGCCTCCTTCGCGATGATCTCCTCGGGTGGCGCGCCGCTGCCGCCCGCCCTGGTGGAGAAGTTCCGCGCGGGTTTCGGGCCCTACATCCACAACGGGTACGGCCTCACCGAGTGCACCGCGCCCTGTGCTTCCGTGCCGCCGGGCCAGGAGGCGCCGGTCGACCCCGTGTCCGGCACCCTCGCCGTCGGCGTCCCCGGCCCCGAGACGGTCGTCAGGATCGTCGACGACCACGGCGCGGACGTCCCCTTCGGGGAACAGGGCGAGATCACCGTGCGCGGCCCGCAGGTCGTGCCCGGCTACTGGAAGCGCCCCGAGGCCACGGATGAGGCGTTCCCCGACGGCGAACTGCGCACCGGCGACATCGGCTTCATGGACGAGCAGGGCTGGCTCTACGTGGTCGACCGCAAGAAGGACATGATCAACGCGTCCGGTTTCAAGGTATGGCCGCGCGAGGTGGAGGACGTCCTCTACAGTCACGCAGCCGTCCGTGAGGCGGCGGTCATCGGCGTCCCGGACAGCTACCGCGGCGAGACGGTCAAGGCCTTCGTCAGCCTGCGCCCGCAGGCCGACGTCGCGCCGGACGACCTGGCGGCGTACTGCAAGGAACGGCTCGCGGCGTACAAGTACCCCCGCGCGGTCGAGATCCTGCCGGAGCTGCCGAAGACCACAAGTGGGAAGATCCTCCGGCGGGAACTGCGTTCCCGCAACGACACGAGCGACAACACGAGCAACGGCACCGGCTCTCGGCACGACGAGAGCTGAATATCTCGAAAGGCAGGTGGCGGCAGTGGCCAGGACGACGGACGGTGACGGCACGCCCGTCCCTCAGCGGCTGCTCGCCGCCGCCACGCGGCTCTTCGCCGACCGCGGCTACGACCGCACATCGGTGCAGGAGATCGTGGAGTCGGCAGGCGTCACCAAGGGCGCGCTCTACCACTACTTCGGCTCGAAGGACGACCTCCTGCACGAGGTGTACGCGCGAGTGCTGCGCGTCCAGCAGGAGCGCCTCGACGCCTACGCGGACGCCGACGCGCCCATCGAGCAGCGGGTGCGGGACGCGGCGGCGGACGTGGTCGTCACGACGATCGACAACCTCGACGACGCCTCGATCTTCTTCCGCTCCATGCACCACCTGAGTCCGGAGAAGAACAAGCAGGTGCGCTCCGAGCGCCGCCGCTACCACGAGCGGTTCCGCGCGCTGATCGAGGAGGGCCAACAGGCCGGCGTCTTTTCCAAGGCGACCCCCGCGGACCTGGTGGTGGACTACCACTTCGGCTCGGTCCACCACCTGTCCACCTGGTACCGCCCGAACGGCCCGCTCACCCCGCAGCAGGTCGCCGACCACTTGGCGGACCTGCTGCTGAGGGCGTTGCGGCCGTGATTTTCAGCCCGTCCGGCGTTTGAGGACGAGCTCGGCGCAGCCGGTGATCGACGGCGCCTGAGGCCCCCGGCCAGCTACAGGTACTTTTTCAGTTCGCGCCGGGCAAGCGACCGCTGGTGCACCTCATCGGGCCCATCAGCCAACCGCAGGGTCCTCGCAGCCGCCCACAGCTCGGCGAGCGGGAAGTCTTGGCTGACGCCGCCCGCGCCGTGCAGCTGGACCGCCTGGTCGAGGATGTCGACGACCGTACGCGGGGTGGCGATCTTGATGGACTGGATCTCCGTGTGCGCGCCCTTGTTGCCCACGGTGTCCATCAGCCACGCGGTCTTCAGGACGAGGAGCCGCAGCTGCTCCACCGCGACCCGGGCGTCCGCGATCCACTCCTGGACGACGCCCTGCTGGGCGAGGGGCTTGCCGAAGGCCGTACGCGCCACCGCACGCTGACACATCAGCTCGATGGCTCGCTCGGCCATGCCGATCAGGCGCATGCAGTGGTGGATGCGGCCCGGACCGAGCCGCGCCTGGGCGATGGCGAAGCCGCCGCCCTCCTCGCCGATCAGGTTGCTCACGGGGACCCGGGCCCCGTCGAAGACGACCTCGGCGTGCCCGCCGTGGGAGTGGTCCTCGTAGCCGTACACCTGCATGGCGCGCCGTACCTCGACACCGGGGGTGTCACGCGGCACGAGGACCATGGACTGCTGGCGGCGGGGGTCGGAGTTCTCGGGGTCCGTCTTGCCCATCAGGATGAAGATCTGGCAGTCCGGGTTCATCGCCCCGGAGATGTACCACTTGCGCCCGGTGATGACGTACTCGTCGCCGTCGCGCTCGATGAGCGTCGTGATGTTGGTGGCGTCGGACGAGGCCACCTCCGGCTCGGTCATCGCGAACGCCGAGCGGATCTCACCGGCGAGCAGGGGCTCCAGCCACTGCTTCTTCTGCTCCTCGTTGCCGAACTGGGCGAGGACCTCCATGTTGCCGGTGTCCGGGGCCGCGCAGTTCAGCGCGGTGGGCGCCAGATGCGGGGAGCGCCCGGTGATCTCGGCGAGCGGGGCGTACTGGAGGTTGGTGAGCCCCGCGCCGTGCTCGGCGTCCGGCAAGAAGAGATTCCACAGGCCCTGCTTGCGGGCCTCGGCCTTCAGCTCACCGACGATCGCCGGAGTGTCCCAGGGCGAGGCGAGCTGAGCGCGCTGCTCCTCGGCGACCTTCTCCGCCGGGTAGACGTGCTCATCCATGAAGGTGAGGAGCCTGTCCCGCAGCTCTTCGGTACGGGCGTCGAATGCGAAGTCCATGGCTGTCTCAGCCTTCCTGTCGTCCTTGGAGGGTGGTGAGGCCGTGCTCGATGAAGACGGGGACCAGCTCCCCGATGCGGTCGAAGCCCGCGCCGACCGTCTGGCCGAGCGTGTACCGGTAGTGGATGCCCTCCAGGATCACGGCGAGCTTGAACCACGCGAACGCCGTGTACCAGGAGACCGCGGAGACGTCGCGCCCCGAGCGCGCCGCGTACCGCTCGATCAGCTCGGCGGCCTCCGGGTGGCCCGGTGCGCCCGCCGTGGTGCTGATGGGGGAGTCCGGCAGCTGGAGCTTCGTGCTGTACATGACCAGCAGGCCCAGGTCGGTGAGCGGATCGCCGAGGGTGGACATCTCCCAGTCGAGGATCGCCTTGATCTGGTCGTCCTCGCCGATCAGGACGTTGTCGAGACGGTAGTCGCCGTGCACGACCGTGGGCGCGGGGGAGTCGGGCAGCTGCCGCCCCAGGGCGGCGTGCAGCTCGTCGATCCCCGCCAGGTCGCGGTTGCGCGAGGCGTCGAGCTGCTTGCCCCAGCGGCGCAGCTGCCGGTCGAGGAAGCCCTCGGGCCGCCCGAAGTCACCGAGGCCGATCGCTTCCGGGGCCACGGAGTGCAGGTCGACGAGAGTGTCGACGAGCCCCAGGACCGCCGCGCGGGTGCGCTCGGCGCCCAGCGGCGCGAGCTCCTCGGCGGTGCGGTACGGCGTGCCGTCCACGAAGTCCATGACGTAGAAGGGCGCCCCGAGCACGTCGACGTCGTCGCAGAGCAGCACCGGCGCCGGCACCGGAACCTCGGTCCCGCGGTGCAGGGCGCTGATCACCCGGTGCTCGCGCTTCATGTCGTGCGCGGTCGCGAGGACGTGCCCGAGCGGTGGCCGCCGTACGACCCAGCGCGTGGCGCCGTCCGTCACGGCGTACGTCAGGTTCGACCGGCCGCCCTCGATCAGCCGGGCGGTGAGCGGGCCGCCCACGAGGCCCGGCCGCTCGCGGTCCAGATGGCCGCGCAACTGGTCGAGGTCGAGGCCTGGTGGATGGTCTGAGCTCATCTTCGCTCCTGGTCGGACGGTCGTCGTCTGGGTGACGCGGCGCTGACGCGCGGCGTCGCGCTGACGTTCATGATGCCGACCAGTCGGTATGTAGTCCAGAGCGTAGTGGGAACGTGATCAGGATCGCGGCGGCGCGAAGGCGCCCGGACAAGCCGATCCCCCGCCACAGACTGCCAGTTGGCGCCCGTGCGGGGGAAGTCGGCGGAGGCGGTTGCCCCCGGGGTGGCGCGGTGGCCTCAGTGATCGTCCCAGTGGCCGTCGTGCGCCGCGTGCCGGTGGCCGTCGTGCACGTAGTCCACGTGGTCGCCGTGCAGCACCGAACTGTGCCCGCAGCCCTCGCCGTGCCGGTGGTCGTGCCCCTCGTGCACGGAGTGCTCGTCCGGCTCGCACTCGTCCCAGTGGCCGGAGTGTAGGCGGTGCATGTGGCCGTCGTGCGCGTAGTCGACGTGGTCGCCGTGCGGCACCTCGGGGTGGCCGCAGGCCGGGCCGTGGACATGCTCGTGGACGGGGTGTTCGTGGTGGAGCGTGGTCATGGCGACTGCACCTTCTGTGGGAGGCGGTGACCCTCTCAGGCTAGTACGCAATGCCCCTTTGATGGGGATATGGAAGCCTCGTTGATGTTTCCATCACCCCATGAAGGCGCTCCCATGAAGCCGACCCCATGAAGGCGATCAGCTACCGCCGTTACGGCGGCCCCGAAGTCCTCGAGTACGGCGATGTGCGCGACCCCAAGGTCGGCCCCGACTCCGTCCTGGTGAAGGTCCGTGCCGCGTCGGTGAACCCCGTCGACTGGAAATGCATGGGCGGGCACCTCGACGGCATCCTCGACCCCGTCTTCCCGGTGATCCCGGGCTGGGACGTCGCGGGCGTCGTGGTGCAGCCGGGCGCCTCCGTCCCGGAGTACGTGGTGGGGGACGAGGTCATCGGCTACGTACGCGAGGACTTCCTCTCCCGCGGCACTTTCGCCGAGTACGTGGCGGCCCCTGTGCGCACCCTGGCCCGCAAGCCGCGCAACCTCACCTTCGAGGAGGCCGCGGGCCTGCCGCTCACCGGGCTCACCGCCTACCAGGTGGTCGTCAAGACGCTCGCGGTGACGGAGGGGGAGGTCGTCCTCGTCCACGCGGCGGCCGGTGGCGTCGGCTCGATCGCCGTCCAGCTTGCCCGGCACGCGGGAGCCCGCGTCATCGGCACCGCGAGCGAGCGCAACCACGACTTCCTCCGGGAACTCGGCGCCGAACCGGTCACCTACGGCGACGGTCTGGCCGACCGCGTGCGCGCCCTCGCCCCGGACGGCGTGGACGCGGCCTTCGACACGATCGGCGGCGACACCCTCAAGCTGTCCGCCGGGCTCCTCGCGCCCGACGGCCGCCTCGCGTCGATCGCGGACGGCGCGGTCATCGGTCTCGGCGGCCACTACTGCTTCGTACGGCCGGACGCCGACGACCTTCAGCGCCTCACGCAGCTCGTGGAGCAGGACGTCGTCACGGTCCATGTCGACGAGACGTTCCCCCTGGAGAAGGCGGCGGACGCGTACCGCCTCAGCGCGGAGGGCCGCACCCGGGGCAAGATCGTCGTCACGGTGGACTGGACCGCGGAGGACGGGCCCTCCCACCACTGAGGGCCGTGAAGCCCGATGGGCCGCTCAGAACACCATGGCCGTCGCGCACACCGCCAGCGCCATCGTGCACAGCGCGGCCGACGCCGCGGCCCGCGCCGGAAGGCGGAGCGGCCTGCTGCTCGCGGCGAGCTCGGTCATCCTGCGGTGCGCCACGACCAGGAAACCGAGCCACAGGAGCAGGCAGAGCGCGCAGGCCACGACGGCCACCGCGGTGGTGCCCTCCTGGAGGGCGGCGCGCCCCGCGAGGACCGCCGCGACGGTGCAGGACAGGGTCGTACGCCGCCACGCGAGCCGGGTGCGCTCCGGCTGAAGCCCCGGATCACGCTCGGGAACAGCCACCTCGCCCTGGTCGGTCACCCCTCCCACCCGAAGAGCACGACGACGACCATGGCGAGCGCCACGACCGCCACGGCCAGGCTCAGGACGGTCGGGAAGCGCGAGACGGGCAGATCCTCGCCTCGCCGCATCGCCCGCTCGCAGCGCACCCAGTGGTTGACCGCACGCAGCGAGCTGAGCACGCCCGCGGCGAGCAGGGCGAGTGCGAGCCCGATGCGCCACCCCCAGCGCAGGTCCGGCAGGAACTGGTCCACCGCGAAACCGCCGCCGATGAGGGCGAGCGCGGTGCGCAGCCAGGCGAGGAAGGTGCGCTCGTTGGCGAGCGAGAAGCGGTAGTCGGGGGTGTCGCCCTCGTCGCGGATCCGCTCGGGCGCGAACCACAGGCGCAGGCTCTGTACAAAATTGCTCACTTGCCGACCCTAGCTGGCGCGATGTTCCCGCAGCTGCTCGTACGCCGCGAGCCCGTCCGGCACCCAGTCCCACTCGCCGAGCCGCTCCTCCAGCTCCGCGTCGCTGATGAAGGCGTGCCAGGCGACCTCTTCGACCTGCGGGTTCACCGGCAGGTCGCAGCGCACCTCGTAGAGGTACGACCACCAGCTGTGCCCCGCGCCGTCCTCGTACAGGAACTTGAACAGCGGTGTGGGCCGTGGCAGTCCGTGGACGCCGAGTTCCTCCTCCGCCTCGCGCAGGGCGGCGTCGTCGTAGGACTCGCCGGCTCCGACGACACCGCCGACGAACATGTCGTACATCGAGGGGAAGACCAGCTTGACCGGCGTGCGGCGGTGCACGAACACGCGGCCCTCGGCGTCCCGTGCCTGAATGAACACGCAGCGGTGGCGCAGGCCGCGCGCGTACACCTCACCGCGCGGGGCCTCGCCGACGACCTCGTCGTTCTCGTCGACGATGGACAGGATCTCTTCGCCGGGATCGGGCACGGTCCCGCTGTTCGTCGTCATGCCGACCATCCAACCCCACCCCGCCGACCGGCCGGCCTCACTGCCCCATGACGTGGTGCACGGTGGGGCCCGCGGTCCAGCCGCCGTCGACGGCGAGCTCGGCACCGGTCACGTACGAGGCGGCGTCGGAGAGCAGGAAGACCATGGCGCCCGCGATCTCGTGCGGCTCGCCGACCCGGCCCATCGGGGTGTTGGGGTACTTGCCCTCGCCCTTCTCGATGCCCACCTGCGCGGTCATCGGGGTGTACGTCATGCCCGGGTGGACGGAGTTGACGCGGATGCGGGCGGTGCCGAGCTCCACGGCGCCGATCTTGGTGAGGCCGCGGACGCCCCACTTGGACGCGCCGTAACCGGCGGTGAGGGCCAGGCCCATGAGCCCGGCCGCCGACGAGATGTTGACGATGGAGCCGCCGCCTGCCTCCTTCATGGCCGGGATGACGCTCTTCATGCCGATGAAGACGCCGGTGAGGTTGATGTCGAGGACCTTGCGAAAGTGCTCGACCGACTCCGACTCCAGGAACTGGCCCGTGGCGATACCGGCGTTGTTGACCAGGCCGTGCACCCCGCCGAACTCGCCGACCGCGAGGGCCACGACGCGCTGCCAGTCCTCCTCCGATGTCACGTCGTGGTGCGCGAAGCGGGCGCGCTCGCCGAGTTCGGCGGCGGTGACCCCGCCCTCCTTGTCGAGCACGTCGGTCAGGACGACGTTCGCACCGGCGGCGACCGCCTGGCGTGCGGCCTCGGCGCCGAGGCCGCGGGCGGCTCCGGTGATGACGACGGTCTTGCCGGTGAGGTCGTGGGCTGCGCTCATGGTTCCCTCCGCGGGACGGGGGCCCGAAGCAGGGCCGTGGTGGTCTCGACGAGATCCGCGAGGAAGAGCGGTTCGTCGGTCAGGGGGGTGGCGCCCGCCAGGTACTGGCCCGCGCGGTCGGCCATGGCGGCGCCGATCAGGGTGAGGGCCAGGTCGAGCCGCTCCAGCCGCAGCGGCTCGGTGAGATCGGCGAGGTCGGTGAGGCAGTTCTCGACGCGGCCGATCAGGTCCCAGTAGACGGTGCCGTCCAGCGTCGGGTGCGGGGCGCGGCCGCGGACGCCGCTCTCGTGGCTGAGCTGGGCCGAGAGGCGCAGGCAGCGACGGCCCCGTGCCGTGCGGAGCTCGGTGGCCTCCGCGCGCACCAGGGCCGTGAGCAGCCCGCGCAGTCCGTCCGCCGCCTGCTTCAGCTCGGCGGCCAGCATCTTCTCCGTACGGGTCTGGCGCTCGGCCATGACGGCGTCCAGGAGGCCCGCGCGGCTGCCGAAGTGGTACTGCACGGCGGACGGGTTGCTCTGTCCCGCGAGCCGCACGATGTCCCGCAGCTGCGCGCCGTGCACGCCTTGCGCGGCGAAGACTTCCTCGCCGGCGCGGATCAGCTTCTCGCGGGTCTCGGGTCCTGAGGTCCTGGCCATGGGGACATCGTAATGCTGGCCATTATTAAAAGCGAGACGCTGTTCCAGGGGTCAGACGGTTGACGCCGCTCCCGCGGTTACTCAGGATCTGACTCACCAGTAAGCCCCTGCTTAGGAGGAACCCCCGGATGGCCTACGACGCAGACGTCATCGTGATCGGCGCGGGCCTCGCCGGCCTCGCCGCCACCGCGGAACTCGTCGACGCGGGCCGCCGGGTCATCCTCGTCGACCAGGAGCCCGAGCAGTCGCTCGGCGGTCAGGCGCACTGGTCCTTCGGCGGGCTCTTCTTCGTCGACTCCCCGGAGCAGCGCAGGCTCCGCATCAAGGACTCCCACGCCCTGGCCCTCCAGGACTGGATGGGCACGGCCGCCTTCGACCGCCCCGAGGACCACTGGCCCCGCAAATGGGCCGAGGCGTACGTCGACTTCGCCGCGGGCGAGAAGCGGCCCTGGCTGCACGGGCAGGGCGTGCGGTTCTTCCCCGTGGTGGGCTGGGCCGAGCGCGGCGGCTATGACGCGCAGGGGCACGGCAACTCGGTGCCGCGCTTCCACATCACCTGGGGCACGGGTCCCGGCCTCGTCGCCCCCTTCGAGCGGCGCGTGCGCGAAGGCGTCGCCCGTGGCCTCGTCCAGCTCAAGTTCCGCCACCGCGTCTCGGGCCTGTCCCGCAGCGCGGGCAGCGTCGACACCGTGAGCGGTGAGGTCCTCGAAGCCTCCGACGCCGAGCGCGGCACGGCCAGCAGCCGTGAGGTCACCGGCTCCTTCGAGTTCAGGGCCCAGGCGGTGATCGTCACCTCCGGAGGCATCGGCGGCAACCACGACCTCGTGCGCGCCAACTGGCCCGAGCGTCTCGGTACCCCGCCTGAGCGGATGGTTGCCGGGGTGCCCGCGCACGTCGACGGGCGGATGCTCGGCATCACCGAGGACGCGGGCGCGCGGCTCATCAACCGCGACCGCATGTGGCACTACACCGAGGGCATCCAGAACTGGAACCCCATCTGGGACAACCACGGCATCCGCATCCTGCCGGGCCCCTCCTCGCTCTGGCTCGACGCGCGCGGCGACCGCCTTCCCGTGCCGCTCTTCCCCGGCTTCGACACCCTCGGCACGCTCGAACACATCATGAGGTCCGGGTACGAGTACACCTGGTTCGTGCTCAACCAGCGCATCATCGGCAAGGAGTTCACGCTCAGCGGTTCCGAACAGAACCCCGACCTCACCGGCAAGTCCGTGCGCGGCGTCATCGACCGGGCGCGTGCGGATGTGGCCGCTCCGGTGAAGGCGTTCATGGACAACGGCGCCGACTTCGTCGTGGAGAAGGACCTCTCCTCCCTGGTGCGCGGCATGAACGCGCTCACCAAGGAACCCCTCATCGACGAGGCCGCGCTGCGCCGCACCATCACCGCGCGCGACCGCGAGATCGCCAACCCCTTCACCAAGGACCTCCAGGTCACCGCGATCCACGGCGCCCGCAAGTTCCTCGGCGACCGGCTCATCAGGGCCGCCGCCCCGCACCGCATCCTCGACCCCAAGGCGGGCCCGCTCGTCGCGGTGCGGCTCAACATCCTCACCCGCAAGACCCTCGGCGGCCTGGAGACCGACCTGTCCTCGCGCGTCCTGGCCCAGGGCGGCGAACCGCTCCCCGGTGTGTACGCGGCGGGGGAGGCGGCCGGTTTCGGCGGCGGGGGAGTGCACGGCTACCGCTCGCTCGAAGGCACCTTCCTCGGCGGCTGCCTCTTCTCGGGGCGCACGGCGGGCCGGGCGGCGGCCAAGTCGGTGAGTTGACAGGCGCGTTCGTCGCGCCGTGGCGTGATCGTCGCCGCTTGTCCGAATCGTGTCCTGTCGGTCAAGTCCGCAGGTCGGGGGTGAAGTCTTAAGGTTCTGAAACGAGTTGGTGAAGGGGCCCAGGTAAGGCAGACCTTGACTGGAGGGCTGCCTACCGGTTTGCTGTGCGTGATCATCCGTACGCGAGCCGCGCCGGGGAGGAAGTCCCGCGGTGTCACCACCCCCACCCCCCTTGGGCCGTTCCCGCAAGCGGGCGGCCTACGCCTTCGACCCCGCACTCGACGACACCGAACTCGTGGACGCCCGTACCGCCTTGGCCCAGGGCCGCTGGACCGAGGTCCGCGCGCTGCTCGCCGCCACCGGCGACGACTGGGACCGCAGGGGTCACCGGTTCGACGTACTCGGGCAGGAGCCCACCACCACCGCCTGGGCCCGTGACTGGCGGCTCGCCGAGCCGGAGAGCACCGATGTCCGCGTGCTGCTCGCCTATGCGTCCGTGCACCTCGCGCTGCGCGGCAAGGGGCGTTCCGAGAAGGCGCGGGACGCCTGCCGTGAGGTTGCCGCGCTGCTGCCTGCCGACCCCACGCCATGGCTCGCGCTGCTCACCCTGGAGCGTTCGCTGGGTCGCGAGGAGGACGTCGTCCGGCTCTTCGACGAGGTCCGCCACCGGCACCCCGAGCACCACCACGCCCACCACCTGATGGTGGCGAGGCTCGCCGAGCGGCGCCCCGCCGCGGGCCAGGACCCGCTGCACGAGGTGTACGACTTCGCCGCCTGGGCGGCCGAACAGGCCCCTGCGGACTCGCCGTTGGCGGTCCTGCCCGTCATCGCGCACGCCGAGCGCTACCGCGTGCTCGCCGCCGCGGGCAGCGAGCCCGTGAACCCGGCGGCCTCCGAGCACTGGACGGGACGCCGAGCCCGGCAGGTCATGAAGGCCGCCTTCGACTGGTGGCTGGAGTGGCAGATGCCCACGAGCCCCGAGAGCACAGCCCACCCACGCGGCCTCGTCGACCTCAACTTCCTCGCCCACGCCAAGTTCTGCGAGGGCCGGGCGGCCGAGGCCGCCGCCCTCTTCCACCGCATCGGGCGGCACGCGACCCGAGCCCCCTGGTCGTACCCGGACCGGGACCCCTACAAGGCGTTCACCGCCGCGCGCGGGGCCGCGCTCGGCTCCGCCTGACCCACCCCACCAACCGGCCGATTCGAGAGGACAACCGCGCCATGGCGACGGGCAGTTCGAGCAGCACGAGACCCGCAGGCGAAGCCGCCGACGGCAGCGGGATCAGCACGTACAAGGGTCAGGAGACGGCACTGCGCGCCGGCCGGCTCGGCACGGCGGGCCTCCTCCTGTCCGTGCTCGCGGCCACCGGACCGCTCATGGTCGTCGCCGGTGTCATGCCCACCACATACGGCGTGATGGGCGTGGTCGGACAGCCGCTGCTCTTCCTCATCCTCGGCGTGGTCCTCGGCCTGTTCAGCTTCGGCTACGCCGAGATGAGCCGCCAC
Organism: Streptomyces sp. NPDC033177; assembly: GCF_055577715.1. Taxonomy (NCBI): domain Bacteria; kingdom Bacillati; phylum Actinomycetota; class Actinomycetes; order Kitasatosporales; family Streptomycetaceae; genus Streptomyces; species Streptomyces sp. NPDC033177. Next base: position 387,171 of record NZ_JBVIPS010000007.1, on the reverse strand, counting down.
GTCCACAACGCGGGCGCCTTCTACGCGTACATATCGAGGGGCCTGGGCGGTACCGCCGGCGCGGGTGCCTCGCTGGTCGCGCTCGTCGCCTACAGCGTCCTCCAGGCGGGGCTCTACGGACTCCTCGGCTTCGAGGTGTCCGGGCTGCTCCACACCTACTTCGACGTCGAAGTCGCCTGGTGGATACCGGCACTCGTCACCGTCGCCGTCGTCGCGGTGCTCGCCTGGCTGAAGATCGACCTGAACGCGCGCGTCCTCGGCGTGCTGCTGCTCATCGAGGTGGCGCTCGTCGTCATCTTCGACATCGCGGCCATCGCGGACCCGGCCAAGGAAGGCCTGTCCCTGCACGCGTTCAACCCCGACACCCTCACGGGCGCGGGCGTCGCCACCTCGCTCTGCTTCTGCATCGCCGCCTTCACCGGCTTCGAGCAGGCCCCCGTGTACGCGGAGGAGACCGACCGTCCGCAGGTCGTCGTCGCCCGCGTGATGTTCTTCGCGGTGGGCTTCGTCGCGATCTTCTTCGCGATCAGCTCCTGGGCGCTCTCGGTCGCCGCGGGCCCCTCCGGCATCGTCCCCGCAGCGCAGGAACAGAGCGCCGGGCTGCTCTTCGGGCTCACGGAGTCCCGGCTCGGCGGCACCTTCACCGACGTACTCCATGTCCTGTTCGTGACGGGCATGTTCGCGGCGATCCTCTCCTTCCACAACGTGGTCGCGCGGTACGCCTTCGCCATGGGCCGCGAGGGTCTGCTGCCCGCCGCGTTCGGCAGGACCAACACCTCCACCGGCGCCCCCGGCACCGGCTCCCTGCTCCAGACGGTCATCTCCGTGCTGGTCGTCGTGGCCTTCGCGGTCACCGACGACGGCCCGTTCGGCGACCCGACCGCCCCCGTCCTGCACCTGTTCACCTGGGGCGGCAACATCGGCGCCCTCGGCGTCATCCTCCTGATGGCCACGGCGTCCGTAGCGGTCATCGTCTTCTTCGTGCGACGCGGTGCCGCGCGCGCCCAGGCCTGGCGCATCACCGCCTCCGCGCTCGCCGCGGTCGGCCTGCTCGTCATCGCCGGGTACACCGTCAAGGACTTCGACGTCCTGGTCGGCGCGGACTCCGGCTCGGCGCTCAGCTGGGTGCTGCCCGGCATCATCCTGCTCGCCGCCCTCATCGGCGTGCTCTACGGCCTGTTCCTGCGCTCGACCAAGCCCGAGGCGCACGCACGGATCGGTCTCGGCAACGAGGCGTTCCAGCTGGAGAAGGCGGCGAAGACGCCGGGCGTCTAGGGGACGGCCGAATGTGACGGAACGCTGACGGACACCCGCGGACCCTGTACCCCGGGGGCCGCGGGTGCTCGAATCGAGGGGTGACAACTCCCCTTCCGCACCCACCCGAAGAGGAGGGCGGCGCCGGGGCACCGGTCGGCCGCCGTCTTGTCCTCGGCATGCTCGGCCTGGGTGTCGCGGGCGTGGCCGCCGCGCCACAGCTCCAGCGGGGCCTGGAATCCTTCCTGGGCGCCGCCTCCGACAAGGACCCCACGGGCCTGACGGACCTGCTCCCGAACGGCGGCGGCTTCCGCTACTACTCGGTGGCCGCGTCCGTCCCGCACAAGAGCGCGTCGACGTACCGCCTGAAGATCGACGGTCTGGTGGACCGCGAGGCCGACTACACGCTGGCCGAGCTGCGCGCCCTGCCGCAGACCCGCATGGTGCGTGACGTCCAGTGCGTGACGGGCTGGCGTGTGCCGGGCACGCCGTTCGAGGGCGTACGCCTCTCCCGCCTCCTGGACGCGGCGGGGGTACGCCCCGACGCCCGAGCCGTCCGCTTCACGTGCTTCGACGGGACGTACAGCGAGAGCCTGACGCTGAAGCAGGCGCGGCGGGCGGACGTCATGGTTGCGCTGCGCATGCAGGACAAGGACCTGGGCCACACCCACGGCGGCCCGGCCCGCCTCTACGTCGCCCCGATGTACTTCTACAAGTCGGCGAAGTGGCTCTCCGGGATCACGCTCACCGACGAGGTGAAGCCGGGTTACTGGGAGAAGCGGGGTTACGACGTCGACGCGTGGGTGGGTGACTCGAATGGCAGGGACGACGAGCCCACGGCCTGAAGTGACGGCGCGGGTACGGAGGTTCAGCCCGGCACAGCGCTGGGTGCACCGCGTGACGGCACTGCTCATGGGGGTCTGCGTCGCGACCGCGGCGTGCCTGTACCTTCCGCAGCTCGCCGAGCTGGTGGGGCGCCGCGCGCTGGTGGTGACCGTCCACGAATGGTCGGGCCTGCTGCTCCCGGCCCCCTTCCTGGCGGGCCTCGCCTCCCGCGCCTTCCGCGGCGACCTGCGCCTTCTGAACCGCTTCGGGCCGCACGACAGGGCGTGGCTGCGGCGCCGGAATCCGCACCGCAGGGCGGGGAAGTACAACGCGGGCCAGAAGCTGTACGCGGGCTGGCTGGCGGGGGCGGTCCTGGTGATGCTGGGCACGGGCCTGCTGATGTGGTTCACGGACCTCGCCCCGCTGGCCTGGCGCACGGGAAGCACGTTCGTCCACGACTGGCTGGCGCTGGCGCTCGGCGTGGTGATCGCCGGGCACGTGGGGATGGCGTGGGCGGACCCGGAGGCACGACGGGGGATGCGGACCGGGTCCGTGGACCCGGGGTGGGCGGAGAGGGAGCATCCGCTGTGGCTTCCAGCCCGTCCGGCGTTTGAGGACGAACTCGGCGGAGCCGGTGGTGACGGCGACCAGGGCCCCCGCGTCGAGCGTGTTTTCGGGAAGGGGCGGGGTTGGGGAAAAGAACCCCGCCCCGGCCCCGCTAAATCACCAGGGACAGCAGAAGAACAAACCCGCCCGCGACCACGGAGATGATCGTCTCCATGACCGACCACGTCTTGATCGTCTGCCCGACACTCATCCCGAAGTACTCCTTCACCAGCCAGAACCCCGCGTCGTTCACGTGGGAGAAGAAGAGCGAACCCGCTCCGATGGCAAGGACGAGCAGCGCCGTATGCGTGTCGGACATGTTCGCGGCCAGCGGTGCCACAAGGCCCGCGGCCGAGATGGTGGCGACGGTCGCCGACCCCGTGGCGAGACGGATCACCACGGCGATCAGCCACGCGAGCAGCAGCGCCGGAATCGACCAGTCCTCGGAGATCTCCAGGACCATCTTGCCGACACCCGAGTCGATGAGGGTCTGCTTGAAGCCACCGCCCGCACCGACGATCATCAGCACACCGGCGATCGGCGCGAGCGACTTCTCGACGGTGGTCGAGAGCTGCCCCTTGGTGAACCCTGCCGCACGGCCCAGCGTGAACATGCCCACGATGACCGCCGCGAGGAGCGCGATCAGCGGCGAGCCGACGACGTCGAAGACGCGCTGAACCGTGTGCTCGGGGTTGTCGACGATGATGTCGACCAGGGCCTTGGCCAGCATCATCACGACGGGCAGCAGCACGGTCGCGACCGTCACGCCGAACCCGGGACGCTTCTCCAGGTCCTCCGAAGGACGCTGCGGCGTCATCTTCTCGGGGACGGGGACGTCCACCCACTTCGCCGCGTACTTCGAGAAGACCGGTCCGGCGATGATCACCGTCGGGATGGCGACGAGCACGCCGAGCGCGAGGGTGATGCCGAGGTTGGCGTCCACCGCGTCGATGGCGACCAGCGGGCCGGGGTGCGGCGGGATGAGCCCGTGCATCACGGACAGACCGGCCAGGGCCGGGATGCCGATCCGCATCAGCGAGTAGTTGCCGCGCTTGGCGACCATCAGGACGACCGGGATCAGCAGCACGATGCCGACCTCGAAGAAGAGCGGAAGCCCGATCACCGAGGCGATCAGGACCATCGCCCACGGCATGGAACGCCCGCCCGCCTTGGCGAGGATCGTGTCGACGATCTGGTCCGCGCCGCCGGAGTCGGCGAGCAGCTTGCCGAGGATCGCGCCGAGCGCGATCAGCACACCCACGCCCGCGACCGTCGAGCCGAGACCTGCGGTGAAGCTGGCGATCGCCTTGTCGAGCGGGGCGCCCGCGAAGGCGCCGAGGGCGAGCGAACCGATGGTCAGGGCCAGGAACGCGTGGAGCTTGAACTTCGTGATGAGCAGGACGATGACGGCGATGCCCGCGAGGACGGCGATACCCAGCTGGGCATGGCCAGCTGAGGTGATCGGCTCGACGGCGTCCGCTGCCAGCATCTCAACGCTGAGACTGGTCACGGTGTCTTCCTTGTACGTCAGGGGAGGGGGGTGCGGGGGACGGGGGACTACTGGTCGAGCCCGCCGAGTGCCTCGAAGGCGCGCTCGCTGATCTCTTCCGGACTGCCGGTGACGTCGACGGCGACGCCCGCCTCGTCCGCGCCGAGCGGCTGCAGCGTGGCGAACTGCGAGTCGAGCAGGGCCGTCGGCATGAAGTGGCCCTGGCGGTGGGACATCCGGTCCTCGATGAGGGCCCGGTCACCGGTGAGGTGCACGAAGACGACGCCGGGGGCCGCGGCCCGCAGCCGGTCGCGATAGCTGCGCTTCAGCGCCGAGCTGCTGACCACGCCGCCGAGTCCGGCCCTGCCATGGGCCCAGGCGCCGATGGCATCGAGCCACGGCCAGCGGTCGTCGTCGGTCAGCGGGGTCCCGGCCGACATCTTGGCGATGTTCGCCGGGGGGTGGAAGTCGTCGCCCTCGGCGTAGGGAACGCCGAGCTGTGCGGCGAGCAGGGGACCGATCGTTGTCTTGCCGGTTCCTGCCACGCCCATCACTACGACGACGTGGGGGGTGCTCATCGCTGTCCTGCCTCGCTGTCTTCTTCGACATCGGTCCGAAACGAGCCATCGGTCCGGAACGAGCCACGGGACGGGGGAGACCCGTGGCTCGTTCACGTCACTGAAACCCATTAGGTCTGACAAATTCAAGAGGCTGTGACACAAAAGTCTGACTTTTTGTTCCCGCGGGTCCCCACATACCCTGACGACATGACCGATCAGGCCCGTGGGCTGCACGCTCGCGTACTGGAAAGCCTCGGGCCCGCCATCACCGGTGGCGAGTACCCGCCGGGCAGCGTGTTGCGCACGGACGAGCTGGCCCAGCGCTTCGAGGTGTCACGCTCCGTCGTGCGCGAGGCGGTGCGGGTCCTTGAGTCCATGCACCTGGTCGAGTCCCGGCGCCGGGTCGGCGTGACGGTGCGGCCCACCGCGGAGTGGAACGTCTACGACCCCCAGGTCATCCGGTGGCGTCTCGCCGGCGCCGACCGGCCACGCCAGCTGCGCTCCCTCACGGTCCTGCGCTCGGCGATCGAACCGGCGGCCGCGGGCCTCGCCGCCCAGCACGCCACCCCTGAGCAGTGCGCGGCCCTCACCGAATGCGCCCTCGGCATGGTCGCCACCTCGCGGGGCCAGCAGCTGGAGGGCTACCTCTTCCACGACATCAACTTCCACCGCATCGTCCTGAACGCGTCCGGCAACGAGATGTTCGCCCGGCTCGGTGACGTCGTCGCGGAGGTCCTCGCGGGCCGCACCCACCACCAGGTCATGTTCGAGGACCCGGACCCGGCCGCCGTCACCCTGCACGTCAGGCTCGCGGAGGCGGTGCGGGAGGGAGATCCGGCGCGCGCGGAGGAGCTGACACGGGAGATCGCGGTGGGGGCGCTGCACGAGCTGGACATCCTCGCCCCGTAGCGGACGCCCCCTGCCGGGGGGCGGGTGCCTTCCGCGGGCGCGTAGTGGCTGGTCGCGCCCGCGCGGCGGAGCCGTATATGTCACAGCCCCGCGCCCCTGCGGGACGCTCGTCCTCCCGCCGGCGAGGACAATGGTCCGCATGTCACGACGCGCCCCCCGCCCCCAGCCGACCTGCCCCTGCGGCCACCCCCAGCCGTACGAGAAGTGCTGCGGGCGGCTGCACAGGGGCGAGGCCGCGGCCGGCGTGCCCGAGGAGCTGATGCGCTCCCGGTACTGCGCCTTCGCCGTCAAGGACGAGGCCTATCTCCTGCGCACCTGGCACCCCCGCACCAGGCCGCCCCGCGTCGAGTTCGACCCGGGCCTGCGCTGGATCGGCCTGGAGATCCTGGACACGGCGGACGGCACCGCGTTCCACGCCACCGGCACGGTCGAGTTCCGCGCCCGCTACACCGACGGGGGCCGCAAGGAGGCCCTCCACGAGCGAAGCCGTTTCGAGCGGCTCGACGGGGCCTGGGTGTACGTCGACGGAGCCTTCATCGACTGACCGCGGCCCAGCGGCCCGTCACCACGTAGTGCCCCGGGCTCGGCCCGATCCGCAGTCAACACGCGCGCGCCGGGGCCCCGCGCGCCCGTCACGGACCGGCCATCGGCCGGCTCCGCCCCCTGGGGTTGCTGAGAGAGAAGTCGCCCGAGGGGCACCAGGACGATCACGCGCGCCGGGTCCCGGGCCCGCCTCAGGGCGCCCGACGGGCCCAAATACCGCTGCCCGCCTGCCTGTTCGAGGCACACGGAGCCTCCCGCACATAGGCGGGAACCCGCGCTGTGGCTGTCCGGCGCCGCCAGTAGCGTCCTAGGCCCTGTCGTCGGACAGGGCCCCAAGGTCCTGCCGTCGGACAGGGCCGAGCCCACCCGTCCCGTACGCCTGCGTGCGAAGGAAGCGCCTGATGGCCGACACCGGACAGTACGAGCAGACCTACGAGCGTTACGTGGGCGGCAGCCCCGAGGCGGAGCACCGCCTCTTCGAGCGCCTGGCCCAGGAGATCATGAAGGTCCAGGCGAAGAACCGGCGTACTGGCGACGCCGGTTCACTCGCGCGCACCCAGCACGCGAAACCCGCGCTCGGCGTGGAGAACGCCCGCCTCACCTTCCACGAAGACCTCCCCGAAGCCCTGCGCGGCGGCTTCGCCCAGCCGGGCGCCGAGTACGCGGCGACCGTGCGGCTCTCCAACGCCGGCGGCACCCGGCAGCCCGACGCCGTGGCCGATCTTCGGGGCGTGGCCGTGCGGGTGACGGTGTCGGACGAGGAGAGCCATGACCTCCTTGCCACCAACTTCCCGGTGTCGCACGCCCGCGACGCCCGCGAGTTCGTGGCCTTCGCCAAGGCCATGGCGGGTGCGAACACCACGCCGCAGAAGGCCTTCGGCCTGTTCGTGAAGCTCCCGCTCGCCGTCGGGTTCTCCACCGCGACCCGGATGCGGCGCAACATCCAGGCGGCCACCCGGCACAAGGTCGACAGCCTTGCCAAGGAGACGTACTGGAGCCGCGGCGCCATCCTCTGGGGCGAGGCCGGCCCCGTCCGCTACCTCCTGCGTCCCGTCGTGGGCCGCGCGCCCGACCCCAAGCCCGAGCGCCGCGACCCGGGTTTCCTGCACAGGGAGCTCGCGCACCGCCTCATCACGTCGGACGTCGTCTTCGACCTGTGCGTCCAGCGGTACGTGAACGAGCAGCGCACGCCCGTCGAGGACGGCTCCGTGGAGTGGAAGGACAACGTCGCGCCCCCGGTGCCCGTCGCACGCCTCACCGTGCCACGCCAGGACCTGGCCACCGCCGACGCGCAAGCAGCGGCGGGCCGGGTCGAGGAACTCGCCTTCAACCCCTGGTACACGACCGACGCGTTCCGCCCCCTCGGCAATCTCAACCGCGCCCGCAAGGCCGCGTACGAAGCGAGCGTCGCCCACCGCCAGGGCCTGCGCTTCACCACCGGGGAGCCGCTGCGCAACACCGTCCTCGGCATCCCCGTCGGCCGGTTCTTCGGCGCGCTCAACCGCTATGTGCCGTGGTACAGGCTGCCGTTGGAGGCGAGCCTGCTGAACCTGGTCTTCCTGCGCAAGGTGCTCCGGCGCCTCAACCTCATCGACACCGACGTCCACGAGGCACCGCCGAAGGCCGTCCGGGTGCCGCCGCCGGTCGACGAACGGCTGCGTACGGCCCGGTCGTACGACGGCACGTACAACGACCTCTCCGCGCCCTCCATGGGAGCCGTGGGCGCCGCCTTCGGACGCAACCTGAAGCCCGACTACCGGCCCGACCTCTTCGACACCCCGAACCCGGTCACCGTCAGCCGCACGCTCCTCCAGCGCGACACCTTCGTGCCCGCGACCTCGCTCAACATCCTGGCCGCCGCCTGGATCCAGTTCCAGGTCCACGACTGGGTCAACCACGGCCGCTACCCGACAGGCACCAAGTCGGTCGAGGTGCCGCTGCCGCCCGGCAGCACCTGGCACAACACACCCGGCGGGCCGCCCGAGAACGTCATGCGCTTCGCCGAGAACGAGGGCATCCAGCTCCCCGGCCGGCAGCCGCCGATCCTCTTCGCCAACACGGCGTCCCACTGGTGGGACGGTTCCGAGGTGTACGGCGCGGACGAGCAGACCGCGAGGTTCCTGCGCGAGGCCGACGGCAGCGCCGACCTGCGCCTGGAGGACGGCCACCTGCCCACCGGCCAGAACGGCATCCCGCTCACCGGCTTCAACGAGAGCTGGTGGCTCGGCCTCAGCGCCATGCACACGCTCTTCGCCCGCGAACACAACGCGGTCTGCACCGCCCTGCGCCGCGAGTACCCCGCGATGAGCGAGGACAGCGTCTACCACACGGCGCGTCTGGTCGTCTCCGCCCTCATCGCCAAGATCCACACGGTGGAGTGGACCCCGGCGATCCTCGCCACCGAGGCCATCAAGCTCGGCCTGCACACCAACTGGGAGGGCCCGCCCAGCAATTGGCTGAACAAGCTCGGCCTGTGGCTCCTGGAGTCGCACTCGCTGACCGGCATCCCCAAGACCCTGCCGGACCACCACGCGGCGCCGTACTCCCTCACCGAGGACTTCGTCACCGTCTACCGCATGCACCCGCTGGTCCCCGACGACTACGTGATGCGTGAGCACCACTTCGGGCAGCGCCTGGAGAGCCTGACCTTCCAGGACATCCAGGGCGGCGCGGCGGAGGCCGCCATCCGCAAGACGGGCCTGGCCGACACTCTCTACTCGCTGGGCATCGCCCATCCCGGCGCGATCACCCTGAACAACTTCCCGCGCGCGCTCCAGCGCTTCGAGCGCGACGGCGAGATCATCGACCTGTCGGTCGTCGACCTCGTCCGCACCCGCAGGCGGGGCGTGCCGCGCTACAACGACTTCCGTGCGGGCCTGCACAAGCCGCGCATCCGCCGCTTCGAGGACCTCAGCCAGGACCCCGAGACCGTCGCGCGGCTCAAGGACGTCTACAGCTCGGTCGACGAGATCGACACCGTCGTCGGCCTGTTCGCCGAGAACCCGCCGACCGGCTTCGGCTTCAGCGACACGGCCTTCCGCATCTTCATCCTGATGGCCACCCGGCGCCTGCAGAGCGACCGCTTCCTGACCGTCGACTACCGCCCCGAGATCTACACGCCGCTCGGCATCGAATGGGTCGAGAAGAGCGGCATGAAGTCCGTGATCCAGCGCCACGCCCCGGACCTCGCGGGTCTGCTGCCCCGCGACGCGAGCGCGTTCGCCCCCTGGCGGCAGGTCAAGCCGGTGCGGGACGGGGGCAGCGATGTCACCGGGTGAGGCCGGGCTGCCACTGGGTGAGGCCGGGCCCGGCAGCCGGGCGAACGGCCGCCACCCCGGGCTCGCCGACCTCTTCGTACGTCCCCTTCTGGAGACGGTCTGGCGCCGCCGCACCCACCGGGTGAGCCGCGGCGCCACCGTCCCCGCGGGGTCGATGAGTTACGTCTCCGAGAACGCCCCGCAGCCCCTGACCGAGCTGGAGGAGGCGGTCCTGATCGCCCTCACCGGCTGTACGGGGCTGACCATGCCCGACCGTCCCTTCGAGGACCCGCGCAACGGCAAACCGATCATGGCGAAGCCGAACCTGACCATGGCGGGGCGCACGGCGGGCAGCCCCGACAACGCGCAGGGCACGCACTTCTTCCTGATCAACGACACCGGCACGTACTACCTGAGGAAGCTGCCGCCGGCGCCGGAGGAACCCTTCGACGACGTGACGCTGACCTCCCGCGCGCGGGAGGCCAAGGTCAAGGTCCTCGACCACCGTCTCGACGTGGCGGAGGGCCTGCGGGACTTCCCCGCCTACCTGGACTCGAACCGCTTCCTGTCGAACCTGCCGGGCACGACGGTCCTCTTCCCGGTGGTGGACCTCTCCCACCAGTACATCAACGCCCTGATGTACCTGCTCACGCAGCCGGACGGGGCGCGGCCCACGCTGGTGGACGACCGGAACTTCTACCGCCCCGCGGGCGTCCAGAAGTGGATCAAGAACGGCTTCCTGAACGAGAAGCTGAAGCTGCCGCTGGGGGCCCTCGGCCCGCTCCGCACCCAGATCGAGGCCGACCTGCTGCTCCAGAACCTGATGCTGGTGGCGGAGGCGATGGGTCTGGGCGCCTGGATCCACGCGTCCATCAACCCCCAAATCGCCCTGGGAGACCCGAAGTTCTCCCGCGCCTACGGCAGGATGCTCGGCTTCACCTTCGTCACCCCGCGCTGGCGCCCGGCCGACATCTGGCGCTGGCACATCCCGCTCCCCAAGTACGCCAACGTGCGCTCGCACCCGGTGGGCCTGAAGGGGCCGGGCGGCGAGCAGCTGATCTCCGCGATGTGCCCGCCCGCGTTCGCGTCGATGTCCGACGCGGTGGACGCGGTGATCCGCGAGAAGTTCGGCCCCGGGGGCGTCTACGGCGACAAGGACGTCTTCAGCCGCATCTACCGGGAGGACTACGGCCGGCGTTATCTCGCCGAGGCGAGCGAGTACGAGGAGCGGGTGATCGAGTGCGCCCGCGACATCTGCACGTACATCCTCCGGACGCATCGCCGCTTCCCTGCCCACACGGACGCGATCCACGTCCCCGGGGTCTGGCTCCAGGCCCACCACGTGGAGAACGAGTACTACGACAAGTACTTCACGCAGGGCCTCACCCCGGCCCACCGCCGCCACGGGGGTCTGTGGGACGGAGCCCGTGATCCTCAGGCCTGATTTCCACCGCGATCCATGAGGTCGGTGCGCTCGTTCGGCGGTACGTGCGGCTGGTTTCATGGGGATTGCGGGTATTCGACCTGGCATGCCCTCAGCTCCTGATACGCCGCCGGGTGACGGACGCCGATCCCCGCGCTTCCACCGCCGCCTGCCGACGTCCTCGTCGTTCGCCGGGCTCGTCTGGAACCGGGGACGGGAGATGGAGCTGATGCACCGTGCCATGGGCTTCGCGGCGCTGAGCTTCCTGACTCTCGTGCCGCTGCTGGTCGTGGTCGCCGCGGCCGATCTCGCGAGGGGAGAAGGCTTCGCACGGTGGCTGGTGCAGGGTCTTGGGGTGTCCGAGGTGCCGGAGGAAGAGATCAAGCAGCTCTTCGGCGTGCCGGGGCGGGCGTTGCAACGGACCACGGCACTTGGCCTGGCCGCGCTGGCCGCGTTCGGCGTGACCTTCGGATCCGCCGTGCAGACGGGCTACGAACGTGCGTGGGGCCTGCCGTCGGCGCGCTGGCACACCATGTGGCGGCACGTCGTCTGGCTGGCCGTGCTGGTGTTCTTCTTGCTGCTCTTCGTCACCATGCCCGCGCCGGAGGAGTCGTCCGCGGCCGAGACCGCTCTCGTCACCGTGGGCGACACCATCGGCGTGTTCCTCTTCTTCTGGTGGTCACAGCGACTGCTGCTCTGCGGCCGGATCCGCTGGCGGGCCCTGGCCCCCGGGGCCGTGCTGACCGCTCTCGGGCTTCTTGGGCTGCGCGTCTTCTCGCAGTTCGTCTTCTCGCCACTGATCGCCTCGAACGCGGTGACGTACGGCCCCTTCGGCACCGTGCTCATCCTGCAGTCCTGGCTGGTGGGCGTGGGCTTCGTCGTGTACGGCGGGGCACTGGTGGGCCGCCTCGTCCATGAGCGGCGGCTACGGCGCGTGCTGCCGGCCGACGGATCGGACTGACGGCCGGCTGCCGGGGTGCTGGAGTGCGGTGGCCACGCGGACCAGATGGGCCCGTTCCTCTGCCGGCGGGACCGAGGGCAGGGGATCCGCGGGGGCGTCCGGCCGGGGTGGAACGCCCTGTTGCTTGCGGGCGATGGCATCGATGAGCGTGGCGGCCGTGCACGCGGCAGTGAGGTCCGGCGGGGGAGTGGTGGCGGGCGCCGACCGGCGGACGCCGTCCGCGGGCTCGGGTCGCATCCAGGGGTGCAGGGCGTGGATGGCGTCGGAGATCTCCATGATGCGGCGGGGCAGGTACCACGTCGTGACGTTCAGGGCGAGTTTCTCCGTGAGGGGGCCCGGCGGGGCGAGCGCCAGGCGCGGATCGCTGGCCTGCATGGTCAGCTCCCACAGGGGGTGGAGTGTGCGGAAGTCACGCCGCTCCTCGATCCAGGCGTCCAGCGCCGGCGCCAGGTAGCCGTACTGCACGAGAAGGGTGCCCGCGCCGCTCAGGAGGGGCACGCCGAGGTGGAGCATGCCGATGTGATGCGCGCCGAAGGAACTGGCCGTCAGCGGCGGGAGCTTGAGCGCGAACGACGCGCCCATGAGGAGCGCCCCGATCTGCACCGCGCGCAACCCGTGGCTGATCGAGGGATGTTCGTCTTGGTGGCCCTGGCGCATCTTGCCGCACTCATGGGCGGTGGCGAGCAGGGGAGCGGCGATGGACGCCCAGGTGACGGCGAAGAAGTAGACCACCAAGGGGTGGGTGTCGACGGTGATGCGCCCGGCCCCCAAGTCCTGCGGGTAGCGGAAGGCGGCCAGGAAGTAGAGCGTGGTCATGGCGATGCCGAGCGGCGGATACAGCGTGGCCGGGCGGACCGGACCGAGCGGCCCAGGAGGGCGGACGCTGCTCTGGTCCCGACTCCAAAGGCGCACCAGGACATGCGAGTTGACGGCGAAGCCGAAGAGGCAGAGGTAGATCAGCAGCGTGGCGAAGGTGGGGATGCCGGAGACGGCTCCAAGCCAGCGGTAGACGGCCGGATACATGAGCAGAAAGGAACCCGCCGCCAGCAGGGTGCCCCAGGCGAGGATGCTCAGAGAGCGTGAGGAGTTGTTGCGCAGTGCGAGCACCTTGCTGGCTGCCGTCATGACCGACAGACCACCGAGGAAGAAGTAGAGGGTGACATAGACGGTGTTGAGGACCGTCATCAGACACCGGTTCTGCGATGCGCCAGAGAGGCCGCGAGCTGGGCGTTGCCGATCTGATCCGCCCTCAGGTCCAGCATGGTGACCAACTGGGTGGCCACCACTTCCGCCTCCCGCTCCTGCGGAGAGCAGTAGTGGGAGCGCCCCATCAGGACCCCGCGGACGACGTCAGGATGAATCCCGGGCAGCAGGGTGCGCACGGTGGCCCTGTCGAACAGGGCGCCTTGGGCCGGAGTGTGCCCGCGCCACAGGTGCACGAGTTCATGGCACGCCGTGAGGATCCTGTTCAGGGGCGAGGCACTGTCGCCGATGACGATGACGTCGCGGTTCGCCAACTGCGCGCAGAAGCCGGTGAGTCCGGAGGGAAGCCGGCGATGATGGACCTCGACCGGTCGGCCGCGTGCTCGCGCCACCGACTCGACGACGTCCTTCAGCACGGGCAATTCCGGAAGATCGAGTTCCCGGATGAGCCGGATCGCGCGCCGCCGTTCACGGCCGATTCGCATGGTGCCCCCGTAGTGTTTCGACGCTTGCGGTCTGGTCAGGACCACGTGCGAGTGATCCTATGACCACCTGACCGTTCTCGGACACGGTGGCGCATTCTCCTGGTCGTTGAACCTGTTTGCCAGTGTGATGCGAGGGCTATGAGGTGGTGTCGTGCGGGCTCGGCTCCGCGAGCAGGCTTTCGATCACGGCGGCGACCTCTGACGCCTGCCCCGGGGGAAGGCCGGCCATGCGGAACGCGATCTGTGCGGCGGCGGGATTGTGGGAGATGCGGCGATAGGCGGCCAGGGCCTTGAGGGTGTCTTCCAGCTCGATGGCGACCGGCTCGCTGCTGTCGTAGGTGAGGGCCTCGCGGCGCACCCCGAAATGGTGCGCGACGGAGCCGAGGTCGTCCGTCAGGAGGGCGTCGATGCCCACGCGGAGGAAGGCGGCCAGCGGCGCCAGCTTCGACAGCGTGGGCTGGCTCTGGCCTTCCAGCAGCTTGTCGAGATACGTCGAGGACATCCCCGATGCCCTGGCCGCCGCCCGCAGCGAGTAGCGCCGCCCACGCTCGTCCACGCGCTGGGCCAGCAAGTGGTTGAGCCGGTCGGTGAAACGTGCGGAGATGTGTTCCTGCGCGGGGTCGCGGTGCAGGGGTTCGAGCGGTCGACCGCGGCGAAGGCCGACGATCCGGGCCACCGGCACGCCCGTGGCCGCCGCGACCTCCTCGTTCGTCCACGGGCGGCCGAGCCGGGCGGGTACGACGTTCTGGAACAGCTGCTCCAGGCGCACCGCCACGCGCTGAGCCAGCTCATCACCACCATCACTCACGGCCAAGCTCCTTGTCTGCCCAGGGCGTAGAGGCCTGGGGAGTCTAGAGGCTCCTCGAAAGCCGCACCGGGCCACTCGGTCATCCGGGAGTAACTGGGCGTTTCCGGGCGGGACTTCGAGAGCTTCATGAGGGTGCCATTAATAGTTGACACTTGTGCGGGTGGCCAGTGAGGATTCGGTGCGAACGGCTGATCGGGCGGATACACCCTCCAGCACGGCATGTTCAGGGGGATTCTCATGTGTACTTGCAGGCTTCTTGTGCCGAGAGGTGCGCTTCTCACGCCGCCTGACATCGCCAACGGCCGCGCGCCCGCCGGGTGTTCCTCCCACCCGCCCGGTGTTCCACCCAAGCGCTAGAGCCTCTTTGAGTCGCACGCCGCACCTGCCGCGTCCGGGCGGTCCGTGAGTCGCGATGCCCCCCACGGTGGTCGCACCCTCTTCGCGGTGCGCTCTTGATCCTTGCTTCGCCCCTCGCCGGGCGAATTGTACCTGCGTGATGCACCTATTTTGTGAGGCTTGACTTGCCCCCCACGTCCGAGTCCGGTCCGTACCCCTCCTTCGCGCTCACCCCGCTCTTCGACCGGGATGCGCGTCGGCCTCCGCTGGAGCCGACGCAGCTGAACGCCACACGCCAGGATGCCGAGCGTTTCGAGAGACACACCCGACAGGGCCTCGTCGTCTGCCTGACCGCACCCCTCCTGGTCTTCGTCGTGCTGGCGGAGATGCCTGAGCCGCACCCCGTACTTGGGTTCGTGTCCGTCCTGTACGCCCTCCACTTGGGTGCCTTGCTGCGTCCGGTGTGCACCGGATGCCGCTACGCGTTCCCGCCACTGGCCCTGCTCGCCCCCGCCTTCGTGTGGCCGGCCTGTCTCTGGCTCCTCCCTTACACCGGTGCCTTCACGCGGGCGGAGGTCGTACCGCTCTCCGGGGTGGCCGTCGTGCCCGCGGCCGTCGCCGCGGCCGAGCTGTCGCCGCGCGTCCAACTGGCCACCGGTGCCACGTGCCTTGCGCTGTCCGCCGCCGTCAGCCCGGACCCGGCGACCTCGGCACTGATCGCCGGGGGGATCTGCCTGACCGTCATCATCGCCGTCCGCAGCCTGATGCGACCCGTGTCCGTCATCTCCCGGCTGGAGGCGGCCGCGGACGTGGCCGCCCTGCACGCGGTGGCCGAGGAGCGGCTGCGGATGTCCCACGATCTGCACGACACGCTCGGCCGGCACCTGGCCATCATCGCCCTCAAGTCCGAACTCGTCGCACGTACGGGCAAGTTGCAGGAGATGGAGGAGGTCCAGGTGCTGGCGAAGGCGTCACAGAGCGAGCTGCGGGCGGTGGTCAACGCCGTACGCACCGCGTCGCTCGACGACGAGCTGGAAGGCGCGCGCTCCCTGCTCCAGGCGTTCGGCATCCGGTGCGACGTGATCGACGAGGGGTGCGGCCCGAGCTTGCCCCGCGAGGTGCGGGAAGTACTCGGCTGGGCTGTGCGGGAAGCGGCCACGAACGTTGTCTGGCACGCGTCCGAGGCCACGGTCTGCACGTTCACCCTGGCCGTGTCCGGCGTGGGGGAGGAGAGGGAGTGCGTCCTGCGGGTGGTGAACGACGGTGTGCGTGACATAAGGGACCGCGGAGCGGCTCGCGGTACGGGCATGAACGGGTTGAAGCGGCGCGTCGCACCGCTGGGCGGAAGCCTGAAGCACGGACCGCGACCCCATGGCACCTACCGCCTCCTGGTCACCGTCCCCCTTGCACGAGAGGTGTGAGGGGTGCGGATCCGAGTTCTGCTGGCCGACGACGAGAAGTTGATCCTGGGGGCGCTGTCCGCGTTGCTGGCGGCTGAGGAAGACCTGCAAGTGATCGGCGAGGCGGCGGGCGGCGTGGAAGCGGCCGAGATGGCGAGGAAGCTCGTTCCGGACGTCTGCGTACTGGACCTGAGCATGCCCGACAAGGGGGGAATCAGCGTCATCCGGGAGCTCCGGTATGCCCGGCCCTCCATACGGTGCGTCGTGGTCACCTCCCACACGGCGCCCGGATATATGGCGTCGGCCCTGTCGGCGGGAGCCTGGGGTTTCGTGCCGAAGACGACGTCCGCGAAAGAGCTGGCCGTCATCATCAGGACGGTTCATCGCGGCGCCCGCTATGTCGATCCGGAGATGGCTGCGAAGGCGATGTCGGCGGGAAAGTCTCCGCTGACCCGGCGTGAGACGGACATCCTGGCGCTGTCGGCGGACGGGGCGCCCATAGAGACGGTGGCGCGGCGCGCGGTCCTGACCCCCGGAACCGTACGCAACTACCTTTCGAAGATCGCCGGAAAGCTGCAGGCGGCGAACCGGCACGAGGCCGCCCATGTCGCCCGCCAGAAGGGCTGGCTCTGATCAACAGGCTTGTTCCGACGCTTACTTGCGTGGCGTCGGTCACATTCTCTCGGGTTGCGATGTCCGCGAGTCCTCTTTGCGCGGCGAATTCGCAGGCCAGGGCGGCAACTGCGGCATGCATCACGATGACATCCGTCATGCCGGAGCCGTGGCACATGTCAGGCATCCAGCAGAGCGGGCTCCGTTCGGCGCTGCGAACTGCGCCATGACAAAGGCGCTTTGGTGCTGCTTGTATCCCTTGCGGGTGGCCGACGGAGATTCCGCTACGAGCCCTCCGTAAGACCAGCAGGAGGGAGCGTCGTATGCCGGATGCGGTGATCGTCGGTACGGGGCCCAACGGGCTCGCCGCCGCTGTGACACTCCTGCGGGCGGGTCTCGGCGTCGACTTGTACGAGGCGCGCGACACGATCGGTGGCGGCCTGCGCACCGAGCCGCTCTTCGACTCCGACGTCGTGCACGACATCTGCGCGGCCGTGCACCCCATGGCGGCCGCGTCCCGGTTCTTCCGGGAGTTCGACCTGCCCGCGCGCGGCGTCGACCTGCTCCAGCCCGAGATCCCCTACGCCCACCCGCTGCTCGGGCAGGACACCGTCCTCGCCCACCGCGACCTCGCCGAGACGAGTGCCGGACTCGGCGTGGACGGCGAACGCTGGCGCCGGCTCATGGCCCCGCTCGCCGCACACAGCCAGGGAGTTGTCGACCTGATCCTCTCCGGCCAGCGCGGCATCCCCGACGACCTGGCGGCGCCCCTGCTCCTGGCGCCCAGAGTCCTCGCCCACGCCACCAGAATGCCCTTCCGTGCCGAGCGGGCCAGAGCCCTGCTCACGGGTGTCGCCGCGCACGCTGTCGGCAGACTCCCCTCGCTGGCCGCCGGCGCCGTCGCCCTGCTTCTGGGGCACCTGGCGCACACCACCGGGTGGCCGCTGCCCCGGGGCGGCAGTGCGCGCATCGCCGACGCCCTCGCCGCGGACATCACCGCGCACGGCGGCCGCATCCACACCGGACAGCCCGTCAAGGACCTCGGCGAACTCGGGGACGTACCCCTGGTGTTGCTCGACACCAGCCCCAAAGGGCTCCTCCAGCTCGCCGGCGACCGACTGCCCGCGCGCTACCGGCGGTCCCTGGAACGCTTCCGGTACGGGCCCGGCGCGTCCAAGGTCGACTTCCTGGTGTCCGGACCCATCCCATGGAGCGACCCGGAGACCGGCCGGGCCGGCACCGTCCACCTGGGCGGCACGCGCGCCGACATGTTCCGTACGGAATCGGCGGCCGTACGCGGCACCCAGGACCCCGAGCCGTTCGTGCTCCTCGTCGACCCCGCCGCGACCGATCCCGGCCGGGCTGTCGGCGGCAGACGTCCGGTCTGGGCCTACGCCCACGTTCCGAACGGCGACCGGCGGGATCCCGTCGACCTCGTCCGGCGCCGCATCGAGAAGTACGCACCGGGGTTCGGTGACACCGTCATCGCCGCACGCGGCGTGAGCGCCGCCGACTACGAGACGTACAACCCCAATTACGTCGGCGGCGACATCGGTGCCGGGGCGATGACCCTGCGTCAGTCGCTGCTGCGTCCCGCGGTGAAGTGGGACCCGTACAAGGTTCCGCTGCCCGGCCTGTACCTGTGCTCGGCCTCCACGCCCCCGGGGCCCAGCGTGCACGGGATGTCCGGCTATCTGGCCGCGCTCTCCGCGCTGCGCAACGAATACGACATCCGAACCCCGCCGTCACTGGTCAGCGCGTAATGCATGACTAATGTCATCACCAATTTCACAACAAGGCTTGAAAAGTTTTGCAGTTCTCATAGAGTGGTGCCGGTAACGGGGAGTTGATCGATCGTGGTTCCATTCCGGAATTTCTCAGCGATGCAATCGGCGACGATTCAAACACCCCGACGTCTCGATTTACATCAACAGGAGGAATGGATCATGGGCAAGATTGCTGCCTTTATGAACCAGCAGGAGCTCGGCTCCCTCGAAGAGGGTCTGATGAACGCCGACGGCACTCCCGTCATGGCCACCCCGGCCGTGGCCGTCCCGGTCACCGTCAAGATCACGGCCGGCATTGTCGCCTTCACCGTCCCGGTGGGCGCGTACGTCGCCGGCCGCGTCGTCAACTAAAGGCCGCCAGGCTTTCCGAGCATCTTCGAAAAGGAGATCAGAATGACTCACATCATCGACAGTGTGCGTTCGATCACGGAGCCGACCCTGACCGAGGGCGAGCAGGACCGTGTCACCCGCACCATGCCGGTCGCCTTCACCCCGGCCGTCCTCGTCACCTGCCCGTACGCGGGCGGCGGCCTCGCGGCCGGCGCGACCATCGTCGGCGCGTACGAGCTCGGCCGCGCCGCCGGCGCCGGCGGCAAGTAGAGAACACCGTCAGCAGCCCTTGACCTGAGCGTGGGCTCCTGAAGCCGCTCGGAGCGTGACGGCTGCGAGCACCAGGCGAGTTGTCGGGCCGCGCCGCAATCGCGGCCCGACAACTTTCAGATATTAGCTCACCCATGGTTCAGTCGTGAGGAACATCTTGTGAGACGAATGAAGAAGCTTGTCTCGTCGCTTTTCTCTCCGGTGCCGATATCCCGGGACCGTGCCCTGGGTATGTCTGAGCGACTCTCCGCGCTCACCACTCTCTCCTCCTCCCTCGAATATCTTCACCAGCACAAGCAGCTGGACCCCGGTGGCCTGAACGACTGGGAAATCATGAAGGAGGCTCCGGAGACCAAGAACCTGGCCATTCGTAAACTCACCGAGGCCGTGAGCGGCAAAAAGGTGACGGTGGCGATACACGTCGCGCGAGCCGCCGTGAGTGCCGGGCTCCTCCTTCCGGGAAACAGTCGGTGGCGCGGGGCCGGAAATCTTTTCCTCACCGCTTCCACCTCCGTTCTGCAAACACGCCACCGTTACGGCACGGACGGTTCGGACCAGGTGGCGAACCTGGTGCAGACCGCCAACGGCCTCGCCCGCCTCTCGAAAAGTCCACAGACCAAGGACGCGTTCCTCTGGTACGTGGCGATGCAGGCGAGCCTGTCCTACGCGGCGTCCGGCTGGGTCAAGCTCATCGGTGAGAAGTGGCGTGACGGCTCGGCACTGCCGGGAGTGATGCGCACCCGTACCTATGGGTTCGAGAGCGCCTACCGCCTCACCCAGCGCTATCCGCGCACCGCGAAATATGTTCAGCACAGTGTGCTCGCGATGGAATGCCTCTTCCCGGTCGTGTATCTCGCCGGCGGCAGGCTGACCCGCCCGATGATCGCGGCAGCGGGAAGTTTCCACGTGGCCAACGGCTTCGTCATGGGACTCGGCCGCTTCATGACGGCCTTCCCGGCCATGCACCCCATGGTCGCCTACACCACGGCCCCCAAGACGCACCCGTTGGTGGCGGGCCGCGACGACCGCGCGGTGAAGGCCGCGGGCCTGCTTCTCGCCGGAGGCGTCGCCGTCGCCACCGCGGTCGCCGCCCAGCGCCGTGCCGTGGTCCTCGAAGGCTGGCCCACGTCACGGAAGTTCGTCACCCGGCACGGCAACGAGCTCATGTACGAGACGGGCGGCCGCGACGACGAGACGGATTCCCCGGTGCTCGTCTTCTGCGCGGGACTCACCTCGACGTCCGAGCACTTCGCCTGGATCACCGAGCGGTTCGTGAACGACTCGGACAACGCGGTCGTCGCCTACGCGCGCGCCGGATACGCGGGCAGCCTCCGCCGGACCAACGCGCCCTTCGTCCTCGACGAGTCGGTCGACGACCTCGAGGACCTGATCCGCGCGACCGTGCCCGCGCACCGCAAGGCGGTCCTGGTCGGCCACTCCCTGGGCGGAGAGCTGATCCGCCGGGTCTCGGCCCGGATCCCGGACCGGGTCGCAGGCCTCGTCTACCTGGACCCGTCCCACCCCGCCGAACTGCAGCGCTCCGAGCGCCAGAGTGACGGTGCGAAGGACCTCAACGACACCATCACGCACGCGGCCCGCTACCTCTCCCTGGGCACCGGCATCCTCATGAGCCGCCCCGCGTGGCTCGACAGGCTTCCGGCGAACTACCGGGACAAGGTGTTCGCCCAGTACACCGACGCCCGCCTCTGGAAGGCCGGCAGGCGTGAATGGGCCGCGGTCGAGAAGGACTTCAGGGCCTTCGACGGTGACCTGCCGCAGGTGGCGGCGCCCGCGCTGATCATCGCCGCCCAGCAGACCGTGGACCAGGACCCCGAGCAGCTCCTGATGTACAACGAGCTCGTCCGGGTGCACCAGGGCGGCGAAGTGAAGATCGTCGACGGCGCCGACCACGACTCCCTGCTGACCAATGCGCTGTACGCCCACAAGACCGTGCAGCACATGACCGACTTCCTGCAGCACGGTGCGGGCGACGCGCACAGCGAGTCCGCCGTCGACGGACAAGGAGCACAGCGGTGAAGCCGACAACCCTGCTCAAGGACACGTTCACCGGTCCCGGCTCCATGGCGCGCGTCATGGGCGCGGGGATGCTGGTGGCGACCGTCGCCGCGCAGCACCCGCACCCGGCGTTCGACCGGGTCCGCTCCAAGGATCTCTTCTCGTTCATCCCGAACTGGAAGTTCTTCGCCCCGAACCCGGCGACGCACGACTTCCACTACGTCTACCGCACCCTCGACCACACGGGCGGCACGTCGGAGTGGAGCGAGATCGACATGATCGAACCCCGCCGGATGTACCAGGCGTTCTGGTTCGCCACCCGCCGCCCGGAGAAGTCGGTGTTCGACCTGTGCACCGCCATCCTCCAACAGGCCACCAAGGCCGGTGCGACGGAGGTGCAGAAGACCTCCTCCTACCGTGTACTCGCCGAGTTCATCCGCAAGACGATCCGCGAGCAGCAGGGTGAGGCGAACGTCAAGGGCTTCCAGTTCGCGGTCGTACGCGCCGCGGGGCACGACACCAGCGAGGAGCCCGAGCCGCTGTTCATCTCCCCGTACACCCCGATGCGCAGGGTGGGTCCGCACCTCGCGGCGGCCTGAGCACCACGAAGAACCGCCGCCACACCGAGCACCACCGCCACACCGAGCACCAGTGTTGGAGAACGCGCCATGACCACCGCTCCGATCCCCGCCGACGACTTCGTCGGTTACCTCCGCACCTACACCGCCGACGCCTTCGCCTCCGAGCAGAGCCTCGAAGACGTCTGGGACCGCTACCACGTCCCGGACGCCGTGCACGTGGTCAACCGCAAGCAGCGCGACCGCGACCGCGCCCTGAAGAACCTCGCGCAGTGGCGGGCGGACCAGACGCCGTACGAGCTGTGGATTCACGAGGCGGTGGTGGACGGCAACCGTGCCGCCGCCCGCTACACCATCAGCAAGCCCCTGGTGATGCAGGTACGGCACAACACCGAAGCGGTGATCTTCGCCGACCTCGCGGACGACGGACGCGTCGCGTCCACCGTCACCACCGCGCGGTCGACCTACGGCTGGGGCAGCTCCGACACCGCGACCTGGGACAGCGACGCGGCGTCCGCCGGCGCACCGAGCGGCGTGCCGACGGACCCCGCGGCCTACCTCACGACCTTCGCGGAGCTGGCCAACGACCCGGGCGTGCCCCTCGAAGAGGCCTACGACCGGTTCCACACCCCGGACTCCGTCCAGTACATCAACGGCACGTCGATGCAGCGCCCCGCGGCCCTGCAGTCCCTCGCCGCGGCCCGCGACAAGGGACCCGACTACACCCTGGACGTCCACACGGCGCTCACCCAGGGCAACCGCTTCGCCGCCCGCTACTCCATGGTGCCCTCGCAAGGCGGGCGCAAGGCAGGCGAGATGGAGGTCTTCACCTTCGGCGAGTTCGCCGACGACGGACGCGTCCGCCTCCTGCGCTCCGTGATGCAGACCCGGAGCGGCTACTGGCCCACCTGAGCCGCGCCACAGCCCCCGGACACCACCCATGGGAAGTGAAGCCCCGTCATGACCAGCACAGTTGCAGACATCGGCTACGGCGCGCAGTTCGCGAAGTGGTACGACCGGATCTTTCCCAAGGGTGCCGACGCGCAGACCACCGCGGACACCCTGGCCCGACTCCACCCCGACCCCGAAGCAGGCACCATCGAGTTCGGGGTCGGCACCGGACGCATCGCTATTCCGCTGTCCCACAAGACCGCCCAGGTGACGGGGGTCGACTCGTCCCCGGAGATGCTCGCCCAACTCGCCGACGCCCCGGGCAGCGAACACGTCGTCCCCGTGCACGCGGACATCCGTACGTACACCGACACCCGTACCTACGGCCTGGTGTACGTGGTGTGCGGAACGCTGTCGATGCTGCTCAGCCGCGAGGACCAGCAGGAGACGGTGCGCCGTGCCGCAGAACTGCTGCGTCCTGGCGGGAGGTTGGTGGTGGAGACCGGCAACAGGCCCGCGGTGGAGGCACTCCACGAGGGCCGGCAGCGCACCACCCTCTTCACGCCCTACCCGGAGCCGGGAACGGGGCTGCAGACCCACTCCACGCTCACCGCCGAGCTCTGGCAGTGCTCCCACATCTGGTACGAGTCCGACGGCAGCACCCGGGTCGGCAGTGAGCTCGCGCTCCTCACGACCCCCGACGAGGTCGACGGATACGCCACGGCGGCCGGACTCACCCCCGAGGGCCGCTACGCCGACTGGAACCTCTCCCCCTGCACCGAGCAGTACCCGATGTTCTTGACCACGTACACGAAGAGCGCCTGAGCCACCGCCGGTACAGCGAGCAGCACAAGGGAGGAACCATGATGACAACAAGCCGTGCGGTGTGGTTCGCGGTCACGTTCGCCTTCGCCGCGCCGGGCATGTCCGCGGTGTTCCGGGAGAACGGACGGCTCACCGGACGGGCGATGGCCCTCGGCATCGTCTTCGCCACGAGCATCGCCGTGATCATGGCCATCTCCTGCGGCCGGGACGCGTCGTGAACTTCTCCGCGATCGTCCGACGGCACCGGGTACTGCTGGCCGTCGGCATCCTCCTCGGCCTCGGCGGCACCGCCGCGACGCTCGTGCAGCCGCTGCTCATCGGCGACCTGATCGAAGCCGTCTCCCTGGACAAGTCCACGACCTGGCCGATCCTGTCCATCGCCGGCCTGTTCGTCGCCGACGCCGCGCTCGCCGCCACGCACTTCTATCTGATCGGCCGGGCGGGCGAGAACATCGTCCTGGACATGCGCTCCACCCTCACCGGGCGACTGCTGCACTCGCGGATACGGGCCTTCAACAAGCTCGAACACGGTGATGTGTTCACCCGCACCGTCTCGGACACCTCGCTCGCCCGGATCGCCCTGTCCTCGTCCGTCGCCCAGATGATCACAGCCGGGTTCACCACGGTGGGCTGCATCGCCGTCATGGCCTGGATCGACTGGCGGCTGCTCCTGGTCACAGCCGGCTGTCTCGGTGCCGCGTCCACGCTCGCGCTGTTCCTCGCCAGAGCCGTCCGCAAGGCGGCGGTCCAGAACCGCGAGGACACCAGCGACTACGGGTCAGGACTCCTGCGGGTCCTCGGCGCGCTCACCACGGTCAAGGCCTCCGGCGCCGAGCAGCGTGAGGCCGCGCGGATCGACGCGCTCGCCGACGCCGCACGCGGCAGCGGGATCCGGGTGACCCGGCTGTCGGCGATGCTGATGCCCGCGATGAACGTGGGCACTCAGGTGTCGCTCGCGGTGGTGATCACCTGGGGCATGGCCCGCACCACCACGGGAGCCCTCCCGGCCGCGGACCTCACCTCCTTCATCATGTACCTGTTCTATCTCGTCTCACCGCTGGTCACGCTCTTCATGTCGCTGGGGGAGTTCCAGCAGGGCCGGGCCGCCATCGACCGCGTCAACGACCTCGCCACCATCGGCCAGGAGACCGTCGAGGCCCCGGCAGGCCCCGTGGTGGCGCAGAAGCGGGACCAGGCCGAGGGCACCGCCGCCATCGAGTTCCGACACGTCACCTTCAGCTACTCCGACACCGCGCCCCGAGCCCTCGACGACGTCTCGTTCGCGCTCCCCGCCACCGGCATCACCGCGATCGTCGGACCGTCGGGCGCGGGCAAGTCCACCCTGTTCCAGCTGATCGAACGCTTCTATGACCCCGACAAGGGAACGGTCCGGGTCTCGGGCGAGGACGTCTCCCTCCTGCCGCTGCGCGAACTCCGCTCCCGTATCGGCCTGGTCGAGCAGGACTCCCCGCTCATGCGGGGCACGGTCCGCGAGAACCTCGTCTACGCCCGGCCCGACGCCACCCCGCAGGAGATCGAGCAGGCCGTCCAGGCGGCCCACCTCACCGACGTCGTCGCCGCCCTGCCGGACGGCCTCGACACCCACCTCGGCGAGGGCGGCGCAGGGCTCTCCGGCGGCCAGCGCCAGCGTCTGGCCATCGCCCGTGCGCTGCTGACCCGCCCCGCGGTCCTGCTCCTCGACGAGGCCACGTCGAACCTCGACTCGGATTCCGAGGGGGCGCTGCGCTCCGCCCTCACCACCATCGGAGCCCACTGCCACGTGCTCACGATCGCCCACCGCATCTCCACCACGGCGGGCGCCGACGAGATCCTCGTCATCGAGCAGGGCCGGCTGAGGGCCCGCGGCAGCCACCTGCAACTGATGGCGGAGGACGCCACCTACCGACGCCTCGCCGGCCAGCAGTTGGCCCCCGTCGGAGCCTCGTAGAAAGCCGTACCCGCCGGAACCCGTCACTTCACCGTGACACGATGCGGGCGCCGCCCGAACTGACACACCCTGCGAAGAGGTGCACATGCTCGTGATGCTGTGGAAGCGCTATGGCCTGGTGTTCGCCGCCGGTGCCTTGTGCATCGTGGTGAACTCCCGAGGGCTCGGCCCGCTCTGGTTCACCGGAGTGGCGCTGCTGATCGTCGCTCAGACCATGCGCGTGACACTGATCCGCGCCCAGCGCCCGCCCCTGGACCGCGAGCCGTTGCTCCTCCGCATGCCGGTCGCCGGGCGCTGGACGGCACTCAACGGCCCGGCCACGAAGGTTCCCAGCCACACCCACAGTCACGCGCAGACCTACGCCATCGATCTGATGCACGTCCCCGCAGCAGGCGGCGACGGAGTCACGCCGCAGGCTCCGCCCTTCCGCTGGCTCTGGCCGCTCGCCCGGCGCCCCCGCCTCTATCCCACGTACGGCATGCCCGTGCTCGCCCCCGCCGACGGAGTGGTCGTCGCGACCGGGCGACGTCAGCGGGACCATCTGTCGCGCATGTCGCTGCCCGCCTTCCTCTTCCTCTACCTGGAGGGCTTCATCCGCAGTCTCGGCTGGCCGAGCCACCTCTTGGGCAACCACGTCATCCTGGACATCGGCGACGGCGTGCACGCGGCTTTCGCGCACCTGCGGCGCGGCTCGCTGCGCGTGGCCGTGGGAGACCGGGTCACGGCCGGCCAGGAGATCGCCGAATGCGGCAACTCCGGCAACTCCTCCGAGCCCCACCTGCACTTCCAGCTGATGGACGGCCCCGACGTGATGACGGCACGAGGTGTGCCGTTCGCCTGGCACTACCGCGACGACGAGGGGGTGGAGCACACCGGCGTGCCCGAGGACAGCACGCACTGTGTCCCTGTCGGACCGCTCCCCGTGCCGGGCGCGACGGATCCGGTCGAGGACCCCGATTCCCGCTGCCGGTGATCAGCAACGCGAAAGCGCTGGTCGGGATCGCTCCCGACCAGCGCATTCGTGGTCAATCTCTGGTGTCCGAGGGGGGACTTGAACCCCCACGCCCGATAAAGGGCACTAGCACCTCAAGCTAGCGCGTCTGCCATTCCGCCACCCGGACCGGTGGTCTCTCGCGGTTTCCCGCGGCGACGTGGAAAACCATAGCAAACATTCGGGGGCCTCCGATCACACAGGTCAGGTGCGTGAACGGCACGTGACGGCGGGTGCCCGGTCTTGGGTGTCGGAGGGGGAACGCGGGAGGATGAGGGGGACCACCAGCAGCGATAGCGGAAGGAACCATCGTGAGCGAGCCGAGCAGGGCCGACAGGGCGGGCGACGCGGACCGGTCGCGGACCGTCACCGGTGAGGACGAGGTCGTCGACCTCTGCCGCGATCTCATCCGCATCGACACGAGCAACTACGGCGACCACTCGGGCCCGGGCGAGCGCAAGGCCGCCGAGTACGTCGCGGAGAAGCTCGCCGAGGTGGGTCTGGAGCCGCAGATCTTCGAGTCGCACCCCGGCCGCGCCTCCACGGTGGCCCGCATCGAGGGCGAGGACCGCTCCCGGCCCGCGCTGCTCATCCACGGCCACACCGATGTCGTACCGGCCAATGCGCAGGACTGGCGGCACCACCCCTTCTCCGGGGAGATCGCGGACGGCTGTGTGTGGGGCCGCGGCGCCGTCGACATGAAGGACATGGACGCGATGACCCTCGCGGTCGTACGCGAGCGCATGCGCACCGGGCGCAAGCCCCCGCGCGACATCGTGCTGTCGTTCATGGCCGACGAGGAGGCCGGCGGCACGTACGGCGCGCGCTACCTCGTCGACAACCACCCGGAGCTCTTCGAGGGCGTCACGGAGGCCATCAGCGAGGTCGGCGGCTTCTCCTTCCAGGTCAACGAGGACCTGCGGCTCTACCTCATCGAGACGGCCCAGAAGGGCATGCACTGGATGAAGCTGACCGTGGACGGCACCGCGGGCCACGGTTCGATGATCCACAAGGACAACGCCATCACCGAACTGTCCGAGGCCGTGGGCCGGTTGGGGCGACACAAGTTCCCGGTGCGGGTGACCAAGACGCTGCGGCACTTCCTGGACGAGCTCGGTGACGCGCTCGGCACCGAGCTCGACCCCGAGAACATGGACGAGACGCTCGCCAAGCTCGGCGGCATCGCCAAGCTCATCGGCGCCTCCCTGCAGAACACCGCCAACCCGACCCAGCTGGGCGCGGGTTACAAGGTCAACGTCATCCCGGGGCAGGCCACGGCGCACGTCGACGGCCGCTTCCTGCCGGGGTACGAGGAGGAGTTCCTCGCCGACCTGGACCGGCTGCTCGGCCCGCACGTCAAGCGCACGGACGTGCACGCGGACAAGGCCCTGGAGACCACCTTCGACGGCGCGCTCGTCGACGCCATGCAGACGGCGCTCCAGGCCGAGGACCCGATCGCCCGCGCCGTGCCGTACATGCTCTCGGCGGGCACCGACGCCAAGTCCTTCGACGACCTCGGCATCCGCGGCTTCGGCTTCGCGCCGCTGAAGCTGCCGCCGGAGCTGGACTTCGCGGGCATGTTCCACGGCGTGGACGAGCGGGTGCCGGTGGACGGCCTGAAGTTCGGGGTGCGCGTGCTCGACCGGTTCATCGACGCGTCCTGAACGCTCCGATAATCGTCAGCGCGTGCGTACTTGACTGAAAAGAGTGAAAGGGACCATGGGCTCGTAGCCCCCACACGTCCTCCTCGTTACAGGTGGTGCGGTCCGCGGCTGGGATCGCATTGCCAACAAGGAGGAATAATGATCAAGAAGATCGTCGCTGCTGTGGCTGCCACTGGTGGTCTCGTGCTCGCGGGTGCGGGTATCGCTGCTGCCGACGCCGGTGCTCAGGGTGCCGCCGTGAAGTCCCCCGGTGTGCTCTCGGGCAACGTCGTTCAGGTGCCGGTGCACGTGCCGGTGAACGCCTGTGGCAACACGGTCTCCGTGATCGGGCTGCTGAACCCCGCCTTCGGCAACACCTGCGCCAACGTCTGACGTTGCTGTGCCTCACCCCATGAGGGTCTGAGTCTGTCGGCCCCGGAGTGCGTGCCATGCACTCCGGGGCCTTCCGGCATTCCGTGTGCGCGCCCCGAGGTGCGTACGCATTCCTGAAGGTCACAAGGCAGGGAAAACCTATGCGACAGGTCACTCGTAAAGGCCTGATCACGGTAGCGGCCGCGACGGGCGTGCTCGCCATCAGCGGTGGATACGCGCAAGCCGACTCGGGCGCCCGCGGGGGAGCATCGGATTCTCCGGGCGTCGCGTCCGGCAACTCGGTCCAGCTCCCGATCAACGTGCCGCTGAACGTCTGCGGCAACAGCGTCAACGTCGTCGGGGTACTCAACCCCGCGGCGGGCAACAACTGCGTCAACACCTCCGACGAGGGCGGCAGCGGCCACGACAAGCCCTCGGGCGGCGGCTCCTCGGCGGACGGGCACACCAGTGGCTCGCCCGGCGTGGCCTCGGGCAACGACGTCCAGCTGCCGGTCGACGTGCCGGTGAACGTCTGCGGCAACAGCGTCACCATCGTCGGCCTCGGCAACGCGACCGGCGGCAACGACTGCGTCAACGACTCGGGCGAGGGAACCCCGCCGGGCAGCGAGAAGCCGCCCACGAAGCCAGAGCAGCCGCCGGGCGGCCCGGAGAAGCCCGAGACGCCGGAGAAGCCGGTCGGGCAGGAAGAGCCGGGGGACCCCGGTACGCCGGGTGAGAAGCCGGTGGACGACCGGGCGATGCCGAACCAGCCGGGGGCGCAGAGCATCGCGCAGCCCAAGGGGTCGGAGTCGCTCGCCCAGACGGGCAGCGAGCTGCCGGTCGGCGTCGTCCTTCCGGTGGGTGCGGGCCTGCTGCTCGCGGGCACGGTGCTGTACCGCAGGACGCGGTCGAACGCCTGATCAGGGTGCGCGTCGCCCCCTGATCCGGTACGCAGAACGGAGGGTGTCCCGCTGGTCGGGGCACCCTCCCGCTCGTTCGCTCAGCTCACCAGGTCGCCCGCAGCTGGCGGATGATCCGCCGCTTCAGCCGCACCCTGCGGCTGCCGTCCGTACGCAGGCTCAGGCGGTCCAACTCCCAGTGCCCGTACTCCGCGTGGTCCGTCAGCAGGCGCGTCGCTTCCTTGCGGGTGACCCCGCGCGGCACATACACGTCGACAAATTCGTATTCCGGCATCGCATCTATTGTGCAAGTACAGGCCCGGTACGGATAGCGTCTGCACTATGTCTGATGCTGCGCAGCCCACCGCTGCCGAGGTACGCGCCGCCGCCGAGGCGGTCAAGACCGCGCTCGACCGTCACCTTGCCGCGGTCGAACGCAGGTCGGGTGAGGACGACCCGGCCGTCTATGAAGCGTTCAACGAGCTGGCCGCCGCGGCCGAGGAGTACGACGAGCTTCTCTACGACCGCCATGACGAGGTCACCCCCTTCGAGATCCCCGGTTCGGACAGCGGAGTGCTGCCGCCCTACCAGGGCCCGGAGGAGGCGAACGCGCTCAGCGTGCTGATCCGCAGGGACTACGCCGTGGCGGAGCCGCAGCGGCTCCTCACGCAGGCCCAGCGGATCGCGGACCTCGACGCGGGCACGTCGGGCGAGAGCTCCGCGGCCGCGGCGGCCGGCAGCAGTGTGCACGCCGCGCTCGGCGTGCTCTTCGGAGAGTTCGAACCGGACGAAATCGCCTCCCGGCACAAGGAGTTCGGCCTGGAGGAGGGTGACTCCACCCTCTGGGTCACCGCCGCGGACGAGCCCCCCGAGCCGGGGGAGTGGCTCGACGCGCCCTTCGACCAGGCGGACCCGCACCGGGTCCTGTGCCGGTTCGACGTCAGCGCGGTCTTCGACGATGACCCGGACGACGACGGACCCGAGGTCGACGCCGTGGCGGTGCTCGAAGAGCTCGACGGGGTCGATGAGGCCGACGAGGCGGACGGGCTCGACGTCGACGACGACAGAAGGCCCCTGGACGCGGATCGCTGACCCCTGGGCTCGCGGGTGCCGGTGGTCCTTGCGGCCGCCGGCACCCGCAGGCGCGGGAAGGGCCCTCGCCTCAGGACGTGACGGGCGCGGCGGGGGTGGCGGGCGTGGCGGGCACCTGAGGGCGCAGGAGCGTCTGCAGGCGCGTCGTGCGGGCCTTGGCGGGGATCTCCGCCACCGCGCGCGGCAGCGCCTGCTCGGCGCCCTGGACCACCGACAGATGGCGCTCACCGCGACTGAACGCGGTGTAGACCCACGGCCTGCTCAGGGCCGCGGTCGCGTCGCCGGGCAGCACCACGACCGCCGCGGGCCAGCTCAGGCCCACGGCCTGGTGCGCGGTGAGCGCCCAGGCGTGCCGCACCGTCTGCTCCACCTGCTCCTTCGCCACGACGACGGGGGCGCCGTCACACTCCAGGTGCAGCCCCTCCGCGTCCGCCCGCAGGACCCGGCCGAGCGTCGTGCGGCCGGGCGCCGGGACGTGGGCGACGCGGTCGCCGGGGTCGAACCCGGCGAACTTGCCGGGGCCGGGGTTCAGCCGCTCCTTGAGTGCGGTGTTCAACGCACGCGTACCGGCGGCTCCGCCGTGTCCGGGAGTGATCACCTGGGTGTCCTCCGGGGGCACCCCGATCGCCCGCGGCACCGAGTCCGCCACGAGCTGGACCGTTCGGTGCACCGCCTCGCCCGCGTCGCGCACGGGGACGATCACGACTTCCTTGCCCGGCGCCTCGACCTGGTTCAGCTCGCCGATGCCGATGCCGGAGACCAGCTCCCCGATGGGTCCAGGGTCCGGGACGCGTGAGACGACCTGCGGGCAGCAGCGCGCCGCGAGGAGGTCCGCGAAGACCCGGCCCGGGCCCGCCGACCAGAGCACCCCCGGGTCGCCGCTCAGCACGAGGCGGGCGCCGTCCGGCAGGGACTCCACCAGCATCGCGGCGGTCTCCACGTCCAGCTGCGGCGCGTCGAGGACCACCAGCAGGTCAAGGGCGAGCGCACCGTCCCTGTCCCGCCCCGGGCCTTCCGCTCCCGAGAGCAGCCCCGCCACGGTCGCGGTGCCCGTCTCGTCCGTGCCCGCGAGCCCGGCGACGCGACTGCGGCCCGCGGAGCTGTGCGTGGCCGCCCACGCGCGCAGGCCGAGGCCTGCGGCCGCCTTCAGTACCGCGGCGGGCTCGGCGCGTGCCGCCTCGCCGCCGGTGTGCAGGACGAGACCGTGACCGGCCACCGCGCGGATCAGCTCGGCGGTGGAGCCCGACGCCTCGCCTGCCGCGGACTCCCAGTCGGCGGCCTGGGGACCCGAACCCTCTTCCTTGGAGAGGGAGTTGATCACCCGGGCGAGTGCGTCGGCGAGGCTTTCCTCCGCGAGGGCGTACCGCTCGAGGCCGACCAGGACGCGGACCGGCTGCTCCGTCTCCTCGCCCTCGCCTTCGGCTTCCTCCCGCGCGGGGGCCGGTGCCCCCGGTGTCTCGACGGCGTCCTGGAAGACCAGGATGTCGCCCTCCGCGATGGCGCTCTGGACCGCCGCGTCCGGATCGGGCACGGCACGCTGACCGAGCGCCGCGGTGAGCGCCGCCGCGTCCAGGGCGGTGTGCCCCGCGACGGCCGCCTGCTCCAGGAGCCAGGCGGTGATCGCGCGTCCCCTGCGCTCGTCGTCGGGCCCGCACTCCGCGCCGAGCAGCGCACGCGCGAACCCGTCGGCCTGCTCCGTGCGCACGCCGCCGACCCGCAGCAACTGCCAGGGATCCGCGCGCAATTGTTCGTCGGCGCCCTCGCCGAGCACCGCCGCCGTCCGTGCCGCGAGGGCGGCGGGCGCTCCTCCCTCGGCGAGGACGGCGCGGACCGCTTCCACGACCTCGTCACCGGGCCCCGCGGGGCCCGCGGCGACGG
This sequence comes from Streptomyces sp. NPDC033177, assembly GCF_055577715.1. Lineage (NCBI taxonomy): Bacteria > Bacillati > Actinomycetota > Actinomycetes > Kitasatosporales > Streptomycetaceae > Streptomyces > Streptomyces sp. NPDC033177. The sequence continues at coordinate 354,980 of NZ_JBVIPS010000007.1, read as the reverse complement.
GCTGGGGCCGCCGCACGGGCTCCGGTGTGGTCCTGCGGGGCGCGGGCGCGGGCTCGCTGAAGGCGCTGGCCGTCGGCTTCTCGCCGCTCTCCACCGCGCGCACGGCGGCCAACAGGTCGGCGGCCTTGCCACTGAGCTTGGCTCCGGCGTCGACCGGCCCCTGCTTGGCGGCCTTCCGCTCGGCGATCCGCTCCTGGAGCTCCCGCTGGGCGGCGATCTCCGCCTCGGTCTCGGAGAGTTCCTTGCTCTCCGCGGCGGCTTCACCCTCCGCGGTGGCTGTGTCGGCGGCGGCCTCCGGAGCCTGCGCCCCGGTCTCCTCCGGAGCCTGTGCCTCGGTCTCCTCCGGGGCAGCGGCCTCCGCTTCCTCCGCGGCAGCGGTCTCCGGCTCCGTACTCACAGCGTGCTCCAGTCGTGATCGGGGTAGCGGTGCACGGGCGCCGACACGTCGTCGAGCGCCCGGCAGATCTCGTCAGGAAGACTAAGGGTCTCCACTGACAATGCGGCCGTGAGCTGCTGCGCGTTGCGCGCGCCGACGATCGGCGCGGTCACCCCGGGGCGGTCGCGCACCCAGGCGAGGGCGACCTGCAGGGGCGTCGCCGCGAGGCCGTCCGCCGCCGTGGCCAGCGCGTCGACGATGCGGCCCGCGGCGTCGTCCAGGTAGGGCGCGACGAACGGCGCGAGGTGCTCGGAGGCGCCGCGCGAGTCGGCCGGGGTGGAGTGGCGGTACTTGCCCGTGAGCACGCCGCGGCCGAGCGGCGACGAGGGCAGCAGGCCCATGCCGAGGTCCATCGCGGCGGGCAGCAGCTCCCGCTCGACGCCGCGCTGCAGCAGGGAGTACTCCATCTGCGCGCCGGCGAGACGGGTCCGCGTGCCCGGGGCCGCGAGCTGCCACGTCGCCGCCTTGGCGAGCTGCCAGCCGGAGAAGTTCGAGAGGCCCGCATAGCGCGCCCGGCCGCTGCTGACGGCGATGTCCAGGGCCTGGAGCGTCTCGTCCAGGGGCGTGCAGGGGTCGAAGGCGTGCAGCTGCCACAGGTCCACGTAGTCCGTGCCCAGGCGGGCCAGGGAGGCGTCGAGCGCGGAGAGGAGGTGGCCCCGGGATCCGTCGAAGCGGCGGTCGGGGTCCGGCACGCTGCCCGCCTTGGTCGCGATGACCAGATCGCGCCGCGGCACGAGCCGTTCTATGAGTCGGCCGAGCAGATACTCGGCCTCCCCGTCGCCGTACACATCAGCCGTGTCGACGAGGCTGCCACCGGCTTCCCAGAACACCTTCAGCAGATCGGCGGCGTCGCTCTCCTGGGTATGGCCCCAGGTGAGGGTGCCGAGTCCGATCCGGGACACGCGAAGGCCGGTACGGCCGAGATGCCTCTGCTCCATGGGCGCTGAGATTACTGGCCGTGCTCCAGCGGCGTGAGGGGCTGTGGACAAACCTGTGCCTGTGGAAAACCCGGGAACCCCTCGGCCACCCCCACGCCCGCCGCTGACGGGCCCCGCACCCACGCGCTACAGTCCCCGGCACAGAGACGTTACTGCTCAGTAAGGGGATTCGGCCATGCAGCTCGGGATCAACCTCGGCTACTGGGGCGCGGGGATGGACGCGGACAACCTCGCCGTCGCCAAGGAGGCCGACAAACTCGGCTACGCGGTCTGCTGGGCCGCCGAGGCCTACGGCTCGGACGCCGCGACGGTGCTGTCCTGGGTTGCCGCGCAGACCGAACGCATCGACATCGGATCCGCGATCTTCCAGATCCCGGCCCGGCAGCCCGCGATGACCGCCATGACGGCGGCGACGCTCGACTCGCTCTCCGGCGGCCGCTTCCGCCTGGGGCTCGGAGTCTCGGGACCGCAGGTCTCCGAGGGCTGGTACGGCGTCAAGTTCGACAAGCCGCTCGCCCGCACCCGCGAGTACGTCGAGATCGTCCGCAAGGCGATGACGCGCGAACGCCTCAGCTACGAGGGCGAGCACTGGACGCTCCCGCTGCCGGACGGACCGGGCAAGCCCATCAAGCTGACCGTCCACCCGCAGCGCGAGCACATCCCGCTGTACGTCGCCGCGATCGGCCCCAAGAACCTGGAGCAGACCGGTGAGATCGCCGACGGCGCCCTGCTGATCTTCCCCGCCGCCGAGCACCTGGAGGAGACCGCGATCCGTCACCTGCGGGCGGGACGCGAGAAGGCGGGCAAGACGATGGACGGCTTCGACGTCGTCCCGACGGTGCCGCTCGCCGTGGGCGACGACGTCAGCGGCCTCGCGGACATGTTCCGCCCGTACACCGCGCTCTACGTGGGCGGCATGGGCAGCCGCAAGCAGAACTTCTACAACCAGCTCGCCCAGCGCATGGGCTACGAGAAGGAAGCCGCCGAGATCCAGGACAAGTACCTGTCCGGCGACAAGGAGGGCGCGGCGGCCGCGGTGCCGCGCGAGCTGATCGACTCGACGACGCTGCTCGGCTCCGTGGACCGCATCGCCGACCGGATGCAGGCCTACGCGGCCGCCGGGGTCACCACGCTGACGCTGGCGCCGGCCGGCTTCACGCTGGATGAGCGGATCGCGGCCCTGCGCGCGGGTACGCAGGCGCTGGAGCGCGCTGGACTGGCGTAACCCGGGGGGAAAAGTTCTGCGGCCGTGGTGGGGGCTCGGGGGTCTTCCCCGCCACGGCCGTCACGGGGCACAACGCGTCATGGAGCCCGTCGGTTACGGTCCCGTCCGGGGGCAACTGTCCTTCGTTCGGCGGAGTTGTCCGCGACACCTGTTGCCACACCCGCGCCACCGCATTTGACTTGTTCTTTGCGGAGGTCCGCGCGGAGGGCATGGAGGTGCCACTGATGCTGTCGGCCAGGAGTGTCTTCGAGGAGATCCTCGACAACGACGAGTCGTTCCAGCTCTTCTGTTCCATCGCCGCCAGCGGCGAGACGCAGGGCGGCTGGGAGAACGCGCGCATCGCGGCGCTGCTTCCCGAGAGCTACCGCGGCCTCACCCAGAAAGTCACCCGGCACGGCGCCGACGAGGACAAGCACGGGCGGATCTTCAACGCCCTGCTGAAGAAGCGCGGCCTCGAGCCCGTCCCCGTGCCGCCCGAGACGGACTACACCATGCTCCTGGAGCAGAAGGGCATCGGCCTCGCGCACGACAAGCTGCGCCGTGAGGAGCCGCTGACCGAGCGGGACGTCGTCGTCTACCTCGCGCACAGCCGCGTCACAGAACAGCGGGCCGCCGACCAGATGGACATGCTCGTCACGTACTTCGGCGATCACCCCGAGGTCGGCAAGGCCATCCGGATGATCTGCCACGACGAGGACAACCACCTGGCGTACTGCCACGAGGAACTGCTGAGCCTCGCGGCGGCCGGTCACGGGCGGACGATCCTGGACACCCTGCACGAGTGCGCCCGCGCCGAGACGCGCGTGTACCGCGACGTGAGCATCGCCGTGATGGGTCACATGGGGCGCATCCTGGGCTGGCCGAAGCCCAAGGCGGCGGCGCTCGCCACGGGCGTCAACGGGCTCTACGCGTTCGAACGGCTCGGTGGCTGGCGGCGGATGGTGTCCCTGAAGATGCCCGAACGGCGCGACGCCCTCGGCGGACCCGCCACGTCGTTCGCCTGAGCCGGACCTGACCCGCGGCAGGGACCTAGAGCCAGCCGCGGCGCTTGAACAGCCGGTAGAGGAAGAACTCGATGCCGGCCATCAGCAGGATCACCGCCGGATAGGACCACACCCAGCGCAGCTCGGGCATGTGGTCGAAGTTCATGCCGTAGACCCCGGCGATCATCGTCGGCACCGCGGCCATGGCCGCCCACGCCGAGATCTTCCGCATGTCGTCGTTCTGGCGCACGCTCATCTGCGCCAGATGCGCGGAGAGGATGTCGGACACCAGGCGGTCGAGGCTGTCCACCCAGTCGTTCACGCGCGTCAGATGGTCGTTGACGTCCCGGAAGAACGGCTGGGCGGTGTCCTTGACGAAGGGCACGTCGGGCGCGAAAGGGCCTGTTCCGGAGAGACGCATCATGGGCAGCGCCAACGGTCCGGTGGCCCGGCGGAACTCGACGATCTGCCGCTTGAAGCGGTAGATCCGGGACGCCGTGTTGCGGCTGCCCCCGCTGTCGGGCGAGAAGACCTCCGCCTCCAGCTCCTCCAGGTCGGTCTGCAGCTCGCCCGCGACGTCCAGGTAATGGTCGACCGTGGCGTCGGCGACCGCGTACAGGACGGACGTGGGGCCGTGCCTGAGCATCTCCGGCTCGGCCTCCATGCGATGGCGTACGGCACCGAGGGGCGAGCCCTCGCCGTGCCGGACCGTCACCACGAAGCTCTCGCCGATGAAGACCATGACCTCGCCCGACGACACGGCGTCGCTGTCCGGCTCGTACACGACCGGCTTCAGGACCACGAAAAGGGAGTCGTCGAACACCTCAAGCTTGGGCCGCTGATGCGCCTTCAAGGCGTCCTCCACCGCCAGCGGATGCAGCCCGAACTCCCTGCTCACCTCGTCGAACTCGTCCTCCGTCGGTTCGTGCAGGCCCACCCAGACGAAGGCGTCCCCCGCGGCACGTGCCTTGCCCAGGGCATCGGAGAAGTCCGCCTCGCACTCGGTGCGGCGCCCGTCCCGGTACATCGCGCAGTCCACGATCACGGAGGGCATTCTTCCGAACCTCTGCTCGGGGCGCACCCCCGCGTCGGCTTAGGCTGGCCCGCATGCCCACGCTGATCCTCGTCCGGCACGGACGATCCACCGCCAACACCGCGGGCCTGCTCGCCGGGTGGACCCCCGGCGTGGCCCTGGACGAGCGCGGCGCCGCACAGGCCGCCGCGCTCCCCGGACGCCTCGCGGACCTGCCGCTCGCCGAAGTCGTCACGAGCCCGCTGCAGCGCTGCCAGGAGACCGTCGCGCCGCTGCTCGCCGCCCGCCCGGACCTGCGGGCGCACACCGACGACCGCATCGGGGAGTGCCACTACGGCGACTGGTCGGGCCGCAAGCTGGCCGAGCTGTCCGGCGAGCCGCTGATGGAGGTCGTACAGCAGCACCCCTCGGCCGCCGCCTTTCCGGGCGGTGAGTCCATGCGCGCCATGCAGACGCGGGCGGCCGAGGCGGTACGCGAGTGGAACGCGCGCGTGGAGCGCGATCACGGTCCCGACGCCGTGTACCTGATGTGCTCGCACGGCGACATCATCAAGTCCCTTGTCGCGGATGCCATCGGCCTCCACCTGGACCTCTTCCAGCGCATCTCCGTGGAGCCCTGCTCCGTCACCGCCATCCGTTTCACGCGCCTGCGCCCCTTCCTCGTACGGCTGGGGGACACCGGGGACTTCGGGTCGCTCGCGCCCCGCGCGGAGCCGTCGGGCAGCGACGCGGCGGTGGGGGGCGATGCGGGAGCACCGTGATCGTCACCCGCAGTAGGGTGCAGTCGTCGCGCCGAACTAGCGCAAATGATCAATTGCAGTCGATCCCAATGGAGACAGGACGTGTCGCGTCAGGTGTTCCTCTACGACCCGCCGGAACGCTTCGTGGCCGGAACGGTCGGGCTCCCCGGCCGGCGTACCTTTTTCCTCCAGGCCTCCGCGGGAGTCCGGGTGACCAGTGTCGCCCTGGAGAAGACGCAGGTGGCCGCCCTCGCCGAACGCATGGAGGAGCTGCTGGACGAGGTGGTGCGCCGCAGTGGCGGCAACACCCCCGTGCCCGCGGTGGCCCCTTCGGAGGTCAGTGACAGCGCGCCCCTGGACTCACCCGTCGAGGAGGAGTTCCGCGTCGGCACGATGGCGCTGGCCTGGGACGGCGACGAGGAGCGGATGATCGTCGAGGCGCAGGCCCTGGTCGAGCTGGACGCCGAGTCCGACGAGGATCTCGCGGAAGCCGAGGAAAGGCTTCTGCAGGACGAGGAGAACGGGCCGCCGATGCTGCGCGTGCGGCTCACCGGGGCGCAGGCGCGCGCGTTCGCCAAGCGCGCCCTCGACGTCGTGAACGCGGGGCGGCCGCCGTGCCCGCTGTGCAGTCTCCCGCTCGACCCGGAAGGACACGTATGCCCGCGGCAGAACGGATACCGGCGGGGCGCGTGAGCGTGGCCTCCGGCACCGACGTCATGGAGTTGCTCACCCGGGGTGAGCTGACCGTGCGAGGGCGCATCCGTGAGGCATCGAACGCGGTGCTCTACTGCTCCGTCTCGTACGAGGGCCAGGAAGCCGTCTGCGTCTACAAGCCGGTCGCGGGGGAGCGTCCCCTGTGGGATTTCCCCGACGGGACGCTGGCACAGCGGGAGGTGGCCGCGTACGAGGTCTCCGAGGCGACGGGGTGGGGCCTGGTCCCGCCGACCGTCCTGCGGGACGGGCCGCACGGCGAGGGCATGTGCCAGCTGTGGATCGAGGGGTCGGACTCCGACCCGGAGTCCGCCGAGGACGGCGGGGAGCTGCTGGCCCTCGTCGAGGGCGCGGAGCCGGGCGAGGGCTGGAAGGCGATCGGCTTCGCCGACGTGGGGGAGGGGCGTACGGCCCTTCTCGTGCACGCGGACGACGAGCGGCTGCGGCGGCTCTCGGTGCTCGACGCCGTGATCAACAACGCGGACCGCAAGGGCGGGCATCTGCTGACCGACGCGGGCCGCCTGTACGGCATCGACCACGGGGTCACCTTCAACGCCGAGGACAAGCTGCGGACGCTGCTGTGGGGCTGGGCGGGGGAGCCGCTGACCGCCGAGGCGGTGGGGGTGCTCGAGTCCCTGCGGGACGGGCTTGGCGGTGAGGCGCCGCTGGCCCTGCGGCTGGGGAAGCTGATCACCGGGGCTGAGGTGGACGCGCTCCGCGCGAGGGTGGACGCCCTGCTGGCGTCGGGGAAGCACCCTGTACCCAGCGGAGAGTGGCCCGCCATTCCGTGGCCGCCGGTTTAACCGGGACCCCGCAGCTTCGGCGTTGTGCCCACCCGTTCCGCCCTGCGGAACGCCTGCCCACAACGGCGGCGGCTGTCCGCTGCGGGGCAATCGGGTGGGTGGGTGGGGAAACATCGCCGCGCAGCGGCGGCTTGATCGCACCGCTCAAGGCGCCCCCGCCAGGTATGCGGACGCTCCGTCCGGTTAGGCTCATGGAATGCATGCCTGGCCCGCTTCTGAGGTCCCCGCCCTTCCTGGCAAGGGCCGCGACCTCCGGATCCACGACACCGCGACCGGCGGTCTTGTCACCCTTGACCCCGGTCCCGTCGCCCGTATCTACGTCTGCGGCATCACTCCGTACGACGCCACCCACATGGGTCACGCGGCGACCTACAACGCGTTCGACCTCGTGCAGCGCGTGTGGCTCGACACCAAGCGGCAGGTTCATTACGTCCAAAACGTGACCGACGTGGACGACCCGCTCCTGGAACGCGCCAACCGCGACGGCAAGGACTGGGTCGAGCTCGCCGAGGGTGAGACCGCCCTGTTCCGCGAGGACATGACCGCCCTGCGACTGCTCCCGCCGCAGCACTACATCGGAGCCGTCGAGGCGATACCCGGCATCGTGCCGCTCGTCGAACGGCTCCGGGACATGGGCGCCGCCTACGAGTTGGAGGGCGACGTCTACTTCTCGGTCGAGTCCGACCCGCACTTCGGCGAGGTCTCGGGACTCGACGCCGCCGCGATGAAGCTGCTCTCCGCCGAGCGCGGCGGCGACCCGGACCGTCCGGGCAAGAAGGACCCGCTCGACCCGATGCTCTGGATGGCGGCCCGTGAGGGCGAGCCGAGCTGGGACGGCGCCTCGCTCGGCCGGGGCCGCCCCGGCTGGCACATCGAGTGTGTGGCCATCGCCCTCGACCACCTGGGCATGGGCTTCGATGTGCAGGGCGGCGGCTCCGATCTCGCCTTCCCGCACCACGAGATGGGTGCCTCGCACGCCCAGGCGCTCACCGGCGAGTACCCCTTCGCCAAGGCGTACGTGCACGCCGGCATGGTCGCCCTGGACGGCGCGAAGATGTCCAAGTCCAAGGGCAACCTGGTCTTCGTGTCGAAGCTGCGGCGGGACGGGACCGACCCGGCCGCCATCCGCCTCGCACTCCTCGCGCACCACTACCGCGCCGACTGGGAGTGGACCGACGCCGTCCTGACCGAGGCCGTGGAGCGCCTCGGCCGGTGGCGTGCTGCCGTCTCGCGGCCCGACGGACCCTCCGCCGACGCCCTCGTCGAGGAGATGCGCGAAGCCCTGGCCAACGACCTGGACGCACCTACAGCGCTCGCCGCGGTCGACGCGTGGGCCGCCCGCCAGGAGGCCGAGGGCGGTACGGAAGAGGGCGCCCCCGGCGTCGTCTCCCGCGCGGTCGACGCGCTGCTCGGCGTGGCCCTGTAGCCCCGTCGACCGCTGAGGTAATCCGGCATGAAGAGCGGCGCCGGGCGGGAAGGACTCCGCCCGGCGCCGCGGTCCGTTCACGCGACGGCGGTGACCGTCACTTGGTGACCACGATGGCCACCAGGTACGACGGGTTGTTGGTGTCGTAGTAGCCGTACACCCGCTGCCCGAACGCGAAGGCGTCCTGCACCTCGTCGCGGGTCTGCGGGGTGGGGTTGATGAACACCCGCCACGCGTCGTCGACCCACAGGTAGAGGGCCGACGCCTGGCCGGGGAGGGGCTGCACGACGTCCCAGAACGTCGTCGCAACGTTCGACGCGACCGCCTTGGTGGAGATCTCGGGTGCCTGCGCCTGCGGGATGTTCTCCTGGCCGAGCTGCTGGAGCAGCTGCTGGTAGGGCTGCTGCTCGCCGAGCTGGCGGAGCTGCTGCTGCGCACCCTGCGTGCCGTTCCCCTGCATGCCGCGCATGCCCTCCTGGTCGAACTGCTGGTCGAACTGCTGGGGCGGCGCGGTGCTCGGGCCCTGCTGGCCCTGTTGCTGCCGGCCTTGCTGCATGGGGCTCATGTGCGGGGTGGTACTCATGCGTGTGCCACCTTCCCTCAATGGTTGTGATGCTTCAGCCCGTGACGACCAGGCCGACGACCTCGTCGTCCGAGAACCAGACGCGTACGTCGGGGTGTCCTCCGGCGAAGGCGGCGCGTACCGCCTGGCGGATGTCGGGGGACGGATCGTTCAGGTTGCGCCACTCTCCCGCGACGAACAGCCGTAGGCGCGGCGGGAGTTCGGGGGGATACGGGATCAGCTCGTCCCAGTAGCGCTCGGCCCGGCCCGAGCCCACCGCCGACGGCAGCAGGTTCGTGACCGCCGACTTGATGTCCGGGCGGTTGCCGATCCGCTGCGAGGCCGGGCGGCCCGGTGCGTCCTGCTGCGGCGAGCCCGTCGAGCGCAGCACCGCACGCGCCCGGTCCGGGGTCATCAGCTGCTGGCCCGCGGCCTTGAGCATGCCCTGCAGACAGGCCAGGGCGCCGACGACGACCGGTGAGGCGGACGAGGTCCCGGAGAACGTGTCCGTGTACCAGCCGATCTCGTCGGGGCCGCCCTGCAGATCGCCCGGCTGGTTCCAGGAGCCGCCGGTCGTGGTCGTCTCGCGGCCCCAGCCCTGGGCGTCCACGCGGGCACCGTAGTTGGAGAACCCCAGACGTGAGCGGTCGGGGCCGTGATCGCGGCCGTGGGTGCCGGGCGGCGGTGCGCCCGCGCCGACCAGGACGGCGCGGGAGGGCCGGTTGGAGGGGTTGAAGGGGTTGCGCCACGACTCGGGGAACTCGTCGGGCCTGCGCTCGTACATCGCGTCGTCCAGGGATTCGGCGCCGTTGCCCGCCGCGCCCACGACGATGACGCCCTTCGCGGCGGCGTACCGGATCGCCGCGTAGTCGTCGGGCCACCACTCCAGGGCGATGTAGCCCCGCTGGTCGTCGCGCGGTTCGAAGCCGAACCGCGGCCCTGGGCGGTGCAGTTCGATCAGCACGATGTCGCCGGGGCCGAGCCGCTGTGCCGCCGCGTGGATCGTCGCCGCGGTGCCCAGGGGCTGGAAGGAGGCCGTCGCGGTCATCGCCTCGGGCGCGATGCCCGTGATCCCCGCCTGGTTGCGGTCGCCGCCGATCACGCCGATCACCGCGGTGCCGTGGTTGCGCCAGGCCACGTCCTGGATCGGTGTCCCGATGACCACGCCGGCGAGCTTGCCCGTCAGGTCCTCGTGGCTGAGCTGCCAGGCGCCCTCGATGTCGATCACCGTGATGCCCTCGCCCGAACCGCCGAGCCGCTGCCACGCCCAGTGCGCGTCGACGCCTTCGGGCGCGGGGCGCAGATAACCCTGGCGGCCGGTGAAGTCGGGGGTGACGGGGGCGCCTTCCTTGCGGCGCGCGGACTCGCCGACGTCGGGCGTGCCGAGCTCTCCCGGCCCGCGCTGGGGCGGGGTCCGCGGCTTGTCGGTCGAGCCGAGCGACGCCGGTACGGCACCGGGCTTCACGTACGCCGTGTCGATCCCCGGCAGCGCGGCCAGCCGCGAGCGCAGTTCCTGGGCCCGGCTCTCGCCGCCGCGTACGCGGTAGAAGAGCGCAAGGTCGGGGACGTCGTCGCCGTCACCGCCGTCCGCTTCGGCGAGCTGCCCGGCCGCGGCGTGCAGACGCTCCTCGTTGCCGAACAGCGGTTCAAGGGCGAGCTGTTCGTCGCCGAGGAACATGTTCAGGGCCGACACGTCGGAGCCCGCCGCCGAGCGGACGCCCTCGGCCCCGGCCCGCAGCCGGGCCTCCGCCCGTGCGACGACGATCAGCTCCTGCTCGGACGCGCGGTAGGTGAATCCCGCCCCGTCGGGTCCGGGGCCGCCGGCTCCCGGGTCCCTTGCCGGCTCTACCTGGTCGGTCATCGCTTCACCGCTCCCTTCGGTCCTGCGGGGTGCCGTGCCGCGCGCTGTGGCCGCGCGTTCCGGGGCTCACCCTGCTACCGCCGGGCGCGGTCGTCCACCCCCTTTGCCCCAACTGGGTTTGAAATCAAGGGGAACGGGGAAGCTCGTGCAATTCGTCCGAAAGGCGATGTCACGTCTCAATCCGGCCAGACGCCGAACGCGAAGGGGCGGCACCCTCACAGGTGCCGCCCCAGGTAACTCGCTCTGTGCCGCTGTCAGTCCTCGGAGGAATCAGCGGGTCCGGATTCGTCGCTGCTCTCCTCGTCCGGTCCCGCCGCCGCTCCGGACCCCGGTTCCGTGTCCGGGCGCGCTTGCGGCTTCGGCGGCCGCGTACGGTCGCCACTGGGGCTCTCGCGCAGGTACGGGGCGGTGTCGCCGCCCTCCGTGGCGTGGCCGCCGGGCTGCGGCGGGCCGCCGCCGTCGCGCCGCCGCAGATAGCGCTCGAACTCGCGGGCGATGGCCTCGCCGGTTGCCTCGGGCAGCTCGGCCGTGTCCCGCGCCTCTTCGAGCGACTGGACGTACTCGGCGACCTCGCTGTCCTCGGCGGCGAGCTGGTCCACGCCCACCTGCCAGGCACGCGCGTCCTCGGCGAGGTCGCCCAGCGGGATGCGCAGGCCGATGAGGTCTTCCAGGCGGTTCAGGAGGGCCAGCGTGGCCTTGGGGTTCGGCGGCTGCGAGACGTAGTGCGGGACGGCCGCCCAGAGGCTGACCGCCGGAACGCCCGCGTGCGTGCAAGCCTCCTGGAGGATGCCGACGATGCCCGTCGGGCCCTCGTACTTCGTCTCCTCCAGGTCCATGGTGCGGGCCAGGTCCGGGTCGGACGTGACGCCGCTCACCGGGACGGGGCGGGTGTGGGGGGTGTCGCCGAGCAGCGCACCCATGATCACCACCAGCTCCACGCCCAGTTCATGGGCGAAACCCAGGATCTCGTTGCAGAACGACCGCCAGCGCATCGACGGCTCGATCCCGCGCACCAGCACGAGGTCGCGCGGCTTGTCGCCGCCCACGCGGACCACCGAGAGCCGGGTCGTCGGCCAGGTGATCTTGCGGACGCCGCCCTCCAGGAAGACCGTGGGGCGGTTGACCTGGAAGTCGTAGTAGTCCTCGGCGTCCAGTGCCGCGAAGACCTCGCCCTTCCACTCCTTGTCGAGATGCGCGACCGCGGTGGAGGCGGCGTCGCCGGCGTCGTTCCAGCCCTCGAACGCGGCCACCATGACCGGGTCGACCAGCTCGGGTACCCCCTCGAGCTCGATCACCCAGGCCTCCTTCCGACGTCCTTTACGTACGCCCCAACCTTACGGCGTCCGGCGGGGCCCTCCGCAGCCCCCTTGCGCGGGCCGCGATGGATGGATCATTGCCCCGCGGAAGGCCCGCGCACTCCCTCGGAACCCGTGCTTCACAGCGTCGAGCGCAGCCACTGCTCCACGCTCGCGATGTGCACCGTCGCCCATGACCTGGCCGCCTCGGCGTCGCGGGCGCGCAGTGCGGTGAGGATCGCGCGGTGCTCGTGCAGGGTGCGGCTGACGGCGTCCTCCTGGGTGAGGCCGCGCCAGACGCGGGCCCGGGTGGTGGGTCCGGAGAGGCCGTCCAGGAGCGAGCAGAGCACCGAGTTGCCGGACGACTGCACGATGCCGCGGTGGAACTCCAGGTCGCAGGCGACCAGTTCCTCCACCGAGGGGGCCGGGCCGAGCGCGTCCAACTGGTCGCTCAGTACGTCGAGTTCGGCCTCGGTGATATGGGCGACGGCCATCGCCGTGGCAGCCGGTTCCAGGATGCGGCGCACCGCGAGGAACTCCAGGACCGTGTCGTCGCGGTGGAAGTCGACGACGAAGCTGAGGGCTTCGAGGAGGAGCTGCGGGTCCAGACTCGTGACGTACGTGCCGTCGCCCTGTCGTACGTCGAGGATGCGGATCAGTGAGAGGGCGCGCACCGCCTCGCGCAGCGAGTTGCGTGAAAGGCCCAGGTCGGCGGCGAGTTCACTCTCCTTGGGCAGTCGGTCGCCGGGGCGCAGCGCGCCGGAGACGATCATGCCCTTGATCTTTTCGATGGCTTCGTCGGTGACAGCCATGGGGACCTCGCCTCGCAAGACAGAAGACATCCGATGTGTCGGACGAGTATGGCGGGTTCCCGCGCCGTCGTGCACGAGGTCCCGCGCATACGTACTTCTCTCAGGGCTAAGATTTCCGTACTGACCGCGGCAGGACACCGGCCGCGGGACGGCGAGAGGGAGGCTACGGCAGATGGCCGGGAAGAAGTCGGCGGGGCCCCAGCGGGACGCGGTCGCGTCGATCATCGAGGACTGGGCGAGGGAACGGCCGGATCTCGACACCGCGCCCCTGGAGGTCCTCGCGCGGCTGCACCGGACCTTCCTGCGCTACAACACCAGGCTCACCACGGCGATCGAGCGGCACGGCCTCGCGGTCGCCGGGTTCGACGTGCTGACCGCGCTGCGCAGGGCCGGGGCGCCCTACCGGCTCACGGCGGGCCAGCTCGCCGACTCCGGTCTCGTGTCGTCGGCCGGCGTGACGCTGCGCATCGACCGCCTGGAGAAGGACGGCCTCATCGTGCGCGAGCGCGACGCCGAGGACCGCCGCGTCGTCTACTCACGGCTCACCGAGACGGGACTCGCCAAGATCGACGAGGTGTTCGCCGAGCACCTCGACAACGAACGCCGGATGCTCGACGGACTCTCCCCGGCCGAATGCCGTCAGTTGGCGCGACTGATGTCCAAGCTGGAGCGGTCCATCACCGACTCCGACGCACCTCACGAAGCGGAGGCCTGAGCCTTATGAGGCGCCGGCCTGGGCCTCCGCCTCCGCGCGGTACATCCGGCGCAGCCGGACAACGCCCAGGTCGTGCTGGTAGAGGTTCTCGCGCTGGTCGGCGTCGGCGGGCATCGCTTCCAGCATCACCCGGTCCTGTTCGAGGACCTGCCAGTGGCGCTCCTCGATGAGCGTCTTGTAGAGGAAGCGCCAGGTGTCGCGCTGCCAGCCCTGCACCCGGCGGTAGCGCCAGAAGAAGACACCGGTGCGGTTCTCGTCGACCGGGCAGACCATGCCGACGATCCCGAACGGGCCGCCGGGTCCTGCCGACGGCGGGTAGGGGATGGTCAGGTCCACCCAGTCCACGCCGGTGCGGCACAGCTCCACCCAGTCGAAGTTGACGCCCCGCTGGTCGGTCTTCTCGAAGAAGTAGCCGCGGTCCGTCTCCCGGATACGGAACTTGGCGGTGGTGTCGCCGTCGTACATCGTGTGCGACTCGTGGTGCAGGAACGCGCCGTGCATCGGATCCAGGAGGTTCTCCACCGCGAACCGCCAGGGGCCGTTCCACTCCGCGTAGCAGAGGATCGCGTCGACATCGGGGTCGGTGAGCGGCTCGGGCAGCGCCAGTTCGGCCGGCTCAGGGTGCCGCTCGTCGCCGAAGTACGCCAGGATCGCGCCGCCGATCTCGCGGACGGGCAGCGACGTGACGAGTTTCTTGCCCTCCAGATTGCAGCCGGGCAGACCCGGTACGGAGGAGACGGTGCCGTCGGTCTCGACCTCCACGCCGTGGTACCAGCAGGCCACCCGGTCACCGAGGTGTTTGCCCAGGGAGAGGGGCGCCCCACGGTGCGGGCAGCGGTCGGCGAGCATCGAGAGGGCGCCGTCGGAGCGCCGGAAGAGCAGCCACTGCTCGCCGAGGGCGGTGACCTTGCGCATGGCACCGGGGGCCACGAAGTCCGAGGGGACGACGGGGTGCCACTGGTTGCGCAGGCCGGTGGCGTAGATGTGGTCGGCGGAAGCGGCCGGGCCGACGCGGGGAGTCAGGGTGGTCATCGGGGTCACGCTCCCAGTCGGTTCATCTCGGCACGGAAGGACTCTTCGGTCCATGCGGCGCCGTCGGGCGCGTGGACCTGGCGGCTGTTCAAGCCACGTACGACATCGGAGAGTTCATGGCCCTCCTTGGTGAATATCTCTTCGAGGGTGGCGGCGAGCTTGTACTCGTACGGGGTCGGCTCGTGCGTACGGGACTGGTGGACGTCCAGGTACGGCCAGGTGGTGGTCACTGTTGCCTCCGGTGGGGATTTACAGGTCGAGGACGAGAGGGCCGGACGCGCAGCGCGAGACGCAGATCATCATCGAGGCGTTCGCGGCGTGCTCGGCCTCGCTGAGCAGGAAGTCGCGGTGATCGGGCGTGCCGTCGAGCACACGTGTCTCGCAGCTGCCGCAGATGCCTTCCTGGCAGGAGCTGTTGACGCTCAGACCCGCGTCCTCGGCGGCCCGCAGGATGGACGTGCCGGCGCCGACGGAGAGAGTGAGGCCGGACGTCCGGCACTCCACCTCGAACGCCGAGTCGTCCCCGGCCTGCTCCACGACGGGAGCGGCGAACCGCTCCACGCGCAGCCGGTCCGCCGGACAGAGCGTCTCCACGGCGGCGAGCAGCGGCTCGGGCCCGCAGCAGTACACGAGCGTGCCTTCGGGCAGTCCGTCGAGCGCCGACGCGAGGTCGATGTGCCCGTGCTCGTTCTGCGGTATGACGCTCAAGGCGCCGTCCAGAACGCTCAGTTCATCGATGAACGCCATCGAATCCCGACTGCGTCCGCCGTACACCATGCGCCAGTCGGCCCCGCGCCGCGCGGCCTCGCGGGCCATGGCGAGGAGCGGGGTGACGCCGATGCCGCCCGCGATGAAGAGGTAGCCGGGGGCGTCCTCCAGCGCGAAGTGGTTGCGCGGTTCGGAGGCGGTGACCGTCTGGCCCGGCCGCAGCTTGGTGTGCACGTGCCGCGAACCTCCGCGCGACGCAGCCTCGTTGAGGACGCCGATGCGGTACGCGGAGGTGTTCCGCGGATCGCCGCACAGGCTGTACTGGCGTACGTGGCCGCCCGTGTGGAGGTCGAGGTGCGCGCCGGGGCTCCATGCGGGCAGTGGCTTGCCGTCCGGGTGGACGAGTTCAACGGAGAGGACTCCGTCCGCCTCCCAGGTCATACGGCGTACAAGCAGCGTGAGTGCGCTGTCGGTCATGGTGGGCCCTCCTCACTGGCCGGGGATCTTGACGGGCGGGGTGAACGGGTTCTTCATCGGGCCCAGGCGGGCCAGGTCGACCTCGACGAGGGTCGGCCCGTCGGACGCGACGGCGTGGCCGATCACCGGCTGCGCGTGCTCCTCGGCGGCGATCCTGGCGTAGGGCAGCCCGCAGGCCTTGGCGAGGAGTTCGAAGTCGGGCGTGGCGAGGTCGACTCCGGAGCGGCGCTCGCTGTAGCGGTCCTGCATGTTGCGCAGCACGCCGTACCCGCCGTCGTTGAAGACGATCAGCGTCAGGCGTGGCCGCTCCTGGGCGAGCGTGAGCAGTTCGCCCAGGTGGACGGCGAGCCCGCCGTCACCGGCGAGGACGACGGTGGGCGCGTCGGGCCGTGCGAGGGCCGCGCCGATGCCCATGCCGAGCCCCTGTCCGATGCCGCCACCGCGCGGGAAGACGTTGTCGCGGGGGTCGTACATCTCCAGGAGCCGGTTGCCCCAGCTGCTGGACGGGATGGTCACGTCACGGGCCACGACCGCCTCGCGGGGCAGCGCGGCACGGATGGCGTCGCAGATCGCGGCCTGCGGTCCGATGTTGTCGTGCAGGGTGGCGCGGACGTCCTCGCGGACGGCGGCGACACGGTGCGTCCAGCTCTCGTCGGCCCGGCGCGCGTGCGGGAGCAGGGCCGCGAGCACGTCGGGCGCGTGACCGTGCAGGGCGTGCCGAGCCGGATATACGCGGCCGAGGGCGTCGGCGTCGACGTCTATCTGGATGTGCGCTTCGGGGAGCGTGAGCCCGTAGTCGGCGGTCTCGTTGGACCGGAAGTGCGTGCCGATGGTCAGCAGCAGGTCCGCGTCCGCGAGGAGGGCGCGGGCCGCCGGGGAGGTGGCGAAGTTCCCGATGACCTGCGGGTGGTCCTCGGGTACGGCACCCCGGCCGGAGTTGGAGCTGAGCAGCCCGGCGCCGGTGACGTGCAGCAACTCGGCCAGCTCGGCGCGCGCACGGGTGGCTCCGCCGCCGGCCCAGATGAGGGGGCGCTCAGCGGTGGCCAACAGGGCTTGAGCGGCTGCGAGTTCGGAGGCAGCGGGGATGGGGTGGGGCCGTGCTGTAGCCCCCGGGTGGCCGAGTGTCCGCAGGCTTTCGGTCCCCTGCGCCGGTGCCGGTTCCCCGGAAGGAGTGGTCACGTGCAGCTCTGCGTCTGCCGGAGGCGGTGGGGTCCTCGGTGTGCTGGGCAGCGAAAGCGTGGTGTCCGGTGCCGCCTTCTCCGGCGTGGCCGCGGGCCGCTCGGTCTGCTCCGGAGCCGGTGAGGCGTGCTGCGTGCCGGGACCCGGAAGCGTTGCCCCCGCGATCGTCGGCGCCGGGTCCGTCTGGGCCGCGTACTGCAGATCCACCGGCCACTCCACGCTCGCCGGGCCGCCGGGGTCGGTCAGGGCCGCGCGGGCCGCGTCGCGCAGGATGCGGCCCGCGTCTTCCGTCGAAGGAACGGTCGCCGCGTACGTGGAGACCGCCCTGAGCATGCCCAGCTGGTCCTTGGTCTCGTGGATGAAGCCACGGCCGCTGCCCAGGAACTCGCTCTCCACCTGCCCGGTGACGTGCAGGACGGAGGTGCCCGCGCTCAGCGCCTCGACCAGGGAACCCGCCGCGTTGCCCGCGCCCGTACCCGTCGAGGTGAGCGCGCAGCCGAGCGAACCGCGCGCACGGCCGTAGGCGTCGGCCGCGTTCACGGCGGTCGCCTCGTGGCGCACCGGGACGAAGCGCAGCTCCCGGTCGACCGCCTCGACCAGCGGCAGGTTGTGCACGCTGACGATCCCGAAGACCGTGTCGACGCCGAGTTCCCGCAGGACGGCGACGAGGAGATCACCGCCGGTGGCGTGACGCGTGGGCGTCGTGGATGGTGTGGGTGGCATGGGGGAGCTCCTCAGAGGATGCCGCGGCCGACGCCGCCGCAGACGTCGATGCTGGTGCCGGTGGTGTACGAGGCGCGGGGCGAGAGCAGCGCGACGATCGCGTACGCGACCTCCTCCGCCCGGCCGAGGCGGCCGAGCGCGATCCCGCGGTCCGCCGCGAGTTCCGCCTGCCAGTCCTCGTACGACAGACCCGACTCGGCTGCCGCGTGGCGGCGGGTCCACTGGCCGGTGTCGATCAGGCCCAGGCAGACCGAGTTGACGCGGATGCCCTCGGGCGCGAGTTCCGTGGCCAGGGACTTGGAGAGGTTGAGGATGCCCGCGCGGGCGGCGCTCGTGGTGATGAGTCGGGGCTCGGGCTGCTTGGCGAGGACCGCGTTCACGTTGACGACGCTCGCCGCGTCCGATGCCGCCAGGTGCGGGCGGGCCGCGTGCAGGGGGTTGAGGACCCCGGCGAACTTCAGCTCCAGCTCGTCGCGCCAGTCATCGGCGGTCGACTCGTCGAAGCCCTTCATGCGGGACTGCCCCGCGTTGTTGACGAGACCGTCCAGCGAGCCGAAGGTGCCCGCCGCGCGCTCGGTGAACTCCCGTACGGCGTCCGCGTCGCGCACGTCGCACACGCCCGTCAGGAGACGGTCACCGCCGCCGAGGCCGGCCGCGGCCTTGGCGAGACGGTCGGCGTCACGCCCGCAGGTCGCGACGCGCGCACCCTCGTCGAGCAGGGCGCGGACCGTGGCCAGGCCGACGCCCGAGCTGCCGCCGGTGACCAGGACGGTCCGGTCGGAGAGGCCCAGATCCATAACTCAGTGCTCCTGTGCGTCAGTTCATGGTGAAGCCGCCGTTGACGGCGATCACCTGTCCGGTCAGATAGCGGGATTCCTCGGAGAGGAGGAAGGAGACGAGCCCGACGAGGTCGTCCGGCTGCTGCGGGCGCGAGATCGCCCGGTTGCCCCGGTAGAGCGCGTGCCGCTCGGCGGGCACCGTCGCGGTGGCCTCGACCTCGGTGAGACCCGGTGCCACCGCGTTGACGGTGATCCCCTGGTCGCCGAGCTCGCGGGCCATCGCCCGGGTCAGGGCGATGACCGCGCCCTTGGAGGCGATGTAATGGGCCAGGCGCGGCGACCCGTAGAGGGCCGCGTCCGACGCGATGTTGACGATCCGCCCGGGGGAGCGGAACTGCGGGTGCAGGGCCTTGGCGACGAGCCAGGGGCTGCGGGCGTTGACCGCCATCAGGCGGTCCCACACCTCGACGTCGATGTCCTGGAACTCCTTGCCGCCGACGCCGTTGGCGAGGGCGGCATTGTTGACCAAGCCGTACAGCGGCCCCAAGTCGCGCACAGCCGCAGCGAGTTCGCTCACCGACTCCGGGTCCGCTACATCGCACCGCACGAAATGCGCGTCCAGGCCGTCGGCGCGCAACCCGGCGACGGCCTCGCCGCCGAGCCCCGCGTCCACCTCGGCGACGACGACCCGGAAGCCGTCCTCGCCCGCCCGGCGGGCCATGGCAAGACCGAGGCCACGGCCCGCGCCGGTGATGACGACGGTGCGGTCGTCGGTCGAGCGGTCGTCAGTCACGGGTGACGCCGTGCATCGGCGAGTGCTCGGGGTACGTCGGCACCTGCGGCTTCTGCGTGCCGATGACGACGCAGAAGAGCGCGTCGGTGTCACCCTCGTTCTTCAGGGAGCGCGCCACGCCCGCCGGGACGACGATCATGTCGCGGTAGCCGAGGGTGCGGTACTCGGCCTCCTCGGAGCCCCGGTGGATGCCCACCTTGACCTGCCCCTCCAGGACGAAGAAGGCCTCCTCGACGTCGTGGTGGGTGTGCTCGGGGCCCTCGGCACCGGGCGGCAGCAGCATGTTGGAGAAGGTGAAGCCGCCGGACGGCAGGATGCGGCTGTCGTTCTCGTGGTTGCCGGTCGCGCCGGAGCCGACGTACCGGATCTGGCCGCGGCGGTACTGCGGGCCCGCCTTCTCCTGGAAGGACAGCGTGCTGAAGTCCGCGACGCGGGACTCCTTGGTGGCGATCAGCGAGTCGGTGTACTTGCCGAGGTCGCCGCCGTTGTCGTACTCGGTGGTGGTCAGAGGCATGGAGGGGCTCCTTCTCAGAGGTGTTCGGCGATACGGGCGGTGATGCGCAGGTGCGAGAGGACCCAGGCGTTGAAGGCCTCGGGCTGCTCCTGGTTGGCCAGGTGACCGGCGTCCTTGACGATCACGTAGGCGGTCTTGTGCAGGGCCCCGGCGATGGCCTGGGAGGCCTCGGCGCCGGTGACCCGGTCCTGGTCGCCGCAGAGGACGAGGGCGGGGGCCGCGATGCCGGGGATCTCGGGGCGCAGATCGGCTCCGGCCATGGACTCGGCGGCGTACGCGTATCCGGGCAGGCGTACGGAGGCGGCCATGGTGTCGACGACCCGGCGGACGAGCCGAGGGGGCGCGTCCGGCGAGACGAGCCGGGGCCCGCGCCGCTCGGCGAACTCCCGCGGCCCGAGCTCAGCGAGTTCCGCGGCCCGCTGCCGCATGGCGTCGGCCTTCGCGGGGTCGGTGCCGGACCCGGCGCTGGAGTCCGCCACGATCAGCGAGTCGACCAGCTCGGGGTGCCGGGCCGCGAGCCGCAGCGCGATCACCCCGCCCCACGAGACGCCGAGGACATGGGCGCTCGCGCCGCGTTCCCGGATGAGGGAGGCTGCCGCGTCCGCATAGCCGTCCAGGTCCAACGCGCCTTCCGGGTCAGCGGACTTGGCGTACCCGGGAGCGTCCCAGGCCACCACCCGCACGTACGCGGACAGCTCGGTGAGCTGCGGTGCGAAGGCGGCCGACGAGGAGCCGATGCCGTGCAGGCAGAGCAGCAGCGGCCCGGCGGAGCCCGCCTCCTCCACATGGACGGCCATCACAGGATCTGCCCCGTCCGCCCCGCGAGCGCGGCCAAGCTGCGCAGGACCGCGTACGGCACGACCTGGCTGGTCGCCGGGTTGCCGGGGTCCGGCAGATGCGCGACCTCGAAGCGGTACGAGCCGTGCGCGCCGGACGCCTCGACGACATGCCGCGTGTGGTGGGCGCCGGGGTCGGCGACGACCTGGACCCGCACAGCGTCCAGGTCGCCGACGGCGAGGGCGACCGATGCCGCGACGTTCGTGGACTTGGGGAACTTCACGGGGACATCGCGCGCGGTCCCGGACATGACCTCGACCGGGCCGGTGGCCGCCCGCATCCGGGACAGCAACTCGGCGTCCATCCAGGGCTGTTCGAGGGTGGCGGGCAGTTTCGTCGTGGTGAGCCGCACCTCGTCGAGCGGCCCCAGCGAACGCACCGCCTGGAGCAGGTCGAGCCCGCCGACCGCGCCCCCGGTGAAGTACACCCGGCCGGGACCGGCGGCCAGGAGCCGCTTGGACAGCTCTTCGTCGGTGAGCGCGCCCGTCGAGGCGATCAGCAGATCGGTCCCGGAGGCGAGAACGCGCTCGCCCCACTCCCGTACGACTCCCTGGCCCGCCGCCTCGACGATGAGATCGCAGCGCTCCATGGCCTCGTCGAAGGTGACCTGTGGGGCGGGGGCGCTTTCGCCGAGCGGACGGTTGTCGACGAGGCACGTCAACTCGGCTCCGGTGACCCGGCGTTCGGCCAGTGCGGTGCCGACGACGCGCCCGATGGCACCCCAGCCGACGATGCCGACCTTGCGTACGGCGCTCATGCGTGGACCTCCGGTTCGTTCCGGGCGGACAGCGGACCGGGGTCGGGCACCCCCGCCATGTGGCAGCGGATCTCCTTCGACGGCGGCCCGGCCGTCCCCCACAGGTCGGAGAGCTCGGGCACCCGCCGCCAGACCTTGGCGATCCACGCGTCCTCGACGATCTGCGCGACCTCGGAGGTGTACTCGCAGACGAGCCCGGAGGGATCGGTGAAGTAGGAGAAGGTGTTGTTGCCGGGCCCGTGGCGCCCCGGGCCCCACTGCGGGTCGATCCCGTGGTGCCGCAGCCGGCCGAGGCCCCGCATGAAGTGGTCGACCGAACTCATCTCGTACGCCACGTGGTTGAGCGAGGCCCACTCGGCCTGGTTGAAGGCGATGCAGTGGTGGTCGGCGTTGCAGCGCAGGAACGCCATCTGGTGCTCGGACCAGTCGGAGACGCGCAGGCCGAGGACGTCGCGGTAGAAGGCGACGGAGGCGTCGATGTCCGCCGTGTTGAGCACGGCGTGCGTGACGCCGACCGGCACGGCGCCGTCCCGGCCGCGCGGCGGCACCGCGTGGACCTCCGCGCTGATCTCGATCAGACGGTGCTCGGGATCGGTGAAGCGCAGGCCGTAGCCGCCGCCGACCTGGTCGAGCGGGCCGGGTCCCGCCACCGGTGTGATGCCGCGGGCGAGCAGCCTGCGGGCCGCCTCGTCGACCTCGGCGGGCGTGGCCACCGCGAAGGAGATCCTGCCGAGGCCGATGCGGTCGGCCCGGGTGAGCTGGAGGGCGTGGTGCTCGGCGCCGGTGCCGCGCAGCCAGGCGGCCGTGCCGCGCTCGGACTCCACGGTCTCCAGGCCCCAGACCTCCTGGTAGAAGTCGGCGGCCTCGGTGAAGGAGGGGGTCAGGAGCTCGACGGAGCGCAGGGCGCGGAGCCGGGCGATCGGGGGACGGTGGGCTTGGGGTGGTGACATGACCTGCTCCAGAGGTCCGGAGGTACGGGGTTCAGTTGGCCCAGGGGAGAGGCGCGTCGGAGAGGCCCCAGTACAGGGACTTCTGGCGCTGGTAGGCGCGGATGCCGTCGCGGCCCTTCTCGCGGCCGAGGCCGCTCTCCTTCATGCCGCCGAAGGGCGTGGCGATGCTGAACTGCTTGTAGGTGTTGATCCAGACCGTGCCCGCCTCCACACGGCGCGCGATCCGCCAGGCGGCCCGGTGGTCGCTGGTCCAGATGCCGCAGGCGAGGCCGTAGACACTGGAGTTGGCCTGCCGCACGAGATCGTCCTCGTCGTCGAAGGGCAGCGCGACCAGGACGGGCCCGAAGATCTCCTCCTGGCAGGTCCGCGAGGAATTCGGGAGGCCGTCCAGGACGGTGGGCAGGTAGTACGCCCCGTCCCGGTACTCCGCGCCCTGTGGCACACCTCCGCCGCACAGCACCCGTGCGCCTTCCTCGCGGGCGAGATCGACGTACGAGGCGACGGAGTCCCGGTGCTTGTGGTGCACGAGGGGCGCGACCTGGGTGTCGGGGGAGGTGCCGGGCCCTACGCGCAACTTCCCCACCCGTGCGACCAGTTCGCCGACGAACTCCTCGTAGAGAGCGCGGGCGACGAAGAGCCGCGACCCGGCGATGCAGGACTGTCCGCTGGAGGAGAAGATCCCGAACATCACGCCGGCCAGGGCCTGCTCGATGTCGGCGTCGGCGAGGACGACCGTGGGCGACTTGCCGCCCAGTTCGAGCGAGACCGGCATCAGCTTCTCGGCCGCCGCGTGGGCGAGCGTCCGGCCCGTACCCGTGCCGCCGGTGAAGGTGACCTTGCCGACGCGCGGATCGCGGACGATCGCGTCCCCGACGACACTGCCGCGCCCGGTGAGGACGGAGAGCAGGCCGGCCGGAAGCCCGAATTCCGCCAGGGCGCCGCTGATGAGGCGGCCCAGGGCCAGCGAGACCAGCGGGGTCCACTCGGCGGGCTTGAGCAGGACCGCGTTGCCGCCCGCGAGCGCCGGGGCCAGCTTCTGGGCGTCGCTGGCGACCGGGGAGTTCCAGGGGTTGATGGCGCCGACGACGCCGATCGGCTCGTACACGCTCATCGTCACGTAGTCGCCGCGCGAGGGAGTGATGGCCTCCTCGGCGGTCTCCAGGGCGGCGGCCGTGTAGCGGAAGGTGGCCGCCGCGCTGCCCACCAGGGCGCGGGTCTCGGTGAGGGCCTTGCCGGTGTCGGCGGTCTGCAGGGCCGCGAGGTCCTCCGCGGACGCCTCGATCAGCTCGGCGACGCGGTGCAGGAGCAGGGCGCGACGGTGGGGCAGCAGGTCGCGCCAGCGCGGGTCGGCGGCGGCCTCGGCCGCCGCCTGGGCTGCTTCGGCGACCTCGTCGAGGGAGACGGCGTGGACGGTGGCGAGCACGCGGCCCGTAGCGGGGTCGACGGTGTCGGCCGGGGCGCCCGCGCCGCGTCGCCACTGGCCCGCGATGAGGGCCTCGTCGGCCGGGATGCGGGGCATGGGGGCCTCCTTGCGTGCGGTGTCCGGAGTGAACCGCCGCGTGGTTCAGGCGAGTTCCGGATGCTCTTCGGTAAGCGCTAGAAATCTAAGGGCTTAAATATCTGGAGCGCAAGACCTGTCCGTGGGCGGTCTTCATGGATTTCCCCTGCGGAGACTCTTGACGCGCTCCGGTGCAGGGGCGGTACAACTTAAGCGCTTAGAAACTTTGCGCTTACTCGCTTCTTGGCTTGAGTTTCCCCAGACTCCGTGGCCGTCGCGTTCCTCCCCTCGTCCCCGCCCCCTCAGCAGCGGAGTGCCCGCATGACGATCGACGCCTCCCCGGACCCATCGGTCCGGGCCGCCATAGCCGCCCGCTTCGAACGGCTACCCCTGTGCCGCTGGCACGTCACCGTCCGGCTCATCGTGGGCGCGGTCACCTTCTTCGAGGCCTTCGACCAGCTCCTGATCGCCTACGCCCTGCCGGAACTGCGCCACGAGTGGGACCTCAGCACGTCCGCCGCGACGCTGCTGCTCACCGTCGGCTCGATCGGCATGCTCATCGGGGCGCTGCTCTCCGGGCGCCTCGCGGACCGCATCGGGCGCGTGAAGGTCATCGCGCTGTGCATCGCGCTGTCCAGCGTCGCCAACCTGGCCCTGTCCGTGTCCACCTCGCCCGACGCCTTCATGGCCCTGCGGTTCGTCCAGGGCCTGG
The DNA here is from genome assembly GCF_055577715.1 of Streptomyces sp. NPDC033177. Classification (NCBI taxonomy): domain Bacteria; kingdom Bacillati; phylum Actinomycetota; class Actinomycetes; order Kitasatosporales; family Streptomycetaceae; genus Streptomyces; species Streptomyces sp. NPDC033177. The sequence continues at coordinate 330,481 of NZ_JBVIPS010000007.1, read as the reverse complement.
CGATCGGGGGCGAGGTGCCGGTGGCGGCGACCTTCATCGCCGAGATCACCCGCAGCCACCAGCGCGGCCGCTTCGTTCTCCTCTACGAGCTGGTGTTCCCGGCGGGCCTGACCGTGGGCGCGCTTGTCGCGGCCTGGGTGGTGCCGATGCTCGGCTGGCGCTGGATGTACGCCATCGCGGCGCTGCCCGGCCTGCTCTGCATCCTCGTACAGCGGAAGGTTCCCGAGTCGCCGAGGTGGCTGGCTGACCACGGAAAGCTGGACGAGGCGGACGCGGTGATGTCCGGCATCGAGGCGGACGTCGAGCGGATCACGAAGAAACCCCTGCCGCCCGTACCCGAGGCGCTTCCCGTCGCGGCCCCCGGCGAGGCGGCTTCCGGTCTGCGCGGCTTGTTCACCGGCCGCTACCGCCGCCGGACCTTGATCATCGGCGTGCTCTGGTTCACCGGCTACTTCGTCAACTACGGCATCACGTCCTGGCTCCCGACGATCTACCAGAACCGCTACGACCTGACCCTCTCCGACGCGCTCCTCTACTCGACGGTCACGTCCTGCGCGGGCCTCCTTGGCTGCCTCGTGGCCGCGCTCACCGTCGACCGGCTTGGGCGGCGGAAGGTCATCACCGGCTGTCTGGGCGGGGCGGCGGTGATGCTGGTGGCGCTCGCGGCGGTCGGCGCGGACACGCCGGTCCAGGTCCTGGTGTGGACCTCGCTCGCCGCGGTCTTCTTCTTCGGCTCCAACATCTGCCTGTACCTCTACACGCCGGAACTCTTCCCGACGCGGATGCGGGCACTCGGCAGCAGTGTCGGCGGGGCGATGAACCGCCTCGGCGTGATCCTCGGCCCGATCGTGGTGGGTGTGGTGTACGCGGGCGGCAACGTTTCGACGGTGTTTGTGATGCTGGGGGCTGTGGCGTTGGTGGGGTCCGTGGTGGCCGCCTTCGGGGCGGAGGAGACTGCCGGGCGGCGCCTGGAGGAGGTCTCACCTTAAGATTCCCCAACCCCGCCCCTTCCCGAAAACTCGCTCTGGCGCGAGAGCCTTGGTGGCCGTCATCACCGGCTTCGCCGAGTTCGTCCTCAAACGCCGGCCGGGGGGGGGGGGGGGGGGGGGAGGGGGAGGGGGGGGTGGGGGGGGGGGGGGGGGGGGTGGGGGGGGGGTTGGGGGGGGGGGGAAGGGGTTTGGGAAGGGAGGGGTGG
>NZ_JBVIPS010000007.1:212685-329276 GCF_055577715.1 Streptomyces sp. NPDC033177 | reverse complement strand
TCGTCATCTGTCTCGTCGGTCTCCTCCCCGAGCTTCTCTCTGGCCCCGCCCCCCCTCCGCGGAAACCCCCCCCCCCCCGGCCGGCGTTTGAGGACATCTTGTACGGGGTCTGGGGCGGAGCCCCGGTTTCGGGAAGGGGCGGGATTGGGGAGAGCCCCGCAGGGACCGCTCTGACCGCTACCCGAATCGCTCGATCCGGATGCGATCAACCGGCTGGCCCCCGGCCACCAGCAGGCGCGCCGCATGCTCGGCGAAGCCGTTGGATCCGCAGATGTACGCCTCCCAGCCCCCATGGGGCTGACCGGCGCCGAGGAGCGGAGCCAGGTGCTCGGCACGAAGCCGCCCCTCCGCCCGCGTCAACACCACCGTGGTCTCATCGCCGTACTCATCCGCATAGATCAAATCCTCGCGCGTACGCGCGGAGACCAGAAGCCGCAACGGCACAGGCCGCCCCGCCCCCCGCCAGTGCCGCAGCATCGACATCAGCGGAACCACACCGGAGCCCGCCCCGAGCAGCAGCGCGGGGCGGTCCCCGGGCCACGCGAAGAACCCGGACAGCGGCCCCCGCACCTCCACCACGTCACCGACGCGGGCGACCGTGTGCAGATGGCCCGACACCTCGCCGCCCGGCACGTGGTCCAGGGTCAGCTCGATCTCGCCGCCCTCCTCGGGAGGGGAGGCGATGGAGTAGTGGCGCTGGGCCACGTACCCGTCCGGGGCGGTCAGCCGCAGCATCAGATGCTGGCCCGGCAGATGCCCCTGCCAGTGGGGCACCTTCAGACGGAACGTCGAGACGGTTCCGGCGGCGTTGTCCCGGCGGACTTCCACCACGGTCGCCCGCTGCCAGACGGAGCCCGCGCGTCCGCTCACCTCGATCCGCCCCGGCACGGCGAACCGCGTCGGGGGCACGAAAGGGTCGGTCACAGACTCAGTCACCGGCGTAACGCTCCTCACGCCAGGGATTCCCCCGGTGGTGATAGCCGTTCTGCTCCCAGAAGCCGGGCTCGTCATGGTCCAGGAGCCGCAGCCCCGCGACCCACTTCACGCTCTTCCAGAAGTACAGGTGGGGGACGATCAGGCGCGCCGGGCCGCCGTGCTCGGGAGGCAGCGGGCCGTCCCCGTACTCCCAGACGATCCACGCTTTGCCGCCCGTCACATCGGCCAGGGGCAGGTTCGTGGTGTATCCCGTGTGCGACCACGCGACGACATGCGTGGCCTCGGGACGCGGCCCCGCGGAGGCCAGGAACGCGTCCAGGCTCACCCCGCCGAAGCGCACCCCGAACTTGGACCAGCTGGTCACGCAGTGGATGTCGCCGCGGTACTCGGAGGCGGGCAGCGCGTGCGCATCGTCCCACGTCCAGGTGTGCGGGGTGGTGACGAGGCCGTCCACGCGGAACGTCCAGTCCGCGGGCGCGATCTCGGGCGTCACTTCGGCGGACAGGACGGGCCAGCCGTCGGCCGCGTCGTACTGCCCGGGAGGCAGCCGCGGGTCGCGGTCGGCGGCACGGGCGCGGCCGGTGAAGCCGCGGGTTGGTTCGATGCTCATGCCGTGCTCGATGCTCATACGTGCTCGATGGTCATACGGTGCTTGCCACTTCGGAGGTGCCTGTCGTGCTCGCGGGGACGGGCGCCGCAGAGGCCGCCGCATCCCGCAGGGCTCGCAGCGCTCGCTGCTCGTCCACTGTCACCAGCGTACGGTCCCGCATCAGGACCCGGCCGTCGACCACGGTGTCCCGCACGTCACTGGACGCGGCGGCGTACGCCAGCATCGACCACGGGTCGTGCCGCGGGGTGAGATGCGGCCGGGAGAGGTCGAGGACGATCAGGTCGGCGCGCTTGCCCGCTTCCAGGGAGCCGAGCCGGTCGCCGAGACCCAGCGCACGCGCCGATTCGACGGTCGCCATCCGCACGGCCTGCTCGGCGCCGACCGCCGTCGGGTCGCCGCCCGCCTTGTGCACGAGGGCGGCCATCTTCACCGCGCCGAGGAGGTCCAGCGTGTTGGAGCTCACCGCACCGTCCGTGCCGAGACCCACCGTGACGCCCGCGTCGAGCAGGTCGGGGACGCGCGCGATGCCGCAGCCCAGCTTCAGGTTCGACACCGGGCAGTGCGCGACGGCCGTCCCCGTGCGGGCGATCGTCCCGATCTCCGCGTCCGTGAGGTCGACCGCGTGCGCGAGCAGCGTGTCCGGGCCGAGCAGGCCCAGCGAGTCGAGCAGCTCCACGGGACGCATGCCGTGCTGCTCGGCGACCATCTGCACCTCGCCCGCGTTCTCGGCGGCGTGCAGGTGCAGCAGGGCGCCGTGCTCGCGGGCAAGCGCGCCAATGGCCGTCAGCTGCTCGGGCACCAGGGTGTACGCGGAGTGCGCGAAGACCACTGGGCGGGTGCCCGGCGCCGGGGTGCGCGCGGCCAGGTCGGCCGCGGCCCAGCCGAGCCGGTCGGCGTAGGGGCGGCCGTCCGGCGGGCCCGGGACGTCCATGAACGTGGGGCCGGTCAGCAGGCGCCACCCCGCCTCGCGGGCCACGGCCTCGGCCGCCTCGTGGAACCAGTACATGTCGAGCGCGGTGGTGACCCCGCCCCGTACGGATTCCGCGATCGCGCCCCGGATGCCCGCCGTCACCGTCTCCGGCGAGAGCCGCTGCGCCTCGGCCGGGATGACGCGGGCCAGGAAGCCCTGGAGGGTGAGGTCGTCGGCGATGCCGCGGAACAGGGTCATCGCGAGGTGGGTGTGCGTGTTGATCAGACCCGGCATGACGAGACAGCCGCGGGCGTCCAGCTCTTCGGCGGCCTCGTGGGCGGCGCGCAGCCGCTCGGCCGGGCCGACCTCGACGATCCGTCCGTCGCGCACGGCGATGGCGCCGTCCTTCACGACGGTGCCCGACGCGTCGACCGTCAGGACGTCGCCGCCGTGGACCAGAAGATCTATGGCGCCGCCCCGGTCCTGGGCCGGCAGGTCAGTGAGGTGCATCGGTTCCGTTCTCCACGAGGTCGTTCACATGCTTGCTCAGGGCTCAGTGCTCCGTGGCGGCAAGGAGACGCAGCGCGTCCAAGGCTATCCGGGCGCCCCGGGCGACTCCCTCGGCCACCACGTCGCGGTGCGGGTCGTAGCCACCCGTCGAGAAAGGGGTCTCCTCGTCGACGAGTTCGTCCGCGTTGGCGCCGTCGATCACGAGCGCGCCGCCCGCGACGAGGCCGTGCGTGGACGCGAAGACGAGCAGCGCCGAGAGCTCCATCTCGATGGCCGCGATCCCGGCGGCCGCGTACGCCTCACCGGGCAGCGGCAGGAAGCCCGGCTGGAACGCGGCCCGCGTCCACACCACGCCACGGTGGTACGGGGCGTCGGCCGCGCGGGCCGCCCGCTGCAGCGCGATGACCGCTTCCGGGGCCGCGAACGCCGGGTACTCGGCGGGGATCAGCTGCTGGGTCACGCCGTCGTCGCGTACCGCCGCGTCCGCGATGACCAGGTCGCCGTCACGGATGCCGGGGCGGATCGCACCGGCCGTGCCGAGCCGCAGGATCGTGGTGACGCCCGCGTCCGCCAGCTCCTGGAAGAGGAGCATCGCGCCGGGGGCGCCGACACCGTGCGAGGCGACGACGACCGGGGTGCCCTGCCAACTGCCGGTGAAGGTGCGGTACTCGCGGTGGTACGACACCTCCTTGGCGTCGTCCAGGAGATCGGCGACGGCGGTGGCACGCGCCGGATCGCCGACGACGACCGCACGGGTGGGCAGGCCGGTGCGGGGGACGCGGGTGATGGGCAGCGCGTCGGTGGGCGTACGGGCGTCGGTCGTCATGAAGCTGCTCCTAGGGCCGCTCGCGGCGGCGCCTGCCGTGGCGCGCCGGGCCCCGGAGACGGTAGCCGACGGCGGGACGCGAGGAGCACGCCGCCCGGCACACGCCGGAGGGCGGTTCCCCGCGGGGAACCGCCCTCCGTCAACTCTCCTGCTGATGCGGCTACTTGCCGTCGAGCACGTCCTGGACCTTGGCGCGCACGTCGTCCGTGGCGAGGCCGCGGATCGTCAGCGTCGTACGGCGGCGCAGGACGTCGTCCGCCGTCTCGGCCCACTCGTGGTCACGGGCGTAGACGACCTGGGCCCAGATCTCCGGGGCGTCCGGCGAGACGCGCTCGGCGAGCTCAGGGTTCTCGTTCGCCAGGCGGGCGATGTCGAAGGAGAGCGAGCCGTAGTGCGTCGCCAGGTGCTTGGCGGTGTCGGCCGACATGCGCGGGCCGGGCGCCGGGCCGTCGACCAGCAGGCGGTGCGCGACCGCGCGCGGGTTGGCGATGCCGGGCAGCGGAAGGCGCTTCTGGAGCTGCGAGATTGGCTCGTAGTCGTCGCCGAGCGGGTGGCCGGGCAGCGACTCCAGCTTCTTCATGACCGTACGGCCGATGTGGCGGAAGGTCGTCCACTTGCCGCCCGCGACGGAGAGCATGCCGCGCGCGCCCTCGGTGACGACGGTCTCGCGCTTGGCCTTCGACGTGTCGCCGGGGCCGCCGGGCAGGACGCGCAGACCCGCGAAGGAGTACGTGATCAGGTCGCGGGACAGCTGCTGGTCGCGGATGGAGAACGCGGCCTCGTCCAGGATCTGCGCGGTGTCGGCCTCGGTGACGCTCACGTCGGCCGGGTCGCCCTCGAACTCCTCGTCCGTCGTGCCGAGGAGCAGCATGTCCTCCCACGGCAGGGCGAAGGTGATGCGGTACTTGTCGATCGGCGTGGCCAGTGCGGCCTTCCAGGGGGCGGTGCGCTTGAGGACCAGGTGCGCGCCCTTGGAGAGGCGGATGGAGGGGGCCGCGTCGGGGTTCTCCATCTTGCGCAGGTGGTCGACCCACGGCCCGGTCGCGTTCAGCACGAGGCGGGCGTTGACGCCGAACTCGGCGCCGTCCATGCGGTCCTTGAGCTCCGCGCCTGTTACCCGGCCGCTGGTGAAGCGCAGGCCGGTGACCTCGGCGTGGTTGAGGACGGAGGCGCCGGCCTCGACGGCCGCGCGGACCGTCATCAGGGCCATGCGGGAGTCGTTCATCTGGTCGTCGCCGTAGACGGCGACGGCCTTCAGGTTGTCCGTGCGCAGCTCCGGCACGTCCTGCGCGGCCTTCGACGGCGAGAGCAGGTGGCCGACGCCGTCACCGAACGCGGACAGCGCGCTGTAGGCGAACACGCCCGCGCCCAGCTTGGCGGCGCCGTGCGGGCCGCCCTTGTAGACGGGCAGGTAGAAGGTGAGCGGGTTCGCCAGGTGGGGGGCCACCTGGCGAGACACCGCGCGACGCTCGAAGTGGTTCTCCGCGACCAGCTTCACCGCGCCGGTCTGCAGGTAGCGCAGACCGCCGTGGAGCAGCTTGGAGGAGGCGGAGGAGGTGGCGCCGGCGAAGTCACCGGCGTCCACCAGAGCAACCCGCAGTCCCGACTGCGCGGCATGCCAGGCGGTGGAGATGCCCAGGATTCCGCCGCCGATCACCAGGAGGTCGTACGTCGCCTTGGAAAGCTGCTCCCGGGTCTCGGCGCGGCTCGGGTTGAGGCCGGCAGCCGGATGCGTCCCGAGGGCAGGGACGCTCTGCAGGGTGGTCATGTGTCTTACTCCTCGCCACTCTCATCGAGCCAACCCATGGACCGCTCGACGGCCTTGAGCCAGCTCTTGTACTCACGGGCGCGGGTGTCCGCGTCCATGCGGGGGGTCCATTCCGCCGCCCGGCGCCAGTTGGCGCGCAGTTCGTCGGTGCCGGACCAGAAGCCGACGGCGAGACCGGCGGCGTAGGCGGCGCCGAGGCAGGTCGTCTCGGCCACCATCGGGCGCACCACGGGTGCGTCGAGGAAGTTCGAGAGCGTCTGCATCAGCAGGTTGTTGGAGGTCATGCCGCCGTCGACCTTGAGGGCCGTGAGCTCGACGCCGGAGTCCTTCGTCATGGCGTCGGTGATCTCACGGGTCTGCCAGGCCGTGGCCTCCAGGACGGCGCGCGCGATGTGCGCCTTGGTGACGTACCGGGTGAGACCGGCGATCACACCGCGGGCGTCGGAACGCCAGTACGGGGCGAAGAGGCCGGAGAAGGCCGGTACGAAGTAGGCGCCGCCGTTGTCCTCGACCGAGGACGCGAGCGTCTCGATCTCGGCGGCGGAGTTGATCAGGCCCATCTGGTCGCGCATCCACTGCACCAGCGAACCGGTGACGGCGATGGAACCCTCGAGGGCGTAGACCGGCTTCTGGTCGCCGATCTGGTAGCCGACGGTGGTCAGCAGCCCCGAGTAGGAGTTGATGGCCGACTCACCGGTGTTCATCAGCATGAAGGTGCCGGTGCCGTACGTGGACTTGGCCTCACCCTTGGCGAAACAGGTCTGCCCGAAGAGGGCCGCCTGCTGGTCGCCGAGCGCGGAGGCGACGGGGATGCCGGGCAGGACGTCGCCGAGCTTGCCGCCGGTGACCTCGCCGTAGACCTCGGCGGAGGAGCGGATCTCGGGGAGCATCGCCACCGGTACGCCGATGGACTCGGCGATCGACTCGTCCCACTGCATGGTGTGCAGGTTCATCAGCATGGTGCGCGAGGCGTTGGTGACGTCGGTGACGTGCTTGCCGCCGTTGACACCGCCCGTCAGGTTCCAGATGACCCAGGAGTCCATGGTGCCGAAGAGGATGTCGCCCGCCTCGGCGCGCTCGCGCAGGCCCTCGACGTTGTCGAGCAGCCAGCGGGCCTTGGGTCCTGCGAAGTAGCTGGCGAGCGGCAGGCCCGTCTGCCGGCGGAAGCGGTCCTGGCCGACGTTGCGGCCGAGCTCCTTGCACAGGGCGTCGGTGCGGGTGTCCTGCCAGACGATGGCGTTGTGCACCGGCTCGCCGGTGTTCTTGTCCCAGAGCAGCGTGGTCTCACGCTGGTTGGTGATGCCGATCGCCTTGATGTCCTCGTGGGTGATGCCCGCCTTGGAGATGGCGCTCGCGACGACTTCCTGGACGTTGGTCCAGATCTCTTTCGCGTCGTGCTCGACCCAGCCCGGCTTCGGGAAGATCTGCTCGTGCTCCTTCTGGTCGACCGAGACGATCCGGCCGTCCTTGTCGAAGACGATGCAGCGGCTGGAGGTGGTGCCCTGGTCGATGGCCGCGATGAAGGGGCCAGCGGTGTGTGCGTCGGTGGTCACGGTGTGCTCCTGAATTCTTGCTCGGCGGTCTGTCTCAGGCGGTCATCGGCTGCTGTCGCGGTCCTACTTGAACGCGATGTTGTAGATACCGCCCGCGATGGCGCCGCCGATCAGCGGGCCGACGATGGGCACCCATGCGTACGTCCAGTCCGAGCCGCCCTTGTTGGGCAGCGGGAGCAGGGAGTGCACGATGCGCGGTCCCAGGTCACGGACCGGGTTGATCGCGTAGCCGGTGGGGCCACCGAGCGAGAGGCCGATGCCGACCACGACGAGCGCGGTGATCAGCGCACCGAGGACGCCGATGCCGTTGCCGTTGTCGTTCAGGCCCTGCGTGAGGATCGCGAGGACCAGCACGACGGTGGCGATGACCTCGGTCAGCACGTTCTGCGCGTAGTTGCGGATCTCGGGTCCCGTCGAGAAGACGCCGAGCACCGGACCGGCCTTGGGCGCGGCCTTCTGGTCGACGAGGCCCTCGTCCACCGGCTGCGCGGCGAGGATCGCCGGGTCGGTGAGGTGCGCCTTGAACTGGCCCATGTAGGTGAGCCAGACCAGGATCGCGCCGATGATCGCGCCGAGCAGCTGCGAGCCGAGGTAGAGCGGAACATCGCTCCACTTGGTGCCGCCCTCGATGGCGAGACCGACGGTGACCGCCGGGTTGAGGTGGGCGCCTGACACGCCACCCGCCAGGTAGGCGCCGGTGAGCACCGCGAAGCCCCACCCGAAGGTGATCGCGAGCCAGCCGGCGTCCTTGGCCTTGGAGGCCTTGAGCGTGACGGCGGCGCACACGCCACCGCCGAGCAGGATGAGTATGGCGGTACCGATGGTCTCGCCGATGAAGATGTCGGAGCTGGACACCCGCGACTCCTTTGTCCTTCGTCCAGGGGAAGGCGAACCCCGGGTCCCTCCGGTGGTCCGCGACCTCAGGTGAGGTCGTTGCCGGCCCTTGGCCTTGTCACACTCTAACGCGTAATGCCGGTAGGTGTTCGACAATGCCGACCGATGGACGCGAGTCTCACCCCGGTGTTACTTGCCCGTCAAGAGTTCTGTTATTGAAAACACGATCGTTATTGATCGTTTCGGGTTATCGGTGGTGACAGGGGTCGCCACCGGGTGAAACGTCGTTCAACGATGTTCGCGCAGAAGAATGCCCCCTGCATGTTGAGCAGGGGGCAGACGGGCGTCTCGGCGGGCGGGGGCCGGTGGGTCTAGAAGCGGCCGGCGCCCAGATCCCGCGACACGGCGCGAGCGCAGTCCCGTACGGCCGCGATCAGATCGGGGCGCAGCTCCCCGTCCTTCTGGACCCGTTCCACCGCACCGGTGATACCGACCGCGCCGACCGGCATGCGGCGCCGGTCGTGGATGGGGGCGGCCACGGAAGCGATGCCCTCCCATGTCTCCTCGACGTCGGCGGCGTACCCCCGCGCGCGGGTCAGGTCGAGGGTGCCCTCGAAGGCCTCGGGGTCCACGACGGTGCGTGTGGTGAAGGTCTGCCGGTCGGCCTCGGCCTCGGCCGCCTCGCTGTGCGCCACCGGGTCATAGGCGGCCAGCACCTTGCCCAGGGCCGTGGAGTGCAGCGGCTGCATCGCGCCGACCTCGAGGACCTGGCGGCTGTCGTCGGGGCGGAAGACGTGGTGCACGATCAGGACGCCCTGCTGGTGCAGGACGCCGAGGTAGACGCTCTCGCCGCTGGACCGGGCCAGGTCGTCGGTCCACACCAGGGCGCGGGCCCGCAGCTCGTGGACGTCGAGATAGCTGTTGCCCAGGCGCAGGAGCTCGGCGCCGAGCTGATAGCGGCCCGATGCCGACTCCTGCTCGACGAAACCCTCCGCCTGGAGGGTGCGCAGAATGCCGTGGGCCGTGCCCTTGGCCAGGCCAAGGGCGGACGCGATCTCCGAGAGGCCGAGCCGTCGCTCTCCGCCCGCGAGCAGCCGCAGCATCGCGGCCGCCCGCTCGAGCGACTGGATGTTCCGTGCCATCGCAGCCCTTCCTCCGTCCCCTCTGACTCCAACGTTCGACAATGCTGAACACTATCGGTCGTTGTCGACCTCCCGCGACAGAGCGGCAGGCTGTGTTTGTGGCCGATTTCTGGACGGCCACCCGCAGGATTCTCGCGGTTCCCCGCCGTGCGCCGCGCCACACCCCCGAGAAGGACGGACCCGCCGGGCGTCCGCCTCGTGAACACTCGCACCCTGTGGACCTTCGTCCCGTTACCCTGACCGAGTGCGCCTTCCTCCGAAGCGCAAAGCCGACAGCCGTCGCACCTCAGGGAGCTCTTTCATGGCCTCGTTGCCGACCCCCTCGTCCGGTTCCTCGAATCTCTCGAACCGAGCCCGAGTCGATGCCTTCCGCGAAGCCCTCGCCACGCGTGTGGTGGTGGCTGATGGCGCGATGGGCACGATGCTCCAGGCGCAGGACCCCACCCTCGATGACTTCCAGCAGCTCGAGGGCTGCAACGAGATCTTGAACGTGACCCGTCCGGACATCGTCCGCTCGGTCCACGAGGAGTACTTCGCGGTCGGTGTCGACTGTGTGGAGACGAACACGTTCGGCACGAACTTCGCGGCGTTGAGCGAGTACGACATCCCCGAGCGGAATTTCGAGCTGTCCGAGGCGGGTGCGCGCATCGCCCGTGAGGTGGCGGATGAGTTCACTGCCTCGACGGGGCAGCAGCGCTGGGTGCTCGGCTCGATGGGTCCGGGTACGAAGCTGCCGACCCTGGGGCATGCCCCGTACACGGTGCTGCGTGACGCCTACCAGACCAACGCCGAGGGCATGATCGCGGGCGGCGCGGACGCGCTCCTGGTGGAGACCACGCAGGACCTGCTGCAGACCAAGTCCGCGATCCTGGGCGCCCGCCGCGCCCTGGAGGCCACCGGCGCGAACCTGCCGCTGATCTGTTCGGTGACCGTCGAGACGACCGGCACTATGCTGCTTGGCTCGGAGATCGGTGCGGCGCTGACCGCGCTTGAGCCGCTGGGCATCGACATGATCGGCCTGAACTGCGCCACCGGCCCGGCGGAGATGAGCGAGCACCTGCGCTATCTGGCCCGCCACTCGCGCGTCCCGATCTCCTGCATGCCCAACGCGGGCCTGCCGGTCCTTGGCAAGGACGGCGCCCACTACCCGCTGAGCGCGGGGGAGCTGGCCGACGCCCAGGAGAACTTCGTACGTGAGTACGGCCTCTCCCTGGTCGGTGGCTGCTGCGGCACGACCCCCGAGCACCTGCGCCAGGTCGTCGAGCGCGTGCGCGGGGTGGAAACCGTCCGCCGCGATCCGCGCCCCGAGCCGGGCGCCGCCTCGCTCTACCAGACCGTGCCCTTCCGCCAGGACACCTCGTACATGGCGATCGGTGAGCGCACGAACGCCAACGGCTCGAAGAAGTTCCGTGAGGCCATGCTGGACGCGCGCTGGGACGACTGCGTGGAGATGGCGCGCGATCAGATCCGCGAGGGCGCGCACATGCTCGACCTGTGCGTCGACTATGTCGGGCGCGATGGCGTCGCGGACATGGCCGAGCTGGCGGGCCGCTTCGCGACCGCCTCCACGCTGCCCATCGTCCTGGACTCCACCGAACTGCCCGTCATTCAGGCGGGGTTGGAGAAGCTGGGCGGCCGCGCGGTCATCAACTCGGTGAACTATGAGGACGGGGACGGGCCCGAGTCGCGGTTCGCGAAGGTCACCGCGCTGGCCAGGGAGCACGGCGCCGCGTTGATCGCGCTGACCATCGACGAGGAGGGCCAGGCCCGCACCGTCGAGCACAAGGTCGCCATCGCCGAGCGCCTGATCGACGACCTGACGGGCAACTACGGCATTCACGAGTCGGACATCCTCATCGACTGCCTGACCTTCACCATCTGCACCGGTCAGGAGGAGTCGCGCAAGGACGGCATCGCCACCATCGAGGCGATCCGTGAGCTCAAGCGCCGCCACCCGGACGTGCAGACCACCCTGGGCCTGTCGAACATCTCCTTCGGCCTCAACCCGGCCGCCCGCGTCGTGCTCAATTCCGTCTTCCTGGACGAGTGCGTCAAGGCCGGTCTGGACTCGGCGATCGTGCATGCCTCCAAGATCCTGCCCATCGCGCGCCTGGAGGAGGAGCAGGTCAAGGTCGCCCACGACCTGATCTACGACCGCCGCGAAGAGGGCTATGACCCCTTGCAGAAGCTCATGGAGCTCTTCGAGGGCGTCAACATGAAGTCGATGAAGGCGGGCAAGGCCGAGGAGCTCATGGCCCTGCCGCTGGACGAGCGTCTGAAGCGGCGCATCATCGACGGCGAGAAGAACGGCCTGGACATCGACCTCGACGAGGCCCTGCAGACCCGCCCGGCGCTGGACATCGTCAACGACACCCTCCTGGAGGGCATGAAGGTCGTCGGTGAGCTGTTCGGCTCCGGCCAGATGCAGCTGCCCTTCGTGCTGCAGTCCGCCGAGGTGATGAAGACGGCGGTCGCCCACCTCGAACCGCACATGGAGAAGTCGGACTCCGAGGGCAAGGGCACCATCGTCCTGGCCACCGTCCGCGGCGACGTCCACGACATCGGCAAGAACCTGGTGGACATCATCCTGTCCAACAACGGCTACAACGTGGTCAACCTCGGCATCAAGCAGCCGGTGGCCGCGATCCTGGACGCCGCGGCCGAGCACAAGGCCGATGTGATCGGCATGTCGGGTCTCCTGGTCAAGTCCACGGTGATCATGAAGGAGAACCTGGAGGAGCTCAACCAGCGCAAGATGGCCGCGGACTTCCCCGTCATCCTCGGCGGCGCCGCCCTCACCCGCGCCTACGTCGAGCAGGACCTCCACGAGATCTACGAGGGCGAGGTCCGCTACGCCCGTGACGCGTTCGAGGGCCTGCGCCTGATGGACGCCCTGATCGCGGTCAAGCGCGGCGTCCCCGGCGCCACGCTGCCCGAGCTGAAGCAGCGCCGGGTGCCGAAGAAGGACACCCCCGTCCTGGAGGTCTCCGAGGACGAGGGGCCCGCACGCTCGGACACCTCCACCGACAATCCCGTCCCCACCCCGCCGTTCTGGGGCACCCGCGTCGTCAAGGGCATCCAGCTCAAGGAGTACGCGTCCTGGCTCGACGAGGGCGCCCTCTTCAAGGGGCAGTGGGGCCTCAAGCAGGCCCGCAAGGGCGATGGGCCCACCTACGAGGAGCTCGTCGAGACCGAGGGACGGCCCCACCTGCGTGGCTGGCTGGACGAGCTGCACACCAAGAACATGCTGGAGGCGGCCGTCGTCTACGGCTACTTCCCCTGCGTCTCCAAGGGCGACGACCTGATCATCCTGGACGACCAGGGCAATGAGCGCACCCGCTTCTCCTTCCCGCGCCAGCGCCGCGGCCGGCGCCTGTGCCTGGCCGACTTCTTCCGTCCCGAGGAGTCCGGCGAGACCGACGTGGTCGGCCTGCAGGTCGTCACCGTCGGCTCGAAGATCGGCGAGGCCACCGCAGAGCTCTTCGCCGCCGACTCCTACCGCGACTACCTCGAACTGCACGGCCTGTCCGTGCAGTTGGCCGAGGCCCTCGCCGAGTACTGGCACGCCCGCGTGCGCGCCGAGCTCGGGTTCGGCGGCGAGGACCCCGCCGACGTCGAGGACATGTTCGACCTGAAGTACCGCGGCGCACGCTTCTCGCTGGGCTACGGGGCCTGCCCCGACCTGGAGGACCGCGCCAAGATCGCCGAACTCCTGGAGCCGGAGCGGATCGGCGTGCAGCTCTCCGAGGAGTTCCAGCTCCACCCGGAGCAGTCCACGGACGCGATCGTCATCCACCACCCCGAGGCGAAATACTTCAACGCGCGCTGAGCGGACAAGTCGTACACTTGTCGGTCCAGTGCAGGCCGGTTGCCCACCCGTCAGAAGGGGGCAGCCGGCCTCTTCGTCCCTCATGGAGGTGTGCCCGGATGACCAGTACGGTTCCCGCGCTCGGTACCCGAACGGCCGAAGGCTCCGCCCTGCAGGCGGTGCTCCTCGACATGGACGGAACACTCGTGGACACCGAGGGGTTCTGGTGGGACGCGGAGGTCGAGGTGTTCGCCGCACTCGGACACACGCTCGACGAGGCCTGGCGTGACGTCGTCGTCGGCGGCCCCATGACGCGCAGTGCCGGATTCCTCATCGCCTCCACCGGCGCCGACATCACCGTCCCCGAGCTGACCGTGCTGCTCAACGACGGGTTCGAGGACCGCATCGGCCGCGCCCTGCCGCTGATGCCGGGCGCCGCGAGACTCCTCGCCGAGCTCGCCGCGCACGAGGTGCCGATGGCACTGGTCTCCGCGTCGCACCGGCGCATCATCGACCGCGTGCTCGACTCGATCGGAGCCCACCACTTCACGCTCACCGTGGCGGGCGACGAGGTGACCCGGACCAAGCCGCATCCGGACCCGTATCTCCTCGCGGCGGCGGGGGTTGGGGCGGAACCGGCCAGATGTGCCGTCATCGAGGACACCGCGACCGGCGTGGCGGCGGCCGAGGCCGCGGGGTGCCGCGTGGTGGCCGTACCTTCGGTGGCGCCCATCGCACCGGCCTCGGGCAGGACCATCGTTCCGTCCCTCGAACACGTCGACCTGCCTTTCCTGCAGAAATTGATGGCCGGAAAGTGCTGAACAGTTGAAGATGTGACCTTTCCCACTCCGTGGGTGGTCGACAGCTGGTCAGAGCTGTGCCGGGCCTCCGATTTGGGCGAGTTGTCGAGTGGCGTTGTGTCCCGATTGAGGGGAACCTCACGAAACCTTCCCGTGTTGGGTTATCGGTGTGTCCGCGCCCGGTTTCGCTCCGTGATTGAGGGTCAACTCCGGTCCCTTCCAGCCCTCCTGGCGGTGCGGACTAATGTCATCGCGAGAACATCGCCCCGCCCCCACGGACCGGCTGACCCCACCCCTCGCTGTCGGTCCGGACGGGACCAACAGCTCTGGAGAACGTCGAGCATGAACCGTAAGACTTTGGTGCTGCCGGCCGTCATAGGTCTGCTCGCTCCCGCGCTCGCGGCCTGCGGAGGGGCAGGCGACGGTGGGGGAGGCGACGCGATCGCCGTCGGCACCACGGACCGGTTCTCCACCTCACCCGAGATTCCGGCTCCCTTCGATCCCGCGTACGCCTACGACGCGGGCTCCTGGAACGTCGTGCGCCAGACGGTCCAGACGCTGATGGCCGCCCCGCGCGGCGGCGGAGACCCCGAGCCCGACGCGGCCGAGAAGTGCGGCTTCACCGACACCGGCAACGAGCGCTACGAGTGCACGCTGCGCAAGGGACTGACGTTCGCCGACGGCAAGCCGCTGACCGCCACCGATGTGAAGTTCTCCATCGAGCGGGTGCGCGACATCAAGATCAAGGACCCCAGCGGCTCAGCCGGCATGGTGTCCAACGTCGACGCGATCGAGACCGAGGGCGACCGGGGCGTCGTCTTCCACCTCAAAAGCCCCGACGCGACGTTCCCGTACAAGCTGGCCACGCCCATCGCGGGCATCATCAGCTCGGACCACTACGCCAAGAACAAGCTGCGCGACGGCTTCGAGCTGGACGGCTCCGGCCCCTACACGGCCAAGCAAGAGGTCGAGGGCAACGAGCTCGTCAAGACGGTGTTCTCCAAGAACCCGAACTACAAGGGTGCGTACAAGCCCAAGAGCGACAAGATCGAGATGCGCACCTACGAGTCGACCGACGCCATGGGCGATGCCCTCAAGGGCGGCGACATCGACATGATGACGCGCACCATGTCGCCCGAGCAGATCAAGCAGCTCGACGAGGACCCGGGCAACGACATCGAGCTGGTCGAGACACCCGGCCTGGAGATCCGCTACCTCGGTTTCAACACGGACGCCAACACCGTCAAGTCCAAGGCGGTCCGCCAGGCCATGGCGCAGATCGTCGACCGCGGCGCCCTGGCCTCCGGCGTGTACGGCGACGCCGCCGAGCCGCTCTACTCCCTGGTGCCCGCCACGATCACCGGCCACACCAACTCGTTCTTCAACCAGTACGGCGACCCGAGCGCGTCCAAGGCCCGCACCCTGCTGCAGAAGGCCGACATCGACACGCCGGTGAAGCTCACTCTGCACTACACGACGGACCACTACGGTCCGGGCACCAAGAAGGAGTTCGAGCTCCTTCGCAAGCAGCTCAACGCGAGCGGCCTGTTCGACGTGTCGATCAAGGGCACGGAGTGGAACACCTTCCGCCCCGCCGAGCAGAAGGGCGCGTACGACGTCTACGGGATGGGCTGGTTCCCGGACTTCCCCGACGCCGACAACTTCCTGACGCCGTTCCTCGACAAGGACAACATCCTCGGCTCGCCGTACGTGAACAGCACCATCAACGACGAGCTGCTCCCGCACTCGCGCCGCGAGGCGGACCGGCTCACCGCCTCCAAGAGCATCAAGAGGATCCAGGACATCGTCGCCGAGGACGTGCCGGTGCTTCCGCTCTGGCAGGGCAAGCAGTACATCGCTGCCCGCGACGACATCACGGGCGTCGAGTGGGCCCTCAACTCGTCCTCGAACCTGCAGCTGTGGGAGCTCGGACGCGGTGTGAGCGGCTGACCTCCGCGCACACCGGCACACAAGACCGCCGGGCTTCGCTCCACCGAATGACATCAACGACAAGGCACGTTCGTGAATTTGCGTAACCAGTGGCTGGCCCTTCCCCTCTCGGGAGGGCTGGCCGGGGCTCTGCTGACCGGCTGCGGCACGGAAACGGGTGGAGCGGGGGAGGACGGCGAATCCGTGGTGATGGGGATGTCGGACGACGTCCTGGCCACCGACCCGGCATCCGGCTACGACCCCGGGTCGTGGCTCCTGTTCAACAACGTCTTCCAGTCCCTGATGAGCTTCCCGAACGGGGGGACGGAGCCGGAGCCCGAAGCCGCCAAGGAGTGCGGCTTCACCGACACGGAGACCAGAGTCTTTGAATGCACGCTGCGGGACGGCCTGAAGTTCAGCAACGGCAATGCGCTGACCTCGAAGGACGTCAAGTTCTCCTTCGACCGCATGATGAAGATCAACGACGGCGACGGCCCCGCGATCATGTTCCCGATGCTGGACCGCGTCGAGACCCCGAACGCCAAGAAGGTCGTCTTCAAGCTCAAGTACGCCGACGCGACCTTCCCCAGCAAGATCGCGTCCGGCGCCGGCTCCATCGTCGACCACGCGTCGTACGACATGAACTCCCTGCGCGGCGGTGACGAGGCCACGGGCTCGGGCCCGTACAAGCTCGACTCCTTCGACAAGGACCAGGCGGTCTTCTCGGTCAACCCCGACTACAAGGGCACCGCCAAGGTGAAGAACAAGGGCGTCACGCTCAAGTTCTTCCACGACGACCAGAAGGGCCTGAAGAAGGCACTCCTGGACGACAAGATCGACATCGCGTACCGCGGCCTCGCCGCGTCCGACATCGCGGACATCGAGGCCGACACCTCCGACGCGAGCCAGAACATCGACGTCGTCGAGGGCACCAGCGCCGAGGTGCAGCACCTGGTCTTCAACATGAAGGACCCGGTCGCGGGCAAGCTGGGCGTGCGCAAGGCCATGGCGTACCTGCTCGACCGCGACGCGCTGGTCAAGGACGTCTACCGGGACACGGCGACGCCGCTGTACTCGATCGTCCCGGCCGGGATCGGCGGCCACAACACCGCCTTCTTCGACACCTACGGCGCCCGTCCGCAGCGCTCCAAGGCCGCGGCGGCCCTGCGTGAGGAGGGCCTGAGCGGCAAGGTCAAGCTCACGCTCTGGTCCACGCCCGTGCGCTACGGCCCCTCGACCGACCAGGAGCTGAAGGCGATCGCCAAGCAGCTCAACGCGAGCGGTCTCTTCGACGCCGACGTGAAGTCGATCGAGTTCAGCCAGTACGAGCGGGACATCAAGTCCGGCAAGTACGGCGTGTACGTCAAGGGCTGGGTGCCGGACTACCCGGACCCGGACAACTTCACGCAGCCGTTCTTCGGCAAGGACAACGTCCTGGGCAACGGCTACGAGAACAGCGACATCACCCGGAAGATCATCCCCGGTACCGCGGCCGAGACCGACCGCACCAAGACCGACGAGGACTACGCCGAGCTCCAGGAGACCGTCGCCGACGAGCTGCCGATCCTGCCGGTCTGGCAGGCCAAGCAGTACGCCGTCATCCGTGACGACGTGTACGGCGTGGAGTCGTGCCTCGACGCGTCGACGGTGTTCCGCTTCTGGGAACTCAGCAAGGCCTGATCGCACGGACACACGAAAAGGCGGCCGCCCCTTTCGGGGGCGGCCGCCTTCATGCGTCCGGTGGGGTCGCCGTCACTGGGCGCCGGGGCGCACCAGACCGCTCTCGTACGCGTACACGGCGGCCTGCACCCGGTCGCGCAGGCCGAGCTTCGTGAGCACATGGCCCACATGCGTCTTGACCGTCGTCTCGCTCACGAACAGGTCCGCCGCGATCTCCGCGTTCGACAGGCCGCGCGCCACCAGCTTGAGGACCTCGACCTCCCGCTCGGTGAGCGTGTGCAAGGTGTCCGGCACCGGCTCGTCGCCCGAGGGGAGATGGCCTGCGTACTTGTCGAGGAGCCTGCGGGTGATGCTCGGCGCGAGCATCGCCTCGCCCGAGGCGACCACGCGGATCGCCTGCACCAGCTCGTTCGCCGGGGCGTCCTTGAGCAGGAAGCCGCTGGCACCCGCGCGCAGCGCCTCCACCACATACTCATCCAGGTCGAACGTGGTCAGGACAAGGACCTTCGCAGGACCGTCCCGGCCAGGACCGGTGATCTGCCGGGTCGCCTCGACACCGTCCATCCGCGGCATGCGGATGTCCATCAGGACCACATCGGGCTGCAGCGCCCGCACCTGGTCGAGAGCCTGCAGGCCGTCCCCGGCCTCGCCGACGACCGCGACGTCCTGCTCGGCCTCCAGAATCATCCGGAACCCCGTGCGCAGCAGTGGCTGGTCGTCGACCAGTAGGACACGGATCGCCACGTAACTCTCCTTCGCTAGCCCGGGGCCATTCTGCCCTGCGCGTCCTCTTCGGACTCGGGCACCCTCACCGCAAGGGGGTACGGCGGGGGAGTCCCGCCGAATTCCGGACATACGGCCTGGTGGTCGCACCAGCCGCAGAGCTTCGTGGGCCTCGGCCGCCAGTCGCCCGTCTCGGTGGCGAGCGTGATCGCCTCCCACAACGCGTGCAGCTTCCGCTCGACCTGCTCCAGGTCCTCGATCCTGGGGTCGTACGTGATGACGTCGCCGCTGCCCAGATAGACGAGCTGGAGGCGGCGCGGGACCACGCCCTTCAGCCGCCACACCACCAGGGCGTAGAACTTCATCTGGAAGAGGGCGCCCTCCGAGTACTCGGGGCGGGGGGCCTTGCCCGTCTTGTAGTCGACGATCCGCACCTCGCCGGAGGGCGCCACGTCCACGCGGTCGATGATGCCGCGCAGCTTCAGGCCCGACTCCAGCTCCGCCTGCACGAACAGCTCCCGCTCGGCCGGCTCAAGACGGGTGGGGTCCTCCAGGGTGAACCACCGCTCGACCAATTTCTCCGCGTCCGCCAGCCAGCGCGCGAGCCGCTCACCCCGCTCGTCGCCCGCGAACAGCTCCGTCAGCTCCGGCTTGGCCTCGCGCAGACGGTCCCACTGGCCCGGGATCAGCGACTTGGCGCTCGTCGCCGTCCGCTCGCCCGCGGGCGCGTCGAAGAGCCGCTCCAGGACGGCGTGCACCAGCGTGCCGCGGGTCGCCGCCTCGCTCGGCTTCTCCGGCAGCTTGTCGATGACCCGGAACCGGTAGAGCAGCGGACACTGCATGAAGTCACTGGCGCGCGAAGGCGACAGGGACGCCGGACGCACGGCCGTCACGACACCGTCGGTGCTGGTTTCCATAGGGACAGACCCTACGACCCGCCACTGACAACGGCCGCATACCATCGACGACAGACCCTCTCGCCCTGCATGATCGAGCGTGCACCGCGCCGGACAGGGGCGAGGGACGCTTATCGAACGAGGGGACATCGTGGACGAGAGCGGCGGAAGCGGCAGGCCGCTATCCGACGGCACCGACGGTCGGCGGCCGGGTGCCGAAGCAGGCTCCGAGGGCTCGCAGAGCGCTGACGACGCCGCCCGGCCCCAGGCACGCGAAGAGGAACCCCGACAGGCACCCGAGGAAGAACCGCGCCCCGCGGACGAAACCCCGCGCCCCGCCGACCGCCTCACCAAGACCCCGCACGACACGCCCGGGAAGGCCCCGCAGGCACCGCACGAGACCCACCCCGAGTTCGCGCACGCCACCCACGGCCCCGCCCCGAAGGCCACGCCGCCCCAGGACAAGAAGAGCCCCGGGGGAGGACTCCTGATGGGACGCCCCTTCGGCGTCCCCGTCTACGTGGCCCCGAGCTGGTTCCTCGTCGCCGCCCTCATCACCTGGGTCTTCGGCGGCCAGCTCGACCGCGTCCTGCCCGAACTCGGCGCCGCCCGCTACCTGGTCTCGCTCTTCTTCGCCGTCGCCTTCTACGCCTCCGTGCTCGTCCACGAACTGGCGCACACCGTCGTCGCCCTGCGCTACAAGCTGCCGGTGCGCCGCATCCAGCTGCAGTTCTTCGGCGGCGTCTCGGAGATCGAGAAGGAGTCCGAGACCCCCGGACGCGAGTTCGTCCTCGCCTTCGTGGGCCCACTGCTCTCCCTCGTCCTCTCGGGCGTCTTCTACGGGGCCATGCGCCTCGTGGAGCCCGGCACCGTCCCCGGCGTCCTGCTCGCGGGGCTGATGATCTCGAACCTCATCGTCGCCGCCTTCAACCTCCTGCCGGGCCTGCCCCTGGACGGCGGCCGGATGCTCCGCGCCGTCGTCTGGAAGATCACCGGCAAGCCCATGAGCGGCACCATCGCCGCCGCCTGGGTCGGCCGCGCGCTCGCCATCTCCGTCCTCATCGGCCTGCCCCTCCTCAATCAGTCGGGCGCCCTCGGCGGCGAGGCCCAGGACATCGGCGGCATGGACACCGTCACCGACGCCCTCCTCGCCGCGATCCTCGCCGCGATCATCTGGACCGGCGCCGGCAACAGCCTGCGCATGGCCCGCCTGCGCGAGCACCTGCCCGAACTCCGCGCCCGCGCCCTGACCCGCCGCGCCGTCCCCGTCGAGTCGTCCACCCCGCTCTCCGAGGCACTGCGCCGCGCCAACGCCTCCGGCGCCCGAGCCCTCGTCGTGGTCGACGCCGACGGTGACCCCATGTCGGTGGTCCGCGAGGCGGCCATCGTCGGCGTCCCCGAGCACCGCCGCCCGTGGGTCACCGTCAGCGGCCTCGCGCAGGACATCACCGAAGGCATGCGGATCTCCGCCGAACTGGCCGGTGAGGAGCTCCTCGACACCCTCCGGGCGACGCCCGCCACCGAGTACCTCGTGGTCGAAGCCTCCGGCGAGATCTACGGAGTGCTCTCCGCCGCCGACGTCGAGCGCGCCTTCGTCAAGGCCATGGCCCGCCCCAGCTGACCTCGCCACCCTGGTCGGCGGCCCCCGAACGGCCCGGTAGGCTGGTCACATGTCCGAACCGACCGGTGCCGCCCGCCGACGCGGGCCCTTCAAGGTCGGGGACCAGGTTCAGCTGACCGACCCCAAGGGCCGCCACTACACGTTCACGCTCGAGGCCGGGAAGAACTTCCACACCCACAAGGGTTCCTTCCCCCACGACGAGCTGATCGGTGCTCCCGAGGGCAGCGTTGTCCGCACCACGGGAAACGTCGCCTACCTCGCGCTGCGCCCCCTGCTCCCCGACTATGTCCTGTCCATGCCCCGCGGCGCCGCCGTGGTCTACCCCAAGGACGCGGGGCAGATCCTGGCCTTCGCCGACATCTTCCCCGGCGCCCGCGTCGTCGAGGCGGGCGTGGGCTCCGGCTCGCTCAGCAGCTTCCTCCTGCGCGCCATCGGCGACGAGGGAATGCTGCACTCGTACGAGCGCCGCGAGGACTTCGCCGAGATCGCCCAGCAGAACGTGGAGCGCTACTTCGGCGCCCCGCACCCCGCCTGGCAGCTCACCGTCGGCGACCTCCAGGACAACCTGAGCGACACCGACGTCGACCGCGTCATCCTCGACATGCTCGCCCCCTGGGAGTGCCTGGACGTCGTCTCCAAGGCGCTCGTCCCCGGCGGCATCCTCTGCTGCTACGTCGCGACCACCACCCAGCTCGCCCGGACCGTCGAGTCCATCCGCGAGATCGGCGGCTTCAACGAGCCCACCGCCTGGGAATCGATGATCCGCAACTGGCACGTCGAGGGCCTGGCCGTCCGCCCCGATCACCGCATGATCGGCCACACCGGCTTCCTGCTCACCGCCCGCCGCCTCGCGGACGGCGTCGAGCCGCCCATGCGTCGCCGCCGCCCCTCCAAGGGCGCCTACGGCGACGACTACACCGGCCCGAACGCCGGCGGCGGCACCCCTCGCGCGGAAGACTGAGACACCCGGCACCGCCGAGACCCGCGTACCACCGCTGAACGCACAGGCGCCGCCGCCGAGTTCCCCTGAAGACCGGGGAACTCGGCGGCGGCGCCTTTCCGTTCCGGAACTCGCCGACCCCGGTGTTCCGCCGCACTGTGAGGTATGGCACGATGCTGGCCACCTCCCCCACCGGCACAGCCCTCACAGGAGACACTCCTAGTGCAGCACCCCGCCGTCCCGGAACTGGCACACAACACCACCCGCCCCATCCACTGGCTGGCCACCGCGGCCGCGCTCGCCGCCGTCATCGCCGGCTCGTCATTCCTGCAGCCCGACCCCGCGACCGCCGCCCAGCCGAGCCCCGAGCCGACCGGCAAGACCGCCGCGGCCCCCGCGCCGCCCGCGACCGCACCGGATCCGGCCACCGTCACGTTCCCCCTCGCCTGCGGCAAGGTGGAACCCGTGGTCAAGAAGAAGGCCTCCGGAGACCTCGACGGGGACGGCAGACCCGAGACCGTCGCCGTGGTGCACTGCGCCGCCGGATCAGGCACACCGCCCGACGGCGTGTACGTCATCACCCGCCCCACGCAGGGCAAGCCCCGCGTCGTCGCCACCCTCGTCGACCCGAAGGACCGCCAGAACGTCAGCGACTTCGCCGTGCGTGACGGTGTGATCACCGCCACACTCCTCGGTTACTCCGCACCGAACGTGCCCAGCTGCTGCCCCGACATCGAGGACGCGGCCAAGTGGCAGTGGAAAGACGGCACGTTCGCCCGGTCCACACCGGCCGAGGCACACACCGTGTGACGGTGCCCGCACCGACAAGGGCCTGTGCCCGCCGTCCAACGGCGGGCACAGGCCCTTGCCCATGCGTCAGTTCGCGGCCTCAGGCCGCGTCGGGCCCGTAGACCTCGACCCTGTCCGAAACGCGGCGCACGTGAATGCAGTCACCCGGGCACTCCTTCGCCGAGTCGACCACGTCACGCAGAAGTGGCAACGGAACGGGCGTTGTGGCGCCCGGAGCCTGCAAGAGCTCGTCCTCGCCGCTCTTCACATAAGCCAGTCCATCGATGTCCAGCTCGAAGACCTCAGGCGCGTACTGCGCACAGATGCCGTCGCCGGTGCACAGGTCCTGGTCGATCCAGACCTCCAGCGGATCACGGCTCTCGGAGCCGGTACCGGCCTCGTCTCCCACGGTCATCTCTCCTGCCGATCGTCACGCCGAGTGAGCCCACTCGGCAGCAAGTCGGGCCCACCCTGACGGGTGTTGAACGCTTCGACGATACAACCGCCCGCTTTCCGATGTTGTTGGGTGGGTAATGACCTGACGTGAGGGAGAGCGCAAGGGTGAAGATCGGACACACCTCTACCGTCTTTGTGATCTAGGGGTTTCAATCGACACCCACCCAGGTAGGGTCTGGAAGCGTCCAGCTCCCCTTGGAGGAGGTGAGGACCGTGGCAGCCCACGACGACGACATCAACCGCGGCATCCGGCCGGGGCGAGGGTCTGAGGACCCCGCCGGTCAGGTTGCCTATCTCGAGCAGGAAATCGCCGTCCTGCGACGCAAGCTCGCCGACTCTCCGCGTCATACGAGGATTCTCGAAGAGCGGATCGTCGAGCTGCAGACCAATCTGGCCGGCGTGTCCGCACAGAACGAGCGGCTCGCCAACACGCTCCGTGAGGCCCGCGACCAGATCGTGGCCCTCAAGGAAGAGGTCGACCGGCTCGCGCAGCCGCCGGCCGGCTTCGGAGTCTTCCTCGTGGCGAACGAGGACGGCACGGCCGACATCTTCACCGGGGGCCGCAAGCTCCGGGTGAACGTCAGCCCCGGCGTGGAGCTCGAAGAGCTCAGGCGTGGCCAGGAAGTAATGCTCAACGAAGCGCTCAACGTGGTCGAGGCCATGGAGTACGAGAGCGTGGGAGACATCGTCACCCTCAAGGAGATCCTCGAGGACGGCGAGCGCGCCCTGGTGGTCGGGCACACCGACGAGGAGCGAGTGGTCCGGCTCGCCGAACCACTCCTCGACGTCACCATCCGCCCCGGTGACGCACTCCTGCTCGAACCCCGCTCCGGGTACGTCTACGAAGTGGTTCCCAAGAGCGAGGTCGAAGAGCTCGTCCTCGAAGAGGTACCGGACATCGGCTACGAGCAGATCGGCGGCCTGGGCAACCAGATCGAGCTGATCCGCGACGCGGTCGAACTGCCCTACCTCTACCCGGACCTCTTCAGGGAGCACGAACTGCGGCCGCCCAAGGGCGTCCTGCTGTACGGGCCCCCCGGCTGCGGCAAGACGCTGATCGCGAAGGCCGTAGCCAACTCCCTTGCCAAGAAGGTCGCCGAGGTGACCGGACAGGCATCGGGGAAGAGCTACTTCCTCAACATCAAGGGCCCCGAGCTCCTCAACAAGTACGTCGGCGAGACCGAGCGCCACATCCGCCTGGTCTTCCAGCGTGCGAGGGAGAAGGCGAGCGAGGGAACCCCCGTCATCGTCTTCTTCGACGAGATGGAATCCCTCTTCCGCACCCGCGGATCCGGTGTCAGCTCGGACGTGGAGAACACCATCGTCCCCCAGCTGCTCGCCGAGATCGACGGCGTGGAAGGCCTGGAGAACGTCATCGTCATCGGTGCCTCCAACCGTGAGGACATGATCGACCCGGCGATCCTGCGGCCAGGACGACTCGACGTGAAGATCAAGATCGAGCGCCCGGACGCCCAGGCGGCGAAGGACATCTTTGCCAAGTACCTCACCGAGCGGCTCCCGCTGCACGCGGACGACCTCGCCGAACACAGCGCCGACCGGCGCACCACCGTGGACGGCATGATCCAGTCCGTCGTGGAGCAGATGTACGCGGAGTCCGAGGAGAACCGCTTCCTCGAGGTGACGTACGCCAACGGCGACAAGGAAGTCCTGTACTTCAAGGACTTCAACTCCGGCGCCATGATCGAGAACATCGTCGGACGTGCCAAGAAGATGGCCATCAAGGCTTTCCTCGACGCCAACCAGAAGGGCATCAGGGTCTCCCACCTCCTGCAGGCTTGCATCGACGAGTTCAAGGAGAACGAGGACCTGCCCAACACCACCAACCCGGACGACTGGGCCCGCATCTCCGGCAAGAAGGGCGAACGGATCGTCTACATCCGTACGCTCGTCACCGGAAAGCAGGGCGCGGACACCGGACGCTCCATCGACACGGTGGCCAACACCGGTCAGTACCTGTAGAAGACAGGACGGCTGCGGGTGTCCTTCGTGGGTACCCGCAGCTGTCTGTTTTTCAATGAAGGCAATGATCTCCCCACCAGCGCAAAGGCGCTCTAGGCTCTTCGGTACCGCCGAGCGCGCAGTGCGGGGACGGGCACCGCACACGCACCGGAGAACCAGCGGTACTTGAGCGCCGTTCCCGAAGGGGAGCGCCGCCGGGCAAGGAGGGCCGCATGACCGTACGGCGAGTAATGGGCATCGAGACGGAGTACGGCATCTCCGTCCCCGGCCACCCGAACGCCAATGCCATGCTCACCTCGTCCCAGATCGTCAACGCCTACGCCGCGGCGATGCACCGGGCGCGACGCGCCCGCTGGGACTTCGAGGAGGAGAACCCCCTGCGGGACGCGCGGGGCTTCGA
This sequence comes from Streptomyces sp. NPDC033177, assembly GCF_055577715.1. NCBI lineage: Bacteria > Bacillati > Actinomycetota > Actinomycetes > Kitasatosporales > Streptomycetaceae > Streptomyces > Streptomyces sp. NPDC033177. Next base: position 304,165 of record NZ_JBVIPS010000007.1, on the reverse strand, counting down.
CCTCGCCCGTGAGACCGCCGATTCCAGTCAGCTCACCGACGAGGACATCGGCCTCGCCAACGTGATCCTCACCAATGGGGCGCGCCTCTACGTGGACCACGCGCACCCCGAGTACAGCTCACCCGAGGTCACCAACCCCTGGGACGCCGTCCTGTGGGACAAGGCCGGCGAGCGCATCATGGCGGAGGCGGCCGAACGCGCGGCGCAGCTGCCGGGGGCCCAGCCGATCCACCTCTACAAGAACAACACCGACAACAAGGGCGCCTCCTACGGCACGCACGAGAACTACCTGATGAAGCGGGAGACCCCCTTCTCGGACATCGTGCGCCACCTGACGCCGTTCTTCGTCTCCCGGCAGGTCGTCACCGGCGCGGGACGCGTCGGCATCGGCCAGGACGGCCACGAGCACGGCTTCCAGCTCAGTCAGCGCTCGGACTACTTCGAGGTCGAGGTGGGCCTGGAGACCACCCTCAAGCGGCCCATCATCAACACCCGGGACGAGCCGCACTCGGACGCCGAGAAGTACCGCCGCCTGCATGTCATCATCGGCGACGCGAACCTCTCCGAGATCTCGACGTATCTGAAGCTGGGCACGACATCGCTGGTCCTCGCCATGATCGAGGACGGCTTCATCGCGGTGGATCTCGCCGTCGACCAGCCCGTGCGCACCCTGCACCAGGTCTCCCACGACCCGACGCTCCAGCATCTGATCACACTCCGTAGCGGACGGACACTCACCGCTGTCCAGCTCCAGATGGAGTACTTCGAGCTGGCCCGCAAATACGTGGAGGAGCGGTACGGCTCCGACGCCGACGAACAGACCAAGGACGTCCTGACCCGCTGGGAAGACGTCCTCGGCCGCCTGGAGAGCGATCCGATGAGCCTCTCCGGAGAGCTCGACTGGGTCGCCAAGCGGGAACTCATGGAGGGCTACCGCCGCCGTGACAGCCTCGACTGGGACGCGGCACGACTGCACCTGGTCGACCTCCAGTACGCGGACGTACGGCCCGACAAGGGCCTCTACAACCGTCTGGCGGCACGCGGCAAGATGAAGCGCCTCCTGGAGGAGCCACAGGTCGAGCGCGCCCAGGCCAAGCCTCCGGAGGACACCCGCGCGTACTTCCGCGGCCGCTGCCTCGAGCAGTACGCGGACGACGTGGCCGCGGCCTCGTGGGATTCGGTCATCTTCGACCTTCCCGGCCGCGACTCCCTCCAGCGTGTGCCCACACTGGAGCCGCTGCGCGGCACACGGAACCACGTCAAGGAGCTCCTTGACCGCTGCCGCACGGCGGAGGATCTGGTACGGGTGCTCTCCGGAGGCTGAAAGACCCGGCGTGTGGGAATCATCGAGGTGGTCCCCGGACGTTGCAGTAACTACGGGGCCGATGTCAGACCTGGCTTATAGGGTCTGATCAAGTACATCGCACCTAACGAGCGGGGTGAGGTAGATGGCGACCAAGGACACCGGCGGCGGACAGCAGAAGGCGACGCGTTCCACCGAGGAGGTCGAGGAGCAGACAGAGGAAGCGCAGGGCTCCGAAGACCTCAAGGAGCGCCAGGAGAAGCTGAGCGATGACGTGGATTCCGTCCTCGACGAGATCGACGACGTCCTCGAGGAGAATGCCGAGGACTTCGTACGTTCGTTCGTACAAAAGGGCGGACAGTAGGGCGCGGCGGACACGGTGCGGGGAGTGCGTGGCGCGGTACCGGGCCACGCACCTCAACGCCCTGGGCCGCACATGTGGATCACCGCCGCGAGGCGGGTAGGGTCCGTGACGAACAGCCCTTCAGACGTAATTCGCTTCAACTGCAAATCGGCCACCGGCGAGTTGGGACACGCTCCCGGCGCTCAGCGCCCGGCCGTCACTTACCTGGAAGGAAACGCGTGGAAGCCAACACTCGTAGCACCGGGCGTCTACCGGCTGCCTTCCTGACGCCTGGTTCTTCGTCCTTCATGGACTTCCTGTCCGAGCATCAGCCCGAGATCCTGCCGGGCAACCGGCAGTTGCCGCCCACGCAGGGTGTCATCGAGGCGCCGCACGGCACGACGATCGTGGCGACGACGTTCCCCGGTGGCGTGGTGCTCGCCGGTGACCGGCGGGCGACCATGGGCAATGTGATCGCGCAGCGCGACATCGAGAAGGTCTTCCCGGCTGACGAGTACTCAGCGGTCGGTATCGCCGGCACCGCGGGGCTCGCGGTCGAGATGGTCAAGCTCTTCCAGTTGGAGCTCGAGCACTTCGAGAAGGTCGAGGGCGCCACGCTTTCCCTGGAGGGCAAGGCCAACCGGCTGTCGACGATGATCCGGTCGAACCTGGGCATGGCCATGCAGGGCCTGGCCGTCGTCCCGCTCTTCGCGGGGTATGACGTGGACCGCGAGAAGGGGCGCATCTTCTCGTACGACGTCACGGGCGGCCGTTCCGAGGAGCACGGCTTCGCCGCCACCGGCTCCGGCTCTGTCTTCGCGCGTGGAGCGATGAAGAAGCTCTACCGCAAGGATCTGACGGAGCAGGAGGCGACGACGCTCGTCGTGCAGGCGTTGTACGACGCGGCGGACGACGACTCGGCGACAGGCGGCCCGGATGTCGCCCGCCGGATCTATCCGATCGTCACCGTGATCTCCGACGAGGGTTTCCGGCGGCTGGGAGATGACGAGTCCTCCGAGATCGCCCGCTCGATTTTGGAGCGGCGCCTGGAGCAGCCCGACGGCCCGCGTGCCTCGCTGCTCTGATCGATCCGTATTCGCCACTGACTTCAGTTTCAGTCACTGACAGAAAGGGACGGATAGCCGGTGTCGACGCCGTTCTATGTCTCACCCCAGCAGGCCATGGCCGACCGGGCGGAATACGCCCGCAAGGGCATCGCCCGTGGTCGCAGCCTTGTTGTGCTGCAGTTCGCCGATGGCATCGTGTTCGTCGGCGAGAACCCGTCCCGTGCGCTGCACAAGTTCAGCGAGATCTATGACCGGATCGGCTTCGCGGCCGCCGGCAAGTACAACGAGTACGAGAACCTGCGGATCGGCGGTGTGCGGTACGCCGATCTCCGTGGGTACACGTACGACCGTGACGATGTGACGGCCCGTGGGCTCGCGAACGTCTACGCCCAGACGCTGGGCACGATCTTCTCGAGCCAGGCGGAGAAGCCCTACGAGGTGGAGTTGGTCGTCGCCGAGGTGGGCGCCACGGCCGATGCCGATCAGATCTATCGTCTGCCGCACGACGGTTCGATCGTGGACGAGCACGGCTCGGTCGCGGTCGGCGGCAACGCCGAGCAGATCAGCACCTATCTCGATCAGCGGCATCGTGACGGGATGACGCTCGCCGAGGCCCTGAAGCTGGCCGTGCAGTCGCTGTCCCGCGACACGAACGGCAGCGAGCGGGAGATCCCCGCGGAGCGCCTGGAGGTGGCGGTGCTCGACCGTACGCGGCCGCAGCAGCGCAAGTTCAAGCGGATCGTCGGGCGTCAGCTCGCGCGGCTGCTCGAAGGGGGCGCCTCGGCGCCCACGGATGCCGAGTCCGACAACGAGGAGGAGACGGACTCCGAGTCCGGGTCCTCCGAGGAGTAGTTCGGTTCGTCGTACGCCCCGTGTTCCGGCTCTGTGGCCGGGACACGGGGCGTACGCGTGTGCGGGAGTCAACGGGCGACAGGGGCCGTCGAGCCGCGGATCACCAGTTCGACGGGGAGCGTGTCGGTCCGGGGCGTGCGGCCGTCCAGGACGGCAAGCAGGGACGTCATGCCGCGTTCGCCGAACTGCTCGGCCGGGAGCCGGACGGTGGTGAGTTCGGGTTCCACGGCGGTCGCCAGGGTGAGGTCGTCGAAGCCGGTCACCGAGAGGTCCTCGGGTACGCGCAGACCGAGGCGGCGGGCCGCCTTGCAGGCGCCGGCGGCGAGGATGTCGTCGTCGCAGACGAGTGCGGTGGGGCGGGGTCCGGGCGCTGACAGGGCGGCTTCAGCGGCCGCGCGGGCGTCTTCGACGGTGAGGAGTGCCCGGGTGGTGCGTACGGCCGTGTCGGTGCCTCTCAGCGCCGCCGTGAGGGCGTCGGAGCGTACGTCGAAGGTCCAGGAGTCGACGCCCGCGGCGAGGTGCAGGAAGTCGCGGTGGCCCAGGGCGAGGAGATGTTCGGTCACCCGGCGCATGCCGTCGCCGATGTCGAGGTTGACGGTGGCGGCGCCGAGGCTGTCGGCGGGGTCACTGTCGAGCATGACCAGGGGGAGTGCGTCGCCCTGGATGGTGGCGAGCGCGTCGGCGGCCATGGAGGACGCGAGGATGCCGTCGAGGGCGGCGCGGCTGGAGCCGAAGGGGTCGCGGGCGGGGCCGACGCCTTCGGGGGAGGGGTAGAGGACGACTCCGAAGCCGTGTTCGGCGGCGACGCGGGCGGCTCCAGTGTAGACGCGGGCGAAGAACTCATTGGTGAGGGCGGGGACGACGAGGAGCGCGGTCCTGGTGCGGCCGAGGCGGAGGTTGCGGGCGGCGAGGTTGGGGCGGTAGCCGAGTTCGCGGGCGGTGGTCCGGACGCGTTCGGCGGTCCGTTCGGCGACGCGGCCGCGCCATTTCTCGCCGAACACGAGGGAGACGGTGGCCTGGGAGACCCCGGCGGCGCGTGCGACGTCGCGGCTCGTGGGGCGTGGCCCCGCGGCCTCCTGCTCTGGCCCGGCCACTTCTGGTACCTCCCAGGTCGGTGCCGCGGGGAGATCGGGATGGACCCGCGGTGAGCGCTCATGGTACGTATGACGCTCGACGTTATACGTAAAACCTCGGCGCGTCGGCGCAGGGGGAGGGGTGGGAAGCATGGCTGCCGGATACGCGGAGATCCTTCGGACGAGACACGCCGGGCGTCTCCTTGCGGGCACCCTGGTGGGCCGGCTGCCGAACGCGACGGCCGCGATCGCCATCGTGCTGTTCATCCGCGCCGAGGGCGGGACCTACAGCCTGGCCGGCGCCCTCGCCGCGGTGTACGGCGTGGCCAACGCGGTGGGGCAGCCGCTGCTCGGCCGCCTCGTGGACCTGTACGGGCAGCCGCGGATCCAGCTTCCCTCGGCGGTGCTCTCCGCGCTCGGCATGGGGGCCTTCGCCTTCACCGGGCCCGATTCGCTCGGCCTCGCGTATGTCGCGGTGGGCGTGGCGGGCCTCTTCACGCCGCCCCTCGAAGGCGGCCTGCGCGCGCTGTGGCCGAGCGTCCTCGGCAAGGAGGAGCAGGTGCACCGGGCGTACGCCATGGACGCCATCGCGCAGGAAATCATGTTCACCGTCGGGCCGTTGCTCGTCACGGCCTGCGTCGCGCTCTGGTCGGAGCAGGCCGCGCTGCTCGTGGTGAACGTCATCGGCGTGCTCGGTGCCCTCTCCGTGGTGATGTCGCAGCCCTCGCGCGCGTGGCGCTCGGCGCCCCGCGAGGCGCACTGGCTGGGCGCGCTGCGCTCACCCGGGCTCATCGCGCTGCTCGGCGCCTTCCTCTTCATCGGCATGGCGCTCGGTTCCATCACCGTCGCCGGCGTGTCGTACGCGGACGAGCACGGCGGCGACGCGGTGTACGGCTGGATGATGGCGGCGATCGGCCTCGGCGCCCTGGTCGGCGGCTCGGTGTACGGGGCGCGGCAGTGGGCCGGGGTGCCGGAGAAGCGGCTGACCGTCCTGGTGGCCCTGCTCGCCCTCTGCTACTGGCCGTTGACGCTGGCGCCCGGAGCTGTCGCGATGACGGCGCTCATGGTGGTCGCCGGAGTCTTCCTTGCGCCTGCTCTCGCGTGCGCGTTCATCATCGTGGACCGGCACGCGCCGCGGGGCACGGTCACCGAGGCGTTCTCCTGGCTCGTGACCACGTTCACGGTCGGCGCGTCGCTCGGCACGGCGGCCGCGGGGCCGGTCGTGGAGTGGGGCGGGACGGTGTGGGGCTTCGCTGTTCCGGGGGGCGCGGGCGTCGCCGCGCTGCTCGTCCTGCTGGCCACGGCGCGGGTGCTCGTACTCCCCGCTGATCAGGCGGTGGTTGCGGGTTCATCGGAAAATGATCGAAACGGTGCCGTCGAACCCGGTTTCAGGGCAGGGCATCAGGCGTAATGTTCAGTCATGGACCGCCGCATTTTCGGGCTGGAGAATGAGTACGGCGTCACGTGCACGTTTAGGGGACAGCGCCGTCTGTCGCCTGACGAGGTGGCGCGCTACCTCTTCCGCCGTGTTGTCTCATGGGGCCGCAGCAGCAACGTCTTTCTGCGGAACGGCGCCCGCCTCTATCTTGACGTCGGGTCACATCCGGAATACGCAACACCGGAATGTGACAACGTGACCGAGCTGGTCACGCACGACAAGGCGGGCGAGCGCATTCTGGAAGGCCTGCTCGTCGACGCCGAACGCCGCCTGCACGAGGAGGGAATCGCGGGCGACGTCTATCTCTTCAAGAACAACACCGACTCGGCGGGAAACTCCTACGGCTGCCACGAGAACTATCTGGTGGCCCGGCACGGGGAGTTCTCGCGGCTCGCGGACATCCTCATTCCCTTCCTCGTCACGCGACAGCTGCTCTGCGGCGCGGGCAAGGTGCTGCAGACTCCACGCGGCGCCGTGTACTGCGTCAGTCAGCGTGCCGAGCACATCTGGGAAGGGGTCTCCTCCGCGACCACCCGCTCCCGGCCGATCATCAACACCCGCGACGAACCGCACGCGGACGCCGAGCGCTACCGCAGGCTGCACGTCATCGTCGGTGACTCGAACATGTCCGAGACGACCATGCTCCTGAAGGTCGGTGCCACCGACCTCGTGCTGCGCATGATCGAAGCGGGCACGGTGATGCGCGACCTGACCCTGGAGAACCCGATCCGGGCCATCCGCGAGGTCAGCCACGACATCACGGGCCGCCGCAAGGTGCGTCTGGCCAGCGGCCGCGAGGCCTCCGCCCTCGAGGTCCAGCGCGAGTACTACGAGAAGGCCGTGGACTTCGTGGACCGCCGCGGCATCCGCACGGGCACGGTCGAGCAGGTCCTGGAGCTGTGGGGCCGCACGCTCGACGCGATCGAGGCCGAGGACCTCGACCGCATCGGCACCGAGATCGACTGGGTCATGAAGTACAAGCTCATCGAGCGGTACCGAGCGAAGAACAACATGACCATGTCGCATCCGCGGGTCGCGCAGATAGACCTCGCGTATCACGACATCCACCGCCGTCGCGGGCTGTACTACCTCCTGGAGAGGAAGGGCCAAGCCGCCCGCATCTGCAACGACTTGAAGATCTTCGAGGGCAAGTCGGTGCCGCCGCAGACCACCCGCGCGCGGCTGCGGGGCGACTTCATCCGCAGGGCCCAGGAGCAGCGCCGCGACTTCACGGTCGACTGGGTGCACCTGAAGCTCAACGACCAGGCGCAGCGCACGGTGTTGTGCAAGGACCCCTTCCGGTCGGTGGACGACCGGGTGGAGAAACTGATCGCCGGTATGTAACCCCGGATACAGCAGGTGCGTTGCGGGAACGCAACGCGGGGCGCCGTACGTTCCTCGTACGGCGCCCTTCTCCATGCGTAGAGTTGCGCGCACGCCCACCGACAAGATCGACCGATACGAGGCCCCCACCGTGCGCCGACGCTCACTCCTCCTTGCTGTTCCGGCCGGCCTGCTCACGCTGGCCGGGTGTGGTGACGACAAGAAGGCCGACAAGGCCAAGCCCAGCGACAGCCCAGCCCCTTCCAACTCGACCTCGGCCGCACCGACGGCGAAGATCGTGGACGGGCCCCTGCCCGAGATCACGAAGGGGACGAAGTTCGGCCAGAAGCCGACCGTCGCGAAGGGGTCCGGCAAGCCGTCCTCCGACCTCGCGGTCAAGACCCTGGTCGAGGGCAAGGGCGCCGAGGTGAAGAAGGGCGACTACCTCCAGGCGAACTACCTCGGCCAGATCTGGGCCACGGCGAAGGTCTTCGACAACTCGTACGACCGCGGTAACCCCACGGTCTTCCCGATCGGCACCGGTCAGGTCATCCCCGGCTGGGACCAGGCGCTCGTGGGCAAGAAGCTCGACAGCCGTGTGCAGCTCGCGATCCCGCCGAAGATGGGTTACGGCACGGAGGGCAACAAGCAGGCGGGCATCAAGGGTGACGACACGCTGGTCTTCGTCGTCGACCTGGTGGGCACCTTCAGCGCCAAGAGCTCCGCCAAGGGCAAGGAGGTCGCGCAGTCCAACATCGACCTGCCCAAGGTCGGCACGAACACGGACGGCAAGGCCCCCTCGATCGACGTCCCGAAGAAGGACGCCCCGAAGAAGCTCGTCGCGAACTACATCCTTGAGGGCGACGGCGAGGAGATCAAGGAGACCGACAGCCTCCTGTGCCAGTACAAGGGCGTGCTGTGGGCCGACGGCAAGGAGTTCGACTCCTCGTACAAGAGGAACGAGCTGGCCTCGTTCCAGCTGGCGCAGGTCGTCAAGGGCTGGGCGCAGGGCCTGACCGGCAAGAAGGTCGGCAGCCGCGTCCTGGTCGTCGTCCCCCCGAAGCTCGGGTACGGTGACCAGCCGCCGCAGGGCAGCACCATCAAGAAGGACTCCACGCTGGTCTTCACCGTGGACATCCTCGCGAAGATGTAACACTGTCCCGGCTGGCCATTCGTATCAAAGCAGGAGCAATAGACGTGAGCATCGAGAAGCCCGAGATCGACTTCCCCGAGGGCCCGGTCCCCAGCGACCTCCAGATCGTGGACATCTGGGAGGGCGACGGCCCGGAGGCGAAGGCGGGCGCCACCGTCTCCGTCCACTACGTGGGCGTGGCTTTCTCCACCGGTGAAGAGTTCGACGCCTCCTGGAACCGCGGCACGCCGCTCCAGTTCCAGCTGGGCGCCGGTCAGGTCATCGCCGGCTGGGACCAGGGCGTCCAGGGCATGAAGGTCGGCGGTCGCCGCCGCCTCACCATTCCCTCGCACCTCGCGTACGGCGAGCGCGGCGCCGGTGGCGGCCGTATCGCGCCCGGCGAGGCCCTGATCTTCGTCTGCGACCTCGTCGGCGTCTGAGAGACGACCGAGCGACGACTGAGGGCAGGGTCTGATCAGACCTGTCCGTCGAGGCCCATGCCGGTTCCGGCATGGGCCTCGGCTTTTCCCACGACACCCCGGGGCGGTACGGTCGGCGGTCGGAAGCATTGTTGAGAAAGGGCGTCGATGGCCATTGCCAAGGCCGAGCGGCTGATGAACCTGGCGCTGTGTCTGCTCGGGACGCGGCGGCCGCTCAGCAAGCGCGAGCTGCGCGAGTCCATCGAGGCCTATCTGGAGGCGGGGTCCGACGACTCCTTCAACCGGATGTTCGAGCGTGACAAGGACGATCTGCGCGAACTCGGCCTGGTCATCGAGACGGTGGAGAATCTCGACGGTGAGGTCGGCTATCTCGCGCGCCGCGACAGCAACCGTCTCCCGCCCATCACCATCGACGCCGAGGAAGCCGCCGCGCTGGGCCTCGCGGCCAAGGTCTGGCAGCAGGCCCGCCTGGCGGGGGCAGCCAGCGGCGCCCTGCAGAAGCTGCGCGCCGCCGGACTTCCCGAGGACGTCGACCCGTACGGGGCGCACAGCGCGCTCGAACCGCGCATCCCCGTGCACGAGGCGTCCTTCGAGCCGCTGATGCTCGCCTGTCGCGACCGCCGCCCCGTCGTCTTCGACTACCGCAAGGCCACCGCGGCCCGCCCCGAACCGCGCCACGTCGAGCCGTGGGCGCTCGAATGCTGGCGCGGCCACTGGTACCTCGCGGGCTGGGACCGTGACCGTGGCGCCGAGCGCGTGTTCCGGCTCTCCCGCATCACCGGGAAGGTCCGCGCCCGCGCGGGCAAGTTCACCGCGGGCGTCCCCGATGTCGTCACGGTGCGCGAGACCGTCGCGGGCTGGGCGGGGGAGAGCGCCGACCGCTCCGCCCTGATCCGGCTGCGTACGGGCGCGGGCTACCCGCTGCGCGCCAAGGCCGCCCATATACGTGAACTGGGCGAGGGGTGGGACGAGTTGGAGATTCCGTACGGGCACGGTCTTGACGCCTGGCTGGTGGAGTTCGGGCCCGATGTGGTGGTCCTCGAGCCCGCCGAGCTGCGGGCCGACGTGGTGGACCGGCTGCGCGCCGTGGCCAAGGGCTGAGGGGGACACACCGAATCATGGCCACGAACGCCATCGACCAGACCCGGCGGATGCTCTCCCTGGTGACGTATCTGCGCGAGCGTCCCGGCGCCCACGTCAGCGACGTCGCCCGCGCCTTCGGGATCACCGAGGACGAGCTGATCTCCGACCTGGACGTGCTGCCGCTGTGCGGGACCAGCTTCCGCGGCGGTGACCTCCTGGACATCGACACCGACGGCGACCGCATCTGGTGGCACAACCCGGACGACGTGGCGGCGCCGCTGCGGCTCGCCGCCGACGAGGCCACCGCGCTCCTGGTGGCCGCCCGCGCGGTCTCCACGCTCCCCGGGCTGCGCGAGAGCGACCGGCAGGCACTGGTGCGCGCCACCGCGAAGCTGGAGACGGCGGCCGGTGACAACGCGGGCGCCAGCGCGCGGCTCTCGGTGACCTTCGAGTCCGAGGGCGGTGTCTTCGCCGAGGTGGACCGCGCCATCTCCGAGCGGCGCAGGCTCTGGCTGCGCTACTACTCACCGGCGCGCGACGAGCTCACCGAGCGCGAGGTCGACCCGATCCGCCTCTTCGCCGTCGGGCACACGTACATGGAGGCGTGGTGCTACCTCTCCGAGGCGCGCCGCACCTTCCGCCTCGACCGGGTGGCCGAGATCAGGATCCTGGACGAGCCGTCCGCGCCGCCCGAGGTCGAACTGCGTGACCTCTCCGAGGGGCTCGTGCAGCCGGCCGCGGAGGACCCCGAGGTGGTCGTCGAGGTCGGCCCCGGCGGTCGCTGGGTCGCCGAGTACTACCCCCACGACAGCGCCGAGGAACTCCCCGACGGCGGTCTGCGGATCACGCTGCGCACCCCGGAGCCCACCTCGCTGCGCAGGCTCGCGCTGCGGCTCGGCGGGGACGGGCACATCGTCTCCCCGGCGGACCTCGCGGACAGCGCGCGGCAGGCGGCGCGCGAGGCTCTGGCGGCCTATGACGAGCAGCACAAGCACCCCGACGGGTCGTACGACAGGCAGGAGCAAGGACGTTGACCACCAGCCTCATGTCCGAGATTCCCGGAATGACGAGAATCGCCCCCGTGCTCTTCAAGGCCGCCTGCCCCGACTGCCGCGCCCGCTTCGAACTCTCCGCAGGCGCCCTGCGGTTGGCCATCGGCGCCTCGGCCCGCACCACCTTCTACTCGTTCACCTGCCCGGAGTGCGGCAACGCGGTGCGCAAGCCCGCGGGCGAACGCATCGTCGAGCTGCTCACCGGCGGCGGGGTGCGGACGCTGCGTCTGCACTCGACCGTCTAGGCTCGGCGCATGTTCTGGGCGATGCTGGCGATTGCCGCGGGGTTCTGTGGCCTCGCGGTGCTCGGCGTACTGGCGATTCGGGTCTTCATCGAGGCGCAGCGCCTCAGCGCGCAAGTGACGCAGACCACACATCGGATCAACCGTGCGGCGGAGGATCTCGAGGCGGCGGCGACCGGTGTGGCCCGGGCGAGCCGAGATGTCCTGTAGGTGCAGAAGATCCTGCAGGTGTGGCGGAGACGCACGTCGACACCGCGGCCTGTCAACTTCCCTTGTCCGGAAGGTACGCTGCTGACGTAGCCCGGAGTGTGAGGCGCGGGCCGCAACTGGGGGTACGCACAGGGATTGCCCTGCGTTCACCCCCGAGCGTTACGATCGCTGTCAGCACGGTGGCCGGACAGCAGGTCCGACCTGTCCGGCAGCCCCGCCCCTGCCGCCTCGGTGAGAAGGTAAAGACGTATGTTTTCCGGAAAGATCGGCGCCCCCGAGATCATTCTCATTCTCGTCGTTGTCATTCTGCTGTTCGGCGCGAAGAAGCTTCCCGACATGGCCCGGTCGCTCGGCAAGTCCGCGCGCATCCTCAAGAGCGAGGCCAAGGCGATGAAGTCGGACGGGAAGAAGGACGAGGCCGCTCCGGCCGACCCGCCCACCGACCCCGCAGCCTCCGTCCAGCCGCGCACCATCAAGGCCGCGCCCGGCGACGTGTCCAGCTCCCGGCCGGTCACCGAGCCCACCGACAGCACCACTCAGCGCTGATCCAAGGCCGGCGACGGCCGGCCTGCCGCACGAGATGAGGACGTGGGTTGCTCAAGTCTGCCCGCAAGAAGGAACAGGATCCCGAGGGGCGGATGCCGCTTGCGGAGCACCTGCGCGAGCTGCGTAACCGGCTCGCGAAGGCCGTGCTGGCCATCATCGTCGTCGCGATCGTCGCTGCCTTCTTCTACAAGGACATCATCGAGTTCTTCACGAACCCGATCCTGAGCTCCGTAGGGTGCGAGTCGAGCTTCGCCGAGCTGGCGGACAAGGGCGGCGAGGAGACCTGCGCGCGCATCGTGCTGAACGGTCTGATCACGCCGTTCACGCTCGCCCTGAAGATTTCGCTGATGGCCGGTGTGGTGCTCGCGTCGCCGATCTGGCTGTACCAGCTGTGGGCCTTCATCGCGCCCGGTCTGCACAGGAGCGAGAAGAAGTACGCGTACGCGTTCGTGGGCGCGGGCTTCCCGCTGTTCATGGGCGGCGCGTTCTTCGCGTACAAGACGCTGCCGACGATGGCACGCGTGCTGCTGGAGTTCTCACCCGGGGGCGTCGACAACCAGCTGCCGCTCGACGAGCTGATCGACCTGGTCACGCGCATGGTGGTCGTCTTCGGTCTCTCCTTCGAGCTGCCGCTGCTCCTGGTGATGCTCAACCTCACCGGAGTCATCACGGGCAAGCGCATGCTCGGCTGGTGGCGCGGCATGATCATGGGCATCACGGTCTTCGCGGCCGTGGCGACGCCCAGCACGGACCCGCTGACCATGATGGCCCTCGCCGGACCGATCTGGGTGCTCTACTTCGCGGCCACCGCCTTCTCGCTCCTGAACGACCGGCGCAAGGCCAGGATCGAAGCGGCGAAGCCCGCGGACGACGAAGCATCCGAGCTCGACCTCACGCCCGAGGACGTCGGCGAGATCGAGCCCGTGTCCGCGAACAGGGCGCTGCCCGAGCAGGCGAGCGGCGACGGAGCGAAGCGGGACCGGGTCAACGGTTTCGACGACGTGACGTGACCTTGTAAGGTCCGGCCGTGACCAGCGACATCACGCTCTTCGTCAATCCCACCGCGGGCCGCGGCCGGGGCGCCCACGCGGCGCAGCCGGCCGCTTCCGCGTTGCGGGCCGCGGGCCACTCCGTCCGCACGGTGATCGGGGAGGACTCCGCCGACGCGCTGCGCCGGGCACGCGATGCCGTGGCTGCCGGGACGCGCGCGCTGATCGCCGTCGGCGGTGACGGCATGGCGAGCCTCGCGCTGCAGGCCGTCGCGCGGACCTCGACGCCTTTGGGCGTGGTCGCCGTGGGCACCGGCAACGACTTCGCGCGTGCCCTCGGGCTCCCGGTGCGCGATCCGGCCGCCGCGGGGGCCGTCATCGCCGAGGCGCTCGACGCGGGGCGCACCCGCGACGTCGACCTGGGACGGGTGGGCAAGACGTGGTTCGGCACCGTGCTCGCCTCCGGCTTCGACTCCCGGGTCAACGACCGGGGCAACCGGATGCGCTGGCCCACCGGACGCTTCAAGTACGACCTGGCGATGGCCGTGGAGCTGGCGGCCTTCCGGCCCACCCCGTTCCGGATCACCCTGGACGACGAGCAGGTCCATGAGATCGACGCGACGCTCGTCGCCGTGGGGAACGGCACCTCGTACGGCGGGGGCATGAAGATCTGCGCGCGGGCCGACATGGGCGACGGACTCTTCGACGTCACGGTCGTCGGCGACTGCAGCCGTACGACCCTCCTGAAGGTCTTCCCGCGGGTCTACAAGGGCACGCACCTGGACCACCCCAAGGTCACCGTGTTGCGGGCCGCGAAGGTGGAGATCGCCGCGCCGGGAGTCACCGGTTACGCGGACGGAGAGCAGCTCGGCGGTCTGCCGCTGACGGCACGGTGCGTGCCGGGGGCCGTACGTGTGCTCGGGCCCGGGGGGCCGGGGGAGCCGTAAGGCAGATAATGATCGTCCGTTGTCAGTGGTGGCCGGTAGTCTCGAAAGCACGATGACAGAGGACCTCTCACCGGCCGAGCGGTATGCGGCGGCGCGCGAGCGCGCTGTCGAGCAGGCCACAGCACTCGCCGGCTTCCGCGAGATGTACGAATTCGGCCTCGACCCCTTCCAGATCGACGCCTGCCGGGCGCTCGAGGCGGGCAAGGGCGTGCTCGTGGCCGCCCCCACGGGTTCGGGCAAGACGATCGTCGGCGAGTTCGCCGTGCACCTGGCCCTGCTGCAGGGCAAGAAATGCTTCTACACCACGCCCATCAAGGCGCTCTCCAACCAGAAGTACGCCGACCTCTCCAAGAGATACGGCGCGGACAAGGTCGGTCTGCTGACCGGCGACAACAGCGTCAACTCCGACGCCCCGGTGGTCGTGATGACCACCGAAGTGCTGCGGAACATGCTGTATTCGGGCTCGCAGTCGCTGCTCAACCTCGGCTATGTGGTGATGGACGAGGTGCACTACCTCTCCGACCGCTTCCGTGGCGCCGTCTGGGAAGAGGTGATCATCCACCTCCAGGAGTCGGTGACGCTGGTCTCCCTGTCGGCGACCGTCTCGAACGCCGAGGAGTTCGGCGACTGGCTGGACACCGTGCGCGGCGACACCCAGGTGATCGTCTCGGAGCACCGGCCCGTGCCGCTGTTCCAGCACGTCCTCGCCGGACGCCGGATGTACGACCTCTTCGAGGAGGGCGAGGGCCAGCGCAAGGCCGTCAACCCCGACCTCACGCGCATGGCGCGGATGGAGGCCAGCCGTTCGTACAACCCGCGTGACCGCCGCAAGGGCAAGATGGTCCGCGAGGCCGACCGTGAGCGCGAGCGCAGACAGCGGTCGAGGATCTGGACGCCGGGGCGCCCCGAGGTCATCGACCGGCTCGACTCCGAAGGTCTCCTTCCCGCGATCACCTTCATCTTCAGCCGCGCGGCCTGCGAGGCCGCCGTGCAGCAGTGCCTGCACGCGGGACTGCGGCTGAACGGCGAGGACGCGCGGGCCCAGGTCCGCGAGATCGTCGAGGAGCGCACGGCCGCCATCCCGGACGAGGACCTGCACGTCCTTGGCTACTACGAATGGCTGGAAGGCCTGGAGCGCGGCATCGCCGCGCATCACGCGGGCATGCTGCCGACCTTCAAGGAAGTCGTCGAGGAGCTCTTCGTCCGCGGGCTCGTCCGTGCCGTCTTCGCCACCGAGACCCTCGCCCTGGGCATCAACATGCCCGCGCGCAGCGTGGTGTTGGAGAAGCTCGTCAAGTGGAACGGCGAGCAGCACGCGGACATCACGCCCGGTGAGTACACCCAGCTGACCGGTCGTGCCGGGCGGCGTGGCATCGATGTCGAGGGCCATGCCGTGGTCCTGTGGCAGCGCGCCATGAGCCCGGAGCACCTCGCGGGGCTCGCCGGTACGCGTACGTATCCGCTGCGCTCCAGCTTCAAGCCGTCGTACAACATGGCGGTGAATTTGGTCGAGCAGTTCGGCCGGCACCGCTCGCGTGAGCTTCTGGAGACGTCCTTCGCGCAGTTCCAGGCCGACAAGTCGGTCGTCGGGATCTCCCGGCAGGTCCAGAAGAACGAAGAGGGACTCGAGGGCTACCAAGCCTCGATGACCTGTCACCTGGGCGACTTCGAGGAGTACGCCCGCCTGCGCCGCGAGCTGAAGGACCGGGAGACCGAGCTCGCCAAGCAGGGCGCCAACCAGCGCAGGGCGGCGGCGGCCACCGCCCTGGAGAAGCTCAAGCCCGGTGACGTCATCCACGTGCCGACCGGGAAGTACGCGGGCCTGGCGCTCGTCCTGGACCCGGGGATCCCCGCGGGCCGGGTCAACGGCCACCGCGGCTTCGAGCACCAGGACGGGCCGAGGCCCCTGGTGCTCACCGCCGAGCGGCAGGTCAAGCGCCTTGCCGCGATGGACTTCCCGGTGCCGGTCGAGGCCCTTGAGCGGATGCGCATCCCGAAGTCGTTCAATGCGCGCTCGCCGCAGTCGCGCCGGGACCTGGCGTCCGCGCTGCGCACGAAGGCCGGGCACATCGTGCCGGAGCGGCACCGCAAGGGCCGCGCGGCCGCAGCCGACGACCGTGAGATCGCCCGGCTCCGCACGGAACTGCGGGCGCACCCCTGCCACGGGTGCGACGAGCGGGAGGACCACGCGCGGTGGGCCGAGCGCTACCACCGCCTGCGGCGGGACACCGTGCAGCTCGAGCGGCGCATCGAGGGGCGCACGAACACCATCGCGCGGACCTTCGACCGGATCGTCGCGCTGCTCACGGAGCTGGACTACCTCCGGGGGGACGAGGTCACCCAGAACGGCAAGCGGCTCGCCCGGCTCTATGGAGAGCTGGACCTGCTCGCGAGCGAGTGTCTGCGCGAAGGCGTGTGGGAGGGGCTCAGCCCGGCCGAACTGGCCGCGTGCGTATCGGCGTTGGTGTTCGAGGCCCGTGCCGCGGACGACGCACTCGCCCCCAAGCTGCCCTCCGGGAAGGTGAAGGCGTCCCTCGGCGAGATGGTGCGGATCTGGGGCCGGCTCGACGCCCTGGAGGAAGAGTTCAAGATCAACCAGGCGGAGGGGGTCGGGCAGCGGGAGCCGGACCTCGGGTTCGCCTGGTCGGCGTACATGTGGGCGTCGGACAAGGGCCTCGACGAGGTGCTGCGCGAGGCGGAGATGCCCGCCGGTGACTTCGTGCGGTGGTGCAAGCAGGTGATCGACGTGCTGGGGCAGATCTCGGCCGCCGCTCCCCGTGAGAACTCGACCGTCGCCAAGAACGCCCGTAAGGCCGTGGATCAGCTGCTGCGAGGTGTGGTGGCGTACAGCTCCGTCGGCTGACGGATCGCGCAAGGAAGGGCGGGCCCGGGGTTTTCCTCCCCGGGCCTGCCCTTTTTCGCATCCAGGTCCGGCTGTTCGACGCCATCACTCCACGTGTTCGATTGATCGCCACGCGTGTAAATGGAGCCGAGTGTATGCCCGTCGATGAGCGCGCTGCAGGGCCTTGCTGAATATGACTCGGCGATGATTCCGGCGGACTAAGCTCGCCCGGAGCGCGGCGAGTTGAAACGAGTTGCGATAGATTCGCGCGCTTGTTCCTAGATCTTTCGATTGTTCGCATACGTCTATCGCTTCCAACTCCCCGCAGATTCCCCCCATTTCCCAGCATCAACCCCCATTCCTCCCCCAAGACAAGTCTTCAGAGGGCATACATGGTGAGTGTTCAATCGCCTCCCGGTGGCCGAGAAGTCCCTTACGCGCGCGTGCTGTTGCTGCCCGCCCTGCTGATGGCCGCGGCCACCGGAGCCGCGGTCGCCGCGGTGCCGGAACCCGCCCGCATCGCGGTGGGCTGGTGCGGCGCGATCGCGACCCTCGTGGTCGTCGCGGTCGGCGCCGAAGCCGTGCGACGCGGCCGGTCCATCCGGGAGTTGCACACCCAGTACGCGCAGCGCCTCGCCGCCCTGGAGCGGCGCATCGCGTCCCATGACGACGAGACCATCCGCCTGGGCAGGGAGATCATCCCCGAGGCCGTCTACCGGCTCCGGGGAGGCGAAGCGCCGTCGGAAGTCATCCGCAATCTCGTCGACGCCGACGAGTCCTTCTCCGAACTGCCGCACTCGCAGCGCAAACTGCTCCGGAACGTCCTGGACACCCTGGACTCCGGAGAGGCGATGCGCGAGTCCTCGCAGCGCGCCTTCGTCAACATCGCCCGGCGCGTCCAGGCCATCGTCCACCAGCAGTCCGCGGAGCTGCGCGAGATGGAGGAGTTCCACGGCCGCAACCCCGAGGTCTTCGACGACCTCCTGCGCATCGACCACGGCACGGCACTGATCGGCCGCCTCGCCGACTCGATCACCGTCCTCGGCGGCGCCCGTCCGGGACGCCAATGGCCCAAGCCCGTACCGCTGTTCAGCGTGTTGCGCGGCGCCATGTCCCGGATCCTGGAGTACCAGCGCGTCGACCTGCACTCGATCGCCAAGGTCGCCATCCGCGGCACGTCCGTGGAACCGCTCATCCACGCCTGCGCCGAACTGCTCGACAACGCCACCCGCTACTCGCCGCCGCAGACCCGCGTGCACGTCACCGCCGTCGAGGTGCAGACCGGCATCGCCGTCGAGATCGAGGACGGCGGCGTCAGCCTCAGCGAGGAGGCACGGGCACGGGCCGAGCGCATGCTCGCGCAGGCCCAGGCCGGCTACGACCTGAACGACCTCGGCGAGAGCCCGCGCCTCGGCATGGCCGTCGTGGGACGTCTCTCGCAGATGTACAACCTGCAGGTCTCGCTGCGGCAGTCCGCGTACGGCGGCGTCCGCGCGGTGCTCATCGTCCCGCGCGAGATGCTCACCACCGGCCCCGCCCCCGGCCTCGCCCACGGCATCGGCGCCTCCGCGGTGCCCCGGGTGAACTCCGAAGGCGTGCCCATCGAGGAGGCCCACGGCATCCGGCGCAAGAAGCCCCGCGTGATGACGGCGGGACCGCCGCTCCCCAAGTCGTCCAGCGCGGCCATGGAGGACGACATCCCCGAGGTCACCGAGTGGACGTCGAACGGCCTGCCGCAGCGCCGCAGCCGGGTCCGCACCTCGCTGGCCGAGCGAATCGCCCAGGAAGCAGCGGACGCGAAGTACGCGGCACAGCGCGCCCAGTACTCCCCGCAGGCGGCCGCACCGGTCGTACCCGAACCGGCGAAGAAGGAGGAGAAGGAACCCGGCCTCTGGATCGAGGCCTTCATGAAGGGCTTGAACGGCGACGACTCCGCGGCCGATGACCCGTTGTCCCCCAAGGGCCACAGCGAGAACGACCACGGCACCGCCGACAGTGCCGACAACGCCGACGAGGGGGGCTGGAAGTGATTCAGCAACGGGCCAATTTCGACTGGATGCTCAAGGAGCTCGCCGACGGCGTGCCGCAGACCCGGCAGATCGTGGTGCTCTCCGCGGACGGCCTGCGCATCGCGCGCTACGGCGGCGACCCTGACGCCGCCGACCGGATCGCCGCCGCCTGCGCGGGACTTCAGTCCCTGGCGGCCGCGGTCGCCACGGAGATCCCGCACGCCGACGGCGGCATGCGCATGGTGATCATCGAGGTCGGCGGCGGCTACTTCTATCTGATGGCGGCGGGTGCCGGGGCGTACCTCGCCGTGCTCGCCGACGAGACCGTCGACGCGGGCCTCATCGGCAACCGCATGCGGGACCTGGTCGTCCGGATCGGCGCCCACCTGACGAGCCCGCCCCGGCGAGACGGGCAGGCCGTATGAATCCTCCGCACGGCGAGAACCCCTCCCACCGAGACGACCCTCCCCAACGGGAACGGCGCAGCCCGGAGAACCCCGAGCGGCTCTACATCCTGACCGGTGAGGACACGGAGCGGGCAGCGCTCGACCTCGTCACGCTGATCGTCGCGCACGGCGAGGCGCCGCCCACGGCCGAACCCGAGCACGCCGACGTCCTGCGGCTGTGCGCGACACCGCTGTCCGTCGCCGAGATCTCCGCGTACCTCGCGCTGCCGTTCAGCGTGGTGACCGTGCTCCTCACCAGGATGCTCGAGGCCGACCTGGTACAGGCGCGGGCATCGATCGTCCGCTCCACGCTCCCCGATCGTTCCCTTCTCGAAGCGGTGATGCATGGACTTCAAAAGCTCTGACACGATCACCGGGCCAAGCAGCGACGAGGTCCTGCCGCATACGGCCACGGCCGCCGTGAAGATCGTGATCGTGGGCGGGTTCGGCGTCGGCAAGACGACGATGGTCGGCTCCGTCAGCGAGATCCGTCCGCTGACCACCGAAGAGACCATGACCCAGGCGGGCATCGGCGTCGACGACAACTACGGCTCCGACACCAAGACGGCCACCACCGTCGCGATGGACTTCGGCCGGATCAGCATCTCCGAGGAACTGGTGCTCTATCTGTTCGGCACCCCCGGCCAGGAGCGCTTCTGGTTCCTGTGGAACGGCCTCTTCGAAGGGGCGCTGGGCGCGGTGGTCCTCCTGGACACCCGCCGCCTGGAGGTCAGCTTCGACGTGATCGGTCGCCTCGAGGAACGAGGCGTGCCCTTCGTCGTCGCCGTCAACGACTTCCCCGACGCGCCCCATCACCCGATGGAGACGCTGCGCCGCGCCCTCGACCTGGACGACGCGGTGCCGATGGTGAAGTGCGACGCCCGCCAGCGCGCGTCCAGCCGGGACACCTTGCTGACCCTCATGCGGTACCTGCACGCCCTGACCGTGGCCCCCGTCTGACATTCCCCTATTCGCAACCCCGGAGCGACGAACGTGACGACTCCTTCCCAACCCCACGCCGGCATGGACGACCCCGCCATGCCACCGCCCGGCTGTCCCGCGCACGGTCTGGGCGCCGGCGGCCCGCGCCGTCTCTACGGACCCGAGGCGGAGACCGACCTCGCGGGCGTGTACGAGAAGCTGCGTGCCGAGCACGGCGCGGTGGCCCCGGCCCTGCTGCACAACGACGTACCCATCTGGGCGGTCCTCGGCCACAGCGAGAACCTGCACATGGTCCGCACCCCCTCGCAGTACACCCGCGACCCACGCCAGTGGCGGGCCATCATCGACGGCACCATGGGCCCCGACAACCCGCTCGCCCCCGTCGTCACCTACACGCCCATGGCCAGCATGGCCGAGGGCGCCGAGCACCAGCGGCTGCGCGGCGCGGTCACCGGGGCCATGGCGCTCCTCGACCACCGCGGCATCCGCCGCTACATCAACCGCTACAGCAACCTCCTGCTCAACGACATCTGCCAGGCCGGGCGTGCGGACGTCGTGAGCCAGTTCGCCGAGCATCTGCCGATGATGGTGATGTGCCATGTCCTCGGCATGCCCGAGGAGTACAACGAGCGGATGGTGCAGGCCGCCCGCGACATGCTCAGGGGCACCGAGACCGCCATCGCCAGCAACGCGTACGTCATGGACGCGCTGATGCGCCTGGTGGCGCGACGCAGGGCGCAGGCCGAGGAGGACTTCACCAGCAACCTCATCGCGCAGCCCGCGCAGCTCACGGACGACGAGGTCGCCGCGCACCTGCGCCTCGTGCTCATCGCCTCGTACGAGGCCACGGCCAACCTCATCGCCAACGCCCTGCGCATGGTCCTGACCGACCCGCGCTTCCGCGCCCAGCTCAGCGGCGGCCAGATGACGGTCCCCGAGGCGGTCGAGCAGTCCCTGTGGGACGAGCCGCCGTTCAGCGCGATGATCGGCTACTTCGCCAAGCAGGACACCCAGCTCGGCGGCAAGCAGATCAAGGCGGGCGACGGTCTGCTCCTCGGCATCGCGCCGGGCAACGTCGACCCCGTCGTACGCCCGGACCTCAACGCCAACATGCAGGGCAACCGCTCCCACCTGGCGTTCAGCGGCGGTCCGCACGAATGCCCGGGGCAGGACCTCGGCCGTGCCATCGCGGACACGGGGGTGGACGCGCTGCTCATGCGCTTCCCGGACGTGGAACTCGACATCGAGGAACACGAGTTGAGGTGGACCTCGTCGATCCTCTCCCGGCACCTGGTGTCCCTCCCGGTGCATTTCGCGCCGCGGCCTCCGCAGGACGTGATGGCGCGGCCCATGGCGCGCGTTCCCGAGGCGCGCAACGACTGGCATGTGTCGTCGCCGGCTCCGCGGCCCGCGTATCCCACGACGCCCGCGCCCCGGCCGGCGCCTGCTGCGGCCGTGCAGCCCGCCGCGCCCCCGCCCGTGCCGGAGTCCGCGCCGGTGGCCGCTTCGGTGCCGCGGCAGGGGGCGTGGCGGCGGCTCGTCACCTGGTGGCGAGGCTACTGACCGCCCGCTGACGGGTTCGCGCTCTCCCAGGATTCGTACGATGCCCAGGCGCCCAACTCGCGTGCGCTGACGAAGCGGTGGTCGGCGCCCGTCACGGGGTCCCTGAACTCCAGTACGCGGGAGAGGAGTTGGAGGGGCCGCCGGAAGTCGTCCGGCGGCACCGGCCCGGCCACCAGCGGGTAGACCGGATCGCCGAGGATCGGCAGGCCCAGCGCGTTCATGTGCACGCGCAGCTGGTGGGTGCGGCCGGTGTGCGGGGTGAGGCGGTAGCGCCCCAACGTACCGTTGTTCTCGATGAGTTCGACGCGGCTCTCGCTGTTGGGCTCGGCGCCGGGGACCTCGTACGCGGCGATGATGCCGCGCTCCTTGACGATGTGGCTGCGCACGGTGCGGGGGAGCGCGACTCCGGGGTCGTGGGCGGCCACGACCTCGTACTCCTTCGACACCCGCCGCTCGCCGAACAGCGTCTGATAGGCGCCGCGTTCGCTCGGCCGCACGGTGAAGAGGATCAGTCCCGCGGTGAGCCGGTCCAGGCGGTGCGCCGCGCCGAGCGTGGGGAGGTCGAGCTCCCTGCGGAGCCGGGCGAGCGCGGTCTCGGTGACGTGGCTGCCGCGGGGTGTGGTCGCCAGGAAGTGGGGCTTGTCGGCGACGACGATGTGCTCGTCGCGGTACACCACGTCGATGGCGTACGGCACCGGGACCTCGTCCGGCAGATCACGGTGGAACCACACGAAGGTGCCGGGCACATAGGGGGCGTCCGGCGTCACGGCAAGCCCGTCCACGCCGACGACAAGACCGTCCCGCAGCATCCCGTCGATCACCCCGGGCCCGGCCTTCAGCCGCTCGACGAGATGATCCCGTACGGTCGCCCACGCTCCGTCGGCGGGCAGCTTGACCCGCATGGGGTCGACGCCGCGCCGCTGCGGCAGGGGAGAGGGCGGGATGCGGGGCTTACGAGTCACAACCGGCAACAGTACGGGGCTCGGCGGGGACGCCCCGCCGTGTCACTCGGGTCAGGAGCCGGCGGGCTCGTCCCCCTGGACACGGGCGTGCAGATGCATGTCGTGCCAGCCGTCCGCGTGCAGGCCCGCGCTGCGCTTGGTGCCCTCCGGCACGAAGCCGGTCTTGAGCGCGACACGGCAGGAAGCCTCGTTGGCCGTGGCGTGGGTGAGTTCGAGGCGGTGCAGGCCGAGATCGCCGAAGGCCCAGTCGCTCAGTGCCGTGAGGGCGCGCGGGGCGATGCCCCGGCCGCGGGCCGACGGCATGGTCCAGTAGGCGACCTCGGCCTGTCCGTCGGCGAGCACGATCAGGCGCAGCGAGATCCGCCCCACCACCTCGTCCGTCGTGGCATCGGCGACGGCCCAGTGCGCGTCGCGCTCCTCGGGCCAGGCCTCGCGCCAGCCGTCGATCCAGCCGCGGGCCTCGTCGACGGAGTCGGCCTCGCGCGCGTGCCAGCGCTGCAACACCGGGTCCTGGAACGCCTCGTACACAGCGGGCGCGTCGTCCGACGACCAGGGGCGCAGGACCAGCCCTCCCGGAACTGTGATGGTGGGCTGCTTCTGACGGGCGAGGGCGCCCGCCGCGACTACGTCCGAGATCTTGAAGGGCATGGGCGCATCGTGCCAGCGGGCACCCTCCGGGGAAACCGGTTTTGGTCTCCTCTCAAGTGCGAGCCGGTGGGGGCTGATCGCGCAGTTCCCCGCGCCCCTGACGGGGCGGTCACGCCGAGGGCAGCGGTGCCTCCTGCTCTGCCTCGACCTGTGCGTTCCAGTCGCGCTTGGACGCCTGCCAGCCGTCCTCGTTGTCGCCCAGGCGCCAGTAGCCGGAGATCGAGAGGCGCTCGCGGGGCACCTGGCGCTCCACGCGGAGGTAGCGGCGCAGCTCCTTCACGAACCCGGCCTCGCCGTGCACGAACGCCTGCACGTCGCCCGCCGGGAAGTCGAGGGAGCGTACGGCCTCGACGAGGGCCTCGCCCACGGGGCGCTGCCCGCGGTGCAGCCACACGATCTCCGCGACCGAGCTGATCTTCTGTTCCTCGTCCGCGTCGGCGACCTCCACGAAGGCGTACGCCTTGGCGCCCTCGGGCAGAGCTTCCAGGGAGGCGGCGATCGCGGGCAGCGCGCTCTCGTCACCGGCCAGCAGATGCCAGTCGGCGTCGGCGTCCGGGGCGTACCCACCACCGGGACCGAGGAAGTGGACCGTGGCGCCCGGCTCGACCTGCTGGGCCCACGGGCCCGCGAGGCCCTCGTCGCCGTGGACGACGAAGTCGACGGCGAGCTCAAGGGTCTGCGGGTCCCAGGAGCGCACGGTGTACGTACGCGTCACGGGCCACTGGTCGCGGGGGAACTCCTCGCGGATGCGCTGGATGTCGAACGGCTCCGGGTAGGTCACGCCCTCGGCGCCGAAGAGCAGTTTCACGTAATGGTCGGTGGAGTCGCCCATCGTGAACTCGGCGAGGCCCTCACCGCCCAGGATCACGCGCTGCATGTGCGGGGTGAGGCGCTCGGTGCGCACCACCTGGGCGACGTGGGCCTTCGGTGCCTTGCGTGCCGGACGTTCTGCCATGGCGGCGTCCTCCCCTGATGATCAATGTTGCTTAGGCTTACCTAAGCTAACACCTCATCCTTGAAGAGTCGTGAGCAGTCGCTTCAGCGCACCGCCCAGGTTCCACCGCTCGGCGAGGTCGTCCAGGGCCGCGGGATCGCGGGGTTCGCCCGGAAGTGCCAGGTCCACGTCCGGCAGCGGTACGTCTCCCGCGACGCGGACCACCGTCGGCGCGACGGCCACATACGCGCGGGATTCGTCGAGCCGCCTTCGCTGGGAGGGCGTCAGCTTGCTCTTCCGGTCGTCCACCGCGGCCATGATCCCGGCCAGGTCTCCGTACGCGTCCAGGAGCTTGGCCGCCGTTTTCTCGCCGATGCCGGGCACGCCGGGCAGGCCGTCGCTCGGGTCGCCGCGCAGCAGGGCCAGGTCCACGTACCCGGAGCCGTCGACGCCGTACTTCTCGCGGAGCCAGGCCTCGTCGGTGAGCTGGAGGGAGCCGACGCCCTTGAGGGGGTAGAGGACGCGGATGCCCCGCTCGTCGTCGACCAGCTGATAGAGGTCGCGGTCACCGGTGACGATGTCGACCGGGCCCGTGGCACGGCCGGCGTACGTGCCGATCACGTCGTCCGCCTCGTACTCCGGCACGCCCACGCGGGCGATGCCGAGCGCGTCCAGGACGTCCTCGATGATCGGGACCTGCGGCGCGAGGGTGTCCGGGGTCTCCTCGGCGTCCGGGCCCTGCTCGACCTCCTCGGCGACGCGATGCGCCTTGTAGGAAGGGATCAGCTCGACCCGCCAGTGCGGCCGCCAGTCCGCGTCCATGCAGGCGACCAGGTCGTCCGGGCGGTGGTCCTGGACGAGCCGGGCGATGAAGTCGAGCAGACCGCGCACCGCGTTCACCGGTGTGCCGTCCGGGGCCTTCACGGAATCGGGGACCCCGAAATAGGCCCGGTAGTACAGGGACGCCGTGTCGAGCAGCATGAGCCGTCGCGTTCGCTGAGTCACCTTCGCATCATGCCGCACGGCACTGACAGCGCATTCCAGCTGACAGAAGTGAATGGAATGTGAACTGGAACACTCTTGTGTTTGATCTGTGTAAGTCAGGGCAGGCGCCGAGCCGGAGCGCCTCCGGTCGAGGATTCAACTATTTCGGCGGGCAAGTAAGCGGGCAGAACCCGCGTCGCTCCACGGCCCGCCGGCGGGGGAGGCGGGCCGTCTTGGTTCAACCCGAGAGGTGTATGTGTCCAGGCTGCAAGCCGAACACCTGTACAAGGTATTCGGCAGACGACCCGCTGACGCGGTGGAGAAACTCCGCCACGGAACCGACCGAGAGGAGCTGCGCGCCGAAGGCACCACTGCCGCGGTGATCGACGCCTCCTTCACGGTCGAGCCGGGCCAGATCTTCGTCGTCATGGGTCTCTCCGGATCCGGTAAGTCCACGTTGTTGCGCATGCTCAACGGACTGTCGGAGCCAACGGCCGGACAGGTGCTGTTCGACGGTCAGGACCTGACCGGGCTCAGCGCCCGTGAGCTGCGCGAGGTGCGCTCCAAGAAGATCAGCATGGTCTTCCAGCACTTCGCGCTCTTCCCGCACCGCAGCGTCCTCGAGAACGCCGGCTACGGCCTCGAGGTGCAGGGTGTGCCGCGCGCCGAGCGCGAGGAGCGCGCCACGGTCGCGCTCGAACTCGCCGGGCTCAAGGGCTGGGAGAAGTCCTGGCCCGACGAGCTCTCCGGCGGCATGCAGCAGCGCGTGGGCCTGGCCCGCGCGCTCGCGACCGACGCGGACCTGCTCCTCATGGACGAGTCGTTCAGCGCGCTCGACCCGCTGATCCGCCGCGACATGCAGGACCAGCTCCTGGAGCTGCAGAAGCGGCTGAAGAAGACCATCGTCTTCATCACCCACGACCTGAACGAGGCCATGCGCCTCGGCGACCAGATCGCCGTCATGCGCGACGGCGAGATCGTCCAGATCGGCACCGCCGAGGACATCCTGGTCACCCCGGCCAACGACTACGTCGCCGCGTTCACGCAGGACGTCGACCGCTCCCGTGTCCTCACGGCGGGCGCGATCATGGCTGAGCCCGAGACCGTGTTCGGCACGAAGACCGCCGAGGGCAAGGAGCTGACGACCGCACAGGACGTGCTGTCCGCGGCCCCCGCCACGGTCAGGGCCGAGACGCCGATCATCGAGCTGTTCACGCCGTGCTCCACCAGTGACGTCGCCGTGGCCGTGACCGACGACGAGGGCGCGCTCATCGGCGTCGTGCCGCGGGCGCGACTCCTCGCGGTCCTCGGCGAGCCGATGACCCCCGAGGACGAGCCGCGGGACGCTGCCGTCCCGCTCCAGAAGACGCAGGACGACGGCGAGCAGGCCGTGGGCAAGGTGGTCAGCGGTGCCTAGGATTCCCTTCGGCGAGTGGGTCAACGACGGCGTCGACTGGCTGCTCAGCCACATGGCCTGGCTGTTCGACTTCTTCCAGACCGTCTTCCAGGGCGCGTACGACGGCATATCCGACCTGCTCCAGGCGCCCGAGCCGCTGCTCCTCGCGGGCATCTTCGCGGTCATCGCGTTCTGGCTGCGCGGTGTGGTCGCCGGTGTCCTGACCTTCGCGGGCTTCGCCTTCATCATCTCGATGGAGCTGTGGGACCACGCGATGATGACGCTGTCCCTGGTGCTCGTCTCGACGATCATCGCGCTGATCATCTCCGTGCCCGTGGGCATCTGGGCCGCGCGCTCCAGCACGGTCAGCGGCATCGTCCGCCCGGTGCTCGACTTCATGCAGACGCTGCCGGCGATGATCTACCTCATCCCCGCCATCCTCTTCTTCGGGATGGGTGCCCCCGCGGGCATCGTCGCCACCCTGATCTTCGCCCTGGCCCCCGGTGTCCGTATGACGGAGCTGGGCATCCGCCAGGTCGACAAGGAACTGGTCGAGGCCGCGGACGCGTTCGGCACCACGCCGCGCAACATCCTGCTGCGCGTCCAGCTGCCCCTCGCGCTCCCCACGATCATGGCCGGTGTCAACCAGGTCATCATGCTGGGCCTGTCCATGGCCGCCATCGCGGGCATGGTCGGCACCGAGGGCCTGGGCGCCGACGTCAACGAGGCCATCGGCCAGCTGAACGTCGGCCTCGGCTCCGAGGCGGGCGTCGCGATCGTCATCCTGGCGATCTACCTGGACCGGATGACCAGCTCGCTGGGCACCCAGGTCTCCCCGCTCGGCCGCCGCGCCGTCGCGAAGCTGCGTGCCGCGCACGGTCTGAACATCTGGACCTACCGTCCGCAGGCCGCCGTCGCGGTCATCGGCGTCGTCGTCCTCGCGCTCGTCGCGGGCGGCATGGGCGTCTTCGGCGGATCGAAGTCCGAGGATGTCGCCGCGGACGCGAAGAACGTCGGCCAGGGCAAGGAAATCAACATCGGCTACATCCCCTGGGACGAGGGCGTGGCCTCCACCTTCCTCTGGAAGGAGATCCTGGAGCAGCGCGGCTTCAAGCCGCAGACGAAGCAGCTCGAGGCGGGCCCGCTCTACACCTCGCTCTCGCAGGGCAGCATCGACTTCCAGACCGACTCCTGGCTGCCGACGACGCACGCCTCGTACTGGAAGAAGTACGGCAAGGACCTCGAGGACATGGGCTCGTGGTTCGGCCCGACCTCGCTCGAGCTCTCCGTGCCCTCGTACGTCAAGGGCGTCGACTCGCTCGAGGACCTCAAGGGCAAGAGCGGCAAGTTCAAGGGCAAGATCGTCGGCATCGAGCCGAGCGCCGGAATGATGGGCCTCCTCAAGGACAAGGTCCTCAAGGAGTACGGCCTCGACAAGGAGTACAAGGTCGTCGACGGCTCCACCCCGGCGATGCTGGCCGAGCTGAAGCGCGCGTACGCCAAGAAGGAACCGATCGTCACCACGCTCTGGTCGCCGCACTGGGCCTACAGCGACTTCAAGCTGAAGAAGCTCAAGGACCCGAAGGGCGCCTGGGGCAAGGGCGACGGCGTGCACTCGCTGGCGCGCAAGGGCTTCTCCAAGGAGAACCCGCAGGTCGCCAAGTGGCTCAAGGACTTCAAGATGAGCGAGAAGCAGCTCACGAGCCTTGAGGCGGAGATCAACAAGGCGGGCAAGGGCAAGCAGCAGGAAGCCGTCAAGGCCTGGCTGAAGAAGAACCCGGGCGTCGTCGACAAGCTGGCCCCGCTGCCGAAGAACTCCACCCCCGCCGAGGCGAAGCGTCCGCTGAACGCCGCTTACTTCGCGTGGGACGAGAACATCGCCGTCACCAATCTCTGGAAGCGTGTCCTGGAGAAGCGCGGCTACAAGATGAAGCTGACGCCGTCCGACGTCGGCCCGGTCTACACCGCTCTGGCGCAGGGTGACCTCGACCTGGACCTGGACGCCTGGCTGCCCACCGCCCAGAAGCAGTACTGGGAGAAGAACAAGGCGAACCTCAAGGACCTGGGCTCCTGGTACAGCCCGACGTCCCTGGAGATCGCCGTCCCGTCCTACGTCAAGGACGTGAAGTCGCTCGAGGACCTCAAGGGCAAGGGCGACAAGTTCAAGGGAAAGATCATCGGCATCGAGCCCGGCACGGGTGTGATGACGGCGCTCAAGGACAAGGTCCTGCCGGGCTACGGCCTGGACAAGGAGTACAAGATCGTCTCCGGTTCGACGCCCGCGATGCTCTCCGAGCTGAAGTCGGCGTACGCCAAGAAGGAGCCGGTCGCCGTCCTGCTCTGGTCGCCGCACTGGGCGTACAACGAGTACAAGCTCACCAAGCTGAAGGACCCCAAGGTCGGCTTCGGCAAGGGCGACACGATCCGGACGATCTCCAGCAAGGAGTTCCCGAAGCAGTACCCGCAGCTCACGAAGTGGCTCAAGGCCTTCAAGATGAGCGAGAAGGAACTGGCCAGCCTGGAGAACGAGATCAACAAGGCGGGCAAGGGCAATGAGCCCGAGGCCGTCGACTCGTGGCTGAAGAAGAACCCGGGATTCGAGCAGAAGATGACTCCGCAGTCCTAGCTCTTCACCGCTGAATCACCTTGAGGGGTGGGCCTCGTGCTTGTGGCGAAGCCCACCCCTTTCGGCGTTCCCGGGGGCACCCGCGCTCCCTAGGCTGGGCAGCTCCCCGCCGCTCGAACGTAAGTGCCCCTCCGTGCCCTCTGCGCCCCCCGTGACCGTCCGTGTCTCCCGCGCCGTCCTCGGCCTCGCCGTGGCCCTGGCCCTCGCCGCCGCCCTGCTCCTCGCGCATGTGGCGGGGGCGAGCTCCGCACCCGCCTCCGAGGGCACCGCGCGGCTGGCCGCCCTTGCCGAGGACGTCACCGCCGCCGACGGCCACCACTACGACGCGCGGGACCACACCGGCCGGACCATGGACGCCGCGCAGATCACGCAGGACCCCGATGGCACCTACCTGGCCGTCTACCACACCCTCCTGGGCGACGGCCGCTTCCACGCCGCCGTGGCCACCTCCACCGACCTGCGGCACTGGCACCGCCGCCACGACTTCGGTCCCGGCACCCACCAGGCGTCCCTCGCCGCCGACGGACGCGGCGGATACGTCCTCGCCTACGAGAAGGACCCGAAGAACCACATCGCCGTACGCGGGTACGGAGACCGGGCGGCGCTGCTCACCGGGCGGGCCGCCCGGTCCTTCGACACCCCGCGCACCCTCTCGCGGTGCGCCGAGGGCACGCCCAGCATCACCGCCGTGCGCGGCGACACCATCGAGCTCACCGGCCACTACCGCGCCGACTGCGACACCGACCGTCAGCTTCGCGCCACCCTCACCGGCTTCCGCGACTGGCACGCGACGCCCGACCGGCGGCTCGACCGGGCGCTCCAGACGTGGGGCAACGGCGGAAACCTCGGGGACCGGGCGCCCGTCGAGCTCGACGGGCGGCGCGTCCTCCTCGTGGAGGGGCAGCGGTGGCGGGGTGACTTCGGGAGCTGGCGGACCTACGCCTACGACCCCGTGAGCGGCCGGGCCGACCGCCTCGCCCTCTCCACCCATGGCGGAAGCCGCGCCTTCGCCAATCCCTCGGCGACCCTCCTCAGGGACCCGCAGGGCAGGCCTGCGTTGCTGGTCAGCGTGTTCATACCGGCGCAAGGGGCGGCTCCCGGCGAGGCGGGACAGCTTGTCTACTGGCACAAGCTGTAGATGGCGGTCCTCGCAACGGGGCAGAACCGTTTGGCGAACATGCGTAGGGTGCAGAAAACCCAACAGGGTTGAGAGTGGACCGATGCGCAGAAGGGAGCCGAGGCGATGGACGAGCAGAAGGAAACCCTCCGGGTGGGCTCGGCCGTGCGGCGCCGCCGCCGGCAGCTGGAGCTCACCCTCGCCGTGGTGGCCGAGCGCAGCGGTCTCTCGGTGCCCTTCCTGAGCCAGGTCGAGAACGAGCGGGCGCGGCCCAGCAGGCGCTCCCTGCAGCGTGTCGCCGACGCGCTCCTGACGACCGACGTCGAACTGCTTGCCGCCGCGGATCCCGCGTGCACGGTCGACCTGATGCGCGCCGAGGAGGGCGACGGGGAGGGTTCGTCCCCCGACGTCCGTGTCCGCAACCTGGTGCGCGGCCACCATCAGCTGCACGCCGTCGAGTTCACCGGCGACCACGACGAGGGCCGCGAGTTCCAGCACCGCAACGACGAGTTGATGTACGTGGTGGGTGGCGCCGTCGAGGTCGAGGCGGAGGGCAGGGCCTACCGCCTCGGGCGCGGCGACAGCCTCTACCTGACCGGTGGGGTGCGCCACCGGTGGCGGGCGACCGTGCCGGACAGTCAGGTGCTCGTCGTGGCCGTCGCCGACCACATCGAGGCCGTGGACGGCTCGCGGCGCTGAGGGAATTCCATGGAGGGGGTGGCACGGTGGCTGGAGCACGGGTCGTCTCGCTGGTGCCCTCGCTGACCGAGGCGGTCGCGGTGAGCGTGCCGGGTGCGCTGGTGGGGGCCACGGAGTGGTGCAGCCATCCGGAGGATCTGGACGACCTCGGTGTCGTCCGCGTCGGCGGCACCAAGAATCCCGACGTGCGCCGGATCATCGCCCTCGCTCCGGACCTGGTGATCGCCAACGAGGAGGAGAACCGCGCGCCCGACCTCGCGGCGCTGCGGGCGGCGGGGCTCCGGGTGCTCGTGACGGAGATACGCGATCTGCCGGGCGCCTTCCGTGAGCTGACCCGGGTGCTGGCCGCGTGCGGGGCCGGGCGTCCGGGGTGGCTGGCCGACGCCGAGCGGGCATGGGCCCAACTCCCCTCTCCCGAAGCCCGGTTGAAGGCGGTGATCCCGATCTGGAGGCGGCCGTGGATGGTCCTGGGTCGTGACACATTCGCCGGGGACCTGCTGCGCCGCCTCGGCGTCGACAACGCGTACGCGACGCACGCCGAGCGCTATCCACGCGTGCCGGTCGAGGAGCTGCGTGCGGCGGATCCGGACGTGGTGGTCCTGCCCGACGAGCCCTACCGCTTCACCCCCGAGGACGGCCCCGAGGAGTTCACCGCCCCATCAGCCCTGGTCAGCGGCCGTCACCTCACGTGGTACGGGCCGTCCCTCGCGGAGGCCCCGGCCGTGCTCAGCGCGGCGCTGCGAGCAGCTTGCCGTTGATCAGGCCGCGGAGGGTCTGGGTGAGGGCCACTGCCCAGGCGGTGAGCAGCACGGCGTACAGGGCGAGGGCCAGCCAGTCGTAGAACGCGAGGCCGGTGTGCTTGCCCAGGCCCTCGGCGCCCGTGACGCAGGTGCCGACGGGGAAGGTGAACGCCCACCAGGTCATCGCGAAGCCCATGCCCTTGCGCCGCGCCCGCACCACCATCGCCCCCGCGAGCGCCAGCCACAGCAGGGCGAAACCCATCACCGGGACGCCGTAGAGCACCGCGAAGACGGCGAAGCCCTGGTCGTACGGGGCCGGGACGACGCCTGTCGCGGCGGTGTCGGCGAACTTGTTCACGGCGGTCGTCGACTGACCAAGGGGGCCGAGCACCAGGAAGAGAGTGGGCGTGAGCGCGAGCGGAAACGGGCCGCCGGTCAGCAGGCGGGCGAAGATCATCGGGAGCATCACCAGGGTGGCGAGCAGGCTCAGGCCGAACATCGCGAAACAGGCGTAGAGGAGTGTCTGTTGGGCCTGCCCCGCCGGGACGTGCGGTATGAGGAGCGGGCCGAGGGCGGCCGACACCATGGGGGCCACCAGGGGCAGCAGCCAGACGGGGGACGCCTGGCCCGGCTCGATACGGTGCTTCACCACCATCAGGTACGGGATCGCGACGGCCGCCGCGAGGCCGATGACCGTGCCCGCGGTGAAGAGGACGGCGTCCAGTGCGATCGCCGCGCTCGTCCCGATCCAGTCCTCGCCCACGAGGAGGGCGCCGCCGCCGACCGCGAGCAGGGCCATGGAGAGGCAGCCGTAGAAGGGGGCCACGGCCGGGTCGAGGAGGTGGGCGCGGGCCTGGTCGCGGTGGTGGATCCAGTGCAGGGTCCGGGCGGCGAGCAGTGCGGCCAGCATCAGCAGGGAGAGCGCCCAGGCCGCGGTGCAGGCGGTCCGCAGGCCGGGGACGTGGACGGGCAGGGTCGCGCCGGCGCCGGCGATGATCGCCGTGCCCATGACGGCGGAGTACCAGTTCGGGCCCAGGTGGCGGGTGGCGCCGGTGATGCCGGTGGTAGCAGCGGTGGGGGCGGCGGAGCTCGTGGGTGCCTGCGGGTGGGCGACGGTGACCATGCGTCCACGGTCGCCGTTCGGCGGGCCCCCCACCAGGAGGCATCTTCGTATGAGGGCATAACCTGGGCTTATGAGTAAGTCTTCTGGTTCCTCCGGTGTGCCCGATACGTCACCGGGGCCGGCGCCGCTCGCGCATCGCGTGCCGGACCTCGGGGCGCTCGAACTGCTGCTCGCCGTGGCGCGGCTCGGCAGCCTGGGGCGGGCCGCGAAGGAACTCGGCATCACACAGCCCGCCGCGAGCAGCCGCGTGCGGTCGATGGAGCGGCAGCTCGGGGTGGCGCTGGTCGACCGGTCGCCGCGGGGGTCGCGGCTCACGGACGCGGGGGCGCTGGTCACCGACTGGGCGCGGCGGATCGTGGAGGCGGCGGAGGCGTTCGACGCGGGGGCACAGGCCCTGCGGGACCGGCGGGACTCGCGGCTGCGGGTCGCGGCGAGCATGACGATCGCCGAGTATCTGCTGCCGGGCTGGCTGATCGCGCTGCGGACGCAGCGGCCGGACACGGCGGTGTCCCTGACGGCGGGCAACTCGACCGCGGTCGCGGAGCGCCTCCTCGCGGGGGAGGCGGACCTCGGCTTCGTCGAGGGGCTCGCGGTGCCGACCGGCCTGGACTCGGCGGTCATCGCCCACGACAGCCTGGTCGTCGTCACGGCGCCCGGCCACGCCTGGGCGCGGCGCCGAAAGCCTCTGGGCGCCGGGGAGCTGGCGGCCACGCCGCTGATCCTCCGGGAGGAGGGTTCGGGGACGCGGCAGGTCCTCGACGCGGCGCTGGGCGGTCTCGCGCGTCCGCTGATCGAGCTGTCGTCCACCACGGCGGTGAAGGCGTCCGCGGTGAGTGGGGCGGGGCCCGCGGTGCTGAGTGAGCTCGCGGTGGGGGAGGAGTTGTCGGCTCGGCGCCTGGTGGCCGTCCCCCTGGAGGGAGTTCAGCTACGCCGTGCCCTCCGGGCGGTGTGGCCTACGGGGCATCGTCCTACCGGCCCGGCACGGGATCTGCTGTCGCTTACTCGGGCGGGGAGTCCCGCTTCCCCCGGGGGCTGAGTCCCGCTTCGCGCCTTCGGCGCGTGCCTCCCCTTGGCTGAAGTCTGCTTTTCACCGCGGGCGGGATGTTTCCTCCCGCCTTCGGCGGGGCTTCCCACCCGCCCACCCGATTACGTCCCTCGCGTAGGTGGGCGTGGGGGCCTGGTTGGCCTTCACCTGCGGGTGCGCCGTTTTCCCGCCTCCGGCGGGGGCCTCCACCCGATTACCCCGGGGCAACGGGTGGGTGGGCGGGAAAGTCCTGCCGGAGGCGCACCGGGCGTTGCCGGTTCGGTGGAGCTGAGGCGTGCTGCCGGTGGCGCCCGCCATGCGAACTGGGTGGTCGGGCGGGTGGGTGGGAGAGGTCCCGCCGAGGGATACGCGGCGGTGCAGGGATCGCTGGGTGCAGGCATGCCCCCGGCCGGAGGGCCCACTTCCGGGTGCGAGGCGGCCCGGGGTCAGGCCGTGCCCCCCGGTCCGCTGAACGCCCTTGCCGCGCGAACCAGCGCTGACATCACCCGCGGGTCGTCCCCCATCTCCGGGTGCCACTGGACCCCCAGGACCCACCCCGCGGGCGGGGGGAGTTCCAGCGCCTCCGGGGTGCCGTCCGCCGCGTACGCCGACACCACAAGCCCCCGGCCGATGCGGTCCACCGCCTGGTGGTGATAGGCGGGGACCTCCTCGGCGGCGGGGACGATGGACTCGTAGAGCGAACCCGGCACCGGTTTCACCTCGTGCGTGCCGAAGACGCCCACTGTCTCCGCATGCCCCTCCATGTGCTGCACCAGCGTCCCGCCGAGCGCCACGTTCAGGAGCTGCATCCCCCGGCAGATGCCGAGCAGCGGCGTCCCGGACGCCAACGCCGCGCCGATCAGGGCGAGTTCCCACGCGTCCCGCTCCGGTGCCGGAGGGCCCGTACGTTCCTCACGCTCCGAGCCGTAACAGGACGGGTCGACATCGGGGCCACCCGCGATGACCACGCCGTCCAGTCTGGCGACGACAGCATCGGCGTACGAAGGATCGTCCGGCGGAAGCATCGCGGTGAGTCCGCCCGCCGCCCGCACCAGACCCGGGTAGCCGGCGGGGAGCAGCGCCGCGGGCAACTCCCACACGCCCCACCTCGCCTTCGCCTCCAGGTACGTGCTCACACCGATCAGCGGCCTGTCGGCGGTCTCGCTCACCCTCATCTCCTTCATGTCCCTCACGTTCCGCACGCTCAGTCCCGTTCCAGTTCCGCCTCCGCCGCCGCAAGCGCCGCGAACTCCTCCTCGGGCGCCCGCGCCACAAGCCGCTTGCGGCTGTAGAGGCCGAAGTACGCGATCGCCACCACGTATACCGCGAGGGCGATCAGCGCCGCCGTCACGTCCACCAGGAACGTCGCGACCAGCGCCGAGCAGGCGAGGACCAGCGCCACCGACGACGTCAGCATGCCGCCCGGCGTACGGTACGGCCGCTCCAGGCCAGGCTCCCTGCGGCGCAGCACGATGTGCGAGAGCGACATCAGGGCGTACGAGATGGTCGCGCCGAACACCGCCACGTTCAGCATCCGCGCACCGTCCCCGGTCGCCGCCGCCAGGCTGAAGCCGATCGCCCCGGGGACCAGAAGTCCCAGGTAGGGAGCCTTGCGGCTGCTCGTGAGCGACAGGAACCTCGGCAGGTAACCCGCCCGCGACAGGGCGAACAGCTGGCGCGAGCCCGCGTAGATCAGGGAGAAGAAGGAGGCCACCAGGCCCGCCAGGCCCGCGTAGTTCACGATCCGGCTCAGCGCCGTCGCCTCACCGCCCGGCTGCAACGCCTCCACCAGCGGATTGCCCGCCTCCTGGATCGCGTTCGCGCCGCGCGCCCCCGCCGACGCGAAGAACGTGAGGAGCGCGAGCACGATGAGGATGGCCATCGACCAGCGGATCGCGCGCGGCAGGGTGCGGGCCGGGTCCTTCGTCTCCTCTGCCGCCAGGGGGACGCCTTCCACCCCCAGGAAGAACCACATGCCGAACGGGAACGCCGCCCAGATGCCCAACAACCCCATCGGCAACCAGGAGTTGGAGCCGAACGCGTCCGCCTCCACGGGGATGTCGTTCAGCTTCGACGCGTCGAAGTCCATGAACGCGCCGACCGCGAAGACGAGCAGCGCCGCCACCGCGATGCCCGTGACGACGAAGCTGAACCGCAGCGCCTCGCCGACACCCCACAGGTGGATGCCGATGAAGATCACGAAGCAGGCCAGGTACACCGGCCAGCCGGAGGTGAGTCCGAAGAGGCCGAGCGACTCGACGTAGTCGCCGATGAAGATGGAGATCGCGGCGGGCGCCAGGATGTACTCGATGAGGATCGCCGTGCCGGTGAGGAAACCTCCCAACGGGCCGAGCGCCCGGCGCGCGAAGCCGTAGCCGCCGCCCGCCGTCGGCAGGACCGACGACAGTTCCGCCAGCGAGAACACCATGCACGCGTACATGACGCCCATCAGCGCCATGGCGATCCCGAGGCCGCCGAAGCCGCCCTCCGCCAGGCCGAAGTTCCAGCCCGAGTAGTCGCCGGAGACCACGTACGCGACACCGAGGCCGGTGAGCAGCAGCCAGCCCGCGCTGCCCCGGCGCAGCGTTCTGCGCTCCAGATAGTCGTCCGCCGGCTCGGCGGCACTCGACTTGGGGGACTCCATGGTCATGGCACGGCTCCTATGTGACTACGCGGCGGCGGCACTGCGGCGGGGTGACTCAATGGAACGGATGCATACCTTTGTCGTGCGACCCCCGAGAAAGCAAGACCCCTGCGTTACACCGCCGTAAATCCCCCTTCACCCCGCCCCTTATGTCAGGAAGCCCCGCAGCAAGGCGGCCGTACCGGCGCAGTGCTCGCGCATCATCTCCCGCGCCCCGTCCGCGTCCCCGTCGAGCACCGCCTCCACCAGCGCGGTGTGCTGGCGCTGCGAATGCTCCAGGTTCCGCACCAGGAGCGGGATGCAGTCCAGGAGGTCGTTGACGGTCGCGCGGACCGCGGCGTACTGCGCGGTGAGCGAAGGGGAGCCGCACAGCTCGGCGAGCGTCAGGTGCAGCAGCGTGTCCAGGCGGCGGTATTCGGAGAGGGGCGCATCGTGCGTCTGTGCGAGCGCCGCGCGCAGCCGCTCGCGCTGCTCCTCGCTCAGGCCGTGCGCCGCGCAGAGCCCGGCCGCACCGACCTCGAGGACCTCGCGGAACCGCAGCGCGTCCTCGACGTCGACATCCGCCACGCGCCGCCGAAGCTCGTCCTCTCCGGCAGCCTCGGGGCGCGGACGCACGAACGTGCCGCCGTACCTGCCCCGCCGCGACTCGACCAGGCCCTGGTCCTGGAGCACCTTGAGGACCTCGCGCAACGTGACCCGGCTGATGCCGAGCCGGTCGGCCAGCTCCCTCTCGGACGGCAGGCGTTCACCGCCGGGCACCAGGCCGAGGCGTACGACCTGGAGGATCTGTTCCAGGGCCTCCTCGAAGCCGTTGCCCGCCCGTACGGGGCGCAGTACCGGTGTGAGCCGGTCGTCGGCAGGCGCGGCGGAGCCGTCCGGGCCCGCCTCGGCGGCCGCGCCTGCATCCGTGTGCGACATCTGGCCGTACCCCCTTCCCAATCAATGGTTCTCGGCAATACCTTATGGCTCTCGGCTGACCCAAGGAGGCTTTTCCCGTGGCAGACCGCACACCCCCGCTCGGGATCGAGGAGCTGCGTGCTCTCGTCACGAGCGGCGAGATCGACACTGTCGTCCTGGCCTTCCCCGATATGCAAGGGCGGCTCCAGGGCAAGCGGTTCGCCGCCCGCTTCTTCCTCGACGACGTCCTGGAGCACGGCACGGAGGGCTGCAACTACCTCCTGGCCGTCGACGCGGAGATGAACACCGTCGAGGGCTACGCGATGTCCTCCTGGGACCGCGGCTACGGCGACTTCGCCATGCGTCCCGACCTGAGCACCCTGCGCCGCGTCCCCTGGAACGAAGGCACCGCGATGCTCATCGCGGACCTCGCCTGGAACGACTCCTCGCCCGTCGTGGCCGCGCCGCGCCAGATCCTGCGCCGCCAGCTCGACCGCCTCGCCGAGCTCGGCTACACCGCCAACGTCGGCACCGAGCTCGAGTTCATCGTCTTCAAGGACACCTACGAGCAGGCCTGGGACGCGGGCTACAAGGCCCTGACCCCGGCCAACCAGTACAACATCGACTACTCGGTGCTCGGCACGGGCCGCATCGAGCCGCTCCTGCGCCGCATCCGCAACGAGATGGCGGCCGCCGGGCTCGTCGTCGAGTCGGCCAAGGGCGAGTGCAACCCGGGCCAGCACGAGATCGTGTTCCGCTACGACGACGCCCTCGTCACCTGCGACCAGCACGCCATCTACAAGACCGGCGCCAAGGAGATCGCGTCCCAGGAAGGTGTCTCGCTCACCTTCATGGCCAAGTACAACGAGGCCGAGGGCAACTCCTGTCACATCCACCTCTCGCTCGCCGACGCGGACGGCGCCAACGCCATGGCCGGTTCCCCGGACGATCCCGGTGGCATGTCGCCCGTCATGCGGCACTTCCTGGCCGGGCAGCTCGCGGCGCTCCGGGAGTTCTCCCTGCTCTACGCGCCCAACATCAACTCCTACAAGCGGTTCCGGCCGGGCTCCTTCGCGCCGACCGCCGCCGCCT
Organism: Streptomyces sp. NPDC033177; assembly: GCF_055577715.1. Lineage (NCBI taxonomy): Bacteria > Bacillati > Actinomycetota > Actinomycetes > Kitasatosporales > Streptomycetaceae > Streptomyces > Streptomyces sp. NPDC033177. The sequence continues at coordinate 265,437 of NZ_JBVIPS010000007.1, read as the reverse complement.
GGGGGTACGACAACCGCACCTGCGCCCTGCGCGTCGTCGGCCACGGCCGCTCGATGCGCTTCGAGAACCGCCTGCCGGGCGGCGACGTGAACCCGCACCTCGCGGTCGCCGGACTCGTGGCCGCCGGCCTGCACGGCATAGAGCAGAAACTGGAACTGCCCGAGGAGTGCACGGGCAACGCCTACACCGGTGACTACGCGCACGTTCCCACCACTCTGCGCGAGGCCGCCGAACTCTGGGAGAACAGCGCCATCGCCAAGGCCGCCTTCGGCGACGAGGTGGTCGCGCACTACAGCAACATGGCCCGGGTCGAGCTGGACGCCTTCGACTCCGCGGTGACCGACTGGGAGCTCCGCCGCTCCTTCGAACGCATGTGAGGCACCCTTGCTCAAGGTACTGAATCCGGCGACGGAGGAACTGGTCGCGACCGTCCCCGCCGCCACCGCGCAGGAGGTCGACGCAGCTGTCGTACGGGCCACCGCGGCCCAGGCGAAGTGGGCTGCCACAGCCCCCGGCGACCGCGCCCGCCTGCTCCGTCGCTTCGCGGTCGTCGTCGACGAACACCTGGAAGAACTGGCCCAGTTGGAGGTCCGCGAAGCCGGTCACGTCATCGGCAACGCCCGCTGGGAGGCCGGCAACGTACGCGATCTCCTGGACTTCGCGGCCGGAGGAGCCGAGCGGCTGAGCGGCCGTCAGATCCCGGTGTCCGGCGGCCTGAACGTCACGATCCTCGAACCCCTCGGCGTCGTCGGCGTCATCGCTCCCTGGAACTTCCCGATGCCGATCGCGGCCTGGGGCACCGCCCCGGCGCTCGCGGCCGGCAACGCGGTCATCCTGAAGCCCGCCGAGACGACTCCCCTCACCGCCCTGCGCCTCGCCGAACTCGCCCTGGAGGCAGGCCTCCCCGAGGGCCTCTTCCAGGTCCTGCCCGGCGTCGGCGGTGTCGCGGGCAACGCCCTGGTCGAACATCCCGGCGTCGCCAAGATCGTATTCACCGGATCCACGGGTGTCGGCAAGCAGATCATGACCAAGTGCGCCGACCGCGTGAAGCGCCTGACGCTCGAACTCGGCGGCAAGAGCCCGAACATCGTCTTCGCCGACGCGGACGTGGAGGCAGCCGCCCTCGCCACCCCCATGTCGTACCTCGACAACTCCGGCCAGGACTGCTGCGCCCGCACCCGCATCCTCGTCCAGCGCTCGGTCTACGACCGCTTCCTGGAGATCGTGCGGCCCGCGGTCGAGTCGATCGTCGTCGGTGACCCGTCCGACGAGAAGACCCAGATGGGCCCGCTGATCTCCAGGTCCCAGCTGGAGCGCGTGCGCTCGTACGTCCCCTCCGGCACCGGAATCCACGGCACGGCCCCCGAAGGCCCCGGCTTCTGGTTCCCGCCGACACTTCTCACCGATGTCGACCCCACCTCGCCGGTGGCGACGGAGGAGGTCTTCGGCCCGGTCGCCGTGGTTCTCCCCTTCGACGACGAGGCCGACGCGATCCGCCTCGCCAACGCCACCGAGTACGGCCTCTCCGGGTCCATCTGGACGCGGGACGTGGGCCGTGCGCTCCGGGTCTCGGGAGCCGTCCAGGCCGGGAACCTGTCCGTCAACTCGCACTCCAGCGTGCGCTATTGGACCCCGTTCGGGGGTTACAAGCAGTCCGGGCTCGGCCGTGAGCTCGGCCCGGACGCGCTCGCCGCCTTCACGGAAACCAAGAACGTCTTCATCAGTACGGAAAGCACGGCAAGCACAGAAAGCACGGAGGCCTGAGCCCTATGTCGGACCAGAACATCTGCCGCCGCCTGGTAGGCCGCACCGCCGTCATCACCGGCGCCGGCAGCGGCATCGGCCTCGCCACCGCGCGCCGTCTCGCGTCCGAGGGCGCGCACGTCGTCTGCGGCGACATCGACGAGACCGCGGGCAAGGCCGCCGCCGACGAGGTCGGCGGGACCTTCGTGAAGGTCGACGTGACCGACCCCGAGGAGGTCGAGGCGCTCTTCAAGACCGCGTACGACACCTATGGCTCGGTCGACATCGCCTTCAACAACGCGGGCATCTCGCCGCCCGACGACGACTCCATCCTGGATACGGGCCTCGAAGCCTGGAAGCGCGTCCAGGAGGTCAACCTCACCTCCGTCTTCCTGTGCTGCAAGGCCGCCATCCCCTACATGCGGCGCCAGGGCAAGGGCTCGATCATCAACACCGCCTCCTTCGTGGCGAAGATGGGCGCTGCGACGTCGCAGATCTCGTACACGGCCTCCAAGGGCGGCGTCCTCGCCATGTCCCGCGAGCTCGGCGTGCAGTTCGCCCGCGAAGGCATCCGCGTCAACGCGCTCTGCCCGGGACCCGTCAACACCCCGCTCCTCCAGGAGCTGTTCGCCAAAGACCCCGAGCGGGCCGCGCGCCGCCTCGTCCACATCCCCGTGGGCCGCTTCGCCGAGGCCGACGAGCTCGCCGCGGCCGTGGCGTTCCTCGCCAGTGACGACTCCTCCTTCGTGAACGCCACCGACTTCCTCGTGGACGGCGGCATCGCCGGGGCGTACGTCACGCCCATGTAGTTCATCCGCCAGCAACCACCCCGTCAGCCGGGCGTCGCACGACGCCCGGCTGACCTGCGTAAACACGGGAGTGTGTTCGTGAACTTCAAGCGCCGCGCCGCCGCGGCAGCAGCAGTGATCGCCGTCGCCGGAGCCGGTCTCGTCACCGTCCAGGCCACCGCGGAAGCCACCCAGCCGGTGCGGGCCAAGGCGAAGGACTGCCCCTCGCTCACCCTCTCGAAGGGTTGGTACGGCGAGAACAGAGCACGACTCCAGAAGATGATCGACACGTACGGGACCTGCGACGAGCACCGAGGGACAGGCGCCGCCAAGCCCGTCGCCACCTTCGACTGGGACAACACGGTCATCAAGAACGACGTCGGCGACGCCACCATGTTCTGGCTCCTGCGCAACAGCAAGATACGTACGCCGCAGCACGCCGACTGGCACACCACCAGCCGCTATCTCACCGACCCCGCGGCCAAGGCCCTCGCCAAAGCCTGCCCCGCCGGCGGCGCCACCCTCCCCACGCGCCGCGACACTGACTGCGCCGACGAGATCGCCTCCGTCTACAGCGAGGGCACCACCACCGGCGGCGACGCGGCCTTCGCCGGCTTCGACCACCGGCGCATGGAACCGCAGTACGCCTGGCTCGCCCAGCTCACCCGCGGCTGGTCCACCCAGCAGGTAAAGGGTTTCGCCGCCGCGGCCCGCAAGGAGAACCTCGCCGCGCCCGTCGGCACCGAACAGCGCGTCGGCACCGGCAAGTTCACCGGCTGGGTCCGCTACTACGACCAGCAGCGAGACCTGATCCGTACGCTCAAGAAGGCCGGATTCGACGTCTACGTGGTCTCCGCGTCACCCGAGCCGGTCGCCGAGGTATGGGCCAAGAGCGTCGGCGTCGACGCCCGGCACACCATCGGCATCCGCAACGTCGCCGCACACGGGAAGCTGACGGCCCATCTGAAAGGGTGCGGCACCGTCAAGGACGGCGGCGACTCGATGATCACGTATATCGACGGCAAACGCTGCTGGATCAACCAGGAGATCCACGGAGTCCGGGGAGCGGCCGCCGAGAAGGTCCAACCGGCAGCCAGGCGCCAGGTGTTCGCGGCCGGAGACTCCGACACCGACATCTCCTTCCTGCGCGACGCCACGGCCCTGCGCCTCGTCCTGAACCGCAACAAAACCGAGCTGATGTGCCGCGCCTACGACAACGGCGACGGCCGCTGGCTGGTGAACCCCATGTTCATCGAGCCCAAGGGCAGGCTCGCCGAGCCGTACCCGTGCGCGAGCACCGGCTACACCGAACGTAACGGCGAGGCAGGCCCCGTGCGCCGCGCCGACGGGTCCGTCATCCCCGACCAGAAGGACACGGTGCACGGGGCCTGACCTGGCCCTGAAGATTGATGTACGGTCCATGCGCATGCGCAACAGACATGCCTTGGCGTTGACGTTGGCCACGGCCGCCACTCTGGCCGCCGTGCCCGCGTCGCTCCCCGCGGCCGCCGCCACGCCCGCGAACTCCCCCACTGCGAAGGCCCATTGCCCGCAGCTGTCCGAGAAGCTGACCTGGTTCGGCGACAACCGCGACCGGCTCCAGCAGATGATCGACGAGCGCGGACGCTGCGGCTCCCACCGGGGTCACGACGAGAAGCGTCCCGTCGCCGCCTTCGACTGGGACAACACCGTCGTCAAGAACGACATCACCGACGCGACGATCGCCTGGTCCCTCCACCACGACAAGATCCTGCGCCCCGCCTCTTGGAAGTCCACCAGCAAGTGGATGACGGACGAGGCCGACAAGGCGCTCACCCGGGCCTGCGGCACGAAGGTGCCGGTCGGCAAGCCGCTGCCCACCTCCACGGACACCGACTGCGCCGACGAGATCTTCGAGGTCCGCGAGGACGGGAAGACGATGAGCGGCGCCGCGGCCTTCGCGGGGGAGTGGGACCACCGGCACACCGTCCCGCAGTACGCCTGGGTGCCCCAGCTCTTCGCGGGACACACCGTCCCCGAACTGAAGTCGTACGCCGCGAAGGCCCGCAAGCAGGTGCTCGCCGCCCCCGTGGGCGCCACCCAGACCGTCGGCACGCACGAGATCCCCGGCTACGCCCGCTACTACGACCAGCAGCGTGACCTCATCCGCACGCTCAAGCAGGCCGGGTTCGACGTCTACATCGTCTCGGCGGGCTCGGAACCGGTGACCGAGGTCTGGTCGAAGGGCGTGGGCATCGACCGGAAGCACACCATCGCCATCCGCTCCGTCCTCGACCGCAAGGGGCGGATCACCACCTGGAACCAGGGCTGCGGCGACGTACCGGTGAACAAGGGCGAGGCCATCCCCTACATCGACGGCAAGCGCTGCTGGATCAACCAGGAGATCTTCGGCGTCAAGGGCAAGTCGGCCTGGGACAAGCAGGATCCGTCCCACCGCATCGCGCTCGGCGGCGGTGACGCCGACACGGACGTGACGTTCGTCGGCGACGCCACCGGCGCCCATCTCGTCCTGAACCGCAACAAGAACGAGTTCATGTGCCGTGCGTACGACAACGCCGACGGCCGCTGGGTCGTGAACCCCATGTTCATCGAGCCGATGAAGCAGAAGCCCGGCCTCTACCCGTGCGCGACGGCCGCGTACAACGTGCCCGACGGAAGCAAGGGCCCGGTCCTGCGCGAGGACGGCTCGGTGGTGCCCGACCAGGCGGACGCGGTGTTCTGACCGTCGCGACCGTTCCGACTGTCCTGACCTTCACGGCACGTCCTAGAGTGCCGGGATGAGCATGTCGCCCCCTCCCGGCTGGTACACGGACCCATCGGCGCCGCCGGCACAGCACGTCGAGCGCTGGTGGGACGGGTCGGCGTGGACCGAGCACCGGCGTGTGCCCGAAACGCCCCACATGGGCCAGGCGCAGCCGGGGTTCGGCCCGGCGCAGCCGGTGCGGCCGGCCGGTTCCGGCGGAGGCGGCCGGGCCAAGGTGGTGGCGCTGACGACCGCCGGAATCGTCCTGGTGGCGTCGATCGTCACCGGCGTGGTGCTCCTGGGCGAGGACGACGGAGGCGACCCGCAGGTCGAAGGACCCGTGCCGGGCGCGTCGGAGCCGGTGGACCCGCCGTCGCCGACCTCGCCCTCGCCGACCACATCGGCGCCGGACCCCGATCCCTCCACCCTCGTCGACCAGCTCAACGGCATCACGATCCCTGTCCCCGACGGCTGGGAGAAGGCCGACAGCACGGTCGGCGGCGACCCGACCGTCCGCACCCCGGACGTCTACGACTGCCCGGGCGAGGGCAGCCTCTGCCGCCACGGCACGGTCTACTCGCGCACGTCGACGGCGACCGACGAACGCTCGCCCAAGGTCCTCGCGCTGGGGGACATCAAGGACGCGGCGGACCGGGCGTACGACGAGGACAAGGTCGGCATGCGGCCCTTCGGCGGCATCGCGAGCCACGAGAAGGTCAGGGAGGGGACCGTCGCGGTCGCGGGCCGCTCCGGATACCTCGTGCGCTGGCGGGTCCGCACCGAGAAGGGCCCCGGCGGGTACGTCCAGTCGCTGGCGTTCCCTTCCAGCCTCGGGTCCGAGGCGATGGTGATCATCCGCTTCGCGATCGACGCGCGGACCGACGGAGGCGCGCCGCCCCTCTCCGACATGGACGAGATCACGAAGGGGATCCGTCCGGTCGGCGACTCGGGGACGAGTGGCGGCGTGGGCAACAGCGTGGGCACGACGCCGCCCTGACGAGCCCCTCAGAGGAAGGTGTGGCCCTCGCCGCGATACGTCGGGACGGTGGCCGTCACGCGGTCGCCCTCGACCAGATGCAGGGCGTCGAACCGCTCGCACATCTCCCCGGCCTTGGCGTGCCGGAACCACACCTTGTCGCCGAGTCGCAGATCGTCGGCGGGCGCGCCGAGCAGCGGGGTCTGCACCTCGCCCGCGCCCTCCTGCGGGTCGTAGCGCAGCCCCTCCGGGAGGTACGGCACGGGGGAGCGGTCGGGGCCCGCGGCGCCCGACGCGGGGTAGCCGCCGCCGAGCACGGTCACGGTGCCGACGCCGGGGCGGCGCACGACGGGCTGGGCGAAGAGTGCGGCCGGACGCCCGCTGAACGACGTGTAGTTGTCGAAGAGCCGCGGCACGTAAAGCCCTGACCCCGCCGCGATCTCCGTCACCGCCCGCTCGGCCGCGGTGTGTTGCACGCTGCCCGTGCCGCCGCCGTTGACGAACTCCAGGTCCGGCGCGACCGAGCGCACCGCGCGGATGGTCTCGGCCCTGCGCGCCGCCAGCTCCTTGCGGGCGGCGGTCTGCATCACCCGGATCGCCCGCGAGCGCGCGGGACGGCCGGCGATCGAGTCACCGACCCCCGCCACATGTCCCTCGTACGCCATCACGCCCACGAGCCTGAAGCCCGGCCGGCGGACCACGGCGCGGGCCAGCGCGGCGACTTGGGCGGGGGAGTGCAGCGGCGAGCGCAGCGCACCGATCCGCACCCGTCCGCCGAGGATCTTGTAGGCGGTGTCCAACTCCAGGCAGACCCGCACCTCTTCGCGCCCGCCGTCCCTGGCCTCGTCGATGAGCCGCAGCTGCGCGGGGTCGTCGATCATCACGGTCACCGAGGAGGCGAGCTTCGGGTCGGCGGCGAGCTCGGCGAAGGCGGCACGGTCGGCCGAGGGGTAGGCAAGCAGGACGTCCTCGAACCCCGACCGCGCGAGCCACAGCGACTCGGCGAGCGTGTAGGACATGATCCCGGCGAAGCCGTCGCGGGCCAGGACGCGTTCGAGCAGCGACCGGCAGCGAACGGACTTGCTCGCGACCCGGATCGGCTTGCCGCCGGCCCGGCGCACGAGGTCGTCGGCATTGGCGTCGAATGCCTCCAGATCGACGATCGCGACGGGGGCGTCGAGGTGTGCGGTGGCCCGGTCGTAGCGGGCCCGGTCTGCTGCACGGGAGGTCATGGCCGAAGCCTGCCAGACGGGATTACCCGAGGGTAGGGGGATGATCCGGGCAGATCGCCCGGGGCCGCGGACTGGTTCCCGCACGACCGGAATCTGCCCTTAGAGTTACGCGCAGAAGAGCGAGGAAACGGGGGGTGCATGAGCACGGAAGCGCGACGGGCCCCAGTCCCGCCACGTCCCACGACTCCGCCCCCGCCGCCGGGCCCGCCCTCGTCGATGCCGCCGCCCGCCCCTTCGGCCCGCTTCCCCGACACAAGCCCGCCCCCGTCGGACCCCGAGCCGTCCGACGAAGACCAGGACTCCCTCCTCGGCGACCTGCTCGCGCCCTTCGACCGGGTACGGCTGCCACGGCCGTCGGCGTCATCGGATGACGCGCGGGGCGCGGGTGACGTGCGGGCCGTGAACGACGTGAGGGGCGTGGGTGACGCGTGGGCCGAGGGTGACGTGCGAGCCGTGGACGACGTGCGGGGCGTGGGTGACGCGTGGGCCGAGGGTGACGTGCTGGCTGCTGGCGACGTGCGGGGCGGGGGTGACGTGCGCGCCGTGGACGACGTGCGGGGCGGGGGTGACGTGCGGACCGTGGACGACGTGCGGGGCGCGGGTGACGCGTGGGCCGAGGGGGACATGCTGGCGGCCGGCGACGCGCGGGGCGTGGGTGACGTGCGGATTGCGGACGACGTGCTGGCTGCCGGCGACGCGCGGGGCGCGGATGACGTGCGGGCCGCCGGCGACGCGCGGGGCGTGGGTGACGTGCGGATTGCGGACGACATGGGTGATCCGGGCCACCTGGCAGCGCGTGACGCCGCGAGAGGTCGGCTTGCCTGCTCGACGGGATCGTTCCCGCGCCCCCCGGGGCCCGACAGTGCGGACGACGCCGCTGACGAGATACAGCGAGGCGCCTGCGAGGTGGAGACACAGGATTCTCCGCCCCCGCCGCCCGCGTCGGCGCGCTTCCCCGACGCACCGCCCCCGGCGGCGGCGACGCGGACAGCCGCGCACACCGCCGACCCTGCCCCGGCCCCCGCCAAGCCCCCGCCGCTCCCTGCCGACCCGCCGCACACCGCCGACCCTGCCCCCGCCAAGCCCCCGCCGCTCCCTGCCGACCCGCCGCGCATCGGCGCCCCGGACACGGAGGAGGAGCGGCACACCGCGGAGTACCGGCTCCGTCCGCCGATGCCTCCGGTGCCCCCGCCGCCGGATGCGGCGACTGCGGGCATACCCGGGCAACCGCCGCGGCCCGCAAGCGATCCCGTGGCCGACCCCGCGGACGTCACCGCCGCAGCACTCCCTTCAGAACCCCCGCCCGTCCGCGAGGCAAGGAGCCCCGTGGCCCCGCCCGCCCCCGCACACCCCCACGCACCCGAACCCATATCCCCACCCCCACCATCACCCCCACCCACTCCCTCCCCCCGAACGGCCGCCGCCCGCCGCGCGGTCGGTGCCGTTGACCTGACGCCCGGCCCCGGAGCGGGGCGGCCCTTCGTGTCGTTCGCCCGGCCCGCGCTGTACGACGACAGCACCACGCGACTGCGTCCCGTCCGCACCTGGGCCCAGCCCCGCGTGACCGCCGCCGCTGCCTGTGTCGTGCTCGGCCTCGGCCTCATCGGGGGCGCGGCGACCGGGAGTTGGCTGACCGGGGGCTCCGAGGGAACGGCCACCACGCCCTACACGTACGCCGCGGCGGGCGAGCTCTGGCACAGCGTGCCCGTCGACCAGCTCTTCCCGGCCACCCTCAAGGGAGAGGGCGCGGGCCCCGGCGGAGCCGACCGCACCTGGACCCGCGTCGCCGTGGCCCCCGACTCGCACTGCAAGAGCGCCTTCGACCCGCTCCTGCGCAAGGCCCTGGCCCCGGCGGGCTGCCTGAGGCTGCTGCGCGCCACGTACACGGACGCGACCCGCAGCCATGTCACCACCGTGGGACTGCTGTTCACCAAGGCCGACGCAGACGCGATGCGCTCGCTGCGCACCCGCTTCACGGAGGAAGGCCTCGACCGGCGCCCCGACCTGATGCCACGGCCGTACGCCGCCAAGGGCACCCCGGCCGCTGGTTTCGGCGACGCCCAGCGCGCCTCCTGGACCGTCTCCGTGCTTCCGGACGCCCCCGTGGTCGCCTTCTCCGTCTCCGGTTTCGCCGACGGCCGCACCGTCACCGAACCCGAACCCGCCGAAGAGGCCATGAAGACCTCAGCCACCTCCGCCCCCGCCCAGGCCGGCCTCGGGCAGGAGGCGCAGGGCATCGCCGACCGCGTGGAGCGGCGCCTGCGCAAGACCATCGCGGCCACGGAGAAAGCCTCATGAGAATCCGTCGGCCGGTCGTCGCCGCCCTCGCCGCCTCGCTCGCCCTGCTGCCCGCCACCGCCCACGCCGACGACGGCATACGAGCGCAACAGTGGGCCCTCGACGCCATGCACACCAGCCAGGCCTGGCAGACCACCAAGGGGAAGGGCATCACCGTCGCGGTCCTTGACACCGGCATAGACGGCGGCCATCCCGACCTGGCAGGCAGCGTCCTCGAAGGAAAGGACATGGTCGGCTTCGGGGCGAAGAAGGGCGACCGCCCCTGGGCCCGGCACGGCACCGCCATGGCCGGCATCATCGCGGGCCACGGACACGGCGCGGGCCGCGCGGACGGCGTGGTCGGCATCGCGCCGGAGGCCAAGATCCTGCCGATCCGCGTGATCCTCGAGGACGGCGACCCGGACCGCTCGAAGGCCCGCAACACCCGGGGCAACGCCCTCGCCGACGGCATCCGCTGGGCCACCGACCACGGCGCCGACGTCATCAACCTCTCCCTGGGCGACGACTCCAAGTCCGCGCACCCGGAGCCCGCCGAGGACGCCGCCGTCCAGTACGCCCTGAAGAAGGGCATCGTCGTCGTCGCGTCGGCGGGCAACGGCGGCGAGCGCGGCGACCACATCTCGTACCCCGCGGCCTACCCCGGCGTCATCGCCGCCACCGCCGTCGACGAGGGCGGCGACCGCGCCTCCTTCTCCACCCGCCGCTGGTACGCCACGGTCAGCGCCCCCGGCAAGGACATCGTCATCGCCGACCCGGACCGGGAGTACTACGAGGGCTGGGGCACCAGTGCCGCTTCGGCGTTCGTGTCCGGCGCCGTCGCCCTCATCCGCGCAGCCCACCCCGGCCTGACACCGCCCCAGATCAAGAAGCTCCTTCAGGACACCGCCCGCGACGTGCCGAGCGGCGGCCGCGACGACTCCCGCGGCTTCGGCTTCATCGACCCGGCGGCCGCGATCGCCGAGGGCGGCAAGATGAAGCCGGACGGACTGAAATCGGCGGCGTACGGCAAGAAGTACTTCGGCCCGGGCCCGGACACCGACCAGGGCGATGACGGGCCCGCCGGCTGGGTGGGCCCGGCCGCGGGTGGCCTGGGCGCGGCGCTTCTGGCGGCGGCGGTCTATCTCTGGCGAGGGCGCCGGGGGAGCGGTCGGGGCGCTGCTCGGTAGGGCTGCGGTGGCGGAGTCGGCTCCGTGGCGAACGGCGGTCCTGCGGGCTGGCGAGGCGTGGCGCTTCTGGCGGCGGCGGTCTACCTCTGGCGAGGGCGGCGCGGGAGCGGTCGTGGCACGGCTCGGAAGGGCTGCGGGGAGCCCGCCCCCGGCACCGCCCGACAGGGCCAGGACCGCGGTCGATAGGCTCGTGACCGTGGCGAACAAGAACATCCCGGACCCCGGCTTCTCCGACGACGACGGCTCCGCGGACCCCCGGCTCACCGCGGCCCTGACCGCGTGGGCCGAGGACCGCACGGCCCACGGCCCCGTCCTGGAGGCGCTCACCGGTGCCCGGCTGCTCGTCCCCGTGGTCGCCGTCCTCGGCGAGGTCGAGGAGGACGAGAACGGGCTGCGCCGCGAGAAGACCAGCGACATGGCGGTCCCCACCCTGAAGGCGGGCGACCGCAAGGCGCTGCCCGCGTTCACCTCCACCCAGGCCCTCGCCCTGTGGGACCCGGAGGCCAGGCCCGTCGCGGTCCCGCTGCACCAAGCGCTCCAGGCCGCCGCGCACGAGCAGGCCGACACCATCGTCCTCGACCTCGCGGGACCCGTCCCCTACGAGATCAACCGGCACGCCCTGATCGCCCTCTCCGAAGGCCGCCACACCCAGGACCCGCTCTTGGACCCCGCCGTCACGGCCGCCGTGCGCGCGTCCGTCGCCGCCGAGCCCGCCGTCCTGCGCGCCTACCTCGGCGAGGGCTCTGCGGACGGCACCCTCGCGCTCGTCCTGGACCCGTCGGCGGACCCCGCCGAAGCCGCCCAGCGCGTCGCCCGGCACATCGCGGCCGACGAAACGCTGAGGGCCCGCCTGGTGAGCGGCCTCGACCTGGCACTGCTGCCGGCCGAGGCGACGCCACCGGGCGAGCCCTTCTACGTACGTACGTGACTCACGTGCGTCGGTGATTCACGTGACCGCTCAGCCGAAGACCGGGCCCGTGTACTTCTCGCCCGGACCCTGACCCGGCTCGTCCGGGACCTCGGACGCCTCGCGGAAGGCCAGCTGCAGCGACTTCAGGCCGTCGCGCAGCGGGGCCGCGTGGAAGGAGGAGATCTCCGTGGCGCTCGCGTCCATCAGGCCGGCGAGCGAGTGGATCAGCTTGCGGGCCTCGTCGAGGTCCTTGTGGTCCTCGCCGCCCTCGGCGAGACCGAGGTTCACGGCCGCCGCGCTCATCAGGTGGACGGCGACCGTGGTGATCACCTCGACCGCGGGGACGTCCGCGATGTCGCGGGTCAGGGTGTCGAAGTCGGGGGAGTCGGAGGCCGGGCCGGTGCCGGACTCGGGGGTGGGGGTCGCGTCGCTCATGTCCCACACGATAAGCGGAGCCCCGCCCGGAGCGGTCCGCGGGAGTCCGCGGCAGCCCACGGGCGCCGTTGGTTAGCCCCACCCCCGCGGAGCTGCTAACCTTGTGTAACGACCGGCCGGATACTCGCGTGCCACGCAGAGACCCGGCCCACAAGTGGAGGCTCCGCTTCCCACCTTGCTGCTCTAGAGCGGCGGGTCACCGGTCAGGCGGCCGCAGTCCCCGAGACTACGGCAGGCCCGAGATGCGCCCCGCGATCATCGCGGAGGTGCTCCGGTAGTAATGGAGCCCCTTCCTGTGATCGGTTGGGGCATTTTTTGTGTACTCACTCGGTTGGTCGAGATAACAGACGTAACGCGGCTGTCCGCCAGACCGCCGCGTGGTGCTACCGAGGAGGATCCATCAGCGCCGAGCCCCGCATCAACGACCGGATTCGCGTTCCCGAGGTGCGACTTGTCGGTCCCAGCGGCGAGCAGGTCGGGATTGTTCCGCTTGCCAAGGCCCTTGAGCTCGCACAGGAGTACGACCTCGACCTGGTCGAGGTGGCGGCGACCGCCCGTCCGCCCGTGTGCAAGCTCATGGACTACGGGAAGTTCAAGTACGAGTCGGCCATGAAGGCCCGTGAGGCGCGCAAGAACCAGGCGCACACGGTCATCAAGGAGATGAAGCTCCGGCCGAAGATCGACCCGCACGACTATGACACCAAGAAGGGTCACGTCGTCCGGTTCCTCAAGCAGGGCGACAAGGTCAAGATCACGATCATGTTCCGTGGTCGCGAGCAGTCCAGGCCGGAACTCGGCTACCGACTGCTGCAGCGTCTCGCGAACGACGTCGAAGACCTCGGGTTCATCGAGTCGAACCCGAAGCAGGACGGCCGAAACATGATCATGGTCCTCGGTCCGCACAAGAAGAAGACCGAAGCCATGGCCGAGGCTCGCGAGGCCCAGGCGGTCCGCAAGGCGGACGCGAAGGCCAACCCGGGCCGCTCGCAGAACTCCGCCGAGGGGGAGGAGTCTGCAGAGGCTCCTGCCGAGGCTGCCGCCGAAGCTCCTGCCGAGGCCCCTGCCGAGGCTCCTGCCGAGGCCTGATCCCAGGACGCAAGTCCGGGGATCGCCAACTGACACATACGGTTCCCGGATGCCCGGTTTCACGACCGGGCATCCGAGTGCCACTGACGAGGAGAGAACGGCGCTATGCCGAAGAACAAGACGCACAGCGGTGCCAGCAAGCGCTTCAAGATCACCGGCTCCGGCAAGGTGCTCCGCGAGCGCGCCGGCAAGCGCCACCTGCTCGAGCACAAGTCGTCCCGTCTGACGCGTCGCCTCTCCGGCAACGCCGAGATGGCCCCGGGCGACGCCAAGAAGATCAAGAAGCTTCTCGGCAAGTGAGTTCCGGCGCACACCGCGCCTGAACTCTGACCGGGACCCAATCGATACCGGGTCGTGTGAGTCCAACCACGGCCCCGCTACAAGGAGTTAACAAGTGGCACGCGTCAAGCGGGCAGTCAACGCCCACAAGAAGCGTCGGGCAATCCTCGAAGCGGCCAGCGGCTACCGCGGCCAGCGTTCGCGCCTGTACCGCAAGGCCAAGGAGCAGGTCACCCACTCCCTGGTCTACAACTACAACGACCGCAAGAAGCGCAAGGGCGACTTCCGTCAGCTGTGGATCCAGCGCATCAACGCCGCTGCCCGCCAGAACGGCATGACGTACAACCGCCTCATCCAGGGTCTGAAGGCCGCCAACATCGAGGTGGACCGCAAGATCCTCGCGGAGCTCGCCGTCAACGACGCGAACGCCTTCGCGGCGCTTGTCGAGGTTGCGCAGAAGGCTCTGCCGTCGGACGTCAACGCCCCGAAGGCTGCCTGAGCCTTGCTCTGAGCTGCACGTGACCGGACCCGCAAGCCTGCAGGCTTGCGGGTCCGCTTGCGTCCGTTGTCCGTCGACTGCCGGCCGCACTCGGCTGGTCGCGCCCACGCGGCGGAGGCGCAAATCGACACAGCCCCGCGCCCCTTATGGGGCGCCCCCTGCTTCACGAAAGTGACTTGATGCCCGCCAGCCCCGAGTTGATCTCCCCCAAGTCCCCCCGCGTCAGCGCCGCACGGCGGCTCGGCAAGCGGAACTTTCGGGGCAAGGAGCGGCTGTTTCTCGCCGAGGGGCCGCAGGCCGTGCGGGAGGGTGCCGCGCATCCGGACACGCTCGTCGAGCTGTTCGTCACCGTCGAGGCCGCCGAGCGTTACGCCGACATCGTGGGGGAAGCCCGTGCCGCCGGGGCGCGGGTGCACCTCGCCGACGAGGACGTCATCGCCGACATCTCGACGACCGTCACGCCGCAGGGGCTCGTCGGTGTCTGCCGGTTCATCGACACCTCCTTCGACGGCATCCTCGCCGCCCGGCCCAAGCTGGTCGCTGTCCTCGCGCACGTCCGTGACCCCGGGAACGCCGGCACCGTACTGCGGTGTGCCGACGCGGCGGGGGCCGACGCCGTCGTCCTGACGGACGCCTCCGTGGATCTCTACAACCCCAAGTGCGTGCGTGCGTCGGTCGGTTCGCTGTTCCATCTGCCCGTCGCCGTCGGCGTACCCGTCGAGCGGGCCGTGCAGGGGCTGAAGGACGCGGGCGTACGCATCCTCGCCGCCGATGGAGCGGGCCAGGACGACCTCGACGACGAGCTCGACAAGGGCACCATGGGCACGCCGTCCGCCTGGGTCTTCGGCAACGAGGCCTGGGGGCTCCCGGAGGAGACCCGCGCACTCGCCGACGCCGTGGTGCGCGTTCCGATCCACGGCAGAGCCGAAAGCCTCAACCTCGCGACGGCCGCGGCCGTGTGCCTCTATGCCTCCGCCCGTGCACAGCGTGCGGCTGGAGGGTGCCGTTCCGTCACTCCCAGCTAGTAGGGTGACGGGCTCGGAGGCCTCCTGCGCCGGTCCGAGAGGTGGGGTACGGGGAATGAGCATCGGCACGAGCAGATCACCGGGGGTACAGGACATCCTGTCCACTCGCGCGGACCATGGCGCCCTCGGTGACCTCGGCGGCCTCGGTGTCGACCCGGACGACCTGCCCGACGGCCTCGTGGTCGCGGACGAGACCGGCCACGTCATCTGCTTCAACGCCGCGGCCGTGCGGATCACCGCGGTGGACGCCGACGACGCCCTGGGCGCGCCCCTGGAACGCGCCCTTCCTTTAGAGGACCTCGAAGGCCGCCGCTGGTGGCAGCTGACCGATCCCTACGGCGGCCTCGCCACCCGCTTCGCCCAGCCCGAGCGCAATCTGCTGCTTCCCGGCGGGCGCGAGGTCCTCGTCTCCGCGCGCTATGTGCGCACCGCGCCCACCGGCCCCGTCCGCCGCGTCGTCGTCGCCATCCGCGACACCGAGGCCCGCCGCCGCACCGAGCGCAGCCACGCGGAGCTGATCGCCACCGTCGCCCACGAGCTCCGCTCGCCCCTCACCTCCGTGAAGGGCTTCACCGCGACGCTGCTGGCCAAATGGGAGCGCTTCACCGACGACCAGAAGAAGCTGATGCTGGAGACGGTGGACGCCGACGCCAACCGCGTCACACGGCTCATCGCCGAACTTCTCGACATCTCCCGCATCGACTCCGGACGCCTTGAACTGCGCCGTCAGCCCGTCGACATCGGTGCCGCCGTGGGCCGCCACATCCAGGCCCACGTCGCCTCCGGCCAGGACGCGGACCGCTTCCTCGTACGGATCCAGCAGCCGCTGCCCGACTGCTGGGCCGACCCCGACAAGATCGACCAGGTACTCAGCAACCTGCTGGAAAATGCCGTGCGGCACGGCGAAGGAACCGTCACCATCGACGTGGCACCTTCGTCGTCCCCGCGCGAGCGGGGCGGGGCCGAGACGGCCGTGACCGTGAGCGACGAGGGAACCGGCATTCCGGAGGAATCGATGGGCCGCGTCTTCACCCGCTTCTGGCGGGGCAGCAAGCGCGGCGGGACGGGACTGGGCTTGTACATCGTGAAGGGCATCGTGGAAGCGCACGGCGGGACGATCACCGTCGGCCGCGCGCCCGGCGGCGGCGCCCAGTTCCGATTTACGTTGCCCGTGGGCACTCCGGCGTATCTCCTGTGACCTTCTCCGGTCACCACTGATCACTTCTGATCCGCCTGAGCACCGCCCGCGGGCTCATTCACCCGCGTCACCCCCGTTAGACTCGATCCTTGGCACGTTTGCGTCCCTGATCTGTGGACGATTCGTCTCCGAGTCGTAGACGGGGACCATCACCAGCCAACCGGAAGCACGGGAAGAGATGTCGGCACCGAACAAGTCGTACGACCCTGTTGAGGTCGAGGCACTGAAACCTGAAGAGATCGAGCGCATGCGGGACGAGGCGCTCGCCGCCTTCGCCGCCGCCGGCGACCTCGAAAAGCTCCAGGAGGCCAAGGTCGCGCACACCGGCGGCACCTCACCGCTGGCCCTCGCCAACCGCGAGATCGGCGCGCTCCCCCCGCAGGCCAAGGCCGAGGCCGGCAAGCGCGTCGGCATGGCGCGCGGCGCGGTCAGCAAGGCGCTCGCCGCCCGCCAGACCGAGCTGGAGGCCGAGCGCGACGCCCGGGTGCTCGTCGAGGAGGCAGTGGACGTCACGCTGCCGTACGACCGCGTCCCGGCCGGTGCCAGGCACCCGCTGACCACGTTCATGGAGCGTGTCGCCGACGTCTTCGTCGCGATGGGCTACGAGATCGCGGAGGGCCCCGAGGTCGAGGCGGAGTGGTTCAACTTCGACGCCCTGAACTTCACCCCGGACCACCCGGCCCGGCAGATGCAGGACACGTTCTTCGTCCAGGGCCCCGAGGGTGCCGTGGGCGACGAGTCCGGTGTCGTCCTGCGCACGCACACCTCGCCCGTGCAGGCCCGCGCGCTGCTCGAACGCCGTGAGCCGCCCGTCTACATCGTCTGCCCCGGCCGCGTGTACCGCACGGACGAGCTGGACGCGACGCACACCCCGGTCTTCCACCAGATCGAGCTGCTCGCCGTGGACGAGGGCCTGACCATGGCCGACCTCAAGGGCACCCTGGACCACATGGTCCAGTCGCTCTTCGGCGCGGACATGAAGACCCGCCTGCGTCCGAACTACTTCCCGTTCACCGAGCCGTCCGCCGAGATGGACATGGTCTGCTACGTCTGCCGTGGCGAGTCCGTGGGCAACCCCGACCGCCCCTGCCGCACCTGCGGCAGCGAGGGCTGGATCGAGCTGGGCGGCTGCGGCATGGTCAACCCGAAGGTGCTCACCGCCTGCGGTGTCGACCCCCAGAAGTACAGCGGATTCGCCTTCGGGTTCGGCATCGAACGGATGCTGATGTTCCGCCACAACGTCGAAGACATGCGAGACATGGTCGAGGGTGACGTCCGGTTCACCCGGCCCTTCGGGATGGAGATCTGATGCGGGTCCCGCTTTCCTGGCTGCGGGAGTACGTCGATCTCCCCGTTTCCGAGACCGGCCGTGACGTACAGGCCAAGCTGATCGAGGTCGGCCTCGAGGTCGAGACCGTCGAGCAGACCGGCGCCGGCCTCACCGGCCCGCTCGTCGTCGGCAAGGTCCTCACCATCGAGGAGCTGGAGGGCTTCAAGAAGCCCATCCGCTTCTGCACGGTCGACGTCGGCCAGGCCAACGGCACCGGCGAGCCGCAGGAGATCGTCTGCGGCGCGCGGAACTTCGCCGTCGGCGACAAGGTCGTCGTCGTGCTTCCGGGCGCCGTCCTGCCCGGCGACTTCAAGATCGCCGCGCGCAAGACGTACGGCAAGACCTCGCACGGCATGATCTGCTCCGGCGACGAGCTGGGCATGGGCGACGACGGAAGCGGCGGCATCATCGTCCTTCCGCCCGAGCACGAGGCCGGCACCGACGCGATCAAGCTGCTCGAACTGGTCGACGAGGTCCTGGACATCGCCGTCACGCCCGACCGCGGCTATGCCCTGTCGATGCGTGGCGTCGCCCGCGAGGCCGCCATCGCGTACGGCCTGCCGCTGCGCGACCCGGCGCTCCTGGACGTGCCCGCGCCGAACGCCCACGGCTACCCCGTCAAGATTTCCGACCCGATGGGCTGCGACCGCTTCACCGCGCGCACGGTCACGGGCCTGAAGCCCGAGTCCCGCTCGCCGATCTGGCTGCAGCGCCGCCTGCAGAAGGCGGGCATGCGCCCGATCTCGCTCGCCGTCGACATCACGAACTACGTGATGCTGGAGCTCGGCCAGCCCCTGCACGCCTACGACCGCTCCCGCATCGAGGGCACGATCGGTGTGCGCCGTGCCGAGCAGGGCGAGAAGTTCACGACGCTCGACGGCGCCAAGCGCGTCCTCGACGCCGGGGACCTGGTCATCACCGACGACCGTGGCCCGATCGGCCTCGCGGGCGTCATGGGCGGCGCCAACACCGAGATCGCGGACCACGAAGAGGCCGCCGGTACGACCGACGTCGTCATCGAGGCCGCGCACTTCGACGCGATCTCCATCGCCCGCACGGCCCGGCGCCACAAGCTGCCCTCCGAGGCGGCCAAGCGCTTCGAGCGCGGCGTGGACCCGCAGGCCGCGTCCGCCGCCGCGCAGCGCACCGTGGATCTCCTCGTGCTGCTCGCGGGCGGCACCGCCGAGGCCGGCGTCACCGAGGTCATCGCGCCCTCCGCGCCGCACACGATCGCGATGCCTGCCGATCACCCGGACAAGGTCGCCGGTGTGGAGTACGGCCGCGAGACCGTCGTTCGCCGCCTCCAGGAGGTCGGCTGTGACGTCTACGGCCAGGATGCCCTGACGGTCACCGTGCCGTCCTGGCGTCCCGACCTCGCCGAGCCGAACGACCTCGCCGAAGAGGTCATCCGGCTCGAGGGGTACGAGAACCTCCCCTCGACGCTGCCCAAGCCCCCCGCGGGCCGCGGCCTGACCGACAGGCAGCGGCTGCACCGCCGCGTCGGCCGTGCCCTGGCCGGCAGCGGCTACGTCGAGGCGCCGAACTACCCCTTCATCGGCGAGCAGGTCTTCGACCAGCTGGGTCTTGAGCCCGGCGACCCCAAGCGCCGGGTCGTGAAGCTGGTCAACCCGCTCTCCGACGAGGAGCCCGCTCTTCGTACGACGCTGCTGCCGGGGCTGCTCGGCGCGCTGCGCCGCAACGAAGGCCGCGGCAGCCACGACCTGGCGCTCTTCGAGACGGGCCTGGTGTTCCAGCCTCGCGACGAAGCCCGCGTCGCGGTGCGACTGCCCGTCGACCGCCGTCCCACGGACGAGGAGATCGCGTCCCTGACCGAGGCGCTCCCGGTCCAGCCGCGGCACGCCGCCGTCGTCCTCGCGGGCGCACGCGAGCAGGCCGGCTGGTGGGGCAAGGGTCGTCCGTCCGAGTGGGCCGACGCGGTCCAGGCCGCGCGCGCCCTGGCCGCCGAGTCGGGCACCGAACTGCTCGTGCGCCAGGGCCAGTACGGGCCGTGGCACCCGGGCCGGTGTGCCGAGCTCGCCGTCGTGGTCGACGGAGCGGAGCAGGTCATCGGGCACGCGGGCGAGTTGCACCCGCGCGTCGTCAAGGCGCTCTCGCTGCCCGCGCGCACCTGCGCGATGGAGCTGGACCTGGACCGTCTGGAGGAGGCGAGCACCGGCGTCCCGCAGGGCCCGAAGATCTCCACCTTCCCGGTCGCCACGCAGGATGTCGCGCTCGTCGTCGACGGGGGTGTGCCCGCCGCCGACGTGGAGAAGGTGCTGCGCGAGGGCGCGGGTGAACTCCTGGAGTCCATCCGGTTGTTCGACGTCTTCGAGGGCGAGCAGATCGGCGAGGGCAAGAAGTCCCTGGCGTACGCGCTGCGTTTCCGCGCGGCCGACCGCACGCTGACCGTCGACGAGGCCTCCGCGGCCCGGGACGCGGCCGTCGCCCTGGCGACCGAGCGGACCGGCGCGGTGCTGCGCGGAGCGTAGTCACCGCCAGTAGTCGCCGCCAGGCGCACAAGGGGCGCAAAGAAGGGCGTATCCGGGCCTCCGGATACGCCCTTCACTCGTTTGAGTGACAACCAAGCCCTCTCTGGTCCGATCGGCTCAGACGGTCGACAGAATCGGTGCGGCCGCAGGGCCTTGATCTGTACGGCCTGTGCGGTCCGCACGCTGGACAGGGCCGTTGGGGGGCCGTCGGCATGATCCGTATCAGGGCTGGAGATCCCCGCCGGGCGCTGCTCCGGGCGAGGAACCGGGCCGGGCTCCGGGTGAAGGACGGGACGAGGGTGTCCCGGGTGGATCCGCCGCGCATCCGGCGCGTCCTCACGCTCGGTCTTCCCACGGTGTGGGGCGCGGCCGCCGTCACATACAAACTCGTGTGCCCGCTCGCCCAGCAGGACGGCCTGGGCGCCCGGATCGTCACCAGCGCGGTCTTCTTCGCGGTCGGCACCGGTCTGATATTGCAGGTCCGCGGCCCACTGCTGAGGGAGCTGCGCCAGCTACGGGAGGTCGCGGGCGCCGCACAGAACGTCCTGCTCCGCCCGCTGCCGCCGCGCGTCGAGGGCCTCACGGTCGCGGCCGGGCGGGTGTCCGCGTCACGCGGCGCCTCCGTCGGCGGGGATCTGTACGAGGTGGTGGCCACCGAGCACGGCGTGCGGGTGGTCATGGGCGATGTGCGCGGGCACGGCCTGACCGCCGTCAGCACGGCCGCCGCGGTGCTCGGCAGCTTCCGCGAGGCGGCGCACGAGGAAGCTGAACTGGCGCACGTACTCCGTAAGTTGGAGCGTTCCCTGGGGCGGCATCTGCGGGAGCGGTCGCGGGCCGAGCACCCGGCGAACGGCGCTCCGGCGCCGGAGAGTCCGTCGGCCGAGGAGTTCGTCACCGTACTGCTGATGGAGATCGGTCCCGAAGGCGAGCTGACCGCGCTCAACTGCGGTCACCCCTGGCCGTACCGCCTGAGCGGGCACGCCGAGCCGGTCGCCGACGGGGATCCGTTGCCGCCGCTCGGACCCTTCCCGCTCCCCGCCGAACTGCCCCTGCTGCACTGCGGACCGCTCCTTCCCGGGGAGGCGCTCGCCCTGCACACCGACGGCATGGAGGACGCGCGGGACGCGACCGGACGGTTCTTCCCGCTCCAGGCGGCGCTCACCGAAGCGGTGCGGGTCCCGCCGGTCGCGCCCCAGACGGTGATCCGCGCGGTGTACGCACAACTCGCGCGCCACACCGGGCGGTTACCCACGGACGACGCCGCGCTCCTGGTCCTGCGGAACGACCGACGACGCGTGCCGGTACAACAGGGGGAGACGGTGCGTCGGCAAAGCACCATGACATGACGCACCGTCAACCTCCGCCGGCCTTGCGCCGCCCGACCCCGCCTGTAGGTGTCGGGCAGACGGCGGGGCGGGCGGCGCCGGTGTGGGCCGCCGTACTTTTCGAGGGGGAGCCGGCGGCCCGGCCGGCCTCCTTGTGAGGAATCTCAGTCAAGCGTGACGGGAGTGGCGACGGCAGAGCGCACACCCCCCGGATTCGGGCGTTCCGTTCACACCCCGTGTGAAGCCACCTCTACTACGCTGGCCACACCGAGCCACCGGAGGGCCTCCATGCAGCCCAATACCCTGCTCGACGCGATCCTCGACGAGGCGGGAATCTCTCACGCGGGCCTGGCTGCCCACGTCAACCAGGCGGGGAAGAGGCGAGGCCTCGCCCTGCGGTACGAACACACCGCCGTGTCACGGTGGTTGAAGGGCCAGCGCCCCCGCGGCCAGGTGCCCGACCTGATTTGCGAGGTACTGGCGGGGCGACTCCAGCGCACCGTCACCCTCGACGACATCGGGCTCGGCGTGCCGGGCCTGCCGGCCGTCGGGCACAACTCCATGGCCTCGACGCTCTCCGGCTTCGTGGAGCGCGCCACGGCCTTGTGGCGCTCGGACGAACAGCAGCGCCCGCACCTCCTCGGCGCACCCGCGGTCACGGGCACCCCCGCGGTGATGCCGGTCTGGGAGTGGGAGAACCCGCCCGAGGACGTGGACGTCTCGCGTGGCGGCAGGCACCAGGTGAGCACGGCCGACATCGACATGATGCGCGCGGCCCGCGCCCACTACGAGCAGATGTACCGCAAGACCGGCGGCATCGCGACCCGCACCCGCATCGTCGGCTTCCTCAACGCCGAGGCCGCGCCACTGCTGCGCGGCAGTTACACGGACGAGACGGGACGCCAACTGCACAGATCCACCGGGGGGTTGGTGGCCATCGCCGGCATCTGCGCCTATGACTCGGACGCGCACGGCCTGGCCCAGCGCTACTTCCACCAGGCCCTGCGCCTGGCAAAGGCCAGCGGCGACAGAGGACTTGGCGCCTACGTCATCGCGTTGCTCGTCAACCAGTCCCTGTTCATGCGCGAGTACCGCCAGGCGGTGGCCTTCGCGGAGGCGGCGCTGCGCGCAGCGGGGCGCGAGCTGACCCCGGCACTCGCCTCCGATCTCTACGCCATGCAGGCCAAGTCGTACGCACACCTGGGCGACGGCAGCAGTGCCCTGTCCTGCATCCGGCGTGCGGAAGGCGCGGCGGAGCGCATCCGGCGTGGGCGCGAGCCGGACGAGACGGGCTATGTCCAGCCCGGACTCGTCAACGTACAAGTGGCGGAGGCGCTGCTCAGCCTCGGCGACCTCGCGGGAGCGTACGAACATGCGGCGGCGGCGGTGGACACGCCGGCTCACGACCGGGGCCGGGTCCATCGGCTCGCCATGCTCAGCCAGATCGAACTGCGCCAGGGGAACACCGACGAGGCGGTGGCCACGGCGGTGGAAATGGCAGAACAGGCACGGGGGATGGAGTCCCAACGCCTGCGCGACCGGCTGCGGGCCGTGCGGGAACATCTGGTGCGCAGCGACTGCGCGGGCACGGCCGAGGCGGCCGAACTCATCGACGGGGCGCTGCGCGTACCGCTGTGACCTGAAGCGCGCACCACTGCTCTGAACCCCCTCCTGCTGCGATATTGCCATCTACTCGGCGGAAGGTGGCAGAACCGTGCAGTGGACGAAACAAAGCGAACAAACTGTGTATGGAAATCGATGGTTCACGGTCAATCTGGCAGACGTGGAGCTGCCCGACGGCCGACACCTCGATCACTTCCTGATACGGCTGCGGCCCGTCGCCGTGGCCACCGTCGTCAATGAGGCCAACGAGGTGCTGCTGCTCTGGCGGCACCGCTTCATCACCGACAGCTGGGGCTGGGAACTCGCGGCCGGCGTCGTCGAGGACGGGGAGGATCTCGCGTATGCGGCCGCCCGGGAAATGGAGGAGGAGACCGGCTGGCGGCCGGGCCCGTTACGACACCTGATGAGTGTCGAGCCGTCCAATGGGCTCACCGATGCAAGGCATCACATCTACTGGTCCGACGAGTGCACCTACATCGGTCATCCCGAGGACGACTTCGAGTCCGACCGCCGTGAGTGGGTCCCACTCAAACTCGTCCCTGACATGGTGGCCCGCGGAGAAGTGCCCGCCGCCAACATGGCGGCGGCGCTACTCCTCCTGCACCACCTGCGTCTGGGCCAGGACGCGCACTAACGGCCGATGGCCTGCCAGATCGCCACGGCGAGCGCACCGATCGCCGTCAGGGCGAGCAGGGCGGGCAGCGGCCATCGAGTGTGCTCGAGTGCGGTGATCCTTACGGTCAATTCATCCTGGTTCTTGACGCTTTGCTCGTCGTGTTGGGTGAGCAACGCCAGCTGTCCGTCGACGCGGGTCAGTCCCACGTCCAAGCTGCGGCGTAACTCGGCGAGTTCGTGCGGGACCACGCGATGCTCGGGGTCGGCGGTCACTGGTCCGCTCCTCTCTGTAGCTGTCGATCCCCCTGCTGCGCACAGAAAGTCAACTCGCCCGGTGGCCAGGACGGGAGAGTGTGCGAAGGGCATATGCGAGCCCATGGCGCACACGGTGTGTGAACGCCGCGGGCCCGGCACTCGGTCGAGTGCCGGGCCCGCGTGCGGTGCGAAGTTCCGGGTGCAGGTGTGCGCCGCGTCAGCCGTACGGGTAGAAGCCCGAACCGGACTTGCGGCCGAGCCTCCCTGCGTCCACCATCCGCTGGAGCAGCGGGGGAGCGGCGTACAGCGGCTCCTTGTACTCGGCGTACATGCTGTCCGCGACCGAGGCGACGGTGTCGAGGCCGATCAGGTCGGCGAGCTTGAGCGGACCCATCGGGTGGGCGCAGCCCATCTCCATGCCGTTGTCGATGTCCTCGCGGCTCGCGATGCCCGACTCGAACATCCGGATCGCGGAGAGGAGGTACGGAATGAGCAGGGCGTTGACCACGAAGCCCGAGCGGTCCTGGGCGCGGATCGCGTGTTTGCCAAGGATCTTCTCGACCATGGACTGCGCGCGGCTGATCGTCCCCTCGGACGTCGTGAGCGCGGGAATCAGCTCGACGAGCTGCTGCACCGGGGCCGGGTTGAAGAAGTGGATGCCGATCACCGCGTCGGGGCGGGACGTCGCGACGGCCAGCTTGACCAGCGGGATGGACGAGGTGTTGGAGGCGAGGATCGCGTCCTGCCGGGTCACCACCTGGTCGAGCACCTGGAAGATCTCGGTCTTGACCGCCTCGTTCTCGACGACCGCCTCGATGACGAGGTCGCGGTCGGAGAACTCCCCGAGGTCGGTCGTGAAGCTGAGCCGGGCGAGCGTCTCGTCCCGCTCCTCCTCCGAGATCTTGCCGCGCTCGGCGGCCTTGGAGAGTGAGTTGTAGAGCCGGGTGCGGCCGATCTCCAGGGCCTCGCCGGTGGTCTCCGCGACCATCACGTCCAGTCCGGAGCGGGCGCAGACCTCCGCGATCCCGGCGCCCATCTGGCCACAGCCCACTACTCCGACGCGTGCGATGTCGGGCATAGAGTCGGTCACCTCGTGCCTTTCGCTGATCAACGGGCGGGCAGTCCCCCGTATGGATGCGGTGTCTGCCCCAGCGGTGAACGTTACCGCCGAACCTCAGGTGCATGACGTGCCGGGTCGGGCATGCTGTCCGGTACAAGCAGCGGTTCCGGCGGATATACAGGCCAGGGGGCGAGCGGATGAGGCGTATGTCACGCCGAGGTTTCACGATTGCGGCAGCCGCGATGGTGGCGGGGCTCACAGCCGCGGGGGACGCGGCGGCGGTGCCCGGGAAGGCCCCCTCGCGCCGGGAACTGCGGGGCATGTGGCTGGCGACCATCGTCAACCGCGACTGGCCGTCGAAGCCCGGACTTCCGGCGGCCGAGCAGCGTGCCGAACTGATCGCCCATCTCGACACGGCCGTACGGCGCCGGCTGAACGCCGTGATCTTCCAAGTGCGGCCCACCGCCGACGCGTTGTGGCCCTCGCCGTACGAACCGTGGGCGGAGTGCCTCACCGGCGTGCAGGGCAAGCACCCCGGCTGGGACCCGCTGGGCACCGCTGTGGCCGAGGCACACCGCAGGGGCCTGGAACTGCACGCGTGGTTCAACCCCTTCCGCATCGCCAACCACACGGACCCCTCGCGGCTCGTTCCGACACACCCCGCGCGACTGCACCCCGACTGGGTCGTGCCGTACGGCGGGAAGCTCTACTACAACCCCGGACTGCCCGAGGTGCGCCGGTTCGTCCAGGACGCGATGCTCGACGCCGTGCGCCATTACGCGGTCGACGCGGTGCACTGGGACGACTACTTCTACCCGTACCCGGTCGCCGGGCAGGTCTTCGACGACGACGAGGCCTTCGCGCTCCACGGTGGCGGCTTTCCGGACCGTGCCGCTTGGCGGCGCGACAACATCGACCGCCTGGTGCGCGAGATGGGGACGCGGATCAAGAAGGCACGCAAGCACGTGCAGTTCGGCGTCAGCCCGTTCGGGGTCTGGCGCAACGCCTCGACCGATCCGCTCGGTTCGGACACCCGGGCGGGCGTGCAGACCTACGACGATCTGCACGCCGACACCCGCGGCTGGGTCAAGAAGGGCTGGCTCGACTACATCTGCCCGCAGCTCTACTGGAACATCGGCTTCGCCGCCGCGGACTACGGCAAGCTGCTGCCCTGGTGGGCCGATGTCGTCGAGGGCACGGGCGTGCGCCTGTACGTGGGGGAGGCCCTCTACAAGGCGGGCGACCCCGCGCAGGCCGCCCCCTGGCAGGACCCCGCCGAGCTGTCCCGCCACCTCACGTACGCCAAGGGGTTCCCGCAGGCCCGTGGCCATGTGTACTTCTCGGCGAAGGAAGTGGGCGTGGACAAGATCGGCGCGATGGCGCGCGTGGTGGCCGACCACTACCAAAAGCCGGCCAAGCCACCCCGCTGACCACAGACGGCCAGGCCACCCCGCTGACGCCGATCGGGTCCCTCGCCGGACGTTACGAGGCCGGGTCCTGGTGCCGTACGACGGTGTCGGGGCCCGGTGACAGCAGTGTCTCGTGGCCGTCGTCGAAGCGGACGCGATACGGCGGGCCGCCGTCCGCGCCGAGCACCTCGACGACCTGTGCGATCCGGTCGTGCTGCCCGACGGTCCTGCCGTGCAGCACCAGCTCGTCGCCTACGGTTGCACGCATCTGGAGCGACCTCCTTGTCCCACCCTGCGGTTGCTTTCCGTGGCCGCAAGTCTACGTCCGGTGGCGGGACCTTGGGCCTGGCCGTCGGCGGCAGAAAGGGACCTAGCCGCGCGCCCGTTGGGTCACCGCGATGCACACGAGGACGGCCGCGGCGGTCAGCGGCGCCGCCGGGGTGAGGTGCTCGCCGAGCAGGAACACCGACCAGACCAGCGTGAGCAGCGGCTGCGCCAGCTGGAGCTGGCTGGCCTTGGGCACGCCGATCGCGGCCATGCCCCGGTACCAGACGACCAGGCCGAGGAACTGCGAGCCGATGGCGGCGTAGAGCAGGCCCGCGGTGCTGTGCCCGGTGAGCTGGAAGGGCTCGTGCTGGAGGGCGAGGGCGGCGCCGATCACGGCGAGCGGCAGGCATCCGACCAGGGCCCAGCCGATGACCTGCCAGCCCGGCATCTCGCGGGCGAGCCGACCGCCCTCGGTGTAGCCGGCGGCGCAGATGAGGAGCGAGGCGAAGAGGTACAGGTCGGCGGTCGACAGGGCGCCGCCGCTCTGCTGGACCGTGAACGCGATCACCGCCGCCGCGCCGGCGAGGGCCGCGGCCCAGAACGTCCGCGAGGGACGGGCCCCCGTGCGCAGCGCCGAGAACACGGCGGTGGTCAGCGGGAGCAGGCCGACGACGACGGCCGCGTGGGCGGTGGTGGACGTCTGCAGGGCGAGCGTGGTGAGCAGCGGGAAGCCGACGACGACCCCGGCGGCGACGACCGCGAGCCCGGCCCAGTGGCGGCGGTCGGGCAGCGGAACGCGCAGGGCGAGCAGGGCGCCGCCCGCGATGACCGCGCTCAGTACGACGCGCAGGGCCACGAACGACCAGGGGCCGATGCCTTCGAGGCCCCAGGCCGTTGAGGGGAAGGTGAGCGAGAAGGCGGTGACACCGAGCGCGGCCATGACGGTGCCCGCTCGGCGGGAGCTGCGCTGTGGGATCTCTGCGGCTGTGCCTGTGGCCGCGGTGACCGCTATCCGGGTCGGGCGAGTAGCGCTATCCTGTGCTGTCATGCATGAGAGTAGCAGTGTCGCTGAGTTGGCCAAACGGTTGCGGGACGAGTTGGACCGCTACTCTCCAGGTGGAAAGCTGCCGTCGAGCCGGGCGCTGGTCGACCGGTTCAGGGTGAGCCCGGTGACCGTGTCGCGGGCCCTGGGACAACTGGCCGCCGAGGGTCTCGTCGTCTCCCGGCCCGGCGCCGGTGTCTTCCGCGCCGAACCGCAGGCCGCCGCGTCACCGGTGGGAGACACCTCGTGGCAGGAGGTGTCGCTGAGCGCCGACGCGGCGACGGAGCTGGTGCCGCGCGCGGTGGACGCCTCCGGGGTCCTGGTCACGCTCGCGGCGCCCTCGCCCGGCGTCATCGAGTTCAACGGCGGCTATCTGCATCCCTCGCTGCAGCCGGAGCGCGCCATGGCGGCGGCCCTCGCGCGGGCGGGGCGGCGGCCCGGGGCGTGGGGGAGGCCGCCGATCGACGGGCTCCCCGAGCTGCGGGAGTGGTTCGCACGGGGCATCGGCGGCGCGATCACGGCCGCCGAGGTGCTGATCACCGCGGGCGGCCAGAGCGGGCTCACCACGGCGCTGCGGGCGCTCGCGCCGCCGGGCGCGCCCGTCCTGGTCGAGTCGCCGACGTATCCCGGCATGCTGGCCATCGCCCGCGCAGCGGGGCTGCGGCCCGTTCCGGTGCCGGTGGACGTGGACGGCGTACGGCCCCAGCTGCTCGCCGCGGCGTTCAAGGCCACGGGGGCGCGGGTGTTCGTCTGTCAGCCGCTGTTCCAGAACCCGACGGGGGCGGTGCTCTCGGCGGAGCGCCGCCCGGAGGTGCTGCGGATCGCGCGTGAGGCCGGGGCCTTCGTCATCGAGGACGACTTCGTGCGCCGTCTCGTCCACGAGGACGCGGGGCCGCTGCCCAGGCCCCTGCAGTCCGACGACCCCGACGGGGTCGTCGTGCACGTCTGCTCGCTCACCAAGGCCACGTCGCCGAGCTTCCGGGTGAGCGCGCTCGCCGCGCGCGGGCCGGTCCTCGAACGGCTGCGCGCGATCCAGGTCGTCGACCACTTCTTCGTGCCGCGCCCGCTCCAGGAGGCGGCGCTCGAACTGGTCGGTTCCCCGGCCTGGCCGCGCCATCTGCGCAACGTGGCAGGGGAGTTGAAGGACCGCAGGGACGCGATGGCCGCCGCCCTGCGCCTTCACCTGCCCGAACTCGCCCTGCCGCACATCCCCGCGGGCGGCTACCTCCTGTGGCTGCGCCTGCCCGACGGCACCGACGAGGCGGCCCTGGCGGGCGCGGCCCTCCGCGCAGGCGTCGCGGTGGCCCCCGGCCGCCCGTACTTCGCGGCCGAACCCCCGGCGGCACACCTGAGGATGAGCTTCGCCGCGGTCGCCGGGGCCGGGGAGATCGCCGAGGGGGTACGCAGGCTGCGAGGGGCCTGCGACGAGGCATGGGGCAACACCCGCTGAGGCTGCCTGCCGGGGCGGCTGCGAGGCTTGCGGCCATGACCGACGCACACCACAGGCTCCCCGCCGGGTACGAGATGTCCACCGACGCGGCCCGGCTCGATGCCGCCCGCGTACACCAGTGGCTCTCCACGGACGCGTACTGGGCGATGGGGCGCTCCCGCGAGAAGCAGGACCGGGCGATCGCCGCATCGCTCAACTTCGGGGTCTACGAAGCGGCTTCCGGCGAGCAGGTCGCGTACGCCCGTGTGGTCACGGACCACGCGACCTTCGCCTGGCTCTGCGACGTGTACGTCGACCGGACGGCGCGCGGCAAGGGCATGGGGAGCGCGCTCGTGACCGCGGTCAGGGACCATCTGGAGCCGAGCGGTCTGCGCCGCATCCTGCTGGCCACGGCCGATGCGCACGGGGTGTACGAGAAGGCGGGATTCAGCGCCCTCGAGGCCCCGGAGAACTGGATGGCGCTCGGCCTGCAGTGATGGATTCGCGGGGTCGCGTGTACGTCGTCGTGAGGATCAGGTCCTTGGCGGGGCCCGCGACCCGCCAGCGCATGCGCCAGCAGTGCTCGTCGTAGACCTCGAACTCGCCGCGGTATAGGTCGAGTCCGCACGGGTGGTCGGCGGTGTGTCTGCCGGTGCGCAGGTCCAGGTCGTGGAAGGGGCGGCCGTCGGCGAACAGGACGTGCGCGGTGGCCGGGTCGTCACCCGGCACGAAGCGAAGGGTGCGTTCGGCGGGGCGGGGAGTGCCGCGCCAGGTGAAGGTGCCGGACTCGTGGCTCAGGAGGCCGCCGCCGTCGGACGGGGTGAACACCGTCGTGCCCGAGAAGCGCCCCTCCGCCTTGCCCGCCAGATCCCGCGCCGTCCGTTCCACCTGCCAGGTCCCGGCCAGGTACGCAAGCACGTCCGGCACGCCATGTCGCGTGCCGTCGTGCGTGGCTGCTTCATCCGGAAAGCGCATGCCCGCAGGCTACGCGGCCACCGTCCCCGGCCTGCGCCCCGGGATGTCTACTTGTCGATGAATCCGAGGCTGCTCTCGTCGTACCGCGTCCCGGCGACCGCCCCCGCCGGTGCCGCCGCGTCGATGGCGGCGAGCTCCTCGGCGGAGAGCTCGACGGCGAGCGCGCCCAGGTTCTCCGTGAGGTACTTCTCCCGGCGCGTGCCCGGGATCGGCACCACGTCGTCGCCGCGGTGCTGCACCCAGGCGAGGGCGAGCTGCCCCGCGGTGACACCCTTCTCCTCGGCCAGCTTGTTGAGGGCGGTGACGATGGGCAGGTTGCGCTCCAGGTTCCCGTCGGCGAACCGCGGCTGGCTGCGCCGCATGTCCCCTTCCTGGAGACCGGCGACGGAGGTGTAGCGCCCGGTCAGGAAACCGCGGCCGAGCGGCGAGAACGGCACGATGCCGACGCCGAGCTCGCGGCAGACCGGCGTGATCTCCGCCTCCAGGTCCCGCGTCCACAGCGACCACTCGCTCTGCAGCGCTGCGATCGGATGCACCGCGTGGGCCCGCCGGATCGTCTGCGCGCTCGCCTCGGAGAGCCCGAGGTGACGTACCTTCCCGGCCTCGACGAGCTCGGCCATCGCGCCGACGGTCTCCTCGATGGGCACGTCCTGGTCGACGCGGTGCAGGTAGTACAGGTCGATGTGGTCGACCCCGAGCCGCCGCAGCGAGGCGTCGCACGCCTGGTGTACGTAGGCGGCGTCACCCCTGATCCGCGTCGGCTCGCCGAGGCGGTTGGCGAAGCCGAACTTCGTGGCGAGGACAGCCTGCTCGCGGCGGCCGGCCAGCGCGCGGCCGATCAGCTCTTCGTTGTGCCCCTCGCCGTAGAAGTCGGACGTGTCGAGCAGGGTGACGCCGAGGTCGAGGGCGCGGTGGAGCGTCGCGATCGACTGCGCGTCGTCCGAGGCGCCGTACGCGTGGCTCATCCCCATGCAGCCGAGCCCCTGCGCCGAGACGGTCAGTGCACCGAGACGGCGGGCGGGAATGCTGGTCATGCCGGTACCTCCAGGTGGAGCCGTGTGCCCGTGTAAGGGCGGACGGCTCCGACCCTAGGAGCTGGAGTCAGCTCCAAGTCAAACCATTTGCGCGGACGTTGGGACGTTCACTGCCGTCACTTCCGGTCCGCCGCCGCGTACAGCGCCGCCACGTCGATCTTCTTCATGCCGAGCATGGCCGCCATGGCGCGCTGCGCCCGTGCCTCGTCGGGGTCGGACACGAGCTCGCCCAGGGCGGCGGGGACGACCTGCCAGGAGAGACCGAACTTGTCCTTGAGCCAGCCGCAGGGGCCTTCCTCGCCGCCCTCGGAGAGCTTCGTCCAGTAGTGGTCGACCTCTTCCTGGTCGGCGCACTCAATCGTGAAGGAGACCGCCTCGTTGAAGGTGAACTGGGGGCCGCCGTTGAGCGCCAGGTACGGCAGACCGTCCAGCTCGAAGTCGACGGTCATCACGGTCCCGGCCGGCCGCGGCCCGGCCTCGCCGTAGTGGGCGACGTTCGTGATCTTCGAGTTCGGGAAGACCGACACGTAGAACCTGGCGGCGTCCTCGCCCTGCGTGTCGAACCAGAGGGTGGGCGTGATGCGGGGCATGACTCTCTCCTGTCGTCGGCGTGGCGTGCGTATGCGGTGGGCGTCTGCGCTGTGCGTCTGCGTCTGCGTCTGCTGTGCGTCTGCCTGTAGTGACCCTCGCTCCCGCGGGAACTCATCGCCCGCGCGCACTCCGGCTTTCGTTGCATAAAACTGCGGCCACGCGTATAGTCATGCCATCCAAGAGGAGGGTTCCATGGCGGTACGTGCAGCAGTGGCAGGAGCGAGTGGGTACGCGGGCGGTGAATTGCTGCGTCTGCTGCTCGTCCACCCCGAGGTGGAGATCGGCGCCCTCACCGGCAACTCGAACGCGGGCCAGCGTCTGGGTGCGCTGCAGCCGCATCTGATGCCGCTCGCCGACCGTGTCCTGGAGCCGACCACCGCCGAGGTGCTCGCCGGTCACGATGTCGTCTTCCTCGCCCTGCCCCACGGCCAGTCCGCCGCCGTCGCCGAGCAGCTCGGCCCGGACGTCCTCGTCGTCGACATGGGCGCCGACTTCCGGCTCACGGACGCCGCCGACTGGGAGAAGTTCTACGGCAGTGAGCATGCCGGGACCTGGCCCTACGGCCTGCCCGAGCTGCCCGGTGCCCGCGCGGCCCTCGAAGGGGCCAAGCGCATCGCGGTGCCCGGCTGCTATCCCACCGCCGTCTCGCTCGCGCTCTTTCCCGCGTACGCCGCCGGGCTCGCCGAGGCCGAAGCGGTCGTCGTCGCCGCTTCCGGGACCTCGGGCGCGGGCAAGGCCGCCAAGCCGCATCTGCTCGGCTCCGAGGTCATGGGCTCCATGTCGCCGTACGGCGTCGGCGGAGTCCACCGGCACACCCCCGAGATGATCCAGAACCTCTCCGCCGCCGCGGGCACCCCCGTCACGGTCTCCTTCACGCCCACGCTGGCCCCGATGCCCCGCGGCATCCTCGCCACGTGCAGCGCGAAGGCGAAGGCGGGAGTCACCGCCGAGAGCGTGCGGGCCGCGTACGAGAAGGCCTTCGCCGACGAGCCCTTCGTCCGGCTGCTCCCCGAGGGGCAGTGGCCCGCGACCGCCGCCGTGTACGGCTCGAACGCCGTGCAGATCCAGGTCGCGTACGACGAGGCGGCTGGGCGCGTCATCGTGATCAGCGCCATCGACAACCTCACCAAGGGCACCGCGGGCGGCGCCCTGCAGAGCATGAACATCGCCCTCGGCCTCGACGAGGCCACCGGGCTCTCTACGATCGGAGTCGCGCCGTGAGTGTGACGGCAGCTAAGGGATTCACGGCGACGGGCATCGCCGCCGGGATCAAGGAGAACGGCAACCCGGACCTGGCCCTCGTGGTCAACACCGGGCCCCGCCTGGCCGCCGCGGGCGTCTTCACCTCCAACCGCGTCAAGGCCGCCCCCGTCCTCTGGTCGGAGCAGGTCGTCAAGGGCGGACTTGTGTCGGCCGTCGTCCTCAACTCCGGTGGCGCCAACGCCTGTACGGGTCCGCAGGGCTTCCAGGACACGCACGCCACCGCCGAGAAGGTCGCCGAGACCCTCGATCTGAACGCGGGCGAGGTCGCCGTGGCGTCGACCGGACTCATCGGCGTCACCCTCCCCATGGACAAGCTCCTGCCGGGAGTCGAGAGCGCGGCCGGTGAACTCTCCGCGCACGGCGGCGAGAAGGCCGCCATCGCCATCAAGACCACCGACAGCGTGCACAAGACGGCCGTGGTCACCAAGGACAGCTGGACCGTCGGCGGCATGGCCAAGGGCGCGGGCATGCTCGCCCCCGGCCTCGCCACGATGCTCGTCGTCCTCACCACGGACGCCGACCTCGAAGCCGACGTCCTGGACAAGGCCCTGCGGGACGCCACGAAGGTCACCTTCGACCGCGTCGACTCCGACGGCTGCATGTCGACGAACGACACGGTGCTGCTTCTCGCCTCCGGTGCGTCTCAAGTCGCCCCGGAGTATGCCGAGTTCGCCGAGGCCGTCCGTACCGTCTGTGACGACCTCGCACGCCAGCTCATCGGTGACGCCGAGGGCGCGAGCAAGGACATCCGTATCGAGGTGGTCAACGCCGCTTCCGAGGACGACGCCGTCGAGGTGGGCCGTTCCATCGCCCGCAACAACCTCCTCAAGTGCGCCCTCCACGGAGAGGACCCCAACTGGGGCCGCGTGCTCTCCGCCATCGGAACGACGAAGGCCGCCTTCGAGCCCGACCAGCTGAACGTCGCGATCAACGACGTATGGGTCTGCAAGAACGGCAGCGTGGGCGAGGACCGCGACCTCGTCGACATGCGGTACCGGGAAATCAAGATCACCGCGGATCTGGCGGCAGGCACCGCGGAGCCGGTCGTGATCTGGGCCAACGACCTCACCGCCGACTACGTCCACGAGAACAGCGCGTACAGCTCATGAGCGGCGACACGAACAGCAACACGAGCGGCAATCCGACCGCGCGGAAGCACACCGCGCTCCCCAAGGCGCAGATCCTCATCGAGGCGCTGCCCTGGCTGACCCGGCACCGCGGCAAGACCGTCGTCATCAAGTTCGGCGGCAACGCCATGGTCGACGAGGAACTGAAGGCCGCCTTCGCGCAGGACGTCGTCTTCCTGCACCACGCGGGGCTCAGGCCTGTCGTCGTGCACGGCGGCGGCCCGCAGATCAGCAAGGCCCTCGACCGGCACGGCATCGTCAGCGAGTTCAAGGCGGGCCTGCGCGTCACCACCGAGGAGGCCATGGACGTCGTACGGATGGTGCTCGCGGGACAGGTCCAGCGCGAGCTGGTCGGCCTGCTCAACCAGCACGGTCCGCTCGCCGTCGGCCTCACCGGCGAGGACGCGCACACCATCACCGCCACCAAGCACCAGCCCCGCATCGAGGGCGAGTTGGTAGACATCGGCCGCGTCGGCGAGATCACCGAGATCGACACCGGCGCCATCGAGGCGCTGCTCGCGGACGGCCGTATCCCGGTCGTCTCCTCGATCGCCCGCTCCCAGGACGACGGACATGTCTACAACGTCAATGCTGATACGGCGGCTGCGGCACTTGCGGCTGCGCTGGACGCCGAGACCCTCATGGTCCTCACGGACGTCGAGGGCCTCTATGAGGACTGGCCGAACAGCGACGAGGTGATCAGCCGCCTGACCGCCAAGGAGCTGGAGAAGCTCCTGCCCGAGCTGGCCAGCGGCATGGTCCCGAAGATGGAGGGCTGTCTGCACGCCGTGCGCAACGGCGTCGAGACGGCCCGCGTGATCGACGGCCGGGTCCAGCACTCGATCCTGCTGGAGATCTTCACCGACGAGGGCATCGGCACGATGGTCGTGCCGGACGCGCCCGACGAAGCGACCGAGGGGGAAGCGGCATGACCGGCAACGAGGAGCTGACCAAGCGCTGGCAGGACGCGCTGATGGACAACTACGGCACCCCCAGGCTGCCCCTCGTCCGCGGCGCGGGCAGCAAGCTCTGGGACGCCGACGGCAAGGAGTACGTCGACTTCGTCGGCGGCATCGCGGTCAACGCGCTCGGCCACGCGCACCCGGCGATCGTCGAGGCCGTCAGCACCCAGATCGCCTCCCTCGGCCACGTCTCGAACCTCTTCGTCGCCGAGCCGCCGGTCGCGCTCGCGGAGCGGCTGCTCCAGCTCTTCGGGCGCGAAGGCCGGGTGTACTTCTGCAACTCCGGCGCCGAGGCCAACGAAGGCGCCTTCAAGATCGGCCGCCTGACCGGGCGTTCGCACATGGTCGCCACGGACGGCGGCTTCCACGGCCGGACCATGGGCGCGCTCGCGCTCACCGGCCAGCCCGGCAAGCAGGAGCCGTTCCTGCCGCTCCCCGGCGACGTCACCCACGTCCCGTACGGCGATGTCGAGGCCCTGCGGGCAGCGGTCACCGAAGAGACGGCTCTCGTCGTCATCGAACCCATCCAGGGCGAGAACGGCGTGGTCGTGCCGTCCGCGGGCTACCTCAAGGGCGCCCGCGACATCACCAAGGCCACCGGAACCCTCCTCGTCCTCGACGAGGTGCAGACCGGAATCGGCCGTACGGGCCACTGGTTCGAGTACCTCGCACACGAGGGCGTGCAGCCCGATGTCGTCACGCTCGCAAAGGGTCTGGGCGGTGGCTTGCCGCTCGGCGCGACGGTCGCGTTCGGCGCGGCGGCTGAGCTCCTCAAGCCCGGTCACCACGGAACGACGTTCGGCGGAAACCCGGTGGCGTGCGCCGCGGGACTCGCGGTGCTCGACACGATCGAGGCCGACGGACTCCTGGAGAACGTGAAGCGGGCGAGCGAGAAGCTGCGCGACGGAATCGAGTCACTCGGGCACCCGCTGGTGGGCCATGTCCGGGGCGCGGGCCTGCTGCTGGGTATCGTGCTCACCGAGCCGCTCGCGCCCCAGGTGCAGCAGGCGGCTCAGGACGCCGGCTTCCTGGTGAACGCGCCCGCCCCTGACGTCGTACGGCTGATGCCGCCGCTGAACGTGCGCGACGACGAGGTGGACGCGCTCATCGGGGCCCTGCCAGGCGTGCTTGACCAGGCCACCACGGCCGACGGGGACGGACGATCCGGAGAATGAGACGACGATGAGCCAGGCGCAAGGCAACGAGCACGCGGAACACCCGGATCACGCCGGGCCCGCCGTGCCGCAGACCCGCACCGCACGCCACCGCCGGATCGTGGACATCCTCAACCGGCAGCCGGTGCGCTCCCAGAGCCAGCTGGCGAAGCTGCTGGCGGACGACGGGCTGACGGTCACCCAGGCGACGCTCTCGCGGGACCTGGACGAGTTGAACGCCGTGAAGATCCGCAACGCCGAGGGCGACCTCATCTACGCGGTGCCGAGCGAGGGCGGCTTCCGCACGCCGCGCGCGCCGCTGGGCGAGTCCGCCAAGGAGGAGCGGATGCGCCGCCTCTCGGCGGAGCTGCTCATCTCCGCCGAGGCCTCGGCCAATCTGGTCGTCCTGCGGACGCCGCCGGGCGCCGCCCAGTTCCTCGCCTCGGCGATCGACCAGGCGGAACTGCACGACATCCTGGGCACGATCGCGGGCGACGACACCCTGATGCTGATCAGCAGGGAGGCCATGGGGGGCCAGGCGCTGGCCGATCACTTGCTGCGGCTGGCTTCGAACGAACACTAGCCGGGCCCTGGCCTTGGGCCGGACGGGCTGAGGGCCTCAGCCCGTCCGCCGCGCCCGATGCGACATCCACGCGGCGACCAGCGCCCCCGAGACGTTGTGCCACACGGAGAACACGGCGGCCGGCAGTGCGGCGAGCGGGCTGAAGTGGGCGGTGGCGAGCGACGCCGCGAGCCCCGAGTTCTGCATGCCGACCTCGAAGGCCATGGCCCGCGACGCGGGCGGGCCGAGCCGGGCCAGCTTGCCCGCGCCGTAACCGAGCGCGAGGCCGAGGCCGTTGTGCAGGACGACGGCGACGAACACCAGCAGGGCGGCGGACTTGATGGCTGTCGCGCTGCCCGCGACCACCACGGCCACGATGACGGCGATGGTCAGCGCGGACAGCCACGGAAGCGCGCTGAGCACCCGCCCGATGTAGCGGCCGAACAGCAGGCGCACGACGAGACCGGCGAGGACCGGAAGGAGCACGGTCTTGAGGATGTCGGTGACCATCGACCCCGCGTCCACGGGCAGGTACTCGCCCGCGAGGAGCAGTGTCAGCGGCGGAGTGATGAGCGGGGCGAGCACGGTCGAGACGGTGGCCACCGAGACGGACAGGGCCACATCGCCGCGCGCCAGGTAGGTCACGACGTTGGACGCGGTCCCGCTCGGCGCACAGCCCACGAGGATCACACCGGCCGCCAGCTGGGGCGAGAGCCCGAGCGCGTGGGCGATCAGCCAGCCGAGCCCCGGCATGATCACGTAGTGCGCGACCAGGCCGAGCGCGACGGCCCAGGGCCGCTTGACGACGCCCTGGAAGTCGAGCGGGGTCATGGTGAGCCCCATGCAGAACATCACGAGCCCCAGGAGGTACGGGACGTTCGTGCCCCAGCCCTTGAAGGTGTCCGGCGTCATCAGGCCGAGCGCGCCCGCGGCGAGCACGAGGACGGGGAAGACCGTGACGGCGAGGCGGGCCGCCCTGTCGCCGCTCTCCGTTGAACTGGGGATCGTCTGTTCGGTTTGCACCCGGCGATGCAACGCCGCCGCGCGGCACGGACGCAAACCCGTCTCGATATGTGGTCGCTACACGGAGCTGGCGCGGGCGGGCAGTCCGGCACGGCCTGGCGGTCCTGAGTGATCGAGCAGTCCGGCGCGGCCGCTCAGTACCGAGTGATGTCGGTCGCCCCCGACGCCGTCCCGATCGCCATGTGCGGCCGTCGTTCCGGCTCGGCCCAGCTCAGGATGCGGGCCATGGCCCCGCCCGGCACGGACACGCAACCCGCCGTCGCCCCGCGGCCGTTGACGTGCAGGAAGATCCCGGCGCCGCGGCCGCGCACCGGGCGGTCGTAGTTGAAGCCGATCACGAGGGCGTGCGTGTACTGGGGGTCGTACGTGATGAGGTGCTCGGACTCGGCGGCGCGGCAGTCGGCGGGGCGCGGCTGGGTCCAGCGGTTGTAGGAACGGGAGTCGTTGTCCTGGCACCACCAGGAGTTCTTCGCGACCCGGCGGTACGGATAGGTCGTGCCCGACGGCTCGGCCATGATCCCGAAGGCGTACGGGAGGCGGAAGAGCCCGGTGGGGGTCGTGTTCGTCCCCTGCTTGCGGGAGCCGCCCTCCGCAAGGCCGTTCGCACCGAACCGTGCCGCCACTGACCCGGTCTTCGTCCAGCGCCCGCCGCTCCGGTCCCACCAGGTGACGGTGCCGGTGGTGGAGCCGGTGCGTGCGGCCTCGGCGGTGATGAGCTGGCTGCCGCCGCCCGTGTCGGCCATCCGGTCCGGCAGCGGTGGGGCCGTGCCCGGGGCGGCCCCGAGGGTTCCGGTGACGGCGAGCACGAGGGCGGCTGCGGAGGCGAGAACGGCGGCACGGGGGCGCATGGCTCAGACCGTAGTGGGGGGCAAGGGCAGCGGCAGCCCGGGCAGGCCGTCGATGCTCTGTGCGATGTACTCCTTCTTGGTGAAGTAGGCGTTCAGCGACGCGTCGTCCTCGCGGGCGAAGCGCTTGGCGTGCAGGTCGCGGTCCTCGTCGTACGACATGAAGGGCACCGCGTATCCGCAGGTGTCGCGGATGAGTTCGGCCCGCACGACGATGATGGCGCGCAGGCCGTGCGGGGTCGGGTCTATGTCGGGGAAGTGCCCGAGCAGCTCCGCCCAGCGCGGATCGTCGCGGAAGACGGGTTCGCCGCGCCCGTGCACCCGAACGATGTTCGGCGGCCCCTGGAAGGCGGTCCACATCAGCGTGATGCGGCCGTTCTCCCGCAGATGCGCGACCGTCTCCGCGTTGCTGCCCGCGAAGTCCAGATAGGCGAGGGTGAGATCGTCGATGACCGCGAGGGAGCCGGTGAGGCCTTTGGGGGAGAGATTGATCGTGCCGTCGTCGGCCAGCGGTGCGGTGGCGGTGAAGAAGACGGGTTGAGCCTCGATGAAGGAGCGGAGTCTGCCGTCGATGCGTGCGTGAGTCTTTCCCATGGGCAGGGATTATTCGCCGGGATACTTCGCCTGTCTAATGACTTCGCTCACGGCCCCACGCACCGCCGCACGCCACAGCTGGATTGACGAAACATACGGAGTTCTGCATACTCATGCATGACGGCGATTGCAGGCTAAGGAGTACGTGAAGTGAGCAGCAAGAACGGCGGTGACGTCCGGCTCTGGGGCGGCCGGTTCGCGGACGGCCCGGCCGAGGCCCTGGCCAAGCTGTCGGCGTCGGTCCACTTCGACTGGCGCCTCGCGCCGTACGACATCGCCGGGTCCCGCGCCCACGCGCGCGTGCTCCACAAGGCGGGGCTGCTCACCGAGGACGAACTGACCCGCATGCTGGACGGCCTCGACCGGCTCGAGGCCGATGTGGCCGACGGCTCCTTCGTGGGCACCATCGCCGACGAGGACGTCCACACCGCCCTGGAGCGTGGCCTCCTCGAGCGCCTCGGTGCGGACCTCGGCGGCAAGCTGCGCGCGGGACGCTCGCGGAACGACCAGGTGGCGACGCTCTTCCGGATGTATCTGCGGGACCACGCCCGCGTCATCGGCGGCCTGATCGCCGACCTCCAGGGCGCGCTCGTCGGCCTCGCCGAGGCGCACCCGGACGTCGCCATGCCCGGTCGTACGCACCTCCAGCACGCCCAGCCCGTGCTCTTCGCGCACCATGTCCTCGCGCACGTCCAGTCACTCTCCCGGGACGCGGAACGCCTGCGGCAGTGGGACGAGCGGACGGCCGTGTCGCCGTACGGCTCGGGCGCGCTCGCGGGATCCTCGCTCGGTCTCGACCCGGAGGCCGTCGCCGCGGACCTCGGCTTCGAGCGCGGCTCGGCCGCCAACTCCATCGACGGGACGGCGTCCCGGGACTTCGCGGCGGAGTTCGCCTTCATCACCGCGATGATCGGCGTGAACCTCTCCCGGATCGCCGAGGAGATCATCCTCTGGAACACGAAGGAATTCTCCTTCGTCACGCTCCACGACGCCTTCTCGACCGGCTCGTCGATCATGCCGCAGAAGAAGAACCCGGACATCGCCGAGCTGGCGCGCGGCAAGTCCGGGCGGCTCATCGGCAATCTGACCGGCCTCATGGCCACGCTCAAGGCGCTCCCGCTCGCGTACAACCGCGACCTCCAGGAGGACAAGGAGCCGGTCTTCGACTCCTGCGACCAGCTCGAAGTCCTGCTGCCCGCCTTCACCGGCATGATGGCGACACTCACCGTGCACCGCGAGCGCATGGCGGAGCTGGCCCCGGCCGGCTTCTCGCTCGCCACGGACATCGCCGAGTGGCTGGTCAAGCAGGGTGTGCCGTTCCGTGTGGCGCACGAGGTCGCGGGCGAGTGCGTCAAGGAGTGCGAGGCGCACGGCATCGAGCTCGACCAGCTCACGGACGAGCAGTTCGCCAAGATCTCCGAGCACCTGACCCCCGAGGTCCGCACCGTCCTGAACGTCCCCGGCGCCCTGGCGTCCCGCGACGGCCGCGGCGGCACCGCCCCCTCGGCCGTCGCCGCCCAGCTCGCCGAGGTCAAGGCAGACCTGACGGTCCAGCAGGAGTGGGCAGCGGCGCGCAAGTGACGCAGGAGCGGTGTCGCGGCGCGCAAGTGCCGCAGGGGCAGCGCGTGCCGCGTTGACGTGGGCATCGCGGGTTACGTTGGTCGTCTTCGCAAGGAGCCGAAGGAGTCGACCGAACGGAGCCCGCGATGCCTTTCGCACGTCTGGCCGCAGCGACCACCCCCACCGCCCACATCGGCTTCGGCCTGGCCGCCGTCGGCAGGCCCGGCTACATCACGCTCGGCCGCGAGGCCGACCTGCCGCCCTCCCGCAGCGTCGAGGCCCTGCGCGAACGCACCCTCGAACTCCTGGACGCCGCCTACGCGTTGGGCGTGCGGTACATCGACGTGGCGCGCTCCTACGGCCGCTCCGAGGAGTTCCTCGCCGACTGGCTGCACGCCAGGCCCGACATCCACGACGTCGTGATCGGCAGCAAGTGGGGCTACACGTACACGGCCGCGTGGAACGCCGACGCCGCGGGCCCGCACGAGGTCAAGGACCACAGCCTCGCCGCGTACGTCCGCCAGCGCGAGGAGAGCGCCCAGCTGCTCGGCGAACGGCTCGACCTCTACCAGATCCACTCCGTGACTCCGGAGAGCCCCGCCCTCACCGACAAGGAACTGCAGTCCAGGCTGGCCGAGTTGGCGTCCACGGGCGTGACGGTCGGACTCTCCGTCAGTGGCCCTCAGCAGGCGGCCGCGATCCGCGCCGCGCTCGAAGTGACCGTCGACGGCGAGCCGCTCTTCCGTACGGTCCAGGCGACGTACAACGTCCTGGAGACGTCGGCGGGCCCCGCGCTCGCCGAGGCCCACGACGCGGGGCTCACCGTGCTCGTCAAGGAGGCCATGGCCAACGGCCGCCTCGCCGGCCCGCAGGCTCCCGCCGCCCTGCGCGAGACCGCCGAAGCCACCGGGCTCGGCTGCGACGCCGTCGCCCTGGCCCTAGTGCTCCGGCAGCCGTGGGCGGGCGTGGTCCTCTCCGGCGCCGCCACCTCGGTCCAGCTCGTCTCCAACCTGCACGCGGCGGCGGTGGATCTCGACGCCGGGCAGCTGGAGCGGCTCGGGGGTCTGGTGGAGGAGCCCGCCGCGTACTGGGAGCGGCGCGGGCAACTGCCCTGGAACTGAGAAAACCCCGGAGGTCGCCCCTCCGCTGAGAGGCGCACGTATCTCGTGAGACAAATTTGTCTCACATGGCTTATGGTTGTCTCATGTCAGTCGATCGCGATCAGGTGCTGCGCAGCGCCGCGGCGCTCCTCACCCGCAAGGGCTCGGCCACGATGGACGAAGTGGCGCGCGCGGCGGGGATCAGCCGTGCCACCCTGCACCGCCACTTCGCCGGGCGCGACGCTCTCGTACGCGCCCTGGAGGAGCTCGGCATCCAGGAGTGCGAGGTCGCCCTCGAAGCGGCCAGGGTCGGCGAGGACAGCGCCCAGGAGGCGCTGCGCCGCCTGGTGAAGGAGATCCAGCCGGCCGCGGGCCTGCTCGCGTTCCTCGTCACCGAGAACCAGCTGTTCGAGGACGACGCCCAGTACGAGGGCTGGTCCCGGCTCGACGACAGCATCGGCGCGCTCTTCCGGCGCGGCCAGGAGAGCGGCGAGTTCCGCATCGACCTGAGCCCCGTCTGGCTCACGGAGGCGCTGTACGGCCTCATCGGCGCGGGCGCCTGGGCCGTACTGGACGGCCGCGTGGCCGCCAAGGACTTCACACACATGATCGCCGAGCTGCTGATCGGCGGCGCGCAACGGAGAGTGGAACCATGACCAGCATCGAACAGCGGACCGCGTCGGCGGAGGTCGAGCGCAGCCCCGGCCGCTGGCTCGCGCTCGCCGTGCTGGTCCTGGCCGTACTGCTCGTCGCCGTGGACGCGACGGTGCTCGGCCTCGCCACGCCATACATCAGCGAGGACCTCAAGCCGACCGGCACGCAGCTGCTGTGGATCGGCGACATCTACTCGTTCGTCATCGCGGGTCTGCTGGTCTCGATGGGCAGCCTCGGTGACCGCATCGGCCGCAAGAAGCTCCTGCTGATCGGCGCCGTCGCCTTCGGCGCGGTCTCGGTCCTGAACGCCTACGCGACCACGCCCGAGCTGCTCATGCTGGCCCGCGCGCTGCTCGGTGTCGCGGGTGCGACGCTGATGCCGTCCACGCTGGCGCTGATCCGCAACATCTTCCACGACCCCCGCGAGCGCAGCCTCGCGGTCGGCATCTGGGGCGCGATGGCGTCGGCCGGCGCGGCCGTCGGTCCTGTCGTCGGCGGTTTCCTGCTCGAACACTTCTGGTGGGGCTCGGTCTTTCTGATCAACCTGCCGGTGATGGCGGTCCTGGTCGTCGTCGGCATCAAGTTCCTGCCCGAGTCGAAGAACCCGGCGCCGGGCCCGTGGGACCTGGTCAGCGTCGTGCTCTCGCTCATCGGCATGATCGCCGTCGTGTACGCCATCAAGGAGGCGGCGGCGCACGGCATCCGCTGGGACATCGGGGCGTCGGCCGTGCTCGGCGTGGCGGCGCTCACTTGGTTCGTGCGGCGCCAGCTCACCCTGACGGCGCCTCTCCTGGACATGCGTCTCTTCCGCAACCGGGGGTTCTCCGGGGCGGTACTCGCCGACCTCCTCACCGTGCTCGGGCTCTCGGGCCTGGTCTTCTTCCTCTCCCAGTTCCTGCAACTGGTCCAGGGGCGGCGGCCGTTCGAGGCGGGCCTTGCCGAACTGCCTGCCGCGGTGGGCGCGGTGGCGGCCGGTCTGATCGCGGGCATGGTCGCGCGGCGGTTCTCCGTGCGCGTGGTGGTGGCCGGCGGACTCGCGGCGGTGGGCATCGCGTTGGCGGCGCTCACCACGCTGGAACAGAGCACCGGATATCCGCTGCTCGGGGCCTCGCTCCTGGTCGTCGGCATCGGCGCGGGCTTCTCGTTCACGGTGACCGCCGACGTCATCCTCTCCAGCGTGCCCAAGGAGCAGGCGGGTGCCGCGTCCGCGGTCTCCGAGACGGCGTACGAACTGGGCGCCGCCCTGGGCATCGCCCTGCTCGGCTCCATCGTCACCGGCGTCTACCGCGACTTCACCGCCCCGGCGGG
Organism: Streptomyces sp. NPDC033177; assembly: GCF_055577715.1. Taxonomy (NCBI): domain Bacteria; kingdom Bacillati; phylum Actinomycetota; class Actinomycetes; order Kitasatosporales; family Streptomycetaceae; genus Streptomyces; species Streptomyces sp. NPDC033177. Next base: position 221,463 of record NZ_JBVIPS010000007.1, on the reverse strand, counting down.
CACCCCACCCGAGGTGGCATCGGCCGCCCACGAGTCACTGGGCGGCGCGGTGGAATCCTCCGCGAGCCTGCCCGCCCACGAGGCGCAGGCCATGCTGCATTCGGCCCAGGACGCCTTCGTCGACGGCCTGCGCCTGGCGGCGGGCGTGGGCGCAGGAGTACTCATCGCCACCGCCGTGGCGGCCTGGTTCCTCCTGAAGGGCTCAAAGCTGGAGGACGGCGCCCCGTAAGGGGCGCGGGTCTGTGACATCGTGCGGCTCCGCCACAGGCGGGCCCCGTAAGGGGCGCGGGGAACTGCGCGCTCAGCCACAGGCGGCCCGCAGGCGACGAACGACGGGAGGGTGGACGCCCGCCCAGCGCCGGGGCGAGCCATCGACGTGGCCAGTAAGGGGCGCGGGGAACTGCGCGACGGCCCGCAGGCGGCCCGCAGGCGGCCCGCAGGCGGCCCGCAGGCGGCCCGCAGGCGACGAACGACGGGGAAAGCGGAACGCCCGCCCTGGCACCGGGAGAGAACCCCGGTGCCAGGGCGGGCGCACTGCCAAAGACCGTGCCCCGGGCTACGCCGCCTTCGCCTTCGTGGCGTACATGTCCACGTACTCCTGACCGGAGAGCTGCATGACCTCCGTCATCACGGAGTCCGTCACGGCGCGCAGCACATAGCGGTCGCGGTCCATGCCCTCATAGCGCGAGAACTCCATCGGCTCACCGAAGCGCACCGTCACGCGGCCCGGACGCGGCAGGCCCTTGCCGCCCGGCTGCAGCTTGTCCGTGCCGATCATCGCGAAGGGGACGACGGGCGCACCGGTCATGAGGGTCAGCCGGGCGATCCCCGTACGGCCGCGGTACAGGCGGCCGTCGGGGGAGCGGGTGCCCTCGGGGTAGATGCCGAAGAGCTTGCCCTCCTCCAGGACGCGCCGCCCGGTCATCAGCGCGGCGACACCGCCGTGGCCGCCGTCGCGGTCCACGGGGATCATGCCGGAGCCGGTGAAGAACCAGGCCATCAGGCGGCCCTTGAACCCCTTGCCCGTGACGTACTCGTCCTTGCCGATGAAGTACACCGGACGCGGGCACACGAGGGGCATGATCATCGAGTCGATGAACGTGAGGTGATTTCCGGCCATGATGACCGGGCCGGTGCCCGGAATGTTCTCGGCGCCTTCCACCCGAGGGCGGAACATCAGACGCAAGATCGGTCCGAGCACAGCCTTGATGAGCGCGAGACGGGACAACGGGCCCTCCGGTGTCAACGGGTCGACGACGAGTATGTGCAGGTGAGGACGATACTCGCGGGTCCCCGCTCACCGCACATCGGGTTCACGCACTGGATACGCAGAGTTGACATGCAGGTGCGTGGTGTAGCCCTCGGACCGCTCTCCCTGTGACGACGTTATCCCCGTGTGCCCCATGTGGCGCGTCCTAGTGGCCCTTGTCACGCAGCGAAGTCACGCGCTGCCACGGAGTTCCGAGCGGTACGCGCCGTACCGATGCCCACCGAAAGGACCCCACCCCGCACACCAGTCGCCATCCGGCGTCACCCTTACGTTCGGTCCAGGGTCTCCCGTCCGTCACGTGGGGCCACCTACGATCGTGCCGCTTTGTCAGGTGCAAGGCAGTACATCGGGAGGAGCGCTCAATGGCCACACAGAAGTCGGGTCGGTCGGGGTCGGGGGAGCGGAGCCCGGGGCGACGCGCGGTACTGGGAGCGGCGGTCCTCGGGGCGGGCACGGCCGTCGTGGGACTGCCCGGCGTGGCGAGAGCCGACGCCAGGCACGGGCACGGGCACAGAGACCTGCCGGTGCCCACGGTCGTCGCGCACCGCGGCGCCAGCGGCTACCGGCCCGAGCACACGCTCGGCGCCTACCAGCTGGCCCTCGACATGGGCGCGCACGTCATCGAGCAGGACATCGTGCCCACCAAGGACGGCCATCTCGTGTGCCGTCACGAGAACGACATCACCGCGACGACGGACGTCGCCGCGCACCCCGAGTTCGCGTCCCGCAAGACCACCAAGTCCGTGGACGGCACCTCGTACACCGGCTGGTTCACCGAGGACTTCACGCTCGCCGAGCTGAAGACGCTGCGCGCCAAGGAGCGCATCCCCGGCACCCGCCAGCGCAACACCCTCTACGACGGCCGCTGGGAGGTGCCCACCCTGGAGGAGGTCTTCCGGTGGGCCGACAAGCAGGGACGTGAGCGCGGCAAGCGCATCTGGCTGCACATCGAGACCAAGCACCCCACGTACTTCCGCAAGCTGGGCCTCGGCCTGGAGGAGCCGCTCGCCAAGCTCCTGCGCAAGTACGGCCGGCACAAGAAGAGCTCGCCCAACTTCCTGCAGTCCTTCGAGCCCAGCAGCATCCAGCGCCTGAACAAGCTGGTCGACCCGCCGCTCGTGGTGCTCCTGTCCTCCGCGGCCTCGCGCCCCTGGGACTTCGTCGAGGCGGGCGACCCGCGGACCGTCGCCGACCTCATCAAGCCCGAGGGCCTGAAGTGGATGGCGTCGTTCGCCCAGGGCATCGGCCCCACGCTCGACCTGATCATCCCGAGGAAGCCGGACGGCAGCCTCGGCACCCCGACCACCCTGGTCGAGGACGCGCACAAGGCGGGCCTGATCCTGCACCCGTACACGATGCGCAACGAGAACACCTTCCTGCCCGCGAACTTCAGGAAGGGCACCGACCCGGCGGCATACGGCGACGCCTTCGGGGCCTTCAAGGCGTACTTCGAGACGGGCATCGACGGGATCTTCTCCGACAACTGCGACACCGCGCTGCTCGCCCGCGAGGACTTCGTCAACGGCTGACCACCCGGCCCCGGTTGGGGTGACAGACGCCCGCCCCGGCAACCTCCTGCCGGGGCGGCCGCGTCACGCCTTGCATGACTCCGCCCTGCATGACTCACTCGCTCATCCCCACGCTGCGCCCGCTCCTCGCCGCCGAGGCCTCCGCCGCGGCGTACGGCTCCGGCGCCGACCCCGGTGATCTGGAACAGGCCGTCTGGCTGCGCCTGCTGGAACGCATGGACGCCGCCGACCCACCCGCCGACCCGGCCACCTGGCTGCGCGCCGCAGTCGCCTCCGAGGCGCGCCGCAGCCGGCGTACACAGGAGCGAGAGGTGGCGTACGCGGCCGAGCCCGCCGACGACTCCGAGTGCGGGCCCGAGCAGCGCGCCCTGCGGGCCGACCGCGACCGCACCCTGCACGCGGCGGTGCGCAAGCTGCCCGGCCGCTGCCCCGGTCTCATGGCGGCGCTCCTGTCCCCCAAGGACCTCACCTACCGGGAGATCGCAGGTGAGTTGGGAATGTCACAGGGCAGCCTGGGGCCTGAACGTTCCCGTTGCCTGGGATGCCTGCGCAGAATGCTCGCGGCGGAGGTTGCAGCTCCTGACCCGTGGGGAATGGAGCGATAGACAACCGGCGGAGCAGGTGAGCGGGAGGCATGCACACATGGGCATGAGCGTGACCATCTCGGAGGCGGGCGGGCAGGACGCCGAGAAGATCCTCAAACTGCAGTACCTGTGCTACCAGAGCGAGGCCGAGCTGTACGGCGACTACTCCATCGAGCCGCTCACGCAGTCCCTCGACTCCATCAAGGCCGAACTGACCACCGGGAACGTGCTGGTGGCCCGCCTCGGGGACGAGGTGGTCGCGTCGGTGCGCGGCACGGTCGACGCCGACGGAACGGCGCGGATCGAGAAACTCATCGTCCACCCCAGGATGCAGCGCCACGGCCTGGGCGGCCGGCTCCTGAACGCGATAGAGGGGCGCCTGGGCGCGGGCGGCACCGCCAAGTGCTTCCAGCTCTGCAGCGGCCACCGCAGCGAACAGAACCTCCAGCTCTACCGCAAGCATGGCTATGCGGCCGTGAACACCCGGCACGTGAACGACCGGCTCACGCTGGTCACGCTCGCCAAGGAGTCCGCCGCGCAGGCGTATGTGGCCAGGGCCTAGCGCCCCGCCCTCCGCGCCTTGTTCAGCCAGAAGATCGCCGTGATCGGGAGGATCACCGGGATGAACAGATAGCCCATTCCGAAGTCCGACCACACCGTGGCGTCGGGGAAGGCGGACGGCTCGACGAGCGTCCACGTCCCCACCGCCAGGACGCCCACCAGCTCGGCGGCGCAGCACACCAGCGCCGCCTTGCGGGCCTTCTCGCCGCCGCGCACGAGCGAGTACGTGATGAAGCCGTAGACGAGACCCGCGAGCGCGGACAGCGTGTACGCGAGCGGGGCCTTGTGGAAGTCCGCCGAGATCTGCACGGCCGAGCGCGAAACGGCACCGACCACCATCACCCCGTACAGCCACACGAGGAGAATGCCCGGCCCGGTGATGAGCCTCTGCTTTTGCCGCTCGGGTTCGGTCACCGTCACCTCAGCCTCCCCAGATGTCGTAGAGCCGCACCTGGAGCACGGCCAGGACCACGCCACCCGCGGCGACCGTGATGGAGCCCCAGCGGGTGCGCTCGGCAAGGGACATGAAGCCCGCCGCCGGGATGCAGGCGAAGGAACCGATCAGATACGCGATGAAGATCGTCATGCCCTGATCGGGCTTCTCGCCACGGGCCAGCTGGACGATGCCGACGATCAGCTGGACCGTGGCCAGGAAGGTCACCACGCCCATGCCGATGAAGTGCCAGTCCTTGGTCGGCTGGTCCCGGTAGGCGGCGAAGCCGCACCACGCGGCGAGCGCGAGCGCAGCCACGGCGGTCGCGATCGTCAGGGCAACAAGCATGCCGTGACTTTATTACGGGCCCTATGACCCGATGCGCGCACCCCTAAGGCCCCGTGCGCGCACCCCCGGGGTGCCCCGTACGCTCGGACATCATGAAGATCCACGCTGAAGCGCTCCTGTTCGACAACGACGGCACCCTCATCTCCTCGATGGAGTCGGTGTACCGCTGCTGGACGCGTCTGGCGCAGGAGTACGGGATCAGCGCACAGGAATTCGCCCGGGTCGAGCTGCACGGCCGCCCCGCCGCCGAGATCGTCGCCGACATGCTGCCCGCCGAGCGCGTGGCCGAGGCCGTCGCCCGCATCGAGGAGCTCGAGGTCTCGGACGTCGCGGGCGGCGTCGTGCTCCTTCCCGGCACCCGGGAGCTGCTGGAATCCCTGCCGCCCGAGCGCTGGGCCGTCGTCACCTCGGCCGGGCGGCGCCTCGCGGAGGCCCGGCTCGCGGAGGTCGGCATCGACGCCGAGATGGTGATCGCCGCCGACGACATCACGCGCGGCAAGCCCGACCCGGAGCCCTTCCTGCTCGCGGCCGCGAAGCTGGGCGTCGACCCGGCGCGCTGCGTGGTCTTCGAGGACGCGCCCGCGGGTCTCACGGCGGGACGCGCGGCCGGGATGACCACCGTGGCGTTGACCACAACACACACTGCCGCCGAGCTCAGCGCCGATGTCGTCGTGAAAGACCTCTCGGCCGTGTCCGCACAGGCCACCGAGGGCGGCGTGGAGATCACCGCCGCGGGCTGAGCGGTCACCCCCGACGCCCGCACCTGTCCACCGGCTGTCCGTATACCGGACAGCCGTGGCGGTGCGTGACCGCACGCGTGTTTTACTGGTCCACATGACCACGACGAGCAGCCGCACCCCTGCGACCGAGGCGATCACGACGCCCGGTGCTCGTTGTATGTGTCGAATGTGCGCCTTCTGAGGGCCCCCGCACCACTCCTGAGCATCGCGCCCCGAAGCGAAGCCGCTGTGCCGCGCCCCTGTGCCACGTACGCCTTACCGGCGGACGAGACGTAGGACGCGAGCCTGCCCCGCGCACACCTCCTCCGGTTCTTTTCGCCACCGCGAGAAACCGTGCCGCGTTCCCCACGAATGCCCCGTGCCCGGCGAGAACCGCGCCGCGCACTCGACAGTGACGGAAACCCCTGTGATCACCACTTCCGGCCTGACCAAGGTCTACCGCTCACGCGGTCGTGAAGTAACTGCCCTCGACGGCGTCGATCTGCATGTCCGCGAAGGCGAGGTGTACGGCGTCATCGGCCAGTCCGGCGCCGGTAAATCCTCGCTGATCCGCTGCGTGAACCTCCTGGAGCGCCCCACCGCCGGTACCGTCAGCGTCGGCGGCCAGGACCTCACCGCCCTCGCGGGGCGCGGCAGCCGTGCGAGCAAGGACCTGCGCCGGGCGCGCAGCCGCATCGGCATGGTCTTCCAGCACTTCAACCTGCTGTCCTCGCGCACCGTCAAGGACAACATCGAGCTGCCCCTGGAGATCCTCGGCCTCAGCGGCGCCGAGCGCTCCCGCAAGGCCCTGGAACTGCTCGACCTGGTCGGCCTCGCCGACAAGGCGAAGTCCTACCCGGCGCAGCTCTCCGGAGGCCAGAAGCAGCGCGTCGGCATCGCCCGCGCGCTCGCCGGCGACCCGAAGGTGCTGCTCTCGGACGAGGCGACCAGCGCCCTCGACCCGGAGACCACCCGCTCCATCCTGGGGCTCCTGCGCGACCTCAACCAGCAGCTCGGCCTGACCGTCCTGCTGATCACGCACGAGATGGACGTCGTCAAGAGCGTCTGCGACTCGGCCGCCCTCATGGAGAACGGGCGGATCGTCGAGTCCGGCACCGTCACCGAGCTGCTCGCGACGCCCGGCTCCGAGCTGGCCGCCGCGCTCTTCCCGGTCAGCGGCGACACCACGGGCGACAACCGCACCGTCGTCGACGTGACCTTCCACGGCGAGGCCGCGACCCAGCCCGTCATCTCCCAGCTGTCGCGCACGTACAACATCGACATCTCGATCCTCGGCGCCGCGATGGACACCGTCGCGGGCAAGCAGGTCGGCCGCATGCGCATCGAGCTGCCCGGACGCTTCGAGGAGAACGTCGTGCCGATCGGTTTCCTGCGCGAGCAGGGACTGCAGGTGGATATCGCGGGCGAAGACCCCGTGAGCACGCCGAAGGACGCCACGCTGCTGGTCAAGGAAGGTGCCAAGTGACCTGGTCGGAGATGCAGCCCCTGCTGGAGCAGGCCTGTTGGGACACCCTCTACATGGTCGGCTGGTCGACGCTGATAGCCGTCGTCGCCGGACTTCCGCTCGGCATCCTGCTTGTCCTCACCGACCGCGGCGGGCTGCTGCAGAACACGGTCGTGAACAAGCTCATCGGGCAGATCGTGAACATCGCGCGCTCGATGCCCTTCATCATCCTCATGGTCGCGCTGATGGGCCTCACGCGCTGGATCACGGGCACGACGATCGGCCGCGAGGCCGCCATCGTGCCGCTCGCGATCGGCGCCATCCCGTTCTTCGCGCGCCTCGTGGAGACCTCGGTGCGCGAGGTCGACGGCGGCCTCGTCGAGGCCGTGCAGTCGATGGGCGGCAACACCTGGACCGTCGTACGCAAGGTGCTCGTGCCGGAGTCGCTGCCGTCGCTGATCTCCAGCACGACCACGACGATCGTCACGATCCTCGGCTACTCGGCCATCACCGGCGCCGTCGGCGCGGGCGGCCTCGGCGACATCGCGATCCGCTACGGCTACCAGCGCTTCGAGACCGAGCTGATGTGGATCACCGTCGGCGTCCTCGCCGTCGTCATCTCGATCATCCAGTTCGCGGGCGACTACGCGGCCCGCAGGCTGCACCGGCGCGGCGGCCACTCGGGCGCCGCACCGCGCCTGCGCTTCCTCAAGCTCGCGCCGTCGAAGGCTTCCTGACCACCGAAGGCTTCCCGAAACTCACCCCGCACATCCCATCGCGGGGCGTACCACCCATGGAGAAAGGCACTTTTCGTGCGTAACACCGCCAAGATCACCACCGCTGTCCTCGCCGCCGGAGCCCTCGCCCTCGGGCTCTCGGCCTGCGGCTCCGACAAGGGCTCCGCCGCCGGGGACAAGGACGGCCCGCTCATCGTCGCCGCCACCCCCACGCCGCAGGGCGAGATCCTCGACTACGTCAAGAAGAACCTGGCGAAGAAGGCCGGTCTCGACCTCGACGTGCGGGAGTTCACCGACTACGTCACGCCGAACACCGCCGTGGAGCAGGGCGAGGTCTTCGCCAACTACTTCCAGCACAAGCCGTACCTGGACGACTTCAACAAGAAGAACGGCACGGACATCGTGCCCGTCCCGAAGGCGACGGTGCACCTGGAGCCGCTCGGCGTGTACTCCAAGAGCGTCAAGAAGCTCGACGACCTCAAGAAGGGCGCCACGGTCGCGCTCCCGAACGACACCACGAACGAGGCCCGAGCGCTCAAGCTCCTGGCCGACAACGGCCTGATCGAGCTCAAGAAGGGCGTCGGTTACGAGGCGACCCCCAAGGACGTCTCGAAGAACCCGAAGAACCTCAAGTTCAAGGAGATCGAGGCCGCCCAGGTGCCCCGCTCCCTCGGTGACGTCGACGCCGCGGTGATCAACGGCAACTACGCCCTTGAGGCCAAGCTCAGCCCGGCCAAGGACGCCCTCGTCGCCGAGCCCGCCAAGGGCAACCCCTACGGCAACTTCCTCGCCGTGAAGAAGGGCGACGAGAACGACCCGCGCGTGAAGAAGCTCGCCAAGCTCCTCACCTCGCCCGAGGTCAAGAAGTTCATCGACGACAAGTACGACGGCGCCGTCGTCGCGGCGTTCTGATCATGCGTACGCCCGTCATCGCGGCCGCGGGAGCACTCGCCCTCACGCTCGGCCTGACCGCGTGCGGCAACGGATCCGGCTCGGGCAGCGGGGGGGGGGGGGGGGGCCCCCCCCCCCCCCCCCCCCACCCCCCCCCCCCCACCCCCCCCCCCCCCCCCCCACAACCCCCCCCCCCCCCCCCCCCCCCCCCCCCCCCCCCCCCCCCCCCCCCCCCCCCCCG
>NZ_JBVIPS010000007.1:0-212677 GCF_055577715.1 Streptomyces sp. NPDC033177 | reverse complement strand
GTTCATTATCCTCTCTTCCGTGGGGTCGGTAGGACTCTCCCCCCCCCCGCTTTCCTTGCTGGTTGGGGAAACGGGGGGGGGGTGGGCCTTCTCCCCTCCCCCCCCCCCCCCCCCCCCCGCCACCCCGACCCCGGCCGGCGAAGTCCTCACGTACATCAAGCAGAACCTCGCGAAGAAGAAGGGACTCGACCTCCAGATCACGGAGTTCACGGACTACGTCACGCCGAACACCGCGCTCCAGGAAGGGTCCCTCGACGCCAACCTCTACCAGCACACCCCGTACTTGGAGGACTTCAACAAGTCCAAGAAGACGGAGCTCACGCCGGTGACCGAGGTCTACCTGCCGCCGATGGGGGTGTACGCGAAGAAGGCGAAGGACGTCACCGAGCTGCCCGCCGGTGCGACCGTCGCCGTCCCGAACGACACCACCAACGAAGGCAGGGCGCTCGAACTCCTCGCCTCCAAGGGCGTCATCGGGCTCAAGAAGGGGGCCGGCGCGAACGCGACCCCCGAGGACATCACGTCCAACCCGAAGAAGCTCACCATCAAGCCGCTGGAACCCGCCCAGCTGCCCCGCTCCCTGGAAGACGTCGAAGCCGCGGTCATCAACAACAACTACGCGCTCGACGCCGGACTCAGCCCCAAGAAGGACGCCATCCTTCTCGAGTCGCCCAAGGACAATCCGTACAACAACGTGCTCGCCGTCAAGAAGGGCGACGAGGACGACCCCAGGGTCGAGAAGCTGGCCGAACTGCTCACTTCACCCGAGGTGAAGCAGTTCATCAAGGACAAGTACAAGGGCTCCGTCCTGCCCGTCGAAACGAGCTGACGCACAGTCCGTTTCCGCCCCCACCACGGGGTCCACTCCTGATGAAGGAGCGGACCCCGTGGTGCGTTTGCGCGCCGACATGCTGCATGCTGGGCTCTTCAGCAGGCCCGAGGGTTCCAGGTTACGGAGCAGCGCATGACTACCTTCCCCGATATCTCCATCAGCACGGAGCGGTTGGTGCTGCGCCCGTTCGAGGAAGCCGACGTCTCCGCGTACGCGGAGATGATGAACGACGAGACGGTCACCGCCTGGACCTCCGTGCCCCAGCCCTACACCGAGGACGACGCCCGCGACTGGATCACCCGCCTCGCACCCGCCGAGCGCACCGAGGGTCGCGGCATCGCCCTCGCCGTCACGGAGTTCCTCACCCAGCGCCTGGTCGGCGTCGTCCAACTGCGCGACACCGACTGGCGCGTACGCTCCAGCGAACTCAATTACGTCGTCGCCCCCTGGGCCCGCGGCGAGGGCTACGCGTCGGAGGCGGCCCTCGCCACCGCCCAGTGGCTCTTCAACGACCAGCGCTTCGAGCGCATCGAGCTGCGCACCGCCGCCGACAACACCGCGGCCCAGCAGGTCGCGCAGAAGATCGGCTGCATCAGCGAGGGAGTCCTGCGGGGCGCCTGGATAGCGCGTACGCGGAACGGCGGGGACCCGTTCGGCGGCTGGATCGAGGTTCGCACCGACCTCATCGTGTGGAGCCTGCTCCCCGAGGATCTCGAAGGAGTCGGCGAGCAGCTCGCCGACAGCGGGTTCACGGCTTTCTCCGACTGGAACTGACCCCACAAGCACCTCAGGGCCCCACCGGGTACGCTCGCCCCTGGCCGCACGCGGTTGCCCCCTACACGCGACACCCGGCCTCTCAGACAATCCGCGAGAAACCAGGAGACACACGACGATGGCCGACCGCGTCACGGTGATCGGCTGGGACGGTTCGCCGCTGACCGCCGCGGCGCGCTCTGCGCTCGGCGCCGCCACACTCGTCGCGGGCGCCGCCCACCACCTGACGCTCGCCGAAGTGCCGCCGACCGCGGAACGGATCCGCCTGGGCAGCGTGAGCCTGGCCGCCCGCCGCATCGCCGCCCACCGCGGCACTGCCGTGGTCCTCGCCGACGGCGACCCCGGGTTCTTCGGCGTCGTCCGCACGCTGCGCGCCCCCGAATTCGGCCTCGAAGTCGAAGTGGTGCCCGCCGTCTCCTCCGTCGCCCAGGCCTTCGCCCGCGCCGGGATGCCCTGGGACGACGCCGAGGTCGTGGTCGCCCACCCCCGCACGCTGCGCCGCGCGGTGAACCTCTGCCGCGCGCACACCAAGGTCGCCGTCCTCACCTCGCCGGGCGCGGGCCCGGCCGAGCTCGGCCTGCTCCTCCAGGGCGTGCACCGCACCTTCGTGATCTGCGAGGAGCTCGGCACCGAGCGCGAACAGGTCACCGTCCTGACCTCGGACAAGGCCGCCGACCACACCTGGCGCGACCCGAACGTCGTCATCGTCGTCGGCGGCCCGGCCGCTGCCTCCGACACCGGCTGGATCGCGGGCCGCGACCCGGGGACCCCGCGCGGCTGGGCGCTGCCCGCCCCTGCCTACGGCGGCGACGCCCAGCTCGGCGAGGGCGAGAGCGACCGGCTGCGGGCCGTCCAACTCGCCCGCATCGGGCCGCGCGTGGGCGACCTGGTCTGGGACATCGGCTGCGGCAGCGGCGCCTTCGCCGTGGAGGCGGCACGTTTCGGTGCCGCCGTCATCGCCGTCGACGCCGACCCCGACGCCTGCGCCCGCACCATGGCGGTCGCCCGCCACTTCGGCGTACAGCCGCAGATCCTGCACGGCACCGCGCCACACGTACTCGAAGACCTGCCCGAGCCCGATGTCGTACGGATCGGGGGCGGGGGAGCCGAGGTGGTCTCCGCCGTCGCCGACCGCCGCCCGGCGCGGATCGTGACGCACGCGTCGACCCGTGACGCCGCCGAACTCATCGGCAGGGGCCTGACGGAGCACGGCTACACCGTCGAATGCGCGCTGCTCCAGTCCGTCGAACTCGACACGCGCGCGTGGACGGAGCGAGAGCGGACCGTCGTCTTCGCGCTCTCCGGACAGTTGCCCGATCGCGCCCCGTGACCCTGCTTCCGCACGGTGCGGGGTAGGCTGGCCGATCGTTGTACCGCACCGAGTGTCCGGCAAATAGTTGGTCAATGTCCGGAAAGCTCGCCCGTTTTGGGGGGTGTGTGGTACGGCAGGACCGGAGGGCGCGCAACGTGGCGCAGCCCACAGCGGGCCGTTGCGGATCAAGGCGCCGCGGTGGCAGCCCGACCGGGACAATGCCTGTTGTCCGTACGCGGTTCGTGCCGCGTGGCGCGCACGCTCGTTGAGATTGACGGGCGGTTGGTGCGCCGCTCCGGGCAATGGGGCTTCCCCGGCCGACGGCTGAGGGGCGGTCGAAGAAGCACTAACCGATGGGCGAGGGGTTACGCATGACCGACACCGGCCAGGTCCCGGGCGAGGGACTGCCGGAGAACGCAGGCATGGTGGAGCAGCCGGGCGTCCCCGCCCCGGGCGCGTACACCTACCTCGACCCCTCCGATAGTCCCGCCGAGAGCGTCGCCCCCGCAGACGATGACGACCTGCTGTTGATGCCGGGCGCCCAGGGCGCCTGGAGCGAGCCACAGCCGGCAGTCGGTCAGCAGGGCATGGGGCAGCCTGGGGGAGACCCACAGGCGAACCAGTACGCCGCCGATCAGTCCGCCGGCGGCCAGCACTCGGCCGGTCAGGCACCGGGAGAGCAGCCAATGGGCGAGGCGTCGACGGGCGGCCTGCAGATGGGCGGCCTCCCGCATGGCGGCCAGCACGCGGCGGCCCCGCAGTCGTTCGCCGAGGAGCCGGCCGGGCAGCCGCAGGCCACGCACCAGCCGGGCCCGCACGAGACGGCCGGCCGTGACAGCGGCTCGGTCGACCTGAACGGCGTCCAGTTGCCCGGTGCTTCCGCTCCCGCCCCCGCGTCGCACCCCGGCCCCTCCCGCCGCCCGCTCCACCGGGGGCCTTCGGGTCCCGCCGTGCCCGACGGCTCGGGCAGCCCCGTGCGCTCCCTCGCCGACCGCGGCCCGGCCGGTGCGCCGCAGCACGCCGCGCCCGTACGGCACGCGGGGCCACCCACCGTGGGCCCCGAGTACCTCGACATCCCGCGTGACGACGAAGGCATGCCCAGAGGGACGCGGCTCGGCGAGAACGTGCCGCAGGGCGCGACGCCGTGGACGCCGCAGCCCCAGCCGCAGCACTCCCAGCCTTCGCAGCCGTCGGAGCACGCGCAGGCCGCGCAGTCGCCTCAGCCCTCGCAGCACGCGCAGCCCGTCGCACCAGCAGAAACGGTCGTCCCGGACGTCACTCCCGTCACAGGGGAAACACACGACGCGCAGGACGCATGGGACATACAGAACACGCCTGACGCCCAGGGCACGCTGGACGCACCGGCACCCGCGCCCGAGGCCCCCCAGCCCGCGGTGACCGACCCCGCGGTTCCGGCCGCCGAGACGCCCGCGGCCACCTTCCCGCAGGCCGCGGAGGCCGCCGACCCCGCGATCGCGCAAGGAACCGAGGCCGACGCTCACTTCGCGCACGCCGCCGCCGAAGCAGGGCAGCCCGCGTTCGCCGCGAACGCCGAGCAGCCGTCCGCCGCCCAGCCGTTCGCCGGGGACCCGGCCGCGTCCGCCCCGGAAGCCGGCCAGGAGCCCGCGCTCGCGCAGGGCTCCGGCCAGCCGCAGTTCGCCATGGCGGGCGCGCAGCCCTGGTCGGACGCGCCGCTCGCCGGCGCGGGACCCGCGGCCCATGGCCCGCACGTCCACCAGGCTCAGCAGCCCCAGCAGTACGCCGACATCCCCGTGGCGCAGGCGCCGCAGGGCGACGGGCTTGCGGGTGGCCCGAACCAGCACTTCGCGGACCCCCAGGCCCCCGCGCCCCTCGGCCAGTTCGTGCCGGTCGAGGGCTCGGTGCCGACCACGCCTCACCTGGCGCCGACGCTTCCGCACGCCCTGTCCGTACCCCCCGAGCACGTCGAGGCCCCGCAGCCCGTCGCCCCCGAGGCGCAGCCGGAGCCCGCAGAGGCAGCGGCAGTTCCGCCGGTGGTCGACACCCCGGAGCCGCCGGCCGCCGTGGAGGCCCCCGAAGCCCTCGTGGCCCAGGAGCCGTCGGCGCCCGTCGATGCGGAGGCGCTCGTCGAAGCAGCCGAGTCCGCCGAAGCCGTCGAGCCCGTCGGCGCCGCTGGTGCTCCCGAAACCGCCGAGGCCCCCGAGCCCGTGGCCCCGCAGCCCGTGGCCGCCGTGCCCGCACCGCGTGACGGAGGAGAGCCCGCGGTGGCTCCGGCCCCGGACGTGGTGGCTCCGGCCCCGGACGTGGTGGCTCCGGCCCCGGACGTGGTGGCTCCGGCCCCGGACGTGGCGGAGGAACCCGTGGCCGTGGCGCCCGAACCCGCGGAGGCGGCAGCCGAAGCCGTGCCCCTGGCCGTGGTCGAGGCACCCGCCGAAGCGGAGGAAGTGGCCGCGGCCGAAGCCCCCGAGCCGTTGCTCATCGTCGAGGCCGGGCCCGCCGAAGCGACCGAAGCCGCCGCCCAGGTGGCAGCCGAGGACGCGGACGCCCCCGCCGAGCCCGTACAGGAGCCGGAGCCGGCCCAGCAGCCGCCCGCCGCCCCCGGCTACGACGACGCCGAGCGCGAGGCCGTCCTGCGCGTGATGCGCGAACGCCGCGACATCCGCAACGGCTTCCGCAGCGACGCCATCCCGCACGAGGTACTGCTCCGCGTCCTGGAGGCGGCCCACACGGCGCCCTCCGTGGGCCACTCCCAGCCCTGGGACTTCGTCGTCATCCGCTCGGCGGAGACCCGCCGCACGATGCACGAGCTGGCCATGCGCCAGAAGGACGCGTACGCGAAGTCGCTGCCCAAGGGCCGCGCCAAGCAGTTCAAGGAACTGAAGATCGAGGCGATCCTCGACACCCCGGTGAACATCGTCGTCACCGCCGACCCGACCCGCGGCGGCCGCCACACCCTCGGCCGGCACACCCAGCCGCAGATGGCTCCGTACTCCTCGGCCCTCGCCGTCGAGAACCTCTGGCTCGCGGCGCGCGCCGAGGGCCTCGGCGTCGGCTGGGTCAGCTTCTTCGACGAACGCGAGATGGTCAGGACCCTCGGCCTGCCCGAGCACCTCGAAGTGGTGGCCTATCTCTGTGTCGGATACGTCGACGAGTTCCCGGAGGAGCCCGAGCTGATGCAGGCAGGCTGGTCCAAGCGCCGCCCGCTCTCGTGGGTCGTGCACGAGGAGACGTACGGCCGCCGCGCGCTGCCCGGGGAGGAGCCGAGCGACCTGCTCGCGGAGACCGTCTCCAACATCCGCCCGCTGGACGCGAAGGCGCTCGGCGAGGCGTGGGAGCGGCAGAAGCGCATGACGAAGCCGCCGGGCGCGCTCGGCATGCTGGAGATCATCTCCGCCCAGCTCTCGGGCCTGTCCCGGCAGTGCCCGCCGCCGATCCCGGAGCCCGCGGCCGTCGCGATCTTCGCGGGCGACCACGGTGTGCACGCCCAGGGCGTCACCGCCTGGCCCCAGGAGGTGACCGCGCAGATGGTCGCCAACTTCCTCGGCGGCGGCGCGGTCTGCAACGCCTTCGCCAACCAGGTGGGCGCCGAGGTCTGCGTCATCGACGTGGGTGTGGCCAGTGAACTCCCGGCCACCCCCGGCCTGTTGCCCCGCAAGATCCGCGCGGGCACGGCCGACATGACGACAGGACCCGCGCTGAGCCGCGAGGAGGTCAAGGCGGCCGTCGAGGTGGGCATCGAGACCGCCCGCGACCTGGTGGCGGCGGGCAACAAGGCCCTGCTCACCGGCGAGATGGGCATCGCGAACACCACGGCGTCCGCGGCCCTCATCTCCGTCTACACGGACACCGACCCGGGCGAGGTGACCGGCCGCGGCACCGGCATCAACGACGAGATGCACGGCCGCAAGGTCGACGTCGTGCGCCGCGCCCTCGAACTGCACCAGCCGGACCCGGCCGACCCCATCGGCGTCCTCGCCGCGATCGGCGGCCTGGAGCACGCCGCGATGGTCGGCCTCCTCCTGGGCGGCGCCTCCCTCCGTACGCCGGTGATCCTGGACGGCGTGAGCGCCGGCGCGGCGGCCCTGGTCGCCCGTGCCATCGCCCCCGAGGTCCTCGCGGCCTGCATCGCGGGCCACCGCAGCGCGGAACCGGGCCACGTGGCGGCCCTGAACAAGCTGGGCCTGCGCCCCTTGGTCGACCTCGACCTGCGCCTGGGCGAGGGCACTGGCGCCCTCCTGGCCCTCCCCGTGGTGCAGAGCGCGGCGCGCGCGATGCACGAGGTGGCCACGTTCGACTCGGCAGGGGTCACCGAAAAGTAGCCGCTCCGTTTGTGGGCAGGCGTTCCGCAGGGCGGAACGGGTGGGCACAAACGGCCCACGGCCCGCAGACGAACAGGGGTCCGGGGCGAAGCCCCGGTTTCGGGAAGGGGCGGGCTGGGGGAGAGAACCCCACCCCGCCCCAGCCATACTGAACGCGCACGTCACAGCATCAACGCAGCCGCCCCACCGTCGTAGCGGCACCCGCAAAGCCCCGCGCCCCGCACGAGGAGCCTCCCGCCATGGCCGAAAGCCCCGCCTACCCCGTAGGCCTCCGCCTCACCGCCCGCCGCACGGTCGTGCTCGGCGGCGGCCAGGTGGCCCAGCGCCGCCTGCCCGCCCTGATCGCGGCGGGCGCCGACATCCTCCTCGTGTCGCCGACGGCGACCCCCTCCGTGGAGGCGATGGCGGACGCGGGGGAGATCGCCTGGGAGCGCCGGCGCTACGAGGCCGGTGACCTCAAGGACGCCTGGTACGCCCTCATCGCCACCAGCGACTCCGAGGCCAACACGGCGGCCTCCGCGGAAGCCGAGGCCCAGCGTGTCTGGTGCGTCCGCTCGGACGACGCCGACGCCGCCACCGCCCTGACCCCGGCGACCGGCCGTTCCGAGGGCGTCACGGTCGCCGTCCTCACCACGGACATCCACGGCCGCGACCCGCGCCGCACCGCGGCGATCCGCGACGCGGTCGTCGAGGGCCTGCGCGACGGCACCCTCGTGGCGCCCCACCACCGCACCCGTACTCCCGGCGTGTCCCTGGTCGGCGGCGGTCCCGGCGATCCGGACCTCATCACGGTCCGTGGCCGGCGCCTCCTCGCCGAGGCGGACGTGGTCATCGCCGACCGGCTCGGCCCCCGCGACCTGCTCGACGAACTGCCGCCGCACGTCGAGGTGATCGACGCCGCGAAGATTCCGTACGGCCGTTTCATGGCCCAGGAGGCCATCAACAACGCCCTCATTGAGCACGCCAAGCAGGGCAAGTCGGTCGTCCGTCTCAAGGGCGGTGACCCCTTCGTCTTCGGGCGCGGCATGGAGGAGGCCCAGGCGCTGGCGGAAGCGGGCATTCCGTGCACGGTGGTGCCCGGCATCTCCAGCTCGATCTCCGTGCCCGGCGCCGCGGGCATCCCCGTCACGCACCGCGGGGTCGCCCACGAGTTCACGGTGGTCAGCGGACACGTGGCCCCGGACGACGAGCGCTCCCTGGTCGACTGGCCGGCCCTCGCCAAGCTGCGCGGCACCCTCGTGATCCTGATGGGCGTGGACAAGATCGGCAAGATCGCGGCGACGCTGACCGCGCACGGCCGGTCGCCCGAGACCCCCGTCGCCCTGATCCAGGAGGGCACCACCGCGGCCCAGCGCCGCGTCGACGCCACGCTCGCGACCGTCGCCGCCGAGGTCACCGCCCACGAGGTGAAGCCCCCGGCCGTCATCGTCATCGGCGACGTGGTGACCGTGGGGCCGGGCAGCCCCGCCTGACCGCCCAGAGCATCCACGTAACCACCGGTAACCCAACCCGCTCCAAGGCGTTGGCACCACACCCAGGACAAGGCAGTATCACCCTGTGGCTGATCTCATCACCGTTGACGACCCCACCGACCCGCGCCTGCGCGACTACACGGGCCTGACCGACGTCGAACTGCGCCGCAGGCGCGAGCCCGCCGAGGGCCTCTTCATCGCCGAGGGCGAGAAGGTGATCAGACGCGCCAAGCAGGCGGGCTACGAGATGCGCTCGATGCTGCTCTCCGCCAAGTGGGTCGACGTCATGCGGGACGTCATCGACGAGGTCCCGGCCCCGGTGTACGCGGTCAACCCCGACCTGGCCGAGCAGGTCACCGGCTATCACGTGCACCGCGGCGCCCTCGCCTCGATGCAGCGCAAGCCGCTGCCGACCTCGGACGAACTCCTCACCAGGGCGCGCCGAGTCGTCGTCATGGAGTCGGTCAACGACCACACCAACATCGGGGCGATCTTCCGCAGCGCCGCCGCCCTCGGCATGGACGCGGTGCTGCTCTCGCCGGACTGCGCGGACCCGCTCTACCGCCGCTCGGTGAAGGTATCCATGGGCGCGGTCTTCTCCGTGCCCTACGCCCGCCTCGAATCCTGGCCCAAGGGCCTGGACGGCGTACGCGAGGCGGGCTTCAACCTCCTCGCGCTCACCCCGGACGAAAAGGCCAGGACCCTCGACGAGGCGGCGCCCCACCGCATGGACCGGGTCGCGCTGATGCTCGGCGCGGAGGGCGAGGGCCTCACCACGAAGGCCCTGATGGCGGCCGACGAATGGGTCCGCATCCCGATGGCCCACGGCGTCGACTCCCTGAACGTGGGAGCGGCGGCCGCGGTCGCCTTCTACGCCGTGGCGACGGGCCGCCCTCAGCTCTGAGAGCCCGGCCCCGGATCCTGCCGCTGGCTCTGCTGTACGTCGCGCACATCGTGCACGCCGCTGCCGCCGAGCCCGCGCGCGGGCCCCTGGCACCCCTGGGCCGCAGCGATCCCCAGGGCCACGAGCAGCGTCACGACCACGAAGACGAAGAGCCGCTGGCGCAGCAGCCGCGGGTTGGCGGGCCGCCGCGCGCCACCGGAGCGCGTCGTGTTCCGGGGCTGCCCGGGACGCGAGCCGGACCGCGAGGAACTGGACCCGCCCCGCGAGGGGCGCGGCCGAGAGGAGCCCGTCCGCGAGGAGCCCGTGCGCGACGAGCCGGTCCGCGAGGAACTCGGCCGTGACGAGCTGGGCCGCGGCGGGGGAGTGCCCTGCGACTGACGCCGCTGGGTGCGCTGGTCCGCGTACTCCTCGGCCATCCGACCCGTCGGCCGGTCCTGGTCCTGCCGGGGCGCGGGTGGCCGCGGGTCCGTCAGGCCCTGCGCCTCGCGGGCCGCGATCTCCTTGAGCCTGAGCGACAGTTGAAGCGTGCTGGGACGCTCCTCGGGGTCCTTGGCGAGACAGGCCCTGATCAGCGGGGCGAGCGCGTCAGGGACCCCGCCGAGCTGCGCCTCCTCATGGACGACGCGGTAGAGCATGACCTCTGAACTGCCGTGCCCGAAGGGTGAGTCCGCCATGCCCGCGTACGCGAGGGTGGCACCGAGCGCGAAGACGTCCGTCGCGGGGGTGACGGCGGCGCCGCGCACCTGCTCGGGCGCGAGGAACCCGGGCGACCCGACGGCGGTGCCCACGTGGGTGAGCGTCGAGGCGCCGGTGGCCCAGGCGATGCCGAAGTCGATGATCCGCGGCCCCTTCGGGGACAGCAAGATGTTCGACGGCTTCAGGTCGCGGTGCACCACACCGGCTTCATGTACGGCCACGAGACCCTCGGCGAGCGCCGAACCGACGACCGCCACGTCGGCCGCGGAGAGCGGCCCCTCGGCGGCGACCTTGTCGTGCAGGGAAGGCCCGGGGACGTACTGCGTGGCGAACCACGGCCGGTCGGCGTCGAGATCGGCGGCGACGAGCCGCGCGGTACAGCCGCCGCGGATGCGCCGGGCCGCGGAGACCTCGCGCGCGAAGCGCGACCGGAACTCCTCGTCCTCCGCCAGGTCGGGCCGGATCACCTTGAGGGCGACGCGCTGCCCCCGCCGGTCCGACCCCAGGTAGACGACCCCCATGCCGCCGGCGCCCAGCCGCCTGTGCAGTCTGAACGAGCCGACGACACGCGGGTCCTCGCGCCGGAGCCGCATCATCGCCATGTCCATCCCCGCTGCCCGGTCCGTTGTCGTGCCACAGCTTACGTTTCCGTGGCCGGGCAGGTGCAGAGGCCGCGCCCTCGCGGCCCGACCGATTGTCAGTGCCGGGTGGGAAACTTGAAGAGTGGTCAGGGCGCCGGGGGGAAGCGGCCGTTGTCAGGGTCGTCCACCCCAACCATCCATCGCTGAAGGGGGATTGATCCCGTGAAAGGTGATCGCGTGGAGATAGTCGTGGACGCCGGGGACACGACACGGACGTACGAGGTGGTGGCGAGCCGGGCGGGCCGCCGGGTGGAGACGGCGGTGCGCAGAGGGGTGGTCGAAGTGAGCGAAGTCACCCGTAGCGGTTCGGTCGTGCGGACGGCACGGTTCATGTCCACCCGTGTCCTGGCTCTGGTCGAGCAGCCCGTCCCCCGGGAGGACACATCCGAGCAGGCCGCCCGCCCCCTCCGGGAAGACCCTGAGACCTAGGACCCCGTCTCCACCCATGGGAGTACATGACCGACGATCGGTCATCCTCCGGGAGGCCCGCCAATCGGTACGAGGGCATGACGACCCACGCCCTCGGCGCACCTAGATTTGAGGTCAAGCGGCGGGTGCAGCACTCGTCCCCCGAGGTCAGACACCCGCCGCTGCCAAATGCATACAGACTCGGTCAGGAGAGGAACCATGGCGGACACGGCACCGCGGGCAATGATCCGCACGCAAGGACGTAAGGCCTTCGCCACGTTCGGCGTCCGCCCGTCCGGCACGCGCCACCCTTTGGTGGCCACGGCCATGGTTCTTCCTCTGGCGGCCCTGCTGGTGGTCGTCTTCGGCGGCTGGGAAGCAGTGGTCACACAGGCGTCGTCCGTGGGCGTGATGCTGGGGCGCTGAGCGGCGCCCCGGGCCCGGATGAGCGGTCCGGGCGGGGACATCCGGCCAGGAAACCCCGTGGGGACGGGGGTGCGGCGGACGGCACGAGAAATGCCCGCGCAGCTGGGGAGCTGCGCGGGCACTTCTTTGTGCGGGGCTCCGCCGGTGTCCTCGAGCACCCTCGATCACCGGCTGCGCCGAGCTCGTCCTCAAACGCCGGACGGGCTGGAAGCTTGCGTACGCTCACGGGGAGCACCGATCGACGCACCCCGGGGGACCCGTGACCGCCACAGCCACCGCCTTGCTGCCCGCGCTGACCGCCAAGGTCCGCGCCGCGGCCCACCGCACCCCGCGGCCCTGCGCCTGCGCCCCCGAATCCGTCCTGGCGGACCGGGACGACGCCACCGTCGTCCGGCACGGCGGCACCGTCGCCAAGGCGCACGCCCCCGGCACGGACCCCGCCGATCTCGCGGCCCGCCTGAAGGTCGCCGCCGCCCTGAGCGGCACCCTCCTCCCTCCGCTCGCCGAGACGGCGGTCCCGCTCCACGGCCGCCTCGTCACCCTCTGGGAGGCCGGCACCCCGGTGGACCGCGACGACCCCGACGCCGCCCCCTGGGAAGCCGCAGCCACCCTCCTCGCCCGGCTGCACGCCACACCCCCGGCCGAACTCCCGCACCCGCTCCCGGACATGCGCGGCCCCGCGAAGGCCGCCCGGGCGATGGCACGGATGCGGGCTGCGGGACCGCACCCGGCGGCGGCCCCCGTGGAGCGCGCCTGGGCCACGCTCCCCGCCTGGGCACGCGCCGAGGCCCCCGCGCCGCTCCCCAAGCTCCTGTGCCACGGCGACCTGCACCTGGGCCAGCTGGTCCGCACGGCCGAGGGGCGGCGCTGGCTGCTCATCGACGTCGACGACCTCGGCCTCGGTGACCCGGCCTGGGACCTGGCCCGCCCCGCGGCCTGGTACGCCTGCGGCCTCCTCCCCGCGGAGGAGTGGACCCGCTTCCTCACCGCCTACCGCGCGGCACACGGCCCGGCGGTCCCGGCCGACGGCACGGACCTCTGGCCCGCCCTCGACGTACCGGCCCGCGCCCTCACCGCGCAGACCGCCGCCCTGGCCGTCGCCAAGTCCGTCAAGGAGAACCGGTCCCTGGACGAGATCGAGCAGGCGGTGGTCGACGCCTGTGATCGAATGGCCGCCGTCCCGCCGGAGTTGGCCCCCACCACCACGAAGTAGGGTGCAACGCACCGAAGCCGGGCAGAGTTCCGGCGAAGCAGTCACGACCGGCGAGGAGTTGAGCCGACCATGCAGTGTCCCAAGTGCCACGCACCGATGCACACGTACAACCGCAATGGCGTCCAGATCGAGCAGTGCAGCGGTTGCCGCGGGATATTCCTCGACTACGGCGAGCTCGAGGCCCTGAGCCGGGTCGAGTCCCAGTGGGGCGGCCAGCAGGCCCCGCCACCGCCGCCCGGCCCGCAGGGCTACCCGGCCGCTCCCGCCCCGGCGTGGGGCGCTCCGCAGCACGGCGGCCACCACGGCGGTCACGGCGGGCACTACGGCCACAACAAGCGCCACAGGAGCTTCGGGCACATGCTCTTCTCCTCCTGATCGGAGGGCCTCCTGACAGGAGGGAACGACGAAGCCCCCGGCCGTGGGAACGGCCGGGGGCTTCGTATGGATGGTGCGCGATACTGGGATTGAACCAGTGACCTCTTCCGTGTCAGGGAAGCGCTCTCCCGCTGAGCTAATCGCGCGGGTCAACCTGCGTGTACTGCGTAGTGCGTGCGCGATACTGGGATTGAACCAGTGACCTCTTCCGTGTCAGGGAAGCGCTCTCCCGCTGAGCTAATCGCGCGGGGATCCTTGCGGACCGGATCTTCGGTTGTTCTGCGTGCGCGATACTGGGATTGAACCAGTGACCTCTTCCGTGTCAGGGAAGCGCTCTCCCGCTGAGCTAATCGCGCTTGGAGGTGGAGACGGGATTTGAACCCGTGTAGACGGCTTTGCAGGCCGTTGCCTCGCCTCTCGGCCACTCCACCAGGAGTGCGGGGGTTCGGGAAGATCCCCCACTTCCTGCGAGCGGACGACCAGGTTCGAACTGGCGACCTCAACCTTGGCAAGGTTGCGCTCTACCAACTGAGCTACGTCCGCTTGTCTTTCCCGGCCCGCTTGCGCGTCCCGGCGACGTGTTGAACTCTAGCGGATTCCTGGGCCAGTACAAAAACGCGTTTGCGCAGCGTGCTGCGCTGTCACCGGCCCGGGGCGCGACCAGGACGCCGGTCATAGACTCGCAGACGTGCACAGCGCCCCTCAGATGTCCTCCCGGCCGCCCTCCGGGGCGCCCCTGCCCATGGCACGCTTCGGCGGCCTGCTCGCGACCGGCCTCAGGGACGTGACCAGCGATCCCTCGGCGCTGGAGTCCCACGGCTTCTGGGCCGTCGCCGCCGACTTCGAGGGCGGCCTCGTCTGCGCCCGCTTCGACGACGTACGGGCGGAGCCGGTGCCCGCGCCCGTGCCCGGCGCGTGGCTTGGGCCCGCCGCCGGTGACTGGACGTCGTCGCTCGACCGCGCCGCGTATGTGGACGGCGTGCGGCGTGTGCGGGAACACATCGCGGCCGGGGACGTCTATCAGGCGAATCTCTGCCGCGTGCTGTCCGCGCCGGTCGCGAAGGACGCGGATGTGGACGCCCTGACGGCGCTCCTCGCCCGCGGTAACCCCGCTCCGTACGCCGGAACGATCCGGCTGCCCGGACACGGCGTCGAGATAGCCACGGCCTCGCCCGAGCTGTTCCTGCGCCGCGCGGGACGCGTCGTGGAATCGGGGCCGATCAAGGGCACGGGCCGGACCGAGGCCGATCTCCTGGAGAAGGACTACGCCGAGAACGTCATGATCGTGGACCTCGTCCGCAACGACCTCGGGCGGATCTGCGTGACCGGCTCCGTGACCGTGCCCGACCTGTGCGTGGTCGAGAAGCATCCGGGTCTCGTCCATCTCGTCTCCACCGTCCGGGGCGAGCTGCGCCCCGAGGCCGGCTGGCCCGAGCTCTTCGCCGCCGCTTTCCCGCCCGGTTCCGTCACCGGCGCCCCCAAGTCCAGCGCCCTGCGCATCATCGACGCCCTGGAGACCGCGCCCCGCGGCCCGTACTGCGGCGGCATCGGCTGGGTCGACGCCGACCGGGGCACCGGGGAACTGGCCGTCGGCATCCGCACCTTCTGGATCGACCGCGCCCAGGGCGTGCTGCGGTTCGGCACCGGCGCCGGAATCACCTGGGGCTCGGATCCCGAGGGGGAGTGGCGGGAGACCGAACTGAAGGCGGAACGGCTGCTGGCGGTAGCGTCGGGAGCGTACGAAGTGAGTGGAGGGACCCCTTGGTGAAGATCTGGCTCAATGGCGGACTGCAGGACCTGGAGACGGCCCGTGTCTCCGTGCTCGACCACGGGCTGACCGTCGGCGACGGCATCTTCGAGACGGTGAAGTCGGTCGAGGGACGGCTCTTCGCGCTGACCCGGCACCTGGACCGGCTGGCCCGTTCGGCCCGTGGTCTCGGCCTGCCCGAGCCGGACCTCGACGAGGTGCGCGCGGCCTGCGCCGCCGTTCTCGACGCCAACCCGATGCCGCTGGGGCGGCTGCGCATCACGTACACCGGAGGTCTCTCGCCGCTCGGCTCGGACCGCGGCGACCAGGGGCAGACGCTCGTCGTCGCCCTCGGGGAGGCGCCAAGGCGCCCCGACACGACCGCCGTGATCACGGTGCCGTGGACCCGCAACGAACGTGGCGCCCTGACCGGCCTGAAGACCACCTCGTACGCCGAGAACGTCGTCGCCCTCGCGCGCGCCCACGAACAGGGCGCTTCGGAGGCGCTGTTCGCGAACACGGTGGGGCAGCTGTGCGAAGGCACGGGATCGAACGTCTTCGTCGTGATCGACGGCGAGATCCATACGCCGCCGGTCGCCTCCGGGTGCCTGGCGGGCATCACACGCGCGTTGGCCGTCGACTGGACGGGCGCGCGCGAGACCGACCTGCCGTTCGACGTACTGGACCGCGCCGACGAGGTGTTCCTGACCTCGACGCTCCGTGACGTCCAGGCCGTCCACCGGGTCGACGGGCGCGAACTGCCCGGCGCTCCGGGACCGGTGACCGCCAAGGCGATGCGGGTCTTCGCCGAGCGCGCGGCGGACGACCTCGATCCGTGACCGGCCGGGCGACAGCCGCAAGTGCTTGTAAATCCTGATGACGCGCGAGCCGCAGGGTGGGTACAACTCCACTGATGACCACGACCCTGCGGCCGACCGGGCCGCTTCAGCAGAGCGCTGACGGCGCGAAGTCACGCACGTACGAAGTGCGCGTGAACAGCCGTCCTGTGGGCGGGATAGAACTCGCCACGCATCCCGTCTTCGGGCCCGGTGTCGCCGAGATGCGGGATCTGAGCATCAAGAAGCCCGACCGCAGGCGCGGCCGGGCCACCGTCGCGGTGCTCGCGGCCGAGGAGGTGGTGCGCGGCTGGGGCTGCGAGCGGATCGAGGTGGCCGTGCCCGCGGAGGCCGCGGCGGCCCACCGCCTGGCCGTGTCCCTCGGCTACCTGGAGCGCAACCGCCACATGGTCAAGCCCCTGGCCGACGCGCCGCCCGCGCTGCCGGCGGGCGTCGAGGGGCGGCCGATGACCGAGGGCGAGTACGAGGTCTGGCTGGCCCGCGAGAAGGAGGACTACGCCCAGACCTGGATCGAGCGCGGCGTCCCCGAGGCGGAGGCGCGCGCCAAGTCCGACGCCGACCACGCGGACCACCTGCCGCAGGGCATCGCCACCCCCGGCACCCGCCTCAGCGTGCTCACCCACGAGGGCACGGCGGTCGGCACCCTGTGGCTGGCGCGGCGCGACGCCGACGCGTTCGTCTTCGACGTCGAGGTCGACGAGGAGTACCGCGGACGCGGACACGGCCGGTCCCTGATGCTCCTCGCTGAGACCCAGGCCCGTGAGGAAGGCCTCGGCCGACTCGGCCTCAACGTCTTCGCGGGCAACACCCCGGCCCTGCGCCTGTACGAATCGCTGGGCTACGAACCGGTCATGTACTACGTCTACAAGCAACTGCTCTAGGCATCCCGTCCCGTCCCGCCCCGAGGAGGCGGTCAGGGCGCGAGGAGGCCGTCCGCGATCTTCTCGACGCGTTCGCGCAGGCCCTCCTGGCTCTTGCCGCCGTCGAGGCGCTCGCCGTCGATGACGTACGTCGGCGTCCCGGTGACGCCGATCGCCTTGCCCTCGGCCTGGTCGGCGTCGACGATCAGGATGTGCCGGCCGTCGACCAGCGCCGTGTCGAACTCCTCCGCGTCCAGGCCCAGTTCACGCGCGGTCTCGACCAGGAAGGGCTCGCCCTTGCGGTCAAGCTCCTCGACCTTGCCGAGCACGGCCTCCACGTACGGCCAGCCCTGCCCCTGCTCGAAGGCCTCCTCGGCGGCCTGTGCGGCGGCGAAGGCGTGCTTGTGCTTTTCGAGGGGGAAGTGGCGCAGCCGCAGGTCGACGCGGTCGCCGTAGCGGGCGCGGAGCGTGCGGACGTCGTCGAGGGCGGTCCGGCAGTCCGGGCACTGCAGCTCGCACCAGATGTCGATGACGAGGGGGCCGGCGGGGGTCGCGGGGGCAGAGTCGCTCATGGGCCCAGTCTTCCAGCCCCGCGTCCGCCTCCCAACCGGGGCCGGGGACGGCAGCCGGAACCTGCGGAGGAGACGCGACCCTGATATGTCCCTGAAGTCCGCTCGGGGCGTGGCTTGTGAGGGGCCACCCGGTGCAGGATGGAAGGGAGGACAGTGCCAGTCAGCGCCACCGTCTACGCCCGCACGCCTGGAGGACCGGATGATTGCCGAGACCGTCTGTTCCGCCGTATCCGCGGCCGGCCTCGGCATCGCCGCGATCACGGCCTATCGCAAGCGATTCCTCGCGGCCACGCGCCTTGCCGCCTACTCACTGGTCCCGGTCGGCCTGGTGATGACCGGTGTCGTCGGATGGCTGGCCGACACCGCCTTCAGCATGAAGGCGTGGGCGGGCTTCGGGGTCCTCGGCGTCGCCTGGCTGCTCTTCATGATCACGCGTGCGGTGGAGCGCCGCTCGGGAGGCACCCGCAAGGAGCGCAAGGCCGCGAAGGCGGCCCAGCGCGAGGCGGTGGCCCCCGCGGCGTCCGCCCCCTCCCTGGGCCAGGGTGCCCGTCCGGCCGCCCAGCCCGCGGAGCGGCCGAAGGCGGCCGCGCCCAAGGAGGACTTCAGCGACATCGAGGCGATCCTGAAGAAGCACGGCATCTGAGAGCGGCGGTCGGTCGGCCGTCGTCAACATCTGTCCGTGTTCGATGACCGTTGGGCTACCTCGTTCGAGTGGACGGCGGTGTCGCCGAGTCTGACGAGATCCGTCGCTGGTCGGCCACCGATGCAACACGCGCCACGCTGGGCTTTTGCAGGTCACGGATACTGTGAACTCCCGGGCCCGCCGGGGGCATTGGTCATCCGCACCCCTGGGACTAGGTCATCATCGCCGCGAGATGCTGGACACCGCACCGGGCGATGCCGCCCCGCCGACCGATGAGCGAGCCGCGACGGAAGAGCCCAAGGGCTGCCTGTTCGCGCTCTCCCAGCCACCCCTGATGATCTTCCTGGCGGTGATCGGCGTCCTGATCCTGATGGGGTCCCTGCACGATCTGCTGGGGCTGTAGCGGACGGCGCCGCTCGCGCGAAGCGGCCGGGGCTCAGCCCGCGGCTTCCTTGCGCCGGGCCCGGTAGGCGGCGACATGCAGCCGGTTGCCGCAGGTGCGGCTGTCGCAGTAGCGGCGCGAGCGGTTACGGGAGAGGTCGACGAAGGCGTGCCGGCAGTCCGGGGCCTCGCAGCGCCGCAGCCGCTCCTGCTCGCCGGCGACGACGAAGAAGGCGAGGGCCATCCCGCAGTCCGCCGCGAGGTGATCGGCGATGGAGGCGCCGGGCGCGAAGTAGTGCACGTGCCAGTCGTAGCCGTCGTGATCGGTGAGCCGGGGCGTGGTGCCCGCCGCCGCGATCAATTCGTTGATCACCGCCGCCGCGGCCTGTGGCTCGGGCGCCGCGAAGACCTCCTGGAAGCGGCCGCGGATGTGCCGGACGCCGGCCAGGTCACGCTCCGTGAGTACTCCGACGTCACTTATGTCATGGCTTCGTACGAACGCGCCCAGGGCTGCCAGATCCGGGAGCCCCTCCGTGTCGGTGCTCGCCGCGTCCTCGGTGTCCGGTGCGGTGTTCACCAGATCGACCACGGCGTCGAGTGCGCACCGGGTGTCGTGGGTGATCAGCACGTTTGCTCCCTGGCCTGGGGGTAGTGGGGCCTGCCCCGCTCATTGAGAGCTTGGAAGGGTGCCCGCCGATGCTGGCCGATGCTAGCGGCTTCACGACACGACACACCGGCGCCGTCCCCGCGGGTACCCGCGGCGACGGCGCCGGTGTGTCTGCTGTGTGCGGTTGTCGTGCCCGAGCCGTCGCCCCGAGTCGGACGGCGCCGGGCGCTCTCGCGCGGCCTGGAGCTAACTTTCGGCCAGGATGTGCGAGAGCTCCGTATCCAGATCGAAGTGGCGGTGTTCCGTTCCTGGCGGCACGGCCGCGTCGGTTCGCTTCAGGAAGGATTCCAGGGCCCGCGCCGGGGCCTCGAGCAGAGCCTCACCCTCGGGGGAACTCAGGGCGATGCAGACAACGCCCTGACCGTGGCTCCGGGACGGCCAGACTCGGACGTCGCCGGTACCGGTGGGCCGGTGCAGGCCCTCGGCGAGGAGGTCGCGGGCGAACACCCACTCGACGGTTTCCTCGGCTCCGGTGTGGAAGGTGGCGTGCACGGCATAGGGATCGGCCGTGTCATACCGCAGTCCTGCGGGTACAGGCAGTGAGGACTCGCTCGACACAACGAGGCGCAGGTGCAGCTCGCAGCTGACCGTGGTGTTCATAAGCGCCAGGGCCTTTCGCTCAGTGTGCGCTCGGGGATTCGCACGTCGGCGAAATCGACATGCCACCTACGGTGCCGTTGTAAACCCCTCTGAGGGTTTTGGGTGTCTTTAGGTAGCTCGTACGGCGGGTTGTTCGTTCAGCGGGTACGGCCATTCCAGTGACGGGTTTCCGTCCGGTAGGGTTTGGCCGTATGAATACGGGGAGTAACGAGCCGGGGGTTGCTGAAACAATCACCGGCACGAAGGACGAACAGCCGCTCGGATCGCGTGCGCCGGAGTACATCCAGGCCCGCAAGGCGCTGCACCTCAGCTGGCAGGTGGGCGTCTTCATCGTCGGCCTCGCCGTGGTTGCCGCAGGCATCGTCATGCTGCCGCTGCCGGGTCCCGGCTGGCTGGTGATCTTCGGGGGAATGGCGATCTGGGCGACCGAGTTCGTCTGGGCCCAGCTGGTGCTTCGCTGGACGAAGCGGAAGGTCACCGAGGCGGCGCAGCGTGCGCTCGACCCCAAGGTGCGCCGCCGGAACATCATCCTGACGACCGTCGGTCTGGTGATCGTCGCCGTGCTCGTCGCGGTCTACGTCTGGAAGTTCGGCCTCGAGATGCCGTGGAAGATCAAGGAGTGACCTCCGGGTGACTCCATGGCGGTCGGAGGCACCCGCTGACATGCGGTAATGTTCTCCGTGCGCCCGGGGCGATTAGCTCAGTGGGAGAGCGCTTCGTTCACACCGAAGAGGTCACTGGTTCGAACCCAGTATCGCCCACCCCGGAACTGCGGCCCGGAGGCTTTAAGCCTCCGGGCCGCAGTCGTATTCGCTCCATTTCCCGTGCGGCCGAAGGAAATTGATACTCCGTCGGCTGCCGTCCGGGAAAAGCGGAGTCAGTGCATTCTGCCGAGAACGTCACGGACCCGCCGTGCGTCGCGCAGTCGCTGTTCGTACGTCGCGCCGATCGCGAGGAGCAGGAGCCCGGCGAGCGCGGGCGGCAGCCAGCGCGGCAGGGCGTCCACCACTTGGACGATGTAGGGCGCCAGTTCGTGCAAGGCGTCCAGGGCGAGGACCGTGCCGCCGAGTGCCAGGGGTGCCTGCAGCCGGTGCCGGGCGCCCGCCAGCGTGATCAGCAGGGCCGCGACGCCGAGGAGCAGCGGCCGCTGCCAGTGCGGGTCGCTCCAGGCGGCGACGAGGCTCGGCAGGAGGGTCGCGGCCAGGCCGGGCCCATACGCCGCCCAGGAAGACGTCCCGGGGGTGCGGCGGCGCCGCAGGGCGCCGATCAGGAGCGCGGGGACGGTGACCGGCAGGGCGTAGGCCTCGGGGGTCACGACGTCCCAGGCGGCGAGGCGGACCCAGCTCGCCAGGATGAACAGCGCCCCTGCCGCGTACCCGACAGGTCGGCGGTCCGTGCGGAGTGCGGTGCCCGCGGCGATGAGACCGCCGAGCGACAGGGCCAGGGCGAGGGTCGGCGCGTGCCCTGTGGTGAGGACGATCGCGAGCCCGCCGGCGACCGCCCCGGCGATCTCGACCGGCGGGGTCAGGGGGTGCCGGCCGAGCCGGGCCGCGGTGAGAGCGCCGATCGCCGGGACGGCCAGCATGAGCAGCCCCGTGTGGTCCGTGCGCAGGTTCCAGGCGGCGCCCGCGGCGAAGGCGAGGGCCGTGGCGTACGCGATGGTGGCGCAGACGGTGGTGGGGGCCACGCCCGGAACGGCTTCCCGGCGGCGGGCAGCGAGCACGGTTGCCGCGAGGAACAGCGCCGTCAGGGCGCCCAGCGTGCCGAGCGTCGCCGCAGTACCGGCCAATGCCAGGAACGCGACGCTCGCCGAGGAGGTCACCCCCAGGCTCAGTGAGGTGAGGACCACCGCCTTCGAGCCGACGCGCGACGCCACGGCGACGGCGAGCAGGGCGCCGGTCAGCACGACGTACGCCGATACGCCGACTGCGTAAGGGAGTTGGAGGGCGGACGGGAGGATGAGGAGGGCGGCCCAGGCGAGGGCCAGGGCGCCGGAGAGGGCGGTGTCACGGTGGTTCAGGGGCGGGATGGTGGGACGCTCGGCGGAGTCTGCGGCTGAGGCGGCAGGCGGCGCGCTGGGCGGCGCCGCGGTGGGGCTGTGCGACGGCCGGTCCGCGTGCGCTGCGGTGGGGTCTGCGGGCGGCGGGGCCGGGGGAGCGTGTGGCGCGGCGCCTTCGGCAGCCTGGACGCCCGGGTGAGTAGGTGGTGTGGCTGGTGAGGCGGGTGGGGTGGGGGGCGTTGTGGTCGGATTGGCCGTGACGCGGCTGCGTGGCAGCGCCCCCGGCCGCTCAGTGACCGCGGACAGAAGCCGGGGCGCCGCGAACAGGACCCCGGCGACAGCCGCGAGTACGAGCGAGACCATGACCGGGTGCTGCACGGACAGTTCGGGCACGGCGTATGCGTTCCCCGTGTCCTGCGGCACACCCGACCATGCCTTCCCGGCCCAGCTCAACGGCCCGAGCAGAGCGGTGACGAAGGCCGGCAGCGTCCAGAGCACTGCGAGCGCATGCACCAGTAGGGCCGCACCCGCGACCCCGCGCAGGACCGGCCGTGGCAGCGCGGTGCGGGCGACCGCCAGGAGCGCGATGGCGCACCCCAGATAGGCGGGCACCGTCCAGCCGGAGGGCAGCGCCTCGCGCAGCACGCCACCGGCCGCCGCCGTCACGAGCAGACCGCCCGCGAACGCGGCACCCGTCGCCTGCGGGGGCCGAGTGATCCGCCACCCCGCCACCAGCGCGATCGACGCCGCCAGCAGCAGAAGCGCCCCCGCCCGCGCCGCGTCAGGGAGATCCGCCGCCGACCAGGACAGGTAGCCGGCGCCCAGCGCACCCCACAGGCCCGTGGTGCAGGCACCGACGGCTGCGACGATCCGGACGGCGGGTTTGCTCACCCGCAGGGCGACGGCGACATCGAACGCCGCCGTCACCAGAAGCGCCGCCCCCGTCCCGTGGACACCCGCACCTGCCGCGAGCACCCCGAGGAAGAGCGGGAGTTGCGCGGTCGCGACGCCCAGCGGCAAGGGCAGCCGCAGCTCGTGGAAGACAAGGCCGTACCCCGTCCACAGCGCGGCGAGCACGGCGGACGCGGTCGCCGTGTAGCCCAGGGCGTCCGTCTGCGGCAGGGCGACGGCATGGAGGGCGTACGCGTCCAGGACGGTCAGGGCGAGGCCGAGCGCGGCCACCGTCTCCGCCGTCGAACGCAGCTTCCGGTGCAGCAGCAGCGCGGGCACGCCGAGCGCCGTCAGCGTCACGGCCGCCAGGACGGCGCCGCGCCCGCCGATGCCCAGGTGTCCCCAGCTCACCAGCGTGAAGGCGATCGCCGCGATCGTCAGAAGGATGCCGCCCAGGGTGAGCAGCGCGTTCTGCACATTCGGCGGTGTGGCCTCGGGGGCGCGGGCCGGCCGCGGGGAAGCGGGCGCGGGGGCCGCGACCGTCCGGAGGGTGCCCAGAAGCCAGGCGCGGCGATGCAGCAACTGCGCCCTGCGCGCGTCGAGATGTCGCAGCTCCAGGTCGAGGATCCTGAGTTCCTCCGCCGGGGGCGGAATGTTGGTCATGCCGGGAGTGTGGTCCCGGACACAGCGACAGGCATCGGTGCGGATACTCAGGACGTACTCAGATCGGCGCCCGACCGGCAGACTCGGTCCATGGACTGGAGTCACTACCGCTTCCGCAGCATCTGGAACGTGCCCGCGCCACCCGCCGACGTGTACGCCGCCCTGGAGCGCGCCGAGGACTATCCGGCGTGGTGGCCCCAGGTGCGCGAGGTGACGCCCGTCGACGAGCGCAGCGGCACGGCACGTTTCCGCTCCCTGCTGCCGTACGACCTGTTCGTCACCGCCGAGGAGCGGCGCCGCGACCCGGCCGCCGGGATCCTGGAGATCGCGATGACCGGGGACCTGGAGGGCTGGGCGCGCTGGACCGTCACGGCGGTGCACGGCGGCACGCGGGCGCTCTACGCGCAGGAAGTGGTGGTGCGGAAACCCTTGATGCGCCGCCTCGCCGTCCCCGGCAGACCCGTCTTCCTCCTCAACCACGCGCTGATGATGCGTGCGGGTGAGCGCGGGCTGCGGGCGCACCTCGGGCGGAGCTGACGGTTCTCGCACAAGCGGTTTGAAGGAAACCCGCGAAGACCTGTATTGTTCAGTCCGTTCCCGGGCGATTAGCTCAGTGGGAGAGCGCTTCGTTCACACCGAAGAGGTCACTGGTTCGAACCCAGTATCGCCCACCCGGAGAATGCCGGTCCGTCGTCGACGGACCGGTTTTTTCATGCCCGCAGCAGCAGTGAGCGGGCTTCAATCGTCAGGCTGCCGCCGGGAGTTCGGGGCGCAGCGGCCACGCGGGATCCACCGCCTCCGGCGTACCGCTGCGCGCGAACCAGGCCTGAAGCCCGCGCGCCTGCGCCGCGTGCCACACCGCCTGCAGCGCGTGCAGCTCGGCCGCCGAGAGCCGTTCGAGGCGCGAGGCGAAACGCTGCCCCACGGCACGTACGACGTCCAGCGCGGCCTGCGCGTCGGCCGCCGCATCGTGCGCCTCGTCAAGATCCACCGCGTAGTGCGCGCACAGATCGGTCAGCGTGCGGCGCCCCTTGCGGTACCGGTCGAGCTGCTTGTCCAGGACGCGCGGGTCGAGGACGCACAGCGGCGAACCCGCCATGTAGTGGCTGAGCGAGGACGCGCGGTGCCTGCGCAACTCCCGGTCCAGGATCGTCAGGTCGAAGGGTGCGTTCATGACGACGATGGGGCGGCCCGCCGCGCCCTGTTCCGCCAGCTCCCTGGCTATCTCCTCCATCACCGGCGCGGGCCAGCGGCCGTTGTGCTGCAGATGTTCCTCCGTCAGGCCGTGCACCGCGGTGGCGCTCTCGGGCACCGGAACGCCCGGGTTCACCAGCCAGCGCGTGATCCGCGGGCGGGTGCCCGCGCCTTGCTGGACGACGACGGCGGCCGACACAATGCGGTCGGTCTCGACGTCGACGCCCGTGGTCTCCGTGTCGAATGCGGCCAAGGGCCCCTCGTACCAGCACGTCATAGTGACGCAACTCCTCGATCATGTCCGGCAGATGGCTTTCCTCCCCTGCCCACCCCGGTGATACCCGGGCCGTTTGCGCTGTACGCGGCCCGGAGACAACAGAGGTACAGGGCCCGGGAATTGACCGGCCCGAAGCGGGGATTCACTGGTTCGGAAGGCTCGTTGGACATGGCGCTCGCGCAGCCCGAACAGGGTGGGCTGCTGCCCGAGCGGATCGCACCGCCGCGCGGCACACTCGCCACCACCGCCTGTATGGAGACCCTTCAGGTGGGCTATCTGCACGCCGTCGCCGCAGCGGCGGGGTGCTCGCTCTCCCAGCCGTTTCCGGACAATGGCATCGACTGGCACGTCAGTCACAGCGCCCCCGGGCACACGGTCGACGACGAAGTCACCATCAAGGTGCAGCTCAAGTGCACCTACCAGATACCGCCGAACCCCCCGGGGCCGACTTTCTCCTTCACGCTCGACAACCCGCACCTGGAGAAGCTCGCGCGGACCCCGGTCTCGGTGCACAAGATCCTGGTCGTGATGCTCGTGCCCCGGTCGCAGGACGACTGGCTGCGCGCGGGCCATGACCGGCTCGACCTGCGGCACTGCTGCTACTGGACCAACCTCGCCGGACACCAGGTGACCGGCCGGCGCAGGACCACCGTGCGCGTCCCGACCTCGCGGATCTTCGACGACAAGGCCCTCTGCGAGATCATGACGCGGGTCGGGACGGGAGGGAGACCCTGATGCACCGCCCGATCGAAGAGCCACTACGCCCCGTTCGCCCGCACCCCGTGGAACCCGCGGGCAACTGGGCCGCTCCGACGGACCGGTTGGGTCCCCCCGATCCCTCACAGGTCGACCCCGCCGTGCTCGGCGCGCTGCTCGGTCGGCACGGGTGGCGCCGGCGCGGGGGAGCGGCGGGGCGTTATGCCCGCTGGACCCCGCCCGGTCCCGGCGGGGGCGGCACGAGTCTGCTCGTGCCGGAGAACAGGGCCTTCCCCGACTGCGAGGACCTGCTCGGCGAGGCGCTCACCGCCCTGGCGCGCAGCGCGTCGCCGTCAGCGCGTGACGTGCTCGTCGGGCTCACCGTGCCCAGCGACGAGATCCGCTGGTGGCGGGATGTTCCGGAGGGCCCGGCGGGCGCCGCGACCTGGACGGCGGAGGAACAACTGCGGGCGGCGGCACGGCAGATGCTGCTCGCGGGGGCTCTCGCGGCGCGCGGCCGCGCCGGGTACTACGGGGCGCGGCACCGCGGGCCGGCCGCCGCGTCCCTGGAGAGCGTCCTGGTCGCACCCGCTCCGGGCGGGCGGCAGCTCACCGCGTTCGTGCCCGTCCTGACTGGGCGGCTCCTGGCGGTGCGGCTGCACCAGGCGCTGTACGCGGTCCGCGAGGCCGTCGACTACCGGCGCGCCACCGGGGGCATGGACGCCTTCGACGGAGCCGTGGAGGCGGGCGCCAGCCATGAGCTGACGGAAGCCGTCGTGGCGCTGGTGCGGGGCACGGAGGGAGCCCGGGTCGCCGTGGCGTGGGCGCCGGCCGCCGGGGTGCCCGAGGGGTGTGCCGTCGATGCCGGGCCCGTCGAGTTCTCGCCCGGTGACCTGGCGGTGCTCCGGGAGGCGAGCGCCCGCTATCTGCGGGACGAGCCGGCGATGCCGGTGCGGATCACGGGGGCCGTGGTGCGGATGCGGCGGTCGGGGCCGCGGGGCGACGGCACGGTGCGGGTCCGGGTGCTCGCGGGCGCCGACGTCCCCCACGTACGCATGACCCTGGACGAGGAGTCGTACCGCATCGCGGGCCATGCTCACCTGGTCGGGCTGCCGATCCGGGTGCACGGGCGCCTGGAGAGCCGGGGCGGGTTCCGGCGGCTCACCGGGGCCTCGGGGGTGGTGCCGGTGCAGGTGGACGAGGGGGAGAAGGACCGCCTGATGAAGTCGCTCCAGGAGAACCTCGACTTCTTCGAGGAGGCGTGCAGCGGGGACTAGGAGTGTCTGAGGCGGGGCGCGGCTGAGGCCCCGGGGATAACCGTTTCGCGATGGGCGCCCCTGGCTCGGTACGATTCGTATCGCGTGCAGGAGCAGATCTGCCGCGACCCCTTCAGGTAGGAGAAGACCGGTGTCAGACGTCCGTGTGATCATCCAACGCGATTCCGAGCGGGAAGAGCGCGTGGTGACGACGGGCACTACGGCCGCCGAACTCTTCACCGGCGAGCGCACCATCGTCGCCGCCCGCGTGGCCGGCGAGCTGAAGGACCTCGCGTACGCCGTCCAGGACGGTGAGGAGGTCGAGCCGGTCGAGATCTCCTCCGAGGACGGCCTGAACATCCTGCGCCACTCCACCGCGCATGTCATGGCGCAGGCCGTGCAGGAGCTCTTCCCCGACGCCAAGCTGGGCATCGGCCCGCCGGTCCAGAACGGCTTCTACTACGACTTCGACGTCGAGAAGCCCTTCACGCCCGAGGACCTCAAGGCCATCGAGAAGAAGATGCAGGAGATCCAGAAGCGCGGCCAGCGCTTCTCGCGCCGCGTCGTCACCGACGAAGCCGCCCGCGAGGAGCTCGCGAACGAGCCGTACAAGCTGGAGCTCATCGGCATCAAGGGTTCCGCTTCCAGCGACGACGGCGCGGACGTCGAGGTGGGCGGCGGTGAGCTGACCATCTACGACAACCTCGACGCGAAGACCGGCGACCTGTGCTGGAAGGACCTCTGCCGCGGTCCGCACCTGCCCACCACCCGCAACATCCCGGCGTTCAAGCTGATGCGTAACGCCGCCGCGTACTGGCGCGGCAGCGAGAAGAACCCGATGCTCCAGCGCATCTACGGCACCGCCTGGCCCACCAAGGACGAGCTCAAGGCGCACCTGGAGTTCCTCGCCGAGGCCGAGAAGCGCGACCACCGCAAGCTCGGCAGTGAGCTGGACCTCTTCTCCATCCCGGAGCAGATCGGCTCGGGCCTCGCGGTCTTCCACCCCAAGGGCGGCATCATCCGCCGGGTCATGGAGGACTACTCGCGGCGCAGGCACGAGGAGGAGGGGTACGAGTTCGTCTACACCCCGCACGCCACCAAGGGGAAGCTCTTCGAGACCTCGGGCCACCTGGACTGGTACGCCGACGGCATGTACCCGCCCATGCAGCTCGACGAGGGCGTGGACTACTACCTCAAGCCCATGAACTGCCCGATGCACAACCTGATCTTCGATGCGCGCGGGCGTTCCTACCGTGAACTGCCGCTGCGCCTCTTCGAGTTCGGCACGGTGTACCGCTACGAGAAGTCGGGTGTCGTGCACGGGCTGACCCGCGCCCGCGGCTTCACCCAGGACGACGCGCACATCTACTGCACCAAGGAGCAGATGGCGGACGAGCTCGACACGACGCTCACCTTCGTCCTGAACCTCCTGCGTGACTACGGCCTGACCGACTTCTACCTGGAGCTGTCCACCAAGGACCCGGAGAAGTTCGTCGGCTCGGACGAGGTCTGGGAAGAGGCCACCGAGACGCTGCGCAAGGTCGCCGAGAAGCAGGGCCTGCCGCTGGTCCCGGACCCGGGCGGCGCCGCCTTCTACGGCCCGAAGATCTCCGTGCAGTGCAAGGACGCCATCGGCCGCACCTGGCAGATGTCGACCGTGCAGCTCGACTTCAACCTGCCGGAGCGCTTCAACCTGGAGTACACCTCGCCGGACGGCTCCAAGCAGCGCCCGGTGATGATCCACCGCGCGCTCTTCGGTTCGATCGAGCGGTTCTTCGCGGTGCTCCTGGAGCACTACGCGGGCGCGATGCCGCCGTGGCTCGCCCCGGTGCAGGCGGTGGGCATCCCCGTCGGGGACGCGCACATCCCGTACCTCCAGGAGTTCGCGGTCGAGGCCAAGAAGAAGGGCCTGCGGGTCGAGGTGGACGCCTCCTCCGACCGCATGCAGAAGAAGATCAGGACGCAGCAGAAGCTGAAGGTCCCGTTCATGATCATCGTCGGTGACGACGACATGAACGCGGGCACGATCTCCTTCCGCTACCGCGACGGCTCGCAGGAGAACGGCATTCCGCGCGAGCAGGCGCTCGCCAAGCTCCTGGACGTGGTGGAGAGCCGCGTACAGGTGTGATGTGAGGTGAGAGGCCCCCGGGACGTTCAGCGTCCCGGGGGCCTCTTGCCGTCCTCCCGCGCGAACACCTGCAGCAGCCACGACGAGAACGACCCCGTCACCGCCCCGAGCAGCGCGAGCCCGCCGAGCATCAGGCCCACCGCGACCAGGCGCCCCACGGGTGTCACGGGCGCCACGTCGCCGTAGCCCACCGTCGAGAGCGTGGCCGCGGTCCACCACACCGCGTCCCCGAAGGTACGGATCGTCGCGCCCGGAGCCGCGTGCTCGCGCTGGTAGACGGCGAGCGCCCCGGCGAAGCCGAGGAGCAGCGCCGAAAGACCGGCGTACGTCACCACGCGCGCGTGCAGCGCGAGCCGCGGCCGCCCACGCCTGCGCAGGACGGCTTCGTAGATGTGCACGATGCGCAGCGGCCGCAGCAGGGGCAGGAGGAGGACCAGGGTGTCCAGCCAGTGCGCGCGCACGAAGCGGGGCCCCTGCCCGCTCAGCCGCCACCGCACCGCGTAGTCCACGGCGAACGCGGCCCAGGCGGCGAAGACGACCGCCAGGCAGAGGTCACGCCCTGCCCCGGGCAGGCTCGGGGCCAGGACCAGTACGGCGTACGCCGCCAGGTAGAGCAGCGAGGCCACGCCGAGCGGCGCCTCCGTGCGGTTCTCCCAGCGTGCCTGACGGCTGTCATCGCTCATCGGTCCAGCTTCGCCGTGCTGGACCTGGCGGGCGCCCCGCCGACACGCTTCGATCGGACCAAGTCATATGCTGCACTGCATGACGAGTGAGCCGGAGCAGCAGATCGGAGTGGGGACGCAGGACGCGTTCCAGCGCCTGTGGACGCCCCACCGGATGGCGTACATCCAGGGCGAGAACAAGCCGAGCGGTCCGGGCGCCGACGACGGCTGTCCCTTCTGCTCCATCCCGGCGAAATCCGACGAGGACGGCCTGGTGATCGCCCGGGGCGAGCACGTGTACGCGGTGCTCAACCTCTACCCGTACAACGGCGGCCACTTGATGGTCGTGCCCTACCGCCACGTCGCCGACTACACGGAGCTGACCGCCCCGGAGACGGCCGAACTCGGTGAGCTGACCAAGCAGGCCATGACGGCGCTGCGCGCGGCGTCAGGGGCGCACGGCTTCAACATCGGCATGAACCAGGGCACCGTGGCGGGCGCCGGCATCGCCGCGCACCTGCACCAGCACATCGTGCCGCGCTGGGGCGGAGACACGAACTTCATGCCGGTCGTCGGCCACACGAAGATCCTGCCGCAGCTGCTCGCGGACACCCGCAAGATGCTCGCGGACGCCTGGCCCACGAGCTAGGACCGCGCCCCGAAAGGGGCGCGGGGAACTGCGCGACCAGCCACATCCGGCCCGCAGACGGTGAACCGGTCGTCCAGAGGAGCGTTCACGCGTCGTACACGTCCGCCTTCCTCGGCATCGGGTCCTGGACCGCGCCGCTGAGGAAGCCGGAGCGCGTACCGAACTTCTCCGTGTCCACGCCGTTCTCCGCGAGGACCTTGATGGCCGCCGAGTGCACCACGCGCAGCACCGGGGTGGCGGCGCGCAGCGCGTCGTCGGCCATGAAGCGGTGCCGCCACGGCTTGTCGGCCCAGGCGTGCCGCAGGCCGAACGGCTCGGGAAGCACCAGCTTGCCGCCGAGGTGGTCCAGGACCGGCGGATACCACGTGAAGGGCGCCCGCACCGCGAGGCGCACGACCTCGTCGGCGTCGACCAGCGGCAGCTTGCGCTCCGTGGTCTCCCAGAACTTGATGGGCTTGGCAACCTTCTTGACCTTCGGGTCGGGCTTGCTGGTGAACAGCGAGTGGACCGGGCCGAGCGCGTGGCCGGTGACCTCGATGCGCAGGGTCTCGTGCAGGACGGTCACCGTGATCAGCATCGTGATGACCAACTGGCCGTCCCAGAGCGTGAACTGGACGCCGAGGTAGTGCCGGTTACCGCTGCCGAACTGCTGTTCGTTGCAGATCCGCTGTATCTCGTGGCCGCGGACCTGGTAGGCCTCGACCTCCGTGCCGCCGGGGCGGGCGACCGCCTTGGCGTTCTCCCCGATGGGGGAGACGATCCAGTGCTTTATCGAGGGGGTCGGGAAGCCGCCTGTGTGCAGCGGGCCGCGTTCGAGCAGCCGCAGCTGGTCGTGCACCGACCGTATGACATCCCAGCTGCGGAACGGATGGATCTCCGTGCCCTCCTTGGCGGAGACCAGCTCCTCGGCCAGCTGCCAGCTGCCCCAGCGCGTGCCCATGCCCAGTATTCCCTTGGGCCCTGCGTAGAAGACCGAGTTGCTCTGCTGCTCCGCCGAGAGACGCGCGAGACCCTGCCGCAGCTGCTCGGCGGCCGTCTCGCCCGGACTGCCCGGCACCGCCTCGGGGATCTTGGCGCCGATGCCGCCGCCGGAGAGCAGGCTCCCCCAGCGGTCGCGCAGGTCCCGCGCGGTGCGCTCGGCGATCAGCTTGGCCCAGAACCAGCCCGCCACGGGAACGACGATCGCCGCGCGGATGTACCAGCCGAGGAGGCCGCCGATCGGCAGCTTGATGAGAAAGATCACGGCGAGGACGCCCACGGCGACCAGGACGGCCGTCGCGATGGCGCTCGCGCGCTTGTTGTCCCGCTTGACGACCGCCTGCTTGATCGAGAAGAGCAGCAGCCAGACGAGCAGTCCCGGCAGGAACAGCAGCCCGCACAGCACCATCACGACCGTGAGCCAGCGGTCCCGCTCCTTGCGGATGTTGTTCGCCGCGAGGCAGTGCTCGACGATCGACTGCGGCTCCATGCCGAAGGACTGGATGAGCGGCTTGCGGGCGCCGCCCAGCATCCTGACCTGCACGGCCCGTGCGAACGCCTCACCCAGATTCGGTGCGAAGAGCGACCAAAGCCCTTCCTTCACCTCGGACTTGTGCCATTCGTTGTTGGCGTCGAGGATCTTCGACACCTTGTCGTCGCGGTACGCGGCCGACGCGAGGGCGTGGGTCGCCGCCGTCTGTCCTGCGGCCCCGGACAGCGGGACCTGGGCCCCGGGCCTGAAGTCGAATACGTCGTCCGCCACTGCCGCCCCCATCGCCGCCAACCCTGCTGCTGCGGCTCTTCCCGACTTCCTTGCCCTGCACACCTGTTGATCAGGTCATCAGCGTATCCGGGCGCACCGACATCCGGCAGGGCGCATCCGTGCGCCCTGCCGGAGATCCGCAACTAGGAGACGTCCTGGGCCTGTTCACGGATCCTCTCGGAGAGCTGGGGAGGCATCGGCTCGTGGCGTGCGTACGCGCGGCTGAAGCGGGCGGTGCCCTGCGAGAGGGACCTCAGGTCCACGGCGTAACGCCCGATCTCGATCTCCGGCACCTCAGCCCGCACGAGCGTGCGCCCGCCAGGTGCCTGCTCGGTGCCGACCACCCGGCCGCGGCGCCCCGAGAAGTCGCTCATCACCGACCCCACGTGATCGTCGCCGACCAGGACCCGCACCTCCGCCACCGGCTCCAGGAGGTGGATCCTCGCGTCGGCCGCGGCCTCGCGCAGGGCGAGCGCGCCCGCCGTCTGGAACGCGGCGTCCGAGGAGTCCACCGAGTGCGCCTTGCCGTCGAGCAGCGTGATGCGTACGTCGATGAGGGGGTATCCGGCGGCCACACCCTTCGCGGCCTGCGCGCGCACGCCCTTCTCGACGGACGGGATGAACTGCCGGGGCACGGCGCCGCCCACGACCTTGTCGACGAACTCGATGCCGCTGCCGCCTGGCAGCGGCTCGACCTCGATCGCACAGATCGCGTACTGGCCGTGGCCGCCGGACTGCTTCACGTGCCGGCCGCGCCCCGCCGACCTGCCCGCGAACGTCTCCCGAAGGGAGACCTTGTGGCTCACGACGTCGACCTGCACGCCGTACCGGCTGCGCAGCCGCTCCAGGGCGACATCCGCGTGCGCCTCGCCCAGGCACCACAGGACCACCTGGTGGGTGTCCTGGTTCTGCTCCAGGCGCATCGTCGGGTCCTCGGCGACCAGGCGCGAGAGCCCCTGGGAGAGCTTGTCCTCGTCCGCCTTGCTGTGCGCCTGGATGGCGAGCGGCAGAAGCGGGTCGGGCATGTCCCAGGGCTCCATCAGGAGCGGATCGTCCTTGGCCGAGAGGGTGTCGCCCGTCTCGGCGCGGTTCAGCTTCGCGACGCAGGCCAGGTCTCCCGCGATACAGCTGCTGAGGGTGCGCTGCTGCTTGCCGAAGGGGGAGGAGAGCGCGCCGACGCGCTCGTCCACGTCGTGGTCCTCGTGGCCGCGGTCGGCCAGACCGTGCCCCGAGACGTGCACGGTCTCGTCGGGACGCAGGGTGCCGGAGAAGACGCGTACGAGCGAGACGCGCCCCACGTAGGGATCGGACGCGGTCTTCACCACCTCGGCGACCAGCGGTCCCTTGGGATCGCAGGTGAGTGCGGGCCGCGCCTTGCCGCCGGGTGTGGTGACGGCCGGCGCCGGGTGCTCCAGGGGGGTGGGGAAGCCGCCGGTGATCAGCTCCAGGAGCTCCACCGTGCCGATGCCCTGCCGGGCGCCCTCGGCGGCGGGGGCCGCCGCGAGCACGGGGTGGAAGATGCCGCGTGCCACGGCCCGTTCCAGATCGTCCACGAGGGTCTTGAAGTCGAGGTCCTCGCCGCTGAGATAGCGGTCCATGAGGGACTCGTCCTCGCTCTCGGCGATGATCCCCTCGATCAGTTTGTTGCGTGCGTCCTCGATGAGCGGGAGCTGGTCGTCGCCCGGCTCGGACTCCTTGCGTTCGCCGGACGCGTAGTCGTAGATCCGCTGCGAGAGCAGCCCGATCAGGCCGGTCACCGGCGCGTGCCCGTCCGGCCCCTTGGCGCCGTGCAACGGCAGATACAGCGGCAGTACGGCGTCGGGGTCGTCGGCCCCGAAGGCTTCGGCGCAGGTGCGGGTCATCGCGGTGAAGTCCGCGCGGGCCGACTCCAGGTGTGTGACCACGATGGCCCGCGGCATGCCGACCGCCGCGCACTCCTCCCACACCATGCGGGTCGCGCCGTCCACGCCGTCGGCCGCCGAAACGACGAAAAGGGCCGCGTCCGCGGCGCGCAGACCGGCCCGTAACTCGCCGACGAAATCGGCGTACCCGGGGGTGTCCAGGAGATTGATCTTGTATCCGCCCCATTCGACGGGGACCAGGGACAGCTGTACGGAGCGCTGTTGCCGGTGCTCGATGTCGTCGTAGTCCGAGACGGCGGTGCCGTCCTCCACACGGCCCGCGCGGTTCACCGCCCCCGCGGTCAGCGCGAGGGCCTCCACCAGAGTCGTCTTGCCCGATCCGCTGTGGCCGACCAGCACCACATTCCGTACGGACGCGGGGTGGTCGGCCGCCGTAGCCCTGCCGGCGGCTCCGGAGTGTGCGTTCGCCTTGTCGCCCATGCCTTGGCCTCCCGGTCACGTGCGCGATGAGGAGGCACAGCCCCCTCGGGGATGCTGGCTGCTCGCGGACACGCGGGGCCGTGTGCGGGTCGGCTCCGGCGACGCCCGCGGTGCTTTCGAGCTTTCCACTCGGGTCACTGTGCGTCCATACGTCGTACGCGATCGTGAGGGGGCGAGCCGGTCCGTCAACGGCGTGACTACGATGGGCCAGCCGGTGGCCAACAGGGCCGCGCGGCTCACCGACCCCTCGGGAAGGCCATGCTGAACAAGTACGCGCGTGCATTCTTCACGCGTGTTCTCACACCGTTCGCCGCGTTTCTCATCCGTCGCGGCGTGAGCCCCGACGCGGTCACGTTCATCGGCACGGCCGGTGTGGTGGCGGGTGCGCTGGTCTTCTTCCCCCGCGGCGAGTTCTTCTGGGGCACGATCGTCATCACGCTCTTCGTGTTCTCCGACCTCGTCGACGGGAACATGGCGCGGCAGCTGGGACGCTCGAGCCGCTGGGGAGCCTTCCTGGACTCGACGCTCGACCGGGTCGCCGACAGCGCGATCTTCGGTGGCCTCGCGCTCTGGTACGCGGGCTCGGGTGACGACAACATCCTGTGCGCCGTCTCCATCTTCTGCCTGGCCAGCGGCCAGGTGGTGTCGTACACGAAGGCGCGCGGCGAGGCGATCGGCCTGCCCGTCGCGGTCAACGGCCTGGTGGAGCGCGCCGAGCGCCTGGTGATCTCGCTGGTCGCCGCGGGCCTCGCGGGGCTGCACAAGTTCGGGGTCCCGGGCATCGACGTACTGCTGCCCATCGCCCTGTGGATCGTCGCCGTCGGCAGCCTCGTGACCCTCATCCAGCGCGTCGTGACCGTGCGCAAGGAGGCCGCGGAGGCAGACGCGGCCACGGACCCCCGGGCGCAGGGCAGTGAGGCCACGTCGTGAAGGACCGACTGACCGACGCGCT
Source organism: Streptomyces sp. NPDC033177 (assembly GCF_055577715.1). NCBI lineage: Bacteria > Bacillati > Actinomycetota > Actinomycetes > Kitasatosporales > Streptomycetaceae > Streptomyces > Streptomyces sp. NPDC033177. The sequence continues at coordinate 177,549 of NZ_JBVIPS010000007.1, read as the reverse complement.
CTACGGAGCGGCCTGGAGCTCGGTCAAGAAGCTCCCGGAACCGGTGGCGGTGCGACTCGGCCGGACCATTGCCGACGCCGTCTGGAAGCGCCGCGGCAAGGGCGTCCTGCGCCTTGAGGCGAACTACGCGCGCGTGGTGCCCGACGCGAGCCCGGAGCGGCTGCGCGAGCTGTCCAAGGCGGGCATGCGCTCGTACCTGCGCTACTGGATGGAGTCGTTCCGGCTACCGTCGTGGAGCCGGGAGCGCATCAGGAACGGCTTCGAGGCCAAGGACCTCCACCACCTGACCGACGCCCTCGCCTCGGGCAGGGGCGTCATCGTCGCGCTTCCGCACCTGGGCAACTGGGACCTGGCGGGCGCGTGGGCCACCGAGAAGCTGGAGATGCCGTTCACGACGGTCGCCGAGCGGCTCAAGCCCGAATCGCTGTACGACCGTTTCGTCGCCTACCGCGAGAGCCTCGGCATGGAGGTCCTGCCGCACACCGGGGGCTCCGCCTTCGGCACGCTGGCGCGGCGCCTGCGCGCGGGCGGCCTGGTCTGCCTCGTCGCGGACCGGGACCTCTCGGCGTCCGGAGTCGAGGTGAAGTTCTTCGGGGACACCGCGCGGATGCCCGCTGGGCCCGCGATGCTCGCCCAGCACACCGGCGCCGTGCTGCTGCCGGTCACTCTCTGGTTCGACGACTCACCGGTCATGAAGGGCCGTATCCACCCGCCCGTCGACGTCCCCGAGACAGGTGCCCGCACCGAGAAGACGTCTGTCATGACGCAGGCGATGGCAGACGCCTTCGCCACGGGTATCGCCGACCATCCGGAGGACTGGCACATGCTGCAGCGTTTGTGGCTCGCTGATCTCGACCCCGCCAAGGACTCCGCCGACGACTCCGCGCACCCCGGCGAGGGGACCGCCCCGTGAGGATCGGCATCGTCTGCCCCTACTCGTGGGACGTGCCGGGCGGCGTCCAGTTCCACATCCGTGACCTCGCGGAGCACCTGATCCGCCTGGGACACGAGGTGTCCGTCCTGGCCCCCGCGGACGACGAGACCCCCCTTCCGCCGTACGTCGTCTCGGCGGGCCGCGCCGTTCCCGTGCCGTACAACGGCTCGGTGGCCCGGCTCAACTTCGGGTTCCTGTCGGCCGCGCGGGTGCGCCGCTGGCTGCACGACGGCACGTTCGACGTCATCCACATCCACGAGCCGACCTCGCCGTCCCTCGGGCTGCTCACGTGCTGGGCCGCGCAGGGCCCGATCGTCGCGACGTTCCACACGTCCAACCCGCGCTCGCGGGCGATGATCGCCGCGTATCCGATCCTGCAGCCCGCCCTGGAGAAGATCAGCGCGCGCATCGCGGTGAGCGAGTACGCCCGCCGTACGCTCGTCGAGCACCTGGGCGGCGACGCGGTCGTCATCCCGAACGGTGTCGACGTCGACTTCTTCGCCAAGGTCGAGCCCAAGGCCGAGTGGCAGGGAGGGACGATCGGCTTCATCGGACGCATCGACGAGCCCCGCAAGGGCCTCCCGGTGCTGATGAAGGCGCTGCCGAAGATCCTCGCGGAGCGCCCCGACACCCGGCTCCTTGTCGCGGGCCGCGGCGACGAGCACGAGGCCGTCTCCTCGCTGCCCGTCGAGATGCGGGAGCGCGTGGAGTTCCTCGGCATGGTCAGCGACGAGGACAAGGCGCGCCTGCTGGCCAGCGTCGACGTGTACGTCGCTCCGAACACCGGCGGCGAGAGCTTCGGGATCATCCTCGTCGAGGCGCTGTCGGCGGGCGCACCCGTGCTCGCCAGCGATCTGGACGCCTTCGCGCAGGTCCTCGACCAGGGCACCGCGGGTGACCTGTTCACCAACGAGGACGCGGACTCGCTGGCCGCGGGGGCGCTGCGGCTCCTCGGCGACCCCGGGCGCCGCGACGATCTGCGCGAGCGCGGCAGCAAGCACGTGCGCCGCTTCGACTGGTCGACGGTGGGCGCGGACATCCTCTCCGTGTACGAGACGGTGGCGGACGGGGCCGCAGCGGTGGCCGCCGACGAACGCACCGGTTTGCGGGCGCGGTTCGGCCTCGCGCGGGACTGACCGCGGCCGGTCCGGGGAGCCCGGCGGTCATGGGGACGGGCCGCCTGGACTAGCCTCGGGCCGGTGACCTCGACACTGATCTGGATCGCGGTAGCCCTCTTCGCGATCGGCCTCTACCTGAGCTGGACCGCGGGCCGCCTCGACCGGCTGCACGCACGCATCGACGCGGCCCGCGCCGCCCTCGACGCCCAGTTGCTGCGCCGCGCGTCGGTCGCCCAGGAGCTGGCCACCTCGGGGGTGCTCGACCCGGCGGCCTCCATCGTGCTCTACGAAGCGGCGCACGCGGCCCGGCAGGCCGAGGAGGAGCACCGTGAGGTCGCCGAGAGCGAGCTCAGCCAGGCGCTGCGGGCGATCTTCGGCGAGGTGCAGCAGGTCGAGGCGGTGCGCGAGGCTCCCGGCGGTGACGAGGCGGCGTCCGAGCTGGCCGCGGCCGTACGCAGGGTGCCGATGGCCCGGCGCTTCCACAACGACGCCGTACGCGCGGCCCGTGCCCTGCGCAGGCACCGCAAGGTCCGCTGGTTCCGCCTCGCGGGGCACGCGCCGTTCCCGATGGCCTTCGAGATGGACGACGAGCCTCCGGTCGCGCTTGCCGACCGCGCGACGACGCAGAACCCCTGACGGAACAGGCCACCGGTTGCGCCGCTGACCAGGAGCGTCCGGGAAAAATGAGCCACCGGTCGTCCATTGGCCCTTGCTGTGGACTGGTGGCCGGGAGTTTCCTCGTAGACGCAGTAACCCGTCTTCAGCGAGCGAGGTCAACTCCGTGTCCAGCACCCTGCCCAGCAGCACCCAGTCGCCCGAGACCGGCACCGCGCGCGTCAAGCGCGGCATGGCCGAGCAGCTCAAGGGCGGCGTCATCATGGACGTCGTCAACGCCGAGCAGGCGAAGATCGCCGAGGACGCCGGCGCAGTGGCCGTCATGGCGCTGGAGCGGGTCCCCGCCGACATCCGCAAGGACGGCGGCGTCGCCCGGATGTCCGACCCGAACATGATCGAAGAGATCATCGAGGCCGTCTCCATCCCGGTCATGGCCAAGTCCCGCATCGGCCACTTCGTCGAGGCCCAGGTCCTGCAGTCCCTCGGCGTCGACTACATCGACGAGTCCGAGGTCCTGACCCCGGCCGACGAGGTCAACCACAGCGACAAGTTCGCCTTCACGACCCCCTTCGTGTGTGGCGCCACCAACCTGGGCGAGGCCCTGCGCCGCATCGCCGAGGGCGCGGCCATGATCCGCTCCAAGGGCGAGGCCGGCACCGGCAACGTCGTCGAGGCCGTGCGCCACCTGCGCCAGATCAAGAACGAGATCGCCAGGCTGCGTGGCTTCGACAACAACGAGCTGTACGCCGCCGCCAAGGACCTGCGCGCCCCGTACGAGCTGGTCAAGGAGGTCTCCGAGCTGGGCAAGCTGCCGGTGGTCCTCTTCTCGGCCGGTGGCGTCGCCACCCCCGCCGACGCCGCCCTGATGCGCCAGCTCGGTGCCGAGGGTGTCTTCGTCGGCTCCGGCATCTTCAAGTCGGGCGACCCGGCCGCGCGCGCCGCCGCCATCGTGAAGGCCACCACCTTCTACGACGACCCCAAGATCATCGCGGACGCGTCCCGCAACCTCGGCGAGGCCATGGTCGGCATCAACTGCGACACCCTCCCCGAGGCCGAGCGCTACGCCAACCGCGGCTGGTAAGGCACTACGTAGATGACTGACACCCCTGTAGTCGGCGTCCTGGCTCTCCAGGGCGACGTACGGGAGCACCTGATCGCCCTGGCCTCGGCGGACGCCGTGGCCAGGCCGGTGCGGCGCCCCGAAGAGCTGGCCGAGGTGGACGGCCTGGTCATCCCCGGCGGTGAGTCCACCACCATCTCCAAGCTGGCCACCCTGTTCGGCCTCGCGGAGCCGCTTCGCGCGCGCGTGGGCGCCGGTATGCCGGTCTACGGCACCTGCGCGGGCATGATCATGCTCGCCGACAAGATCCTCGATCCGCGCTCGGCGCAGGAGACCTTCGGCGGCATCGACATGATCGTGCGCCGTAACGCCTTCGGGCGGCAGAACGAGTCCTTCGAGGCGGCCGTCGCCGTCGCGGGCATCGACGGCGACCCCGTGGAGGGTGTCTTCATCCGCGCCCCCTGGGTCGAGTCGGTCGGCGCGCGCGTCGAGGTGCTGGCCGAGCACGAGGGGCACATCGTCGCCGTGCGCCAGGGCAACGCCCTCGCGACGTCGTTCCACCCCGAGTTGACGGGCGACCACCGCGTGCACGAACTGTTCGTCGGGATGGTGCGGGGGAACGCGGCGGCGCGATCCTAGTAGGATCCGGGGGTCCCCCTGGTCCCTTAGGGTCGGGGGAGTTCGTACAGGTTGGGTAACGCGAAGGAGACAGGCAGATGTCCGGCCACTCTAAATGGGCTACGACGAAGCACAAGAAGGCCGTGATTGACGCCAAGCGCGGCAAGCTCTTCGCGAAGATGATCAAGAACATCGAGGTCGCGGCCCGCACGGGCGGCGCCGATGTGTCCGGTAACCCGACCCTCTTCGACGCCATCCAGAAGGCCAAGAAGAGCTCGGTCCCGAACAAGAACATCGACTCCGCGGTCAAGCGCGGCGCCGGTCTCGAAGCCGGTGGCGCCGACTACGAGACGATCATGTACGAGGGCTACGGCCCCAACGGCGTCGCGGTGCTCATCGAGTGCCTCACGGACAACCGCAACCGCGCGGCCTCGGACGTACGCGTCGCGATGACCCGCAACGGCGGCTCCATGGCCGACCCGGGCTCCGTCTCGTACCTCTTCCACCGCAAGGGCGTCGTCATCGTCCCCAAGGGCGAGCTGTCCGAGGACGACGTCCTCGGCGCGGTCCTGGACGCGGGCGCCGAAGAGGTCAACGACCTCGGCGAGTCCTTCGAGGTCCTCTCCGAGGCCACCGACATGGTCGCGGTCCGCACCGCGCTCCAGGACGCCGGCATCGAGTACGACTCGGCCGACGCCAACTTCGTCCCGACCATGCAGGTCGAGCTGGACGAGGACGGCGCGCGGAAGATCTTCAAGCTGATCGACGCGCTCGAGGACAGCGACGACGTGCAGAACGTCTTCGCCAACTTCGACGTGAGCGACGAGGTCATGGAGAAGGTCGACGCGTAGGCGCGCCCCTTCGAAGCGCTGACGGGCCGACGGGACACACCCCGTCGGCCCGTCGCGTTGTCAGAGGGACCCGATAACCTGCACGGACAGGCAACGGGAGGGGATTCATGCGCGTGTTGGGGGTCGACCCAGGGCTCACCCGGTGCGGTGTCGGTGTCGTCGACGGCGTGGCCGGACGACCGCTCACCATGCGCGGCGTCGGCGTCGTCCGCACGCCCGCCGACGCCGAACTCGGCCACCGCCTTGTCGCCATCGAGCAGGGCATCGAGCAGTGGCTCGACGAGCACGACCCCGAAGTCCTCGCGGTGGAGCGGGTGTTCAGCCAGCACAACGTGCGTACGGTCATGGGGACGGCCCAGGCCAGCGCCGTGGCCATGCTCTGCGCGTCCCGGCGCGGCATCCCCGTCGCCCTGCACACGCCCAGCGAGGTCAAGGCCGCCGTCACCGGCAGCGGCCGCGCGGACAAGGCGCAGGTCGGCGCGATGGTCACCCGCCTACTGCGGCTCGACGCACCGCCCAAGCCCGCCGACGCCGCGGACGCCCTCGCCCTCGCCATCTGTCACATCTGGCGCGCGCCCGCACAGAACCGCCTCCAGCAGGCAGTGGCGCAGAACCGCCTCCAGCAGGCGGCTGCCCTGCACGCGTCGAGAACCCCGAAAGCCCCCACAGCCCAGAAAGGCCGTACCGCATGATCGCCTTCGTCAGCGGCCCCGTCGCCGCCCTCGCCCCCGATTCCGCGGTGGTCGAGGTCGGTGGCATCGGCATGGCCGTCCAGTGCGCGCCGAACACCCTCTCCACCCTGCGCATCGGCCAGCAGGCCAAGCTCGCCACCTCCCTCGTCGTCAGGGAGGACTCCCTCACCCTGTACGGCTTCGCGGACGACGACGAGCGCCAGACCTTCGAGCTCCTTCAGACGGCGAGCGGTGTCGGACCACGCCTCGCGCAGGCCATGCTCGCCGTGCACAGCCCCGACGCCCTGCGCCGCGCGGTCGCCACCGGTGACGAGAAGGCGCTCACCGCGGTCCCGGGCATCGGCAAGAAGGGCGCCCAGAAGCTGCTCCTGGAGTACAAGGACCGCCTCGGCGAGCCCCTCGGCACGGGCGGCCCCGCCATCGGCACCCCCGTCACCTCCGGCTGGAGCGACCAGCTGCACGCGGCGCTGATCGGCCTCGGGTACGCGACGCGCGAGGCCGACGAAGCCGTCGCCGCCGTCACCCCGCAGGCCGAGGCGTCCGAGAAGCCGCAGGTGGGCCAGCTCCTCAAGGCCGCGCTGCAGACGCTGAACCGCACCCGCTAGCACGTGCCGGCCCCTTCACCACCAGAACCACATCGCGAGGCGAGCTCATGAACTGGGACGAGACCACCGACGACACGACCGCCCCGGCAGGCGCGGCCGAGCGGCTCGTCGGTGCGTCCGCCGACGGCGAGGACCAGGCGGTCGAGGCCGCCCTGCGCCCCAAGGACCTGGACGAGTTCATCGGCCAGGAGAAGGTCCGCGAGCAGCTCGACCTCGTCCTGCGCGCCGCCCGCGCGCGGGGCGCCACCGCCGACCACGTGCTGCTCTCCGGAGCCCCCGGCCTCGGCAAGACCACCCTCTCGATGATCATCGCAGCCGAGATGGGCGCCCCGATCCGCATCACCAGCGGCCCGGCCATCCAGCACGCGGGCGACCTCGCGGCGATCCTCTCCTCCCTCCAGGAAGGAGAGGTGCTCTTCCTCGACGAGATCCACCGGATGTCGCGGCCCGCCGAAGAGATGCTCTACATGGCGATGGAGGACTTCCGCGTCGACGTGATCGTCGGCAAGGGCCCCGGCGCCACCGCCATCCCCCTGGAGCTGCCGCCCTTCACCCTGGTCGGCGCCACCACCAGGGCGGGCCTGCTGCCGCCGCCGCTGCGCGACCGCTTCGGCTTCACCGCACACATGGAGTTCTACGAACCCGCCGAGCTGGAGCGGGTGATCCACCGCTCCGCACAGCTGCTCGACGTCGAGATCGACCCGGCCGGCGCCGCCGAGATCGCCGGGCGCTCGCGCGGCACGCCCCGTATCGCCAACCGCCTGCTGCGCCGCGTACGGGACTATGCGCAGGTCAAGGCCGACGGAGAGATCAACAGGGACATCGCGGGCGCGGCCCTGAAGGTCTACGAGGTGGACGGCCGCGGCCTCGACCGCCTCGACCGTGCGGTCCTCGAGGCTCTGCTCAAGCTCTTCGGCGGCGGACCAGTCGGTCTGTCGACGCTCGCCGTCGCCGTGGGGGAGGAGCGCGAGACGGTCGAGGAGGTCGCCGAGCCGTTCCTGGTGCGGGAGGGACTGCTCGCGCGCACCCCCCGCGGCCGGGTCGGGACGCCCGCCGCATGGGCGCATCTCGGCCTTGTTCCGCCGCGGCAGGCGGGCGGAATCGGACAAGGGGACCTGTTCGGGGCGTGACGGCGCGCGTACTCGCCCGGTCAGGAACTGCGGTGCCATGCTGAGCGTTGTTCGTTAGGCGCGGACTCGCTTAGACTCCGCCGATGCCGCCCTTGTGGGCGGCGTGCCCACCCCCGTCCATCAGGCCGCTTATCTGCGCGGTCATGCGAAGGAAACTCCGTCCCGTGAATATCGTGACCCTCCTCCCCTTCATCGTGCTCATCGGGGCCATGTTCCTGATGACGCGCTCCGCCAAGAAGAAGCAGCAGGCGGCGGCGCAGATGCGCAATGAGATGCAGCCCGGCACCGGCATCCGCACGATCGGGGGCATGTACGCCACCGTCAAGGAGGTTCACGACGACGCCGTCCTCCTTGAGGTGGCTCCTGGTGTGCACGCGTTCTACGCGAAGAACTCCGTGGGCGCCGTCCTCGAGGACGACGAGTACAACCGCATCGTGCACGGCACGAGTGCCGTGAAGTCGGACGACCCCGTCGTCCCGGACGACGCCTCCTCCCTCACCGAGACCGACGAGCCCGCCGCCGGCGCTTCCGACGACTCGCCCATCGACCTCGGCAAGAAGGACGCGGACAGCGCCCCCAAGGCCGACGACGCCGAGCCGAAGAAGACCGACGGCGAGTCCGACACGAAGTAACCACGACCGGGGTGCGTGGCGCGCCGACCGCGCTGCCACGGCCTCCGCGGTGCGTGGGTCTCGTGACGGGTCTCGACACCACTTCATGGCCGCCCACGGCACGTAATGGGTTCCGGGCGGTTGGACAGGGAGAAACGAGAAGGTGGCAGCACCGAAGAAGGGCCGGAGGCAGAGCGGCCAGGGGAGGCCGGGCCGTTCCCTGGCCCTCATCCTGATCGCCATGGTGGCGCTCACCGGGGGGATGTTCCTCTCCGGTCACACCACCCCGCGCCTGGGCATCGACCTCGCAGGCGGAACGAGCATCACGCTCGGTGCCAAGAGTGAGCCCGGCAAGCCCAACGCGGTCAACAAGACCAACATGGACACGGCCGTGGGCATCATCGAGCGCCGTGTCAACGGTCTCGGTGTCTCCGAGGCCGAGGTCCAGACCCAGGGCGACCGCAACATCATCGTCAACATCCCCAAGGGGACGAACCAGAAGCAGGCGCGCGAGCAGGTCGGCACGACCGCGCAGCTCTACTTCCGTCCCGTGATGACGATGGCGGCCGGAGCGCCGACCCCCGATCCCTCCGCAAGCCCGTCCGGTTCGCCGAAGGCGACCGACAAGGGTGACAAGGACGGCAAGGAGAGCGCGGACAGCGCGGACGGCAAGGACAAGGACGCGGCGTCCTCGCCCAGCGCGACCGAGAGCCCCAAGGGCCGTGCCGTCACCGACGCCCTGAAGGCCGACCCCACTCCTTCGCCCAAGGCCTCGGACAAGCCCGCGGGCAGCGACGCCCCGTCGCCGACCCCGTCGGCGGACGCGGCCACGAAGGAGCTGCAGGAGAAGTTCACCGCGCTCGACTGCACCAAGCAGAGCAGCCGGGTCAAGGCCACCGAAGGCGTCAAGCCGAGCGACCCGATGGCGGCCTGTGGCAAGAACAGTGCCGGCCAGTGGGAGAAGTACGTCCTGGGCCCGGCCGAGGTCGAGGGCAAGGACGTCAAGGACGCCAAGGCCGTGCTCGACCCCGAGCGTGGCATCTGGATCGTCACGATGGACTTCACCAAGGACGGCTCCAAGAAGTTCGCCGCGACCACCGGCAAGCTGATGAAGCAGACCGAGCCGCAGAACCAGTTCGCGATCGTTCTGGACGGGGACGTCGTCTCGGCCCCGCGCGTCAGCTCGCAGCTGAGCTCGAACGCCGAGATCAGCGGCAGCTTCACCCAGGAGTCGGCCAAGGACCTGGCGAACATGCTGTCCTACGGCGCCCTGCCGCTCACCTTCCACGAGGACAGCGTCACCACCGTGACCGCCGCGCTCGGCGGTGAGCAGCTGCACGCCGGTCTGATCGCCGGTGCCATCGGTCTGGCGCTAGTCGTCATCTACCTGGTGGCCTACTACCGGGGCCTGGCCTTCATCGCACTGCTGAGCCTCGTCGCCTCCGGCATCCTCACGTACACGATCATGACCTTGCTCGGTCCGGCCATCGGCTTCGCACTCAACCTGCCCGCGGTGTGTGGTGCGATCGTTGCGATCGGTATCACCGCGGACTCGTTCATCGTGTACTTCGAACGCATCCGGGACGAGATCCGCGAGGGCCGCACCCTGCGCCCCGCCGTCGAGCGGGCCTGGCCGCGCGCCCGGCGCACCATCCTGGTCTCGGACTTCGTGTCCTTCCTCGCCGCCGCGGTGCTCTACATCGTCACCGTCGGCAAGGTGCAGGGCTTCGCCTTCACGCTCGGTCTGACCACGCTGCTCGACGTCGTGGTGGTCTTCCTCTTCACCAAGCCGCTGATGACGATCATGGCCCGCAAGAAGTTCTTCGCGAGCGGCCACAAGTGGTCCGGGATCGACCCGACGCGGCTGGGTGCCAAGCCCCCGCTGCGCCGCACCCGCCGTACCCCTGGTTCCGCTGGCTCCGACCCGAAGGAGGCGTGAGATGTCGAAGCTCGGCAACCTCGGCGCCCGGCTCTTCCACGGCGAAGTCGGCTATGACTTCATCGGCAAGCGGAAGATCTGGTACGGCGTCTCTGTCCTGATCACCATCACGGCGATCGTCGCCCTGGCCGTCCAGGGCCTCAACATGGGCATCGAGTTCAAGGGCGGCGCGGTCTTCACCACGCCGAAGACCTCCGCCTCGGTCGAACAGGCCCAGGAGTCGGCGGAGAAGGCCTCGGGGCACCAGGCCATCGTCCAGAAGCTCGGCAACGACACGATGCGCGTCCAGATCTCGGGTGTGGACACGAACAAGTCCGACCAGATCAAGGAAAAGCTCGCCAAGGACCTCGGCGTCCCGGCGAAGGACGTCAACGCGGATCTTGTCGGCCCCAGTTGGGGTGAACAGATCGCCAACAAGGCGTGGACCGGCCTCGCTGTCTTCCTCGTCCTGTGCGTGATCTATCTGGCGATCGCCTTCGAGTGGCGGATGGCCGCCGCCGCGCTGGTCGCCCTGATCCACGACATCACCATCACGGTCGGTATCTACTCCCTGGTCGGCTTCGAGGTCACACCGGGCACCGTGATCGGTCTGCTGACCATTCTCGGTTACTCGCTCTACGACACGGTGGTCGTCTTCGACTCGCTCAAGGAGCAGGGCAAGGACGCGGCCAAGCAGACGAGGTTCACCTACAGCGAGATCGCCAACCGGTCGATCAACAGCACCCTGGTGCGTTCCATCAACACCACGGTGGTCGCGCTCCTTCCGGTGGCGGGCCTCCTGTTCATCGGTGGCGGTGCGCTCGGCGCGGGCATGCTGAACGACATCTCGCTGTCGCTCTTCGTGGGTCTCGCGGCCGGAGCGTACTCCTCGATCTTCATCGCCACTCCGCTCGTCGCCGACCTCAAGGAGCGCGAGCCGGCGATGAAGGCCCTGAAGAAGCGGGTGCTCGCCAAGCGCGCGGCCGCCGCTGCCAAGGGAGAGTCGCTGGACACCGAGGAGCCGCCGCGTGACGGCGACGAGCCGGAGGACGACGACGACGTCCCGGCGGCCGCCGGTGTGGTCGGCAGCCAGCGCCGTACGCAGGCGCAGCCTCGCGGCCGCGGCCGTGGCCGTCCCTCGGGGAAGCGCCGCTGACCGAGGCCGGGCCACCGGCTTCGGCAGAAGCACAGAAGACAGAAGAACGGGCTTCGCTCCTCGTACGAGGAGCGAAGCCCGTTCTTGATTCAGCTCAGGATCCGGCGAGGCCTACTGCCACTTGAGCAGCGAGAACCCCTTGATCTTGATCTCGGGGTGCGCCGCGACGTTCCCCCACGGCACATTCTTGATGAACCCGCTCTTGCCGCAGCCCGCGTAGTACCACTTGGCCACATACTTCTTCGTCTGGCCTTGGTCGTGACCGGTGGGCAATCTTGCGAGAGATATGCACTGTTCCTCCGTTTTAGCCCCGAGAAGGGCGGTCGCGGATGATCTTGCCATGCGGCCGGCCGGGCGGGTTGGCGCGGGCGGGGTGTGGTCATCGGGTCTTGCTAAAGTGACTCGCCGCGTCGAACGAGGCGTTCGGATCAACAACAACGAGGTGCGGGCGGATGACCCAGGTACAGGAACTTCTGCTCAGCCGCATCCGGGACGTTGCCGATTACCCCGAGCCCGGGGTGATGTTCAAGGACATCACGCCGCTCCTCGCGGACCCGGAGGCCTTCGCCGCACTCACCGAGGCCCTCGCGGACCTCGCCGTGCGGTACGGCGCCACGAAGATCGTCGGCCTGGAGGCCCGCGGCTTCATCCTGGGCGCCCCGGTCGCGCTGCGCGCCGGGCTCGGCTTCATCCCCGTACGCAAGGCGGGCAAGCTCCCCGGAGCGACGCTCAGCCAGTCGTACGACCTGGAGTACGGCAGCGCCGAGATCGAGGTGCACGCCGAGGACCTCGCCGCCGACGACCGCGTCCTGGTCATCGACGACGTCCTGGCGACCGGCGGCACCGCCGAGGCGTCCCTGCGGCTCATCCGCCGTGCGGGCGCACAGGTCGCCGGTGTGGCGGTGCTGATGGAACTCGGCTTCCTCGGGGTCCGCGCCAAGCTGGAGACGGCCCTGGAGGGCGCCCCGCTGGAGGCCCTCCTCACCGTCTGAGGCGTCTGAGCAGCCACCACGCACACCCTGAGGCGGGCCCGGCGGAATCCGGCGCCCGCCTCAGGTGTTTCTCCTGTAGTGAGCCGTCTCACGGGCTGAAGGCGAGCCGAAGGTCCAGGATCGATACCATGGGTTCTTCGGGGCCTGACCGGGGGACCCGGATCGCGCACAGGGAGCGCCTCTTGCCAGACGAGTCCAAGGCACTCACCGCCGCCAAGGCCGCAGAGCAGGCCAAGAGCGCGGCGGCGCCCGCTGCCGCGCCCGCGAAGAGCACGCCGCCCGCCACGGGCGCGACGCCGGCGAAGCGGGAGAGTACGCCCCCCAGCACCACGTCCGCACCGAGCACGCCGGGCGACAGCGGCCCCCGCGACAGGCCGGCCGCCGATGCCTCGCGCCCCAAGCCCCCCACCGAGGCCCGCGCGGGCAGTACGACGCCCACGCCCCGCCCCACCGCGGCCAAGAACGAGCGCTCCGGCTCCTCCAACCGTGTGCGCGCCCGCCTTGCTCGCCTCGGCGTCCAGCGTTCGAACCCGTACAACCCGGTCCTCGAGCCCCTGCTGCGGATAGTGCGCAGCAACGACCCCAAGATCGAGACGGCGACGCTGCGCCAGATCGAGCGCGCCTACCAGGTCGCCGAGCGCTGGCACCGCGGCCAGAAGCGCAAGAGCGGCGACCCCTACATCACGCACCCCCTCGCCGTGACGACGATCCTCGCCGAGCTGGGCATGGACCCCGCCACCCTGATGGCCGGGCTCCTGCACGACACCGTCGAGGACACCGAGTACGGCCTCGACACCCTCAAGCGCGACTTCGGCGACCAGGTCGCCCTGCTCGTCGACGGCGTCACCAAGCTGGACAAGGTCAAGTTCGGCGAGGCCGCGCAGGCCGAGACCGTGCGCAAGATGGTCGTCGCCATGGCCAAGGACCCCCGCGTCCTGGTCATCAAGCTCGCCGACCGCCTGCACAACATGCGCACGATGCGCTATCTCAAGCGCGAGAAGCAGGAGAAGAAGGCCCGCGAGACGCTCGAGATCTACGCGCCCCTGGCTCACCGCCTGGGCATGAACACCATCAAGTGGGAGCTGGAGGACCTCGCCTTCGCGATCCTCTACCCCAAGATGTACGACGAGATCGTGCGCCTGGTCGCCGAGCGCGCCCCCAAGCGCGACGAGTACCTCGCCATAGTGACCGACGAGGTCCAGGCCGACCTGCGCGCCGCCCGCATCAAGGCCACCGTCACCGGCCGCCCGAAGCACTACTACAGCGTCTACCAGAAGATGATCGTCCGCGGCCGCGACTTCGCGGAGATCTACGACCTGGTGGGTATTCGGGTACTTGTCGACACCGTGCGCGACTGTTACGCCGCGCTCGGCACCGTCCACGCGCGATGGAACCCGGTCCCGGGCCGGTTCAAGGACTACATCGCGATGCCGAAGTTCAACATGTACCAGTCGCTGCACACGACGGTCATCGGCCCCAACGGCAAGCCCGTCGAGCTCCAGATCCGTACGTTCGACATGCACCGCCGCGCCGAGTACGGCATCGCCGCGCACTGGAAGTACAAGCAGGAGGCCGTCGCCGGAGCCTCGAAGGTGCGCACCGACGTGCCGCGGAAGGCCGGCGGCAAGGACGACCACCTGAACGACATGGCGTGGCTGCGCCAGCTCCTGGACTGGCAGAAGGAGACCGAGGACCCCAGCGAGTTCCTGGAGTCCCTGCGCTTCGACCTCTCCCGCAACGAGGTCTTCGTGTTCACGCCGAAGGGCGACGTCATAGCGCTCCCGGCGGGCGCGACGCCGGTCGACTTCTCGTACGCGGTCCACACCGAGGTCGGCCACCGCACCATAGGGGCCCGGGTCAACGGCCGGCTCGTGCCGCTCGAATCGACCCTGGACAACGGCGATTTGGTGGAGGTCTTCACCTCCAAGGCGGCCGGCGCGGGCCCGTCCCGCGACTGGCTCGGCTTCGTCAAGTCACCGCGGGCGCGCAACAAGATCCGTGCGTGGTTCTCCAAGGAGCGCCGCGACGAGGCCATCGAGCAGGGCAAGGACGCCATCGCGCGCGCCATGCGCAAGCAGAACCTGCCGATCCAGCGGATCCTCACGGGCGACTCCCTGGTCACCCTCGCGCACGAGATGCGCTACCCCGACATCTCGTCCCTCTACGCGGCGATCGGCGAAGGCCACGTCACCGCGCAGTCCGTCGTGCAGAAGCTCGTCCAGGCGCTCGGCGGCGAGGAAGCCGCCAACGAGGACATCGCCGAGAGCACACCGCCCTCGCGCAGCCGCAGCAAGCGCCGCGCCAACGCCGACCCCGGTGTCGTCGTCAAGGGCGTCGAGGATGTGTGGGTCAAGCTCGCCCGCTGCTGCACGCCGGTGCCGGGGGACCCGATCATCGGCTTCGTCACGCGCGGCAGCGGCGTATCGGTTCACCGCAGCGACTGCGTGAACGTCGACTCGCTCTCCCGCGAGCCCGAGCGCATCCTCGAGGTCGAGTGGGCGCCCACCCAGTCCTCGGTCTTCCTGGTCGCCATCCAGGTCGAGGCCCTTGACCGCTCGCGCCTGCTCTCGGACGTCACGCGCATCCTCTCGGACCAGCACGTGAACATCCTGTCCGCGGCCGTCCAGACCTCCCGCGACCGCGTCGCCACCTCGCGCTTCACCTTCGAGATGGGCGACCCCAAGCACCTGGGCCATGTGCTCAAGGCGGTCAGGGGAGTCGAGGGCGTGTATGACGTGTACAGGGTGACGTCGGCGCGGCGGCCCTGAGCGGGGCACGCGGTGTCCGAGGGGGAGAGTGCGATGGACGGCAGCGCGGGGGCGGCGGGATTACTCGTGGCCGGGCGGTACCGCCTGCTCCGCACGCTGGGGCGCGGCGGCATGGGCGTGGTCCACGAGGCCGAGGACACGCGGCTCGGCCGGCGTGTGGCCGTGAAGATGCTGACCGCGGTGGCAGGCCTCGCCGAGGATGACGAGGCCAGAGACCGGTTCCTGCGCGAGGCGCAGGCCCTGGCGCGGATCCACCACCCCGGCGTGGTCACGCTGCTCGACGTAGGGGTGGCCGACGGGACGCCGTACCTCGTGATGCAGGTGCTCGACGGCCTGAGCCTGGCCGAGCTCGTGTCTTGGACCGGGCCGATGCCCACGGCTGTCGTCGCGCGGGTGGCCCTGGACGTGGTCCGTGGGCTCATCGCGGCCCACGACGCCGGAGTGCTGCACCGTGACGTCAAGCCGTCGAACATCGGGATCAGTCGCGACGGGCGCTGCGTACTGCACGACTTCGGTCTGGCCCGCCTCGTCGGGGAACGGGCGATCACCAGGACCGGGGAGCTCGTCGGCACCCCGCAGTTCATGGCCCCCGAGACCATCCGCGGCGCGGCACCGGGGCCGTCCGCCGACCTGTACGGGCTCGGCGCCTGCATGTACCTGATGCTCACCGGCGAGCTGCCGTTCGGCACGCGGACGGTGGACTTCGGGGCCATCGTGGAGAGCGCGCTCGGCGACGGCATCCCTCGCCTGCGCGGCCGCGGTCTGGCCCATCCCGACGCGCTGCTCGACCTGGTCGACCGGCTGTGCGCCCAGGACCCCGCCGACCGCCCCCAGCATGCGGACTCCGCGGAGGCGCTCCTCGCGCAGGGCGCCGAGGGGGGCAGGGAGGCTCTGGCCGCGCTCGTGGCGCACCAGTTGAGGGACGACGCGGTGCGTGGCCTGGACACCCCGGCGCAGGACGCCGAGGAACTTCCCGAGTACGACTGGGACGAAGCCGTCCCGCAGCCCAGGGCGGAGCGCGCCGACCCGTTGCGGCCACCGACGCTCAGCGACGTCAGCCGCCGCATCGTGCTCAGCAGCATGACCCCGCAGACCGCCCTGTCCCGTCAGCGCGAGGCGGTCAACCTGGTGCTGCGCGGTGAACTACAGGAGGCCGCACAGCTGTTGTCGGCGGTGGTGCCGGTATGCCTCTCGTCGCTCGGCCCGGCCCATCCGACCACGCTCGCCAGTCAGTATTGGCAGGCTGTCTGCCTGGCGAGGCTGGGCGCCGGCGACAAGGCCGTGGAACTGCTCGCCCGGGTGAACCGTCACGTGGACCAGAGAAGGGGGAGCGGGCCGTGACCGACCTGATGGTGACCGTGTCGGGGGACGAGATCGACACCGAGAACGAACTGCGCTCCCTGGCCAGCTGGTTGCGTGAGGACGAATCCGTCGCCGGACACCTCCGCGGCCGTGTCGGGGCGGCCGCGCCCGCCCCAGCCGGCCACATGGGAACCGGCTTCGACGTTCTCCAACTGGCGCTCGGCAGCACGCTGTCCACCGCCGCCCTCGTCGTCTCCGTACTCCAGTGGCAGCTTGCGCGCCGCCGGGCTCCGGCGCTCGTCCTGACCCGGGGCGACGTACGGGTGGAGCTCACCCAGGAGGCGGCGGCCGACGAGGGGACCCTGCGGCGCGTCATGGAGGTCCTGGAGCGGGGAGGCACGGCCGATGACGGCTCTTCCTGACCCCGGCAGCTCCCGGGCCGTTCTCATCGGCACCGCGTCCTACCGCCACCTGCCCCAACTCCCGGCCGTCGAGGCCAATGTGGTGGACCTGGCGGCCGAGCTCTGCGACTCCACCGTCTGGGGACTCCCCGTCCAGCACTGCGCCGTGGTGACCGACCCGCAGAGCGCACCCGCGATGCTCGACCCGGTGCATCAGGCGGGCGACGAGGCCACGGACACCCTGATCGTGTACTACGCGGGGCACGGCATGCGGGACTCCGAGTCCGCGGACCTGTACCTCGCCCTCGGCGACTCCCGCGACACCATGGGCTACACCGCCGTGGCCTACCAGCATCTGCGCTCCGCCCTGCGGGCCTCCCGTGCCCAGCGCAAGATCGTCGTTCTCGACTGCTGCTTCAGCGGCCGTGCCGCGCGCACGCTGACGGGCGGCGACGTACTGGCCGCACAGGCCGCCGTGGACGGCGCGTACGTCCTCACCGCCTCTCCCCGCGACCGCCTGGCCCTCGCCCCGGACGGTGAGCGCTACACGGCGTTCACCGGGGAACTCCTGACGGTGCTGCGCGGCGGAATCCCAGGAGGCCCCGAGCTGATCGACCTGGAGACGCTCTACCGGGTCCTGGAGGAGCGGCTGCGCGCCAAGAACAGGCCGCTGCCGCAGCGCTCACAGGAGAACGGCGTCGGTCGCCTGTCCTTCGCCCGCAACAAGGCCCGCGCCGGCCGCAGGGCTCCGGCGGGCCCCGTGCTCGCCGGGGACGTACGGGCGGCCATGGTCGCCACCGGTCTGAACGTCGCCCGGCTGCTGCGGGCTGAGGGCAACACCAGGGACGCCCTGCCCGTGCTGCGCCTCGCGCTCCAGGAGCAGGTAAGTGGCGGCCAGGGCGAACTGCTCGCCGTGCAACTGGAGTTGTCGGAGCTGCTCGCCGGAACGGGGCAGATCCGCGAGGCCATCGAGGTGCTGGAGCTGGCATTCCAGCAAGTGCACAAGGCGTACGGGCCCGAGGCCGTGCTGGTCTGCCGAAGGCTCGCCGACCTGCTCCAGGAGTCGGGCAACCACATCCAGGCCTGCGAAGTGCTCAAGCATGCGCTCGACATCGCCGAGTACGGAGGCGCACGCACCACGGCATAGCCCCGTGAACGGAGAAACGGCCCGGCCGGCGGATCTCCCCACCGGCCGGGCCGCACACCGTCCGCATTACCTGTGCCTCAGCCGCCGAACTCGTGCAGACCCTTCAGGGCCTGGTCGAGCAGCGCCTGGCGGCCGTCGAGCTCCTTCTGGAGCTTGTCGGCCTTGGCGTTGTTGCCCGCCGCACGCGCCTTCTCGATCTGTTCGACCAGCTTGTCGACGGCGGCCTGCAGCTGACCGGTCAGACCCTCGGCACGCGCACGCGCCTCAGGGTTCGTCCGGCGCCACTCGGCCTCCTCCGTCTCCTGGAGGGCACGCTCCACCGCGTGCATCCGGCCCTCGACCTTCGGGCGCGCGTCACGCGGGACGTGGCCGATGGCCTCCCAGCGCTCGTTGAGCGTGCGGAAGGCGGCGCGCGCCGATTTGAGGTCCTTCACCGGGACGAGCTTCTCGGCCTCCTCGGCCAGCTCCTCCTTCAGCTTCAGGTTCTCCGTCTGCTCGGCGTCCCGCTCGGCGAAGACCGAACTGCGCGCCGCGAAGAACACGTCCTGGGCGCCGCGGAAGCGGTTCCACAGATCGTCCTCGTGCTCGCGCTGGGCGCGGCCCGCGGCCTTCCACTCGGTCATCAGGTCGCGGTAGCGCGCGGCCGTCGGACCCCAGTCGGTCGACCCGGAGAGAGCCTCGGCCTCGCCGACCAGCTTCTCCTTGGTCTTGCGGGCCTCCTCGCGCTGGGCGTCCAGCGACGCGAAGTGGGCCTTGCGCCGCTTGGAGAACGCCGAGCGGGCATGCGAGAAGCGGTGCCACAGCTCGTCGTCCGACTTGCGGTCGAGGCGCGGCAGACCCTTCCAGGTGTCCACCAGGGCACGCAGCCGCTCGCCCGCCGCCCGCCACTGCTCGCTCTGCGCGAGCTCCTCGGCCTCGACGACCAGCGCCTCCTTGGCGTGCCTGGCCTCGTCCGACTGCTTGGCCTTTTGGACCTTGCGCTCTTCGCGGCGCGCGTCGACGGTCTCGACGAGCTTGTCCAGGCGCGTGCTCAGGGCGTCCAGATCGCCGACCGCGTGGGCCTCGTCCACCTGCTGGCGCAGGTGGTCGATGGCGGTCATGGCGTCCTTGGCCGAAAGGTCGGTCGTCTTCACCCGGCGCTCGAGAAGTCCGATCTCGACGACCAGACCGTCGTACTTGCGCTCGAAGTAAGCCAGGGCCTCGTCAGGAGACCCCGCTTTCCACGAACCGACCTCGCGCTCGCTGCCGTCGGCCTTGCGCACGTACACGGTCCCCGTCTCATCGACGCGGCCCCACGGGTCGCTGCTCACAGCGCCTCCTCCACATGATGCCTGCGCAGGGCCTCGGGGCCCCCGGCATCGTCCACAGTTTCGTCACCGCCAACATAGGCGACCGGCGGGGCGGCTGTCCGCACCCCGCGCGTCCGAAGTTTGCCTCCCGGCGGTCAGGATTTCGACACGGTGGCCTTGTTGATGACGACCGTCGCGTTCGGGGCGCCCTCGCCTTGGCCGGTGCTCTCGCCGGCGTCGGCGATCTTCTTGAGCACCTTCATCCCGGAATCGGAAATGGTCCCGAACGGTGTGTAGTCGGGCGGCAGCTGACTGTCCTGGTAGACCAGGAAGAACTGGCTGCCGCCGGAGTCCCGGCCCTTCTTCTCCTGGGCGTTGTACTGGTTGGCCATCGCGACCGTACCCGCCGGATACACGTTCCCCTTCAGGCTCTTGTCCTTGAGGTTCTCGTCCGGGATCGAGTAGCCGGGGCCGCCCTCGCCGGTGCCCTTCGGGTCGCCGCACTGCAGGACGTAGATGCCGCCCGAGACGAGCCGGTGGCACTTCGTGTGGTCGAGGTAGCCCTTCTTCACGAGGAAGTTGAAGGAGTTGACCGTGCGCGGAGCCTTGGTCGCCGACAGGTTCAGGTCGATGTCGCCGCAGGTGGTGGCGAGCTTCATCGTGTAGTCGGCCGACTTGTCGATCGTGAGCTTCGGTTCCTTCTTGAAGCTGAGCGGCTTCACCTTGCCGCCCGCGGGCTTCTCGCAGGGGTCCGGCTTGGTGGTGGGGTTCGAGTTCGCCGTGTTCTCCGACTTGCTGTCGTCGTCGAAGGCGCCTGCCGCGTAGGACACGGCGCCGCCGGCCAGGATCACCGCGAGCGCCGAGGCGATCACCGCGTTGCGCATCCGCGCCCTGCGTCGCGCGGCCTCCCGGCGCTGCTGCTGCCGCAAGAACTTCTCCCGGGCGAGCTGACGCCGCCGCTGATCGTTGCTGACCACCGGGTGATCTCTCCTCTGCGTGGATGACCGCTTCTGTTAGCCCCGTACCGTATATGGGTTAGCTGTGGAATCGGGAGCGCCGGTAGGCTCTGATCTGCCGCGATCCCGCGCGGTCACCTCCGCCGGACGACGAACGAAGGACGATCGTGCTCATTGCCGGGTTTCCCGCCGGGGCCTGGGGCACCAACTGCTACTTGGTCGCCCCCGCCGCAGGCGAGGAGTGCGTGATCATCGACCCGGGCCACCAGGCCGCCGAGGGAGTCGAGGACGCGCTCAAGAAGCATCGGCTCAAGCCCGTCGCGGTCGTCCTCACCCACGGCCACATCGACCATGTCGCCTCGGTCGTCCCGGTCTGCGGCGCGCATGACGTGCCCGCGTGGATCCACCCCGACGACCGGTACATGATGAGCGACCCGGAGAAGGCCATCGGTCGTTCCCTCGGCGCGCAGCTGCTCGGCGAACTGACCGTGGGGGAGCCCTCCGACGTCAAGGAGCTGGCCGACGGCGCCCGGTTGAAGCTCGCCGGTCTGGACTTCTCCGTCGCGCACGCGCCGGGGCATACGAAGGGGTCGGTGACGTTCCAGTTGCCCGAGTCCGCCGAGGTCCCCTCGGTGTTCTTCTCGGGCGACCTGCTCTTCGCCGGCTCCATCGGCCGCACCGACATGCCCGGCGGATCACAGGCCGACATGTTCGAGTCGCTGGCGCGTGTGTGCCTGCCGCTCGACGACTCGACCGTGGTCCTGCCCGGTCACAACGAGCACACGACCATCGGCCGTGAGCGCGCCACCAATCCGTACCTGCGCCAGGTGGCCGCCGGCCTGGGAGCCGACGCTCCCCGACGAGGAATGTGACGAGAGAAACCCCGTGAGCACCTTCAAGGCCCCCAAGGGCACCTACGACCTGCTGCCCCCGGACTCGGCGAAGTACCTGGCGGTGCGCGAGGCCATCTCCGCGCCCCTGAAGAACTCCGGGTACGGCTATGTCGAGACGCCCGGCTTCGAGAACGTCGAGCTGTTCTCGCGCGGCGTCGGCGAGTCCACCGACATCGTGTCCAAGGAGATGTACGCCTTCGAGACCAAGGGCGGCGACCAGCTCGCCCTGCGCCCCGAAGGCACCGCCTCCGTGCTGCGCGCGGCCCTGGAGGCCAACCTGCACAAGGCGGGCAACCTCCCGGTCAAGCTCTGGTACTCGGGCTCGTACTACCGCTACGAGCGCCCGCAGAAGGGCCGCTACCGCCACTTCTCGCAGGTCGGTGCCGAGGCGATCGGCGCCGAGGACCCGGCTCTGGACGCCGAGTTGATCATCCTGGCCGACCAGGCGTACCGCGCGCTCGGCCTGAAGCAGTTCCGCATCCTGCTGAACTCGCTCGGCGACAAGGAGTGCCGCCCCGTCTACCGCGCCGCGCTGCAGGACTTCCTGCGCGAGCTCGACCTGGACGAGGAGACACGTCGACGTATCGACATCAACCCGCTGCGGGTCCTCGACGACAAGCGCGTCGACGTCCAGAAGCAGCTGGTCGGCGCCCCGATGCTGCGCGACTATCTGTGCGACGCGTGCAAGGCGTACCACGAGCAGGTTCGCGAGCTGATCACGGCGGCGGGTGTCGCCTTCGAGGACGACGAGAAGCTGGTCCGTGGCCTGGACTACTACACCCGCACGACGTTCGAGTTCGTCCACGACGGCCTCGGCTCGCAGTCCGCGGTCGGCGGCGGCGGTCGCTACGACGGCCTGTCCGAGATGATCGGCGGCCCCTCGCTGCCGTCGGTCGGCTGGGCGCTCGGCGTGGACCGCACGGTCCTGGCCCTGGAGGCGGAGGGCGTGGAGCTCGAACTGCCCTCGGCGACCAGTGTGTTCGCGGTGCCGCTGGGCGACGAGGCGCGTCGGGTGCTGTTCGCCAAGGTGACGGAGCTGCGCAGGGCGGGCGTCGCGGCGGACTTCTCGTACGGCGGCAAGGGGCTCAAGGGAGCCATGAAGAACGCGAACCGTTCGGGCGCGCGGTACACCGTCGTCGCCGGCGAGCGGGATCTCGCCGAGGGCGTCGTGCAGCTGAAGGACATGGAGTCCGGGGAGCAGACCGCTGTCGCGGTGGACGAGATCGTGGGCGAGCTGACGGCGCGACTGGGCTAGGCGGCCGGGGGCGGGTGCGGGACATTTCTTCGCCCCCTCCGCCCCCAGACCCCGGCATCGGCCTGAGCGGCCTCGTCCTCAAACGCCGGACGGGCTGGCAATCCGTACCTCCTTATGTCCATCGAACGGTGGACACCCGCGCGCGTGCGGCACAATGTCCGTGCCCCCAGGCCCCCCAAGCGACGGAACGGCGTGATGAGCAAGACGACCCCGGCAAGCGGAAGCCGCCCCTCCCAGCAGGATCACGACCACGGGGGAAGGGACGCGGACGCGCCACGCAGTGTCGGCGGGAGCCGTGCGTTCGCGCTGCTTCTGGTGATCACGGGTGCGGCGGGGCTGCTCGCGGCGTGGGTCATCACGCTGGACAAGTTCAAGCTCCTCGAAGACCCGGACTTCACGCCCGGCTGCAGCCTCAATCCCGTCGTCTCCTGCGGCAACATCATGACGAGCGACCAGGCGTCGGTGTTCGGGTTCCCGAACCCGATGCTGGGCCTCGCCGCCTACGCCGTCGTGATCTGTGTCGGCATGAGTCTGCTGGGCCGTGCGCGTTTCCCGCGCTGGTACTGGCTGACGCTGAACGCGGGCACGCTCTTCGGAGTCGCCTTCTGCACCTGGCTCCAGTACCAGTCGCTGTACGAGATCAACTCGCTGTGCCTGTGGTGCTGCCTGGCCTGGGTCGCCACGATCGTCATGTTCTGGTACGTCACGTCGTTCAACGTCCGCAACGGCTTCCTGCCCGCGCCCTCCTGGCTGCGTACGTTCTTCGGCGAGTTCACCTGGGTGCTTCCGGTGCTGCACGTCGGTATCATCGGCATGCTGATCCTCACGCGCTGGTGGGAGTTCTGGACCAGCTGACGGACAGCGCCGACCAGACAGCGCCGACGGCGTTGTCAGTGGGCTGACGTAGGGTTCGAACCGTGGAGCCCGACCTGTTCACCGCAGCCGCCGAGGACCGCCAGGAGAAGGACCCTTCGACGAGTCCCCTGGCCGTCCGGATGCGCCCGCGCACCCTCGAAGAAGTCGTCGGCCAGCAGCATCTGCTGAAGCAGGGCTCGCCCCTGCGCAGGCTGGTCGGCGAGGGCGGGGGAGGACCGGCGGGGCCGTCGTCGGTGTTCCTGTGGGGCCCGCCCGGCATCGGCAAGACGACCCTTGCCTATGTGGTCTCCAAGGCCACCAACAAGCGCTTCGTGGAGCTCTCCGCGATCACCGCGGGCGTGAAGGAGGTCCGCGCGGTCATCGAGGGCGCCCGCAGGGCCATGGGCGGCCACGGCAAGGAGACCGTCCTCTTCCTGGACGAGATCCACCGCTTCAGCAAGGCCCAGCAGGACTCCCTGCTGCCCGCCGTCGAGAACCGCTGGGTGACGCTGATCGCGGCGACGACGGAGAACCCGTACTTCTCGATCATCTCCCCGCTCCTGTCCCGCTCCCTGCTCCTCACGCTGGAACCCCTCACGGACGACGACCTGCGCGGTCTGCTGCGCCGGGCGCTCACCGAGGAGCGGGGTCTGGGCGGCGCGGTCGAGCTGCCCGAGGACACCGAGGAGCATCTCCTGCGGATCTCCGGCGGCGACGCCCGGCGCGCGCTCACCGCCCTGGAGGCGGGCGCCGGCTCGGCCCTCGCCAAGGGGGAGAAGGAGATCACCCTCCAGACCCTGGAGGAGTCCGTCGACCGAGCGGCCGTGAAGTACGACCGTGACGGCGACCAGCACTACGACGTCGCGAGCGCCCTGATCAAGTCCATCCGCGGCTCGGACGTGGACGCGGCCCTGCACTACCTGGCCCGGATGATCGAAGCGGGCGAGGACCCCCGCTTCATCGCCCGCCGCCTGATGATCTCCGCGAGCGAGGACATCGGCCTCGCCGACCCCACGGCACTGCCCACGGCGGTCGCCGCCGCCCAGGCCGTCGCGATGATCGGTTTCCCCGAGGCCGCGCTCACCCTCAGCCACGCGACGATCGCCCTTGCCCTTGCCCCGAAGTCGAACGCCGCGACGATCGCCATCCAGTCCGCCCAGGCCGACGTCCGCGCGGGCCTTGCGGGGCCCGTCCCGCCCCACCTGCGCGACGGGCACTACAAGGGCGCGGCCAAGCTGGGCCACGCCCAGGGCTATGTGTATCCGCACGACGTGCCGGGCGCGATCGCCGCCCAGCAGTACGCACCGGACACCGTCGCCGCCAAGCGGTACTACCAACCCACGCGCTACGGGGCCGAGGCTCGGTACGCGGACGTGGTGGAGCGAGTGCGCGAGCGCCTCAAGGGCGAGTAGCCGCCGCGGCTGAGGCACCCCTCGGCACCCGGTACACTTGCCCGAAGTGCTGCGTCCCGTGTCCGGTCTCGTACCGGCACCACCAGAACGGGACATCCAGCCGGAGCCCCGGACCTCACCGTCCAGGGATCTCCAGGAGCGTCGCGCACCGTCGAAGGTGTCGCGGGCAGCCCACCACCATCTCGTACTCCGGGAAGCGGTCGGTGGGCCACTCGCGTGCTGCACATAGTGCCCAGACCAGGGAGCGGCTGCCCGCCGGATCCAGAACCACCGGATCCGATGGGTTTCCCAGGCTGCGGATTGCGACCTCCCCTAACCCTGGTGAAGCCGATTTCACAATGAACAGAGAGGTTGGTTCATGCCGAACCAGTCCCGCCCCAAGGTCAAGAAGTCGCGTGCCCTCGGCATCGCGCTGACCCCGAAGGCCGTCAAGTACTTCGAGGCCCGCCCCTACCCGCCGGGCGAGCACGGCCGTGGGCGCAAGCAGAACTCGGACTACAAGGTCCGTCTGCTCGAGAAGCAGCGTCTGCGCGCGCAGTACGACATCAGCGAGAAGCAGATGGCCCGTGCCTACGACCGCGCCAAGAAGGCCGAAGGCAAGACCGGCGAGGCCCTGGTCATCGAGCTCGAGCGCCGTCTCGACGCCCTGATCCTGCGTTCGGGCATCGCCCGGACGATCTACCAGGCCCGTCAGATGGTCAGCCACGGCCACATCGAGGTCAACGGCGGCAAGGTCGACAAGCCGTCGTTCCGCGTCCGTCCCGACGACGTCGTGATGGTCCGCGAGCGCAGCCGCGAGAAGCCGCTGTTCCAGGTCTCCCGTGAGGGCGGCTTCGCCCCCGACGGCGAGATCCCGCGTTACCTCCAGGTGAACCTGAAGGCCCTGGCCTTCCGTCTGGACCGTGACCCGAACCGCAAGGAGATCCCCGTGATCTGCGACGAGCAGCTCGTCGTCGAGTACTACGCCCGCTGACCCGGACGTAGCTCTCCCTGCTTCAGCCCGTCGCCCGCCCTCCCTTCGTGGTGGGGCAGGCGGCGGGTTTTTGCGTTCCCCTTGGACCCGGTGCGCAGGGCCCGGGACACCGCGGCGTCCGGGGCGAGCCGGGTCCCGACGGCCACGCACTCCTCGTACCGCGCGTCGCCCAGCTGTTCGCGGGCCTGCGACTCGCACAGGGCGTGCGGCCCGCCGAAGTTCCCGGAGCCGAACAGCGGGAGTCCCACCGAAGGCCAGATGCGGGACGCGGCGCCCTGCAGGACCGCGGCCTCGGCCGGATCGCCCTCCACCGCGGTGAACAGGGCGAGCAGCTCGATCGCGAGGACCGTACCGAGCAGATCGTGGAAGGCGTGGTCAAGGGCCAGGCACCGCATGACCAGGTCACGGGCCGTCGCCGCCTCACCGCGCGTCCATGCCGCGAAACCAAGGACATAGAGGGCGTACGCGAGAGTCCAGCGCTCGCCGTGGTCCTCGCAGACCTGGCGTACGTCCTCGCAGAGCTCCACCGCGTCGGCCAGCTCCCCGCGGAATGCGAGGGCCATCGCCAGCTCGACCTGCCCCATCAGGACGTTGCTGTTGAGCTCGCCGATCTCGCGGTACTGCTCGAGGGCCGAGCGCAGCAGGGTCTCGGCGCGCGGCATGTCGTCGTTCAGGAGCGCCAGGCAGCCGATGCGGTGCACCGCGTACGCCGTCGCGATGGCGCTGCCGGTACGTTCCGCCTCGTCCTTGCACTCCTGCAGCGCCGCGAGCGCCGCCACCGTGTCGCCCTGCAGCACCGCGACGTAGCCGAGCACCCACAGCGCCTTGAGGCGGGAGTCGTCGTGGCCGCCGTCCAGCTCGAGTGCGCGGTCGAGCCAGTGCCGTCCCTCCGCGAGCCGCCCGCAGCCCACCCAGTAGAACCACAGGCTGCCCGCCAGATACTGGCCCAGATGCGTCTCGTCCGGCTCGGTCAGGCAGTACTCCAGGGCGCCGCGCAGATTGGGCAGTTCGCAGTCGATGAGCTGGGCGACCTGCGCCTGGCGCGGCGAGAACCAGTCCAGCTCGCACCAGGTGGCGAGCCCCATGTACCAGTCGCGGTGCCGGCGCCGCATGCGGGCGGCGTCGCCGGTCGCCTCCAGCCAGTCGGCGCCGTAGGCCCGGACCGTGTCGAGCATGCGGTAGCGGACGCCCGTCGGGCCTTCCTCGCGGGTCACGACGGACTGCGCGAGCAGCTCGCCAAGTACATCGAGGACGTCGTCCGCGTGCAGGCCGTCACCGCTGCAGATGTACTCGGCCGCCTCCAGGTCGAAGGGACCGCAGAACACCGAGAGCCGCGCCCACAGCAGACGCTCGGCCGCCGTGCACAGCTCATGGCTCCAGCCGATGGCCGTACGCAGGGTCTGGTGCCGGGGCGGCACATCGCGCCGCGTCCCGGTCAGCAGCGCGAAGCGGTTGTCGAGCCGGGAGAGCAGCTGCGCGGGCGAGAGCGCCCGCAGCCGCCCCGCGGCCAGCTCCACCGCCAGCGGAATGCCGTCGAGGCGGCGGCAGAGCTCCGCCACGTCGGCTTCGTTCTCCTCGTCCAGGGTGAAGCCGGGGAGCCCCGACGCCGCCCGGTCGGCGAACAGCGCGGCGGCGTCCTGGGCGGGCAGCGGTGCGAGCGGGAAGATCCGCTCGCCGCAGGTCTCAAGAGGCCGGCGCCCCACCGCGAGCACACGGAGCCCGGGGGAGTGGTGCAGCAGATCGCCCACCAGCGAGGCGCACGCCTCCACGAGGTGTTCGAACCCGTCCACGACGAGGAGGACTTCCCGCTCCGCGAGGTGGTCGAGCAGCGACTTGCGCGGCGTGCGGCGGGTGTGATCGGTCAGGTTCAGCGCGTCCGCGACCGCGTGTTCGACCAGATCCGGGTCCCGCACCCCGGCGAGCTCCACCAGCCAGGCGCCGTCCCGCGGCTCGGCGCCGGAGGCGGCCCGGACGGCCAGACGCGACTTGCCGACGCCGCCGACACCGGTCACCGTGACCAGCCGTGCCGACTCCAACGCGGCGGCGAGCGCGGTGAGTTCGGCGGAGCGTCCGACGAAGGCGTTGAGCTCCAGGGGGAGGTTCCCCGGTCTCGGGGCCTGTGTGGGGGAGCTGTGCCGGTGGTCGCCCGTGCGCTGATCGCGTCGCATGAGATACGGAGCGTACCGATGCGTAAGCGGTCCGTACAATCACTTCGGGTAACTCCCTTGCCCTGACACGGTAATGCGGTGCGGAGCCTCGGCCCCGGCGCGATAGGGTCGGGGGACGACTTTTCGATGTTCAGGGCCGATGATCAGGGAGCGGTGCACAGTGTCCGGTGGAGAGGTGGCCGGGATCCTGGTGGCCGTCTTCTGGGCGATCCTGGTCTCCTTCCTGGCCGTGGCGCTGGTGAGGCTGGCGCAGACGCTCAGGGCGACCACCAAGCTGGTCGCGGAAGTGACCGAGCAGGCCGTCCCGCTCCTCGCGGACGCCTCCGAGGCGGTGCGCTCCGCGCA
The DNA here is from genome assembly GCF_055577715.1 of Streptomyces sp. NPDC033177. Lineage (NCBI taxonomy): Bacteria > Bacillati > Actinomycetota > Actinomycetes > Kitasatosporales > Streptomycetaceae > Streptomyces > Streptomyces sp. NPDC033177. The sequence goes on along the minus strand of NZ_JBVIPS010000007.1, from coordinate 149,485 downwards.
GACGCAGATCGACCGGGTCGACGCCATCGCGTCGGACGTCCAGGAAGTCACGTCGAACGCGTCGGCGCTCTCCACGACCGTGGCCTCCACCTTCGGCGGGCCCCTCGTCAAGGTCGCGGCGTTCGGTTACGGGGTGCGCAGGGCCCTGGGCCGCAAGGCAGGACCTGAATCAACCAATGTGCCCCCGGCGTCCGCCCGACGTACCGTGATCGTGGGGCGCACGGTGCCCTCCGCGCGGCGGCGGGGCAAGCGGAAGAAGGACTGACGCAGCGATGTTCCGCCGTACGTTCTGGTTCACCGCGGGCGCCGCTGCCGGTGTGTGGGCCACCACCAAGGTCAACCGCAAGATCAAGCAACTGACCCCCGAGAGCCTCGCGGCCCAAGCCGCGAACAAGGCGGTCGAGGCGGGCCACAAGCTCAAGGACTTCGCTCTCGACGTCCGCGACGGCATGGCCCAGCGCGAGGCCGAACTGGGCGAGGCCCTGGGCCTTGAGGCCCCGGTCGACCCCGAACTGCCCGGCCAGCGCCGGGTGGTCGTGGCCATCGAGAACGGCAAGACCAGCAAGACCGACAAGAACACGCAGGGCAAGTACCTCTCGAAGTCGAAGTACTCGTACAACCGGAATGAGGACCACTGATGGAGTCGGCCGAGATTCGCCGCCGCTGGCTGAGCTTCTTCGAGGAGCGCGGGCACACCGTCGTCCCTTCGGCGTCGCTCATCGCGGACGACCCGACTCTGCTCCTCGTCCCCGCGGGCATGGTGCCCTTCAAGCCCTACTTCCTGGGTGAGGTCAAGCCGCAGTTCTCGCGCGCCACGAGCGTGCAGAAGTGCGTGCGTACGCCCGACATCGAAGAGGTCGGCAAGACCACGCGGCACGGCACCTTCTTCCAGATGTGCGGCAACTTCTCCTTCGGCGACTACTTCAAGGAAGGCGCCATCACGTACGCCTGGGAGCTGCTCACCAGCTCCGTGGCTGACGGTGGCTTCGGCCTCGACCCCGAGCGCCTCTGGGTGACGGTCTACCTCGACGACGACGAGGCCGAGACCATCTGGCGCGAGAAGGTGGGCGTCCCCGCCGAGCGCATCCAGCGCCTGGGCATGAAGGACAACTACTGGTCCATGGGCGTCCCCGGACCCTGCGGCCCCTGCTCCGAGATCAACTACGACCGCGGCCCCGAGTTCGGCGTCGAGGGCGGCCCGGCCGTCAACGACGAGCGCTACGTGGAGATCTGGAACCTGGTCTTCATGCAGTACGAGCGCGGCGAGGGCACCTCGAAGGAGGACTTCGAGATCCTCGGCGACCTGCCGAGCCAGAACATCGACACCGGCCTCGGCCTCGAGCGCCTCGCGATGATCCTGCAGGGCGTGCAGAACATGTACGAGACCGACACCCTGCGCGTCGTCATGGACAAGGCCACCGAGCTGACCGGCGTGCGGTACGGCGCCGAGCAGGGCTCGGACGTGTCCCTGCGCGTGGTCGCCGACCACATGCGTACGTCCGTGATGCTCATCGGCGACGGCGTCACGCCGGGCAATGAGGGCCGCGGCTACGTCCTGCGCCGCATCATGCGGCGCGCCATCCGCAACATGCGTCTGATGGGCGCCACCGGCCCGGTCGTCCACGAGCTCGTCGACACGGTCATCAAGTCGATGGGCGAGCAGTACCCCGAACTGCAGACGGACCGCAAGCGCATCGAGACCGTCGCCCTCGCCGAAGAGGCCGCCTTCCTCAAGGCACTCAAGGGCGGCACGAACATCCTCGACACCGCCGTCACCGACACCAAGGCCGCCGGCGGCAAGGTCCTCTCCGGCGACAAGGCGTTCCTGCTGCACGACACGTGGGGCTTCCCGATCGACCTCACCCTGGAGATGGCCGCCGAACAGGGCCTCTCCGTGGACGAGGACGGCTTCCGGCGCCTGATGAAGGAGCAGCGGGAGCGCGCCAAGGCCGACGCCCAGGCCAAGAAGACCGGCCACGCCGATCTGCACGCCTACCGCGAGATCGCCGACAACTCCGGCGCCACGGACTTCACCGGCTACAGCCTCACCGAGAACGAGGCCTCGATCGTCGGCCTCCTGGTCAACGGCGTCTCGTCGCCCGCCGCCCGCGAGGGCGACGAGGTCGAGGTCGTCCTCGACCGCACCCCCTTCTACGCCGAGGGCGGCGGCCAGATCGGCGACACCGGCCGGATCCGCCTCGACAACGGCGCGGTCGTCGAGATCCGCGACGTGCAGAAGCCGGTCCCCGGCGTGCACGTCCACAAGGGTGTCGTCCAGGTCGGCGAGATCACCGTCGGCGCACCCGTCTGGGCCTCGATCGACGCCCGCCGCCGCACGGCCATCGCCCGCGCCCACTCCGCCACGCACCTCACGCACCAGGCGCTGCGCGACGCGCTCGGCCCGACGGCCGCCCAGGCCGGTTCCGAGAACCAGCCCGGCCGCTTCCGCTTCGACTTCGGCTCCCCGTCGGCCGTGCCCACGGCCGTCATGACGGACGTCGAGCAGAAGATCAACGAAGTCCTCGCGCACGAGCTCGACGTACAGGCCGAGGTCATGTCGATCGACGAGGCCAAGAAGCAGGGCGCCATCGCCGAGTTCGGCGAGAAGTACGGCGAGCGGGTCCGCGTGGTCACCATCGGCGACTTCTCCAAGGAGCTGTGCGGCGGTACGCACGTCCACAACACCGCCCAGCTGGGCCTGGTGAAGCTGCTCGGCGAATCGTCCATCGGTTCGGGCGTGCGCCGCATCGAGGCCCTGGTCGGCGTCGACGCGTACAACTTCCTCGCCAAGGAGCACACGGTCGTCGCCCAGCTCCAGGAGCTGATCAAGGGCCGTTCCGAGGAGCTGCCCGAGAAGGTCGCCGCCATGCTCGGCAAGCTCAAGGACGCGGAGAAGGAGATCGACAAGTTCCGCGCGGAGAAGGTCCTCGCGGCCGCCGCCGGTCTCGTCGACAGCGCCAAGGACGTACGAGGCGTCGCCCTCGTCACCGGCCAGGTGCCGGACGGCACGGGCGCCGACGACCTGCGCAGGCTGGTCCTCGATGTCCGCCACCGCATCCCCGGCGACCGCCCGGCCGTGGTGGCCCTCTTCACGACGGCCAACGGCCGCCCGCTGACGGTCATCGCCACGAACGAAGCCGCACGCGAGCGCGGCCTCAAGGCCGGCGACCTCGTCCGTACGGCCGCCAAGACCCTCGGTGGCGGTGGCGGCGGCAAGCCGGACGTCGCCCAGGGCGGCGGCCAGAACGCCGCGGCCATCGGCGACGCCATGGCGGCCGTCGAGCGCCTTGTCGGCGAGACGGCCTGATGTCGGACTCCGACTCCGCAGGGGGCATCCGCCGCGGCCGACGCCTCGCGATCGACGTCGGCGATGCCCGGATCGGGGTCGCCTCGTGCGACCCCGACGGGATCCTCGCCACACCGGTGGAGACGGTGCCGGGACGCGATGTCCCGGCCGCCCAGCGCCGGTTGAAGCAGCTCGTCGACGAGTACGAACCGATCGAGCTCGTCGTCGGTCTCCCTCGCTCCCTCAACGGGGGCGAGGGCCCGGCGGCTGCCAAGGTCCGCGCCTTCACCCAGGACCTCGCCCGCATGGTCGCCCCCATTTCGGTGAGGCTCGTGGACGAGAGGATGACCACAGTGACGGCCAGTCAGGGGCTGCGCGCGTCGGGCGTGAAGTCCAAAAAGGGCCGGTCTGTCATCGATCAGGCGGCGGCCGTCATCATCCTTCAGCAGGCACTGGAGTCCGAACGGGCGTCAGGTAAAGCTCCGGGCGAGGGCGTCGAAGTGGTCATCTGATCGCGATACGGTAACGTTCCGCGCGATGCGGCGGTGTTCGAACAGCTGCCGCACAGCATCAAGAGGCGGAACGGTTGCCCTCCTATCCAGTCGGCGGCCCCGCCTCGCGGCATGTAGGGGATCGATGACTGAGTATGGCCGGGGTCCAGGCTCCGAACCGTGGCATCCCGAGGACCCGTTGTACGGGGACAGTGGATGGGGAGGACAGCAGGCCGCGAGCGGCCAGTCCCCCTACGGCGGCCAGGGGCAGTACCACCCTCAGCAGCATGCCCAGCAGCAGCCGCAGCAGCATGCGCAGCAGCCCCACCAGGCGCAGTACGACGACTGGAGCACGGGCCAGCAGCAGGCCTACGGCCAGCAGCAGTACGGCGGTCCCGCAGGCCAGCAGCAGTACAACGGCGGGCCCGAGCAGCAGTACAACGGCGGCTGGGACACCGGCCAGCAGGGCCAGGCCGCGTACACCGCCGACCCGGCGGACCCCTACGGCCACCAGCAGAGCGGCTACGGCGCGGAGAGCGCGGACTACTACAGCACTCCGGACGCGTATCCCCCGCCGGAGCCGCCGTCCCGCCGCCGCGGTGAGCCGGAGCCGCAGCAGGACTGGGACCCGGGCCCGGACCAGGGCGAGCACGCCTTCTTCGCGGGCGGCGATGACGACGAGGACGAGTACGACGACGAGCCGCCGGGGCGTCGCGGTGGCCGCGGGGACCGTAAGGGCGGCCGGGGCGGCAAGAAGCCGAAGAAGCGCCGCAACGGCTGCGCCTGCCTGGTCGTGACGCTGGTCTTCGCCGGTGGTCTCGGCGGGGTCGGCTATTTCGGCTACCAGTTCTACCAGGACCGATTCGGAACGTCCCCGGATTACGCGGGCGAGGGTTCCGGCCTCGCTACCGTCGACATCCCGAAGGGGGCCGGCGGCTATGTGATCGGCCAGAAGCTGAAGGACGCCGGGGTCGTCAAGAGCGTGGACGCTTTTGTCTCCGCGCAGGCGCAGAACTCCAAGGGGAACACCATTCAGGAGGGCGTCTACGTCCTCAAGAAGAAAATGTCTGCGCAAAGCGCCGTCGAACTGATGCTCAGCCCGAAGAGCCGCAATAACCTCATCATTCCCGAGGGCAAGCGGAACTCGTGGGTCTACAAGCAGATCGACACGCGCCTCGAACTCAAGAAGGGCACCGCCGAGGGAGTCGCCAAGAAGGAATGGAAGTCCCTCGGACTTCCGGACTGGGCGAACACCAACAAGGACATCAAGGACCCGCTGGAAGGCTTCCTCTACCCCTCCAGCTACCCCGTCGCCAAGGGCCAGAAGCCCGAGGCCGTCCTGAAGAAGATGGTGGCCCACGCCAACCAGAAGTACGACGAGTTGGGCCTCAAGGCCAAGGCCGCGGAGCTGAAGCTGAAGGATCCACTCCAGGTGCTCACCGTGGCGAGCCTCGTCCAGGCAGAAGGCAAGTACAAGCACGACTTCGAGAAGGTCGCGACAGTCGTCTACAACCGCCTCAAGCCGAACAACACGGAGACGTACGGACTTCTCGACTTCGACTCCACGGTGAATTACGCCAAGGCCGAAAGCACCCTGGAAACCGGAACGGTCGACGATCTGCGCAAGTTCAACGACCCGTACAACACCTACAAGATCAAGGGCCTGCCTCCCGGGCCGATCGGCAACCCCGGCGACGAGGCGCTCAAGTCGGCGCTGAATCCGGCCAAGGGGAATTGGTACTACTTCGTCTCCATCAACGCGGACACCACCCTGTTCGCCGAGACGAACAAGCAGCATGAGATCAACCGTCAGAAGTACCTCGAGGAACAGAAGAAGAACAACGGCTGATGAGCAACAAGCGCCGAGCCGCGGTTCTCGGCTCCCCCATCGCCCATTCCCTCTCCCCGGTGCTGCACCGCGCCGCATACGGGGAGCTGGGACTGGTCGAATCGACGTACGACCTCTTCGACGTCGATGAGGCCGCGCTGCCCGGCTTCCTCGACGGGCTCGGCCCCGAGTGGGCCGGGCTCTCGCTGACGATGCCGCTCAAGCGCGCGGTGATCCCGCTGCTCGACGAGATCAGTGAGACCGCTGCCTCCGTCGACGCGGTCAACACCGTCGTCTTCACGGAGGACGGCCGCCGCGTCGGCGACAACACCGACATCCCCGGCATGGTCGCCGCCCTCCGGGAGCACGGCATCGAGCAGGTGGAGTCGGCCGCGATCCTCGGCGCGGGCGCCACCGCGTCGTCCGCGCTCGCCGCGCTCGCCCGGATCTGCACCGGCGAGGTCGTCGCGTACGTACGCAGTCAGGAACGCGCCGCCGAGATGCGGCAGTGGGGCGAGCGCCTCGATGTGGAGGTGCGGACGGCGGACTGGGCGGACGCCGAGCAGGCACTGAGCGCCCCGCTGGTGATCGCCACGACACCGGCGGGTGCCACCGACGCGCTGTCGGCCGCCGTGCCCGAGCGGCCCGCGACCCTCTTCGACGTCCTGTACGACCCGTGGCCCACCGCGCTGGCGGCCCGCTGGTCGATGTACGGCGGGGCCGTGATCAGCGGGCTCGATCTGCTCGTGCACCAGGCGGTGCTGCAGGTCGAGCAGATGACCGGGCGCTCGCCCGCACCGCTTGCCGCGATGCGCAAGGCAGGGGAACACGCACTGGCCGCCCGCTAGGGCCTCCGCTGTGCGGGAACGTCCGCTTTCTGGACCGGAGGCCAGGTCCCGCCCCCCGACGTGGGAGGATCGGGGGTGGCGGGCCAGGGCCGCGCACCCGGTCGCGCCACGCAGTTCCAGGCGCGAGCATGAGGAGCACCGTTGAGCAGGTTGCGTTGGCTGACCGCGGGAGAGTCCCACGGACCCGCACTTGTCGCGACGCTGGAGGGTCTTCCCGCCGGCGTGCCGATCACCACGGAGATGGTGGCGGACCACCTGGCCCGGCGGCGCCTCGGCTATGGGCGCGGTGCGCGCATGAAGTTCGAGCGCGACGAGGTCACCTTCCTGGGCGGCGTCCGGCACGGCCTGACCATGGGATCGCCGGTCGCGATCATGGTGGGCAACACCGAGTGGCCCAAGTGGGAGCAGGTCATGGCGGCCGACCCGGTCGACCCCGAGATCCTCGCCGACCTGGCCCGCAACGCCCCGCTGACCCGGCCCCGGCCCGGCCACGCCGACCTCGCGGGCATGCAGAAGTACGGCTTCGACGAGGCCCGTCCGATCCTGGAGCGCGCCTCCGCCCGTGAGACCGCGGCCCGCGTCGCGCTCGGCGCGGTCGCCCGCTCGTACCTCAAGGAGACGGCCGGGATCGAGATCGTCAGCCATGTGACCGAGCTGGCGAGCGCCAAGGCTCCGTACGGCATCTACCCGACCCCCGCCGATGTCGAGAAGCTGGACGCCGACCCGGTGCGCTGCCTCGACGCGGACGCGAGCAAGGCGATGGTCGCCGAGATCGACCAGGCCCACAAGGACGGCGACACCCTCGGTGGTGTGGTGGAGGTCCTCGCGTACGACGTGCCCGTGGGTCTCGGCTCGCACGTGCACTGGGACCGGCGGCTCGACGCCCGCCTCGCCGCCGCGCTCATGGGTATCCAGGCCATCAAGGGCGTCGAGGTCGGCGACGGCTTCGACCTTGCGCGGGTGCCGGGCTCCAAGGCGCACGACGAGATCGTCTCCACAGACGACGGCATCCGGCGTACCTCCGGCCGCTCCGGCGGCACCGAGGGCGGCCTGACCACCGGTGAGCTGCTGCGCGTACGTGCCGCGATGAAGCCCATCGCGACCGTGCCGCGCGCGCTCGCCACCGTCGATGTCGCCACCGGCGAGGCCACCAAGGCGCACCACCAGCGCTCCGACGTGTGCGCGGTCCCGGCCGCGGGCATCGTCGCCGAGGCGATGGTCGCGCTGACCCTGGCCGACGCCGTCGCGGAGAAGTTCGGCGGCGACAGCGTGCCCGAGACCCGGCGCAACGTGCGGTCGTACCTCGACAACCTGCAGATCCGGTGACCGGCCCGCAGATCGTCCTGGTCGGACCGATGGGCGTGGGCAAGTCGACGGTGGGGGCACTGCTCGCCGAGCGCCTTGGCACCGTCTTCCGGGACACCGACGCCGACATCGTGGCCGCACAGGGCCGGGAGATCGCGGAGATCTTCGTGGACGAGGGCGAGCCGCACTTCCGCGACCTGGAGCGGGCAGCCGTGCGTACGGCACTCGCCGAGCACGAGGGCATCCTCGCGCTCGGCGGGGGCGCGATCCTCGACGAGTCGACCCGCGCGCTCCTGGCCCCGCACCCCGTCGTCTATCTCTCGATGGATGTCGAGGAGGCGGTCAAGCGCACCGGCCTGAACGTCGCGCGCCCGCTGCTCGCGGTCAACCCGCGCAAGCAGTGGCGCGAACTGATGGACGCCCGGCGCCAGTTCTACGCCGAAGTCGCCCGTGCCGTCGTCGCCACCGACGACCGCACCCCCGAAGAGGTAGCCCAAGCGGTCCTCGACGCACTGGAGTTGAAGGAAGCATGACGGAGATGACCGAGACGTCGGGGCAGACGCCCACCCGTATCCAGGTCGGCGGCACCGCGGGCACCGAGCCGTACGAGGTGCTCGTCGGACGGCAGCTCCTCGGTGAGCTGCCCGGCCTGATCGGCGAGCGGACCAAGCGCGTCGCGATCATCCACCCGGAGGCGCTGGCCGAGACCGGCGACGCGCTGCGCGAGGACCTGGCGGGACAGGGCTTCGAGGTCGTCGCCATCCAGGTGCCGAACGCCGAGGAGGCCAAGACCGCCGAGGTCGCCGCGTACTGCTGGAAGGCGCTTGGACAGTCCGGCTTCACCCGTAGCGACCTCATCATCGGTGTCGGCGGCGGAGCCACCACGGACCTCGCCGGGTTCGTGGCCGCGACCTGGCTGCGCGGGGTCCGCTGGATCGCCGTGCCCACCACCGTGCTCGGCATGGTCGACGCCGCGGTCGGCGGCAAGACCGGCATCAACACCGCCGAGGGCAAGAACCTGGTCGGCTCCTTCCACCCGCCCACGGGTGTGCTGTGCGACCTGGCCGCGCTCGACTCCCTGCCGGTCAACGACTTCGTCTCGGGCCTCGCGGAGATCATCAAGGCCGGTTTCATCGCCGACCCGGTGATCCTCGAACTGATCGAGGAGGATCCGGAGGCGGCGCGCAGCCCGCAGGGCCGGCACACCGCCGAGCTGATCGAGCGCTCCATCAAGGTCAAGGCCGAGGTGGTCTCCGGCGACCTCAAGGAGTCGGGCCTGCGCGAGATCCTCAACTACGGCCACACCCTCGCCCACGCCATCGAGAAGAACGAGCGTTACAAGTGGCGGCACGGCGCGGCCGTCTCCGTGGGGATGGCCTTCGCGGCCGAACTCGGCCGCCTCGCCGGACGCCTCGACGACGCGACCGCCGACCGGCACCGCGCCGTCCTGGAGTCGGTCGGCCTGCCCCTGAGCTACCGCTACGACCAGTGGCCCAAGCTCCTGGAGACCATGAAGGTCGACAAGAAGTCCCGCGGTGACCTGCTGCGGTTCATCGTCCTCGACGGCCTGGGCAAGCCCGCGGTCCTGGAGGGACCCGACCCCGCGGTGCTGCTCGCCGCGTACGGCGAAGTGGCCAACTAGCGCCCGAGAAGCGCTGAATCGGCCCGCAAGAACAAGCCACGGGCACCCTGCGGCCTCCCCGGCCGTTCACACAACGTCGGCCGGGGACGGTACCGTTCGGTAACGGGTGGCCCCGGCCGCCGCCCGACCAGCGTCAGTCGCACGAGACGGAGTGGCACCGGATGCAGCACGCAGTGGGGTCTCCGCTGCCGCCGCCCCATCAGCCGGGGCACGGACCGGCCACCGGCTGGTCCCCGGCCGCACATCACCCGAGCGGTCCGCCGCCGGGTGCCGCGCCGGGCGGCCCACCGCCTCCCGCGCCGGGATTCGCCGGCGCACCGCACCCGCAGGGCACGGCCCCTCATCCGCAGGGACCGGCCCCGCACCCGCATGCCCCGGCGCCGCAGCACGCGGCGCCCGGCGCCCCGCAGCACAACCAGATCCCGGGTGCTCCAGTGCCCCCGACGCCGGACACGACCGGCCACATCCAGCTCCCGCCCGGCGGCCCCGTCGCCATGCCGAGCCCGCCGCCCGGCACGGCCCAGGCGGACACCGCCGGCACCACGCTCGCCGTCCTCCTGATCGGCCCCGCGGGCGCGGGCAAGACGAGCGTCGCCAAGTACTGGGCGGAGCACCGCAGGGTGCCGACCGCCCACATCAGCCTGGACGACGTACGCGAATGGGTGCGCGCGGGCTTCGCGGACCCCCAGTCGGGCTGGAACGACCACTCCGAGGCGCAGTACCGCCTGGCCCGCCGCACCTGCGGTTTCGCCGCCCGGAACTTCCTGGCCAACGGCATCTCCTGCATCCTCGACGACGCGGTCTTCCCCGACCGTCCGGTCGTCGGCCTCGGCGGCTGGAAGCGCCACGTGGGCCCCGGCCTGCTTCCGGTGGTCCTGCTGCCGGGCCTGGAGATCGTCCTGGAGCGCAACGCCGAGCGCAGCGGCAACCGCCGTCTGACGGACGAGGAAGTGGCCCGCATCCACGGCCGCATGGCCGGCTGGTACGGCTCGGGCCTGCCCATCATCGACAACTCCCAGCTGGACGTGCCCGCCACGGCCCGGGTCCTCGACGACGTCCTCGCCCGCTCCATCGCGAGCCCGCCGCAGTGGTAGCCGCTCGGTCGGACGCGCTCGACCGGCCGTCCCGCGCCACCGCTCATAGGCTCGTTCCATGTCTGAGGTGTACGCGGCCCGCCGTGAGCGGCTGAGGGAGCGTTGTGCCGCGGGCGGCAGCGCGTCGGCGCTGGTGTCCCGCCCCGCCAACGTGCGGTATCTCGCGGGGGCGGCGCCACAGGGTGCCGTGCTCCTGCTGGGCAGCAGCGAGGATCTGCTGCTGTGCTCGGGGCCACCCGGCGACGAGCGGGGCGAGGGGCGTCCCGACGAGGCGCTGCGCGTCCAGCTGCTCGACGCGGCCGGTGGCGACCCCGCCGTGGCGGGGGCCGGTGTCGCGGTCGGGCAGGGCGCAGACTCACTTGCCGTCGAGGAGCACGACCTCACGGTCGCCCGGCATCGCGCGCTGGGATCCGTCGCGCCGCGGCTGCGTCTCACGGATCTCGGGGGAGCCGTCGAGCAGCTGCGGCTCGTCAAGGACGAGGAGGAGATCTCCTGCCTGCGGATCGGTGCCGAGATCGCCGATCAGGCGCTCGGTGAGCTGCTCGAATCGATTCTCGTGGGGCGTACGGAACGCCATCTCGCGCTGGAACTGGAGCGCCGCCTCGTCGATCACGGCGCCGACGGGCCCGCTTTCCCGACCTCCGTCGCCACCGGGCCGAACGCGGGCCGGGGCGGGCACCGTCCTTCGGACCGGCGGGTGGAGGAGGGGGATTTCCTCTCGGTGTGCCTGGGCGCCAGCTATGGCGGCTATCGTTGTGAGATCGGGCGTACCTTCGTCATCGGTACGTCTCCCGCGGACTGGCAGATCGAGTTGTACGACCTCGTCTTCGCCGCTCAGCGGGCGGGCAGGGAGGCTCTCGTACCGGGCGCCGCCTACCGCGACATCGACCGAGCCGCACGCCATGTACTGGACTCCGCCGGGTATGCGGATGGTCTCGCTCCGTTGATGGGACATGGGCTGGGGCTCGAAATCGACGAGGACCCGCAGTTGGCGCCCGCGGCCATGGGTAAACTGGACGCCTGCGTGCCGGTCACCGTCGAACCGGGGGTTCACCTCCCGGGACGGGGAGGTGTCCGGATCGATGACACGCTCGTCGTGCGCCCCGAGGCGGACGGCGGACCCGAGCTACTCACCATCACGACCAAGGAGCTGCTCGCGCTCTAGCTTTTTCGAGCTGTGCGCGTGCGCCGGGGTCGTCCACGTCAGTCCAGGAGATTCCGCAACCGTGGCTTCCACGAACGACCTCAAGAACGGCCTGGTGCTCAAGCTCGACGGGGGCCAGCTCTGGTCCGTCGTCGAGTTCCAGCACGTCAAGCCCGGCAAGGGCCCTGCCTTTGTGCGCACCAAGCTCAAGAACGTGATGTCCGGCAAGGTGGTCGACAAGACCTTCAACGCCGGCGTCAAGGTCGACACGGCGACGATCGACAAGCGCGACATGCAGTTCTCCTACATGGACGGCGACTACTTCGTCTTCATGGACATGGAGACGTACGACCAGCTGCACGTCGACCGCAAGTCCGTCGGTGACGCCGCCAACTTCCTGATCGAGGGCTTCACGGCCTCCGTCGCGCAGCACGAGGGCGAAGTCCTCTTCGTCGAGCTGCCGGCCGCCGTCGAGCTGGTCATCCAGGAGACCGAGCCCGGTGTCCAGGGCGACCGCTCCACCGGTGGCACCAAGCCCGCGACGCTGGAGACCGGCCACCAGATTCAGGTGCCGCTCTTCATCACGACCGGCGAGAAGATCAAGGTCGACACCCGTGACAGTGGCTACCTCGGCCGGGTGAACAGCTAACCGTGGCTGCTCGTAATACGGCCCGCAAGCGCGCCTTCCAGATCCTCTTCGAGGCCGACCAACGTGGCGCGGATGTCGTGACCGTCCTCGCGGACTGGGTGCGCCACTCGCGGGCCGACACCCGACAGCCACCGGTCAGCGAGTTCACGATGGAACTGGTCGAGGGGTACGCGGAGCACGCGCGCCACATCGACGAGCTGATCTCGCAGTACGCCGTCGGGTGGACCCTGGACAGGATGCCGGTCGTGGACCGCAACATCCTGCGGCTCGGTGCCTACGAGCTGATCTGGGTCGACGCGACGCCGGACGCCGTGGTCCTCGACGAGTCCGTGCAGCTCGCCAAGGAGTTCTCCACGGACGATTCGCCGGCTTTCGTGAACGGCCTGCTCGGCCGCTTCAAGGACCTGAAGCCGAGTCTCCGCCGCGACGAGGCGTAGCCGGCAGGTCGGACGCCGCTCAGAGGGCCCGCAGCACGCCGCTGCGGGCCCTCTGGCATGTCCTGGGACTCCTGGGGCCACTGGGGCCGCTGCGACTCTCTGAGCGCGCAGAGGCCCACGCACAACGCCGGGGTGGCCGGAACCCGATCGGTTCCGGCCACCCCGGCGTTACGTTTCTGCTCAAGTACCCCTTGAGGGATCAGACGTCGTCGTGAGCGACGGCGCGGCGCGCGTCCGCGTCCAGGACGCCCCAGCTGATCAGCTGCTCGGTGAGAACCGAGGGCGACTGGTCATAGATCACGGCGAGGGTGCGCAGGTCGTCCTGGCGGATCGAGAGCACCTTGCCGTTGTAGTCACCGCGCTGCGACTGGATCGTGGCGGCATACCGCTGAAGGGGGCCTGCCTTCTCCTGCGGCACGTGCGCGAGGCGCTCGAGGTCGAGCACGAGCTTCGGCGGGGGCTCGGCCGCGCCGCCGGGAGCGGTACCGGGCAGCAGCTCCTGGACCGGGACGCCGTAGAAGTCCGCCAGCTCGGCAAGGCGCTGTACGGTCACGGCGCGGTCGCCGCGTTCGTACGAACCGACCACGACCGCCTTCCAGCGGCCCTGGGACTTTTCCTCGACACCGTGGAGGGAAAGGCCCTGCTGGGTACGGATGGCGCGGAGCTTGGCCCCGAGCTGTTTGGCGTATTCGCTGGACATATAGCTCCCCGGACGAAGAACGGTAACTCACTGTGAGGTTACGCAGCGTTACTTGGGTGCGTCAAGCCGAATGGTCCGTACCGGCACTTCCGAGGGGGGTCGTGACCGGGGACGTTACCGGTGCTGGTACCGTGGATGGCGCAATTCCGACGTCCTTTAAGGTCCGTCCCGTGAGGCGGAGAAGGAGGTCCGTTTCATATGGACTCGAACGACACGAACGAACCCGATGTCGCGCGGCCGGTGCTCGAAGGCCCGGACATCGCACGGGTGTTGACCCGCATTGCGCACGAGATCGTCGAGCGCGCCAAAGGCGCCGAAGACGTGGTGCTGCTCGGCATTCCCACCCGCGGCGTCTTCCTCGCCCGGCGCCTCGCCGAGAAGCTCGAAGAAATCACCGGACGCACGATCCCGGTTGGCTCACTCGACATCACGATGTACCGCGACGATCTGCGCATGCATCCGCCGCGCGCCCTGGCCCGCACCGAGATTCCCGGTGACGGCATCGACGGCCGCCTCGTCGTCCTCGTGGACGACGTGCTCTTCTCCGGTCGCACCATCCGCGCCGCCCTCGACGGTCTGAACGACATCGGGCGCCCGCGCGCGGTGCAGCTCGCCGTCCTCGTCGACCGCGGCCACCGCGAACTTCCGATCCGTGCCGATTACGTCGGCAAGAACCTCCCCACGTCGTTGCGGGAGACGGTCAAGGTCCAGCTCGCCGAGGAGGACGGCCGCGACGCCGTGCTGCTCGGTGCCAAGCCCGCTTCCGCGTAGGACCGGTCTCCCCACGGGCCCCGGGGCACACCCCTGCGCGCCCGCGTGCCCGCACACCTCCACATGACGGAGTAACCCCAGATGATGCGACACCTCATCTCGGCCGCCGACCTCACCCGCGACGACGCCGTTCTCATCCTCGACACCGCCGAGGAGATGGCCCGGGTCGCCGACCGGCCGATCAAGAAGCTTCCCGCCCTGCGCGGCCGCACGATCTGCAATCTGTTCTTCGAGGACTCGACGCGCACCCGGATCTCCTTCGAGGCCGCCGAGAAGCGCCTCTCCGCCGACGTCATCAACTTCGCCGCCAAGGGCTCCAGCGTCTCCAAGGGCGAGTCCCTCAAGGACACCGCGCAGACCCTGGAGGCGATGGGCGTCGACGCCGTCGTCATCCGGCACGGCGCGTCCGGCGCCCCCTACCGCCTCGCCACCTCCGGCTGGATCGACGCCCCGGTGATCAACGCGGGCGACGGCACCCACCAGCACCCCACCCAGGCCCTGCTCGACGCCTTCACCATGCGGCGCCGCCTCGTCGGCCGCGACGCGGGCCTCGGCAAGGACCTGGCCGGCAAGCGCATCACGCTCGTCGGCGACGTCCTGCACAGCCGGGTCGCGCGCTCGAACGTCGACCTCCTGCACACGCTGGGAGCCGAGGTGACCCTGGTCGCCCCGCCCACGCTCGTCCCGGTCGGCGTGGACAACTGGCCCTGCGACGTGTCGTACGACCTGGACCGGGTCCTGCCGAAGTCCGACGCCGTGATGATGCTGCGCGTGCAGCGCGAGCGCATGAACGCCGCGTTCTTCCCGACCGAGCGCGAGTACTCGCGTCGCTACGGCCTGGACGGCCAGCGCATGGCGAAGATGCCCGAGCACGCCATCGTGATGCACCCAGGGCCGATGGTCCGCGGCATGGAGATCACCGCCGAGGTCGCCGACTCCGACCGCTGCACGGTCATCGAGCAGGTCGCGAACGGCGTCCACACCCGGATGGCTGTCCTCTACCTGCTCCTGGGCGGCAACGAACCCGCCGTCACCCACACCCGCCCCACCGGTTCCGAGGAGAAGTAAGACATGAGCAAGACCCTGATCCGTGGTGCGAAGGTGCTGGGCGGCGAGCCCCAGGACGTCCTGATCGACGCCGGGACGATCGCCGAGGTGGGCACCGGCATCGACGCGACCGGCGCCACCGTCGTCGAGGCCGAGGGCCAGATCCTGCTGCCCGGCCTCGTCGATCTGCACACCCACCTGCGCGAGCCCGGCCGCGAGGACTCCGAGACCGTCCTGACCGGCACGCAGGCCGCCGCATCCGGTGGCTACACCGCCGTGTTCGCCATGGCCAACACCTTCCCCGTCGCCGACACCGCCGGCGTCGTCGAGCAGGTCTACCGCCTCGGCCAGGAGGGCGGGTACGCCGACGTCCAGCCGATCGGCGCCGTCACCGTCGGCCTCGAGGGCAAGAAGCTCGCCGAGCTCGGCGCCATGCACGAGTCCGCGGCCGGCGTCACCGTCTTCTCCGACGACGGCAAGTGCGTCGACGACGCCGTGATCATGCGCCGCGCCCTGGAGTACGTGAAGGCCTTCGGCGGCGTCGTCGCCCAGCACGCGCAGGAGCCGCGGCTCACCGAGGGCGCCCAGATGAACGAGGGCGTCGTCTCCGCCGAACTGGGCCTCGGCGGCTGGCCCGCCGTCGCCGAGGAGTCGATCATCGCGCGTGACGTGCTGCTCGCCGAGCACGTGGGCTCGCGGGTGCACATCTGCCACCTGTCGACCGCCGGTTCGGTCGAGATCGTCCGCTGGGCGAAGTCGCGCGGCATCGACGTGACCGCCGAGGTCACCCCGCACCACCTGCTCCTGACCGACGAGATGGTCCGCTCGTACAACCCGGTCTACAAGGTCAACCCGCCGCTGCGCACCGAGCGCGACGTCATGGCGCTGCGCGAGGCCCTGGCCGACGGCACCATCGACATCGTCGCCACCGACCACGCCCCGCACCCGCACGAGGACAAGGACTGCGAGTGGGCCGCGGCCGCCATGGGCATGGTGGGCCTGGAGACCGCGCTCTCCGTCGTCCAGCAGACGATGGTCGAGACGGGCCTGCTCACCTGGGCCGCGGTCGCCGACCGGATGTCCGTCAAGCCCGCCGAGATCGGACAGGCCAAGGGCCACGGACGCCCCGTCTCGGCAGGTGAGCCCGCGAACCTCACGCTTCTCGATCCGGCTTACCGTGGAGTCGTGGACCCGGCGGGCTTCAGCTCGCGCAGCGGCAACACCCCCTACGAGGGCCGTGAGCTGCCCGGTCGCGTGACGCACACGTGGCTGCGGGGCCGCGCCACGGTCGTCGACGGGAAGCTCGCGTGACATCTCTTCTGGAACTGGCCGCCGAGAAGGAATCGGCGGAGGTGACCGACTGGGCCGCCCGCGCGGGCTGGGTCGTCGGACTGCTGCTCTTCATCGCGCTCGTCTACTGGCTGATGCGCGAGGGCTGGAAGTGGCGCGGCACGCTCCAGGGCGACCTGCCGGAGCTCCCTGCCGCGCCGTCCGAGCCGGGTCCGGCCAGACTTGAGCTGAGCGGCCGCTACCACGGCTCGACCACGGCAGGGCAGTGGCTCGACCGCATCGTGGCGCGCGGTCTGGGCACCCGCAGCCGCGTCGAGCTCACGCTCACCGACGCGGGCCTGGATGTCGTACGCCCCGGCGCGGCCGACTTCTTCGTCCCGGCCGCACAGCTGCGCGAGGCCCGCCTCGACAAGGGCATCGCCGGAAAGGTCCTCGCGGAGGGCGGTCTGCTGATCGTCACCTGGGAGCACGGCGAGAAGCTCATCGACTCGGGCTTCCGCTCGGACCACGCGGCCGAGCAGGCCGCATGGGTCGAGGCCATCAACAACATGATCAACAAGACCAGCACTACGGAAGGCACCGCACGATGACGACCTCCACAAGGGGATCCGCCGTTAGGCAAAAGGCGTCTCCCGCCGTACTCGTCCTGGAGGACGGCCGCATCTTCCGCGGCCGCGCCTACGGGGCCGTGGGGGAGACCTTCGGCGAAGCGGTGTTCTCCACCGGCATGACCGGCTACCAGGAGACCCTCACCGACCCCTCGTACCACCGCCAGGTCGTCGTCATGACGGCCCCGCACGTCGGCAACACGGGCGTGAACGACGAGGACGACGAGTCCGCCCGCATCTGGGTCTCCGGCTACGTCGTGCGCGACCCCGCGCGCGTGCCCTCCAACTGGCGCTCCAAGCGCTCGCTGGACGAGCAGCTCACCGCGCAGGGCGTCGTCGGCATCTCCGGCATCGACACCCGCGCCCTCACCCGCCACCTGCGCGAGAGCGGCGCCATGCGCGTCGGCATCTTCTCCGGAGAGGCGGTCGCGGACGACGCGGCGCTGCTCGCCCGCGTCAAGGAGGCCCCCCAGATGGTGGGCGCCAGCCTCTCCAGCGAGGTCGCCACCACCGAGTCGTACGTCGTCCCGGCCATCGGTGAGAAGAAGTTCACCGTCGCTGCCCTGGACCTCGGCATCAAGGGCATGACCCCGCACCGCATGGCCGAGCGCGGCATCGAGGTGCACGTCCTGCCCGCCACCGCGACGCTGGAGGACGTGTACGCGGTCAACCCCGACGGCTTCTTCCTGTCGAACGGCCCCGGTGACCCCTCCACCGTCGACCTGACCGTGGTCAAGGGCGTCCTGGAGCGCAAGACCCCGCTCTTCGGCATCTGCTTCGGCAACCAGATCCTCGGCCGCGCGCTCGGCTTCGGCACGTTCAAGCTGAAGTACGGCCACCGAGGCATCAACCAGCCGGTGCAGGACCGCACCACCGGCAAGGTCGAGGTCACCGCGCACAACCACGGCTTCGCCGTCGACGCGCCCCTCGACAAGGTCTCCGACACGCCCTACGGCCGCGCCGAGGTCTCCCACGTGTGCCTGAACGACCAGGTGGTGGAGGGGCTCCAGCTCCTCGACCAGCCCGCGTTCAGCGTCCAGTACCACCCCGAAGCGGCCGCCGGCCCGCACGACGCCGCGTACCTCTTCGACCGCTTCGTATCTCTGATGACCGCAGAAGGAGCCCAGCGTGCCTAAGCGCACCGATATCCAGTCCGTCCTGGTCATCGGCTCCGGCCCGATCGTCATCGGCCAGGCAGCGGAGTTCGACTACTCCGGCACCCAGGCCTGCCGCGTCCTCAAGGCCGAGGGCCTGCGCGTCATCCTGGTGAACTCGAACCCGGCGACGATCATGACCGACCCGGAGATCGCCGACGCGACCTACGTCGAGCCGATCACCCCCGAGTTCGTCGAGAAGATCATCGCCAAGGAGCGCCCCGACGCGCTCCTGCCCACCCTCGGTGGCCAGACCGCGCTCAACACCGCGATCTCCATGCACGAGCAGGGCGTCCTCGAGAAGTACGGCGTCGAGCTCATCGGCGCCAACGTCGAGGCGATCAACAAGGGCGAGGACCGCGACCTCTTCAAGGGCGTCGTCGCAGAGGTCAACAAGAAGATCGGGCACGGCGAGTCCGCCCGCTCGTACATCTGCCACTCCATGGACGACGTCCTCAAGGGCGTCGACGAGCTCGGCGGCTACCCCGTGGTCGTCCGCCCCTCCTTCACCATGGGCGGCGCCGGTTCCGGCTTCGCGCACGACGAGGAGGAGCTGCGCCGCATCGCCGGACAGGGCCTCACGCTCTCGCCGACCACCGAGGTGCTCCTGGAGGAGTCCATCCTCGGCTGGAAGGAGTACGAGCTGGAGCTGATGCGCGACAAGAACGACAACGTCGTGGTCGTCTGCTCCATCGAGAACTTCGACCCGATGGGCGTGCACACCGGCGACTCGATCACCGTCGCGCCCGCGATGACGCTGACCGACCGCGAGTACCAGACCCTGCGGGACGTCGGCATCGCGATCATCCGCGAGGTCGGCGTCGACACCGGCGGCTGCAACATCCAGTTCGCCATCGACCCGACGGACGGCCGGGTCATCGTCATCGAGATGAACCCGCGTGTCTCGCGGTCATCGGCGCTCGCGTCGAAGGCCACCGGATTCCCGATCGCGAAGATCGCGGCGAAGCTCGCCGTCGGCTACACGCTGGACGAGATCCCGAACGACATCACCGAGAAGACCCCGGCCTCCTTCGAGCCGACGCTCGACTACGTAGTGGTCAAGGCGCCGCGTTTCGCCTTCGAGAAGTTCCCCTCGGCGGACTCGACCCTGACGACCACCATGAAGTCGGTCGGCGAGGCCATGGCCATCGGCCGCAACTTCACCGAGGCCCTCCAGAAGGCGCTGCGCTCGCTGGAGAAGAAGGGCTCGCAGTTCACCTTCGTGGGTGAGCCCGGCGACAAGGCCCTTCTTCTGGAAGAGGCCGTCCGGCCGACCGACGGGCGCATCAACTCCGTCATGCAGGCCATCCGCGCGGGCGCAACGCCCGAGGAGATCTTCGAGTCCACGAAGATCGACCCGTGGTTCGTCGATCAGCTCTTCCTGATCAAGGAGATCGCGGACGAGCTTGCCGCCGCGGAGCGCCTGGACGCCGACCTGCTCGCCGAGGCCAAGCGGCACGGCTTCTCCGACCACCAGATCGCGGAGATCCGCGGCCTGCGCGAGGACGTCGTCCGCGAGGTGCGCCACGCGCTCGGTGTCCGCCCGGTCTACAAGACGGTCGACACCTGCGCCGCCGAGTTCGCCGCCAAGACGCCGTACTTCTACTCCTCGTACGACGAGGAGAACGAGGTCGCCCAGCGCGAGAAGCCCGCAGTCATCATCCTGGGCTCGGGTCCCAACCGCATCGGCCAGGGCATCGAGTTCGACTACTCCTGCGTCCACGCCTCCTTCGCGCTGAGCGACGCGGGCTACGAGACCGTGATGGTCAACTGCAACCCCGAGACCGTCTCCACGGACTACGACACCTCCGACCGTCTCTACTTCGAGCCGCTCACGCTCGAAGACGTCCTGGAGATCGTCAACGTCGAGGCGCAGGCAGGCCCGATCGCGGGCGTCATCGTCCAGCTCGGCGGCCAGACCCCGCTGGGCCTGGCGCAGGCCCTCAAGGACAACGGCGTGCCGGTCGTGGGCACCTCGCCCGAGGCCATCCACGCCGCCGAGGACCGCGGCGCCTTCGGCCGCGTGCTCGCCGAAGCCGGCCTCCCCGCGCCCAAGCACGGCACCGCCACCACCTTCTCCGAGGCCAAGGCCATCGCCGACGAGATCGGCTACCCCGTCCTCGTACGCCCGTCGTACGTGCTCGGCGGCCGCGGCATGGAGATCGTGTACGACGAGACCCGACTCTCCGCGTACATCGAGGAGTCGACCGAGATCAGCCCCTCGAGGCCGGTGCTCGTCGACCGCTTCCTCGACGACGCGATCGAGATCGACGTGGACGCGCTCTACGACGGCGAGGAGCTCTACCTCGGCGGCGTCATGGAGCACATCGAGGAGGCCGGCATCCACTCCGGCGACTCGGCGTGCGCGCTGCCCCCGATCACCCTCGGCGGCTACGACATCAAGCGCCTGCGGGCCTCCACGGAGGGCATCGCCAAGGGCGTCGGCGTCCGCGGCCTCATCAACATCCAGTTCGCGATGGCCGGGGACATCCTCTACGTCCTCGAGGCCAACCCGCGCGCCTCGCGCACCGTCCCCTTCACCTCGAAGGCGACCGCGGTGCCGCTGGCCAAGGCCGCCGCGCGCATCTCGCTCGGCGCGACCGTCGCCGAGCTGCGCGCCGAGGGCATGCTCCCGGCGACCGGCGACGGCGGCACGCTGCCGATGGACGCGCCGATCTCCGTCAAGGAGGCCGTCATGCCGTGGAGCCGCTTCCGCGACATCCACGGGCGTGGCGTCGACACCGTCCTCGGCCCGGAGATGCGCTCGACCGGTGAAGTCATGGGCATCGACTCGGTCTTCGGCACGGCCTATGCCAAGTCGCAGGCCGGCGCGTACGGGCCGCTGCCGACCAAGGGCCGCGCCTTCATCTCCGTCGCCAACCGCGACAAGCGCTCGATGATCTTCCCGGCGCGCGAACTGGTCGCGCACGGCTTCGAGCTGCTCGCCACGTCCGGCACGGCCGAGGTGCTCAAGCGCAACGGCATCAACGCCACGATCGTGCGCAAGCAGAGCGAGGGCGAGGGCCCGAACGGCGAGAAGACGATCGTCCAGCTGATCCACGACGGCGCGGTCGACCTCATCGTCAACACCCCGTACGGCACCGGTGGCCGCCTCGACGGCTACGACATCCGTACGGCGGCCGTATCCCGCTCCGTGCCGTGCCTGACGACGGTCCAGGCGCTCGCCGCCGCCGTCCAGGGCATCGACGCGCTCAACGGCGGGGACGTGGGCGTCCGTTCACTCCAGGAACACGCGGAGCATCTGACCGCGGCCCGCGACTAGCAGCCCACCAGGGGGACACCGATCCGGTGTCCCCCTTCTGGTGAGCACACCTGAGGACCTCTGAGGACACCCACATGTACAAATTCTTCTTCGACCTCGTCTTCAAGCGCATGGACCCGGAGCAGGCCCACTACACGGCCTTCCGCTGGATCCGGCTCGCGGCCCGCGTCCCCGTGCTGCGCACGTTCATCGCCGCCGTGCTCGCGCCGCGCCACAGGGAGCTGCGCACCGAGGCCCTGGGCCTGCGGATGCACGGGCCTTTCGGTCTCGCGGCGGGCTTCGACAAGAACGCCGTCGCGATCGACGGCATGTCGATGCTGGGCTTCGACCACATCGAGATCGGCACCGTCACGGGGGAGCCGCAGCCCGGCAACCCCAAGAAGCGGCTCTTTCGCCTCGTGCAGGACCGCGCGCTGATCAACCGCATGGGCTTCAACAACGAGGGCTCGGCGGCCGTGGCCGAGCGCCTGGGCACCCGTAAGGCCGTCTTCAAGACGGTCGTGGGCGTGAACATCGGCAAGACCAAGGTCGTCCCCGAGGATGAGGCCGCCGCCGACTACGTGAAGTCGACCGAGCGCCTTGCCGCCCACGCCGACTACCTCGTGGTGAACGTGTCGTCCCCGAACACCCCCGGCCTGCGCAACCTCCAGGCCACGGAGTCGCTGCGGCCGCTGCTGACCGCCGTACGCGAGGCGGCCGACCGGAGTGTCTCCGGGCGGCGCGTGCCGCTCCTGGTGAAGATCGCCCCCGACCTGGCGGACGAGGACGTCGACGCGGTCGCCGACCTGGCCGTCGAGCTCGGTCTGGACGGCATCATCGCCACGAACACCACCATCGCGCGCGAAGGCCTCGGTTTGCAGTCCGAACCTTCGCTCTACGGAGAGACCGGCGGTCTGTCGGGCGCGCCCCTCAAGGAGCGCTCCCTGGAGGTCCTGCGCCGCCTCTACGCGCGCGTGGGCGACCGCATCACGCTCGTGGGCGTCGGCGGCATCGAGAACGCCGAGGACGCCTGGCAGCGCATCCTCGCGGGCGCCACCCTGGTGCAGGGCTACAGCGCGTTCATCTACGAGGGGCCCTTCTGGGGCCGCGCGATCCACAAGGGGCTCGCTGCCCGTCTTCGGGCGAGCTCGTACGCCACCCTCGCCGAGGCCGTCGGCGCCGACGTAAGGAAGTCCGCATGAGTGCCCTTGAACCCTTCGGTACGCGTCTTCGCCACGCCATGGACGAGCGTGGCCCCCTGTGTGTCGGCATCGACCCGCACGCCTCCCTGCTGTCCGCCTGGGGCCTGAACGACGACGTCGCGGGCCTGGAGCGGTTCACCGGGACCGTCGTCGAGGCGCTGGCCGGCACGGTGGCGGTGTTCAAGCCGCAGAGCGCGTTCTTCGAGCGCTTCGGCTCGCGCGGCATCGCCGTCCTGGAGAACGCGGTCCAGGAGCTGCGCGCGGCCGGCGCCCTGGTGGTCATGGACGCCAAGCGCGGCGACATCGGCTCGACGATGGCCGCGTACGCCGAGACCTTCCTGCACAAGGACTCGCCGCTCTTCAGCGACGCCCTCACGGTCTCGCCCTACCTCGGCTACGGCTCGCTGAAGCCGGCCGTCGACCTCGCGCGCGAGAACGGCACCGGGCTCTTCGTCCTCGCCCTCACCTCCAACCCCGAGGGCGCCGAGGTGCAGCACGCGGTGCGCGAGGACGGCCGCACGATCGGCGCGACGATGCTCGGGCACCTGGCGGCCGACAACGCCGGGGCGCATCCCCTGGGGTCCTTCGGTGCCGTCGTCGGGGCCACGCTCGGCGACCTGTCCTCGTACGACCTCGCGATCAACGGCCCGCTGCTCGCCCCCGGCATCGGCGCGCAGGGCGCCACCCCGGCGGATCTGCCGGGGGTCTTCGGGGACGCCGTGCGCAACGTCGTGCCGAGCGTGAGCCGGGGTGTCCTGCGTCACGGTCCCGACGTGGTGGGTCTGCGCGTCGCGGCGAGCCGTTTCGCGGACGAGATCCGTGAGGCCGTCGACTCGGCCTGAGGTCTTCTGGCGTCTTCTGGGGCCCGCGGAGGGTGTTTTTCCGTCTTCGAAGGTCGTGTCCGGCCACGTCCTAACGTTTCGCCGATGACTCATGGGGACAAATCCGGGGTGAAATGCCCGAAATGCACGCCTCGGCAGAGGCTGACCAGGACTTTTCGTCTGTTCTCGCTGACTCCGGCGGCCATGCCCGCTAGTCTCCGACGAGAGCGAACGGGCAAGCGCGTTGCACGTTGCTCACCAGGTGTGGGGCGACTAGGTTCCTCACCGGTCCGTATCCGACAGTTCGACATCCGAGGTGACGTAGGCGTGGCTCTTCCGCCCCTTACCCCTGAACAGCGCGCAGCCGCGCTCGAAAAGGCCGCCGCGGCTCGCCGGGAGCGGGCCGAGGTCAAGAATCGACTCAAGCACTCCGGTGCCTCGCTTCATGAGGTCATCAAGCAGGGCCAGGAGAACGATGTCATCGGCAAGATGAAGGTCTCCGCTCTCCTGGAGTCCCTGCCCGGCGTGGGCAAGGTCCGCGCCAAGCAGATCATGGAGCGTCTTGGCATCTCCGAGAGCCGCCGTGTGCGCGGTCTCGGCTCCAATCAGATCGCCTCCTTGGAGCGTGAGTTCGGCGGTGGCGCTGCCTGACGTTCTCAGGCACTCCTGAGAACCTGGATAATCGCTGCATGGCTGCAACATCCCGGGGGACGACCCCCGTGCCCCCGGACGTACGTCCGCGGCTGACCGTGCTCTCCGGCCCCTCAGGGGTCGGCAAGAGCACGGTCGTCGCTCATATGCGCAAGGAACACCCCGAGGTCTGGCTCTCGGTCTCGGCCACCACCAGGAAGCCGCGCCCCGGCGAGAAGGACGGTGTCCACTATTTCTTCGTCTCCGACGACGAAATGGACAAGCTGATCGCCAACGGCGAGCTCCTGGAGTGGGCCGAGTTCGCGGGCAACCGCTACGGCACGCCGCGGGGTGCCGTCCTGCAGCGCCTCGAGGCGGGCGAGCCCGTCCTCCTGGAGATCGATCTGCAGGGCGCGCGTCTGGTCCGCGAGTCGATGTCCGAGGCGCAACTGGTCTTCCTCGCCCCGCCGAGCTGGGAGGAACTGGTCCGCAGGCTCACCGGCCGGGGGACCGAGGCGCCCGCGGTGATCGAGCGCAGGCTCGGCGCGGCGAAGATCGAACTCGCCGCGGAGGCCGAGTTCGACACGACCCTGGTCAATACCTCCGTCGAGGACGTGGCGCGTGAGCTGCTAGCCTTGATGAAAGTTGTTTGATCTTCTTCATCCTCAGTAACCCGGACTGACCCTCATTTTCCATTCGAAGGTCAATCCCCATCGGAAGGCAGAGAGTGTCCTCTTCCATCACTGCGCCCGAGGGCATCATCAACCCGCCGATTGATGAGCTCCTCGAGGCAACCGACTCGAAGTACAGCCTCGTGATCTACGCCGCCAAGCGCGCGCGCCAGATCAACGCGTACTACTCGCAGCTCGGTGAGGGCCTGCTGGAGTACGTCGGCCCGCTGGTGGACACCCACGTCCACGAGAAGCCGCTCTCCATCGCGCTCCGCGAGATCAACGCGGGCCTGCTGACGTCCGAGGCCATCGAGGGCCCGGCTCAGTAGTCGCCGTTCTTTTCTTGCAGTTCTTCACCACAGGCCCGGCAGCGCGACTGCCGGGCCTGTGGTGTGTCATGGAGTCGTACGTCCCCGGATGCGGGGATCAAGAGTGCGGGGAGGCACGGTCACCGTGGGCAAGCCCAAGGTCGTTCTGGGGGTCAGCGGCGGAATCGCCGCGTACAAGGCCTGTGAGCTGCTGCGGCGGCTGACGGAGTCGGGCCATGACGTACGCGTCGTGCCGACCGCGTCGGCGCTGCATTTCGTGGGCGAGGCGACCTGGTCGGCGCTCTCCGGCAACCCGGTCTCGACCGAGGTGTGGGACTCCGTCCACGAGGTGCCGCACGTACGGATCGGCCAGTCCGCCGACGTCGTGATCGTCGCGCCCGCCACGGCCGACATGATGGCCAAGGCGGCCCACGGCCTCGCCGACGACCTCCTGACGAACACGCTCCTCACCGCCCGCTGTCCGGTGATCTTCGCGCCCGCCATGCACACGGAGATGTGGGAGCACCCGGCCACGCAGGAGAACGTCGCCACGCTGCGCCGCCGCGGCGCCCTCGTCATCGAGCCCGCCGTCGGCCGTCTCACGGGCGTGGACACGGGCAAGGGCCGCTTCCCCGACCCGGTGGAGCTCTTCGAGGTCGTACGCCGTGTCCTGGCGCGCGGCAACCTCGGGCAGGACCTCGCGGGGCGGCACGTCGTCGTCAGCGCGGGCGGAACGCGCGAGCCGCTCGACCCGGTCCGCTTCCTGGGCAACCGTTCCTCCGGCAAGCAGGGGTACGCACTGGCCCGCAGTGCCGCGGCGCGGGGCGCCCGCGTCACGCTCGTGTCGGCGAACCCGGCGCTGCCGGAACCCGCGGGCGTCGACCTCGTGCCCGTGGGCACCGCGATCCAGCTCCGCGAGGCGATGCTGAAGGTGTCGGCGGACGCCGACGCCGTGGTGATGGCGGCGGCCGTGGCCGATTTCCGCCCGGAGAATTACGCGGCAGGGAAAATCAAGAAGAAGGACGGCCAGGAACCGGCCCCGATCGCCCTGGTCCGCAACCCCGACATCCTCGCCGAGATCGCTGCCGAGCGGCCGCGTCCCGGCCAGATCGTCGTCGGCTTCGCCGCCGAGACCGACGACGTGCTCGCCAACGGCCGCGCCAAACTGGAGCGCAAGGGCTGTGACCTGCTCGTCGTCAACGAGGTGGGCGAACGGAAGACCTTCGGTTCCGAGGAGAACGAGGCGGTCGTGCTCGGCGCGGACGGCAGCGAAACTCCGGTTCCGTACGGCCCCAAGGAAGCACTCGCGGACACCGTCTGGGATCTCGTGGTGGAACGCCTGACGACGCTCGCTCAATAATTCCTGGAAAAATAGGGGACCCCCAGAAGAAACCCCTGCCGAAACCCCGGCAGAACAAGGGCGGAATCCGGGCCTCAAATGTCACAATCGCCTCACTGGGCGCCTCAAACCCGGGAAATTCGGGCGTGAGGCCCCCTGGTGGAGAAGGATCGTCGTACCGCACAATGCAGTGCCGCAGGTCACAGCGCTCCCAAGTGGCGAGACACGTGGTCCGGCGGCCGAGTGCGACCGATAAACTGGTCTCGGACGACGCCGGGCGCAGCTCCCGGCCGTCCACCAATGATCAGCCAGCAGCCGCTGCAACCACAGGGAGCGATGTGTCCCGCCGTCTCTTCACCTCGGAGTCTGTGACCGAGGGTCACCCCGACAAGATCGCTGACCAGATCAGCGACACCATTCTCGACGCGCTCCTGCGTGAGGACCCGAAGTCCCGGGTCGCCGTGGAGACGTTGATCACCACCGGCCTGGTGCACGTGGCCGGCGAGGTCACGACCAAGGCGTACGCGCCGATCGCGCAGCTGGTGCGCGACAAGATCCTCGAGATCGGTTACGACTCCTCGAAGAAGGGCTTCGACGGCGCCTCCTGTGGCGTCTCGGTGTCCATCGGCTCGCAGTCCCCCGACATCGCGCAGGGCGTCGACACGGCGTACGAGCAGCGTGTCGAGGGCGACGAGGACGAGCTCGACAAGCAGGGCGCCGGCGACCAGGGCCTGATGTTCGGCTATGCCTGCGACGAGACGCCGGAGCTGATGCCGCTCCCGATCCACCTCGCGCACCGTCTCTCGCGCCGCCTGTCCGAGGTCCGCAAGAACGGGACCATCCCGTACCTGCGCCCCGACGGCAAGACCCAGGTCACCATCGAGTACGACGGCGACAAGGCCGTCCGCCTCGACACCGTCGTGGTCTCCTCGCAGCACGCGTCGGACATCGACCTGGACTCGCTCCTGGCCCCCGACATCCGTGAGTTCGTCGTCGAGGCCGAGCTGAAGGCGCTTCTCGACGACGGCATCAAGCTGGACACCGAGGGCTACCGCCTCCTGGTCAACCCGACCGGGCGCTTCGAGATCGGCGGCCCGATGGGCGACGCCGGTCTGACCGGCCGCAAGATCATCATCGACACGTACGGCGGCATGGCCCGCCACGGCGGCGGCGCCTTCTCCGGCAAGGACCCGTCCAAGGTCGACCGCAGCGCCGCCTACGCGATGCGCTGGGTCGCCAAGAACGTCGTCGCCGCCGGCCTCGCCGCCCGCTGCGAGGTCCAGGTCGCGTACGCGATCGGCAAGGCCGAGCCGGTGGGCCTGTTCGTGGAGACCTTCGGCACGGCCACGGTCGACACCGACAAGATCGAGGCCGCCATCTCCGAGGTCTTCGACCTGCGCCCGGCCGCGATCATCCGCGACCTGGACCTGCTGCGCCCGATCTACGCGCAGACCGCCGCGTACGGCCACTTCGGCCGCGCGATCCCCGACTTCACGTGGGAGCGCACGGACCGCGTGGACGCGCTGCGGAAGGCCGCGGGGCTCTAGGGTTCCCTGGCCCGACCAGTTCTGACGAAGCCCGGCGCCCCTGGTGGGGTGCCGGGCTTCGTCGTGTCATGGCCGGCATCGGGCTCGTGGCCGTGTCAGTGGGGTCTGGTAGGAATGCTGCTGTGAGCAGCGAGAATCGGAAGTCTGAGGGGGGCGGCGGGGCCGAGCCTCCGGAGCAGCTTGCGCTCATTCGGGAAGCGGTGCGCAAGGCCGAGGTGCCGCGGGCCAAGCCGCGGACGTGGCGGGGGGCCGCGTTGGCGAAGAGTCTGCCGGTGGCCCGGGTACTGGTCGATAAGGGTGTGCTGCATCTTGACCGGTACTTCGACTACGCGGTGCCGGAGGAGTTGGACGAGCAGGCGCAGCCCGGGGTGCGGGTCCGGGTGCGGTTCGGGGCCGGGGCGCGGAACGTGCGCGGGGGACGGCGTGAGGGCGGGGGCCTGATCGACGGGTTTCTCGTCGAGCGGGTCGCCGAGACCGACTACTCCGGGCCCCTGGCCGCGCTGGCGCAGGTCGTCTCGCCCGAGCCTGTGCTGGACGGTGAGCTGCTAGGGCTGGCACGCGCCGTGGCCGACCGGTATGCGGGCAGCCTTGCCGACGTGTTGCAGCTGGCGGTTCCGCCTCGGCACGCGAAGGCCGAGGCGCGGGAGATGGGGGAGGCTCCGCCGGCTCCTGCCGCGCCGGATGCGGGGACCTGGCGGCGGTACGGGCATGGGGCGGAGTTCCTGGGGGCGTTGGCCTCCGGGGGTGCACCTCGGGCCGTGTGGACCGCCCTTCCCGGACCGGAGTGGGCCGAGGAGATCGCCCGGGCCGTGCAGGCGACGCTGGCTTCGGGGCGCGGGGCTCTGGTCGTCGTGCCTGCGGGGCGGCCCGCGGCGCGGGTCGACGCGGCGCTGACGCAGCTGCTGGGGGCGGGGCAGCATGCGCTGCTCACCGCTGATGTGGGGCAGGAGCGGCGGTATCGGGAGTGGCTCTCCGTGCGGCGTGGTGCCGTGCGGGCCGTGGTGGGCACGCGGGCGGCCATGTTCGCGCCGGTGCGGAACCTCGGGCTCGTCGTGATCTGGGACGACGGCGATGCCAGTCACAGCGATGACAATGCTCCCTTTCCGCATGTGCGAGAAGTGCTGGAGCTCCGGGCTTCGCGGGACAAGTGCGGTTTCCTGCTCGGGAGTTGGAGCTGCACGGTGGAGGCCGCGCAACTCGTGGAGAGCGGATGGGCGGCGCCGCTGGTCGCCGACCGGGATCAGGTGCGGGGGGCCGCGCCGCTCGTACGGACCGTGGGGGACGGCGACCTCGCCCGGGACGAGGCGGCCCGCGCCGCGCGACTTCCGACGCTGGCCTGGAACGTCGTACGGGAAGGGCTGAAGCACGGGCCTGTGCTGGTCCAGGTGCCCCGTCGGGGGTATGTGCCCCGGCTCGCGTGCGAGAGGTGCCGGGAGCCCGCGCGGTGCCGGCACTGTGCGGGGCCGCTGGAGGCACGGGACGACGGCGGGCTGTGGTGCGGCTGGTGCGGGGTGGAGGAAGGTGCCTGGCACTGCGGGGAGTGCGGGAGCTTCCGGCTGCGGGCGCAGGTGGTCGGGGCCCGGCGTACGGCGGAGGAGTTGGGACGGGCCTTTCCGGCTGTGCCGGTGCGGACGTCGGGGCGTGAGCAGGTTCTTGACACCGTGGCGGGCACGCCCGCGCTGGTGGTGAGTACGCCGGGGGCGGAGCCGGTCGCCGAGGGCGGCTATGCGGCGGCGCTGCTGCTCGACGGCTGGGCCATGCTGGGGCGGCCCGATCTGCGGGCCGGGGAGGACGCGCTGCGGCGCTGGATCTCGGCCTCCGCGCTGGTGCGGCCGCAGGGAGCCGGTGGGACCGTGGTGGTCGTTGCCGAGCCGACGCTACGGCCGGTGCAGGCCCTGGTGCGGTGGGATCCCGTGGGGCACGCGGTGCGGGAGCTTTCCGAGCGGGCCGAGCTGGGGTTCCCGCCCGTGTCACGGATGGCCTCGGTTTCCGGGCCCCCGGAGGCGCTCTCCGGGTTCCTCGCCGCGGCCGAACTCCCGGGGGACGCGGCGGTGTTGGGGCCCGTGCCCGTGCCGGACGCGGGGCCCGGGCCCACCCGACGGGCCGGGGCGGCGCCTGCCGGGGAGCGGTGGGAGCGGGTGCTGATCCGGGTGCCGCCGGGGAGCGGGGCCGCGCTTGCCGCTTCGCTGAAGGCGGCTCAGGCCGCGCGGATGGCGCGGGGTGCCGGGGGCGGGGAGCCGGTGCGGATCCGGGTGGACCCGCTGGACATCGGGTAGGGCTCGGCCAGGCCTCTTGTCCGGCTTCCCACCGGGGGGCTCCTCTGCCTGGGCGGCGGGCTTGCGTTGCGCGGGGCTTTCCGCTGGGCGGGGCTGGCTGCGCGGGCGGGGTCTGCCGTCTCGTTGCTCGGTGCGCGGCGGCTTCGGCGTTGTGCTCACCCTTCCCCAAGCTCTCGGCTTCGCTCGACCAGGGGAGACCCCCATCGCCCTGCGTAACGCGTGCCCGCAACGAGGGCCGGGCGGTGACGCCTGTCCGCAGTGGGGAACGACGGCGGCGGCTGTCCTCGCCGGGTGAACCGGTGGAGACAGCCGCCGCTATGCCGTGGTCAGCCGTTGCGCGGGCCCGGGAAGATGTTGGGCCGGGGGTCTTCGCGGAGGGCGGGGCTGCCCGCCGTGGGCTGGGTCGGCATCGCGCGGGCCGCGGGCACCGAGGGGAGCGGGGCGCCGACCGGCACCGGGGGACGGGCGGCCGAGGCGGCGGGCACCGTCTCCGTGGCGCGCTCCGCCTCCGCCGCCGCCTGGGTCGTGGCCCTGCGGGCTCCGTAACGGCGGTGCACCGCCTGCTTGGTGACCCCGAGGGCCGAGCCCACCGCGTCCCACGAGAAGCCCAGCGAACGGTCGAAGTCCACCGCGGCGGTCACCAGCGTCTCGACGCTGTCCCGCAGTTCCTGGGCGAGGCGGACGGTCGGGGCGGGGGCGCGCCCGTACACGACGAAGCCCGCGGAGGGGCTCGAGCGGCGCGGGCGGTAGACGTTGCCGAGCTGGGCGGTGAGCGTACGCAGTGCGTCCACCTGCCGGCGGACCCGCTCGATGTCCCGAACCAGGAGGTGCAGGCTCGCCCGTGCCTGGGCGTCGTGGGTTGCGTGGTCGGCCATGAACAAGCCTCTCGAACCGGCGTTGAAAAG
Organism: Streptomyces sp. NPDC033177; assembly: GCF_055577715.1. Lineage (NCBI taxonomy): Bacteria > Bacillati > Actinomycetota > Actinomycetes > Kitasatosporales > Streptomycetaceae > Streptomyces > Streptomyces sp. NPDC033177. The sequence continues at coordinate 118,230 of NZ_JBVIPS010000007.1, read as the reverse complement.
GATCGGGCCGCTGTCGCGGCCCGTTGTGGTCAACTCTTTCTTGACCAACGCGCTAGTTCGTGTGGGGTCACGGTGCGGGGGCGTGTGCGCATATGCACAGGGCGCACGGCCGCGCGTACGCCCCCGGGCGGGCCGTCGTGCGGCGTGGGTGGCGGGGGGCGAGCGGTGTGATGAGAGCGGCGCCCGGGACGAGCGGCCCACCGCCCACCGCCCCGCGGAGAGCGGCGCGGTGGTGCGGCTCATAGACTGGTGTGCTTCCTGCACCTTCCCGCATCTGCCCGCTCCTTCCCTTCCCGCACCTTCCAGCCCCGAGAGGCCGACAGCCACCGATGAAGCTCGTCTTCGCAGGCACCCCCGAGGTCGCCGTCCCCGCCCTGGACGCCCTGATCGCCTCCGACCGGCACGAGGTGGCCGCCGTCGTCACCCGGCCCGACGCCCCCGCGGGCCGCGGCCGCAGACTCGTCGCGAGCCCCGTCGCCCAGCGCGCGGAGGAGGCCGGCATCGAGGTGCTCAAGCCGGCGAAGCCGCGCGACGAGGAGTTCCTGGCGCGCCTGCGCGAGATCGCGCCCGACTGCTGCCCGGTCGTCGCCTACGGCGCGCTGCTGCCCAAGGTCGCCCTGGACGTCCCGGCCCGCGGCTGGGTCAACCTGCACTTCTCGCTGCTGCCCGCCTGGCGCGGTGCCGCGCCCGTGCAGCACGCCGTGATGGCGGGGGACGAGATCACCGGTGCCTCCACGTTCCTGATCGAGCAGGGGCTCGACTCCGGGCCGGTGTACGGGACCGTCACCGAGGTCGTCAGGCCCACCGACACCAGCGGTGACCTGCTCACCCGCCTCGCCTTCGCGGGCTCGGGCCTGCTCGCCGCCACCATGGACGGCATCGAGGACGGCTCCCTGAAGGCCGTACCGCAGCCCGCCGACGGCATCACCCTCGCCCCGAAGATCACCGTCGAGGACGCCCAGGTGGACTGGGCCGACCCGGCCCTCCGCGTCGACCGGGTCGTGCGTGGCTGTACCCCGGCGCCCGGTGCCTGGTCCGTGTTCCGCGGGGAGCGGCTGAAGATCATCCAGTCCGCGCTCGTCGCCGACCGCACCGACCTCGCGCCCGCCGAGCTCGGCGCCGCCAAGAACAACGTGTACGTCGGCACCGGCTCGCACGCCGTGGAGCTGCTCTGGGTCCAGCCGCAGGGCAAGAAGCCGATGCGCGGCGCCGACTGGGCGCGCGGGGTGCGGATCGCCCCGGGCGAGCGCCTCGGCGACACCGACGTACGCTGAATAGGTTCAGCCCCCATCCAATAGCGGAGCACCTTTGAGCGACCAGCCGAGCCGGCGTCCCCAGAAGCAGGGAAAGCCCGGCAAGCCCCACCGCCGTCCCAAGAAGGACCCCGTCCGTTTCCTCGCCTTCGAGGCGTTGCGGGCCGTGGACGAGCGTGATGCCTACGCGAACCTCGTCCTGCCGCCGCTGCTGCGCAAGGCCCGCGAGAAGGAGGGGCCCGACAAGTTCGACGCGCGTGACGCGGCGCTCGCCACCGAGCTCGTCTACGGGACGCTGCGCAGGCAGGGGACGTACGACGCGATCGTGGCCGCCTGCATCGACCGGCCGCTGCGCGAGGTCGACCCGCCGGTCCTCGATGTCCTGAACATGGGCGTCCACCAGCTGCTCGGCACGCGCATCCCCACGCACGCCGCCGTCTCCGCCTCCGTGGAGCTGGCGCGCGTGGTGCTCGGTGACGGGCGGGCCAAGTTCGTGAACGCGGTGCTGCGCAAGGTCGCCGCCGACGATCTCGATGGCTGGGTGGAGAAGGTCGCGCCCCCTTATGACGAAGACGCCGAGGACCATCTCGCCGTCGTCCACTCGCATCCCCGCTGGGTCGTCTCCGCGCTCTGGGACGCACTCGGTGGCGGCCGTGCGGGCATCGAGGACCTCCTGGAGGCCGACAACGAGCGGCCCGAGGTGACGCTCGTGGCCCGGCCCGGACGCACCACCGCCGATGAACTCCTCGACGTCGTCGGTGAGGAGTCCGCGCTGCCGGGGCGCTGGTCCCCGTACGCCGTGCGGCTCAGCGAGGGCGGCGAGCCCGGGTCCATCGAGGCCGTGCGCGAGGGGCGTGCCGGGGTCCAGGACGAGGGCAGCCAGCTCGTCGCGATCGCACTCGCGAACGCCCCGGTCGAGGGGCGCGACGAGAAGTGGCTCGACGGATGCGCGGGCCCCGGCGGCAAGGCGGCCATGCTCGCGGGTCTCGCGGCCGGGCGGGGCGCCGCCCTCCTCGCCGCCGAGAAGCAGCCGCACCGGGCCCGCCTCGTCGCGCAGGCCCTGCGGGGCAACCCGGGCCCCTACGAGGTCATCGCCGCCGACGGCACCCGGCCGCCGTGGCAGCCCGGCACCTTCGACCGGGTCCTGATGGACGTCCCCTGCACGGGACTCGGCGCCCTGCGCCGCCGCCCCGAGGCCCGCTGGCGCCGCCGCCCGGAGGACCTGGACGGCTTCGCGCCGCTGCAACGGGGGCTGCTGCGCACCGCGTTGGAGTCGGTGCGGGTCGGGGGCGTCGTCGGTTACGCCACCTGTTCACCGCACCTCGCGGAGACGCGTGCCGTCGTCGACGACGTGCTCAAGCAGCACGAGGGGGCAGAGCTCATCGACGCGCGGCCGCTGATGCCGGGCGTTCCCGCGCTCGGTGACGGGCCCGACGTCCAGCTGTGGCCGCATCTGCACGGCACGGACGCGATGTACCTAGCCCTGATCCGGCGGACCGCCTGAGGCAGCCTTCGCGGGAGCACGCGTACGGGAAGCCGCCGGGTCCTTGCTCAGGGCGTGCGGCCACCACACCTTCGGCCCCACGTCCAGGAACAGCGCGGTGACCAGGACGGACCGTACGACGAAGGTGTCGAGCAGGACGCCGAGCGCGACCGCGAAGCCGATCTCGGCGAACGCCACCATCGGCAGTGTCCCGAGCGCGGCGAAGGTGCCCGCGAGGACCAGGCCCGCCGACGTGATGACCGCGCCGGTTGCGGCGAGGCCCGTCACCACGCCCGCACGGGTGCCCTGTCGGCCCGCCTCCTCACGGATGCGGGTCGACAGGAAGATGTTGTAGTCGATCCCGAGCGCCACCAGGAACACGAAGACGAAGAGCGGGAAGTCCGTGGACTCGCCCGCATAGTCGAAGAGGTGGCGGAAGGCGAGCGCGCTGATGCCGAGCGCGGCGGAGAAGGAGAGCACCACCGTCACGATCAGGAGCAGTGGCGCGACCAGGGCGCGCAGCAGCACGGCGAGGATCAGCAGGACGACCACGAGGACGAGCGGGATCACCAGCTTGTTGTCGTGAGCCGTCGCTCGGTCCATGTCCAGGAGGGCCGCCGTACCGCCGCCCACCTTCGCGTCCGCGTCCGGCACCGCGTGCACCGCGTCGCGCACCCGCTCCACGGTCTGCTTGGCCGCGTCGCTGTCGGAGGGGTCGGTCGGCGTCGCCTCGAACAGGACCTGGCCACCGGCCTCCGCCTTCGTCCCCGGCGGTACGCCGATGCTCGCCGGGTCCACGCCACGTGTCCCCGCGACCGCCTCGCGGACCTCGTCGGCCTGGTCCGCGTTCGCCACGATCACCAGCGGGTCGCCGCTGCCCGCGGGGAAGTACTTCCCCTGCACCTCCTGGCCCACGATCGAGTCCGGCTTGTCCGTGAACGAGTCCGCGTTGCTGAGCCCTTCGGCGCGCAGCTGCGTGAGGCCGAGGGCCAGGGCAGCGAGCGCCACCGCGGTGACGCTCCAGGTCAGGCGCGGACGGTGGGCGATACGGCGGCCCATGCGGGCCCAGATGCCTCGCTCGGTGGGCTCCTCGGAGCCGTTGTGCGGGATCAGCGGCCAGAAGAGCCACCGGCCGCAGACCACCAGGAGCGCGGGGAACAGCGACAGCATCGCGAGCAGGGCGACCGCGACACCGATGGCCGCCACGGGGCCGAGGCCCCGCGTTGAGTTCATGTCGGCGGTGAGCAGCACCAGCATGCTGACCACGACCGTGGCGCCCGACGCGATCACCGCGGGCCCCGCCCGGTGCAGGGCGAGCTGCATCGCCTCGTGCCGGTCCTCGTGGCGGCGCAGCTCTTCCCGGTAGCGGGCGACCAGGAGCAGGGCATAGTCCGTCCCCGCCCCGAAGACGAGGACCGTCAGGATGCCGGCGCTCTGGCCGTTGACCGTCAGGCCCGCGTGCTCCGCCAGGAGGTAGATCAGCGCCTGCGCAGTGAAGAGGGAGACGACCGCCGCGAGCAGCGGGACGAACAGAAGGACCGGACTGCGATAAGTGATCAGGAGGATCACGACGACGACGGCGGCCGCCGACAGGAGCAGCGTCGAGTCGATGCCCTCGAACGCCTCCGAGAAGTCCGCCGACGTACCGCCGGGCCCGGTGACGTGCACCGAAAGACCGCCCGAGCCCTCGCCCACGACCTTGCGCATGGAGTCCACGGCCGGCGTGATCCGCTCCCAGCCCTTCTCGTCCATGGTGATGGGCACGAAGACCTGGGCCGCCTCGGCCGCGTCGGCGCCCGAGGTGTTCTTCGTGTCGAAGACGGGGCCACGGGTCTCGGCGCCGCGCACGCCGTGGGCGCTCAGCTCCTTGAGCTCGACCGCGTCCTCGGAGATCCGCGTCCGGTCCTCGGTGGTCAGCCCGCCGTCACGTGCGTACACGATGATCGCGGGAATCTGCTCGGGCCTGAACTCCTCGGATATCTCCAGGACTTGGGTGGACTCCGCGGAGCCGGGCAGCCAGGACGAGGCCTGGTTGTCCTGGGCGTCGGTGAGTTTCTGGGCGAGTGGTGCCGCGGCGACGGTCACCACCAGCCAGAACAGCACCACAAGCCACTTGGTGCGCCGCCCGCACACCAGCCAGGCCACTCCCCGGCCCGCCTGGCGCTGTCCGTCCGACCGTTCGTCTGGCATGGCTACCCCCGCAGCCCCACGTGGTGTCGGTGGACCGCCCAGCATGGCATGGGGCCCATGGTCAAAGGAGCCGGTCGGCTCACGCTACGGACCGCGGAAGGCAACGAGCGCGGGGCATGGCAGTCTTGGGGCATGGCCGTGCAGATCAACCCCAGCATCCTGTCCGCGGATTTCGCCCGCCTTGCCGAGGAGGCAAGGGCGGTCGAAGGTGCCGACTGGCTCCATGTCGACGTCATGGACAACCACTTCGTTCCCAACCTCACCCTTGGGGTGCCGGTCGTAGAGTCTCTCGCCCGAGCGACGGACACGCCGCTGGACTGCCATCTGATGATCGAGGACGTCGATCGCTGGGCGCCGCAGTACGTCGAAGCGGGCGCCGGATCGGTCACCTTCCACGCGGAGGCGGCCGCGGCTCCCGTCCGCCTGGCCCGTGAGATCCGCGCCAAGGGCGCCCGCGCCTCCATGGCGCTGAAGCCCGCGACGCCCATCGAGCCGTACGAAGACCTGCTTCCCGAGCTCGACATGCTGCTGATCATGACCGTCGAGCCCGGCTTCGGCGGCCAGGCGTTCCTCGACATCATGCTCCCGAAGATCCGCCGCACCCGCGAGTTGATCAGCAAGCACGGCCTCGAACTCTGGCTCCAGGTCGACGGCGGCGTCTCGGCGGCGACCATCGAGCGCTGCGCCGAGGCCGGCGCCGACGTCTTCGTCGCGGGCTCCGCGGTCTACGGGGCCGACGACCCGGCGGAGGCGGTGCGTGCACTGCGCACCCAGGCGGCCGGGGCGACGTCATCGGCGGCCTGGGCATGCGGCCACTGAGCCACGGATACGTGAACGCAGCCCATCGGGGCTGATCAAGTACGCCAGATCTGCAAGGATGAACGGCGAACCCTGGTTGCGCTGCGGCAATGCGCGAGAAGCCGTGGCAATGTGCGCGAAGCCGCACCAATGCGTGTGAATGCGTATGCGGGTGAACGCGTGAACGGCAGTTGCTTGAAATGACAGTCTTGAAATGACAGTGAGGAGACCGTCGTGTCGACGGGCGGCCGGTCAGCCATGCGGATGGGACCCGCGGAGCTGGTGCAGGCGGCGGCCATGGCCCGCCGCTTCTATCTCGAGGGCAAGTCCAAGATCCAGATCGCCGAGGAGTTCGGCGTCAGCCGCTTCAAGGTGGCCCGGGTCCTGGAGACGGCTCTTGAGCGTGACCTCGTACGGATCGAGATCCGTGTGCCCGCCGAGTTGGACGCGGAGCGCTCGGACGCGCTGCGTGCCCGCTACGGCCTGCGGCACGCGGTCGTCGTGGAGTCACCGACCTCCACCGACGAGATCGACGACTCTCCCGACCCCGAGAACCTCGGTGAGGTCGCGGCCGATCTGCTCGGCGAGCTGGTCACCGAGGGCGATGTCCTCGGCCTCGCGTGGGGTCGCTCGACCATTCACATGGCGGCCGCCCTCGACCAGCTGCCGCCGTGCACGGTGGTGCAGCTGACGGGTGTGTACGACGCCGGGACCGCCGAACGCGGCTCCGTCGAGGCCGTGCGGCGTGCCGCGCAGGTCTCCGGCGGCGAGGCCCACCCCATCTACGCGCCGATGCTCCTGCCGGACCCGGCCACGGCCGCCGCGCTGCGGAACCAGACCGGGATCGCGCGGGCGTTTGAGTACTTCGACAAGGTCACCGTCGCCGCGGTGTCCATCGGCTCCTGGGAGCCCGGCATCTCCACCGTCCACGACATGCTCAGCGACGAGGAGCGGGCACATTACGCCTCGCTGGGCGTCGCCGCCGAGATGTCCGCGCACCTCTTCGACGCCGAGGGGCGCAGGGTCGGGCGGGACCTGGGGGAGCGGTGCATCACTGTCGAAGCCGACCGGCTTCGACGGATTCCTGAGGTGGTCGCGATCGCGGGCGGGCAGCGGAAGGCCGCGGCGATCGACGCGGTGCTGCGTTCGGGCCTTGTGACCAGCCTCGTCACGGACACGGCTGCCGCCGATCAGCTGATGGTCATGGGGCATACTCCGCACCCTGCGCTGGATCGGGCGGACCCGGACGGTAGCTGAGTTCCTGCGGGCCGTGGGGGCTGAGCGCGCAGTTCCCCGCGCCCCTTTGGGGCGCTGCAAGTCGAGGGTGGCTATGGGAGCATCTGCCCCATGGTGCTCCGGTTTGTGCCTCGCGTATGGGGTGTGTTGCTGGTCTGCCTCGCTGCTCTCGTCACCGGGTGTTCCTCAGGCAGCGGTGGGGCGGGGGAGTCCTCCGCTTTCAGTCCCGCATGGGCGCCGCGCGGCATGCCCGCCGTCCAGGCCGACCGGCTGCCCGCCGAGGCGAGGCGGACGTTGCGGCTCATCGATGACGGGGGGCCGTTCCCGTACGAGAAGGACGGTTCCGTCTTCGGCAACTTCGAGGGCGAGCTGCCGAAGCAGCGGCGCGGCCACTACCGCGAGTACACCGTCCCCACCCCCGGCGAACGCGACCGGGGCGCACGGCGGATCGTCACCGGGAGCGGCGACGAGACCTACTACACGGACGATCACTACGCGTCCTTCAAGGCGGTACTGAGATGACGCCCGAACCGCTGGCCCGCGAACCCCTGACAGCAGTCCTGGAGGCCGTCCGGGCCGCCGGTCTGAGCGCCGTCTCGCTCGACCTGAGCGGGGTGCGCGACAAGTCGGCCTTCATGGACCGCTGCGCCCGCGTGCTCGACCTGCCCGACTGGTTCGGCCGGAACTGGGATGCCCTCGCCGACTGTCTCACCGACCAGGGGCGTGCACCCGGACGGCTGCTCGTCGTCACCGGCTGGCAGGAGTACGCCGAAGCCGTCCCCCAGGAGTGGATCGTCGCCCAAGAGGTGTTCGCGGATGCCGTGGAGTACGCCCGGGAGCGCGAGGCAGGCCTGGAGATCGTTCTCGCGCTCGGCGCGCGACCCTGAGCGGAGGGTGACCGTCCGCGGCTGCGCTTGGAGGATCCGACCAGGGGTTCCGGGGCCCGACTGGGTGATCATCCCAGGCGGCGCATCGCCCCGGGCATGGGACACTGAAGTACGTGCTTTTCCCTCGGCCTAACTGTCCGGGGGCCACCTCTGATCGACTGGGATGAGCAGCACGTGCGTTTCCTCAATGACATCCAGCCTGCGTACGACCTGACGTACGACGACGTCTTCATGGTGCCGCGGCGTTCCGCCGTCGGATCGCGCCAGGGCGTGGACCTCTCGTCGCCGGACGGCACCGGCACCACGATCCCGCTGGTCGTCGCGAACATGACCGCGATCGCCGGCCGCCGGATGGCCGAGACCGTCGCCCGCCGCGGCGGCCTCGTCGTGATCCCGCAGGACATTCCGATCGAGGTCGTCACCGAGGTCATCTCCTGGGTCAAGACGCGCCACCACGTCCTTGACACCCCGATCGTCCTGGCCCCCACGCAGACCGTCGCCGACGCGCTCGCGCTCCTGTCCAAGCGCGCGCACAACGCGGGCGTCGTCGTGGACGCCGACCAGAAGCCGGTCGGCGTCGTCACCGACACGGACCTGAACGGCGTCGACCGCTTCACCCAGATCTCCGAGGTCATGTCCAAGGACCTCGTGCTGCTCGACGCGGACATCGACCCGCGCGACGCCTTCAACAAGCTGGATCACGCGAACCGCCGCTACGCCCCCGCGGTGGGCAAGGACGGCCGCCTCGCCGGCATCCTCACCCGCACGGGCGCCCTGCGCGCGACGCTCTACTCGCCCGCGCTCGACGCCAATGGCAAGCTGCGCATCGCCGCCGCCGTCGGCATCAACGGCGACGTGGCGGCCAAGGCCAAGCAGCTCCTCGACGCGGGCGCGGACACCCTCGTCGTGGACACCGCGCACGGCCACCAGGAGTCGATGATCGCCGCGGTCAAGGCCGTGCGTGCGCTCGACCCGCAGGTCCCGATCGTCGCGGGCAACATCGTCGCCGCCGAGGGCGTACGTGACCTGATCGAGGCGGGTGCCGACATCATCAAGGTCGGCGTGGGCCCCGGCGCCATGTGCACCACGCGCATGATGACCGGCGTCGGCCGGCCGCAGTTCTCCGCGGTACTCGAATGCGCCGCCGAGGCCGCGAAGTTCGGCAAGCACGTATGGGCCGACGGTGGCGTCCGGCACCCCCGTGACGTCGCCATGGCGCTGGCCGCCGGTGCGTCGAACGTCATGATCGGTTCGTGGTTCGCCGGGACGTACGAGTCCCCGGGCGACCTGCAGCAGGACGCCAACGGCCGTCTCTACAAGGAGTCGTTCGGCATGGCGTCGGCCCGCGCGGTCAAGAACCGCACGAGCGAGGAGTCGGCCTACGACCGCGCCCGCAAGGCACTGTTCGAGGAGGGCATCTCGACCTCGCGGATGTTCCTGGACCCGGAGCGTCCCGGCGTCGAGGACCTGATCGACTCGATCATCGCGGGCGTCCGCTCCTCCTGCACGTACGCCGGTGCGGGCTCCCTGGAGGAGTTCGCGGAGCGGGCCACCGTGGGTGTGCAGAGTGCCGCGGGCTACGCGGAGGGTAAGCCTCTGCACGCCAGCTGGAGCTAGGCGCTGCGCGAAGGGGTGCGGGATTCGACTGCCGGTCCGTCGGGGCTTGTCGCGCAGTTCCCCGCGCCCCTGACGGGGCGCCCCGGCTCAGCCCTGTACCGCTGTCTTGTACGCCTCGATGGCCGGGCGGGGCTCCCTGCCCAGCAAGGCTCGGAGCGTCCCCTGGCCCTCGACTCCTGTGCCGTCCAGGAAGCCGCCCGCTATCGCCGCGTACGTGCTCAGGAGCATCGGTACCTGGAAGGGCAGGGCCTGGTCGGCCGTGGTGATCGCCTCGCGGGTGGCGGCGAGGGTGGCCGGCTCGTACGTCGCGTCCAGTGCCGCTGCCAAGTCGGCCCCGCTCAGGGCTTGTTCGCCTACCAGCTCGTAGGTGAGGCCCGAGTGCGGGGCCGGGTCCGTCGCCACCCGTACCGCGACATCGGCCAGGTCCGCACGTGCCACGGCGGCGAGGCCGCCCGCCCCCAGTGGCGCGGCGATGGTCCCGTCGGGCCCCGGCGCGGCGATGGCCGCGAGGAACTCCGCGTACAGGCCGTTGCGCAGGACCGTCCAGTTCAACGAGGAGTCGCGCAGCCTGCGTTCGGTCCAGCGGTGGGCGAGCGCGTACGTCAGGTGGTCGCCGTCGCCGCTGAGACTGGTGTAGACGAGGTGGCCCACGCCCGCCTTCTCGGCCGCGGAGATCGCCGCCTCGTGGCGGGCGACGACCACGTCGTCCTCGGCGGCGCCCGCGGAGATGACCAGCAGGGTGTCCACGCCGGTGAAATCCAGGGACGACGGATCGTCGAAGTCGACGCGGCGGCCGCCGGGGGCGGGGTTGCGGCTGCCGATGACGACGTCGTCGCGGTCCGCGAGGCGGGCGGTGACGAGCGTGCCGAGGGCGCCCGTGGCGCCGGTGATCATGAGCATGGGAAGGTTCCCCCGTGGTGAGTGGTTGTGCCCGCTGTCCGGGCGGGGCCGGGTGACCGGGCCTGTGACCATGGTGGTTCGCGCGACGCGGGCGCATAAGGAGGCACTTTCATGTCAGCAGGGCACACGGCGGTAACCACCCCGTCAGGCGCACCGGCCCCCGGTGAGCCGGTGATCAGCTGCGAGACCCCGCAGGACGAGTGCGGGGTGCGGGACGTCCTGGACCGGCTCGGCGACAAGTGGTCCGTGTACGTGGTGGTGGAACTCGCCTCGGGTGTCCTGCGGTTCAAGGAGCTGCAGCGCAGGATCCGGGGCGGCATCTCGCAGCGGATGCTCACGCTCACCGTGCGCCGCCTGGAGCGCGACGGTCTGGTCAAGCGCACCGTCTACCCGACGATTCCGCCGCAGGTCGAGTACGAGCTGACCGAGATGGGTCACAGCCTCACCCACCTGGTCAAGGCTCTCGCCGACTGGTCCATCGGCCACCGGCCGGCGATCGCCGCCGCGCGCGAGGCGTATGACGAAGCGGCTCAGGTCCAGGTCCAGGGCGAGGCTCAGGCGTGACCCTGCGGCAGTCCCTTCCGCAGCGCTGACGCCACCGCCTCCGCGAGGATCGCGTGGCCCGTGTCGCCCGGATGTACGCCGTCCACCAGGTGCCCGGAGTCCAGCAGTCCGCCGCCCGGCAGCAGGTCGGCCCCCGCGTCCAGCGCCGCGCGCTCCACGGCGGTCCGCAGGTCCCGCAGGGTGGCGCCGAGCACGTTCGGCACCGCCTCGGCGTCGGGGCGGACCACGGGGGAGACGACCAGGAGGGGAACGTCCGGGTGGCCCCGGCGTACCAGATCCAGGAACGCCCGCGCTGTCTCGTACAGCAGCCTCGCCGAGTGCGGCACCCGCGACCAGCAGTTCGTGCCGAAGGCGAGCGTAATCAAGTCGGCGTCCAGCGAAGCGAGTTGCTCGGCGGAAGCCAGCTCCCCGCGTGATGCTCCGGCGTACCCGAGGTTCACCGTCTCCACGCCGAGGGCGCGTCCCGCTCGCGCGGGCCACGCGAGATGTGGGCGGCTCGTCGACCACCCCTCGACGATCGAGTCGCCGTACACAAGCCAGCGCGGCTGCCTCCGCCGGGGTCGCAGCGTGCCACCTCCGACGGGCCGCAGGCCGGTGAGGGCGGGGCGCAGTCTCTCGGGCAGGTGAAGGGTGAAGTCACCGTCGGGGCGGGGCAGTTCAATGCGAACCGTGCGGGTGCCGGGCGACGCGGGGGTGTCGCGGGCGGGCCCCGGCGCCCTTGCCGGTGCGGCGGCTCGTGCGGGTAAGCCGACGGCCGCCGCATCACCACTGCGCGCCGCGAAAGCACCGCTGCTGCCCGCCGGTCTGCTCGCCGTCGTGCCGATCTCGGCGTTCTCCGCCGGGCCTCCCGCCCTCCTGCGGGCTTCGGCGCCCTCCGTGGGGCTGCTCGCTTCCGCCTGCGTGCCGCTGCCCCCGGTGGCCGAGTCCATGAGCAGCGTGAAGACCGGTGGTGCCGTGCTGTACGCGTCCGTTGGTGAGGGGTGCGATGCGGTGTAGGTAATCTCCACGGCGGTCACCCCGCGTGCCGTGAACTCGAGGCGGACGCCCGCCGGTAGGCCTGCCCGTTCCCAGGTGTCCCGGGGGAGGCGGTCGCGGTCGGACGGGTCGGCGCGTGTCACGCGGCCGTCCTCGGTCCACCAAGGCGCGCCCCGCACGAACTCCCTCATCGTGCGCCCCCGATGGTCGGGTAGGGGAACTTCACGCTGACCCCGCCGTCCACGACGAGCGTCTGCCCGGTGACGTACGAGGAGAGCGGCGAGGCGAAGAAGAGCAGGGCCGACGCGATGTCCGAGGTTTCGGCCACCCGGTCGAGCGGGGCGTTGGCGGCGTTGCGTGCGCGGCCATCCTCGCCGATCAGGCCCGCCACGCGCGGCGTCCACACGACGCCGGGCGCCACCGCGTTCACCCGTACCCCGCGCGGGCCGTACTCCACCGCCGCCGAGCGGACCAGGGAGATCAGGCCCGCCTTGGCCGCCCCGTACGCGGCGTGCAAGGGCGCCGCCGTCAGGCCCGACACCGACGCGACGAAGACGAGCGGGCCGCCGCCCGCGTCGGCGAGCGCCTCGCCGCCGTACTGGACCGTCAGCCAGGCGTGCCGCAGGACGAGGGAGAAGTGCCAGTCCCAGGAGGCGTCGTCCAACTCGTCCAGAGGTGTGTAGCGGGCCATGCCGACGATGTCGACGACACCGCCGAGCGGGCCCAACTCCCGCCGCGCGTAGGCGAAGAGCTCCCGCATCTCCTCGCGCCGGCTCACGTCCGCGACATACGGGACACCGTCTGTCTCGGCGGCGACCGCCTCCGCGCGGCCCTTGTCGACGTCCACGCACAGAATCCGCGCGCCCGCCGCCGTGAGCGCGTGCGCGGTCTGGCGTCCGATGCCGTTGCCCGCGCCGAGGACGACGTAGGCGCGGTCGTCCAGGCGGTGCAGGGTGGCGTAGTCGGGGACGGGGGAGATGTCGAGCGGCTCGCTCACGGTGCCGCCCGCCGGGGCCGGTAGGAGGCCAGTTCCGGGATGACCTCCTTGCCCAGGATCTCGATGGTGCGCAGGATCTCCTGGTGCTCCAGATAGCCCCACTGGACGTAGCAGATGAGCTGGTCGATGCCGAGGTCGGCGTAGCGCTTGGCCTTGCGGACGATCGTCTCCGCGTCGCCGATGAGGATCATGTCGCCGTCGTTGAACTCCTCGACGGGGGCGCTCCCTTCGATGATCGGGGTGAGGAAGGGGAAGGTCCGCTCGCGCTCGTCGGGGGTCAGGTGCGGCAGCTCCCAGTCGAGCGTGAACTGGGCCAGGTTGCGGTACCACCAGGCCACCGAGTCCCAGACCCGCCGCGAGGGGCGGTCCGCCACATGCACCAGCGTGTACGCGCTGACGCGGTCCGTGGTGACGTCCGTGATCGGGGACGGGGCGCGTGCCGCCGCACGGTAGGCGGCGACCTGACGGGCCATCGCCTCCAGCGGCTGCATGATCGAGAAGGAGAGCAGACCGAGGCCCGCCGAGCCCGCCACCTCCGCCGAGCCGGGGGACGTCGCCGCCATCCAGCAGGGTGGGTGCGGGTCCTGGACCGGCTTCGGGGTGACCATCCGCCGGGGGAAGGTGAAGCGCTCCGACTCGTAGGCGAAGTACTCCTCGCGCCACATGCCCGTCACGATCTCGATCGCCTCGCGCCAGTCGGACCGCGACTGCTCCCGGTCGACGCCGAATGCCGTCTGTTCCATGGGAGTTGAGCGGCCCGTGCCCCACTCCACGCGGCCGTCCGACAGTACGTCCACGGCCGCCACCTTCTCCGCGATCCGCTGCGGGGGAGTGAAGCCGAAGGGCGCGAGCGTGACGCCGAAGCCGAGGCGTATCCGCTCGGTGAGCGCCGCGAGATGCCCGAGGAGCACCTCGGGGGCCGGGCAGTGCGAGCGTCCCTCGCGAAAGTGGTGCTCCACCGCCCACACCGTGCGGAAGCCGACCCGGTCCGCGAGCCGGATCTGTTCCACGGCCTCGCGGTAGGCACGCTGCTCGGCGGTGCGCTGGCCGTGCGGATGGGGTCCGTCCCAGGGCTTCGGCACGTCGATCTCGTACAGCACATCGAGGTCCATCGCCTGCTGCCTCCCTCTCGACCGGGGTGCACGATGGGGGAGATCTGACGAAGTGTCAATGACTTCCCCGGCACCCCGGCACGCAACGGACGAAACGGACCGCGCAACGAAGACCCGCGGGACGGGGAAGTACGCAACGATCATGCGGGTCTGCGCAAGGTTGCTGCATTACGTACGTGAAGCTCGCCTCATAGAGTCGTCCGCTGTACGTGGTGTGGCGGGGACCGCCTGCTCGGCGGTCCCCATCCATGCATGGGAGCTGCCGCCGGTCCCGCCCGCCCTGACCGCCTGACCGGCAGCGATGAAGGAGCCATGCGTGCTCGACCAAGGCGCACCCCCGAAGAACCGACCGAGTCCCCAGGGGGTCGCCGGGTTCGGCAGCCGCCTGATGCGGCGCAAGCCGGTGGAACTCCTGGTCGCGGAGGGCGGCCAGGGTGAGGGCGGCTCACTGCGGCGCTCACTCGGCATGTGGCAGCTGACCATGATCAGCATCGGCGCCACCCTCGGCACCGGCATTTTCGTCGTCCTCGGCGAGAGCGTCCCCAAGGCCGGGCCCGCCGTCACCATCTCCTTCGTGATCGCCGGACTCACCGCCCTCTTCTCCGCGCTCTCGTACGCCGAGCTGGCCGGCTCCATACCGGTCGCGGGCTCTTCCTACTCGTACGCGTACGCAACCATGGGCGAACTCGTGGCCTGGGTCTGCGGCTGGTGCCTGGTCCTGGAGTACGGCGTGTCCGTGGCCGCCGTGGCCGTCGGCTGGGGCGAGTACCTCAACGAACTGCTCGACGGCACCATCGGCGTCACCATCCCGGACGCCCTCTCGGCGGCGCCCGGTGAGGTCGACGGGGCCATCATCAACCTGCCCGGCCTCATCGTCGTGCTGCTCGCCATGGTGTTTCTGCTCGGCGGCGCCAAGGAGTCGGCGCGAGCCAACACGATCATGGTCATCGTGAAGATCGCCGCGCTCGTGCTCTTCTGCACCATCGGTTTCATGGGCTTCAAGTCCGGCAACTACTCGGACTTCATGCCGCTCGGCACGGCCGGCGTCAGCGCGGCCGCAGCGAGCCTCTTCTTCTCGTACATCGGCTTCGACGCCGCCTCCACCGCCGGTGAGGAAGCCAAGAACCCGCAGCGCGACCTGCCCCGCGCGATCATGCTGTCGCTGATCATCGTCACGGCCCTCTACGTCCTGGTCGCCGCCGTCGCCGTCGGCGCCTGGAACTGGAAGGACTTCGAGGGCTCCGAGGCCGCGCTCGCCGCGATCATGAACGACGTCAGCGGCCAGAGCTTCTGGGGCACGCTGCTCGCGGCCGGCGCCGTCATCTCCATCGCGTCCGTCGTCCTGACCGTCCTCTACGGCCAGACCCGCGTCCTGTTCGCCATGTCCCGCGACGGCCTGGTCCCGAAGGCCTTCGGCAAGGTCAGCAAGAAGACCGGCACGCCCCGCGTGAACACCGTCATCGTGTCGCTGTTCTGCGCCGCGCTCGCTTCGGTCATCCCGCTCGGCAAGCTCGTCGACGCCACCAGCATCGGCACGCTCTTCGCCTTCGGCCTGGTCAACATCGCCGTCATCGTCCTGCGCCGGACCCGCCCGGACATGCCGCGCACCTTCCGCGTGCCGCTGGGCTGGCTCTTCCCGGTCCTCGGCTTCGGCTTCTGCGCGTACAACATGTTCAGCCTCGACTCCATCACCTGGGTCGTGTTCGGTGTCTGGATGGCCGTCGGCCTCGTGTTCTACTTCCTGTACGGCATGAGCCGCTCCCGATTGGCCTCCGCAGAGAAGTGATCCACCCCCAGTGCGACTGAACGATCTCGACGAACGCATCGTGCACGCCCTCGCCGAGGACGCCCGCCGCTCCTACGCCGACATCGGCCAGCTGGTCGGGCTCTCCGCGCCCGCCGTGAAACGGCGCGTCGACCGGCTGCGCGAGACCGGGGCCATCACGGGATTCACCGTGCGGGTCGACCCGGCGGCGCTCGGCTGGGAGACCGAGGGGTTCATCGAGATCTACTGCCGTCGCAACACCTCGCCGGAGGCGATCCGGCGAGGTCTGGAGAGGTATCCGGAGATCGCGTCCGCGTCCACCGTCACCGGTGACGCGGACGCGGTCGTCCAGGTCTTCGCCGCCGACATGCGGCACTTCGAGCGGGTCCTCGAACGGATCGCGGGGGAGCCGTTCGTGGAGCGGACGAAGTCCGTGCTCGTACTGTCGCCGCTGATGCGGCGGTTCTCTTCCGGGGCGCCTGCGTAGCGCCTTTCCTGCGGGGTGCTACTTCACCGGCCGTGGGCGTCGAAGGTGAGGGTGGCGTTGTCGCCGTGGGGTCGGTGCAGCTCGGCGGTTCCGGTCAGGGCGGCGGTCTCGCGCCCGGGACGCGGGGGTTCCGACGCCGTCGCGGAGCCGGCTACTCCGGCGAGCGCGAGGAGTACGGCTCCTACGGCGACGACGCGGATGAAGGTGGAGCGGCGGTGCATGGGAAGCCCCCGTCTGGCAGTGGTCCGCCCGGTCCGTCCGGGCGTGCTCCACATTCCCGTCGGGCCGACGCCCGGTACATCGTGCGCGAGGGCGTGACCGCCTCCGCCGCGCGGCGGGGTGCGGCCGCTTCCCCAGGGGGAGGCACCGGGCCCGCCCGACCCCCGTACGGGCGGGCCCGGCGCGGTCAGTCGGTCGGGTACGTGGGGTGCCAGGGCTTGACGTCGAAGTCGCCGGTGCCCTTCTTGACCTTCTCGAAGGGAGCCGCGCTCGTGCACTTGGTCAGGTTCTTGGTCCCGTCGGGGCCGCCCACGGCGGCCCAGCTGTAGCCCACGCGGTCGTGCTTGCCCTGGTCGTGGACCGTGAAGCCGACGCGGCCGCCCTTGATGTCCTTCAGGTTGGTGTCCGTGATGATGCCGGTAGCCGTGGCGACCTTGCCGCCCGTGATCAGGCAGTCGATGCGGCCTTTCGCCCAGCCGCCATCGCCGCCCGGCTTGTCCAGGTGCACGAACTCGAAGGTGCCGGTCGCCTTGTCCGGGCGCATGGTGTCGCGCTCGGCCAGGTGCGCGTCGAAGGTGAACGTCACGTCCTCGGTGGTCTCGCGGTACAGCTTCGCGCTGCCGGTGAGCGCGGCGGCCTCGCGGGCAGAGGCGTCCGTGGTGGCCTTGGGTGCCCCACCGTCCGACGCGACGGCGGCTCCCACCACCCCCATGGACAGCAGCAGGGCGGCCCCGACGGCGATCACGCGGCTACGGGTGCCGGTCGGGCGGCTGTCGGTCATCCGGGTGCTTGCGTTGCGGCTCACGGGGAGCCTCCGTCCGAAGTGCCGTTCACCCGGTCCTTCCGGGCGAGATCACGGTCTCGCGGCAGGGGGTGCCGGCACGTCGGGCCACAGTCGGCAATCCGCCTCCGCCGCGCGGCGGGGAACACCCCCGCCCGCCCTGCGCCCGGCGGTGGACACGGCTACGGCTCCGGTCCCACACCGGCACGCAACGAATCGCCGCCGAGAGGTCCGCACGCGCAACAGATCAAGCATCTGCCCGCAACGCTCGCGCCTTGTCCGGACAGGGCCGCCGACCGTACCGTCTAACGGACCCCACCTGCCCCTTCGTACGCCCCGAGGATCCGCCATGCCTGCGCTGCGCACCGCCCTGCTCCAGAGTTCCGGGCAGCTCGGCTCCGTCGCCGAGAACCTCAAGGCGCTCGACGACGCCGCGGGCCGTGCCGCGGCGGCGGGGGCGGGACTCCTTGTCGCGCCCGAGCTGTACCTCACCGGGTACGCGATCGGCGACGACGTGCCGCGCCTCGCGGAGGCCGCCGACGGGGCGTCCGCCGCCGCGATCGCCGAGACCGCCGTACGCCACGGCGTCGCGATCGCCTACGGCTACCCGGAGCGGGACGGGGAGCAGGTCTTCAACTCCGTCCAGCTGATCGGCCCCGACGGCGCCCGCCTGGCGAACTACCGCAAGACCCACCTCTTCGGCTGCTTCGAGCGGGATCACTTCACCCCCGGTGAACAGGACGTCGTACAGGCGGAGTTGGGTGGTCTGCGGATCGGCCTGATGATCTGCTACGACGTGGAGTTCCCGGAGAACGTCCGCGCGCACGCCCTCGCGGGCACCGACCTGCTGCTCGTGCCCACGGCCCAGATGCACCCCTTTCAGTTCGTCGCCGAGTCGGTCGTGCCGGTGCGGGCCTTCGAGAACCAGATGTACGTCGCGTACGTCAACCGGGTCGGCAAGGAAGGGGAGTTCGAGTTCGTCGGGCTCTCCACGCTGGCTGGACCCGATGGTGTAGCCCGCACCCGCGCCGGACGGGAAGAGCAGCTGGTGTTCGCCGACGCCGACCCGGCCTTCCTCGCCGCGTCTCGCGAGGCCAACCCTTACCTGCGCGACCGCCGCCCGGGTCTGTACGCCTCCCTGGTCTGACCTCTGGTCCGGTCCCAGGTCCGGCCCGCCCCGAGCTTCCCTTCTTCTGTTCTGCCGTTCCCGCAAGGAGTCCGTACCTCATGACGTCCACGGTGCCCACCGCCGTCCAGCACACCGACGCCCAGCCGCCGATCACCATGTTCGGTCCGGACTTCCCTTACGCGTACGACGATTTCCTCGCCCACCCGGCGGGCCTCGGCCAGATACCCGCGACCGAGCACGGCACGGAGGTCGCGGTCATCGGCGGCGGCCTGTCCGGCATCGTGGCGGCGTACGAACTGATGAAGATGGGCCTCAAGCCCGTCGTCTACGAGGCCGACCAGATCGGCGGCCGTCTGCGCACCGTCGGCTTCGAGGGCTGTGACGGCGACCTGACCGCCGAGATGGGCGCGATGCGGTTCCCGCCGTCCTCGACGGCGCTCCAGCACTACATCGACCTGGTGGGCCTCAAGACCCAGCCGTTCCCCAACCCGCTCGCCGAGTCGACGCCGTCCACGGTCGTCGACCTCAAGGGTGAGTCGCACTACGCCGAGACCGTCGCCGACCTGCCGCAGGTCTACCGCGACGTGGCGAAGGCGTGGAACGACTGCCTGGAGGAGGGCGCCGACTTCTCCGACATGAACCGCGCCCTGCGCGAGCGCGACGTGCCGAAGATCCGCGAGATCTGGTCCAAGCTCGTCGAGAAGCTCGACAACCAGACCTTCTACGGCTTCCTCTGCGAGTCGGAGGCCTTCAAGTCCTTCCGGCACCGCGAGATCTTCGGTCAGGTCGGCTTCGGCACGGGCGGCTGGGACACCGACTTCCCCAACTCCATCCTGGAGATCCTGCGCGTCGTCTACACCGAGGCCGACGACCACCACCGCGGCATCGTCGGCGGCAGCCAGCAGCTGCCCCTGCGCATGTGGGACCGCGAGCCGCAGAAGATCGTGCACTGGGCGCCCGGCACGTCCCTGAGCTCGCTGCACGAGGGCGGTGTGCCGAAGCCCGCCGTGACCCGGCTCGACCGCACCGCGGGCAACCGCGTCACCGTCACCGACTCCTCGGGCGACATCCGCACCTACCAGGCGGCGATCTTCACCGCCCAGTCCTGGATGCTCCTCAGCAAGATCGCGTGCGACGACACGCTCTTCCCCATCGACCACTGGACGGCGATGGAGCGGACCCACTACATGGAGTCCTCCAAGCTCTTCATCCCCGTCGACCGGCCGTTCTGGCTGGACAAGGACGAGGAGACGGGCCGTGACGTCATGTCGATGACGCTCACCGACCGCATGACGCGCGGGACTTACCTGCTCGACGACGGTCCGGACAAGCCCGCCACCATCTGCCTCTCCTACACCTGGTGCGACGACAGCCTCAAGTGGCTGCCGCTCTCGGCGAACGAGCGCATGGAGGTCATGCTCAAGTCGCTCGGCGAGATCTATCCCAAGGTCGACATCCGCAAGCACATCATCGGCAACCCGGTGACGGTGTCGTGGGAGAACGAGCCGTACTTCATGGGCGCCTTCAAGGCGAACCTGCCGGGTCACTACCGCTACCAGCGGCGCCTGTTCACGCACTTCATGCAGGAGTCTCTGCCCGAGGACAAGCGGGGCATCTTCCTCGCCGGTGACGACATCTCCTGGACGGCCGGGTGGGCCGAGGGCGCGGTGACGACCGCCCTGAACGCCGTGTGGGGCGTCATGCACCACCTGGGCGGTGGCACGGACGCGACGAACCCCGGGCCCGGGGATGTGTACGACGAGCTCGCGCCTGTCGAGCTGCCTGAGGACTGACGGCGCCGTTCCTGAGACAGGCGCCCCTGTGGGGGCGCCTGTCCTATACCCCCGCTGCCCTCGCCGCCTCGTGCACCTCCGCCGCCACGTCCTTCAGTTCCTCCGCGTCCCGTGTGCTGCCCGCGAGTTCGATGAGGATCTCCTCCACCGCGCCCGTGGAGGCGTGTGCCTCGAGGTCCTCGACGATCTGCGCGACGTTCCCCCGGAAGGGGGCGCGTTTCTCGCCCTCGTACGCGGTCGGCGTGTACCGCGCGTTGGCCCGCAGGACGCTCTGGACCGGTTCCGTGCGCCCCCGCTCGGCGGCCAGTTCCTTCAGTGCCTGCGCCTGCTCGGCCAGCTTCTCGGCGCCCACGCCCACCGGCATCCAGCCGTCGGCACGGTCGACGAGCCTGCGCAGGGCGCGCGGGCTGCCCGCGGGCAGCAGGATGGGGATGGGGCGCGCGGGCTTGGGGCCGACCACCGAGGGGGTGATCGTGGTCAGCTCGCCCTCGTACGACACCGGGTCCGGACCCCACACCGCGTGGCAGACGTCGATCAGCTCGTCCAGGACCTTGCCGCGCTTCTCGAAGGGGGCCACCCCCGAAGCCGCGTACTCGTCGTGGGACCAGCCCGTGCCGAGCCCCGCGACGACGCGGCCGCCGCTCGCCGCGTCCAACGTGGCCAGCGAGCGCGCCAGTTGGAACGGCACGTGCAGCGGGGCGACCAGGACGCTGGTGCCCAGGCGGGCCCGCTCGGTGGCGGCGGCGGCCAGGGTCAGCGTGATCAGCGGATCGGGCACCGAGCGGTAGGTGTCGGGCCAGGGCAGTCCCTCGATGCCGTACAGACCCTGGGTCGCGGGCTCGGGGAACAGGACGCGTTCATAGACCCAGAGGCTCTCGTACCCGATCTCCTCGGCGGCGCGGGCGACAGCCGGTACATCCCGTCCGATGCTGTACTGCCGGCCCTGCGGGAGGCTGAGACCGAGTCGTGTGGCCATGCTGGTGCTCCTTCGCATCCGGGGTCACTGCATTCAACGTACAGCTACTGTCGGGGAGTTCCTCGGCGGCGGGCGCACGGCGGCCGGATCAGGCCGGGGCAAGCCGGAGAAGGCCGGATCAGTCCGGCAGGGGAGTGAGCAGCATCCGGCCCACCAGGCCGACCGCTCCGTCCAGCCGCTCCCGGAACTCCTCGGCGACGCCGGGCAGTTCGTGAAGGGCCCGCATCGTCAGTGCCGTCGCCCAGGCGCTGTCCCTGGCCCGCTCCAGGCTCCAGGAACCAAGCAGGTGGGTGAGCGGGTCGGCGATCTGGAAGAGGTCGGGGCCCGGCATCAGATCTTCGCGGATGCTCTCCTCCAGTGAGACGAGGATGTCGCCCACGCGGTCGAATTCGTCCTCCAGGTCCGCCGGTTCGCAGCCGAGCGTACGACAGGTGTCCATGACGGCCAGCGGAAGATCGTGGCCGATGTGCGCGTTGATGCCCGCGAGCGCGAACTGCAGCGGACGTACGCCGGGATGGCGCCGGAACTGGAACAGCGGGCGCCAGCAGGCGGGCGGCCTGCGGTCGGCGGCCACCGCGTCGACCGCCCGCAGATAGCGCTCGGCGAAGAGCACGTCCAGCGTGACCGCGGCCCCGGTGTCCGGAAAACGCCCGGTGCCGAGGTGGCGTCCCACCTCTTCGGTGACCGACAGATAGACCCGGTTGAAGACCCCGACCCCGTCGCCCGAGGGGAAGTCGGCGCCCAGCGCGCGCATCCGCGTCACCACGCCGTCAACCCCGTGTGCTGAGCCTGTGAACTCCGCGAACCGCTCCGACTGCGCCATGGTGGCAGGGTCGCAGCCCTAGGCTGGCCCGAGTGCCACCGCACCGGCGGCTTCCCCAGAACGAGGGAACGGCGGCTGTGTGTGCCCCTGGGGAGGGGAGCCGGCACGCCGCGTCAGGGGGACGCGGGAGAGGGGAGGGACAGCAACACCGTGACAGGTAAACGCGCACGACATCGAGCCGAGCGGACGACCGAACAACGGGTCGAGCGGAGGGCCGGGCGGAGAGGCGCCGCCCGCCGTGGCGTCATGGTCGCCGCGGCCTCGGTCGTGGCCGCCGTCGGCACCGTCACCGGCCTGGTGTCCGCCCTGGACGAAGGCGGCGGCAAGGATCAGGCGCGTCCGAAGGTGACGAAGTCGCCGACGCTGGAACCACTGCCCGCGGTGCCGACGCCGTCCGCCTCGAAGACCTCGGCGAAGCCGTCGCCCGCGAAGTCCTCCGCAGCCCCGAAGCCGAAACCGAACCCCTCGACGCAGCGCCCGAAGAAACCGACCCGCGCCGCGGACCCGGCCGATTCCCTCTACCGCCATGGCGATTCGCAGGTCCTGGACTGGGTCAAGGCCAATCGGAGCGACCCGCGCAGGCCGCTCATCGAGTCGCGGATCGCCGCCCATCCCGCCGCCGTGTGGTTCGCGGAGTACGCGCCGGGGACCATCACCTCACGGGTGCGCGCGGTGACGTCGAACGCCGGGGGCCGGGTGCCCGTCGTCGTGCCGTACGCGATACCGGACCGCGACTGCGGGGGCGCGTCGCAGGGCGGCGCGCCGGACCTCGCGGCGTACGACGCGTGGATCGGGAAGTTCGCCGCGGGCCTCGGCTCCGGCGAGGTCATCGTCATCCTCGAACCGGACGCGATCGCGCTCTCCGAGTGCCTCTCCGCGCAGGAGCGCACCGCCCGCTATGCCTCACTGTCCCGCGCGGGCCGCACCCTGAAGGCCGCCAACCCCAGGGCCAGGGTCTATTACGACGCCGGGCACTCCGGCTGGAACGCCGCGGCCAAGCAGGCCGGACGGCTGCGCGCGGCGGGCGCGGCGTCCCCCGCTTCGTCCGACGGCGTCTTCACCAACGTCTCGAACTTCCACCGCACCGATGCCGAGGCCGCGTACGCACGCAAGGTCCTGTCCGGGCTCGGCGGTCCGGCGGGCCTCGGCGCCGTCATCGACACGAGCCGCAACGGAAACGGCGCCCCGGCGGACGGCGAGTGGTGCGACCCGGACGGGCGCGGGCTCGGGCCGAGCCCGACCCTGCGTACCGGCCAGGCCCGCATCGACGCCTATCTGTGGGTCAAACTGCCGGGCGAGTCCGACGGCTGCAAGGGCGCGCCCGGGACGTTCACGCCCGGCTACGCCTACGACTTGGCGCGCGGCTGAGAGCCCGCTTCCGGGCCTTCCTCGCCCTCGTCGTACGTCGAAGTGCCCGAATCAAGGAGCGGTTCCTGCGTCTTGAGGTGCGGCGGGGCGAAGGCGCGAAGGACGTGGTAGCCGGTGATCACGACGATGGTGCCGAGCGCGATGCCGCTCAGCTCGAAGTTGTCGGTGATCTTCAACGAGACGCCACCGACGCCGATGATGATGCCCGCGGCGGCCGGGACGAGATTCAGCGGATTGCGCAGGTCCACCCCGGCGTTGATCCAGATCTGGGCGCCGAGCAGGCCGATCATGCCGTACAGGATGACGGTGATGCCGCCGAGCACACCGCCCGGGATGGCCGCCACGACCGCGCCGAACTTGGGGCAGAGGCCGAAGAGCAGGGCGAAGCACGCGGCGGCCCAGTACGCGGCCGTGGAGTAGACGCGGGTCGCGGCCATCACGCCGATGTTCTCGGAGTACGTCGTGTTGGGCGGGCCGCCGACCGCCGTGGAGAGCATGGAGGCGGCGCCGTCGGCGGAGATCGCCGTGCCGAGCTTGTCGTCCAGGTTGTCGCCGGTCATCTCGCCGACCGCCTTGACGTGCCCGGCGTTCTCGGCGACCAGCGCGATGACCACGGGCAGCGCGACGAGGATCGCCGACCACTCGAAGCTCGGCGCGTGGAACGTCGGCAGGCCGATCCAGTCGGCGTTGCCGACGGCGGAGAGGTCCAGGCGCCAGTGGTCGACGACCTTGCCCGAGCCGTCCGCCGAGTGGATCTTGCCGAAGACCAGGTCGAGGACCCAGGACAGGACGTACCCGAAGATCAGCCCCAGGAAGATCGCGACGCGTGACCAGAAACCGCGCAGGCACACCACGGCCAAACCGGTGAACAGCATCACCAGGAGCGCCGTCCACTGGTCCTGCGGCCAGTACGTGGACGCCGTGACCGGCGCCAGGTTGAAGCCGATCAGCATGACGACGGCGCCGGTGACGATCGGCGGCATCGCGGCGTGGATGATCCGCGCCCCGAACTTCTGGACGGCGAGGCCCACCAGGAACAGCGCCGCGCCGACCACGAAGACCGCCCCCGTGACGGTCGCGGAGGAGCCGCCCTGCGCGCGGATGACGGCGGCCACGCCCACGAAGGAGAGCGAACAGCCCAGGTAGCTGGGCACCCGGCCGCGCGTGGCGAGCAGGAAGATGACCGTCGCGACGCCCGACATCATGATCGCGAGGTTCGGGTCGAGGCCCATCAGGACGGGCGCCACGAAGGACGCGCCGAACATGGCGACCACGTGCTGGGCGCCGAGCCCGAAGGTGCGCGGCCAAGAGAGCCGCTCGTCGGGACGGACGACTGCTCCGGGCGCGGGGGTGCGCCCGTCGCCGTGCAGTCTCCAGCGCACGCCGAGATCCATGGTTCTGTTCCGCCTTCTGTGCGCCCGACTTGGTCAGGACTCGTCGGCAAGACTGTTGTCAAGACCTGAATGAGTCAGCGCAATGTTAATCCGGCGTAAGGTTCACGGTTTCCCCGCGGGCGCGTCCGCCGGTGCGACCGGAGTGGCCTCGCGGCCGTCCGTGCGGAGCACTCCCGCGAACAAGGCGAGCCCGCAGGCGAGCACGGTCACCAGGCCGAAGGAGACCACCAGGCTCGTCGCGTCGGCGAGCGTGCCGATCGCGGACGGGGCGATCAGGCCCGATGTGTACGTGATGGTGGCGACGCCCGCGATGGCCTGGCTCGGAGCCGGACCGCTGCGTCCGGCCGCGGCGAAGGCGAGCGGCACCACGACGGCGATGCCGAGCCCGAGCAGCGCGAACCCGCCCATGGCGACCGCCGGATGCGGCGCCACCACCACGAGCAGACCGCCGAGCGCCGCGACCACGCCGCCGACGCGCACCGTGCGGACCGCCCCGAACCGGTCCACCACCGCGTCGCCCGCGAGTCGCGCGATCGCCATGGTGAGCGTGAAGCCGGTGGTGGACGCGGCGGCGACACCGGCCGACGAGTCCAGGACGTCCCGGAGGTAGACCGCGGACCAGTCCAGGCTCGCGCCCTCCGCGAAGACCGCGCAGAAGCCGACGGCGCCGATCAGGAGCGCCGACTTGGGCGGCAGCGAGAAGCGCGGCGGTGCCTCGTCCTCGGGCTCCGCCTGCAGGTCGAGCACGCCCTGGCAGGCGACGAGACCGATCGCGGTGAGCGCCGCGGCGGCGAGCGCGTGGTGCAGGCGGGCGTCCGAGCCCAGGTGGGCGGCGACCGTGCCGGCCGCGGAGCCGATCAGGGCGCCGACGCTCCACATGCCGTGCAGGCCCGACATGATCGACTTCTTCATTCGGGTCTCGACCTCGACACCGAGGGCGTTCATCGCCACGTCCGACATGCCCGCCGTCGCGCCGTACACGAACAGGGCGAAGCAGAGCGTCAGGAGGTTCGGCGCGAGCGAGGGCAGGATCAGCGACATCGTCCACAGGGCGAGCAGGCCGCGCAGAGCCGTCCGGGCGCCGAAGCGGTGGCTGACCCAGCCCGCGAGCGGCATCGCCACGGAGGCGCCGATCGCGGGGAAGGCGAGGGCGAGGCCGAGGAGTCCGGCGCTGAGGTCGGCGTGCTCCTGGATCCAGGGCACGCGGGTCGCGAAGGAGCCGGTGACGGCGCCGTGCACACAGAAGACGGCGGCCACGGCGTACCGTGCCCGCTTCAACTGACGTACGTCGTAGGTCACTTCACTCATCGATGCTCTGCCCCTCCCGAGGTGCCACCCCACTACGGCGACGTAAACTATCAGGAACCCTGCCTGATAAATAGCAGCTTTATGGAAGGATCCCCGGCATGCCCGCATCACCGAGCACCGCCCGGGCCATCAACGACCGGCTCGCCCTGGGGCTCCTGCAGCGCGAAGGGCCGCTGACGGCCAACCAGTTGAAGCAGCTGACCGGCCTCTCCCGGCCCTCGGTCGCCGACCTGGTCGAGCGCCTCCAGGGCTCCGGCCTGATCGCGGTCGTGGGGGAGGCGGGTGCCCAGCGCCGGGGGCCCAATGCCCGGCTGTACGGGATCGTCGCCGACCGGGCGCATCTCGCCGCCCTCGATGTACGCACCGACGGCTTGTCCGTCGTGGTCACCGATCTGCTCGGTGCGGTGCTCGCCGAGGCCTCCGCGCCCATCGGCGGCGACACCGGGACCGAGCCCGCCGTGGAGCGGGCCGTCGCCCTCGTGGAACGCACCGCGCGGGACGGCGGGGTCCATCGCCTGCACACCGTGGCGATCGGCGCCCCCGGCCTCATCGATCCCGCCACCGGCGAACTGCGCGACACCACCTCGCTGCCCGCCTGGCATCGCCGCCTCGCCGGAGCCCTCCAGGAGCGGCTCCCGGCCCGCGTGCTCGTGGAGAACGAGACCAACCTCGCCGCCCGCGCCGAACAGCGCGACGGCGCCGCCCACGACCGCGAGACGTTCGTCCTCCTGTGGCTCGGTGAAGGCGTCGGCGCCGCCGTCGTGCTCGACGGGAGCCTGCGCCGCGGGGCGTCCGGCGGCACCGGGGAGATCGGCTTCCTGCCGGTTCCCGGCACGCACGTCCTGCCATCCGCCACCGCCTGCGAGGGCGGCTTTCACTCGCTGGTCTGCGCCGCTGCCCTCCGCGAGCTCGGCGAGGAGCACGGCATGGCGGCCGGGGGCGAGACCGCGGACATGGTGCGCCGCGCCGTGGAATCCGGCCCCGCGGCCTTCCTCGACGCCGCCGCCGACCGTGTCGCCGTG
This sequence comes from Streptomyces sp. NPDC033177, assembly GCF_055577715.1. Lineage (NCBI taxonomy): Bacteria > Bacillati > Actinomycetota > Actinomycetes > Kitasatosporales > Streptomycetaceae > Streptomyces > Streptomyces sp. NPDC033177. Next base: position 91,153 of record NZ_JBVIPS010000007.1, on the reverse strand, counting down.
GGCGCCGCCGCCATGGCCGCGATCCTCGATCCCGGCTGCGTCGTGCTCGGCGGCGAGGTCGGCCGCGCGGGCGGCGACGCGCTCGCCGCCCGGGTGGCGGAGCGCCTCGCCGCCATGTCACCCCTGCACACCGAGGTGCGCGCGAGCGCGCTCGGCGGCGCGGCGGTCCTGCGGGGCGCGCTGCTCGCCGCCAGGGACGCCGCGCAGGACGACCTTTTCGGACCCGGGCTCGGCGGCTGAGACCCGACGGAGGGGCCGTCACCGCCGGTCAGAGTCCTGTCACACGCTGCTGTGAGCCAGGCCACAGGGGTTCGCCCGTATGAGCTTCGATCAGGCGTGGCACACTGGCCTCGTACCAAAAGCAGCGCACTCCGGGGTCGGTGTAATTCCGAACCGGCGGTTATAGTCCGCGACCCGGCCGCCTCCAGCGGTCGGTTGACCAGGTGAAATTCCTGGACCGACGGTGAAAGTCCGGATGGGAGGCAGTGCGCGGCGGGCGGGCATTCGTGCACGTCGCCGAGTGGCTTGTTCTTGGGATACCCGTCTCTTCGGGTTTTCCGGGGGAGAAGTCTCGTTTCCGGCGTCGCTCCCGGTGCCGCGGTCCGTACATTCTGTCGTCATCGACAGGCCCCGGAGTCCGTGCCTTATGAGGCAGGAGGACCCGGTGGCCACCGCACCCGCAACAGCAGCGGACGAGCACGAGCTCGCCGCCATGCGCCGTGCCATCTCGCTCGCCGCCCTCGGGCTCGGCTCCACAAGCCCCAATCCGGTCGTCGGATGCGTGATCGTCGACGCCTCCGGAGAGATCGTCGGCGAGGGCCACCACGAGCGCGCCGGCGGGCCGCACGCCGAGGTCCACGCCCTGCGCGCGGCCGGCGAGAAGGCCCGCGGTGCCACCGCCCTGGTCACCCTCGAACCCTGCAACCACACCGGACGCACCGGACCCTGCGCCCAGGCGCTCATCGACGCAGGGATCACCCGCGTCGTCTACGCGGTCGGCGACCCGAACCCCACGGCGACCGGGGGCGCGCAGCGACTGCGTACCGCCGGGGTCGACGTGCGGGCGGGCCTCCTGGAGGACGAGGCCGCCGCGGGCAACGCCGCCTGGCTCACCTCCGTACGCCTAGGCCGCCCCCACGTCACCTGGAAGTACGCGGCGACGCTCGACGGCCGCATCGCCGCCGCCGACGGCAGCAGCCGCTGGATCACCTCCGCCGAGGCCCGCGCCGACGTCCACCGGCTGCGCGCCGAGTGCGACGCGGTGGTCGTCGGCTCCGGCACCCAGCGCGCCGACGACCCGCACCTCGCCGTGCGGGGCATCGAAGGTGCCGTTCAGCCGCTGCGCGTCGTCGTCGACACGAACGGCACCGCGGTGACGCCCGGCGCCCGCGTCCTGGACGACGCGGCGCCCACGCTCGTCGCGGTCGCCGAGAACGTCACCCCGGAAGGCGATGCGGAGACGGTCCGACTGCCGCGCGCGGACGGCGGGTTGGACGTCCCCGCCCTCCTCGACGCGCTGCACGCGCGCGGGGTGCGTTCCGTCCTCCTCGAAGGCGGGCCGACGCTCGCCGGAGCCTTCGTCGCCGCGGGCGCCGTCGACCGCGTCATCGCCTACCTCGCCCCCGTCCTGCTCGGCGCGGGCCCCGCCGCCCTCACCGGCGGCGGAATCACGACCATCACCGACGCGTTGCGGCTCGACGTGAGCGAGACCGTCCGTATCGGCCCCGATCTGCGCGTCACCGCGACCCTCGCAGCGCACGCGACCCCCGTAGCGAAGGAGCACTGAAGTGTTCACCGGAATCGTCGAAGAGCTGGGCGAGATCACCGCCGTCGAGAACCTGGACGACGCGTCCCGCTTCCGCGTCCGTGGCCCCGTCGTCACCGAGGGCGCCAAGCACGGCGACTCCATCGCGGTCAACGGCGTCTGTCTGACGGTCGTGGAGCACGAGGGCGACGAATTCACCGCCGACGTGATGGCCGAGACCCTGAACCGCTCCAGCCTCGGAGCCCTCGCGGCGGGATCGCGGGTCAACCTGGAGCGGCCCACCGCAGTGGGCGACCGCCTCGGCGGCCACATCGTGCAGGGCCACGTCGACGGCACAGGCGAGATCGTCGAGCGCAAGCCCTCCGAGAACTGGGAGATCGTCAAGGTCTCGCTCCCCGCGGACCTCTCCCGGTACGTCGTCGAGAAGGGCTCCATCACCGTCGACGGCGTCAGCCTGACGGTGGTCGACGCCGGGATCGACTACTTCACCATCAGCCTCATCCCCACCACCCTCGCCCTGACCACGCTCGGCATCAAGCAGCCCGGCGATCCGGTCAACCTCGAGGTGGACGTCATCGCCAAGTACGTCGAGCGGATGCTCGGCGACCGCATCGGTGCCGGAACTGCCGCCGACCCCGCTCCCGCTCAGGAGGCCACGAAGTGAACTGGCTCAACTCCGAAGCCTTCACGGCCTTCGGGCAGCACGTGATCTGGTCCGACATGGTGGGCAACACCATCGGCCTGATCGCCCTCGCCCTCGGCTGGCGGCGCTCCATATGGACCTGGCCCGCCCAGTTCCTCTCCGGCGTCGTCCTCGTCGGCGCCTACGCCTCCGCGCAGCTCTCCGGCGGTGTCGGCAAGCAGCTGCTCGTCATCGGCGTGGCCCTGTGGGGCTGGCGGCTGTGGACCAACGGAAAGCAGCAGGCTCAGGACGGCTCCATCGCCGTCCGGTTCGCCACCTGGAAGGAGCGCGGGGTGCTGCTCGGCGGCACCGCCGTCGGCACCCTGGCGGTCGGCGCCCTGTTCTCCGCCGTACCCGACCTGTCCTGGAACCCCTGGCCCGACGCTTACATCTTCGTCGGCACCCTCGCGGCGATGGTCGCCCAGGCCCGCGGCCTGGTCGAGTTCTGGTTCGCCTGGCTCCTGGTCGACGTGGTGGGGGTCCCCCTCGCGTTCAGCAGTGGCCTGGCCTTCTCCGGCCTCGTGTACGTCATCTATCTCGCGCTCGTCCTGTGGGGCATGCGCGACTGGTGGCTGCGGTCGCGCACTGTGTCCTCGCAGGCCTCGCAGCCCAACATGGAAGGAGCCCCGGCATGAGCGCGGCACCTGTTTGGTACAGCACGGGTCACGAAGAAGACGCCTCCGACCTGGCCCTCGATCCCGTCGAGGCGGCCATCCGCGACATCGCCGCCGGGCGGCCCGTCGTGGTCGTCGACGACGAGGACCGGGAGAACGAGGGCGACCTCGTCATCGCGGCCGAGAAGGCCACGCCCGAGATCATCGCCTTCATGATGAGCGAGTGCCGCGGCCTGATCTGCGCGCCCATGGAGGGCGAGGAGCTGGACCGCCTCCAGCTCCCGCAGATGGTCGAGAACAACACCGAGTCGATGCGGACGGCCTTCACCGTCTCCGTCGACGCGAGCGGCGCGCACGGTGTCACCACCGGCATCTCGGCCGCCGACCGCGCCACCACGCTCCAGATGCTCGCCGCGGGCACGTTCGAGCCGGCCGACTTCGTGCGGCCAGGACACATCTTCCCGCTGCGCGCCAAGACCGGCGGCGTCCTGGTCCGCAACGGCCACACCGAGGCCGCGGTCGACCTGGCGCGCCTCGCGGGCCTGCGCCCGGCCGGGGCGATCGTCGAGATCGCGGGCGAGGACGGCACGATGCTCCGCCTGCCGGAGCTGATCCCCTTCGCCCGCAAGCACGGCCTGACGATCATCTCCATCGAGGACCTGATCGCCTACCGCGGCAGCTCCGAGCCGACGGTCCGCCGTGAGGCCGAGGTCCACCTGCCCACCGCCTTCGGCGAGTTCACGGCGTACGGCTACCGCTCCACCGTCGACGGCGTCGAGCACGTCGCCCTCGTCCACGGCGAGGTCGGCGAGGGCGACGACGTCCTGGTCCGCCTGCACTCCGAGTGCCTGACCGGCGACGTCTTCCACTCCCTTCGCTGCGACTGCGGGCCGCAGCTGGAGGCGTCGATGCGGCGCATCACGGAGGAGGGACGCGGCATCGTGGTCTACCTCCGTGGCCACGAGGGGCGCGGCATCGGTCTGCTCTCCAAGCTGCGCGCCTACGAGCTCCAGGAGCGCGGCAGCGACACCCTGGACGCCAACCTGGAACTCGGCCTGCCCGCCGACGCCCGGGACTACGGAGCGGGGGCGCGCATCCTGGACGACCTCGGCGTCCGCAGCGTGCGCCTGATGACGAACAACCCCGACAAGACCGACGCGGTGATCCGGCACGGCCTGAAGGTCACCGGACGCGAGCCCATGGCGGTCACGGCGGGCGAGCACAACCTCCGGTACCTGCGTACCAAGCGGGACCGCATGGGCCACGACCTGCCCTGGCTGGACACCCCTGAGGTGTCCGCCTGCGGCAACCAGTAAGCAACGGCATACGAGAAGCACGGCAAACGAGAACCAGGAGAAGCGCGTGAGCGGCAAGGGTGCACCCGAACTGAGCGTGAAGAACTGCGGAGACCTGCGGGTCGCGGTGATCGCCGCCCAGTGGCACGAGAAGGTCATGGACGGCCTCGTCGACGGCGCCCTGCGCGCCCTGCACGAGCTCGGCATCAGCGAGCCGACCGTCCTGCGCGTACCCGGCAGCTTCGAGCTGCCGGTCGTCGCCAAGGTCCTCGCCGGACGTGGCTACGACGCGATCGTGGCGCTCGGCGTCGTCATCCGCGGCGGAACCCCGCACTTCGAGTACGTGTGCCAGGGCGTCACCCAGGGCCTGACCCAGGTCACCGTGGACACCGGCGTGCCCATCGGCTTCGGCGTCCTGACCACCGACACCGAGGAGCAGGCCCTGGACAGGGCGGGCATCGAGGGCTCCAGCGAGGACAAGGGGCACGAAGCGGTCACCGCCGCCGTCGCCACCGCGACCACGCTGCGTACGATCTCCGAACCCTGGCGGTGAGCAGGGCCGGGGAGCCGCGTAAAGTAAGCGACATCATGTCCAAGAAGACTTTCGAGGAGCTCTTCACCGAGCTCCAGCACAAGGCCGCCACCGGCGACCCCGCCACGTCGCGCACCGCCGAGCTGGTCGACAAGGGCGTCCATGCCATCGGCAAGAAGGTCGTCGAGGAGGCCGCCGAAGTCTGGATGGCCGCCGAGCACGAGGGCAAGGAGGCCGCGGCCGAGGAGATCTCCCAGCTCCTCTACCACGTGCAGGTGATGATGGTCGCCCGCGGCATCTCCCTCGACGACGTGTACGCCCACCTCTGAGCCGTACACACCACTCCGCCCAACTCTCCCGTCACGCAAAGGAATCCGACCTCATGCTGCGCATCGCCGTCCCCAACAAGGGTTCACTGTCCGGACCTGCGTCGGCGATGCTCCATGAGGCCGGATACCAGCAGCGCAAGGAGTCCAAGGAGCTCGTCCTCGTCGACCCCGAGAACGAGGTCGAGTTCTTCTACCTCCGGCCCAAGGACATCGCGATCTATGTCTCGGCCGGCAAGCTCGACATCGGCATCACCGGTCAGGACCTCCTCGTCGACTCCGGCGCGAACGCCGAGACGATCCTGCCCCTCGGCTTCGCACGCTCCACCTTCCGCTTCGCCGCCAAGCCGGGCACCGCGAACACCATCGCGGACCTCGCGGGCAAGACGGTCGCGACCTCGTACGAGGGCATCGTCGCCAAGCACCTCGCGGACAGCGGCATCGACGCCTCCGTCGTCCACCTCGACGGCGCCGTCGAGACCGCCATCGAGCTGGGCGTCGCCCAGGTCATCGCGGACGTCGTCGAGACCGGCACCTCGCTGCGCAACGCGGGCCTGGAGGTGTTCGGCGAGCCGATCATGAAGTCCGAGGCGGTCGTCATCCGGCGCACGGGCGCGGGCACCGACGAGCCCAAGGTGCAGCAGTTCCTGCGCCGCCTCCAGGGCGTCCTGGTCGCCCGGTCGTACGTGATGATGGACTACGACTGCCGTGCCGAGCACCTGGAGCAGGCCGTCGCCCTCACCCCGGGCCTCGAGTCGCCGACCATCTCGCCCCTGCACAACGAGGGCTGGGTCGCCGTCCGCTCCATGGTCCCGGCCAAGGAGGCGCAGCGGATCATGGACGACCTGTACTCCATCGGGGCGCGGGCCATCCTGACCACGGCCATCCACGCCTGCCGCCTCTGAACGGCCAGGAGAACCCGCCTCATGTCCGAGCTTCCCGCGCTCCCCGCCCTGCCCGTGACCTTCCGGCCCGGCCGGACCCGCGCCGTCCTGCTCACCGCGGGCGTCGCCATCCTGGTGGTGCTCACGGTGATCTCCCTGCTCATCCCGGGTCTCAGCCCGGGGGAGCGGCTCAGCTTCATCTTCACCGGTGTGCTGCTCCTCGGTGTCCTGACGCTCCTGAGCAGGCCCAAGGTCGTCGCCGACGAGTCCGGTGTGACCGTCGTCAACATCGCCACCAGCAGGCGCCTCGCCTGGGCCGAGATCGTCCAGGTCAACCTGCGTCCCGGCGACCCGTGGGTGTTCCTCAACCTCAGCGACGGCACCAGCCTCCCCGCCCTGGGCATCCAGCCGGGCATCGCCAAGCAGCGGGCCATCGACGACGCCCGCGCGCTGCGTGCCCTCGCCGACGCCCACAGCCCGCAGGGCTGACGCTTCGGGCCGGGTCTTGATTAATCTGGTGGCGGGGCACGCATGGTGTGCCGCCCCGCCCCTGTCGGGCCCGCCCGGTCCACAGGGGCTCCTGCTACCCGAGGAGTGACTCCCTCCGGCGATGGACGGTTCGTCCTGTAGTACATGCGCCGCCCCCTCCCGTCATACCGGGACTGGACACACCAGGGAGGCGGCGGCATGACAATCTCCCTGCTGCTTCTCGGGGCGGCATTCCTGCTGATTCTCGCCAACGGCTTCTTCGTGGCCGCCGAGTTCGGGCTCGTCACCGTGGAGCGCCCGGACGCCGAGAAGGCCGCAGCCGAAGGTGACCGACGGGCCCGTACGGTCGTCGACGCACTCAAGGAGCTGTCCTTTCAGCTCTCCGGCACCCAGCTCGGCATCACCATCACCTCGCTGGTGGTCGGCATGCTCGCCGAACCGGCGCTCGCGCATCTGCTCGCGGGCCCCTTCACGGCGACCGGCCTCCCGGAAGGCGCCGTACCGGGCGTCTCCGTGGTCGTCGGCATGCTCCTCGCTTCAGCCGTGCAGATGGTGATCGGCGAGCTCGTCCCGAAGAACTGGGCGGTGTCCAAGCCGCTCCAGGTCGCACGATTCGTCGCGGGCCCCCAGCACGTGTTCGCACGTGCCTTCCGGCCCGTGATCTCCCTCCTGAACGCCACGGCCAACCGTCTCGTACGACTCTTCGGCGTCGAGCCGGCCGAGGAGCTCGCCTCGGCCCGCACCCCCGGTGAGCTGGTCTCGCTCGCCCGCCACTCGGCGCAGGCCGGCACCCTCGAACAGGACACGGCGGACCTGTTCGTGCGCACGCTCTCCCTGGGCGAGCTGACCGCGCAGCACGTCATGACCCCGCGCGTGAAGGTCAGCGCGCTGCAGACGTCGGCCACCGCCGAGGACGTGGTGAACCTGACCCGTGCCACCGGGCTCTCGCGCTTTCCCGTGTACCGCGAGCGGATCGACGAGATCGTGGGCATGGTGCACCTCAAGGACGCCCTCGCGGTCCCGGCCCACGAGCGCCTGCGGGCACCCGTCGGCCGCATCGCGCAGTCGCCTCTCCTGGTCCCGGAGACGCTGCCCGTGCAGCAGCTCCTGGAGCGGCTGCGCAGCCAGCAGCCGATCGCCGTCGTCGTCGACGAGTACGGCGGCACGGCGGGCGTGGTCACCCTGGAGGACATCGTCGAGGAGCTCGTCGGCGAGGTCCGCGACGAGCACGACCTGCTCGACCTGCCCGAGATCGCCGCGGTACCCGCCGAGGACGGCCGCCCCGCCTGGGAGGCCGACGGCAGCTGCCGCGTAGACACGCTCCAGCGGATAGGACTCGACGTCCCCGAGGGGCCGTACGAGACCGTGGCGGGGCTCGTCGCCGATCTGCTCGGCCGCATCCCCGCCCCCGGCGACCGGGCCGAACTCCCGGGCTGGCGGCTCGCGGTGCGCCAGGTCGACCACTACCGCGCCGCGCGTGTGCGTCTCGTACGGACCGTGCAGGCCCCGGAAGTCCTGAGCGTGGCGGAGGCCGCCCGATGAGCGTGCTCCAACTTCTGTTCGCCCTCCTCCTCGTCCTCGCCAACGGCTTCTTCGTCGGGGCCGAGTTCGCGCTCGTCTCCGTGCGCCGCAGCCAGATCGAGCCCCTTGGCACGAAGCGGGCGCGCCAGGTCCTCCACGGCCTGGAGAATCTGCCGCAGATGATGGCGGCCGCCCAATTCGGTATCACCGTCTGCTCGTTGACGCTCGGCGCGGTCGCCGAGCCGACCGTGGCGCACCTCCTGGAGCCCGTCTTCGAGGCGGCGCACATCCCCGAAGGGGCGATCCATCCGCTCGGGTACGCCATCGCGCTCGCCGTGGTGGTCTTCCTGCACCTCGTCGTCGGCGAGATGGTCCCGAAGAACCTCGCGATGGCCGCCCCGGAGAAGACGGCGCTCTGGTTCAGCCCCGGTCTGGCCGCCTTCGCCCGCCTGTGCCGTCCGGTCACGGTGGCGCTCGGGGCATGCGCGCGGGTCGTCCTCAAGCTCTTCGGGGTCGAGCCCAAGGACGAGGTCGAGGCCGTCTTCACCAGCGAGCAGCTCAACCGCCTCGTCGGTGACTCGGGCCAGGCGGGACTGCTCGAACCCGAGGAGCAGGAGCGCCTGGAGGACGCCCTGGAGCTGGGCTCGCGCCCGGTGACGGACGTCCTGCTCGACCGGGCGTCGCTGGTGACCGTGGGCGCCGGGGTCACCCCGGCGCAGGTCATCGAACTGACCGGGCGCACCGGCTACTCCCGCTTCCCGGTCTGCGCGGAGAACGGCGCCTTCATGGGCTACCTCCACGTCAAGGACGTACTCGACCTCACGGACGGCGCCGAGACGGACCGCGCCGTGCCGCAGCAGGTCTGGCGCCCGATGACGACGCTGCGGGCCGAGCTCCCCCTGGACGACGCCCTGACGGTGATGCGCCGGGCCGCGACGCACCTGGCGCAGGTCGCCGACGCGTCGGGCAAGGTGCTCGGCCTGGTCGCCCTGGAGGACGTGCTGGAACTCCTGGTCGGCGAGGTCCGCGACCCGGCGCACCGGGTCGCCGTGCCGCGCAAGCCCCGGGAGACCTCTCAGGAGTCGCGGGACGGCGCCCTGGTGTGAGCGTGCGGGGCGGGGGCCTCGGACCGCGGGGGCCTCAGGTCCTCGGCGGGTCCTGCGGCCCCCGTCCCGAAAGCACCTCGCCGTACGCCTGCATCAGGTCGGGCAGCCGCAGGGTCGAGAGATCGTCGCGGCTCGGCTCGCCGGGATAGCCGGAGAGCCGCAGGTCGCGGTAGGCGCAGCTCTTCTCGTAGAGCGTGCGCAGGAAGCGGCCGTTGCCCAGTTCGTCGATCCACGCCTGGTCGACGACGTGCCCGCTGATGGAGCGCAGCTCGTCCAGCGCCTCCTCGTCCCAGACGTCGCCGTTGTCGGCGGCCAGGACCTCACCGATGGAGGTGAGCTCCAGGGGGCGGTACGAGGGAAAGTCCACGCGGGTCGTGAAGCGGGACGAGAGGCCTGGGTTGGCGGCCAGGAGGCGGTCCATGCCCTCGGGATAGCCCGCGAGGATGACGACGAGGTGGTCGCGGTTGTCCTCGGCGCGCTTGAGCAGCACCTGGAGCGCCTCGTCGCCGTACGCGTCGCCCTTGCCGTAGCCCGAGTTGGACAGGGAGTACGCCTCGTCCACGAAGAGGACGCCGCCGATCGCCGAGTCGATCAGTTCGTTGGCCTTCACGGCGGTCTGGCCCAGATACTCGCCGACCAGGTCCGCGCGCTGCGCCTCCACCAGATGGTCGCCGCCGAGCAGGCCGAGCGCGTAGAACGCACGCCCGAGGATGCGGGCCACGGTGGTCTTGCCGGTGCCCGAGGGGCCGGAGAAGACGAAGTGTCGTTTCGGCGGCTGCACGGGAAGGCCCTGCGCGGCCCGCAGGCGCGCCATGTTCAGCTGCGCCGAGAGCGCCTTGACCTGCCGCTTGACCGGTTCGAGGCCGACCATCCCCTCCAGCTCGGCGAGCGCGGCCTCCAGGAGGGCGGGATCGGTGGGGCCGGGCGGCAGTTGCGGCAGCCCCGGCTGGATGGGGATCACGGCCTTCTCGCGCACCGAGTCGGTCTCGGAGGGGCCGCCGGTGGACGGCAGTTCGGGCTCGGTGACCTTCAGATCGCGGCCCTCCGTACCGAAGAGCGGATCGATCCCGTCGGGGCCGTCCATCACGTCCTGCCCGAAGCCGGTCAGGGCGATCGCTGCCAGGTCGGTGACCTCGTCGTATCCGTCGCCCTCGGAGATCGCCGCGAGGCGCGCGGAGGTGTCCATGAAGGAGGGGTCCACCCGGTGCACCGCGCGGTAGAGCGGCAGGGCCGCCGCCGAGCGGCCCGTGCCCTCGTGCGCGCGGGCCAGCCAGTACCGCAGCTCCTTGCGCTGCGGCTGCTCGCTGCGGCACCGCATCAGGGCCGCGGAGAGCAGCGGCTCGGCCTGGCCGTACATCTCAAGGCGTACGCGGGCCATGCCTCCGAAGAGGCCGGCCTCGATGCCCAGCATCGCGTCGTCGATCAGCGAGTCCGTGTGCCGGACCAACTGCTCCCAGTCCTTGACCAGATAGGAGCGGCAGGCGTGCAGGAAACGCACCTGCGGATCCGCGTCCACCGGCGGCAGACCCGCCAACGCCCGGTCGAGCTCCGGGACATGACGCCCGTCCAGCCAGTGCGAGGCGTGCGCGAGCAGCAGGTCACGCGTGCTCTCCAGGACGGGCTGCACCCACCAGCCGAGCCAGTACCAGGAGTTGAGCGTGCGCCCGTGCCGGGTGCGCTGTTCCCCGAACCTGTCCCTGTGCTGGAACATCCTCAGCAGTGCCGTCGTCGTGTCGATGCGCAGCGCGTGCAGTCCGAGCCAGCCGTCGGCCATCCCCGGATCCATCCGCACCGCGGCGCGGAACTCCTCCTCCGCCTGCGGATAGGCGCCCATCGTGTAGGCGTCGACGCCCCTCAGCCAGGCGAGGTCGGCCGGGGCGGGTGATCCCACCGCGTCGAAGTCCATCACGTCCCCCACAAACCGTGCCCCCGTTTGTGTACCGCCGGACCGGTGCCCGTCGGCAAACTTCGCTGAACCGCCGTGCTGCGGACGGACGTTGTACCGGTGCGCAGAGCAGCCGTCCGTAAGTCGCACCGAAAGGCATCGTACCTGCGGAGGAGCACTCGGCCGTAGGGTGCCGCAGCGCGGGATCAGGCAGGCGTAGGTAGGCCTCTTCGTCACCGAGGGTGAGCGAAAGGCGGCTCGCAGCGTCCGGAATGCGAGGATGGAGGGCAGAACGAAGCCCCCGATCACGGGGGAACAACCGGGGGCTTCGCGTCTGCGGGCGACCCCGAAAGGCCGCACATTCAGAACGTAAGTCCTGTAAGGGCCCCCGGTCAAGCCGAGTTGAGGCACTCATGGAAACTGGCGCGAAGTTCTGGGAGCGCTCTTAGCGGGGGTCAGCTGACCGCCTCTGGTCCCTCACCCTGTGTGACGGTTTGGTTGTGCGCAGGCGTCTGATTCGGCCCCTCCGACACCTCATATCCCTCGCGCCACTGTCGCACCAAAGACTGAGCGAAGGGGCGCGAAGGGTCTTCCGCGAAGTGCCGGCGTTCCGCGGGCTCCCACCCGTCCCAGAACTCGCCCTGCACCGACCCGTCCCGGCGTCGCCCCCTGCCCCAGGCCTCATCACGCGGCAGCTCCATCCACAGCAGCCGCGCCAGGAACGGCCGCAGCGCGCGGCGCCCCGCGCCGACCCCCTCGACGAGGACCACGGGCGCGGGCGCGAGGGTGCGGATCTCGGGACCGAAGCGGCGCGCGTGCCAGTCATACGTCTCGTAGCGCGCCGTCTCGCCTCGCGAGAGCGGCAGGAGCACCTGCCGCCGAAGCCGCTCCGTCCAGTCGAACAGCGCGTCGTGGCTCGCGATGTCGTCGAGGCGCAGGACGGGCGCACCGCCCAGGGCGTCGGCGAGGCGGTCGGCGAAGGTGGACTTGCCGGAGCCCGCGTGCCCGTCGACGGCGACGAGACGGACGGGGCCGCAGGAGGGCGGCAGTCGCAGCAGCTCCGCGGCGACGCGTGACAGGGGAGTGGGAGTGGCGTGTGCGGTGGCGTGTGCGGTCATCGTGGGCAAGCGTACGGGTGCGGAATTCGCCGCTCCGCGCGCCGTCGCAGCTCACGCCAGTGGTCGAGGCCAATATTGACGGACGCGGTGGTGGTCGAAGCGCTGGCAGAAGTCGGCTTGAAGCAGCCATAGTTGGCCTACCGCCGTGCATCTGACCTGCCCCTTCCGGACCCGTCCGGAACCCACGTCGACTGGGGGTCCCCGCCATGGACCGAGCTGATGACATGTCCCGCAGAACCGTCCTCACCGCGGCCGCGGCCGTGGCGGCACTGGCCGCCACCGCGAGCCCGGCACTCGCATCGGGCGGCCCGCGCTCCGCGCCGCGCGCGAAGCGGCCCGTGAGCAACCGCTTCTGGGCCTCGCACGCCGACTGGAGCGCCGGCACCGCCGAAGGCACCCGGGCCGTCGCCGGGGCCCGCCCCGGCGTGGAGATCGCCGAGGCCGCCGGCCGCACCGACTACGCCGATCCGCACACCGGCAAGACCGCCACCTGGGAGTACGCCAGGTGGACCTCACCCGTGCACCGGCCCACCGTCCCCGCGACGGAGGTCGTCGCCTCCTGGAACGCCCGCACACCCACCGGGACGTGGCTCCAGGTGGAGCTGCAGGGAACGTACTCGGACAAGGCGAAGACTCCTTGGTACGTCCTCGGCCGCTGGGCCTCGGGCGACGACAAGGAGAAGGACATCCGCCGTACGTCGGTCGACGACCAGAGCGACGGGAAGTCCAGCATCTGGACGGACACCTTCGCCATCGACGACACGACGACCAGCCTGCGCCTCGCCTCGTACAAGCTGCGCCTGACGCTGTACCGCAAGCCGGGCGCCACCGAGACGCCCACCGTGTGGCGGCTCGGCGCCATGGCGTCCGCCGTCCCCGACCGCTTCACGGTCCCGGCGTCGAAGCCGGGGGTCACCAAGGAGCTGAAGGTCCCGCGCTACTCGCAGGAGACCCACGTCGGCCAGTACCCGGAGTACGACAACGGCGGCGAGGCCTGGTGCAGCCCGACCTCCTCGCAGATGATCATAGAGTTCTGGGGCCGCAAGCCGACCGCCGCCGACCTCGCCTGGGTCGACCCGTCCTACGCCGACCCGCAGGTGTGCCACGCGGCCCGCTACACCTTCGACTACCAGTACGCGGGCTGCGGCAACTGGCCCTTCAACGCGGCCTACGCGTCGACGTACAAGGACATGCAGGGCGTCGTCACCCGCCTCGCCTCCCTCACCGAGCTGGAGTCGCTGATCGCGGCCGGCATCCCGGTCATAACGTCACAGTCGTTCCTCAAGGAGGAGCTGACGGGCGCGGGTTACGGCACGGCGGGCCACCTGATGACGGTGATCGGCTTCACGTCGAAGGGCGACGTGATCGCCAACGACCCGGCATCGCCGAGCAATGAGGCGGTACGCCGGGTCTACAAGCGGCGCGAGTGGGAGAACATCTGGCTCCGCACGAAGCGCTACAACGCCACCGGGAAGGTCGTCTCCGGCACGGGGGGCGTCTGCTACGTGTACTTCCCGGTGAAGCTCTCGGCGAAGCAGAGGGCGGCGCTGGCTGAGGTGGGCATTCACTGAGGTACGCACCGAGGCACTGGGGCCCCCTCTCCGCTCGGCGGGGAGGGGGCCTTCGTGTTCCTTCGTGTTCCTTCGTGTTCCTTCGTGTTACTGAGCTGACCCGGGAAGCCGCAGCGTCCGTGCGAAGGTGTCCAGGGGCTCCATGACCGCGGCGATCACTTCCGGATCGTCGTGGTGCCCGCGCAGACAGACGTCGGGGAGGCCGGGCGGGGTGTGCCAGTGGTACGTCACCGAGGTCATCATGATGGTGCTGTCCGCGGGGTAGGAACGAGTGACCCGCACCCCGTCCTCGCCCAGATACGGCGAGGCGAAGGCGACGCTGCCGGACCGCTGCTGCCACTCGGGGATGTCCGGATGCGGCACGGCGGGCGCGGTGAGCCCTTCGCAGGATGCCGCGTCGGGGGCGTCACAGTGGATGCGGGTGGCGTGCATCACCAGCGGCATGGAGGTCAGCGGCACGGGGTGATAGATGAACGCCTCGTCGGCTTGGAGCTTGTCCCGGAGGGTCACGACGGTCTGCTCGTAGAAGCTCTTGTGGAAGCGGCGGAGTTTGCGGGTGAGTTCGGTGCCGTGGACGATGGCCAGACCGGTCAAGTGCGGGTCCAGCCACTCCTTGAACGTCTTCCTGTCCATCTGCAGCCAGAGGTAGCCCCAGAGATCGGGGTTGGCATCCGTGTCGATGTGGAGCTGAGCCCCGAGATCGGTGCTCCAGAGAGTGCCTTCGGACATTGGGCGGTCTCTTTCGTCGGGGGCGCGGGCAGAGGGAGGCCTTTAGGCATAGCTCCAGCGGAAAGTGCCCATGACGGCGTCGAACAGCTCCACGAGGGTGTCGTAGAAAGCGGAGTCCGAGCCGGGCGCGATCAGTGCGCTGAAGGAGAACGTGAGGTACTGGTCGGGGGCGCTGTCCGGGACCGGCACGAAGTATTCGACCCGACGGTGAGCGACGTCGACGCCCTGGGCGGGATCGGCGGGGACGTCTCGCTCCGAGCGCAGCGCCGCGGTCTCGTCGAGCTCCCGTACCTCGGCTCCGGGAGTCTCGGAGGCGAGCGCCAGCAGGACTGCCTCCGGGCCGCTCTCGGGCCTGACCCTCGGGATCTCGATCGGTTCCGAGGCGACGATCGAGACGGGCAGCGCGACGCCGTGGAGCCGTTCGGTGGGGAGGTAGAGGGTCATGCCGCCCTTGGCGCTTGCCCGGCGTACGACCTTCTTCATCTCCTGGGTGAGCTTCAGCCGGGCCTTCGGGACGTCGTCCTTGGGGAAGCCGACGGGCAGCTGCGAGATCGCCTTGCGGACGATGCGGTCCATCGCTTCCTCAGTACCCGAGTGCAGCGGAATCACATCCCAGCCGGGCGGCGGCACCACATTGAAGCCGGTCGGGGCTCGGCGGTGCTCAGCGGTGGCCACGGTGCTCCCGGATCCCTTCCACGACATAGGTGACGCCGACGAAGAGTGCCCACGCCGGGGCGGCGATCATGCCGGGCCAGAAGCCGAGCATCAACGAGGGCAGGAAGAAGCCGCCGCCCATGGCGAGATCCCGGGTGAGGTAGGGCGGACGCTCCGCGTAGCGCGGGTACTTCACGAAGACCCAGACATAGTGCAGGAGGCAACCGAAGATTCCGGCCTCGTAGACGTAAAGGGCGTCGTCCCTCAAGAACTTCGGCAACAGGATCATGATGCCGATCAACGGAAACACCATCGGCATTCCGATGATCAGGGTCAGCCGGAGTCGTCGGTTGGGGCCGGTGCCGAGGCCGGTGCGGGCGGCTTCGGTCTCGGCGATGCGTTGCGCCGAGTACAGGTCCATGGAGGTTCCTCAGGGGTGGGGTGGGTACGAGCCTGCGGGATACGTCGCTCCAGGAATTCGTATCGCTACCAGTGAGTGTCGGGTGCGGGCTTCAGGGTGTTGTCTTTGAAGTCGGAGTAACCCTCGTTGAACGGCTTCTCGCCGGTCCCGAGATTTTCGTGCGTCCAGCTTGTCAGGTCGCTCTTGCCCAGCGCCTTGTCCGTGACGTCCATCACCATGCCGCCCCAGGCAATGCCAAGGCCCGCCTGGTAGGACCTGTATGCCTTGTCCGCGGCCGCCCCCGCTGCGGCCGGGAAGGTTGCCTTGTTCGCCTGCAACATCTTCGCCATGCCTGCCATCTCCTTGTCGCCGAGATGCAGCAGAGTCGAGAGCGGGCTGACCCTCAGCGGTCCCTTGGCCACCAGACCGACGTTCTGGGAGATGGACTTGCGGATGGCATTGCGCGACGTACCGATGGCTTGTCGCCCCAGCCCGTCCGGCAGTTTGTTCATCACCCGCCCCATGTCGTCCAAGACGCCCTTCACGCCGCTGAGCCCTCGGCTCAGGCCTGCGGTCCGGGCGGCCTGAGCAGCGCCCACGGTGGCCTTGGCGCCGCTGGCGAGCTTCGCGGCGGCCCCGAGGCCGCCCACCACGAGCAGCCCACCCACGACGTCGAAGATGACATCCATCCAGGAGGCATCCCCGGATGCCACCAGAAGGAGTCTGAGTGCGATCGTGAGCAACGCGATGCCCGCAACGAGCAAGTTCAGACCGGGAATGGCGAGCGCCAAGAAGCCCGCGAAGGTCGCCACCCAGCCGAGAACATCGATGAATGCCTTGATCTCGTCCGCATAGTCATGAACCCAGCCCTTGACGTTGTCCCACCACGAGTCCTCGATGACATCGTCGATCTCATCGTTGATCTTGCCGGCATAGTCGCCGGCGTCGCTGTCGCGATTACCGGTGACGGTGCCCAGGCGAGTTCGGTATGTCTGCAGCGGGTCGTGATCAGTGCCGCTCACCGACGGGTTCGGCGTCTTGTCCTTGTCCTTGTCCGCCTTCTCGGCGTCCTTGGCCTTCTCCCGCTCGGCCTCCGCGTGCGCCTCCTTGGCCTCGCGCAGGATCCGGTCGGCGTCGCCCTGGTGGTCCTCCAGCTTGTTCGCCCACTTGGTGAGGTGCCCGTGCACCCGCTCGTACCGGGACGCCACCTCTCGCATGTGCTTCTCCAGCGTGCCGGAGTCCTCGCGCAGGCGTTGGACGTACTTTCCCTTGAGCCTCTCCTCGTCCGAGATGGCCTTGAGGTTCTTCGCCTGCGTGCGCAGCTTCTCGGCGACCGAGACCATGTGCCGGACCTCTGCCCGGATCTCCTCCGGGTCGCCGGGAACCGGGTCGCTCTCGCACAGCGGGTCCCAGTCGACGGGGCGGCGCTTCGATGCCGCAGTGGTCACTGGCCCTTCCCCTCGCCTTTGCCCCCGCCTTTGCCCTTGGTCTGCTTGGCGAGTTCGTCGTCCAGGGCCTCGAACGACTTCTTCGTCTCCGCCACGAGCTTGCCCGTCGCTTCCAGGCCTTCGATGAGTCTGGTGCGGTAGTCGTCCCAGTTGTCGACGAAGTCGCCCATGGCGTCGGCGATGCTCCCGGCGCCCCAGTGCTTCTCCATGTCGTCACGACGGTTCTCGATGTCCTTGAACGTCGTGCGCAAATTGCCGAGTTGGCGTTCGCAACTGCTCAAGAACTCGTAGTCGACCGTCAAGTCCTTGTCGGACACGGCTCTCCCTCCCGTGGCCTGGCTGTTGTACGCGGCAGGCCGCAGAGCACGTTCAGTTCATGACCTTGGGATCGTAGCCGACATGGCTGAGCTGATTATCGGCCATGGAGACGGCCCCTCCCATTCGTCCGGGAGGGGCCGTCGTGTGTCCATAGGTTTGCTGTCGGGCTACTTTGCCTCGGATGTGCCCCTGCGCATACGTGCCGCCTTCTCGTCGACCTCGTTCTGGGGTGTGCCTGCCTGGACGACGATCACCGCCTGGGTACCGTCCGGCAGCGTCGCCTCGCGCATCTCCGTGCCCAGCAGCGGCGGACGTTTCCGCTCTCGCGCGTCGTCCGCGGCGTCCGCGTCGTTCGACATGAGACCTCCCAGTTCGGCTGGAACCCCAACGTAGACCCGCTCACTCGTGGATTCCGTCGTACGGGCGGCCGGCGGCGTTCTTCACACGAACGCCGCCGCCAGACGACGGACCCGGCGCCTCAGTCCTGCACCGGATCCACCACCCAGTCCGGATGCCCCGGCATGGGTGGCGTCTTCGAGCCGTACAGCCATGGCCGCAGGAAGCCGGTCAGGTCCTCGCCCGCGGTCTTCGACGCCAGGTCGATGAACTGCTGGGTACTTGCCGTCTTTCCGCGGAAGCCGGTCACCCACGCTCGCTCGATCTTCTCGAACTTCGCGGTGCCGACCTGCTCGCGCAGGGCGTACAGGACCAGGGCCGAGCCGTCGTACCGCATGCGCTTGAAGAGGTTCGGCTCGGTCGGTTCCGCGGGGGCGCCGAAGTCGTGACGCCACTGGTCGTGAGCGGCGTAGGCCGTCTTCATGGCGGCCTCGAAGCTGTCGCCGCCGTGCTCCTCGGAGTACATGCGCTCGTAGAAGCGGGCGTGCCCCTCGCTGACCCACAGGTCGGACCAGCTCTGCAGGGCGACGCTGTCGCCGAACCACTGGTGGGTCAGCTCGTGCACCATGTTCCGCTCGGCGTCGACCTTGGTACCCAGCAGGTCCGTCTTCGGGATGAGCGAGAGCGTCTGGGTCTCCAGGGCGACGGCCAGGTCCGTGTCGCCGACCAGGAGGCCGTAGCGGTTGAAGGGGTAGGGGCCGAGCTTCTCCTGGAGCCAGACGAGGTGGTCGGGCGTGAGTTTGCGGTACCCCGCCGTCGGCTCGACCAGGGCGTCCGGGACCACGTCTCGGAGGGGCAGGCCACCGGGGCCCCTGCCGTCGATCAGGTTGAACTTGCCGACCGCCATCTGCACCAGCTGCGTGGACAGCGGCTGTTCGGAGTCGTACGTCCAGCGCACCCGGTCACCGGGGCGTTCCGTGCGGTTCACCAGCTTGCCGTTGGCGACCGCCGTCAGATCCTTCGGCGTCGTGATGCGGAAGGTGATCGGCGCCCGCTGGCTCGGGTGGTCGTTCGCCGGGAAGATCAACCGGGCCCCGTTCGGCTGCGGATAGACCACCGTGCCGTCGGCGGTGGGTATCCAGCCGTAGTCCTCGATGGCGTCGTCGCGGTGGCGCGTCTGCGTCGGGTCGGCGGTGTACGTGACCTTGGCGGTGAACGAACGGCCCTTGGAGATCGGGGACTTGGGCGTGACCGTCAGTTCGTCACCGACGCGGGACGTACGCGCGGTCGAGCCGTCGATCTGCACGCCGTGCAGGGTGTTGCCCCCGAAGTCCAGGTTGAAGCGGGACAGCGACTGCGTGGCGGTGGCCTTGATCGTCGCCGTCGCCTCGAACGGTGTCCTCGGCGCCTGCCAGTCGAAGTCCAGGGTGTAGCGGTCGACCCGGTATCCGCCGTTCCCGTCCAGCGGGAACATCGGGTCGCCCAGGCCGGGCGCGCCGGGTGAGGGCGTCCCGGGTGCGGACGGCGCGGCCTGGGACGCCGTGCCGGTGAGGGCCGCCGTCACGGTGACGGCGGCCGCGAGGGCGAGCCGCGCTCTGCGGCGGGCCGTCCCGTACGGCCGGTGCGTCCGGTGCGTGCTCATCGGGAACCTCTCGGTCGGAAGGTCGGAAGGTTGCGCGAACGAGCGGTGGGGGGTGCGCCTGGGGGTGTGCCCCACCACGTGTAGTGAGACGCACGTCCGGCCGCCCGAGTTGTGCGGGATACGACGTATGAGTGACCAAGCTCTCGCCCAAGAAGGCCGGATCCGATGGCAAGGTGGACGGGTCAGTGGGGGGAGTCCGCTGCCGGACGTCGCGTCGAGAGGCGTGACGCATACGTATCGAGTGATGCCATGACCGCTGCCACAGCCACAGCCACCGCACAGCCCCGCGCGACCACGCGCACCGGCGGCCCCAAAGAAGATGGCCCGAAGGTGCTCGAGCACGTCCTCGGCTGGACGCTCGTCGTCGTCCTCGCGATGCTCGTCACCCAGATCGGTCTGTTGTGACCCCAGTCACCCCGGTAACCCCAGTAACCCTGGTCGCCCGGCCGTCGTAGGCCTGCCCCGCGTCGAGATCCGCCAGATCCGCCCGCCAGTGCCGGTGCGGCACGCCCACGAGTCCGTGGAGCAGGCGCACGGGTGAGCGCCGTGACAGCAGCGTGAGCCCCGCGATCACCGCGAACAGCGGCAGGCCGAGCCACCCGCCCAGGAGCCGCACGAGGACGCTCGCGACGAGCGCGCCGACGAACGGCAGGCCGTAGACCCCGGCCGCCGCGACGGCGATCGCCAGATACCGGTGCACTTTGCGGTCCTCGTCCGCGCCGGGCAGCGACCAGCCCTCCATCAGCCAGCCGATCTCCGTCAGCAGCATCGTGCCGATCACGGCCGCGCCGAACACCAGCAGCGCGAGGAACGTCCCGGACGTGAGGAAGTCCAGTACGTGATTGACCACGCTGTCCTGCCGCCAGTCGGCGAAGTCCCGGGCCTCGGGGGAGAAGAACCGCTCGTACCCCCTGCCGTCCCAGCCGTGGACCAGCGTCCCGAAGAGCAGGAAGTACCCGCCCGCACACTGGAGATACGCCCAGTAGCCCGCCCCCACGAGGACAAACCCCTGCGCCACCAGGAACCCGAGGATCGCCGCGACCGGGATGCCTGCCGCGTAGAAGAGCACGAACCCGGCCCACACGCCATCGTGCCCGTCCGCGACATGCATCGTCGCCCATGCGGGGTTCTGCCAGAGCAGGAAAAGCCCCGTCGGCACCATCAGGACCGCCGCGAACAGCGCGGTGAGCGCCAGATACGGATTGGCGGCACGGCTGCGCGTCCGCGGCCCCTCACCCGCGTTGATCCGCTCCCACACCTGGAGCTGCCGACCCGCGGAGAGCGCGAACGTCGCGCCGATCGCGTACGCCCAGAAGAGAGCCGCCTGGATCTGGATCATGCCGACGCCTTCAGGCTGAGGCCGCCCGCGACGATCAAGTCCGAGGTGACGAGGGCCTGTTCGGCCTGTACGTCCGTCATGAAGACGAAGGGCGGCACCACCGGCGGCACCGGAAGTTTGTCGGGCGTGAAAGTCAGACAGAGCAGCCCCTCCAGGCAGCCCTTGAACTTCGTCAGATAGAGCGTGACGGAGCCGCTGAGGTTCAACGTGTCTGCTCCCAGGGTGAGTTCCTTGCTCCCGTCGCGCGTCTTCAGCCGGTAGTCGGTGAGCGAGGCGGCCTTCATCCTCAGCACCATGACCTTCAACGGACCGTCGGCCGTGGGGATCTCGCGTACGCCGGCCAGGAGGAAGCCCTGCGGCGAGAAGAGCGTGGTGGTGACGGTCGGCGGAGTCCTCGCCGCCACGGTCTCCTGACCGGACGCCGCCACGATCTCCTGGCCGGTAGCCACCCCGATCGCGTCGCCGGGAGCAGCCTTCGCCGGGCTCCCGCCCCACAGCGTCGCCCCCACGATGACCACCGGAAGCAGCACACCGAGCGTCCGCGTGCCCTGCCCGTCCCGCACCCTCGGCCGCTCGGTGTCCTCTTCGGCACCCTCGGGCACCGGCGTCCAGCCGAAGCCCATCGCGCTGCCGACGATGCCGAGCGCCATGCCCACCAGGAACCCGCCGAGGTTCGTGGCCGCGAACGAAAGCACCGACAGGATCAGGGCGTTGACGCTCACATAGTGATGGGCGTGCGGCAGCAGCCACAGGAAGATCCCGGCGGCGATCAGGGCGAGCCCGATGCCGATCGCCGCGAGACCGCCGAGCCCCAGGCTGACCAGGACGGTCAGGGGTGACAGCGGTACGAGGAGCAGCTCGGCGCCACCGAGTATCAGCAGCAGGCCGCCCCAGAAGGGGCGGGTGCGCCGCCACCGGCGCAGCACCCGGCGTGCGTCGGGCAGCGGCAGGCGCTTGTCGAGCCAGCCGCCGCCGTCTCTGACCCGCGCCGTGACCCCGGCTCTCCGGCCGCCGGTCAGAAGCACTTCTTGCCACCGACGCTGACGTCGAGCTTCATGCCCTTGAGCCGGAAGTTCCCGCCGGTCGCCGACCAGGCGTGGGACTTCACCCCGGAGACGGTGACGTCCCCGGCCTGCAGCCCGAACTTCCCCCTCTTGCCCTTGACTCCGGGCACCTCGTCGAGGGTCGACGCGTCCCGGCCGATCTCCGCCGTGCCGAACCGTGCGTCGCCCTCCAGGTCCTCGCCGTCGATGATGAGATTGCTCGCGGTGACGTCGCCGGCGGGGCCGCCCGCGGTCAGCTTGAACACCACGGTGCCCACCGGGGTCTTGACCTCGGCGGCCTGGCAGATGTCGGACAGGGTCGCGTCACCGATCCCGAGGAGCGCCACCGGGTGCCCCTTGCCGTCGATGTCCCGGTCGGTCTGTACGTAGGAGGACAGGCCCTCGCTGGTGAGCTTGCCGGATGACACCTGGAAGCTGGTGCCGGAGACGGCGAAGGAGGCGGCGAGCGCCCCCTCGGCCATCACGGAGGCCATCGCGCCGACGGCCAGGACGGCCGGCAGAGCGACGACGGCCGTCTTCTTCCAGGAGGTTCTGCCCTCACGTGCAGAGGTTCTGCCCTCGCGCAAAGGGGTACGCGCTGCGCTCATGAGTCTTCCTCCCGTACGGCGGTCCATGTGCGTAGGGGGAGTGCGTGAGAGAGCGCCGTCGGACGCAGAACCGGCAGGTGGCGTTGGTTCTGCCATACTGCGGATTCCCGAGGCAGTTGGAGACTAGGGCCGAAATTGAATAATAGTCAACAGCGCGGCACCGACCGTCCCGCGGACGCTCGCCCGCAGGCGCGCGGCACCGACCGTTCCGTGGCGCGCCGCGCCGAACTCATCACCATCGGGCGGAAGTTGTTCGCCGACACGTCGTACGACGCGCTCTCGATGGACGACATCGCCAGGCAGGCGTCCGTCGCCAAGGGGTTGATCTACTACTACTTCAGGTCCAAACGCGGCTACTACCTCGCGATCATCGAGGACTCGGTCGCGGAGCTGGTCGCGCGCGCCGGGCGCCACGACGATCTGCCGCCCGCGGAACGGGTGCACAGCACGATCGACGGCTATCTGCGCTACGCCGAGCACCACCAGGCCGCGTACCGCACCATCATCAGCGGCGGCGTCGGCTTCGACGCCGAGGTGCACGCCATACGCGACGGTGTGCGCGAGGCCCTGATCGGCGCGATCGCCGATGGGGCGTACGGCCGCCGCGACATCCCGGAGCTGGCGCGCACGGCACTGCTCGGCTGGCTGTGCAGCGTCGAGGGCGTCGCGCTCGACTGGATCGGCAGCCGGGGCCTGACGCGCGAGACGGTGTGTGACCTGCTGGTGCGGACCCTCGGCGACACCCTGCGCGTCATCGAGGAGTTCGAGCCGTCCTTCCCGGCTCCGCCGAGGTCGTGAGGGCCCGTCGGCAGCCATGAGGAAGGGGCGGGAGCCGACCGGCCCCGCCCCAACCTCTTTGTACGTACCGTCAGTTGATGGCCTTGATCAGTTCACCGTCCGCCGTGTCGCCGCTGAGCTCCCAGAAGAAGGTGCCGCCGAGACCGGCCTGGTTCTTGTAGTCCATCTTCCCCGCGATGGTCGCCGGCGTGTCATAGCTCCACCAGTTGGTCCCGCAGTGCGCGTACGCGGTCCCGCCGACCGTGCCGTTGGCCGGGCACTTGGTCCTCAGTTCCTTGTAGTCGTCGATGCCCGCCTCGTACTTGCCCGCGGCGGCCCCGGTGGCGGTGCCGCCGGGCTCCTTCTGCGTGACGCCCGTCCAGCCGCGGCCGTAGAAGCCGATGCCGAGGAGCAGCTTGTCGGAGGGGATGCCGAGGCCCTGGAGCTTCTTGATGGTGGCGTCGGTGTTCCAGTTCGCCTTGGGCGCGCCCTCGTACGTCTTCAGGGGCGAGTGCGGGGCGGTCGGACCCTTCGCCTCCCAGGCGCCGAAGTAGTCGTACGTCATCGGGTTGTACCAGTCGACGTACTGGGCGGCGCCCGCGTAGTCGGCGGCGTCGATCTTGCCGCCCTCCTCGGCGTCGGCCGGGATGGCCGCGGTGACGAGGTTGTCGCCGCCGAACTTCGCCCGCACCGCGGACATCAGGTCCTTGTACGCGGCGCGCCCGCTGGTGTCACACGTCAGACCGCAGGCGTTGGGGTACTCCCAGTCGATGTCGATGCCGTCGAAGACGTCGGCCCACTTCGAGTTCTCGACCAGGTCGTAGCAGGACTGGGCGAACGCGGCCGGGTTCTTGGCCGCCTCGGTGAAGCCGCCGGACCAGGTCCAGCCGCCGAAGGACCACAGGACCTTCAGGTCCGGGTGCTTGGCCTTGAGCTTGCGCAGCTGATTGAAGTTGCCGCGCAGCTCCTGGTCCCAGGTGTCGGCCTTGCCGTCGACGGACTGGTCGGCGGTGTACGCCTTGTCGGTCGCCGCGTAGGCGTCGCCCATCGTGCACTTGCCGCCCTGGACGTTGCCGAAGGCGTAGTTGATGTGCGTGAGCTTGTCGGCAGAACCGGACGTCTCGACGTTCTTGACGTGGTAATTCCGGTCATAGGTACCCCACTCGGTGAAGTAGCCGACGACCTTGGAGCCCGCCGCGGCCTTGGAGCTCGCGGATTCGCCGGAACTGACGCCGGTGTCGGGGCCGGCGGCGGCGGTGCCCGCGCCGGCGAGCAGACCTCCGCCGAGCACGGCACAGCATGCCGTGGCTATGAGCGCCTTGAAGGGGGCGCGGGAGAGGTGCGGTCTGAGCATCGTTTCTCCTCGTGGGGGGAGAGGGCGCATGGGGGGACATGGTGCTGTTGACCTGCGGGTGCCGTCCGAACGTCGGTGAACGTTGAATTGGCATGAACGCGGAAAAGCGCTCGGCTGGACTCTAGGAGGACTAGACCAGTGAGGTCAATGGTTCGGACCAATTCCGCGCCCCTCTTGCGGGCGTCGGCTATCTTTTGAGTAAGCGGTCGTTAACTAGTGACTGGCCGCCGCCGATCGGGCATACTCAACGCGCCAGAGCCGCTGGTCACAGCACCTTCCGCGACCCGGAAGGGCGCCATAGGCCCGGCGTGAGACACGGTGGCGCCGCACTACCCCGCGGGTCCGCCGCAGTGCCGAAAGGGAGGATGCGATCGTGCCTGAGCGAAGCTCGCAGCAACCGGTGGACCGTCAGCTGCCCACGGACGAGGCGCGGGACCTGTTCTCGCTCGTCCGTGACCTCGTCCAGCGGGAGATCACCCCCCGCGCGGCCGAGGAGGAGGACGCCGGGCGCTTCCCGCGCGAGGTCTTCGCCGTCCTCTCCGAATCCGGCCTGCTCGGGCTTCCGTACGCCTCCGAATTCGGCGGTGGCGACCAGTCGTACGAGGTCTATCTCCAGGTCCTCGAAGAGCTCGCCGCGGCACGGCTCACCGTCGGTCTCGGCGTCAGCGTCCACTCCCTCTCCTGCCACGCGCTCGCGGGTTACGGCACCAAGGAGCAGCAGGCCGAGCACCTGCCCGCGATGCTCGGCGGCGGAGTGCTCGGGGCCTACTGCCTCTCCGAGCCGGCCTCGGGATCGGACGCCGCGTCACTGCGGACGAAGGCTGTGCGTGATGGCGACAACTGGGTGATCACCGGCACGAAGGCGTGGATCACGCACGGCGGGGTCGCCGACTTCTATACCGTGCTCGCCCGCACCGGCGGCGAAGGCGCCCGCGGCATCTCCGCGTTCCTGGTGCCGGGCGACGCCGAAGGGCTGCACGCGGCGGTGCCGGAGAAGAAGATGGGGATGAAGGGCTCGCCCACCGCCCAGATCAACTTCGACGGGGTGCGGGTGTCCGACGCCCGCCGCATCGGCGAGGAGGGCCAGGGCTTCGCGATCGCGCTCTCCGCGCTCGACTCGGGGCGGCTCGGTATCGCGGCCTGTGCGATCGGAGTGGCGCAGGCGGCGCTCGACGAGGCGCTTTCGTATGCCACCGAGCGGCGGCAGTTCGGAAAGCCGATCGCGGACTTCCAGGGCCTTCGGTTCATGCTCGCGGACATGGCGACGCAGATCGAGGCGGGCCGGGCGCTCTACCTCTCCGCGGCGCGGCTGCGCGACGCGGGCAGGCCGTTCTCCAAGCAGGCGGCCATGGCGAAGCTGCTGTGCACGGACGCCGCGATGAAGGTGACGACGGACGCCGTGCAGGTCCTCGGCGGCTATGGCTACACCGCGGACTTCCCGGTGGAGCGCTTCATGCGCGAGGCGAAGGTGCTGCAGATCGTCGAGGGGACCAATCAGATCCAGCGGATGGTCATCGCCCGTCACCTCGCGGGTCCCGAGACGCGCTGAACTGACCGAGCCTGACCGGAGGTGCCGCGAGCCGCACCCACTCCGGGTCGTGCCGCCCCGGCAGGGTCTTGCCCCGCTCGGCCCAGCTCCGGATGAGGGCGCGGTAGATGGGCGGATCCTGCAGATGCGGCGGCTGGGGCTGGGGCGGCGGTTGCTGCTGGTGGTGCGGGTGGGGGCGTTGCGGCTGCTGAGGGCGCTGGGGAACCGATTCTGCGTCGGGCGGGGGAGCCGCCAGGAGGGTGCGCCTGCGGCGGCCGGTCGGCTGGTGCGCCATGGGCATCGGCGTGGGGGTGGTCATACGCGGCCAACGCGCCCCGCGGGGGACAAGTCACCGCCCGCGGGATTCGCCCCTCAGTTCGTGGCATGCCCGTGTCGAGGATCGGCGTGGACCCGCTTTCCCGCGCCCCGGCCGAAGGTGCGGCGCCGGAGTCACGGCTCCCGAACGGGCAGGCGCGGCTCCCCGAACGCGGGCTGACACGTGTCTGGCTCCGGCACGCGGTCTGACGTACCGTCAACTCCGCGCCGGGGGCCCGGCATCGGCCGCGCGCCCGTCAAACACCGCGCGCCCAGGGAGGTTTGCCGTGGCAGACGACCGCCCCGTCCCGCTCGACGAGTACCCGATCCATCAGGTCCCGCTGTCCATGAAGCAGGTCGCGACGGGCGACCGCAACGCCTACGACCGCTGCATCTTCCACCTCTTCGATCACCAGGGTCACGCGCTCCTCATCCTCGGGCTCGGTGTCTACCCGAACGTGGGTGTGATCGACGCGTACGCCACCTTGCGCAGCGGGGATACGCTCCACGCCGTACGCGCGTCAGACGCGCTCGGCGACGACCGGATGAACCTCTCCGTCGGTCCCTTGACCATCACCGTCGAGGAGCCGCTGCGGCGGCTGCGCCTGACATGCGCCGCCGATCCCGCCGACCCCGAATCCCTCTCGTACGACATCACGTGGACCGCCGGCTTCCCCGCCCTCTGGGAGCCGCACCACATCCAGCGGCGCGGCGACCGGCTCTCCCTCGAAGGGCGCCGCTTCGTCCAGGCCGGCACCTGCGCGGGGGTGATCCGCGTCGGTGGCGAGGACATCGCGGTGGCGGCGGGGGAGTGGACCGCCACCCGCGACCGCAGCTGGGGAGTGCGGCCCATACCCGGCGAGGAACGCGGGCGCCTGGAGGAGGAGTTCGGCACCGAGGGCTTCCACTGGATCTGGAGCCCGGTGCGCTTCGACGACCGCTTCCTGATGGTCATCACCCAGGAGGACGCGGACGGCCACCGCTCCCTGAACGAGGCCACGGTCGTACGGCCCGGGGAGCGCGACCGCCAACTCGGCTGGCCCCAGGCCGACATCACCTACCGCTCCGGCACCCGGCACCCCGAGCGCGCCGTCATCCACCTCACCGACCCGCACGACCGCAAGCCCCTTGAGCTCGGCGTCGAGATCCTCGCCTCCCTGCCCCTCGCCGTGGGCGCCGGTTACCCGCCCGCGGACGACTGGCAGCACGGCACCTGGCAGGGACGGGGCTGGACCGACCGCCGCACGTACGACCTGTCGGATCCGGCGGCGCACCCGATGGCCGTGTATGGAGTCATCGACCACGCCGCACGCTTCACCCTCAACGGCCAGACCGGGTACGGCATTTTCGAGCACGGCAGCTTCGGCCGCCACGACCCTAGCGGCTTCACCGGCTTCGCATCGGTCGCGCCCTGAGAGGAATCCGCGATGGCGACAGAACCCAGCAGGCCCCGCCTGCGCACCACCACTCGCGACCCCGAGGAACTCGCCCGCAGGCTCACGGCCTGGCTCGGCGCGCGGCTGCCCGGTGCCAAGGCCACCGGAGTGCGGGTGCCCGAGTCCAACGGGATGTCGAGCGAGACCCTCCTCTTCGACATCGAGCACCCTCAACCGTTTCTGCGAGCCTGTGCGTTGCGCGTGGCGGCGGACCCGGCCGCGTACACGATCTTCCCGGTCTACGACCTGCCGCGCCAGCACCGCACGATGCGGCTCGTCGCCGACCACACCGATCTGCCGGTGCCGCGCGTCCTGTGGCTGGAGGAGGACCCGGGGCCGCTCGGCGCGCCCTTCTTCGTCATGGAGCGCGTCGAGGGACGCGTGCCGCCCGACGTCATGCCCTATACGTACGAGGGGAATTGGCTCCATGCGGCGAGCGACGCCGAGCGCGCGCACCTGGAGGACGCGTCGATCCGCCTGATCGCCCACCTCCACGACCAAGTGCCCGTCGCCGAGGCCGAGTTCCTCGCCCTGCCCGGCGCAGGCAGTGCGCTGCGCCGACACGTCGACGCCCAACGCGCCTACTACGGCTGGGTGATCGACGGCCTGCCCCGCTCACCTCTCATCGAGCGCGCCTTCGAGCAGCTCGAGGAGCAGTGGCCGGACGACGAGGGCGAGCCCGTCCTCAACTGGGGTGACGCGCGCATCGGCAACGTCATCTACGACGGCTTCGACCCCGTGGCCGTGCTGGACTGGGAGATGGCGGCACTCGCACCCCGCGAGGTCGACCTCGGCTGGACGGTCTATCTGCACCGCTTCTTCCAGGACCTGACGGTGAGCTTCGGGCAGGAGGGCCTGCCCGGCTTCCTGCGCCGCGACTCCATCGAGGACCGCTATGCCCAGCTCACCGGCCACACGCCCCGGTCCATGGACTTCTACACGCTGTACGCGGCGCTGCGGCACGCCATCGTCATGCTGCGCGTCGCCTACCGCCAGGTGCACTTCGGCGAGGCCGCGGTCCCCGAGGACCCGGACACGCTGATCCTGCACCACGCCAGCCTGACGGCCATGGTGCAGGGCAGCTACTGGTAGTCCTCAGGCCGCGGAGCGGCGGTCCGGCTGGGGCACGACGCGCAGCGGTCGCGAGCCCTGGCCGCCGACGTGCGAGAACGGTTGTGTCCGCCAGTCAAGTCCCTGAGGGAGCGTCAGGAGCAGGGCGGTGTCCTGCTCCTGAGCCTCCATCGACTCGTCGGCGGGCTCGGCGTCGGCCGCGGCACGCCCCGTGCCCGCACACACCGTGAGTCCGAACGGGTTCCACGGCTGGGCGCACAGCGCGTGCTCGGGCAGCACGTCCTCGTCGGCCAGGAGCGCGATGGGCTGTGCGCAGTCCGGGCACGTCACCCGGTACATCTCGAAGGTGTCGTACGCGTCGAACTCGGATTCACCCGATTCGACGCCCTCCGATACGAGTGCGGACGCGGATTCGTCGGAGCGCTGCTGCTTGCTGCGGGCAGTGCGACCGGGGCGCTTCAGATTCTGCATGGGACTCTCCCCCTTGGGTGGGCCGAGAAGGCGCTGCGGCCTCGGCCACAGCAAGCACTTCCCGTCCCGTCGTAGACGTAATCGTGACATCCCTTTGGACACGGTCGCAGGTATGTGGCGTTCGTCACATGCCCCGAGAAGATGCCGCCGTCGCGCCTACCGGTATCCGGAGGGATCAAGAGCCCTGTAGGTTCGGCGCATGGAGGAGCTGGACCGACAGATCGTGCAGCTGCTCGTCAAGGACGGGCGGATGAGCTACACCGACCTGGGCAAGGCCACGGGCCTGTCCACATCGGCCGTGCACCAGCGGGTGCGCCGCCTGGAGCAGCGCGGCGTCATCCGCGGCTATGCCGCGGTCGTGGACGCCGAGGCCGTCGGCCTGCCGCTCACCGCGTTCATCTCGGTGAAGCCGTTCGACCCCAGCGCACCCGACGACATCGCCGAACGCCTCGCGGGCGTCCCGGAGATCGAGGCGTGCCACAGCGTGGCGGGCGACGAGAACTACATCCTCAAGGTGCGGGTGGCGACTCCACTGGAACTGGAGCATCTCTTGAGCCGTCTGCGAGCGCTTGCCGGCGTCTCCACGCGGACGACGGTCGTCCTCTCCACGCCGTACGAGGCCAGGCCTCCGCAGGTCTGAGCCGCCCGTGGGTGACCCCTGCGCGGGGCCCGCACGGGCAGGGGCCAGACTGGTCCCATGAGCGAGAGCACCACCCCCCAGAACGGCCCTCAGGGCCACCGCACCGTGCTGCTGCGCGGTGGCGACGTCCACAGCCCCGCCGATCCGTTCGCCACGGCCATGGTCGTCGAACGCGGGCACGTCGCCTGGGTGGGATCCGAGGGCGCGGCCGACGCCTTCGCCGACGGTGTGGATGAGGTCGTCGACCTCGAAGGAGCGCTCGTCACCCCCGCGTTCACCGATGCGCATGTGCACACCACGTCGACCGGCCTCGCCTTGACGGGCCTGGATCTGACGGGTGCCCGCTCCCTCGGTGAAACGCTCGCTCTCGTACGTGAACACGCCGCCGCCCGGCCGCACGACCGGGTTCTGCTCGGCCACGGCTGGGACTCGGCCCGCTGGGCGGACGGCCGTCCGCCAGCGCGCGCGGAACTCGACGAGGCTGCCGGTGGCCGTCCCCTCTACCTCACCCGCATCGACGTCCACTCGGCAGTCGTCACCACAGCACTGCTCGACCTCGTCCCCGGCATCACCGCGCGCACCGGATTCCGCCCGGACGCGCCGCTGACCGGCGACGCCCATCACGCGGTGCGCGCCGCGGCCCTCGGCGCGCTCTCCCCGCAGCAGCGCACAGAGGCCCAGCGGGCGGCGCTGCGACGTGCCGCGTCCCTCGGCATCGGTTCCGTGCACGAGTGCGCGGGCCCCGAGATCTCCAGCGAGGACGACCTCACCGGGCTGCTGCGCCTCGCCGCCGAAGAGGCCGGGCCGCGCGTCGTCGGCTACTGGGCGCAGCAGGGCGAGGAAGGCGTCGCCCGTGCAAAGGAACTGGGGGCCATCGGCGCCGCGGGTGACCTCTTCGTCGACGGGGCCCTCGGTTCGCACACCGCCTGCCTGCACGAGCCCTACGCCGACTCCGGCCACACCGGCACCGCCTACCTGGACGCGGCCGCCGTCGCCGCGCACGTCGTCGCCTGCACCGACGCAGGGGTCCAGGCGGGTTTCCACGCCATCGGTGACGCCGCGGTGACCGCCGTCGTCGAGGGCATCCGCGCCGCGTCCGAGAAGGTCGGCCTGGCCCGCGTCCGCGCCGCCAGGCACCGTGTCGAGCACGCCGAGATGCTCACCCCCGAGACGATCGCCGCCTTCGCGGAGCTCGGCCTCACCGCCTCCGTGCAGCCCGCCTTCGACGCCCTGTGGGGCGGCGACGACGGCATGTACGTCCAGCGCCTGGGCGCCGAACGCGCCCGCACCCTCAACCCGTACGCGGCCCTCCTGCGCACCGGCGTCCCGCTCGCCTTCGGCTCCGACAGCCCCGTCACCCCCCTCGACCCCTGGGGCACCGTCCGCGCCGCCGCGTTCCACCAGACCCTCGACCACCGCGTGTCGGTGCGCGCCGCCTTCACGGCCCATACCCGCGGCGGCTGGCGGGCCATCGGCCGGGACGACGCGGGTGTCCTGGTGCCGGGTGCGCCCGCCGACTACGCCGTCTGGCGCACCGCCGAGCTCGTCGTCCAGGCGCCGGACGACCGGGTCGCCCGCTGGTCGACCGATCCGCGCTCCGGGACGCCCGGACTGCCGGACCTCTCGCCGGGCGCCGAACTCCCCGTCTGTCTGCGCACGGTGGTCTTCGGACAGCCGGTCTTCGTACGGCCGGACGAGTGATGTCCCGGCGGTGCGTACCGCCGATCGCGGCCCGTTGTCGCGTCGCACGACCTGCGTATCCTCGGCACTGACCTGGCTGTCTTTGGAATCGGCCCAGGTCACATGGCTATTGACAGAACGCGGCCGTCGGCCGGTAGGTTCGGCCGGGTCCACCAAAGGACGTCCGACCGGAGAAATTCCACGCAGCCGTCGAACGCCGCTGGGCCATGGGCGGTGTGCCGCACCGGCGCACCACCACTGGGAGCCAGGTCCAGCGCCCGCGCCGCGGAAGCGAGGGAACGTTCCACCGGGCCGGCAGGTGTGACCCGGGTGGGGCCCGGACGCTCAGTAGACAACGGCTCTCGGTCGACCCGCAGCCAGCGGGCCCCAGGTCGGCCCGAAGGGTGCCGGGCCCCGATCCGCAGTACTCCCCTCCACCGCCCGTGCCGCCGTGGCCGTGCGGGGAGCGGCCACTATGGTGGTCCTCTGCGTACGAACGAAGGGGCAGTAGTGAACGACGGCGGTGCGGTCTCCGAAACCGGTGACCAGGGGAGGCAGTTCGGCCCGCTCGGCCTGGCCTTGGTGATCATTCCGACCTACAACGAGGCGGAGAACCTCCAGGCCATCGTCGGTCGTGTCCGCGTCGCCGTGCCCGAGGCGCACATCCTCGTCGCCGACGACAACAGCCCCGACGGCACCGGCAAGATCGCCGACGAGCTCGCGGCCGACGACGAGAACGTGCACGTACTGCACCGCAAGGGCAAGGAAGGCCTCGGCGCGGCCTACCTCGCGGGCTTCCAGTGGGGCCTGGACAACGGCTACGGCGTGGTCGTCGAGATGGATGCCGACGGCTCCCACCAGCCCGAGGAACTGCCCCGGCTGCTCACCGCGCTCAAGGGCGCCGACCTCGTGCTCGGCTCGCGCTGGGTGCCGGGCGGACGGATCGTCAACTGGCCCAAGTACCGCGAGATCATCTCCCGCGGCGGCAGCACGTACTCCCGCCTGATGCTCGACGTGCCGATCCGCGACGTCACCGGTGGCTACCGCGCCTTCCGCCGCGAGACCCTCGAAGGCATCGGCCTCGGCGAGGTCGCCTCGCAGGGGTACTGCTTCCAGGTCGACCTGGCGCGCCGCGCGATCAAGGCGGGCTATCACGTCGTCGAGGTGCCCATCACCTTCGTCGAGCGGGAGCACGGCGACAGCAAGATGAGCCAGGACATCGTGGCCGAGGCGCTGTGGCGGGTCACCGCGTGGGGCGTGGGCGAGCGGGTGGGCCGTGTGGGCCGTGCCCTGGGCCGCAAGGACGCCGAAGGGGCGCAGGAGCCCTACAAGGACGGCAAGAAGCCCTGATCGTCGCTCCGGCGGACGAAGCTTGTTGATCATTCCCTTATGCCGGTCTGAGCCGTGTCCAGGCACACTGGAGCCATGACGACTGGCGTACCGCCCACCCGACCTGCCCGGCCCCGGCGTTCCCGCGTCCTCAGGTTCCTGCCGCTCGGCATCGCCGCGTGGCTGGTCCTGGAGATCTGGCTGCTCACCGTCGTGGCGGGCGCCGCCGGCGGGCTCACGGTGTTCTTGCTGCTCGTGGCCGGTGTGGTGCTCGGCGGCATGGTCATCAAGCACGCCGGGCGCCGCGCCTTCCGCGAGCTGAGCGAGGCGGTGCAACAGCAGCAGAGCGGCCTGGCGCCGCATCCCTCCGAGCGGGGCGGCGGCAATGCCCTGACGATGCTGGGCGGCCTGCTGATCATCCTGCCGGGGCTGATCTCCGATGCCCTCGGCCTGCTTCTGCTGGTGCCACCCGTCCAAAAGGCCGTCAGCCGAAAGGCGGAGAAGACCTTCGAGCGCAAGGTCCGTGAGGCGGCCACCCAGGGCGGTCTCGGCGACGCCTTCCAGCAGGCGCGCATGCGCCGTCCGGACGGCAAGGTCGTCCAGGGCGAGGTCATCAGGGACGACGAGCGGCCGCCCCGCGGCCCGCACCCGGACGACCCGCAGCTGCCTCCGCGCTGAGCGGTCCGGAGCAGCACGAAGGACGCAGCACGAAGGCCGGGGCCACTGCTCAGCAGTGGCCCCGGCCTTCGTGTGCGGTGTTGTTCAGTCCGCCGTCAGGCGGACTTGCGGCTGTCCCGCGGATGCACCGCGATGTTCATGGCTCCTGACCGGAGAACCGCGAGGCGCTCCTCCAGGACCTCCTCGAGTTCCTCTCGAGTACGGCGCTCCATGAGCATGTCCCAGTGCGTACGCGCAGGCTTCCCCTTCTTCTCTTCAGGTCCGTCGCCGTCTACGAGGAGTGCCTGGGCCCCGCAGACCTTGCACTCCCACTCCGGCGGGATCTCCGCCTCGACCGAGAACGGCATCTCGAAACGATGTCCGTTCTGGCATGCGTACTCCACGGCCTGGCGCGGAGCCAGGTCGATGCCGCGGTCGGTCTCGTAGCTTGTCACCACGAGACGCGTGCCGCGAAGAGCTCGCTCACTCATGAATCGTGCCTCCCGGGCTTGTCGCCCACAGGACAGGTGTCGCTGTCGTCGTCATCCGGTCAACGTCCGGTCGGCGGTAAAGATTCCCGTTTAAGGGTCATGCGTCGCCGTCGTATGCCGCCCCTTGTTGTACCCACCAGCGCCCGGTATGTCACATCTGACAGAGGATGTCACCCTGCGTTTCTGAATCTTAAGCGCGCAGTAACGGTCCGCCTGGTAAGCCAAACGCGTACACTACCGCCCTTTGGCTTCAGTTGCTAAATCCTGTCGGGTACGGGATTTCCCGCGTCGCGGATCGCGCGCCCTACGGGTACCCGCGCGAGCAGGACGAAACCGATCACGAAGAAGGCCACGAGCGAGACGATCGCGTCCCGGTAGCTCCCGGTGAGCTGATAGGTCAGGCCGAAGATCAGCGGCCCAAGCCAGGCCATCCCGCGATCACTGATCTCGTACGCGGAGAAGTACTCGGCCTCCTTGCCCGCGGGCACCAGGTGCGAGAACAGGGACCGCGAGAGCGCCTGCGAACCCCCGAGCACCAGACCGATCCCCGCCGCGAGCACGAAGAACCACACCGGCGCGCCCGCGGGCAGGAAGAATCCCGCCCCGATCGTCACCGTCCACGCGACGAGTGAACCGAGGATGGTCCGTTTGGCGCCGTACGTCCGTGCGAGGCGACCCATGGCGAGCGCCCCGGCCACCGCGAGCACCTGGACGAGGAGTACCGCCACGATCAGCGTGGACTGGCCGAGACCGAGCTCTTCGGAGCCGTAGACGGACGCCTGGGAGATCACCGTCTGCACGCCGTCGTTGTAGACGAGGTAGGCGAGCAGGAAGGACAGGGTGTGCGGATGGCGGCGCATGTCGCGCACGGTCGACGCGAGCTGCCGCCAGCCGCGTGCCGACGCCGCGGAAGGCGGCACCTTGCGGTCACGCAGCCGCCTCAGCGGTATGAGCGTGAAGGCGCCCCACCACACGCCGGCGGAGGCCAGACAGATGCGCACGGCCGTCGACTCCGAGACGCCGAAGGTTTCGTGGGCCAGGAACAGGACCAGATTCGCCACGAGGACGAGCGCCCCCGCCGCGTAACCGAACGCCCAGCCGCGCGAGGAGACCGTGTCACGCTCCTGTGGGGGCGCGATCTGCGGCAGGTAGGAGTTGTAGAGCACCATCGAGACGGCGAGCGAGGCGTTGGCGACGATCAGCAGGAAGCCGCCGAGCAGATAGCGGTCGCCGTCCAGGAAGAACATGCCCGCCGTCGCCGCGGCCCCCAGGTAGGCGGCCACCGCGAGGAGCGGCTTCTTGCGGCCCGTACGGTCGGCGGCGGCGCCCGCCATCGGCATGACCACGACGGACAGGATCACCGACGCCGACACCGCGTACGCGAAGAAGGACCCGGCGCTGACCGGGATGCCCAGCGGGTGGACGTATCCGTCGCCGTCCGCGGCCGACTTGGCGATCTCCGTCAGGTACGGGCCGAGGAACACCGTCAGGACGCTGGTCGAGTAGACGGAGCACGCCCAGTCGTAGAAGTACCAGCCGCGCTGCTCCCGCCGTCGTTCGGCGGCGCTCTCGTCGGCAGGTGGCGTTGCCCGCACGGTGTCGGTGCCCACCCGTGCCCCCTCGCTGGTCCCCTTGGCCGCTGCCGCCCCGGAGGCGGTCAGGCCCAGGCTCCCCGGTCCTTCAGCACTTCGCGCAGCGTCTCGATGTGATCAGAGATGATGCCATCTACACCGAGATCGAGGAGAGCGGCCATGCGTCCGGCGTCGTTCACCGTCCAGACGTGCACCTGCAGCCCGCGCGCGTGGGCCGCGCGGACGAAGCGGTGGTCCACCACACGTATCCCGCCGTGTGTCTCGGGCACCTGTGCGCAGACCGCGGAGCGGCGCACGCCGGCCGGGACGCCGAACGAGCTCAGCCGCAGGGCCGCCACCCCCCGCGTGCCGTACGAGGTGGCCAGGCGCGGGCCCGCCAGCCGCTGGGCGCGGGTCACGCGGGCCTCGGAGAAGGAGCCGACGCACACGCGGTCCCAGGCGTTGGTGCGGCGCAGCAGTTCGAGGAGCGGGAGCAGGGCGGGTCCGGCCTTGACGTCCACGTTCCAGCGGACGTCGGGGAAGGACTCCAGGAGCTCTTCGAAGAGGGGCACCGGCTCGCTGCCCGCCACGCGCGCGTGGCGCACGGCGCTCCAGGGGAGGTCGGCTATCTGCCCGGCCGTGTCCGTGACCCGGTCGAGCGTCGCGTCGTGGAAGGCCACGAGGCGGCCGTCCGACGTGGCGTGCACATCCGTCTCGATGTAGCGGTAGCCCAGGCCGACCGCGCGCCGGAACGCCGCGGCGGTGTTCTCCAGGCCGTCCGCCGCCCCGCCGCGGTGGGCGAAGGCGAGCGGGCCGGGATGGTCGAGATAGGGATGGCGTACGGGCTTGGTCACCGCTGCAGTATCGCGCGCTCCGGTTGCCCGCCGGCAGCCACCACGCCTCCCCCGGATGGAGCAGGGGCGGCGAAGACGCGCAAGAAGAACTGGGCCAATGGACCGATCGCCAGCGCGTAGAGCACCGTGCCGATGCCCACCGTGCCCCCGAAGGCGAAGCCGGTGGCGACCACGGCCACCTCGACCAGCGTCCGCATCAGCCGGATCGAGCGGCCCGTGCGCTGATGCAGGCCCGTCATCAGGCCGTCCCGGGGGCCCGGCCCGAACTGCGCGGCGATGTAGAGCCCGGTCGCCACGCCGTTCAGGACGATCCCCGCCACGAGCAGCGCGATGCGGGCGCCGAGCGCGTGCGCGTCCGGCATCAGCGCGAGGGTGCCGTCCATCGCGAGGCCGACGACGAAGACGTTGGAGACCGTGCCGAGTCCGGGTCGCTGGCGCAACGGGATCCACAGGAGCAGCACCGCCGCGCCGATGAAGATCGAGACCACGCCGATGGACATCCCCGTCAGCTCGGCGAGGCCCTGATGCAGCACGTTCCACGGTTCGAGGCCGAGTCCGGCCACCACCAACAGCCCCGAGCTCGCGCCGTAGAGCGCCAGGCCGACGTACAACTGGATCAGCCGTCGTGCGAGATGTGGCTTGGTCGTGGACAAGAGATGCCCCCCTGCTGGTGGTGGTGGCCTGACGCATGACACTCTGTGGCTCGTAAAGGGATACCAACCATGGCCAATTCCAGGAAGGTGGACTGGGAATCATGGCTCAGTGGACTTCGGCGGTGGGCGCCGCACAGCTCGCCCGGCTGCTCACCTCTCAGCAGACGCGCCCCGCGGGCCCCGGCTCGCGCCGCCCGCCCGCCTACCGCGCCCTGGCCGACGGCGTCCGCATGCTCGTCCTCGAAGGACGTGTGCCGGTCGCCGCGCGGCTGCCCGCCGAGCGTGAGCTCGCCGTGTCCCTCGCCGTCAGCCGGACCACGGTCGCGGCCGCGTACGAGGCGCTGCGCACCGAAGGCTTCCTGGAATCCCGCAGGGGAGCGGGCAGTTGGACCGCGGTCCCGGCCGGCAACCCCTTGCCCGCGCGCGGCCTCGAACCCCTCCCGCCCGAGGCGCTCGGCTCCATGATCGACCTCGGCTGCGCCGCGCTGCCCGCGCCGGAACCCTGGCTCACCCGCGCCGTGCAGGGCGCCCTGGAGGAACTCCCTCCGTACGCGCACACGCACGGCGACTTCCCGGCAGGTCTGCCCGCGCTGCGCCAGATGCTCGCCGAGCGCTACACCGCGCGCGGCATCCCGACGATGCCCGAACAGATCATGGTGACGACCGGCGCGATGGGCGCGATCGACGCGATCTGTCATCTGTTCGCGCCGCGCGGCGAACGCATCGCCGTCGAGTCCCCGTCGTACGCCAACATTCTTCAGCTGATGCGCGAGACGGGCGCTCGTCTCGTCCCCGTCGCCATGTCCGAGGGGCTCGAGGGCTGGGACATGGACCGCTGGCGCCAGGTGCTGCGCGACGCGGCACCCCGGCTCGCCTACGTGGTCGCGGACTTCCACAACCCCACGGGAGCCCTCGCCTCCGAGGACCAGCGACGCAAGCTCGTCGACGCCGCGCGCTCGGCGGGCACGGTCCTCGTCGTCGACGAGACCATGATCGAGCTGCAGCTCGACGACGACCTGACGATGCCGCGCCCCGTCTGCGGCTTCGACCCGGCGGGCTCGACCGTCATCACCGTCGGCTCGGCCAGCAAGGCCTTCTGGGCGGGCATGCGCATCGGCTGGGTGCGGGCGGCGCCCGACGTCATCCGCAGCCTCGTCTCGGCACGCGCGTACGCCGACATGGGGACCCCGGTCCTGGAACAGCTGGCGGTGAACTGGCTCCTGAGCACCGGCGGCTGGGAATCGGCCGTGCAGGTCCGCAGGGCGCAGGCCCGCGAGAACCGCGACGCCCTGGTTGCCGCCGTCCGCCGCGAACTGCCCGAATGGGAGTTCGCGGTACCGGCGGGCGGCCTCACCCTGTGGGCGCGCTCCGGCGGCCTTTCCGGCTCCCGCATCGCCGAAGTGGGCGAACGGGTCGGGGTCAGGGTCCCGTCAGGGCCGCGCTTCGGGGTGGACGGAGCCTTCGAGGGGTATGTGCGGCTGCCGTTCACCGTGGGAGGCGCGGTGGCCGAGGAGGCGGCGGTGCGCCTCGCCGCTGCCGCGCGGCTTGTGGAGACAGGGGCGGGCGGGGGCGTGGAGGCGTCCCGGTCCTTCGTGGCCTGAGCCCCGGGCCGCGGTGAGGCGTCAGCCTTCGGCGGGCACGGGCTCCGGCTGCGCGCCCGGCTTCACCGCCGCCGTGTCGGGATCGGCGACGACCTCGGTGCCCGGCTCTTCTGTGGCCGTCCCTGCGTCGGCGGGGGCGCTGCGTGGGGGCAGCAGCTCCGTCACCGCCTGGCGGTGGGCCTCGCTCGTCGCGTCGTCGTACGGGTCGGGCGTCGCGGGCACCTGGAGCCGGTGCACCTGACCCGTGCCGAGCCGGGCGTACCCGCGGCCGGGCGGGACGTCGCAGGTGGGCGTCGTGCGCGGCGGCACCCCGAGGATGTCCTCCACCTGGTCGGGCGTCGTGGGGCCGAGCACCACGCGCGCGCGTGTGTGCTGGCGCACCGGGTCGCTCAGGGCGTCGAGGCTGTCGAACTGGTCGGCCACGACGACCGTGACGTTGGCCGCCCTGCCGTGCCGCAGGGGCACCTGGAGCAGGGACTGCGGGTCCTTGCGTCCGTCGGCGGCCGCGAGGTGACCGAGCACGCTGGGGCGGTCCATGAGGATCCACAGGGGGCGCTTGGTGTCCTCGGGGGCGGGATGGCCCGCCTGGCGGGCCCGGTTGGCGGAGATGAGGCGACGCTCCGTCTCGTGCGCCGCCCACTCCAGGCTGGCCAGGGCTCCGGCGAGCCCGCACTCGATGGCGAGGACGCCGTCACGCCCGGTCAGGCAGGCGTAGTCGCCGATGCCGCTGCCTTCGACGATCAGGACGTCGCCGTGCTGCAGGGCCTGCAGGGCGACGGAACGGAGCAGGGTGGTGGTGCCGCTGCCGGGCTCGCCGACCACCAGGAGGTGCGGCTCGGTGGAGCGGGGGCCGGTGCGCCAGACGACGGGGGGCACGTCGCGCTGTGTGTCGCCGTCCGCCACGGGGAGGGTGCGCTGGACCCCGGTGGGATCGGTGAAGCCGAGCACGGTCTCGCCGGGGGCCGTGACGAACCGCTGGGCGGCGATGTCGGTGGGAAGCGGGGCCAGCACGTTCACCGTGAGCTGGTTGCCCTCCTCGTCCCACTCGAAGTGGTACTCGCGGCCACGGCCCGCCTTGGCGTGCAGCAGCTGCTCGATGCGGGTGCGGGACTCGGCCTCGCCGTCCGTGAAGTACGCGGGGTAGCGCACCACCAGATGGGAGACACGTCCGTCGTCGTCGAACTCGTACGACGTGAGGGCCTTGTCCCACTCCCCGCCGTGCGCGAAGAGCGGCGCCGGGTCCTCGGGGACCGAGAAGTACGGCACGAGCGCTTCGTAGAGGGACTGCAGCCGCTGGGTCTGCGCCTCGTCGGGGCCGGTGGGGGCCGGCTCCGTGCGTTCCCGGCCGGTCCACGCGGCGGCCGCCATCAGGCAGATGGCGGCGAGCAGCGGACCGTACGGCATGAGGGTCACGACCAGGATCACGGAGGCCGCGAGGAACAGCAGCGGTCCGCGCCGGTCCTTGGGGGTGTCGGCCCACTTGCGCCGCCCGGCACCCGCAAGGCGGCGCAGTCCACGAGTGATCGTGATCAGCGGGTGGAGGACATCGGTGGCGCTGTCGGCGGCCGACCGTGCGAACTCCCGGCTGCGGGCGATCGAGGCGGTGCCGTTGCTCAGGATGCGGGGGAGGGGGCGCCGGGCCACGTCAGTCTCCAGATGGTGCGAACGAAGTGCTGCGGGGGGCAGGAGGCGTCAGAACTTGATCCCGCCCAGGAGGCTCGCCAGGCTCGCGCTGCCGGCCTTGATGCTCGGGGCGATGGCGGTGCCCGCCATGAAGAAGCCGAAGAGCGCGCAGACCACGGCGTGGGACGCCTTGAGCCCGTCCTTGCGGAAGAACAGGAAGACGATGATGCCGAGCAGCACGACGCCCGAGATGGAAAGGATCATGACGGTTCTCCTGGTTGGTGGGGACAGTCACCATGAGTTGTTCCAGGTTCACAGCATGTATCCATACGATAAAAGGTGCAAATGGGGGAATTTTCGCGGATTTCCCTCGAATGGCGGAGGTCTGATGGGCCTCCTGAGCGCGACTTCGGGAGGCGTCCGGGTGCCTTCGTGATCTTTGCCGCGGGCGCGCCCCGTCATGTGCCCGGACGGGCAGTACCCTGTCGATTCACTCGTACGGCTGCATCGGGCGCCGTACCTATCCCCGAAGTCACCCCGCAGTCGAAAGGCGGTCTGGTCATGAGCGAAGCCCCCGACCCGGAAGTCGTGGAGCTGGCGACCAAGATCTTCGATCTGGCGCGCCAGGGCGACACCGCGGCCCTCGCCGCGTACGTGGACGCAGGCGTTCCGGCGAATCTCACCAACGACAGCGGCGACTCGCTCGTGATGCTCGCCGCCTACCACGGCCACGCGGACGCGGTCCGGGCGCTCCTGGAGCGGGGCGGTGACGCCAACCGTGCCAACGACCGGGGGCAGACGCCGCTCGCCGGCGCCGTCTTCAAGGGCGAGGACGCGGTGATCCGGGCGCTGCTCGACGGAGGAGCGGATCCGGCCGCGGGCACGCCGTCGGCGGTGGACACCGCCCGCATGTTCGCCAAGACGGAGCTGCTCGAGCTGTTCGGGGCGGCCTGAGCGGGGTACCTGACCAGCAACAACGGGGGCGCTGGAAATGTGGTCGCGGCGGTGTGAACCGCTGGGTCATCATGACGACGTGATTCACGGACGCGACGGCGGGGCAGGAGTTGCCGCACCGCGTGGACCGTGAGCGGCCCGCCCCCGGACCTCCCGTCCGGGATCCCTACGGGCCACCGACGAGAGGCAGAGGAAGATGGTCTACAGCAAGCAAGAGACGGCGGGCGGCCCGACGTGTTGGCGCACGGCCAGGTAATTCACGATTCCCGGTTGCGTCGACGCTTGATGTGAGGCTGTTTCCCATGTTCGATCCGGTCATAGCGCCCAGCGGTACGCTGCTCGGCCTGCTGCAGCGGGGCCGCGGCGACGGCACCCTGCACGCACTCACCGCACCCCGGTCCGAGGCGCTCGCCGCCCTGGAGACCTGCGTGCTCCACGACCCACGCCACGACTGGCAGGTCGAGAACCGCTCCCTCTACTACGCCAGGCTCTACCTCGATCTCCGTGGCGGGATCGAGGAGATCGAGCGGCATCTGTTCGACCCCGAGGACGTCCTGAACACGGACGACTCACGCACCGGCCTGGCACTCGCCGTCCTGGGGCACCTCGCCTCGTACGGCAGGCATGACGCCCTCGAACTGCTGCGTCGCTACGCGGCCTTCGGCACCAACTGGGCCTGGGCCCTGGACGAACTGGCGTTGCGGGACGACGACGCGGGCCTGCGCGCCCTCGCCGTGCCCGTGCTCGCCAGATTCCCCTCGGACGCCGAGGGCGAGGCCGAACTGGCCGCCGTCGTGCGCGACGCCTACGAACCCCGGCCCTGGCGGCTGTGGGAGGAGGACCCCCGGGAGGCTGTCGGCGCCCGCGTGCGCGCCGCACGGGAACAGGGCTCCTTCGACCGCTGGCAGCGACAGATGCGCCCCTCCGGGCCGCGCCCCGGCTGGAGCGTCCAGGCCGTCTTCGACTGGGCACAGGAAGGGCTCGAACGCGGAGCCGTCCTGCATGTGCCCGCCGCCCGCTGCCTGAGCGCGGTCGCCGGGCCCGAAGATCGCGCCGAGATCCTCGAAGCCGCCCGCAACGGCTCCGACGGGGCGCGCGGCACGGCCCTGCGCTACCTCGCCGACGCCCAGGACCCCGACGTGTTCGACCTGATCGAGTTCGCGGTGGAGAGCCCGTCACGGGCTGTCGTGGACGCCGCGGCCGAGGCCTTCGAACGGATGCGCAGTGTCGCCGCCGTCGAACGGGCCCGCCGCTGGGCCCAGCGGCCCGACGAGCTCGGCGCCGCCGCGGGACGGGTGCTCGCCTGCAGGGGCGGCGCCCAGGACAGCAAGCTCGTGCTCGCCGCGCTCCGCGAGGCCGTCCGCGGCGAAGGCCCGGACGCACCTACTCTCTGGACACTCGTCGACGGCGCGGGACGGCTTGGCATCGCCTGCGCGGCCCCCGTCCTGCGACACGTCTACCGCGAGACCGCCTCCTCCCATCTCCGTGGCCGCGCGGCCCGCGCGCTCGCCGCCACCGACCCCTCCTTCGCCGCCGGATTCGCCGTCGAGTGCCTGTGGGACTGCGAGGAGTCCACCCGCGAGGTCGCCGCACGGCACGCCGAGACCGGCGACGCCCGCGTGGTCACCCAGCTCAGAAGGCTCGCCGCGGACCCCGCCGAGGAGGACGAGGTGCAGACCGCGGTACGCAGCAGGATCGACCCCGACGCGGCCGAGGTGTAGCTCCCTGCGCGGCGGCGGCAGTGCCGGACGCGCCCCGGGGCGGGGCGCACGCGGAGGGCAACGCTCATGGGACGTTCCTCGCCAGGAAAGATCCACGTTGACGTGACCACGCCCCGCGGGACGACAACACGGGTATGCGTGTCGTCATCGTCACCGAATCCTTCCCTCCCGACGTCAACGGGGTGGCGCACTGCGCCCTGCAGACCGCCCGGCAGCTCGCCGCGCGCGGTCACGACCCCCTGGTCATCGCCCCGGCCACCCCGGCCGGGGCGGACGCCGCAGCCGACGCAAGCGCGCCCTGCCCCGTCATCCGTGTCCCCTCCCTGCCCCTTCCCGGATACCCCCAGGTCAGGGTGGCCCTGCCCAGCCGACGCCTGTCGGCGGCACTGAGCGCGCACCGGGCCCAACTCGTCCACCTGGCCAGCCCGTTCGTCCTCGGCGCGCGCGGCATGGCGTCCGCCGCGCGCCTGGGCATACCCGCCGTCGCCGTCTACCAGACGGATCTGGGCGGCTACGCCCGTACGTACATGGGGATGGGCGAGTCCACCGCCTGGCGCCGCATCCGTGCCGTCCACGCCGCGGCCGACCGCACCCTCGCCCCGTCGTCCGCGGCTCTGCGTGATCTCGTGGCGCACGGGGTGCCACGGGTGCGGCTCTGGCCTCGGGGCGTGGACACGGCCCGGTTCGGACCCACCCTGCGGGACGAGGCCGTACGCCGTGAACTCGCGCCGAACGGCGAGCTGATCGTCGGCTACGTAGGCCGTCTCGCCCCCGAGAAGCAGGTCGAGCTCCTTGCCGGGGTGTGCTCCCTGGAGGGCGTGCGCCTGGTCGTCGTCGGTGACGGGCCCAGCGAGGGTTCCGTCCGGGCGGCGCTGCCCGGCGCGGTCATGCTGGGGCGCCGCACCGGCGGCGAACTCGCGCGGATCTTCGCCTCATTGGACCTGTTCGTGCACACCGGGCCCTACGAGACGTTCTGCCAGACCGTGCAGGAAGCCATGGCCAGCGGGGTGCCGGTGATCGCGCCCGCCGCGGGCGGACCGCTCGACCTCGTCGTCCCGGGGCGCACCGGAGTCCTGGTGCCGCCGCGCGACGCCCTCGCGGTGCGGGACGCGGTCTGGGCGCTCGCGGCCGATCCGGGGCTGCGAGCGGCGTACGGGAGGGCCGGGCGGGTGGCCGTCGAGGGGCGGACCTGGGACGCGGTGGGCGAGCAACTCGTCGACCACTACTCCCAGGTGCTCGCCGCGCGGACGGCGGTGGCGGCATGAGGGCGGCCCTGTACCGGGAAGCGGCCTACCGTGCGGCGGCGGCTCGGGGCGGCGCGCGTCCCGCCGACTCGCTGCGCATCGTGCGGCTCGCGAACTTCGTGGCCCCCTCGTCGGGCGGACTGCGTACCGCGCTGCGGGAACTGGGGCGCGGCTACCGCGCGGCCGGGCACGAGCCCGTGCTGATCGTCCCCGGCGAGCGGGCCGGTGTCCGCGAGACCGACCATGGCCGTGTCGTGACCCTGCCGGGCCCGCTGCTGCCCGGCACCGGCGGCTA
Organism: Streptomyces sp. NPDC033177; assembly: GCF_055577715.1. Classification (NCBI taxonomy): domain Bacteria; kingdom Bacillati; phylum Actinomycetota; class Actinomycetes; order Kitasatosporales; family Streptomycetaceae; genus Streptomyces; species Streptomyces sp. NPDC033177. The sequence goes on along the minus strand of NZ_JBVIPS010000007.1, from coordinate 46,583 downwards.
CCGCGTCCTCACGGACCGGCGAAGGGTGGCCCGGGTCCTCGAACGCCTCGCCCCCGACCGCATCGAGGTCTCCGACCGTACGACCCTGCGCTGGACCGGCGCCTGGGCCAGGCACCGCAGGATCCCGGCCGTGATGGTCTCCCACGAGACGGCCCATGGTGTCCTCAGCACCTGGGGCATGCCCGGGGAGGCCGCCCTGCGGGCCGCCGACGCCCTCAACTCCCGTACGGCGCACGCCTATGCGCGGGTCGTGTGCACCACGGAGTGGGCGGAGCGCGAGTTCGTCCGCATCGGGGCGCGCAACGTCGTCCGCGCGCCACTCGGTGTCGACCTGGTGGGCAGCCATCCGGCGATGCGTGATCCACGCGTGCGTGCCCGCCATGCGCGCGGGGGCGAGGCCCTCCTTGTCCTGTGCTCACGACTGTCCGTGGAGAAGCGGCCGGGCATGGCCCTTGACGCCCTGGAGGCGCTCCGTGGCCGGGGAGTTCCGGCGGTCCTCGTGGTGGCGGGGGACGGGCCGCTGCGCGCCCGCCTCGAACTGCGGGCGCGTCAGCGGCGGTTGCCGGTGACGTTCCTGGGGCACGTCGCGGACCGCGCGGCCTTGGCGGCACTGCAGGCCACGGCCGACGTCTGCCTCGCGCCGGGCCCCTGCGAGACGTTCGGGCTCGCGGCACTTGAGGCGCTGGCCTGCGGTACGCCCGTGGTGGCCAGCGCGTCGTCGGCGCTTCCGGAGATCGTGGGCGGCGCGGGTGCGGTGGCGAAGGACAACGGCGAAGCGTTCGCGTCCGCCGTCCACGCTCTCCTCGCGCGCCCCGAGGAATCCCGGAGGGAGACGGCACGCGCGCGTGCCGAGTGCTTCGGATGGGAGAAGGCGGTCGCCGCGTTCCTGGGGGCGCATGAGGCGGGGTCGGGAGTCGGAGGTGACGCCGGGGCCGGGGGCGGGGCTGCCGGTGGCGGGTTTGGGTCGCGTGAGGGATGGGCGTCGTGAAGCCGCTGTGTTTTGTCGCCCTGGGGGATTCCCTCAGCGAGGGGGTCGGTGATCCGGTGGGGCAGGGTCTGCGGGGGTGGGCGGCGCTGTTGGCCGAGGGGCTTGTGGCGGGTGAGAGGGAGGCGCGGTTCCACAACCTCGCCGTCAGTGGGGCCCAGACCTCGGACGTGCTGCGGCGCCAGCTCCCCGCGGCGCTGGAGCTGCGGCCCGACCTGGCGTCCGTGATCGTCGGCGTCAACGACACCCTCCGCTGCACGTTCGACATCCATGGCGTGGCCTCGCGGCTCGACGAGATCTACGGGGCCTGCGCTCGGCAAGGCATCCCGCTGCTCACCGCCTGCCTCCCCGACCCGGGGGCCATGCTCGGGCTGCCCGGCGCGCTGGCCCGCCCGCTGGCCCGGCGGCAACGCACGGTAAACGCCGTCGTGCACGCACTGTCCGAGCGGTACGGCGCCGTGCACCTGCACCTCGCGGACGACGCGTGGGTCGCCGACCGCACCCTGTGGAGCGCGGACCGGCTGCACCCCGGCGAGCGAGGCCACCGCCTGGTCGCCGCCCGCTTCCACGCCCTGCTCGCCGCCCGGGGCCTCGCGGCGGGCAGCCCGCCCTCGCGCGAGCCCCAACTGCCGTCGCCCACCCGGTCGGCGAGCCTGCTGTGGCTGGCCACCGCGGGCACCGGCTGGGTGGCGCGCAGATGTACAGATCTGCTGCCCCAGTTGCTCGCGCTTGCCGCGGCCGAGGTACGTCACCAGGTGCGGGGCAGCAGCGCTCGGCTCGACCTGGGTGCCGCCGACGCGGTGTCGGCGGCCCTTGCCGCGCTGACCGTGGCCGAGCAGCCGGAGGCGGCGTAGAGGGGGTGCGGAGGGGATGCCTCAGCGTCGTGCCGCCGGGACGAATCGGACCGGCGTCCCCGGCACCGGCTGGGTGGCGCGCAGATGTACCGATCTGCTGCCCCAGTTGCTCACCCTGGCAGTCGACGAGGTACGTCACCAGGTGCGGGGCAGCAGCGTCCGGCTCGACCTGGGCGCCGCCGACGCGGTGTCGGCGGCCCTGGCCGCGCTGACCGTGGCCGAGCAGCCGGAGGCGGCGTAGAGGGGGTGCGGAGGGGATGCCTCAGCGTCGTGCCGCCGGGACGAAACGAAGCGGCGTGCCTGGCACCGCCTGCGCCGCACCGGCCAGATCGGCCTCCCTGACCACCGCGATCACCGGATAGCCCCCGGTCGTCGGATGGTCGGCGAGGAACACCACGGGCCGGCCGTCCGGCGGCACCTGGACGGCACCGAGGACCATGCCCTCGCTGGGGAGCTCACCGGTGAACGCCCGCTCCAGGGAGGGGCCTTCGGTGCGCAGGCCGATGCGGTTGCTCGCCGAGGACACCCAGTACGCGCGCGTGGTCAGCGTGCGCAGGGCCGCGGGAGTGAACCAGTCGGCGCGCGGACCCGGCGTCACCCGCAGGATCAGCTCGCGGGGCGGCGCGGGGTGCGGGACGGTGTCCACGCGCGCGTGGGGCCCCGCGGCCACCCCCAGCGGGATGACGACTCCGTCCGCGAGCGGGGGAGGGCCGAGCCCCGAAAGCAGGTCGGTGGAGCGGCTGGCGAGGACCGGGTCGGCGGCCACTCCGCCGCTGAACGCGACATAGCAACGTACTCCGGAGACGGCCGCCGAGACGTCGAGCAGCGCACCGGCCGGTACCCGCACGGGCGCGCCCCAGGCCACCGGGCGGCCGTCGACCGTCACCGGACAGGGTGCCCCCACGACCGCCACCGTCACCGCGCAACGCGGCCGCACCGAGCACCCGTTGAGCGTGGTCTCCAGGACGGCGGCGTCGGACGGGTTGCCGAGGAGGCGGTTGGCGAGGCGGGCCGCGGCCGGATCGAGGGCCCCGGAACGCGGCACCCCGAGGTGCGCGTGCCCGGGGCGGCCCTGATCCTGCACTGTGGTCAGCGCCCCGGCCCGGACCACGGCGAAGGCACGGTCGGTCATCGTGCCTCCGAGCCCGGTTCGAGGGGGCTGGGCACGAAGCGCACCCGGACCCCGGGGGTGAGCAGCGCGGCGGGCACGCGCGCGTGGTCCCACAGCACGGCGTCGGTCGTGCCGATCAACTGCCAGCCGCCCGGCGAGGACCGCGGATACATCCCCGTGTACGGTCCCGCGAGGGCGACGCTGCCGGCCGGGACGCTCGTGCGCGGTGTGGCCCGGCGAGGCACGTCATAACGCTCCGGAAGCCCGGTGAGATAACCGAAGCCGGGCGCGAACCCGCAGAACGCGACCCGGAATTCGGTGGCCGCGTGGATCCGTGCCACCTCCGCCACCGGCACCCCCCAGTGCGCCGCCACATCGGCCAGATCGGGCCCGTCGTAGCGGACCGGGATCTCCCGTACGTCCTCCGCGCGCGCGGACAGCGCCGGTACCTCCAGGGCGGCGAGCTCCGCGCCGACGCGGCCGGGGTCGTCAAGGCCGTCCAGAAGCACCGTGCGGGCCGCGGGCACGATCTCCCGCACGCGGATCAGGCCCGCGGCCCTGCGGCGCAGCAGCTCGGCGTGGAGCGCCTGCGCCTCGTCGCCGTCGGCGAGTTCCACGAGCAGCGCCAGATCGCCGACCGGAAGCACCCTCACGCGAAGGCCTCCACCCGCACGCCCGCCGCTTCGAGGCGCGCCCGGACCTGCCGGGCGAGGGCCACCGCCCCCGGGGTGTCGCCGTGCAGGCACAGCGAGCGCGCGCGGACGCCGATCCGCTGGCCGTCCAGAGCGGCGACGGACCCGGACCGGGCCATGTCCACGGAACGTTCGACGACGAGGTCCGCCTCCGTGATGACGGCACCCTCGCTGCCGCGCGGCACGAGCGTCCCCTCCGGGGTGTACGCGCGGTCCGCGAACGCCTCGGTGACGAACGGCAGTCCGGCCTTGTCGGCCACCTCAAGGAAGCGCGACCCCGGCAGCCCGAGGACGGGCAGCGTGTCATCCGCGAGGAGGACCCCGTCGACGACGGCGTGGGCCTGGTCCTCGTCGTGGACGATGCGGTTGTAGAGCGCGCCGTGCGGCTTCACGTATGACACGCGCGTGCCCGCCGCCCGCGCGAAGACCTCCAGGGCGCCGATTTGGTACGCCACTTCGGCCGCCAGTTCGCCGGCGGGTACGTCCATGGAGCGGCGCCCGAAGCCCGCCAGGTCACGGTAGGAGACCTGGGCGCCGATCCGTACGCCGCGCGCGGCGGCCTGTTCGCACACGCGGCGCATGGTGACCGCGTCCCCGGCGTGGAAGCCGCAGGCAACATTGGCGCTGGTGACGACGGAGAGCAGCTCTTCGTCGTCGGTCAGGCGCCAGCGGCCGAAGCCCTCACCGAGGTCGGCGTTGAGATCGATCACGGCGTCGATCGAGGGTTCCGTCATCTCCGTAGATCTCCTGTTTCCGTTCGGCGGCAGCTCAGGCCACCCGGTACTGCTCGTCGCGGGCATCGGTGACGAACATCTGGCCCGGCGCGTGCGTGATCGCGAACGGCGGGCGCGAGGCCATCACCGCCGCCTGGGGTGTCACCCCGCATGCCCAGAACACCGGGATGTCACCGGGCTCGGCGGCCACCGGATCGCCGAAGTCGGGCCGGGTCAGGTCGTCGATGCCGAGCCCCGATGGCTCCCCGCAGTGCACCGGACCGCCGTGCACCGCGGGCAGCAGCGAGGTCTCCCTGATCGCCGCCGAGAGGTGCTCGGGCGGGACGTGGCGCATCGACACCACCATGGGCCCGTGCAGGCGGCCCGCCGGGCGGCAGGGGCGCGCGGTCACGTACATGGAGACGTTGCGGCCCTGCTCGACATGGCGCATCGGCACGCCGGACTCCGTCAGCGCCCACTCGAAGGTGAAGCTGCAGCCGATGAGGAACGACACCAGGTCGTCCCGCCAGTGCTCGACCACGTCCGTGGGCTCGTCGGCCAACTCGCCGTCCCGCCACACCCGGTAGCGCGGCAGATCCGTCCGCAGATCGGCGCCGGGCGCAAGCGGCGTGGTCCACGAGCCCGCGTCCGTGACGTCGAGCACCGGGCAGGGCTTCGGGTTGCGCTGGCAGAACAGGAGCATGTCGTACGCCCAGTCGGCGGGCACGGCGATCAGATTGGCCTGGGTGTGGCCGGCCGCCCAGCCCGCCGTCGGCCCGCTCGTGCCCGCGCGAAAGAGCGCGCGGGCCTCCGCGGGGCTGTGCGACGCGGTGACCGAGAGGCTCATGTCAGCTCCTTCCCGCGCGTCTCGGGCAGTCCGAACAGGGCGAGCACGGCGATGGCGTAGCCCAGCGCGCCGAAGATCAGCGCACCGCCCACGCCCCAGCTGTCGGCCAGGAAACCGACCATGGTGGGGAACACGGCACCCACGGCGCGTCCGGTGTTGTACGTGAAGCCCTGCCCCGTGCCGCGCACGGCTGCCGGGTAGAGCTCGCTGAGGAACGAACCGAAGCCGCTGAAAATGGCCGACATGCAGAAGCCGAGCGGGAAACCGAGCACAAGGAGAAGGCCGTTGGCCCCGTCCGGGATGTTCGTGTAGGCCAGGATGCTGGCCGCGGAGAGGAACGCGAAGAGCGTGATGTTGCGTTTGCGGCCGAGCAGGTCGGTGAGATAGCCGCCGGCCAGATAGCCGATGAAGGCACCGGAGATCAGGAATGCGAGATATCCGCCCGTGCCGACCACCGTGAGTCCGCGTTCGGTCTTCAGGTAGGTGGGCACCCAGGTGGCGAGCGTGTAGTAGCCGCCCTGTACGCCGGTGGAGAGCAGGACCGCGAACAGCGTGACGCGCAGGAGACCGGGCTTGAAGATCGCGGTGAACGACCCCTTGTGCGCGCTCTTCTTGCGCTCCTCGGCCGCCTCCGGGGCGTCGTGCACGTTGCGGCGCACGTAGACGACGAGGAGGGCGGGCAGCGCGCCGGTCCAGAACATCACCCGCCAGGCGATGTCCTCGTCGAGGAACTGGAACACCAGGGTGTAGACGATGACCGCGAGCGCCCAGCCGACCGCCCAGGAGCTCTGGATCGCGCCGAGCGTGCGGCCGCGGTTCTTGGCGGTGGCGTACTCGGCGACCAGGATCGCGCCGACTGCCCACTCGCCGCCGAAACCGAGGCCCTGGAGGGCGCGGAAGACGAGCAGCGTCTCGTAGTTGGGCGCGAAGCCGCAGGCGACGGTGAAGACGGCGTACGTGATGACCGTGATCATCAGCGCCTTGACGCGGCCGATCCGGTCCGCGACCACCCCGGCGATCGCGCCGCCGATGGCGGAGACGACCAGGGTGACCGTGGTGAGCAGGCCCGTCTGCCCGCTGTCCAGGCCGTAGTACGCGGCGATCGCGACCATGCTCAGCGGCAGCGTGAAGTAGTCGTAGGAGTCGAGGGCGTAGCCGCCGAAGGCGCCCGCGAAGGCGCGGCGGCCGCGCGGTCCGAGGGCGCGCAGCCAGCCGAACGCGCCACTGTCGTCAGTGTCGTTGGCGGGGCCGCCGTTCGTGGGGCGGGTGTCGGTCGGCAGGGTCTGGGGCGGCGGGGGTGTGCTCATGGGCACCTCGCAGGAGGGGGGACTGTGCCGTGTCCGCCAAGGTAGGGGATCGTTGAACGATCCCTCAATACCCATGTTGTCTCGTTCTTGTATCTACGATTGAATCCGGGCATGGCTGAGGGAATGGCTGACCCGAGCGGACTGGCCGACGACCGTGCGCTCCTGGGGCGTACGAGTACCGCTGAGCGGGTGTCGGACATCCTCCGGAGCCGCATCGCCGAGGGCTATTTCCCGCCGGGAGTGCGCCTGTCGGAGGACAGCATCGGCGGCGCGCTCGGCGTCTCGCGCAACACGCTGCGCGAGGCCTTCCGTCTCCTCACGCACGAACGACTGCTGGTCCACCAGCTCAACCGCGGGGTATTTGTCCGAGTTCTCACGATTGAGGACGTCGAGGACATCTACCGCACCCGGCGTCTCGTGGAATGCGCGGTCGTCCGCGGTCTCGGCGATCCGCCCTTCGTCCTCGACGGTCTCGCCAGCGCCGTCGCGGACGGCACGAAGGCGGCCCGCGAGCGCAAGTGGAAGGGCGTCTCCACCGCCAACATCCACTTCCACCGGGAGCTGGTCGCGCTCGCCGGAAGCGCCCGCACCGACGAGGTGATGCGCAGCGTGTTCGCCGAACTCCGCCTGGCCTTCCACGTGGTGGACGACCCGCGCCGCCTGCACGAGCCCTACCTCGCGCGCAACCGGCAGATACTGCAGACCCTGCAGGAGGGCGACGCCACGGAAGCCGAGCGGCTGCTCGCGGTCTACCTGGACGACTCGCTGCGCGGCCTCGTCGAGGTCTACGGCAGCCGCGTGGCGCAGGGTGAGCGGGCGGGCGGCTGACCCCCGGGCGGACCGGCGAAGGGCGTTGCCAGATCTGCGCCGTTTCGACCGTTGTCAGACCGAGGATCTAGTCTGTGCAGCGTGACTTCGCCTGCCGTTACGGACACCGCTCCGCCCCAGCTCAGCGCGGGGCCGAGGCCCGCTCTGGGCCCGGCCGCCGACGAGGGCCTGGCGCGGCGGCTCCGCGCGCTCGCCTGCACGGCGCCGCTGCACGACCTGGACGTGCGCAAGGCCAACCTCGCGGGCGAGTACTCGGTGTACGCGATGGCGGAGGTGGCCCTCTCCGCCATCGACCTCGTCACCCTGAACATGGACTTCGACACCGGAGCCGACCACGAGCAGATCGTGACCAGGCTGCTGCCGCGCGTCGGGGCCCAGGCTCCCCGCCGCCCCGCAGCCGAGCACGAGCGCGTGGCCCGCTGGGTCCTGGAGAACCTGATCAACGTCGGCAGCGTCGACCGCGGCTTCCGCGCCGTGTACGGCACCTTCGCGCCCGACGGCACCTATGTGCGCAGGGACTACGACTTCAAGCTGATCGAAGAGGTGCCCGGTTACGGGGGCGGTGTCTATCTCCGCACGACGGACGAGGCGGTCAACGTCCTCGTGGGCGCCCTCGACACCGACGTCACCAGCGCCCAGATCGCCGCCGAGGTGAAGCTCGAGGTGCTCATCAGCCGCGGCCGTCTCGCCGACGCCCAGCTCGCCGCCGAGCAGGCGCGCTATCGGACCGTGCAGTACTCGGAGACGCTCCGCAGGGCCCTGGACGCCACCCGGCGCAACGTCCGCGCGGTCGACTGGCTCCAAGCCGTCCCCGACATGATCGCGGAGGCGCTCGACCACGTCGCCGACCGCTACCGCCACGAGAACGCGATCCTGACGAACATCCGCAAGGCACGCGACGAGTCCGAGGACCCCGAGCAGAAGCGCCGCGCCGCCGAGCTCGTCGACATCGTCAAGGACTGCATCCGCCGCCACACACAGCTCCAGTCCCGTCTCCTCGAAGCGGGCCCGCTGTTCCGCGCCGAGCAGGACCGCCAGGCCTTCGCGGCCCCCACCAGCCGGACCGGCCTCGATCTGTACGGCCAGCTCGTCGCCCCCCTCCTGCCCCTCCCGGTCGAGCAGGCGAGCCGCGTGACGGGCGCGTTCTTCGCGCGCGGGACGGGGCTGCGCACCCCCGTGTCCGTCCGCGTCGGCGACCTCGTGGACATACTGCTCACGCCGCCGCAGGAGCGGGAGCACCTGGGCATGGAGATGCCCGAGCCCGACCTCATCGCCACCCCCGACGACAGCCGCTTCAGCGAGGAACAGCTCGCCGACGCCATGGAACTGCTCGACCTGCCCGCCGACGCCCCGAGGCGCCTGTCCGGGCTGCTCGCCGACGCGCGCCGACGCGACACCGAACTGCCCTATCTGGTCGCCCTGCTCGCCGTCCACGCGGCAAGCCCGCCGGTCGGCACCGCCTACCGCCAAGGCGAGGAGAAGCTCCTGTTCGCCGTGGACGACGGCGCCCAGCTCGACGACCCGGAGTTCGGCGGCGCCGACCTCATCGTGGGCACGGCGCTGCTCGACGCCGCCGGCATGGCGGCCGGCCGGACGGAGGGCGCGTGAACACTCCCGAGACGCTCGTGAGCACCCCCGAATCGCTCATGAGCACCCCCGACCCCCGCCACCCTCTTCCGTACAACCGCCGCAAGGAGCACAAGCCGTGACCGAGCACCCCGCAGAGCACGCCGCGTGGGGCGAGCCGGACGCGACGGCGGCGCCCGCGGCGACCGCCCCCATCACCCCGGCCGACGCCGCCGACGCCGCACGCCTCGTCGCCTTCGGACTCCAGCCCAAGCTCCAGCCCGCCCGCGACCAGGAGTACGCTGAACTGCTGCGCAGGTACCGCGAGGACCCGCCCTTCGCGCGGCTCGCCGACGCCGTCGCCGCCGGGCTCGGTCTCGTCGTCCTGGAGGTGTCCCCGCGCGCGGGGATGGCCGTGACCGCCGCCGAGGACTCCGTGTTCGCCGTCCGCATGGGCGACTACGCACGCCGTACGGCCGCCGACTCCACCGATCGTTTCCTGCACGGCCTGGCCCATCTCGCCGTCGCCGCCCTGGCGTTCCCGCGCCCCGAGGACCTCGCCGACGACGGCTACATCGGACGCGTCACGGTCAACGGGGTGGACGCCTTCGTACGACAGGCCTGCCACCGTCTGGAGGAGCGCGCCGAGGAGCAGGGCGAGAACTCCGACCCGGCCACCGACACCCCCGGTCTGGAGGCGGCCTGGCGGATCTGGGCACGGCGCAGCTCGACCGGCGCCACCAAGGACGCCCGACGCCTCGCCGGGTCGACCACCGGAATCATCGGCAAGGCCGTCGCGTTCCTCACCGACTCCGGGTTCCTGCAGCGGACGGGCGACGACTCCGGGGGCACGTACCGCACCACGGCCCGCTATCAGCTGCAGGTGCGCGACATGGCGGGCGGCGCCGCCATGGCCGAACTCCTGGAACTGGGCATCGTGCCCGTCACGGACGGGTCCGCGACCCTGCTGCCTCCCGAAGAGACCGACGACCTGGAGCTGGCCGCCGACGCGGGGCTGCCGTTCCACTCCTGACGTCTCTCGCCCCGCCCCCCACATTCCCGCTGTTTCCCCACGACTTACGACGAGAGTCCGCCGCCATGTACGAGCTGTCCCGGGTCCGCCTCTACTCCATCGGCCCAGCCGGTGCGCGCTACGCCGACACCGTGCTTGACCTGCGCGGCGTCGGCGCGGAGGTGCCCGACCCCGCGCCCGCCCAGGCGGAGTTCTTCGAGGACGAGCCGGTCGGACCCCCGCGCCGCCCCGCGCCCGCGGGCGTGCTCTTCCTGGAGAACGGCGGCGGCAAGTCCGTCCTGCTCAAGCTGATCTTCTCGGTGATGCTGCCGGGCCACCGCAACACCCTCGGCGGCGCGAGCTCCGGGGTGCTGCGCAAGTTCCTGCTCGCCGACGACTGCGGGCACGTCGCCCTGGAGTGGCAGCACACCCTGACCGGCGAGTGCGTCGTCGTCGGCAAGGTCAGCGAGTGGCGCGGGCGGCAGGTCTCCAACGACCCGCGGAAGTTCGCCGAGGCGTGGTACTCCTTCCGGCCGGGCCCCGGCATGAGCCTGGACTCGCTGCCCGTCGCCGAGTCCACCGCTGTACGCCCCTCCGTGGAAGGCGCCTCGGGCGCCCAGGGGCGGCGGCGCACCATGAAGGGCTTCCGTGACGCGCTGACCGAGGCGGGCAAGGCGTACCCCCACCTCGAAGTGCACTGGGAGGAGATCCACGACCGCTGGAACGAACACCTCGGCGACCTGGGCCTCGACCCCGAACTCTTCCGCTACCAACGCGAGATGAACGCCGACGAGGGCGAGGCCGCGGGCCTCTTCGCCGTCAAGAAGGACTCCGACTTCACCGACCTGCTGCTGCGCGCCGTCACGGACACCCGCGACACGGACGGCCTCGCCGACCTCGTGCACGGCTTCGGCAACAAGCTGGGCCGCCGCTCCGAACTCATCGCCGAGCGGGACTTCACCGCGGGCTCCGTCGACCTGCTCGGCCGCATCGTCGACGCCGCCGACACACGCTCACGCGCGCGTGACGTGCACGCGGGAGCCGAGCGGCGCACCCGCACGCTCGCCCGCCGCCTCTCCGCGCGCGCCGTCGGCGAGCGGAACAAGGCGGGGGAGCTCGCCGAGCGGGTCACCGCCGCCGCGCAGACCGTCACCACGGCGGAGGAAGCACGCGGCAGGTCCGCCCTGATCTCCGCCGAACTCGCCTTCCGGCACGCCTCCTTGGCGCTCACCGTCGCGGAGAAGGCCGCCGCCGCCCAGCGCCGCGAGCTGGCCGACGCGCGCCAGCTGCACTCCGCCTGGCAGGCGGCCGAGGCCGTTCTGCGCCACCGTGCGGCGGCCGACCGCTCCGCGCGCGTGGCCTCCGCGATCCTGGAGGCCGAGCGGGACGCGGCGCCCGCCCTCGCCGCCCGCTCCAAGGCGGCGGCCGATCTCGTCCGGGTGCTGCACACCGCGGCCGAGGGCGCCGAATCGCTCGCGAACGAGGAGGAGGAGCGCTCGGCGGCGCTCCAGGAGACCGGCGAGGCCGCCCACCGCGACGCGACCGTCGCCGCGACCGAGGCCCAGCGCGCCCGCAGCGAGGCCGGACACCTGCGTCAGCGCCTCTCCGAAGTCGAGCAGGAGACCGCGGAGGCCGTCCGCGCGGGCTGGCTCGACGACACCGCGCCGGACGCCGACCCGGCGCGCGCCGCGCTGGCCGCGAGCGACGCCGAGAAGAGCGCGGCGGCCGCCTGGGACACCGCCCGCGAGACCTCCTTGCGCGCCGCCGAGCACGCCAAGGAAGCCGCCGCGGCAGAGGCCCGCGCCGAACTCACCGCGGCCCGCGCGTCGGACGCCGCGGACGCGGCCGAGCACGCGTACGACGCGGAACGCAGGGCGGCGGAGTCGATCGCCGGCGACGAGCGCCTCGCCGAACTGCTCGGCCTGCCCGGGGCGAGCTCCCAGGGCGGGGTGCCACAGCCTCGCCAGGGGGCCGCGGAGACGGGCAGCAGCGGCGCCCGGGAGGACGAGGCCGCCAATCTCACCACCCGCACCCTGATCGATGGCCTCTCCCTCACCGAGCTGGACCGCAGCGCCGACGACCTCCGCACCCTCCTGGAGGACGGGGTCGCCTCCGCCGAGCGGCAGCTCTTCGAGCTGCGGACCGCCGCCGCCGACGACTCCCGCATCCTGGGCGCCCTCGGCGACGGCGGGCTGCTTCCGCCGGGACCCGACGTCCTGGCCACCGTCGAGTTCCTCGGCGAGCACGGCATCCCCGCCCTGCCCGGCTGGCGCTACCTCGCGCAGGCCGTCGACCCCACCGACCACGCGCGCGTGCTCGCCGCCAGGCCCGAACTGGTCGACGGCGTCGTCATCACCGACCCCGCAACCCACGCGCGGGCCCGCGAGGCGCTCGCCGGCGCCGCCCTGCTGCCCCGCTCCGCCGTGGCCGTCGGCACCGCGGCCGCCCTCCTCGCGCCGACCCCCGGTGAGGACGCACAAGGCGGGGACGTCTTCCTCGTGCCGCCGAACCCCGCCATGCACGACGAGCACGCCGCCGACGAGGAGCGGCAAGCGCTCCGCACGCGTGCGACGCGGCGCGACGAGGAGATCCGGACGCTCGCCGCGCGCCTGGCCAAGGACCGCGAGCTCGCCGCGCGGCTCGCCTCCTGGCGCGGCGGCTGCCCCACCGGACGCATCGAAGAGCTCGCCGCCGCCGCCCGCAGCGCCCGCGCCTTCGCCGAAGAGGCCGAGGCCGAACTCGCCGAGGCCCGCACGGTCCGGGCCGAGGCCGACGAGGAGGCGGCCGAAGCGGCACGCGCGCGTGACGAGCGGCAGGAGGCCGCCCAGCGCGCGCGGCGCGTCGCCGACGCACTCGCCGGCCTCGCGTTCCGCCTGCGCGAGCGCGCGGGCTGGCAGACCAAGCTGCGCGAACTGGCCGATGACGCCGTGGAGTCGGAGGCCCGCGCCCAGACCTGCCTGGACCGCGCCCGCGCCGCCGACGAGGACCGGCGCGCCGCCCAGCGCGCCGCCGACGACGCCCGCCGCACCGCCCGCGCCCTGCGCGCCGAACGCGCCGAGATCGCGGGCGCCCCGGAGGACCTGCCGGAGGCCCCCAAGGACGCAGCCGCCCCCAAGTCGTCGCTGCCCGCCCTCCGCGAGGCCTACCGCGCCGCCTCCCAGCTCTACGAGAAGGTCGGCGTCGGCGCCGACCTGCGCGCCGAACAGGCCCGCGCCGAGAGCGACGAGAGCGGCGCCCTCGCCGAGCTCGACCGGCTCAGCAACAAGGTCCGCACCCGCGCCGCCCTGCTCCTGGAAGGCACGGACGGCTCCGACGGCCCCTCCCGGCAGGCCGCGTCCGCGCGCGCCGAGGCCCAGGTCCAGCTCATCGAGACCCGCGCCTCCGCCGCGAGCGAGCAGCTCGGCAGGCTGCGCGGCGAGGCCGAGCGCCTCGCCCCCCAGGACGAAGCCGAAGCGCACACCGAGCTCCCCGAAGACCTGGTCCCCGCCGACGCCGAGCACGCACAGGCCCTCCTGCGCACCGCCACCGGCGAACTGGCCGCCCACACCGAGGCGTTGAGCCAGGCCAAGGACGCGCACGCCACCCTCCTGCACGCCCACCGCGCCACGGAGGACGCGGCCGGTGGCTTCGACGAGACCGCGGCCCTCCTGCGGGACCTCCTGCGCGAGCAGCACCAGGAGGAGGAGAACGCCGAAGAGCCCGAGCCCTACCCCGGCTCCCTCGAAGAGGCCCGGCAGTCCGCTTCGGAGGCCCGGCGTTCCCTGCGCGGCTGCGCCGCCGACCTCTCCACCGCCGAGGCCGCCGTCCGCGAGGCCAGCGACATCCTCGTACGGCACGCGAACTCCACCCGCTACGAGCAGGTGCGCACCCCCGCCCGCCAGCAGATCCGCGAACTGCCCGCCTCCGCGCTGCCGGAGCACGCCAAGAAGTGGGCCGACGCCTTCGCGCCCCGGCTGCGGGTGCTCACCGACGAGCTGGAGCAGTTGGAGCGCAACCGCGACAGCATCGTCGACCGACTGCGCGGCCTCGTGGAGTCCTCGCTCGCCACGCTCCGCTCCGCGCAGCGCCTCTCCCAACTGCCCGAGGGTCTGGGGGAGTGGTCGGGCCAGGAGTTCCTGCGCGTCCGCTTCGAGGAGCCCGACCAGGCGACGCTGACCGAGCGCCTCGGCGAGGTCATCGACGAGGCCACGCGGGCCGCGGTCAAGAAGAACTCCGACATGCGGCGGGACGGAATGTCCCTGCTCCTGCGCGGAGTTCAGGCCGCCCTCGAACCGCGTGGCATCGCCGTCGAGATCCTCAAGCCGGACGCCGTGCTGCGCGCCGAGCGGGTGCCGGTCGGCCAGATGGGCGACGTCTTCTCCGGCGGACAGCTGCTCACCGCTGCCATCGCCCTGTACTGCACGATGGCCGCCCTGCGCAGTAACGACCGGGGCCGCGACAAGCACCGGCACGCCGGCACGCTCTTCCTCGACAACCCCATCGGCCGCGCCAACGCCACGTACCTCCTGGAGCTCCAGCGGGCCGTTTCGGACGCGCTCGGCGTGCAGCTGCTCTACACCACCGGCCTGTTCGACACGACGGCGCTCGCGGAGTTCCCGCTGGTCATCCGGTTGCGGAACGACGCGGACCTGCGCGCGGGCCTGAAGTACATCAGCGTCGAGGAGCACCTGCGGCCGGGTCTGCCGCAGCAGGACCCGGCCGAGGAGACGGTGCACGGGGAGATCACGGCGACGCGCATGTACAAGCGTCCCGCCCCTACGGCCTAGCCCAGCAGGCCCGCCAGCCACTCGTGGAAGAGGCCGATGTGATGCTCGGTCGGCACGAGCACCCCGCCCGCGCGGTAGGCGCGTGACGCCATCGCGGGCTGGGTGCGCTCGCAGGCCTCGAAGTCCTGTTCGTTGACCCGGTGGAAGAGCTCCACCGACCTGGTGAGGTCGACGCCGGACGCGACGACCTCGGGTGCGTACAGCCAGTCGCACTCGACGACCGTGCGGTCCTCGGCCAGCGGGAACATCCGGTGCAGGATCACATGGTCGGGGACGAGGTTGACGAAGACGGTCGGCTTGATCGTGATCGCGTAGTAGCGGCGGTCCTGGTCCTCGGCGACCTCGGGGAGCCGCTCGAAGCCCTCGCTGCCGTCGACGGTGAACCCGCTGACCTCCTCGCCGAACGAGGCGCCGTGCCCGACGTAGTACTGGGCGGCGAACCCGTCCGCGAACTCCGGCAGGACATCGGTCAGTTCGGGGTGGATGGTCGCGCAGTGATAGCACTCCATGAAGTTCTCGACGATCAGCTTCCAGTTGGCCCGTACGTCGTACGTGACGCGCTTGCCAAGGGCCAGCGACTCCGTCCCGTAGCGCTCTATGGACGCCGCGTCCCCCAGGCGTTCGACGGCCGCACCGATGACGGTCTCCTCGAAGGACGGCGGTTCGTCGGCCAGGCACACCCAGGCGTAGCCGAGCCACTCCCGCAGCGCGACCTTGACCAGGCCGTACGCGGTGCGGTCGACGTCCGGCATCTTCACCAGGTTCGGCGCGGCGATCAGCTTGCCGTCGAGGTCGTACGTCCATGCGTGGTAGGGGCATTGGAGCGCGCGGCGCACCTCGCCCGCCTCCTGGGTGCAGAGCCGGGCGCCGCGGTGCCGGCAGATGTTGAGGAAGGCGCGCAGCTCCCCGGAGCGGGAGCGGGTGATCAGCACGCTCTCGCGGCCGACCTGGACGGTGCGGAAGGCGCCGGGTTTGTCGAGGTCGGCGGCGCGCACCGCGCAGAACCAGAGCGACTCGAAGACGCGTTCCTGCTCCTGCCGGAAGATCTCGGGATCGGTGTAGAAGTGGCCCGGCAGCGTGGTCATCAGGCTGGCGGCGGACGGGGCCTCGGGGGTCGTCGTCACGGTGGCGTTCTCCTAAGGCGGGCGCGGCACTCCTCAAGCGGGCGCGGCGGCCAGGCGGCTGGGGTCGAAGAGCTCGATGGGGTGATCGGTGGTGCCCCGCAGCGCCAGGTCGGCGACGATCTCGCCGACGACCGGCACGAACTTGAAGCCGTGCCCGGAGAACCCGGCGGCCACGGTGACCGATTCCGGGTGGGCCGGGTGGCGGGCGATGACGAAGTGCTCGTCGGGCGAGTTGGAGTACATGCAGGTCGCGGCCTTGAGGAACTGCCCGGGCAGGGAGGGGATGTGGCCCGTCATGTGCTGCGCCATCGCGGCGACCTCGTCCTCGTGGACCGTGCGCTCGATGTTCTCGGGTGTGCAGGGCGTGCCCTTGCGGAAGAAGGCGACCTTCGCGCCGAGGTCAGGTCCGTCGATGGCCGGGAAGCCGTAGACCTGCACGTCGTACGCGTCCTCCCAGATGTAGATCGGGTGGTTCTGCGGCAGGAAGGGCCGCACACCGCCGGTCGGCTGGAACCAGTACATGACCTGCCGCTCGATGGTGAACGGCACCCCGATGTCGGTCAGGAGCTGCGGCGCCCAGGCCCCCGGGCAGATGACCAACTGCCCCGCGGTGTAGGTGTCGTCGGGGGTGTGCACGCGGACACCGCCCCGATATGGCTCCCAGCGCGTCATCGGCTCCTCGAAGTGCAGGTCGGCGCCCTGCTGTGTGGCGAGCTGCAGATGGGCGGCGACGGTGTTCTCGGGGCGGACGAGGCCGGCCCGCGACTCGTACAGCGCGACCTCGTCGTCACGTGGAGCGAGCGTCGCGAAGCGGCGGCGTATCTCGGGGGCGTCGAGCATCTCGTGGGGCAGGTCCCACTGCCGCGCGGAGAGCAGCGAACCGGAGACGGTGCGGCTCTCGGGGCGCCCGATCATCACGCCGCCGCACAGGGTGGCGATCTCGCGGCCGGTGTCGCGCTCCAGGCGCGCGTACAGCTCGTACGAGCGAAGGAGGAGCGGTACGTACGCGGGGTCCTCGAAGTAGGACTGCCGGGTGATGCGTGAACCGCCGTGGCTGGAGCCGCGGTTGTGGACGGGGCCGAACTTCTCCAGGCCGAGGACGCGGGCTCCGCGTGCGGACAGGTGGTGGGCGGCGGCGCTGCCCATGCCGCCGAGGCCGATCACGATCACGTCATAGGTGGGGGACACGGAGCTTCCTCCATAACAGCGGCCGCTTGGCCTCTAGCAGCGGATGCGGGTCATCTTCGGATCGAACAGAGGCTCTTCGGCGACCGTCGCGGGCACCTTCTCGCCGAAGTACTCGACGTGCACGCCGGTGCCCGCCTCCAGCGGCGGCAGCCACGCGTAGGCGACGCACCGGCCCAGCGTGTAGCCGTACGCGGCGCTGGTGACGTACCCGGCCGGTGTCCCGTCGACGTGGACCGGCTCCTTGCCGAGGACGACGGCGGCCGGATCGTCGAGCAGGAGAGCGGTCAGCTTGCGCGCGGGGGCTCCGAGTTGTTCGAGTGCGGTCCGGCCCACGAAGTCGCCCCAGTCCATACGAACGGCGAAGCCGACACCCACCTCGTACGGATGGTGTTCGGTGGTCATGTCATGGCCCCACGCGCGATAGCCCTTCTCCAGGCGCAGGCTGTTGAACGCCGACCGTCCGGCCGCGATCACACCGTGCTCCTGCCCCGCCTCCCAGAGGGTGTCCCAGAGGCGGAGACCCGTGTCGGCGCTCGTGTAGAGCTCCCAGCCCAGCTCACCGACGTACGACAGACGCATCGCCGTCACCGGGACATGCCCGATGTACGTCTCCTTGGCGCGGAAATAGCCGAACCCCTCGTGCGAGAAGTCGTCCCGGGTGAGGGGCTGGACGAGGTCACGCGCGAGGGGGCCCCAGACTCCGATGCAGCAGGTGCCCGATGTGATGTCCCGCAGGTGGACGTCGTCGGGGGCATGGCGCAGGAGCCAGTCGAGGTCGGCCGGGCTGTTGGCACCGACCTGGAAGCGGTCCGGGGCGAGCCGGGCCACCGTGAGGTCGGAGCGGATGCCGCCCGCCTCGTCCAGGAGCAGGGTGTACGTCACCGCGCCGGGCTTCTTGGCCAGGTTGTTCGAGGTCATGCGCTGCAGGAAGGCGAGGGCGCCGCGGCCCGAGACCTCCAGGCGGCGCAGGGGAGTCATGTCGTAGAGGGCGACCTTCTCGCGGGTCGCCTTCGCCTCGGCGGCCGCGATCGGCGACCAGTGGCGGGCCGACCAGGCATCGCGTTCGGGGACCTGGACGTCCGCGAGAAGCGGCGCGTTCGCCTCGTACCAGTGCGGGCGCTCCCAGCCGCCACCCTCCAGGAAGACGGCGCCCAGCTCCTGCTGCCGGGCGTAGAAGGGGCTCACCCGCAGCGGCCGTGGCCGGTCCATGGGCTGCAACGGGTGCAGGACGTCGTAGACCTCGACGAACTGCTGGGCGCCGCGGTCGGTGACGTACGCGGGGGAACGCTGGGCGTCCTCGAAGCGGGTGAGGTCGCAGTCGTGCACGTCGACGGAGGGCCGCCCGTCGATCATCCACTCGGCGAGCGCCTTGGCCACGCCCGCGGAGTGCGTCACCCACACCGCCTCGGCCAGCCAGAATCCGCGCAGCGCACGGGACTCACCGAGGACCGGCATCCCGTCCGGGGTGAAGGAGAAGACGCCGTTGAAGCCCTCCGCCACCTCGGTGCCGCGCAGGGAGGGCAGCAGCCAGCCGCAGTCCTCCCAACTCGGCGCGAAATCCTCCTCGGTGAAGGGGTACGAGGATGGCATGTCCGCCGCCTCGTCGTACGCCGGGACGGTGAAGGCGTCCACGGGCAGGGGCCGGTGGGCGTAGGAACCGATGCCGATGCGGTCGGTGTGCTCACGGAAGTACAGATCGCGGTCCTGGAAGCGGAGGATCGGCTTCGACGCCTCCGTCCGCGGATTGTTGACGCCCGCGAGCTCGGGGAGCGGCGCGGTCTTCGCGTACTGATGGGCGAGCGGCAGAAGGGGTATGTCGACGCCGGCCATGCGCCCGATCATCGGGCCCCAGAAACCCGCGGCCGACACGACGTGATCGGCGGGGAAAGTCCCCTGGTCGGTCACGACGGCGGTGACGCGTCCTTCCTCCTGCTCCACGCCGGTCACGGTGTGCCGGTCGAGGAAACGCGCGCCACGCGCGCGTGCCCGCTCGATCTGCGCGCGGCAGGCGAGCACGGCACGGGCGAGCCCGTCGTCGGGGGTGTGCAGCCCGCCGAGGACCTTGCTCTCGTCGATGAGCGGCCACATCTCCTTGCACCGGGCCGGGCCGACCAGTTGGGCGCGGACGCCCCAGGAAGCGGCGTATCCGGCCTTGCGGTGCAGGTCGGCCCAGCGCTCGGGCGTGGTGGCGAGTTCCAGGCCGCCGACCGGGTTGAAGCAGGGCAGACCGTCCACCTCGAGGGCCCCGAACTTCTCGACCGTGTACGTCGCGAAGGCGGTCAGGGTCTTGGACGGACCCGTCTGGAAGACGAGACCGGGGGCGTGCGAGGTCGAGCCGCCGGGAGCGGGCAGCGGGCCCTGTTCGAGGACCGTGACGTCGGTCCAGCCGCGGGCGGTCAGCTCGTCGGCGAGCGAGCACCCGACGATGCCGGCGCCGATGACGACGACGCGGGGCGCCGGGGCGTGTGGCTCAGGTGCGGGAGCACGGTAACTCACAGGACTCGGGCCGCTCACAGGACCACCACCGAACGCAGCACCTCGCCGCGCTGCATCCTGCCGAACGCCTCCTCGACCTGGTCGAGCGTGATGGTCTCCGAGACGAAGCCGCCGAGGTCGAGGCGGCGGTTGAGGTACTGGTCGACGAGGATCGGGAAGTCTCGGGTCGGCAGGCAGTCGCCGTACCAGGAGGACTTGAGGGCGCCGCCGCGTGAGAACAGGTCGATCAGCGGAAGATCGATCCGCATCTCCGGGTCGGGCACCCCCACCTGCACGAGGACACCCGCGTGATCGCGCATGTAGAAGGCCTGCTTGTACGTCGACGGGGTGCCGACCGCGTCGATCGCGACGTCGACCCCGAAGCCGCCGGTGAGTTCGCGGACGGCGTCGACCGGGTCCGTGCCACGGGAGTTGACGGTGTGCGTGGCGCCGAACCGAGTCGCCCCGTCGAGCTTGGCCTCGTCGATGTCGACGGCGATGACGCGGCGCGCCCCCGCCAGTGAGGCACCGGCGATGGCGGCGTTGCCGACGCCGCCGCAGCCGATGACGGCCACGGTGTCTCCGCGGCCCACCTGACCGGTGTTCACGGCGGCCCCGTAACCCGCCATCACCCCGCACCCGATGAGCCCGGCGGCCTCGGGCCGGGCCGCCGGGTCGACCTTCACCGCCTGCCCGGCGGCGACCAGGGTCTTCTCGGCGAAGGCGCCGATGCCCAGGGCGGGGCTGAGGGGAGTGCCGTCCAGGAGGGTCATGGGGTGGGCGGCGTTGCGTGAGTCGAAGCAGTACCAGGGGCGGCCGCGCAGGCAGGAGCGGCAGGCTCCGCAGGGTGCACGCCAGGCGAGGACCACATAGTCGCCGGGCGCCAGATCGGTGACATCGGCACCGATCGCCTCGATGGTGCCTGCTGCCTCATGGCCGAGCAGGAACGGGAAGTCGTCGTTGATCGCGCCTTCCCGGTAGTGCAGATCCGTGTGGCAGACCCCGCAGGCCTGCACGGAGACAAGTACCTCTCCCGGTCCGGGATCTGGCACGACGATCGTCTGCACCTCGACGGGTGCGCCCTTCTTCATGGCGACGACGGCACGGACCTCGTGTGGCACGACCAGACTCCTCTGCTGTTGCGCACTGCACGACGGGTTGCGCTATGAGAGACATAGTGGGAACGCCATCAAGAGGCCGTCAAGGGGTGGGAGTTAACCCTTGGCAAATCAGCTGCGCACAGCGAAACGCCGCCGACACAAGGCGAGGGCGGAACCGGATATACCGGTTCCGCCCTCGTTTCCCGCCCACGTCGGTAGGTGTGGGGTGAACGTCGCTCAGAAGCCGTAACCCATCCGCCGCGACAGCTCCACGGCCGCGGCGACCGTGCGCTTGGCGAGCTCGGTCAGGCGGTCCTCGGTCAGGCGGTACACGGGCCCGGACGCGCTGAGCGCCCCGATCACCTTGCCGTCGTGCGCGCGCACCGGCGCGGCGACGGCGGCCAGGCCCACCTCGAGCTCCTCCACGGCTATGGCGTACCCCTGATCGACGACGGCCTCCAACTCGCCGCGCAGCGCCACTGTCCCGGTCACCGTGTGCTCGGTCAGGCGTGGCAGCGTCCGCGCGATCAGCCCCTCGCGCAGCGTCGTCGGCAGATGGGCGAGGAGGATCTTGCCGCTGGAGGTGGCGTGCAGCGGCGTGCGCCTGCCCAGCCAGTTCTGCGCGGTCACGGACGCGGGGCCGCGGGCCTGCATGATGTTGACCGCGGCGTCGTCGTCCAGGATCGCGATGTTGACCGTCTCGCCCAGCTCGTCGGCGAGGTCGCGGCAGACCGGGCCACCCTCCTGGGAGATGTCCAGACGTACTGCCGCCGCCCCCGCGAGGCGGAGTACGCCGGCCCCCAGGAAGTACTTCCCGCGGTCCTTGGCCTGGCCCACGAGGCCACGGTTCTCCAGGACGCCGAGCAGCCGGAACGCCGTCGACTTGTGCACCCCCAACTCGTCGGCGATCTCCGTGACACCGGCCTCGCCGAGCCGGGCGAGTATCTCCAGGACGCTGACCGCGCGGTCCACGGACTGCACGGACGCGGGCGCGGCCTTCGGCTGCTTCTCGCGGGATCCGGGCCGCTCCTCGGGACGGTCCTCGTGCGGCTCCTCGTTCTGATCAGGCTGTTTCCGCGTGCCGGTCATATCTCAACTCTCACCACCTCGCGGCCCGTTGAAGCCGCATCTGCGGGAAGCCCTTGACGCGGTGGGCTTCCCGGCCGGAGTCTGTTGCGTATAGCGCTTTCTCGTGCGCCATGCGAAACGTCATGTTACCGAAGGGTCCTGGGCCGAGAAGGTGTCAGGACCGGCCGAGAGAGATCAACAGGGGCGCCCATGATTCCCGTCTGCCGCCTAGAAGACCTCCCCGCGGGCGAATCCGTCCGTGTCGACACCACCCCTCCCGTCGCGGTGTTCAACGCCGACGGCGAGATCTACGCCATCGACGACACCTGCAGCCACCAGGACGCCTCTCTTTCCGAGGGATGGCTCGAGGGCTGCCTGGTCGAATGCCCGCTCCATGCCGCCTCGTTCGATCTCCGCACCGGCCGGCCCACCTGTCTGCCGGCCCGCCGCGCCGTGCGCACCCATCGGGTGAGCGTCGACGACGGCACGATCCATGTCCACCTCGTGGCCGAGGAGGGTTCCGCCGCATGAGAACCATCACCGTGGTGGGCGCCTCGCTCGCCGGGCTCTACGCGGCGCGCGAACTGCGCGCCCAGGGATACGACGGACGGCTCGTGATCATCGGCGACGAGCCGCATCCACCGTACGACAGGCCGCCGCTCTCCAAGGACTTCCTCGTCGGCCGGACCGATGAGGCCCAACTCGCCCTGTCCGACGCCGAGGAGGCCGGCGAACTCGCCGCCGAATGGCTGCTCGGGGTGCGCGCCCGGGGCCTCGACCCACGCGGCCGCACCGTGCTCCTGGAGGACGGCAGGACCATCGCGAGCGACGGCGTGGTCATCGCGACCGGCGCCTCCGCGCGCCGACTGCCGGGGCCCTCCCTGTCGGGGGTGCACACGCTGCGCACCCTGGACGACGCCGGCGCGCTGCGTACGCAGCTGACCGCGGGCCCGCGGCGGGTCGTCGTGATCGGCGGCGGTTTCATCGGCGCGGAGACCGCGTCCTCGTGCGTGGCGCTCGGGCACGAGGTGACGGTCGTCGAGGCGGCCCCGCTGCCGCTTCTGCCGCAACTGGGCGCGGACATGGCGGCGTTCTGTGCAGGGCTGCACGCGCGCGGGGGAGCGGAGCTCGTGACGGGCACCGGTGTCGCCGCCCTGCACGGCGAGCGGTCGGTGCGCGCGGTGGAGCTGGCCGACGGCCGTCTGCTGCCCGCTGATGTGGTCGTCGTGGGCATCGGGGCCGTCCCCAACACCGGCTGGCTCGCGGGTTCGACCGTCGCCGTGGGCGACGGAGTGCTCTGCGACGACGGCTGCGTCACCGGGCTGCCGCACGTGGTCGCGGTGGGCGACGTCGCCCGCGTGGGCGGCACACGGGCCGAGCACTGGACGAGCGCCACGGAGCAACCCCGGGTCGCCGTACGCAATTTGCTGGCCGGACACACGGCCGAGACCGTACGTCCGCTGCCGTACTTCTGGTCCGATCAGTACGGATCCCGCATCCAGTTCGCCGGGCGGCGACGCGCCGACGACACCGTGCGGCTCCTCGAAGGGGCGCCGGAGGAGGGCAGCTTCCTCGCCGCGTACGAGCGGGAGGGGCACACCACCGCGGTCCTCGCGGTGAACCGGCCACGCCCGTTCACGCGCATGCGACGCGGCCTTCTCGCGGAGCTGCCCGTCGCGGCCTAGGAAGCCGGGCGCGCGGTCCGGGAACCCGGGCGCGCGGTCTAGGAGTGCGACAACTGCCCTGCTGTCGCACCGCGCCTGCGTATGCGGTCGTCGCTGCGCGCCGCCGTCCGGGCCTGTCGGCGGGCCCGGCGCCGCTCGCGCCGCAGCTGACGTGCCGTGCTGCTGGGCACCGACACGACGCCGTTGCGCTGGTTCCACACCTGGCGGGTCACCCACACGTCCAGGACGCCCCAGGTGGCGACGACGGTGCTGGCCACGCTGCTGAGCACCATCGGGAAGGACAGCCAGGATCCGGCCATCGTGCACAGGAACGCCGTCATCGCCTGCATGAGGGTCAGCGCCACTATGATCACGGCCCGCACCGCGGCCGTACGCACGGGATCGGGCAGGCGCCGTCTGCGCGCCGGTTCCTCGACCCACAACTCCCTGCGGTCCTCACCGGACTGCGCCCCGGGTGCCTCGTGTTGATCCGCGCGCCCGGATGCCTCGTGCTCGTCCCCGGTCGTCCTCTGGCGCTCTGCCGTGGCCATCAAACTCGTCACTCCCCCGATGCTCTCGGGCCGTTCGCTGAGATGTCGGCGGACCCGACTCTCCACTGGCTGCCCGGTATACGCAGCTTTACGCCGCCTGATGGCGGCGTGCGCTCCCCTGGCGCCGCTGTCCCCGTCTCCCTCACTTCAAGGACGAACGAGAAGTCCGGAAGATTCCCGCCCGGTTCGAAAAAGCGAAGAGTTCCGGCCAACTGGGGTGATCGGCAGGGGTGACTGTGCCGAGTGGCATGTGCCACACGCGGGATGCAATCTCCCGAATTGGAGGGACAACTGGGGACGTCCCTTTTGCGTCACGGCTGAAATCCGTCCGGACGTGCCTTCGAGTTACTCCTGCGTCAGTAGTAGGCTCACGCCGTTTGTTGACGCACATGTGTGCCCCTGGCCATAGCGCGGCCGCAGGGGGTCGATCTGG
Organism: Streptomyces sp. NPDC033177; assembly: GCF_055577715.1. Lineage (NCBI taxonomy): Bacteria > Bacillati > Actinomycetota > Actinomycetes > Kitasatosporales > Streptomycetaceae > Streptomyces > Streptomyces sp. NPDC033177. Next base: position 22,299 of record NZ_JBVIPS010000007.1, on the reverse strand, counting down.
GGGAGGCCATGCGCTTTCGCGGGAAGTCCATCCGCCGGAAGATCGTGGCATTGCTGCTGGTGCCGCTCATTTCCTTGACCGCGATGTGGGGATTCGCCACGTACCTCACCGGTCAGTCGGCAAAGGACCTCATCGACGTCTCCAATGTCGTCGACAGGATCGGCTACCCGATCGAGGACACCGCCCGGGTCGTCCAGCAGGAACGTCGCCAGACCCTCGTCTATCTCGCCGATCCCCGCGCCTCGGACGCGCTCGCCGCGTTGCGCCGCAGCCAGACGGCCACCGACGAGATGATCACCAAGGTCGTGGACAACGCCGAACACCCGGACGTGCGGGACGAGGTCACCGGGCAGTCGGCCGACCGGCTCGCGTCGCTCCTCGACTCCTTCGAGGGCATCGATTCGCTGCGCCGCACGGTCGAGGAAGGCACGATCACCCGGGCCGGCGCGCTGAAGATGTACACGAAGCTGATCGACCCCTGCTACGGCTTCCTGATGACCCTGCACGGGCTCGACGACGTGAAGATGGACCAGCAGGGCCGGGCCCTGGTCGGGGTGGCACGCGCGCGTGAACTGCTGTCCCGCGAGGACGCGCTGCTCGGTTCGGCCCTGGTCGCCCGCAGGCTGACCAAGGCCGAGATCCGCGAGATCTCCGACCTCAGGGCCCAGCGCTCGCTGCTGTACGAGGTCAACCTCGCCCAGCTCCCCGAGGACGAACGCGCCGGCTACGAGCGGTACTGGAACGGCGCCGAGACGACCCAGCTCAGATCGGCCGAGAAGGCCGTCATCGAATCCTCGCCCGGCACCCCTCGTGCCGTCACCTCCGCGCGCTGGGACGCCGCTTCGGGCAAGGCGCTGAAGGACCTCGCCGAGCGCGACAAGGCGGCGGGCGACCGCTTCCAGGAGCGCGTCGAGCCGGTGGCGGTCGGCGTGATCGTGCGGGTCGTCGTCGCGGGGGTGTTCGGTCTCCTTGCCCTCCTGTTCTCGGTCTTCATGTCCGTGCGCATCGGCAGCAGCCTCATCCGTGACCTGCGCCGACTGCGCCTGGAGGCCCATGAGGCCTCCGGCGTGCGGCTGCCCGGCGTGCTGCGCCGCCTGGCGGCGGGCGAACAGGTCGACGTGGAGACCGAGGCACCACGCCTGACGTACGAGAAGGACGAGGTCGGCCAGGTCGGCCAGGCCCTCAACACCCTGCAGCGCGCGGCGGTCGAGGCCACCGTCAAACAGGCCGACCTGCGCCGCGGCGTCTCCGAGGTCTTCGTCAACCTCGCCCGCCGCAGCCAGGTGCTCCTGCACAAGCAGCTCACCCTGCTCGACACCATGGAGCGCAGGACCGAGGACACCGACGAACTCGCCGACCTCTTCCGCCTCGACCACCTCACCACGCGCATGCGACGGCACGCCGAGGGCCTCGTGATCCTCTCCGGCGCCGCCCCGTCCCGGCAGTGGCGCAAGCCCGTCCAGCTCATGGACGTCGTGCGCGCGGCCGTCGCCGAGGTCGAGGACTACGAACGCATCGAGGTGCGCCGTCTGCCGCGGATCGCCGTCACCGGGCCCGCCGTCGCCGACCTCACCCACCTGATGGCCGAACTCCTGGAGAACGCCACGGTGTTCTCGCCCCCGCACACCGCGGTGCAGGTCCTCGGGGAGCACGTCGCGAACGGCTTCACCCTGGAGATCCACGACCGGGGTCTCGGCATGGCGGCCGACGCCCTCCTGGACGCCAATCTGCGCCTCGCGGAGACACCGGAGTTCGAGCTCTCCGACACCGACCGGCTCGGCCTCTTCGTGGTCAGCCGCCTCGCCCAGCGCCAGCGCGTACGCGTCTCCTTGCAGCCCTCTCCGTACGGCGGGACCACTGCCGTCGTGTTCATCCCGGAGACGCTGCTCACCGACGACGTACCGGACACGAACGGCATCGGGTTCCGACTCGACCGGCCGCAGCCCAAGGATGCCCTGGGCCGCGACGCCGCGGGCGACAAGCAGGCGGCGCTCGGCCAGGTGCCCGTACAGCTGCCGGGGCTGCCCGCGTCCGTTCTCGACGGCCCCGTCGAGCTGGAGGCGCCGGTCGGCATGGCGGGCCTCGACCCCTTCCCGGGCGCGCTCGGCGACCTCGACGACGCCGACAGCGAGCGCGGCGGCCTCTTCCGCCCGCGCCGCCGTGCGGCCGGGGTCCAGGGCGACGAGCAGCACCAACAGGCGCGCGACGAGCGGGAGACGGGCGAGCGCGCGCCCACCCGCCCCGACGACCTGCCCGCCCGCGGCAACGGAAACGGCAGCGGCAACGGCTTCGGCGCCCCCGACGACACCACGGACCCGGTGCCTGGAGACCCCGTACAGATGCCCCGCCGCAGGACCCCCAAGCTGGTCTCCTCCCACGGCCGCCCCGTGACGCACAACAGGCCCCGTGGCGCGACGGAGGGCGACGACGCGGCACCGGAGCGCCCCGAGCGCCCCGAACGCACCCAGACCCCCGTGGGACGCCCCCAGGGCGGTGCGGTGGACGCGGACCGCGGCAGCCGCCCCGCGGCCGAGCCCATCGACCTGCCGCGCCGCCCCGAGCCGCAGTCCGCCTGGCCCGACCTCTCCCCGCCGCACCGCGACGTCACCGCGGCCGACGCCCCGCCGGACCTCCCGAGGCGCAGCCGCCGCAAGGAGTCCCCGCGTACGGAAACCCCGCGCACGGAGGCCGAGCCCCGCGTCGGTCAGGCACCGGCACCCACACCCACCACCGCACCCGGCGGACTGCCCCGGCGTGTGCGCCAGGCCAATCTCGCCCCACAATTGAAGGACGGACCGGACCACCGCACGGAACGCGACCCGGCCCCGGTCACGACCAGGCCGGAGGAGCGCGACGCCGACGAGGTACGCAGCCGGATGGCCTCGCTCCAGCGCGGCTGGCAGCGTGGCCGTGAAGAGAACGCCGCGGGCGAAGACGCCTTGGACGGCACAGCACCAGGAACGACATCTGAGGGGGACGGTCGATGACCGCACCGAAGGCCGACGCACGCATCGCCAATCCCGGGGCGGCGAGGGAGCTGAACTGGCTCCTCGACGACCTGGTGCAGCGGGTCGCCAGCATCCGCAAGGCGCTCGTGCTCTCCGGCGACGGCCTGCCCACCGGCGTATCGCAGGACTTGACCAGGGAGGACAGCGAGCACCTCGCCGCTGTCGCCTCCGGCTTCCACAGCCTCGCCAAGGGCGTCGGACGCCACTTCGAGGCGGGCCGGGTCCGCCAGACGGTGGTCGAGCTCGACGACGCGTTCCTCTTCGTCACGGCCGCGGGCGATGGCAGCTGCCTCGCCGTCCTCGCGGACGCGGACTCCGACGTAGGTCTGGTGGCGTACGAGATGACGCTGCTGGTCAAGAGGGTGGGTGTGCATCTGGGTACGGCGCCGCGCACCGACCTGCCCACGGGAGGGTAGCGGGAGGGTATGAGCGAAGACGGCACAGGGACACAGGGGACGCCTCGCTGGTTCGACGACGACGCCGGGCCCGTGGTGCGGCCGTACGCCATGACGCGCGGCCGGACCACGAGCCCGGCCCAGCATCGCCTCGATCTGATCGCGGTCGTCATCGCGGAGGCCCGTGCCGGTGACCCGGAGGCGGACAGGAGGCTGTCCCCGGAGCATGTGGACATCGTCGGGCTCTGCCGTGACAGCCCCCAGTCGGTCGCCGAACTGGCGGCCGAACTGGACCTTCCCATCGGCGTGATCCGCGTCCTCATCGGCGATCTCGTCGACGACGAACTGGTGCACGTGACACGTCCCGTACCCCCGGCGGAACTGCCGGACGAGAGTATTCTGCGCGACGTGATCAACGGCCTCCGGGCGCTCTGAACAGCGCGGAAGCGGGAGTGGGACGTGACTGGCTGGCAGTTCTGGGTCGACAGGGGCGGCACCTTCACGGACATCGTCGCGCGGCGCCCCGACGGGCGGCTGCTCACGCACAAACTCCTGTCGGACAACCCGTCCCGCTATGCCGACGCGGCCGTCGCCGGCATCCGTGAATTACTGGACTCCGTTCCTGACACCTCTGACGCGTCTGAGGCCTCCGATGCGTCCGACGGCATGGCGGACGTCCGCATCGACGCCGTCCGTATGGGCACCACCGTCGCCACCAACGCCCTCCTGGAGCGCAAGGGTGAGCCCACCGCCCTGGTGATCACACGCGGCTTCGGCGACGCCCTGCGCATCGCCTACCAGAACCGCCCCCACATCTTCGCCCGCGAGATCGTCCTCCCGGAGCTGGTGTACGACCGGGTCATCGAGGCCGACGAGCGGGTCACCGCCGAGGGAGAGGTCCTGCGGGCACCCGACCTCGATCAGCTCGCCGGGCCACTGCGCCAGGCCCACGAGGACGGCATCCGGGCCGTCGCCGTGGTCTGCATGCACAGCCACCTGTACCCCGCCCACGAGCGGGCCATCGCCGAACTGGCCGTCCGCACGGGCTTCGCGCAGGTCTCACTCTCCAGCGAGGTCAGCCCGCTGATGAAGCTGGTCCCGCGCGGTGACACGGCGGTCGTCGACGCCTATCTGTCGCCCGTCCTGGACCGCTACATCCAGCACGTGGCCGATGAACTCGACGGCGTACGGCTGATGTTCATGCAGTCGAACGGCGGCCTCACCGAAGCGGGCCAGTTCCGTGGCAAGGACGCGATCCTGTCCGGGCCCGCGGGCGGCATCGTCGGCATGGCCCGCATGTCGCAGCGCGCGGGCTTCGACCGCGTCATCGGCTTCGACATGGGCGGCACGTCCACGGACGTGTCGCACTACGCGGGCGAGTACGAGCGGGTCTTCACCACGCAGATCGCGGGCGTACGACTGCGCGCACCGATGCTCGACATCCACACCGTCGCGGCGGGCGGCGGCTCCGTGCTGCACTTCGACGGCAGCCGCTACCGCGTGGGCCCCGACTCGGCGGGCGCGGCCCCGGGCCCGGCGAGCTACCGGAACGGCGGTCCGCTCACCGTCACCGACGCCAACGTCGCCCTCGGGCGCATCCAGCCCGCGCACTTCCCGAAGGTGTTCGGCCCTGACGGCGACCAGCCGCTCGACGAGACACTCGTGCGTGACCGCTTCACCGCGCTGGCCCGCGACATCAGGGAACACACCGGCGACGACCGCACCCCGGAGCAGGTCGCCGAGGGATATCTGCAGGTCGCCGTCGCCAACATCGCGGCCGCCGTCAAGCGCATCTCGGTCCAGAAGGGCCACGACATCACCCGTTACGCCCTCACGACGTTCGGCGGCGCGGGCGGCCAGCACGCCTGCATGGTCGCCGACTCGCTCGGCATCCGCACCGTCCTCGTACCGCCCATGGCGGGAGTGCTCTCCGCGCTCGGCATCGGACTCGCCGACACCACCGCGATGCGCGAGCAGTCCGTGGAGGCCCGCCTCGAACCGTCGGCGATGCCGCGCGTCCTGAAGACCGCCGACGACCTGGAGGAAGCGGCCCGCGCCGAACTCCTCGCCGAGGACGTGCCCGAGGACCGCATCCGCGTCACCCGACGCGCCCAGCTGCGCTACGACGGCACCGACACCACCCTCACCGTGGACCTCACCGAGCCGGACAGCATGATCCGTGTCTTCGAGGAACGCCACCGCACCACCTACTCCTTCACCTTGGCCCGCCCTGTCGTCGTCGAGGCGCTCTCCGTGGAGGCCACTGGCCTGACCGAGCAGCCCGACCTCTCCGTGCTCGCCGGTGACGCGCGCCGAGGCGCCGCGCGGACCGTCAGCCTGCACACGGGCGGCACCTGGCGCGACGTGCCCCTGCACCGGCGCACGGAACTGCCGCCCGGCGAGACCGTCGACGGGCCCGTGATCATCACCGAGGCCAGCTCCACGACGGTCGTGGACGACGGCTGGCAGGCGGCCATGTCACGCGAGGGACACCTGGTCATGGAACGTGTGGCGGTGGCCGAGGGTTCCGCCGCGAGCACCGAGGCCGACCCCGTACTCCTCGAAGTCTTCAACAACCTCTTCATGTCGATCGCCGAACAGATGGGTGCCCGTCTGGAGTCCACGGCACAGTCGGTCAACATCAAGGAGCGGCTCGACTTCTCCTGCGCGCTCTTCGACCCTGACGGCAACCTGGTCGCCAACGCCCCGCACATCCCGGTCCACCTGGGCTCGATGGGCACCAGCGTGAAGGAAGTGATCCAGCGCCGGGGCAGCAGCATGCGCCCTGGGGACACCTACGCGGTCAACGACCCCTACCACGGCGGAACCCACCTCCCGGACGTCACCGTCATCACGCCCGTCTTCGACATGCCGGGGGAGCGGGAGACCCCGCAGGAGCAGGAGACCTCAGGGGAGCGGGTCCTCTTCTACGTGGCTTCGCGCGGGCACCACGCGGAGATCGGCGGCATCGCCCCCGGTTCCATGCCGGCCAACAGCCGCACCATCGAGGAGGAGGGCGTCCTCTTCGACAACTGGCTCCTCGTGGAGGGCGGTCGACTCCGCGAGGCCGAGACCTTGAGTCTGCTCACCGACGCCCCCTACCCGTCCCGCAACCCGGCCACCAACCTCGCCGACCTGCGCGCCCAGATCGCCGCCAACCAGAAGGGCGTCGACGAAGTCGGCCGCATGATCGAGAACTTCGGGCTCGACGTCGTCCAGGCGTACATGCGGCACGTACAGGACAACGCCGAAGAAGCGGTACGCCGAGTCGTCGACGCGCTGGAAGAGGGCGAGTTCGCCTACCCCACCGACTCGGGGGCCGTCATCCGGGTCCGCGTCTCCGTGGACCGCGAAGCCCGCTCGGCGACCATCGACTTCACCGGTACGTCGGGTCAGCTCGCGACGAACTTCAACGCGCCCTTCGCGGTGGTCAACGCCGCGGTCCTGTACGTCTTCCGCACTCTGGTGGCCGAGGACATCCCGCTCAACGACGGATGCCTGCGCCCCCTTCGCATCGTCGTGCCGCCGGGGTCCTTGCTGGCGCCCGAGCCGCCGGCGGCCGTCGTCGCCGGGAACGTCGAGACGTCGCAGGCGATCACCGGGGCCCTCTATGGAGCCCTGGGCGTCCAGGCCGAGGGCTCCGGGACGATGAACAACGTCACCTTCGGCAACGACCGCCACCAGTACTACGAGACGGTGGCCTCGGGTTCGGGGGCGGGCGACGGCTTCGACGGGGCGTCCGTCGTCCAGACCCACATGACCAACTCCCGGCTCACCGACCCCGAGGTCCTCGAGTGGCGCCTGCCCGTGCTCCTGGAGGAGTTCGCCGTACGCCGGGGGAGCGGCGGCACGGGGACGTGGCGCGGCGGGGACGGGGCCGTGCGCCGCATCCGCTTCCGCGAGCCCATGACGGTCTCCACGCTCGCGCAGCACCGCAGGGTGGCGCCGTACGGCATGGCGGGCGGCAGCCCCGGAGCGCTCGGTGCGGGCCGCGTGGAACGTGCCGACGGTGGAGTCCAGGAGCTGGACGGCAGCGACTTCGCGGACGCCGGCCCCGGCGACGTACTCGTGATCGAAACCCCAGGCGGCGGCGGATACGGTCCTGCCCCGCGCGACAGCGGTGCGACAAGCGCACCCCCCGAAGCAACTGATACTGATCCAGGAGAAGCGAGAGATGATCTTCAAGCGTGCTGAGCGCGGCAAGGCCCCCGTCGAGCCGGTGACGCTGAAGATCCTGGTGGCGGGCGGTTTCGGCGTCGGCAAGACGACCCTCGTCGGCGCCGTCAGCGAGATCAAACCGCTGCGCACCGAGGAGCTGCTCAGCGAGGCGGGCCGCCCGGTCGACGACACCAGCGGCGTCTCGGACAAGCACACCACCACCGTCGCCATGGACTTCGGGCGCATCACGCTCCGCGAGGACCTGGTGCTCTACGTCTTCGGCACCCCGGGCCAGGACCGCTTCTGGTTCCTCTGGGACGAGCTGGCCACCGGGGCCCTTGGTGCCGTGGTCCTCGCGGACACCCGCCGCCTGGAGGACTGCTTCGCGGCCGTCGACTACTTCGAGCGCCGCTCCATACCCTTCGTCGTGGGCGTCAACTGCTTCGAGGGCGCGTCGCGTTACCCCGCCGAGTCCGTGCGGCAGGCGCTCGACCTCGACCCCGGTGTGCCGGTGCTGATGTGCGACGCGCGCGAGCGGCAGTCCGTCAAGGAAGTCCTCATCGGAGTGGTCCAGCACGCGATGGCGGTCGCCGCCGCGGCCAGGGAGCCCGCGACCACCTGAGCAGATGAGTGCGTGCCCAGCCGCGGCCCGTACCCCCACCGAACGGGGTACGGGCCGCGGCCATCCTCGGCTCAGCTCGCGCCGTCCTCGTGCCAGCCGAAGCTCCGCTCCACCGCCTTGTGCCAGTTGTTGTACTCGCGCTCGCGGGCCTCCGTGTCCATCACCGGCGTCCACTCCACGTCCTGCTGCCAGTGCGCCTTCAGCTCGTCGAGGTCGTTCCACACACCGGTCGCGAGACCGGCGGCGTACGCGGCGCCCAGACACGTCGTCTCGGAGACCTTCGGCCGGATCACCGGCACCCCGAGGACATCCGCCTGGTGCTGCATCAGCAGATTGTTCTTGGTCATGCCGCCGTCCACCTTCAGGGTCCGCAGCTGCACCCCGGAGTCCTGGTACATCGCGTCGACGACCTCACGGGTCTGCCAGCTGGTCGCCTCCAGGACGGCGCGCGCCAGATGCGCCTTGGTCACGTACCGGGTGAGCCCGGTGACGACACCGCGCGCGTCGGAGCGCCAGTAGGGCGCGAAGAGACCGGAGAAGGCGGGCACGATGTACGCGCCGCCGTTGTCCTCCACGCTCGCGGCCAGCGTCTCGATCTCGTCCGCGCTGCGGATGATGCCGAGCTGGTCGCGGAACCATTGCACCAGGGCGCCGGTGATCGCGATCGCCCCTTCGAGGCAGTAGACGGGCGCCTCGGAGCCGATCTTGTAGCCCATCGTGGTGAGCAGCCCGTTCTTCGAGGGGACGGGCCGGTTACCGGTGTTGAGCAGCAGGAAGCTTCCGGTTCCGTACGTGTTCTTCGCCGTCCCCGTGTCGTAGCACGCCTGCCCGAAGATGGCCGCCTGCTGGTCGCCGAGCGCGGAGGCGACCGGCACACCGGAGAGCTGCCCGACCGCCGTGCCGTAGACCTCCGCCGATGACCTGATCTCCGGGAGGACCGCCTCGGGGACGTTCATCGCGGCCAGGATCGACTGGTCCCACTGCAGGGTGGCCAGGTTCATCAGCATGGTGCGCCCGGCGTTGGTGACGTCCGTGACGTGTACGCCGCCGTCCGTGCCGCCGGTGAGATTCCAGATCAGCCAGGAATCGATGGTGCCGAACGCTATCTCGCCGCGCTCGGCGCGGGCCCGGAGTCCGGGCACGTTGTCGAGCAGCCAGGCGGCCTTGGGCCCGGAGAAGTAGCTGGCAAGGGGCAGTCCGGTCTGCTCCCGGAACCTGTCCTGGCCGTCCGCGCCGCCCAGTTCGTTGCAGAGCGCCGATGTCCGAGTGTCCTGCCAGACGATCGCGTTGTGCACGGGCTTGCCCGTGGCGCGGTCCCACAGGACCGTCGTCTCGCGCTGGTTGGTGATGCCGAGGGCGCTGATCTGGTCGGTACGGAGCCCGGCCTTGGCGATCGCTCCCGCGACCACGGCCTGCACCTTGGACCAGATCTCGGTGGCGTCGTGCTCGACCCACCCCGGCTTCGGGAAGATCTGGCGGTGTTCACGCTGGTCGACGGCAACGATCTCGCCCGCGTGGTTGAAGATGATGCAGCGGCTGGAGGTGGTGCCCTGGTCGATGGCGGCGACGAACTTCTCGGAGTTGTCCGGCATGGCTACCCCTAGCGTCAGAAGGCTACGTTGTAGATGAGACCTGCGAGCGCTCCGCCGATCAGCGGCCCGGCCACGGGGACCCAGGCGTAACTCCAGTCGGACGTGCCCTTGTTCGGGATCGGCAGGAACGTGTGCACGATGCGCGGCCCCAGGTCACGGGCCGGGTTGATGGCGTAGCCGGTGGGCCCGCCCAGCGAGAGGCCGATGCCGACGACAAGGAACGCCACGATCAGCGTCTGCGTGCCGGATTCGCCGAGCCCCTTGGTGAGCCCGAAGGAGAGGATGGGCAGCACCAGGGCGATGGTCGCGATGATCTCGGTGACGAGGTTGGCGACCGGGTTACGGATCTCCGGGATGGTCGAGAAGATGCCGAGGGTCGGCGTCGGCTCGTGCGCGCTCGTCACCTTGTCCTTGAGGTTCCCGGAGACGTTGGCGTTGAACTGCGCGTAGTACACGAGATACGCGAGGACGGCGCCGAGCATCGCGCCGACCATCTGCCCGAGCAGATAGACCCAGACCTTGCCCCACTCCTCGGTGTCGATCGCGATGCCGAGCGTGACAGCGGGGTTGAGATGACCACCGGAGAGGGGCCCCGCGGTGTACGCGCCCGCGAGCACGCCGAAGCCCCATCCGAAGGCGATGACGACCCATCCGGAGGCTTTCGCCTTCGAGTGGCTCAAGGTGACGGCGGCACATACGCCGGCGCCCAAAAGAATCAGGATCGCGGTGCCGATGATCTCACCGACGAAGATGTCCCCATTCGAGTACATGGCGGCTCCTAGGCCCTCGCCCGGGGCGGTGGCCCCGGTACTCCGTGCTGGGTGCGTTCCACGACTACTGCCTGGCTTTGCCCGGTGACTTCAGCCGAAGGCAGGGGTGTCCCGCGCCCCGCCCGGCTTCCATGGCGAGCGTGCCGTCGCAGTCGAATCGCCCAGAGGGGGATGACCCGCTGAACAGGCCCTTCGTGCAGACCCTTCGCGCGTACAGGGGCCCTGAATGGCGCGGAGCCGTAGTGCGGCGATGCCGACTGACACCGGAAGTGTTCACCGGTGGTGATGGAGCGTCAAGGTCGCGGACGACAACGGTTAACCGGCGTACGCCCTTCCTCCGGGAGGCGCCCGTGGTTCTCCCCGCAGCGAGCGTGGGAGGGCCGGTGAGGGCGGTCAATGCACCGCGACCACCGCGGAGCCGTGCCCGAACAGCCCTTGGTTCGCGGTGATCCCCGCGCGCGCCCCCGTGACCTGCCGTGCCCCCGCCGTCCCCCTCAACTGCCATGTCAGCTCGCACACTTGGGCGATGGCCTGTGCCGGAACGGCCTCTCCGAAGGAGGCGAGTCCGCCACTGGGGTTGACCGGTATGCGCCCGCCCGGAGCGGTCGCCCCCTCCCGGAGCAGCTTGGCCCCCTCTCCCTCGCCGCAGAGCCCCAGATCCTCATACCACTGCAGTTCGAGCGCGGTGGAGAGGTCATAGACCTCCGCCAAGGAGAGCTCGTCGGGCCCGATGCCCGCCTCCTCGTACGCGGCGTGCGCGATGGAGGCGCGGAAGGTCCCGTCGGCCGGCGCCACGACGGCCGCGGAGTCCGTCGCGATGTCCGGCAGGTCCAGGACGGTGGTCGGGTACGTCGGCGTCACCGTGGACACCGCCCGGATGCGCACCGGGTCCGCCGCGCCGTGCCGCCGGGCGAACTCCATGCTGGAGAGCACGAGCGCCGCCGCTCCGTCGGAGGTCGCGCAGATGTCGAGCAGCCGCAGGGGGTCGGCGACGACAGCCGATGCGGCCACCTCGTCGGCGGTGACCGGCTTGCGGTAGCGCGCGTTCGGATTGAGCGCCCCCGCCGCCGCGTTCTTCACCTTGACCTGGGCGAAGTCCTCCAGGGTTTCGCCGTGCAGCGCCATCCTCCGGCGTGCGTAGAGACCGAAGTACGTGGGGTTGGTGGCACCGAGGAGGCGGAACCGCAGCCAGTCCGGGTCGTCGTGCCGGTCCCCTCCGGCGGGCCGGAAGAACCCTTTGGGCGCGGCGTCCGCCCCGACCACGAGGACGACATCGGCGAGGCCCGCGAGGATCTGCGTACGCGCCGTGTTGATCGCCTGGGCCCCGGACGCGCAGGCCGCATAGACGCTGGCGACCCGCGCGCCCTGCCAGCCGAGCGCCTTCGCGAACGTCGCTCCCGCCACGTACCCGGGATAGCCGCCGCGGACCGTGTCCGCCCCCACGACGGACCCCACTTCACGCCAGTCCACTCCCGCGTCGGCGAGCGCCGCACGGGCCGCCGCCGTGCCGTACTCGACGAAGCTCCTGCCCCACTTGCCCCATGGGTGCATGCCCGCGCCGAGAACCGCCACCTCGCTGGTCATGCGCCCACCCCCGCCGGCCGCCAGTACCACGTCGTCGCTTCGTCTTCGTCCCCGCCGCCCTCGTCGCCCCGACCGAGCACACCGGGGACGACCTCCACCTCCATGCCGATCTCCAGATCGGCGACGGTGACCCCGGGAGTCGCCTGCCCGAGCACCACCATCCGCTCCGCTTCCAGCTCTACTGCGATCAACGTGTAGGGCTGCCAGGGAAGTTCCGGATCGGAGACATAGGGCGCGGGCGGGCGATAACGGCTGTCCGTGTAGGACCAGACGCGCCCGCGCCGGGAGAGCGGCACCTCTTCGAGGTCGCCGCCGGAGCATCCGGGGTTACGGCAGAAGCCGTCCTCGCGGGGGAAGAAGACACAGGCGCAGGCCGAGCAGCGCGTGCCCAGAAGACGGAAGTTGTCCCCCTCCCCGGCGAACCAGCCGGTCACCACGGGAGTACGCGTACGCGACAAGGCTCCTCCACGACACTGGATCTGACGGAACGTCAGAAGTGTGCCACGGGCAACCGGATCCCGTCAGTAGCGCGGCACCCGCTACTTCCCCTGCAGCGAACGACGCGCCACGGGGAAGTCGAAGTAGGTGTCAGGGAAGAGTTCGGGCTTGTACGTGAAGTGCCACCACTCCTCCGGCAGGTTGACGAAACCGGCCTTGGTCAGAGCTCCTCGCAGCAGATCGCGGTTGGCGCGCTGCTTGCCGGTGATCCGGGGGTCGTCCGTGTGGGAGAGGGTGTCGAAGCAGTCGAAGCCCGTACCCATGTCCAGCGAGTTGTCGGGGAACCGCTCGTCCTTGGGCCCGAAGCAGGGCGTGAGCGGCTCTCCGGGGACATACGGCCGCGTGGGCAGTGCGGGCAGCTTCACGACCGTCAGATCGAGCGTCGAGCCACGGCTGTGCCCGGACTTCGCCGCGATGTACCCGTCCTCGAACAATCGCGACTTGTCGACATGGGGATAGAACTCCGCCTTCATGCGTACGTCGCCGAGATCCTCGGCCCAGCGCACGAACTGGTCGACCGCCCGCTGCGGTCGGTAACAGTCGTACACCTTCAGCGAGTAGCCCTTGCGCAGCAGCGTGCGCTGGGCCTTGTGCAGCGCCTTCGCCGCGGGCTCGGTGAGGATGCACACCGGCTTCTTGTAGCCGTCGATGGGCTCACCCACGAAATTGTGCGGCGTGAGGTAACGCATCTCCTGGATGATCGTCGGATCGACGTCCCGCAAGGCCACGAACTCATCGGGCGCCTTGGGTTCGGGCTTGGCGTGGGCGGGCGCGGAGACGGCGGCCACGGCGACGAGAGCGGTGGCGGTGACGGCGAGTTTCCGCAGCGCGGGGGCAATTCCTGTCATGAACCCTGCATCTATCAGGATCCGGTCCCGGAGCGAAAGACCGTCACCGGAGTATCGGACAGAGATCGGATACAGTCCGCGGCGTGTCCGCATCCCAGCACCACGCCATACCCGCCCGGGACTCCCACTGTTCGAGCTGCGGGGCCCCTTACGCGGAGGACCGTTCCGGCTGGCCCCGCACCTGCGCCGCCTGCGGCACGGTGGCCTACCGCAACCCGCTGCCCGTAGCGGTGGCCCTGCAGCCGGTGTACGACACCAAAGGCACCGCCCTCGTCGTCGTGACCCGCACCATCGCCCCCGCGCGCGGGGGAGTGGCCCTGCCCGGAGGGTTCATCGACCACGGGGAGGACTGGCGGGAGGCCGTCGTCCGCGAACTCCGGGAAGAGACCGGCATCAGCGCGCAGAGCCGTGACATCCGCCTCGCGGACGCGCTCAGTGCACCCGACGGCTACCTGCTGCTCTTCGGCCTCCTGCCCGAGCGCCCGGCGGCCGAGCTGCCGGATCCCGCACCGACGGACGAGACCGAAGGCTGGCACCTGCTGCACCGCCCGGCCGAACTCGCCTTCCCCCTGCACACACTGGCGGTGCGTGCCTGGTTCGAAGGACGCTACATCTGACGCGGTGAGCTTCCCCGCACCGTCACCGGCAGCCCCACGTCGCCCGCTTCCGCGCCGTCCCGCTCGACCACCACCTGCTCTCCGGCCCACCGCGTGGTGAACCGCTCGATCTCCGGCTCCTCCCATCCGTCACCCGCGTCCCTGACCACAAGGCCGCCTCCCGTACGCCCCCGCGCCGGAGCCCACACCTCCAGCTCGAGCCCACCGGCGGCGCCCCGCACCGGCAGCACCGCGCCCGCCCGCGCGAGCACGGGGACGCGGGACAGCGGAGCCTCCAGGAGCACCCGGGCCGGGCCCTCGTACGCCTGGCCGGTCGCCGTGTCGTACCAACGGCCCGGCGGCAGCCGCACCGTGCGGCGGACGGCCCCTGGATCGAACACCGGCGCCACCAACAGGCAGTCCCCGAGCAGAAACGCGTCCTCGCAGTCCCGCAGCCCCCGGTCCTCCGGACTGCCCCACCACAGGGGCCGCACATACGGCGTTCCCGTACGCCGTGCCAGATGCGCGAGCGTCACGAAGTACGGCAGCAGCCGCCGGCGTTCGCCGAGTGCCACGCGCGCGTGCTCGAGGACTTCGGGACCGAACTCCCAGGGCTCCCTGCGCCCGGCCCGCAACGCGGCGTGCGTACGGAACAACGGCAGATACGAGCCGAGCTGGAACCACCGCAGATACAGCTCGGGTGACGGACTGCCGTCGAACCCGCCCACATCAGGGCCCGAGTACGGCACGCCGCACAGCCCCAGACCGAGCACCAGCGACAAAGACGCCCGAAGGCCGGGCCACCCCGTGGCCACATCCCCGGACCACGTCCCTCCGTAGCGCTGCATCCCCGCCCACCCGGAGCGCGAGAACAAGAACGGCCGCTCCTGGGGGTGCAGTTCGCGCAATCCCTCGTACCCGGCGCGCGCCATGCCGAGGCCGTACACGTTGTGCGCCTCACGGTGGTCGCCGCCACGGCCCTCCAGGGCGTGCCGGGCCGAACGGGGCAGCGTCGGCTCCCCGAAGGCGGCGAAGGACACCGGCTCGTTCATGTCGTGCCAGAAACCCGCGAACCCCTGGGCGAGCCGCTCCTTGTAGAGACCGCCCCACCACGCCCGCACCCGCGCGTCCGTGAAATCGGGATACACCGACTGCCCCGGCCAGACGACCCCGTGCACCGTCCGCCCCGCGGCATCCCGCACAAAGGCGTCCGTCGCGCTGCCGCTGTCGTAGACCTCGTTGCCCGGCTCGGCCTTCACCGCCGGATCGACGATCGACACCAGACGCACGCCGTCCTTGAGCAAGTCGTCGGCCAACTGCGGCAAATGGGGATAGGTCTCCTTGTCGACGGTGAACACCTGATGCGCTTCGTAGTGATCGATGTCCAGATGAACGGCATCCAGCGGCAGCCCCCGATCCCGGTAACCGGCCACGATCCGCCGCACCTCGCGCTCACTGCCGAAGCCCCACCGCGCGTGATGGTGCCCGAGCGCCCACGTGGGAGGCAGCGCCGGCGGCCCGGTGAGCGAGGCCCAGGCGTGCATCACGCGCGCGGGGGTGCCCACCATGACCCAGCACCGCAGCGGCCCGCCGTCCATGCGCACCTCGCACGAACCCGCCCTGTCATGGCCCGACCCCCCGCCCTCCTCACCCTCGCGCACCGACACGGTGCCGTCCCACGTGTTGTCGTGGAACACCAGATGACAGCCGGCGTCGGCCACGACTAACTGCACGGGCATGGTGATGTACAAAGGGCCGTCGCCAGGCCCGAACGAACCCCCGGGATCGGTGTTCCACAGCCGGTACGACCCGTCCCGCAGCCGGGGCCCTTGCGCGCGACCCCCCAGACCGAAGAACCGCGCGTCCGCCGCCACCTGCGAGCGCTGCAGCCAACGCGTGGTACCACCGGCCGACTCCCACCAGCGGGGCGGCAGATCACGTCGCAGCATCAGACCCCCGGGCGTCCGCAGCTCCACGGCGCCCAGCCGCGAGATGATCACGGTCGCCCGCTCCGACACCACCCGCCAGCCGCCCTCCTTGTCCGGCTCGAGGACGGCCCGCGGGTCCGCCTCAGGGCTCCCGCTGACAAGTGCGTACGAGGGATCGGGCTCCGCACCGTCCCAGCCCCAGAAGATCGCCCCGCCCGTCGTGACCCGCACCCGCAGCTCCGAACGGGCGAATCGCACCACCCCGCCCCCGGGCCCCGGCTCCACCCCCGTCACCGGGCCGGGCACCCGCGCGCGCTCGACACCCCGGGGGGCGAGCGCGGCGGCGTCCGCCCGCTGCCTGCGCCAAGAGGACCGCACCGCACGCAACCCCTGTGCCGTACCGACCAAGCTGACCGCCTTCATCGAACGCACCAGGTCACGACCGTTCATGCTGCTCACCCTGCCACCGAAGAAGCCGCCCGTGTGGATCGTTCAACTGCCGTTCACCTGGGGTGACGGCACATAGTCGCCTCGCCGACTGTGTGAGGCACACCCTGGTGTCGAAATCGATCACGTGGCATCGTCCCTGTCAGCCGTGTCGCGCGCACAACCAGCACGCGCGCACCACACACGCATACGACGCGTAGAGCCCGGGAGCCGACCCATGTCCTCAGCGAACCCCTCACCGCTCTGGCAGCCCGACCAGGAACGGATCGCCGCCGCGCAGATCACGCGATTCCAGGCATGGGCCGCCGAACGCCACGGAGCACCCGCCGACGGCGGCTACGCGGCCCTGCACCGCTGGTCCGTGGACGAACTGGACACGTTCTGGAAAGCGGTCACCGACTGGTTCGACGTGCGGTTCTCGACGCCCTACGCGCGCGTACTCGGCGACCGCTCGATGCCGGGTGCCGAGTGGTTCCCCGGAGCTACGCTCAACTACGCCGAACACGCACTGCGCGCCGCAGAGGACCCCGCGCGCGCGGGCGCCCCGGCTCTCCTCCATGTGGACGAGACACACGAACCGACCACCACCACCTGGGGCGAGCTACGCCGCCAGGTCGGCTCCCTGGCGGCAGAGCTGCGCACACTCGGCGTACGCCCCGGAGACCGCGTCAGCGGATACGTCCCGAACATCCCGCAGGCCGTCGTCGCCCTCCTGGCCACCGCGGCCGTCGGCGCCGTCTGGACCTCCTGCGCCCCCGACTTCGGCGCACGCAGCGTCCTCGACCGCTTCCAGCAGGTCGAACCGGTCGTCCTGTTCACCGTCGACGGTTACCGCTACGGCGGCAAGGAGCACGACCGCCGCGACGCCGTCGCCGAACTGCGCCGCGAACTGCCCACCCTGCGCGCCGTCGTCCACATCCCGCTGCTCGGCACCGAGGCCCCCGAAGGCGCCCTGGAATGGGCCGCCCTCACCGCCTCGGACACGGGCCCGGTCTTCGAACCGGTCCCGTTCGACCACCCCCTGTGGGTGCTCTACTCCTCCGGCACCACCGGCCTGCCCAAGGCCATCGTCCAGTCCCAGGGCGGCATCCTCGTCGAACACCTCAAGCAGCTCGGCCTGCACTGCGACCTCGGCCCCGACGACCGCTTCTTCTGGTACACGTCCACCGGCTGGATGATGTGGAACTTCCTCGTCTCCGGCCTCCTCACCGGCACCACGATCGTCCTCTACGACGGCAGCCCCGGCTATCCCGACACCGGCGCCCAGTGGCGCATCGCCGAACGCACGAAGGCCACCCTCTTCGGCACATCGGCGGCGTACGTCATGGCCTGCCGCAAGGCGGGCGTGCACCCGGCCCGCGACTTCGACCTCTCCACCGTCAAGTGCGTCGCCACCACCGGCTCCCCGCTCCCGCCCGACGGATTCCGCTGGCTGCACGACGAGTTCGAGGACACCCCCGGCGGCCTGTGGATGGCCTCGGTCAGCGGCGGCACGGACGTCTGCTCCTGCTTCGCCGGAGCCGTCCCCACCCTGCCCGTCCACATCGGCGAGCTCCAGGCCCCCGGCCTCGGCACGGACCTGCAGGCCTGGGACCCCCAGGGCAAGCCCCTCGTCGACGAGGTCGGCGAACTCGTGGTCACCAACCCGATGCCGTCCATGCCGATCCACTTCTGGAACGACCCGGACGGCAGCCGCTACCGCGACAGCTACTTCGACACCTACCCCGGCGTCTGGCGCCACGGCGACTGGATCACCGTGACCTCGCACGGCTCGGTCGTCATCCACGGCCGCTCCGACTCCACGCTCAACCGCCAGGGCGTACGCATGGGATCGGCCGACATCTACGAAGTCGTCGAACGCCTTCCGGAGATCCGGGAATCCCTCGTCATCGGCGCCGAACAGCCGGACGGCGGCTACTGGATGCCTCTCTTCGTCCACCTGGCCCCCGGCGCCGTCCTCGACGACGGCCTGCGCGACCGCATCAAGCAAGCGATCCGCGCACAGCTCTCCCCGCGCCACGTCCCCGACGAGGTCATCGAGGTCCCCGGCATCCCGCACACCCTCACCGGCAAGCGCATCGAGGTCCCGGTCAAGCGACTGCTCCAGGGCACCGCACTGGACAAGGCGGTCAACCCCGGCTCGGTGGACAACCTCGACCTGCTCCGCTTCTACGAGGAACTGGCCCGCAAGCGCTCCTGAACTCCCCGCCCGGCCGCCGTTGTCAGTGCCCCCAATTACTCTGAGTGAGCATTGATCGACGTAACGCCAGGGGGAATCATGACGCGCACCCAGCACACCACGATGCGGCGGGCGCTACGCCGCGAAGTCGCCGGGACCATCGGCCTGTTGGCCGACGAGGACGACTTCGCGGCCATGCGCCGCTACCGCACCTTCACCTTCGACGACCACACGACCTACCTCCGGCAGGCCGAAGGGCTCCTCAGGTCACTCGCCTCCGACGGCGGACACACAGCCATCGCCCTCTTCGACCCCGAGGAGTACGCGGAGTACTGCACCGAGGCCGGCCTCGATCCCGACGCCCCGGCCAGCCGCACCCGCTTCACCGCCGAACTCGCCGCCACAGGCCCCACCGTGCCGTACGACGGCCGACCCCTCGCCGATCTCCTCCCCGACCTCGTCGACGAAGCGGTCCGCAAGGCCACTTGGGAGTACGCGACAACGCTCCTGGCCCGCCTCGGCTCCTGCGCGGTCTGCGGCGAGGACATCGGCCGCGAAGCGTTCAACCGGGCGTCGGACCTCATCGTCCAACTGCTCGAAAGCTCAGGCCCCGGCTCGCGCCACCTCGTCTGCAGCGTGCCCGCAGCCTCGGAAACACTCCTCGCCGCCCTGCACACGACCGAGGACACCGACGGCAACACGCGACTGGACGAGTCCGAGGCCCTGGAGTTCACCACGGTCCTCGCGGTCGGCATCGCCACCCACAGTGCCGCGGGCCTGGTGATGCGCACCCTCGCCGACGGCCGTCGCGACCGCGTCCAGGGCTGGCGCCTGCACGGCGAACGACTCATGCCCCTCAGCGCGGCCGAGGTCTTCGACGCCTACTGCACCGACGCGGTGTCAGGAGACCTCGTCGCCCCGGAATCCGGCGTCGACTACTGCGCCGCACCGATCATCGGCGACGCCGAGCCCGACGGAGGACACCGCCACTGAACGCCGAGGGGCGCCCCACCCATGACGGATGGAGCGCCCCTCACACACCTGCTACCGGCTACTCGCCGGACAGAACGGCCTGCACGGCCTTCCGGGCTTCCTCGGCGCTGTCCGCGGCACGCGCGGCAGCCGCCGCACGCTCGCACTGCGCCAGCGTGTACTTCGCCAGCGTCGCCCGCACGTAAGGAATCGACGCCGCACCCATCGACAGGGAGGTGACACCGAGACCGGTCAGCACACACGCGAGCAGCGGGTCGGAAGCCGCCTCGCCACACACGCCACAGCTCTTGCCCTCGGCCCTGGCCGCCTCGGCGGACAGCGCGACCAGGTCGAGCAGCGCGGGCTGCCACGGGTCCTGGAGCCGGGACACGGCACCCACCTGACGGTCGGCGGCAAAGGCGTACTGCGCGAGGTCGTTGGTGCCCAGGGAGAGGAACTCGACCTCCTGGAGAATCGAGCGCGCCCGCAGAGCGGCCGACGGAATCTCCACCATGGCACCGAACTTGGCCTGCAGCCCCGCCTCACGGCACGCGTCGGCGAACGCCTTGGCGTCGATACGGTCGGCGACCATCGGCGCCATGACCTCGAGGTAGACCGGCAGCCCCTCGACGGCCTTGGCCAGCGCGGTCAGCTGCGTACGCAGCACGTCCGGGTGCTCGAGCAGCGACCGCAGCCCGCGCACGCCCAGCGCCGGGTTCGGCTCGTCGGCGGGCGTCAGGAAGTCGAGCGGCTTGTCGGCCCCGGCATCGAGCACACGCACGACGACACGACCCTCGGGGAAGGCCTCGAGCACCTTGCGGTACGCCTCGACCTGCTTCTCCTCCGACGGCGCCTTGGTGCTGTCGTCGAGGAACAGGAACTCGGTACGGAAGAGACCGACACCCTCGGCCCCCGCCTCCACCGCCGCCGGCACATCCGCGGGACCGCCGACGTTGGCAAGCAACGGAACCTTGTGCCCGTCGGACGTTGCACCGGGACCGGTCGACGCGGCAAGAGCGGCCTTGCGCTCGGCGGCCGAAGCCTCGAGCTGACCCCTCTTCTCCGCACTCGGCTCGACGAAGATCTCACCGGTGCTGCCGTCCACGGCGACGACCGTGCCCTCGGCCAACTCACCGGCGCCCGGCAGCGCGACGATCGCGGGCACACCGAGCGCACGCGCCAGGATCGCGCTGTGGCTGGTCGGCCCGCCCTCCTCGGTCACGAAACCGAGCACCAGCGTGGGGTCGAGCAACGCCGTGTCCGCCGGCGCGAGGTCACGCGCGATCAGGATGTAGGGCTCGTCGCTGTCCGGAACACCGGGCATCGGAACGCCCAGCAGACGGGCGACGATACGATTCCGCACGTCATCGAGGTCGGCGACGCGACCGGCCATGTACTCACCGGCGCCCGCGAGCAGCTCGCGGTAGTGCGAGAACGCGTCGTAGATGGCGCGCTCGGCGGAGCTGCCGACGGTCACCCGCCGGTCGACGTCCGCCATGAGCTCAGGGTCCTGAGCGATCATGGCCTGCGCCTCGAGAACTCCCTGCGCCTCACCACCGGCCAGGTTGCCGCGCGCATTCAGGTCGGCCGCCACAGCTTCCACCGCCTGGCGAGCGCGCCCCTGTTCGCGCTCGGCTTCCTCCGCGGGAATCTGCTTGGCAGGCGGCTCAAGGACCGCCGTCCCCATGTGCCGAACCTCGCCGATCGCCACACCGTGGCTCACGCCGACGCCTCGCAGCGTTGTCTCCATTTCACCGTCTCCGATAGAGCGACGGGCCCAGCCGCCGCGGTGTATGTCGTGCCCGCCGTCGGGGACGGCGATGACGTCACTTCCAGCTGAAGAGAACGTCCCCAGCCTTTACGTCGCCATCCTCCATGAGACCGGAGAGGGACTCGGCAGTGGCCTCGAGCGCCACGATCGGGCAGATCGGAGACTTGCCGGCCGCCTCGACGCCGGCCGGGTCCCAACGCACGATGGACTGACCGCGCTGCACGGTGTCACCCTTGTTGACGAGCAGCTCGAAGCCCTCGCCGTTGAGCTGCACGGTGTCGATGCCCAGGTGCGTCAGCACACCGTGACCCTGGTCGTCCACGACGACGAAGGCATGGGGGTGGAGCGAGACCACGATGCCGTCGACGGGCGCGACAGCCTCCGAGGGCTCACGCGCGGGATCGATGGCCGTGCCGGGCCCGACCATCGCGCCGGAGAAGACGGGGTCCGGTACTGCAGAGAGCCCGATGGCGCGTCCGGCAAGCGGGGACGTCACGCTGGTCATGGCAAGCCTCCCAGGGGGTGGAGATACGGAGCCGCCGTCACTATCTGTCCGGGACGACGCACTGTTCAGAAGAGTAAGTCATAAAAAGTCCCGGTTCCGCGCGAGAGGTCCCGGATGACTGACTAGGGGTACTGCACAAACGATTTGCGCCCGCCCCAACGGCCGATGTACAGTCGGAGACCTGCCTGAGGCGAGCGACGCGGTCAAGCGTCCGGACTCGGCGGCATCTATCAAGTCAGATCCTAATCCCTGGGTCAGCTTCTGCGTGCTCGCAGATGAGTGGTCAGGGAGTCGAGAAAGTCCTGATAGTGTTTGGACTCGCCGGAAAGGGAACGCGAAAGCCGAAAGGCCGGAGCGGGAACCGGAAAGGCACCGAGGAAATCGGACACGAAAGAGTCTGATAGAGTCGGAAACGCAAGACAGCAA